>JAWKVY010000025.1:0-3080 GCA_041397745.1 Hyphomicrobiaceae bacterium | reverse complement strand
TTTCGGGATGGAAGCCGATCGATTGCGCCTTGTGGGTCAGGTAGTAGGGGTCGACGCCGATGCAGTGTCCGCCGACGAGACCGGGCGTATAGCCGTGGAAGTTCCACTTGGTACCGGCCGCCGCCAGAACCTCGCGCGTGTCGAGCCCCATGCGCTTGAACAACTGCGCCAGCTCGTTGACCAGGGCGATATTGACATCGCGCTGGATGTTCTCGATCACCTTCGCCGCTTCCGCGACGCGGATCGAGCTCGCCCGATGCGTGCCCGCCGTGATGACGCGCGCGTAGATGCCGTTGACCAGTTCGGCGGCGGCCGGTGTCGAGCCCGAGGTGATCTTGAGGATATCGGGCAGGCGGTGTCTGGTATCGCCGGGATTGATGCGCTCCGGACTGTAGCCGGCAAAGAAATCGCGATTGAAGGCCAGCCCCGAGAGCCTCTCGAGGATCGGCACGCAGACCTCCTCCGTGGCGCCGGGGAAGACGGTCGATTCGTAGACGACGATGTCGCCGCGGGAGAGCACGCCGCCAACGGTCGTGCTCGCCTTTTCCAGCGGCGAGAGATCCGGACGGTTGGCGCTGTCGATCGGCGTCGGCACCGTGACGATATAGACGTTGGCCGGGCGGATATCCTCGATAGAGGCCGAGAATGACAGGGTGCGCGCCGCGGCGAACTCCTCGACCGTCACTTCCCCCGTGCGATCGCGCCCGCTCCTGAGCTCGTCGATGCGCGCGGCCGAGATGTCGAAGCCCGTGACGGGGAAATGGCGCGCCAGGTAGACCGCGAGCGGCAGGCCGACGTAGCCGAGGCCGATCACCGCGATCCGAACCTCTTCGAGGCTCGGCACCTGCGCCTGCTGTTCAGACATCAGCCCTCAGCTCCCGTTGCTCCAACGGCGCGTCGCACGCCGGCAATGACGCGATCCTGGTCCTGCTCCGTCAGATAGGGGTGCATCGGCAGGCTCAGAACCTCGCGTGCCAAGGCCTCGGCGACCGGCACACCCCCCACGGCAACGGGACACCTGCGATAGGCCGTCTGGTGATGCAGCGGCCGCGGATAGTAGACGTTGCTCGGAATGCCTTGCGAGGCCAGCGAACGCATCAGGCCGGCACGCGCAGCCGCCGGCACGCGGATCGTGTACTGGGCCCAGACCGAGCGCGAGGCGTTGTCAACGACTGGCACCGTCACGACATCCGCGAGCCCGGCAGCATAGCGCCGCGCGATACGCTCGCGCGCGTCGATCTCGTCCGCGAATATCGCCAGCTTCTCGATGAGGATCGCCGCCTGCAGCGTATCCAGCCGGCCGTTGATGCCGAAGCGCACGATGTCGTACTTGTCGTCGCCCTTGCCATGCAGGCGGATCGACTTCAGGCGCTCGGCGAGCGCATCATCGTCGGTGAACACCGCGCCACCATCTCCGTAGCAGCCGAGCGGCTTCGCGGGAAAGAAGCTCGTCGCCGTGGCGCGTCCGAACGTGCCGACGCGGCGACCGGCCCGGCTGGCGCCGAAGCTCTGCGCCGAGTCCGCCAGGATCCACACCCCCTCCGCCTCGGCGATGGCGGCGATGGCATCATAGTCGGCAGGCAGTCCGAAGAGATCGACCGCCATGACCGCCTTGGGCCTGAGCCCCGCCTTTCGCGCTGCGGCGATGGCGTCGGCAAGCCGCGCGGGATCAAGATTGAAGGACTCGGCGCGGACCTCTGCGAAGACCGGCGTTGCACCGAGCAGCGCCACAGCTTCGGGCGTCGCCGTGAACGTGAAGGCCGGGCAGATCACGGCATCTCCTGGCCCGATGCCCTCCGCCATCGCGATCATCAGGAGGGCATCGGTGCCGCTCGCACACGTGACAGCGTGCCGCGCACCCGCGAAGGCCGCGAGCTGGCGCTCGAGCTCGGCCACCTCCGGCCCCATGATGTAGGCGCCATGCGCGAGCACGCGGGCAATCGCGGCATCGAGCTGCGGCCTGATACGCGCCTGCTGCGCAGCCAGATCGATGAACGCGAGTGGCGGCGCCCCTGTCTCAGAGGGCCTCGAGGCGGCCATCGGCGGTCTCCCTGTAACGGCTGCCGTCCTCGGGGCAGACGAGATCGGCTCCGAGGCGCCGACCGGCCTTGCTGACCCAGCCGATGCGGCGTGCCGGCACACCTGCCATCAGCGCGAAGTCAGGCACGTCCGTGGTCACCACCGCGCCCGCCGCGATCAGGCAATAAGCGCCGAGGCGATGACCACACACGATCGTCGCATTGGCGCCGATCGTGGCGCCGCGACCGACGGGCGTCGGCTTGAACTCGCTCTTGCGCTCGTACTCGGCCCGCGGTGTGACGACGTTCGTGAATACGCAGGAGGGCCCGCAGAAGACCCCGTCGGCGAGCTCCACGCCCTCGTAGAGGCTGACGTTGTTCTGGATCTTGCAGTTGGCACCGACCTTGACCCGCGGCCCGATCATCACGTTCTGGCCGACCGAGCAGCCCGGCCCGAGCTCGGTGTCCTTCAGGATGTGCACATAATGCCAGATGCGCGTGCCCGCGCCGATGCTGCAGGGCCAATCGACATAGGCGCTCTCGTGAATCTTCACGCCCGGGAAGCGCGGATCTTCGCGCATCTCGGCCGCCGCGTCAGACGGGCCAGCCATGCTGGTACCTTCCGTTGTCACCGAGCACCTTCGCGAGGAAGGGATGGCGCTCGCCGTCACCCAGTCGGATGGGCGCCGTGCGGATATGCGAAACCGTCTCGACGGATGGGCGCACGTCGGACAACGGGAAGCCGCGCCCGGCGATAATCTCCTGGTAGCTCAGCGTATGCAGGTCTGTGAAGCCCTCGGAGAACTCGATCTCCTGGCCATCCACCGTGATCGAGCGGAACGTGCGCTGCGACTCGGCGACGGATGGCGGCACGTCACGGACGTTGATCGACAGGAACCAGCGCACCCGCGCGCGCTCGTACTCGAGATAACCCGAGGCGCAGTCCATGGCCCGGTGATGCACCACGTTGCGCGTGAGCTTGCCGAAGACGAAGCTCAGCATGTCGTAGAAGTGCACGCCGATGTTGGTCGCGATGCCACCCGACTTGGATTCGTCTCCCTT
>JAWKVY010000024.1:0-3305 GCA_041397745.1 Hyphomicrobiaceae bacterium | reverse complement strand
TCGCCAACACCGACCAGGACCGCCTCGACCGCGCACTGTCAAAGCTCTACGCGGAGGAAGCCGACTGGAACTTCCTGATCGCCAATCTGAGTGCCGACCGTGTCGGCCGGGCGATAGACCGCGCAACCCTTTTCGACGGCTTCCAAGGCGATCTGCACGAGGTGCCGCTGCAAACAATCGAACCGTCGATGAACGCGGTTGTGTTCAAGACGCCAGGCTGCGAACGTTGGAACCCCTACGGCATCGAGGATGCGGTGCCGACTGGTTCGTTCGTCGGTATGAAAGTCAACGAGCGTCAGCGCCTAGCTGTATGCGTTCTACGTCACGAGACACAGTCGAAATGGACGCGATCTAGCACGGCGACGGACGTCACGTGGGAGCTAGTTCTCGCCCACTGGGACGAGACGGCGCAGCTGCTCTATCTCAGCAGCACCGGCGGCTCGGTCACCGATGCGCTTGCGCGGACGATCGGCGGCGACGGCGCCACGCGCATCCGCGGTCAGCAGGTGTTCCGCTGCTTCCACGAGTTCAGGCAATTGGTGATCCGCAACCTCGGCATGACGCACCGCCAGGGCGGCGGCACGCGTTACTCGATGGTGATGGGTATCGATGTCAGCGGCGGCCTCGACAGCCTGAAGGCCAACGAGCGCATCCAGAACAACATTTTCGGCGCCGGCTTCGAGCAAGGCGAGCCGCGCACGCTGGGATGCTCGATCAAGGGCAAATTCTGGTCGCATGCCCGCGTGGAGGACCTAGTCGACTGGATCGCGTGGTGCGCGAGGCTCGGTCTGCTGCTGACCAACGATGCGATCCCGAGTTCCGCCGCGTTCGCGTCGGCAATGCGGCCCCGACAGATCTCTGCAAGGCCCGATGCGGTTCCGCTGGTGATCCACTGGCCACAGGGCATGTTGCATGCCTACGAGGAGCGCGTCGAGTTGCGGTTCGGCGAGCGGGCCTACGGCTTGACCGAGTGCGAGCTGGCACTGGCAGACAACGAGCAGACGGGACCACTCCGGTTCGCCGTAAAGGGCGGCGACGACACTGCAATGTTCGAGGTGGTATTCGACGGCGGCGAAGTCATTTACCGGCAGGTCTGCGGACCAGCCGTCACTGTCAAGACGCAGCGCAGGACCTCGCCGGCCGCTGACTACTTCGCCGACGATGCGCCGCAGATCGATTTCGCGGACGGGTCATTCCTGATCTACTCGCACCTTTACGTGCTGCCGGAGGAGTTGGAACTTCGCCCCCATCTGGACGGCAAGCTCGTGATCTGGGACTGGACGGGCACCAATATCCGGACGGAATCCCAGGGGATCGAGCAGCGCACCGACTCCGTCCAGTATCGCGTGATCGAGGAGCTCAAGGCGAAGGACTTCGACATCATCTTCGACGACGACGGCACCGGCGAGTTCGCCGACGTTATCGCCATCAAGATCCGCGACGGGGTCGTCGAGGTGACGCTCTATCATTGCAAGTACTCATCGAAGGACGATCCGGGATCGCGCCTCAAGGATGTCTACGAGGTAGCAGGGCAGGCGCTCAAATCTGTTCAGTTCTGCCACAAGCCGAGACGCTTCCTGCGCAACATGATCGCACGCGAGAAGCGTCTCCCTCCGGTGAGCGCCGCCTTGTCTGATTGAGCTGCCGCGTCGAGTCTGCCGGGCTGGTGAGGATCAACGCGGTGCGAGGAAGTGCCCACGATGTCGGATGTGGACACAAATGACGGGAAGCGCCGGCGCAACAAGCGCTGGCCGGTGGCGCTAAAGCGCGAGATCGTCGAGGCGACACTTCAGCCGGGCGCATCGGTTTCGGTGGTGGCGCGGCAGTATGACGTCAATGCGAACCAGGTCTTCGCGTGGCGCCGGCGCTATCTGGGGGCGGAGGAGGCACCGCCGCCCGCCACGTCGCTGGCGGGGCTGGTGTCCGTGGCGATCACATCGGGGCCGGAGTGCGAGAAGTCTGCGGCACCGCCGCCGGCTCGCTCCGACACCATCGAGATCGAAGTCGGCGGCGACTGCCGCGTTCGCGTCGGCTCGGACTTCGATGCCCGTGCGCTCAAACGCGTGCTCGACGTGCTGAGCCGATCCGAAGGCGTTGGAAAGAAGAACCGATGATCCCGGTGCCGCCGGACGTGCGCGTGTGGCTGGCTGTCGGCAAGACCGACATGAGGCGCGGCATGAACGGGCTTTCGCTCCAGGTTCAGGAGACGCTCGGCCGTGATCCCTTCGCCGGCGATCTTTTCGTGTTCCGAGGCGCCAGAGGCGATCTCGTCAAGATCCTCTGGCACGACGGGCTCGGGTTGTCGCTGTATGCCAAGCGGCTGGAGCGCGGCAGGTTCATCTGGCCGCCGATCGTGACCGCCTCGTCCGCGCGTGCACCGGAGGAGCGCTCGGTCACCATCTCGGCGGCCCAGCTCGCCTATCTCCTGTCCGGTATCGACTGGCGTAACCCGGTTCACACATTCCGCCCCGAACGCGCGGGATAGCAGCGTTTTGTGCGAGCGGCGCATGACGCACTGTGATTCTTTGGGATCATGGATTCGCCATCCCACGACATCGAGAGGCTGAAGGCCGAACTGGCCGCCGCGCTGTTGGCACGCGCATCGGAGTCGGAGCGCGCCGCCAGGGTGGAAGCCGAGTTGACGCTCGCCCGTGCCAGGAACGCTGATGACGCGGCCACGATCGCAGCCCAGAAGCTGGAGATCGCCAAGCTCAAGCGGCGGATCTACGGCCCCCGATCCGAGCGCAGCGCGCGGCTCATCGAGCAGATGGAGCTGGAACTCGAGGAGCTGGAGGCCGCGGCCACCGAGGACGAGATCGCCGCCGAACAGGCTGCTGCCAGGACGACGACGGTCGCCGCCTTCACGCGCAAGCGTCCCTCGCGCCAACCGTTCCCCGCGCATCTTCCGCGCGAGCGCGTCGTTGTCCCGGCGCCGACGACCTGCGATTGCTGCGGTGGCGATCGCCTGCGCAAACTCGGCGAGACCGTCACCGAGACGCTGGAGGTGATCCCGCGCCAGTGGAAGGTGATCCAGCACGTACGCGAGAAGATGACGTGCCGGGACTGCGAGACGATCAGCGAGCCGCCGGCACCGTTCCACGTCACGCCACGCGGCTGGGCCGGGCCGAACCTGCTCGCCATGCTGCTGTTCGAGAAGTTCGGCCAGCATCAGCCGCTGAACCGTCAGGCCGAGCGCTACGCCCGCGAAGGCGTGCCGCTCGCGCTGTCGACGCTCGCTGATCAGGTCGGTGCGGCGTGCGCAGTGCTGAAGCCGCTGCTGGAGCGGCTCGAGGCCCACGTCTTCG
>JAWKVY010000023.1:0-3978 GCA_041397745.1 Hyphomicrobiaceae bacterium | reverse complement strand
CGGCGCGACGCTGATGACCGCCGACACGCCGGACGCCAAGCTGACGCCCGCGGCCGTCGCGCGCCTCGCCACGAAGTTCGAGGGCGTGCACCACGTCAAGCCGACCGTTCTGTCGCTGACGCAGGCGACGGAGCTCGGCACCGTCTACACGCTCGGCGAGATGCGGACCTTGGCCGCACTTGCCCGCGAGCACGGCCTCAAGGTCCACCTCGACGGCGCGCGCTTTGCCAACGCGGTGGCCCGCTTCGGCTGCACGCCGGCGGAAGCGAGCTGGCGGGCCGGTGTCGACGTCATGACGTTCGGCGGCGTGAAGAACGGTCTCGGGATTGGCGAGGCGATCGTCGTGTTCGACCTTGCGCTCGCCGCCGAACTCGACCGGCGCATCAAGCAGGCCGGCCAACTGAACTCGAAGATGCGGCTCGCCGCTGCGGCCTGGCTCGGCCTGCTCGAGGGGGACGTGTGGCTTGCAAACGCGCGCCATGCCAACGCAATGGCGCAGCGGCTCGCCGGCCACCTTGCCGGCCTGCCCGGCATCCGCCTGATGCACGCGGTCGAAGCCAACGGCGTGTTTGCCGAGATTCCGGAACAGGTCCAGGCCGGCCTCCGCGGCAAGGGCTGGGCCTTCTACACGTTCGTGCCGCCGCTCGGCTGCCGGCTGATGTGCGCCTGGGACACCACGCCCGAGACCGTCGACCGGCTCGCCGCCGATCTGGCGGAACTCACTTGCGCATCGCCGGCTTGAGGCGGGCCGCGAGCCAGGTGGTCGGCCGGCCGTCGATCGCCAGCAGTGCGAGTCCGATGACCGCGGCACCCCAGAATTGGCGCGCGGCCAGCGCCTCGTGCAGTACGATCGCCCCCAGAGCAATGGCGCTGACCGGGATCAGGATGGTCACCAGCATCGCGTTTAACGGTCCCGACACCCGCATGATGTGGAAGAACACGATGTAGGCGGCTGCCGTCGACAGCACCGCGAGGCCGCCGATCGCCCACAGCGTCGCCGCCCCCGGCATGGCGAGCGTCCACGGGCGTTCGACGACGAGAGCGACGGGAGCCAGCATCACCGACGAGCAGACGAGTTGCGCCAGTGCGGTCACCAGCGGGGGATGCGCCTTCAATCGACGTCCCCACAAACCGGAGAACCCGTACGAGATCGCCCCGCCGAGGCAGAGCGCCATGCCAAGTGCGCTCGATCGGTTGCCCGCGAACGCGTCCGGTCCGACCAGAACGGCGACGCCGGCAATCCCGACGACCACGCCTGCGCCGCGGTTGAGCGACGGGCGCTCGCCGGCAAGCGCCCATGCAATCAGCACGGCCCACACCGGCGTCGTGGCGTTGAGCACGGAGGCAAGGCCGCTCGCGATCTCGCGCTGGCCCGAGACGATCAGCGTGAACGGGATCACGTTGTTGAGCACGGCCATCACCCAGAATGGCCACCAGCCGGCAAGCGTCGCCGGCAGCCGCTCGCCCATCACGAGCACGATCGGCAGCAGCACGGCGGCGGCCAGCGCCACACGCGCCAGCACGAGCGTGAACGGCGGCATCTCCTTCACTGCGATGCCGACGAACAGGAACGACCCGCCCCACAGCACCGACAGAACGACGAGCCACAGCCATTGGGAAAGTGTCATGCGGTCCTCGCGTCCGGGGCGCTCGATGCGCGTTCCTCGCCCGCTCGCCGGCCGCCGGCAACCCGAAAGCTGACGTGCCGGAGTCGAGCGGGCGCCATCGGCACGCATCGCCATCCGACCGCCTCGCGGCGCCGGGCCGAAGAAGAAGCCCGACGGTCGGTGTAGGAGAGCGGGTTGTTGAGGACGTAGCTGTAGCGGTTCCAGCTCTGCAGGTTGGCGAGCCTTTGCTTGTCGCTTGCTGCGCCGGCCCTTCAGGCCGTCGGATCGCAAGCGACGCGTGCACGAACGGGTCGGCGCTGAGGAAGCGGCCGATCTCGGGGTCGTAACTCCGGTTGGCTTGTCCAAGGAAGGAAGGGGTCCGGGGAACCCGTTCCCCGGCGGGGCGCGGGCGCGAGCCCGCTCGCGGCCTCGCAACCGTAGGGCGGGTCGAGCGAAGCGTGACCCGCCAGCAAAAATGCCGGCGAAGCCGTCGATATTGATATTCCGCGCGGAGGCCGATGCGACGCCGATGCTGGGTCGCGCTGGGCTTGACCCGGCGTACTACGTAGCCAAACCTGCGCGCCGAGACTCAGATGAAGACAATTCGCCCACCAGGCGGCGACGTCTCAATGCTTTCTGATCCGGTAGTACTGTACTCCGATGCGGAAACTCTGAGAAACACAAACTCCTCAAAGGCATCTATGGAAGGTATTTGATCATCAGTCACGATCTCTAATTGCGTCACTAGCCTGAACTTCTCACGACTGTGATGCGCATCGGGGCTCCGACTCAGAGAAAGTTGTTTTGCGAGAACGACTTGATCTGAGGAGGAGTTGATCCCCGATGGCGACACACTGTAGCCAGAGCGAAGTTGATTTGGGAAGCTCCGGCGGGCGCAGGCTTGTGGGTGCTTTCGATGGCGGCGCGATCACCTCGAACGGCGGCGTCGTGCTGCTGTCGGCCGCCGACCGCGCCATCGGGCTCGGGCAGCGGCTTGCGGCATGCTTCACCGATCTGCGTGTTGCCGACGCGGTCCGCCACTCGGTGCCCGACCTCTTGCGCCAGCGCATCTTCGCCCTCGCGCTCGGGCACGAGGATCTCATCGACCACGACGCGCTGCGCGACGATCCTGCCCTCGCCGCCGTGCTCGACAAACCGGGCGGACGGCTCGCCGGCAAGTCGACGCTGAACCGCATGGAGCACGCCGGCAAGATCGGCAGCGACCGTCACCACAAGCTGGACCACGACGGGAGTGCGATCGAGCGGCTGTTCGTCGATATCTTCCTCGATGCGCATCGCGAGCCGCCGACGCGCATCGTGCTCGATCTGGACGCGACCGACGATCCCATCTACGGCGCGCAGGAGGGCCGCCACTTCCACGGCTACTACGACTGCTACTGCTACCTGCCGCTGTACATCTTCTGCGGTCGGCATCTGCTCGCCGCCAAGCTGCGAACGTCGAGCGTCGACGCCGCCGACGGCAGCGTTGAAGAGGTCGCCCGCATCGTCGCCCAGATCCGCACGCGCTGGCCCGCGACGACGATCGTCATCCGCGCCGACAGTGGCTTCTGCCGCGACGATCTGATGACGTGGTGCGAGGCCAACGACGTGCAGTACGTACTCGGCCTCGCCGGCAACGCCCGCCTCGTGCGCAGGATCACGCGCGAGATGCGCCGGGCGCGCCGAAAGGCGACGCGGGCCGGTCAGCCGGCGCGCGTGTTCGCCGACGTCGCGTATCGCACGCGCAAGAGCTGGAGTGCGAAGCGCCGCGTGATCGCCAAGGCGGAGTACACCAACGGCGCGGCCAACCCGCGCTTCATCGTCACCAACGTCCACCCCGCCAGCGGGCCGGCGCGCTTCCTCTACGAAGACGTCTACTGCCAGCGCGGCGAGATGGAGAACCGGTTGAAGGAGTGCCAGGGCGATCTGTTCGCCGACCGCACCCCGGCGCCGACGATGCGGGCGAACCAGCTGCGGCTGTGGCTCGCCTCGTTCGCCTACGTACTGATGTGCGCGGTGCGCCGCATCGGGCTCGCCGGAACCAAACTCCAGGCCGCCACCTGCGGCACCATCCGGCTGAAGCTCTTGAAGATCGGCGCGCTGGTCACGATCAGCGTGCGGCGCGTGAAGCTCGCCTTCGCATCGGCCTGCCCGGAACGCGAGGTGTTCGAACTGGCCGCGCGCCGATTATGAGGCGTGAGCGGCCACGCCGCCATCTGAGCCCGAACGTCTACAGCAGAGGATCATCGCTGCGCCTGCCCAAGCTGCCCGACCGGCGGCCGCGAACTCGTTCGGCCGGAAAACTGCCGGCGTCGACTGCTTCGAGCCAATCGTCATCGATACCCACGTCAGCGCGACCGTGAGAAGTGCG
>JAWKVY010000022.1:0-4819 GCA_041397745.1 Hyphomicrobiaceae bacterium | reverse complement strand
CGCGACATCATCGGTCAAACCGATACGGCTATACCCTGCAACGACGACCCTCCCGTCCGACTGCAAGGCAACGGAATAGGCTTGATCGTGCGAACTGCCGATCGGCGTGGTAACGATGCCGTCGCCACCGCCGAAGCTGTCATCAAGCGAGCCGTCGGCGTTGTAGCGGACCAGCGCGAAGTCGTTGTTCGCCCCGTTGTAGCTGTATCCTGCGACGACGATCCTGCCGTCCGACTGCAGGGCGACGCTCAAGCCCAGGTCGTTGGAGCTGCCGACAGGCGTGGTGACTATGCCGTCACCACCGCCGAAGCTCGTGTCCAGCGTGCCGTCAGGGTTATAGCGAACCACCGCGAAATCCACGGTCGAGCCGACGACGCCGTACCCCGCGACGATAATCTTACCGTCCGGCTGGAGGGCAACGCTTTGGCCAGTGTCGGTAGAAATGCCGATCGGTGTCGTGACGATGCCATCTCCGACGCCGAAAACCGGTGCAGTATTGGCCATCCTGATCGCCTCCTCGATTCCGTCCAGGGGCGCAGTTTCTCTGCACTGCACGCCGTTATTCTGTGTCAGTCTTAAATCAAATCGCGTGCGTTCGCGATGCGCCTTCTTAGTTACTAAAACGGCCGACGGCGGAGAAAATTGTCCATTTGATACGCTTTGATCTGCAAACCAAACACATGAAATCCCCGCGATCAACCCTTAATCTGCAGTTCGTGCGATTGGAGTCGCCGCGGATGGACAGGCGCGAAATCCCGCTGGTGCGGACGGCACTCGGATCGATACCTGCTCGCGGTATGCGATCGACACGACGCTGCGCAATTCGGTCGTCTTCAAAGTGGAAGCCCCGTGACGTCTGGCATGACGTCGATGCCGTCGCCCGGAAAGACGGTGATGTGTGGGTGGTCCTGGAAGAGGCAGGCGGCAGCGTCGATGTCGGCGGCTTCGATGATCACAAAACCGGCGATCTGGTTCTGCGCGTCGGCGATGCCAGATTGGGTGACCCGTCGGGTCCTACCCACCATGACGTCAGCGGCAACGATGGCGTCGGCGTTGCGCTCGTTCCACTCCTTCCATGCCTTCAGCCCCGTGCTGTCGATCGCCTCCTGTTCGGATCTGGGGCGCGCGCGGAAGGCGACGACGTCTTCGGGCTTGATGGTGTAGACGGCAACAAAGCGAGGCATGGGCGTGCTCCGGGCTCGAGCGGTCGACATGATAACGGCGAACTCGCGATCCTGCACGTCGAGTGCGGTGCGAGGCGAACGACCGCCGCGCAGCATGAAGGTCATGCGGCAGAGCCCGATCAGCCGGTGAACCGGCTCCTGCACCGAAACGTCGGCGCATACGACCAACTCGGCCGCCGCGCCGAAGTGCAGGGGACGACACCGCCGCTACCAGCCTTGGCAGCCGCCACGTCCGCTTCCGGGGCGCGCCCCGGTAACTTCCAGGAACTTGGTACTCCCTTGGCAGTTGCATCAGTGGACGATAATGCGGAGGATGAATTATGGGCTGGACGACCTGCGCGCCCCTTGCGGCATCGCGATGATCACAGCGGGCGCCGATCAGGTGGAGGACGATGAACACCGCCGAGATGCCGAGGCCTCACTCCTCCTACGTCCCTGTCTGTGCGATCGGGGCTTCGGCGGGCGGTGTTACGGCGCTGCAGCAATTCTTCTCGAATGTCGGCGATGATCTCGGCGCGGCTTTCGTAGTCGTCGTGCATCTGGCGCCGGACCATCCGAGCCAGCTCGACAAGATCCTCGCGGCACGCACCAGCATGCCTGTGCACCAGGTTTCGGATGCGCCGCAGCTCAAGCCGAACTGCGTCTATGTCATCCCGCCCGATCGTGAACTGGTGATCAACGGCAACGACATCTCGGCCCGGCCGTTCAGCGAGCCGAGGGGACGGCGTGCCCCCATCGACATGTTCTTCCGTTCGGTCGCGCAGGCGCGCGGTGATGGCATCGCGATGGTTCTCAGCGGGTCCGGGTCGGATGGGGCACTCGGTGTCCGTGCCGTCAAGGAGGCCGGCGGCGTCATTCTCGTCCAGGAGCCGGACGAGGCGGAGTACGCCTCGATGCCGCGCGCCGCGATTGCCACGGGCTTCGTGGACGATATCGCGCCGGTCGCCGATCTAGCACGCCGCGTCGGCGAGGTGCTGCGCAACAAGAAGCGTCTCGCCGAGCTCAGCGAGCACCATTCCGAACTCGATGTCATCCGCATCGTCACGCATCTCCACCGGCACACCGGCCACGACTTCTCGAGCTACAAGCGCCCGACGCTCGTCCGTCGCATCAGTCGCCGGATGCAGATCACCGGCCGCGACGACCTCGCCGCCTACCTCCAATACCTCGAAGAGCAGCCGGACGAGGTCCGCGTCCTGCTCTCCGACCTGCTGATTTCGGTAACCCGGTTCTTCCGCGATCCGCAGGCCTTCGCGACACTCGAGACAGATGTCGTCCGTCCGCTGTTCGACCGCATCGGCGCTGGAGACGGTATCCGCGTATGGGTGGTGGGGTGTGCCACGGGCGAGGAAGCCTATTCCATCGGAATGCTGTTGCTCGAAGAGGCCGAACGCCGCGGCGCGCGTCCGGCAATCCAGATATTTGCAAGCGACATCGACGAGGGTGCCCTCGCTACAGCGCGGGAGGGCCGTTACGTGAAGGCCATCGAGGCCGACGTTTCGGAAGAGAGACTGCGCAAGTTCTTCGTTGCCGACGGTGCGTCCTACCGCGTGCGCAAGGATCTCCGCGAGCTGGTGCTGTTCACCAGCCACAGCGCGCTGAAGGACCCGCCCTTCATCAAGCTCGACCTCGTCGCCTGCCGCAACCTTCTCATCTACATGCAACGGCCGTTGCAGAACCAGCTCATCGACCTGTTCCACTATGCTCTGAAGCCGCGCAGCTACCTGTTCCTCGGCTCGGCCGAAACGATCGACGCCGTGCCGCGACAGTTTCGCCCCGTCGACCGCGATGCACGGATCTTCGTCTCGCAGCCGACGGCCGACAAGACCGCCCCGCCTCTCCCGCAACTCGTCGCCGACCACCGCCACTTGCCGCTTGCGCCGCTCGGCGCCACCCAGCACGTCACTCCGGCGGGTGCCGGGTACGTGCATGCTTCGGCATTGGAGCAACACGCTCCCCCGAGCGCGCTGATTGATGAGACCGGCAGCATTCTGCACCTGTCGCCGAGCGCCTCGCGCTTCCTGCTGGCGGCCGAGGGACCGTTCACTCCGTATCTGGTGGCACAGGCGAGGCCGGAGCTCAGGATCGATCTCAAGCTCGCCCTTCAGCGCGCCATCGATCATGGTGAGGCAACACTCACGTTGCCCATCCCGGTCGCGTTCAACGGGAAGAAGAAGCTCGTCTCGATGAACATCGTGCCCCGCCGTCGCACCGACGGCGGCACGCCTGCCGAAGTGCTGGTTCTCTTTCTCGAAGCGGGCGAGGCACGCGAAGAGGACGAGAGGTCCGAAGGGGAGGATGCGAACCACGACGAGATCCGGCGCCTGCGCCAGGAACTCGCCAATGCCCAGGACAGGCTCGCGGCCAGCCGCTCCGAGCACGAAGCGGCGACACAGGACTTGCGGACCGCTAACGAAGAACTGCAGTCGATCAACGAGGAGTACCGGTCGACCGCCGAGGAACTCGAGACGAGCAAGGAGGAGCTGCAGTCGATCAACGAGGAGCTGCAGACCGTGAACAGCGAGCTGAAGAGCAAGCTCGTCACCATCTCTGCCGCGCATGACGACCTCGGCAACCTGATGGCTGCAACGGATATCGGGACCTTGTTCCTGGATCGTGATCTGCGCATCAAGCTGTTCACGCCGAACGTGGCGCGACTGTTCAGCATCACCGACAACGACGTCGGCCGGAATATCTCGGATTTCACGAGCCAGCTGCTCTACGACGGTGTCGAGAGCGACGCGCGCAAGGTGCTCGACGATCTCACACCCGTCGAGAGCGAGATCCGGAGCAAGAGCGGCCGTTGGTTCACCATGCGCGTGCGGCCGTACCGAACGAGAGAGGATCGCATCGACGGCGTCGTGGTGACGTTCACCGACGACACCGACCGCAGGCGCGTTGCTGACGAGGTGCAGGCGGCCCGCGAGTTCGCCGAGTCGATCGTCGATACGGTCCGCGACCCCCTGCTCGTGCTCAACCCCGACCTCACCGTGCGCGCGGCAAACCAGCGATTTTACGACCAGTTCGCCGTCGACCCGGCTCAAACCGTTGGCCACGCCATCTATGAACTCGGCGACGGCCAGTGGGACATGCCGGAGTTGCGGCGCCTCCTGGATGATGTGCTTCCGCACGACAAGCGGTTCCGCGATTTCGAGGTCACGCATCGCTTCGACGGCCTTGGTGAGCGAACGATGCTGCTCAATGGGCGGCAGCTCGATCACGTACAGCTGGTCCTTCTCGCTATCGAGGACATCACGCAGCGGAAGCAATCGGAAATTGAGCGCGACCTGCTCACCCGAGAGCTCAGCCACCGCGTGAAGAATACGTTGGCGGTCGTCCAATCGCTCGCCACGCAGACTGACGGCGATACCGTAGACGGGTATCGTGAAACCTTTACCGGTCGGCTGCAGGCCCTGGCCGAATCACACGCGCTCCTGCTCGAGACGGACTGGCGGGAGGCAGACCTGAAGCACGTCGTGCAACGCTCGATGCGTCCCTATACGTTGGGTCCTGACGGACGAGTGGAATCGAGGGCGACTCCGTGCTCATCAACGCTCAGCAAGCCCTGGGCATGGCGCTGCTCCTGCATGAACTGTCCACCAATGCCGTCAAGTACGGCGCGCTGTCAGACAAAA
>JAWKVY010000021.1:0-5710 GCA_041397745.1 Hyphomicrobiaceae bacterium | reverse complement strand
TCGGCCTCGACGCGCACGAGATCGGTCAGCATCCGCTCGGCGGTATCGGCCAGGTACTCCGCCGCCGGCGTCATGCGCAGGCGCTTGTGATGACGGGTGAACAGAACAGCGCTAAGCCGGCGCTCGGCTTCCCGGATCCGGTGCGACAGCGCCGACGGTGTCAGGCCGAGTTCTTCCGCCGCATCCGTCAGCCGGCCGCGCCGCCCGATCGCGCGGATCATCTGCAGGTGCCGGATTTCCAGGCGGGGGCTGTTCGTCATGGATGTCAGATGAGGAAAATTCAAGAAATCCAGGATTGATCGTCGCTCGGTTCACAATCGCAGGAACCCCGCGACATGGCAATGCCAAGATGGAGTGAGCCATGGCATCGAACCGCACAATACTTCGCGCAAGATCCGAGACCGAGAACAAGTGGCTCGAGCGGGCCGCCGCCGTGCTGCCGGCCGGCGGCTTCGGCAATTTCGACCCGGGCATCGTCATCGCCCGTGGCGAGGGTGGGCGCGTCTGGGACGAAAGCGGCAACGCCTATGTCGACTTCCTGATCGGTTCAGGTCCGATGCTGGTCGGTCACGCGCACCCGGAAGTGAACGAGGCGGTGATCGCGCAACTCGCAAAGGGTACGACATTCTTCACCAGCAATGCTGCTGGCATCGAACTGGCCGAAGTGATCTGCGAAGCCGTCCCCTGTGCCGAACAGTTGCGTTATGTCAGCACCGGCAGCGAGGCCGACATGTATGCGGTGCGGCTGGCACGTGCGCACACCGGCCGCGACAAGATCTTGAAGTTCGAAGGTGGGTATCACGGCATGTCGGGCGATGCCCTAATGAGCATGATGCCGGACAGGCTGGTCAACTTCCCGCAGGCACTACCCGATACCGCCGGGCTTCGTGAAAGCGATCGCGACGGCGTGCTTGTCGCACCGTTCAACGACATCGAGGCGACGCGGCAGATCATTGCCGAACACGCCGATGGAATCGCCGGCATCATTGTAGAGCCGCTGCAGCGTCTGATCCCGCCAGTGGCTGGGTTTCTCGAAGGACTGCGCGAGGAAGCGACGCGTCGCGGCATCGTTCTGATCTTCGATGAAGTCGTGACCGGATTCCGCCTCGACTATGGCGGGGGACAGGCGCTCTACGGCGTCACGCCCGATCTCTGCACGCTTGGCAAGGTGATCGGTGGCGGATTTCCGCTTGCGGCGATCGCAGGCCGCAAGGATATCATGGCGCATTTCGACAAGGCGCTGGTCGGGCGCGAGCGCTTCACATTCCAAGTCGGCACCCTGAGCGGCAATCCGGTGGCCGCCGTCGCCGGCTTGAAGACACTCGAGATCCTGCGCCGGCCCGGCAGCTACGAACGCTTGCGCAACACGGGTAACCGGCTGATGTCGCATCTCGAGCATACGCTTGCCGGGAACGGCATTGCCGCCACTGTCGTTGGCGATCCCGTGCTGTTCGACGTCGTGTTCACCAGTGGCCCGGTGCATGACTATCGCGACACCATGCGCGGCGACGCCGCCCGCACGGCACACTTCAATGCCAGCCTGCGCAGGCACGGCATCCTGAAGGCTCCGAGCAAGTATTATGTTTCCCTTGCGCACGATGTAGCTGATGTTACCGACGCTTGCGAAGCCATTACACGGGCGACTCAGGAGCTCAACCAATACGCTACGCGGCGCAGACGAGACACGTGACTGGGATAGCGGAAAACATTGGCTGCCCATTCCGGCGATCTCGATCAGCCGTTCCAGTGCAATCCGATCAGGCGTTCCGGGCGATGCCGATCATTGGCAGGGGCATAGTGTGACGGCTCCGTTGATGTGATCGGGTGACTCTCAGTGTTCGCGTTCGGCGTCAAGGCGCCGCACGTCGTTGGTGTGGTCTTTTTCTTTGCGACGGGAGGCCGTCCCCGAAGTCAACGGGAGGGACCCATGCGCGTCGCTGAGTGACCGCCACGAGTCTGACGCAGCGGCGCGGATGGGAGGGCCCTGTTGACCCTCGGGGGCGGGCGGGCAACGAGCGCTGTCGGTCATTTCTTGGCTCCCTTTGCCGGCTTCGCTGCGCTTGCGCCGTTCGTGCTGATAGAGCTGACGGTATCGCCCGCGCTCTCCGCCGTGTCTACCTCGCCGGCCTTGATCTTGCGGATCGAGGGGCCGTCGAGGGCGAGGCGGTAGGCGTTGTGCACGAGGCGGTCGAGGATGGCATCGGCGAAGGTCGGCTCGCCGATCACCTCGTGCCAGACATCGACGGGGAGCTGGCTCGTGATCAACGTGGAGCCGCGGCCATAGCGGTCCTCGACGATCTCCATCAGGTCGCGGCGCTGATCGGCCGTCAGGCGATCCGGTCCCCAGTCGTCGAGGATGAGCAGGTCGACGCGCGTGAGGAGGCGGAACTGCTTAGCGAAGCGGCCGTCGCCGTGTGCGAGCCCGAGATCGGCGAACAGCCGGGGCACGCGAGCGTAGTGCACGGAATGCCCATCGCGGCAGGCCTTCTGCGCGAGCGCGCACGAGAGCCACGACTTGCCGACGCCGCACGGCCCGGTGACGAGCAGATTGCGATGCTCGACAATCCAGCGGCACGTGGCAAGCTGTTGGAACAGCGCCTTGTCGAGCTTGCGCGGCACGCGATAGTCGACGTCCTCGATCGACGCCTGGCCGTGGCGCAGGCGCGCCGACCGGAGCCGCGTCTCGAAGCGCTTGTTGTTGCGGCTCGCGGCCTCGCGGTCGATGAGCAGGCCGAGCCATTCGGCGTGTCCGAGATCGCGCGCGTTGTCCTGGGCACTCAGCTCGGCGAACGCGTCGGCCATGCCGTCGAGCTTCAGCTCGCGCAGCAGGTTGATGGTGGGATGCATGAGCATGCTGTCTCCTCAGTGGAAGTAGGTGGGGCCGCGGATGTTGTCGTGCGCAATGGCCGCGCCCGCGGTGTCGGCGTGGCTATCGCGATCGTCGCGCCGGAGGCGCGACTGATCGGAGTTGGTCTTCAGGATCGAGACGACCGAGCGGTAGGAGCGTGCGCCAATGGCGAGTGCATGCGCGCAGGCGGCCTCGAAGCGCTCGCGGGCGTAGCCCTTGGCGAGCCGGATGATGCCGATCGATGCTCGAAAGCCCTGCTCGGGATGCCGCTTCTCAGCGATGATGATCTCGACCAGCGCCGACGTGCTCGGGCCGATCTCGGCGGCGCGGCGCTGGATGCGCTCCGGCGTCCACTCGGCGTAACGCCGGTGGCTCGAGGGCATGTGCTCGTCGATCGTGGTGTGCTTGCGGTTCGACGACGATCGCATGTGCGCGGCGATACGCACGCCCTTGTGGAACACCTCGACCGTGCGCGCCGTGATCCGCGCCCACAGCTTCTCTCTGATGAGCGCGTGCGGCACCGAGTAGAAGTGCTTCTCGACCTCGACGTGATAGTCGAAGCCCGCCTTCACCTCTTTCCACGCGGCGAACTCGAACGGCTCTGCTGGCAGCGGCTTCAAGGCTGCGCGCTCAACATCGTTGAAGAGCGCGCTGCGGCTGGCGCCGAGATAGCGCGAGACCTTGTCATTGAGCGCCTTCACGCAGTCGGCGATCGCCTCGTTCAGCTCGGCGAGCGAGAAAAGCTTCCTGTTCCGGAGCTTGGCGATGATCCAGCGCGTGGCGAGCAGCACGCCGGCTTCGACCTTCGCCTTGTCGCGCGGCTTGTTGGGGCGCGCAGGAAGAACCGCGGTGCCATAGTGGCTCGCCATCTCCTCGTAGGAGCGGTTCACCGCCGGCTCGTAGAAGCATGCCTTGGTGATGCCGGACTTCAGGTTGTCCGACACCGTCATCCCCGGCACGCCGCCAAAGTAGGCGAAGGCGCGGGTGTGCGAGCCGATCCAGTCGGGCAGCGTCTGCGTGCGCGTCGCCTCTGCGTAGGTGTAGCTCGAGGCGCCGAGCACGGCGACGAAGAGCTGGCAGGCGTGGACCTCGCCGGTTGCGGCGTCGAAGATGTCGATCGTGGTGCCCGCGTAGTCGACGAACACACGCTCGCCCGCGACGTGCGCCTGGCGCATCGTCGGCGCGAGCTTGCCCTCCCACGCGCGATAGAGCTCACAGAACCGCGAGTAGCCGTAGCTGTTGGGGTGGGCTGCGCGGTGCTCTTCCCAGAGCAGTTGGAGCGTGACGCCCGGCCGCTTCAGCTCGGCGAAAAGCGTCGGCCAGTGCGGCAGCGGCCGCTTGCCCTTGGGCACATTGGCTGGCGCCGGGAACAACAGCGCCTCGAGCGCCTCGTCGGTCAGCTCGTCGGGCAACGGCCACGCGACGCCGGCGCGCCGCGCACGAGCCAGATAATCGACGACGGTGCTCTGGCCGATGCCGAGGCTGGCGCCGATCTGACGGCCCGGCAGACCGGCCGCCTTCAGACGCAGCAGCTCGCGTAGCTTGCGCATGGGTAATCTCGCTCCGGGCATGCCGTGCTCCCTGATGAAAAGGAGCCGAGGCCATGCCGATTCGCTCGATCACCAACGGGCGCCGTCACGCCCATCCACGCTATCCACACCCCTGCCGACGCTGATCGGGATCACCTGGAACGGCTGATCGGGTTCGTTCGGAACCCTTGATCGGACGGCCCTGGAATGCCTGATCGGGATCAATCGGAATGACTGATCGGGATGGCCCGGTGCGGGCAGCCAAGGAGAGCTGGCGCTACAGCTACGACGGCTTTGGCCACCTCCTCCTCGCCGACAATCTCGGCGACGACGCGCTCGACCAGTCGTTCACCTATTCGCGCGGCGGCAACCTCACCTTCAACAGCCGCGTCGGCACCTACATCTACGGCGCCGCCGGCAGTCCGCGGCCCCATGCCGTACGACGCATCGAGGCGGCCGACGGCACGGTCCTCAAGGCGTTCACCTACGATGCCAACGGCAACATGCTGTCGGACGGCACGCGCAGCTTCGGATGCTCTCGGCGCTGCCGATTGACGTTGCGCCGGGCGGCGCAACGATCGGAGCGCGGACGGCGCCGACCGGCCGGTGCTGGTCTCGGGCGCGCAATATGCCTATGGACCGCGCGCTCAAGTAGCGAAGCGGTAGCGCAGACGAGCATACCGAGCGGCTGAGGAAGGTCGGCACCGACCTCGTCGAGACGCTCTATCTGGGCGGCGACATCGAACGGAAGGCCGGCGTCGGGACGAAATATGTCCACCAGGACGCGGCGCACTCAAGTAGCGAAGCGGTAGTGCAAGTATAGGCTGCGCGTCGGCGCCGGCGCCGGTGCTGGCTCCGTCACCACCTGGATGCATCGCGACCACCTGAAGACCATCCGCCTCCTGACGGATGCCGCGGGCGCCGCCATCGACCGCTCGAACTACGGCCCCTATGGCGAGCCGATCCCCGGCCTTGCCCAATCCAAGGGCTATATCGGCGAGAAATACGATCCCGAGACGGGCTTGCAGTACCTCCACGCCCGGTACTACGATCCGGTGCTTGCCCGCTTCATCACGCCCGACGACTGGAACCCCGAGCTCGAGGGCGTGGGCACCAACCGCTACGCCTATGCCGGGAACGATCCCATCAACGGGAGTGATCCGAACGGGCACAATGGGGGCCTCGGCATCGCCCTAGGCTTCGCATTCGGGTTTGCTGTTGATGTAGCGGTGCAGCATTATTATGAAGGGAAGACATGGAGTGAAGTAAGTTTGACTAGAGCCAGCCTATGGGGAGCAGTTGGAGCTGTGACCACTGGGTGGGGAGCTGTACT
>JAWKVY010000020.1:0-7129 GCA_041397745.1 Hyphomicrobiaceae bacterium | reverse complement strand
GTCAAGATCCTCTGGCACGACGGTCTCGGCCTCTCGCTCTACGCCAAGCGCCTGGAGCGCGGTCGCTTCGTGTGGCCTTCAGCCGAGGGTGGCTCCGTCGCCATCACGGCAGCCCAACTGGCCTACATGCTCGACGGTATCGACTGGCGTAACCCGCTTCACACATTCCGTCCGCAACGTGCGGGATAGCCGCGTTTTGCAGGCGCGGTCGGCGGCGTACCGTGATTCTCTCGGAGCATGGATTCGCCGCCTCCCGATCTGCCGGACGACATCGATGCGCTGAGGGTGGTTGCCGCCACGGCGCTCGCGCGGAACGCCGACGATGCGGCGACGATCGCGCGTCAGAACCTGGAGATCGCCAAGCTCAGGCGGCAGATCTACGGTCCCCGCTCGGAGCGCACCGCGCGGCTCATCGAGCAGATGGAGTTGGGGCTCGAAGAGCTGGAAGCCAACGCCACCGAGGACGAGCTCGCCGCCGAACAGGCTGCTGCCAGGACGACGACGGTCGCCGCCTTCACGCGCAAGCGTCCCTCGCGCCAACCGTTCCCCGCGCATCTTCCGCGCGAGCGTGTCGTCGTTCCGGCGCCGACGACCTGCGACTGCTGCGGCGGCTCGCGCCTGCGCAAACTCGGCGAGACCGTCACCGAGACGCTGGAGGTGATCCCGCGCCAGTGGAAGGTCATCCAGCACGTGCGCGAGAAGATGACGTGCCGGGACTGCGAGACGATCAGCGAGCCGCCCGCGCCGTTCCACGTCACGCCGCGTGGATGGGCGGGCCCGAGCCTGCTCGCCATGCTGCTGTTCGAGAAGTTCGGCCAGCACCAGCCGCTCAACCGTCAGGCCGAGCGCTACGCGCGTGAAGGCGTGCCGCTCGCGCTGTCGACACTCGCCGATCAGGTGGGTGCCGCGTGCGCAGTGCTGAAGCCGCTGCTGGAGCGGCTCGAGGCCCATGTCTTCGCGGCGGAGCGGCTGCACGGTGACGATACGACGGTGCCCGTACTTGCGAAGGGCAAGACGCACACCGGCCGCTGCTGGGTCTACGTGCGCGATGATCGGCCGTTCGGCGGCGGCGCTCCGCCGGCAGCAATGTTCTATTACTCGCGGAACCGCGGCGGCGCACACGTCGAAGAGCACCTCTTGCGATGGCAAGGCATCCTGCAGGCCGACGCCTACGGCGGATACAATCGGCTGTACGAGGCCGGCCGAACGCCGGGCCCGATCCTGGAAGCGGGCTGCTGGGCGCATGCGCGCCGTCCCTTCTTCGCGCTCGCCGACATCGAGGCCGGCGCCCGCCGAAAGGCCGAGGGCAAAGCACCAGCATTGATCTCACCGCTGGCGTTGGAGATCGTGCTGCGCATGGATCGACTGTTCGAGACCGAGCGCGGCATTGCGGGCAAGAGCTCAGAGGAGCGCCGCGCAGTCCGCAAAGAGCTGAGCGCGCCCATCGTCGTCGATCTCGAAGCGGTCCTGCGGGCCGAGCGGCCGAAGCTCGCGCGCGGCAGCGATCTCGCCAAGGCCATGGATTACATGCTGAAGCGGTGGCCTGCCTTCACCCGCTTCCTGGACGACGGCCGCGTCTGCCTGTCGAACAACGCCGCCGAGCGCGGCCTGCGCGGTATCGCACTCGGGCGCAAGTCGTGGCTGTTCGCCGGCTCCGATCGCGGCGGCATCCGCGCTGCCGCCATGTACAGCCTGATCGTCACGGCCAAGCTGAACGATATCGATCCGCAAGCCTGGCTCGCCGACGTGCTGGCCCGCATCGCCGGGCATCCCGTCTCACAGCTCGACGAGCTGCTGCCGTGGAACTGGCGCCCGGCGAACGCGGTGGTCAGCAAGGCCGCCTGAATGTCACCGGCCCTGCGGTGCTCACCGGATGTTTACCAACATGCCAAGAGGCATTGAGAGCAGGCCCGATGAGGGAGCAAGGCGACCCGGCGCAAGCGCCGCCTGCCCATTCCGGGGATCTCGATCGGCGGTTCCAGCGCATCTCGATCATGCGTTCCAGGCGAACGCGATCAGTTGAGTGCGGGGTGCGTGACGGCTCCGTTGAGGTGTTCGAGTTGCTCTCAGTGTTCGCGTCCGGCGTCAATACGCCGCGCGTGGTTTTCGTGCTCGCTTTCTTTGCGGCGTGAGGCCGTCCCCGAAGTCAATGGGAGGGACCCGCGCGTGACGCGACGCGCCCTCACGGCTGGCAAAGCGGCGCGCGCGGGAGGGCCCTGTTGACCCTCGGGGGCGGGCGGGCCCGATGTGATGCCGGTCACTTCTTTCCTCCCTTCGCCGGCTTCGCTGCGCTCGTGCCATGCGTGCCGGTGATGCTCGGGTCGGCATCGCCCCTGCTTTCCGCCAACTCAACTTCGCCGGCTCTGATCTTGCGGATCGAGGGGCCGTCGAGGGCGAGGCGGTAGGCGTTGTGCACGAGGCGATCGAGGATCGCATCGGCGAAGGTCGGCTCGCCGATCACCTCGTGCCAGGCGTCGACGGGCAGCTGGCTGGTGATCAATGTCGAGCCGTGGCCGTAGCGGTCCTCGACGATCTCCATGAGGTCGCGGCGCTGATCGCTCGTGAGGCGATCCGGACCCCAGTCGTCGAGGATCAGCAGATCGACGCGGGTGAGCAGGCGGAACTGACGCGCGAAGCGACCGTCGCCGTGTGCAAGGGCCAGATCGGCGAACAGCCGGGGCACGCGTGCGTAGTGGACGGTGTGACCGTCGCGACAGGCCTTCTGCGCCAGCGCGCAGGAGAGCCACGATTTGCCGACACCACACGGACCGGTGACGAGCAGGTTGCGGTGTTCTGCGATCCAGCGGCACGTCGCGAGTTGCTGGAACAGCGCCTTGTCGAGCTTGCGCGGCACGCGATAGTCGACGTCCTCGATCGACGCCTGGCCATGGCGCAGCCGTGCCGCCTTGAGGCGCGTCTCGAAGCGACGATTGTTGCGGCTCGCCGTCTCGCGGTCGATGAGCATGCCGAGCCATTCGGCGTGGCCGAGATCGCGCGCGTTGTCCTGGATACTCAGTTCGGCGAACGCGTCGGCCATGCCGTCGAGCTTCAGCTCGCGCAGCAGGTTGATGGTGGGATGCATGAGCATGCTGTCTCCTCAGTGGAAGTAGGTGGGGCCGCGGATGTTGTCGTGCGCAATTGCCGGCCCGTCCGCGGCGTTGGCGGGCCGATTGCGATCGTCGTGCCTGAGGCGCGACTGATCGGCGTTGGTCTTCAGGATCGAGACGACGGATCGGTAGGAGCGTGCGCCGATGGCGAGCGCATGCGCGCACGCGGCCTCGAAGCGTTCGCGGGCATAGCCCTTGGCGAGCCGGATGATGCCGATCGAGGCGCGAAAGCCCTGCTCGGGGTGCCGCTTCTCAGCGATGATGATCTCGACCAGCGCCGACGTGCTCGGGCCGATCTCGGCGGCACGACGCTGGATGCGCTCCGGCGTCCATTCGGCGTAACGCCGGTGGCTCGACGGCATGTGCTCGTCGAGCGTGGTGTGCTTGCGATTGGAGGACGATCGCACGTGGGCGGCAATGCGCCGGCCGTTGTGGAACACCTCGACCGTGCGCGCCGTGATCCGCGCCCACAGCTTCTCTTTGATGAGCGCGTGCGGCACCGAGTAGAAGTGCTTCTCGACATCGACGTGATAGTCCAGTCCGGCCTTGACCTCCTTCCACGCCGCGAACTCGAACGGCTCGGTTGGCAGCCGCTTCAGCGCCGCACGCTCGACACGATCGAACAGCGCCGTACGGCTGGCGCCGAGATGGCGCGATACCTTGCCGTTGAGCGACGTCACACACGCCGCGATCGCCTCGTTCAGCTCTGCCAGCGAGAAGAACTTCCTGTTCCTGAGCTTGGCGATGATCCAGCGCGTGGCGAGCAGCACGCCGGCTTCCACCTTCGCCTTGTCGCGCGGCTTGTTGGGGCGCGCGGGCAGAACCGCGGTGCCGTAGTGGCTCGCCATCTCCTCGTAGGAGCGGTTCACCGCCGGCTCGTAGAAGCACGCCTTCGTGATGCCGGACTTCAGGTTGTCCGATACCGTCATGCCCGGTACGCCGCCGAAGAAGGTGAAGGCGCGCGCGTGCGAGCCGATCCAGTCGGGCAGCGTCTGCGTGCGCGTCGCCTCCGCATAGGTGTAGCTCGACGCGCCGAGCACCGCGACGAACAGCTGGCAGGCGTGCACTTCGCCGGTCGCGGCGTCGTAGAGATCGATCGTCGTGCCGGCGTAGTCGACGAACACGCGCTCGCCGGCGACGTGCGTCTGCCGCATCGTCGGCGCGAGCTTGCCCTCCCACGCGCGATAGAGCTCGCAGAAGCGCGAGTAGCCGTAACTGTCGGCGTGCGCCGCGCGGTGCTCCTCCCATAGCAGCTGCAGCGTCACGCCCGGCCGCTTCAGCTCGGCGTAGAGCGTCGGCCAGTGCGGCAGCGGCCGCTTGCCCTTCGGCACGTTGACGGGCGCCGGGAACAGCAACGCTTCGAGCATCGCGTCGGTCATGTCGTCGGGCAGCGGCCACGCAATGCCGGCACGACGGGCACGCGCCCAGTAGTCGACCACGGTGCTCTGGCCGATGCCGAGGCTCGCGCCGATCTGCCGGCCGGGCAGCCCGGCCGCCTTCAGCCGCAGCAGTTCGCGTAGCTTGCGCATGGGTAATCTCGCTCCGGGCATGCCCTGCTCCCCTGTTGAAAAGGGGCCGAGGCCATGCCGATTCGCTCAATCACCAACGGGCGCCGTCACGCTCCTCCACACTCTCCACACGCTGATCGGGATCGACCGGAATACGTGATCGGGATCAATCGGAACGACTGATCGAGCAGCGTCGGAACGCTTGATCGGGATCGATCGGAATCACTGATCGGGATGGGCCGGTG
Source organism: Hyphomicrobiaceae bacterium (assembly GCA_041397745.1). Taxonomy (GTDB): domain Bacteria; phylum Pseudomonadota; class Alphaproteobacteria; order Rhizobiales; family Hyphomicrobiaceae; genus JAWKVY01. The sequence continues at coordinate 2,269 of JAWKVY010000020.1, read as the reverse complement.
CGGGCACCCCGGTCAGCGAAACGAGATCTGTTGCCTCTCCCAAGGCTCACTTTCCCGACGTAGGACGTTGTCTGAAAGAACGGTCTCGATCTTCGCGTCCGCCGCCTCGAAGGTCGGGATCACCTCGTTGTTCATGAGCTGCACGGCGGTGAGCGGCAGCTTGGATGTGTGCAGCTGCGCCCAGGCGTAGCGCGAGTGGCAGTCGATGGCGGTCTGCAGGTAGACCTTGCCGACGCCCTTCAGGACGCCGACGAAGAAGGTGTCGACGGCGACGAGGCTGCCGGTGTGCGGGGCCTCGATGTGGCGCTCGCGGAACTCCGGCGAGAAGCGCTCGAGCATGCGGATCTGCTCGTCCGTGAGCTCGAGCTTGCGCTCGGCGGTGGCCTTTTCCAGGCGCAGGAGGCGCTCGTGCTTGGTGAGCAGGTCGTGGCGCTGCCACACGCCACGCACGCCGCCGGCGGAGACCTGGAGGCCCTTCAGGCGCAGCTCCTGCTCGACGCGGGTAGCGCCGTGGCAGGGGTGGGCGAGCGCGTGGTCGAGGATCGCGGTCTCGATCTCGGCCGCGACGCGGTTGGGGTGCGGGCCACGCGTGCCGGGCAGGCGATCGACGAGGCCGTCGGCGCCGTAGGTCTGGAAGTTGCGGCGGATCTCGTAGAACTGCTGGCGGGAATAGCCCATCACCTTGCAGGCCTTCGAAACGTTGTTGAGATCCTTGGCCAGCTCCAGCAACGACAGCTTGGCGCGTGCTACTTTCTTGGCGGTCATGTCGTGTCCGCCTCCGAATCAGATGGGTTGGTTGGCACCTCCATCTAATCGGCCCGTCGGCGCGGCATGGCCGTTGTCCACAGCCCGCGCGCGGGCTGCGAACAACGGCCGGACTGTCAGGTGATTACGATCTCAGCACAGCCGGACGACACCGTCAAAACCCGAAATCCCCCTGCCCACGCCGATCGGTGGTGAACCGCTCGGCGACATCATCGAGTTCGGCGCCGACCTCCTGGGACGCGGTCGGTACATGTTCGGGCGTGCTCGCGATCGGTGCGGTCGTGGAAAGCGCTGTCGTATTCTCCTGATGGGCGGCGAACGGCAGCTTCAGGATGCGCGCCGCTTCCTCCCGGGTCAGCCGGTACAATTCCCCTCCAGCCACCGTGCGGCGCACGGCATAGCCGCGCCAGGCCTCCAGCGACAGACTGTTGCCGTGAATGATCCAGGTGTTTGCGTTGCGGACCAGACAGTTGAGCGCCGCCATGTGCACGCAGGTGAGGTCGGTATCGACGCCGACGAAGGTGGCGAATCGGTTGCGCCGGATGCCGGCAATCAGCATGCGGCCCGAGCCGCAGGCGGGATCATGGACGATGGCGTCGTCAGACAGGGTGTCCGGCATCGTCATGGCAGCCATCAGCTCCACCACCGGCTCCGGCGTGAAGAACTGCCCGGAGTAGCTGTTGGCGAGAGCCTGTTCCTCGTAGACGCGACCGAGGTAGTCGGCCGGCTCCAACCGCATGGCATGCATCCAGGTGCCGAGGGCACGGGCGAAGTGATCCGCTGGGTGATCCTGCACGCCCATCGGCGCGGTGCGCGGACCGAACTTACCCATGATCTCCATGTAGGCGGCGTCATCGCGGAGGAAGGCGTTGATGGCCAACGCCAGCCAGTCCTCGAACGTGCGGAAGAAGTGCTGGTGTGTGATGCGCTGCAGGTGGCCAGCGAGGACGGTGGAGGCTTTGGCAGGGGTGAGCGGGGCCTTGCTCACATTGTCGTCTATCGTCGGGCGTTCCGACGCAGACCGTAGAGCTTGCGTTCGGTTTGCATGATCTCAACCTGCAACGAGGCCAAGGCGGCCTTCAGCTGTTGGCGCAAATCCCAGGCGGCGTCCGATGCCTCGAACCGGCCGGCAAGCCCCTCCTCACGGGCGATGCGCTGCAAGTCCCGGATGCGGGTTTCAAACCAGAGTTCTTGCCCTCCGAGGATCAGCAGATGCTTTTCTAGCTGGTCCTGATCGGGATGCATGCGGGCGGCTATCGATACTTGGCGAGAAAAGCGTCGGCCTTGGCGATCGCGGCATTAAGTTGCTCGCTGATACGCAGGATGCTGGCGGCTATCTCGCCGTATTCGCCTCCGCGCGCGGCGATCTCACGACAGGATGCCTGCATGGCCATCACATCGTCGTGCGTGGTCTCGTGGAGGGCTGGGCCTGTCGGTGATACTGGGGTCAAGGATTGTGGCATACCGGAATCCTCCCACAGTCATCCGTATACGTCAATACGCT
>JAWKVY010000019.1:0-8473 GCA_041397745.1 Hyphomicrobiaceae bacterium | reverse complement strand
CCAAGACGCTCGCTGCGAGCGCCGCCACGATCAGACAAGCGCGGCAACTCCTTATCGACCTCGGGTATATCCGGCTTGTTAGCGATGCCACCGTGACTCGGGGGCGTCGCACGGCAGCCCAGTACACGTTCGGTACCGTCGATGTCGTGGAGACCAAGACGCAGACGATCAGTGCTGACGGGTCGACCGACGATCAGACTGTCAAGACATCCCGTAGGTACTTGAGCAAACACGGCGATAGCGGTGGTCGCATCGTCAGACGCGTCCAGTCCAAGCGGCGTGGCAACCGAGGTCGCTTCACTTCTTCTTCAGGCGAAACACCGGGATGACCAGCACTTGCTGCGATCACCACACTAGCGGCGCGCCTTGCGACGGGCGAGCGGGGGGGGGGGAGTGTCCATGCGCGGCTGTTGGCAACGACTGGGCCACGGCGCAGCGACGCAACGAACGGCTGGGGGCAGCCATGTTAGCCAGTAGACTTCAGCGGTGGTGGTTCGGTGCCACAGCGCAAGACCAGCAAACCGACGCGCGAGATGCTGAGGCATGTTCCAAAGCCGATTCTCCACGGCGCACCAGGGCCCCAAAAGCGGCCGATGACTTCGTGGTGGATCTGCTGGAGTGGTGTCGGGAGCACGGTCAGACCGGATGGCGCAGCTGGCGGCAGGTTCGAACGCTGGCCCGCAAGTTCGCCATCGCGACCGGGCATGACGCTATATCGGACATGTCGCTCAGCAAGGCGCTGAAGGCTGCCGGCGTGCCGAAGCGTTGGCGGTACATGAAGCCCGACGAACCAGAGTTCCGGGTCCAGGTCGGGCGAGGACATAGGCGGCCGCGACAGCTAGTTTTCTGTTTGGTCGACGATGAACAGCGCTGATCGCGGGACGCGACGTGGGACATCGCTGTTCTCGAGCTGCGCTGTTCAGCGGTTGATCGGCGAGATGAACAGCGCTGGGCTGGAGGCAGTCCTGCGGTTGCTGTCCCGGCCGGTCGTGTGAACGAGATGTATGTTACCGAGAGCAGCAAGGGCAGCTGAGGTGGTCCCACCGCGTTCTGCGATATCGCAGCCAATGCCGTTCGTTCGTCGGCCTGAGCGCGACATGCACGCTCAGGCCGAGCATCGAGGGATTAGCAGCCGAGCGATCCGAGCCGCAGATTCCAGCGCGCCGGAACCGGAATGAGGTTCAGGCCCTGGGCCACGAAGTGTGCTGGCAGCCCCCATGCCCAACCGCATTTCACAGGCAGGCCATGATGAACGTGCCAGTCCTGTCGGCGCAGGCGTTCGAGCACCAATGCTGATCCGACACGATCGGTCATCGGGTTTCATGTGGACGGGCTGGGTTGGATCGGATCGAACGGCCGGGTCGTGACCGCTGGCCGTGTCGTGCCCCTTATGGCATTCGTCCAAGGGGGCCGCCGAGCGCCGTCGCACGTACATCGAGCGGCGTTGCATGCCGCTCCACCGCACGAACGAGCGCTTCAGACCGCGAGAGCGTAGATCGGGCTTCGGCAACCCAGGCCTGCCATTCGCGGTCGCTGAGCGAGCCACGCATCATTTCGTATGGCGTGAGGATATCTGAAGGCCATGGTCCTGGCGCATAGTCCAGGCATATCCAGCCGCCGCCGGCGGTGATCGCTTTGATCACGTCGCAGGTTTCGGCATCGATGCGGAGCAGCCTCGTCATGGCTGAGTTTCCGCCGCGGTTCGCGAAAGGCGCTCATCGGCAGCCCTCCGCACGGGAGCGAAGTCTGCTCTGATCAGATACGATGTCGTGGATACAGGTGCCCATGTGTGGCGCCTCCATGTTTCCTCGGGCGGGTAGCCGGAGGCGCATGTCCGGATCGGAGGTGGCACCGTGGCGGAGGTCGCTCGGTTGCCGCAGGCCCAATGCCTGCTCTGCATGCGTAGCGAGCCTGATATATGAAAAATTGTGGCGGCTTCAAGGACGCTGCCGGCATGCTCAAGGCGTCGACTAACCGATGATCTACCCAGCGAATGCACTCGAAGGCCTCCTCGCAATCTCACTCGCAATTAGCCTCGTGTTCGGGCTCGCTCGCGAAACGATTATCGACCAAGGCGCACAAGAATTGGTGGCGCACCGTGTTTTGCCTGACGCTGCTGCTCGGCGCTCCATTGAACGCATCGCTAATCCGCTAGTCGCGGGTCGGGAACCAGCGCTGCCAGATGATGCGGCTCCGCGCCCGCGCTGCGCGCGCGGCTTCGATCAGCCGCGGTCTCCACCTTGACCACAACCGGCGTGTCAGTTGCTTGATCCGCGACTTCACCACGCGGCCATAGCGCCATACGAACGAGGCGCGGACGTAGGCGAAGAGTGCCTCTTTCCATGGCATGAACCAGTCGTATAGGCGCTTGAACCACGCGATCTGCAGCAGCGCTGGCCGGGTCAACATGAACAGCCGCGCCACCAGCGCGGTGCTGACCACCTTGGCAACCAGCAGCAGTGCGCCAGCCAGCAGCACCTGCCCGGATGCCAAGAGCCAAAGCCCGAAGATCTTGACCGGAAACAGGATCAAGCTAGGCAGCGCGAACACGGCGAGCGAGGGGTACGGCGGCAGGTCGGAGATGGCCGCTTCGAGCCGCGCGACGATCCGGAATCTCGCGAGCCACGCAACCGCGCGAACCAGCGGCCGCCAGCCCCACTCCTCGAACAGCAGGATGAGCGCGAGCAGGATGTTGAGCGCGGTGACCAGACCGCGCGAAACGATCGTCCACAGCGCACGCAACACGGCGGCCGCGCCGGACGAATGCTTCGGTCGGGAAGGCGCTGGATCGGGTGGACGTGGCGTCACACGGCATCTCCGTTCAGCGGCGCCCGTCGGCGACGCGCCGGACCATATCCCGTATCACGGTGGTCGTCATGACGAGCCCGCTCACGCCACTCCTTTCGGCAGCAGCGGGTACTCGTCCTCGTCGCGTGCGACGAGCCAGTCGCGCCACGCCGCCGAGTGATACGGCCACTCCGGCTGCCACTTGGCGGGGTCGCGTCTGGCCGCGCTCACGCCGGAGAACGGATCCGCTGCTTGTCATCAGCCTGATGCCCACGCATGATGCTCTGAGGACGATGCTTCGAGATTACGCCCGGTAGGGGAGAGTGCGGCGTGCTGGCATACTTGGGCCGGTTCGTGATGTTGGTCATGCTGGCAGCCGCGCTGTGGCCGTCATCAGCGCATGCGCAGGCGTCCGCACGCCATGCGCTGCTGATCGGCAACCAGAGCTACTCGCGCGAGGTCGGCCCGCTGCGCAATCCTCACAACGACGTCGACCGCATCGGCGCTGCGCTGAAGCGGCTCGGCTTCACCGTGGTGATAATCAAGGACGCGACCTTCCGCCAGATGGACGTCGCCATCCGGCGACACGCGGCAGCAGTCAGGCGCTCGGGCCGTGGCGCGTTGAGCTTCGTCTATTACTCGGGCCACGGCATCGCGAACCCCGACACCCGCGCGAACTACCTCGTGCCTGTCGATGTGAAGAAGGCCGACGCCGACCTCTGGTACAACGCCGTCGAGCAGCGCACGATCATCGACAAGCTCAAGACCGAGGCGCCGCGCGCGACGCACTACATCGTGTTCGACGCCTGCCGGAATGAGTTGAACGTGACGGAGGACGTGTCGAGCACATTCAAAGCGCTCGGCGACGCGAAGGGGTTCCAGCCGGTCTCCGACACCACCGGCATGCTGATCGCGTACGCAACCGCACCCGGCAAGACGGCCTCTGACAAGGGCGACGGCATCGGCCCTTACGCGAAGGTGCTGGCGGAAGAGATCGGCCGGCCGGGTGTCGAGGCGGTGGCGATGTTCCGCACCGTGCATCTGAAGGTGAAGCAGGCGATCGGACAGGACCCGTGGCTGTCGATCCCGTCACTGCCGGAGGTATACTTCGCCGGCCGCGCCGAGGCGCCTCCACCCGCGCCAAGCCCTTCGGCGCCCGTGCCGGTCAGTCGCGCCGAGGTGGCCGACATCTGCGGCAAGATCGCGACCAACCCGAGCGCGGCCATCGTCGAGTCGTTGCGCGACGCCTACAAGGGCACGCCGATGGCCGGCTGCGCGGAGGCGCGGCTTGCCGAACTCAAGCGCCTGCAGGTAGCGTCGGCCGCTCCTCCGCCTCGCTCGCAGCCAGATCCGAAAGCGCGCTGCACCGGCATCGAGGTCGACGTGGTGGGACGCGGCAGGCAGTGCCTCGATGCGGCCGACACCGGGCGTCGTGAGTTCGAGGACTGCGTCACAACGTCGAAAGGCACTCGCCTCTGCATGCCGATGGTGATGTTGCCGAAGGGCACCTACAAGCGCGGCTCTGAGGACGGCGACGCCGACGAGAAGCCGGTCAGCGAAGTGACAATCGGTTACGACGTCGGCGTCGGCAAGCACGAGGTGACGCGCGGCCAATTCGCGGCGTTCGTGGCCGCGACCGGTCATAAGACCGATGGTGGCTGTCGCACTTGGACCGGGACAGAGTGGAAACAGCAGGTCGACAAGTCCTGGCGGTCCCCCGGGTTCGAGCAGACGGACGCGCACCCGGTCACTTGCATCAACTGGAACGATGCCATGGCCTTCGTGCAGTGGCTGGCGAAGACCTCCGGCCAGCCCTACCGGCTGCAGTCTGAAGCCGAGTGGGAATACGCGGCGCGTGGCGTCACGTCAGCGTCATCGCCGCACCCGAAGTATCATTTTGGCGACCGTGAAGCTGACCTGTGCAAGTACGCCAATGGCGCCGACGAAACTGCGAAGTCGAAGTTCGCAGACTGGACGGTGGCGCCCTGCGCCGACGGGCACGTCTTCACCGCACCGGTTGGATCCAAAGAGACGAACGCCTTCGGCCTGCACGATATGCACGGCAATGTTTGGGAGTGGGTGCAGGACGTCTGGCACGACAACTATCAGGGGGCGCCAGCCGACGGTTCCGCCTGGACTGTAGGAGGCGACCAGTCACGCCATGTGCTGCGCGGCGGCTCGTGGGACTACGATCCGAGGGGCCTCCGCTCGGCGGACCGTATCAGGTCCCGGTCGGGCCTCCGGTTCGACAGCAACGGCTTCCGCGTGGCTCGTTTGGTTTCGCGGTAGTTCCGCCCAGGACGCTTTTACCTCCTTCCCCTTTAATTCCTTACCTCTTGTTTCTTTCTTCCCGTGTCCGCGAAGCGGACCCGCACATTTTTCGGGGGATGAGATCCGTGGCATGTTGGTGCTCGACGAGTTTGATCGGCGGTGACAACGGCGCGTGCAGAGGGTAACCGTATCTGTGTTTATATAGTTGGAGGTCGCTTTGTCGGTGCTGCGTACCTCGATACTCTGCCTGCTCGTGCTCGTCGCCGCACTCCCGGCGGCGGCTGAGACGCCAGTGCGCCACGCGCTGCTGATCGGCAACCAGAAGTACACCGGCGAGATCGGCGCGCTCACCAACCCGCACAATGACGTGGCGCTGATCGAGGCGGCGCTGAAGCAACTCGGCTTCAAGGTGACGGTGTTGCGGGACGCGCGCCTCGGCGAGACCAACATCGCGATCAACCGCTACTTGCGCACGCTGCGGTCGGCCGGCAACGGCGCGATCGGCTTCTTCTATTATTCGGGCCATGGCGCGGCGGATGGGACGACCAACTACCTGATCCCGGTGGGCGCGACCTCGACCGATACGGCGGAACTCTGGGACCAGTCGCTGCGGCTGGGCGAGATCACGCGGCGGCTGAAGGCGGAGGCGGGCAACGCCACGCATTTCGTGGTGTTCGACGCCTGCCGCAACACGCTGAAACTACGCGAGGCGGGCAAGCGGGCGGTGGTGCAGGCAAAAGGTTTTCGTGCCGAGCGCGAGCAGCCGGGCATGCTGATCTCCTACGCGACGGCGGAAGGTGAGCTGGCCTCCGACGTCGGCCAGGGCGCGGGACCCTACGCGAAGGTGCTGGCGGAGGAGATCGTGCGGCCCGGCGTCGAGGCGGTGACGATGTTCCGCAACGTGCAGCGGCGCGTGCGCGCGGCCATCGCGCAGGAGCCGTATCTCGGGTTCAACGCGCTGGGCGACGTCTACTTCGCGGGAAAGGAGGCGGCGAGCGTTGCGCCGGCCGCGGCTGCCCCGCCTGCTGTGCCGCGGGCCGAGCAGGCGGGCAGCGGCGCCGACATGGTGCGCATCTGCCGCGAGGCGGAGGGTATCACCAGCCTGTCGATGCTCGGCGTGCTGCAGCGCCAGTACAAGGACACGCCCGCTGCCGAGTGCCTCGCCGCACGCGTGACCGAGATAAAGACGGCGCAGGTGGCGGAGTTGAAGGCGAAAGAGACGGCGCGGAAGAAGGCCGACGCGGAAAAGAAACTCGCCGAGATCGAGCGGAAAATGGCGGCGCTGGGGAAGCCGGGCGCGGATGCGGGGCAGACTGAGCCGGACCGCCCAAAGACCGGCCAGCCTCTTGTTTTCTGCGACGGCGACATAGTGGTTATTGCCGGCACAAATCGTACAGAGTGCCGCTCGAACCCGTCAACGTCACCCTCCGGACGGCAATGCGATGGTGTGGTGGTGTCGCTGGGCAATGGCGGCACGGCGTGCATCAAGCCGGCGTCGGGCGAGACGTTCCGCGACTGCTATTCGAACGATCCCGTTAAGAACAAGACGTGCCCCGAGATGGTGGTGGTGCCGGCGGGGAGCTTCATGATGGGGTCGAACCAATTCGGCGACGAGCGGCCCATTCACAAGGTGACGATTGCCAAGCCTTTCGCGGTGGGCAAGTTCGAAGTGACGTTTGACGAGTGGGATGCCTGTCAGAAGGAAGGCGGCTGCACGCACAAGCCCGGCGACGCGGGCTGGGGACGCGGGCGGCGGCCGGTGATCAATGTGTCGTGGGACGACGTTAAGCAGTACGTGGCGTGGCTGTCGAAGAGAACGGGGAAGAGCTACCGATTGCTCACCGAGGCGGAATGGGAATACGCAGCGCGGGCGGGCACGACGACAAACTATTCGTGGGGTCACCGCATCGGAAGTGGCAACGCCACCTGCGACGGCTGTGGCAGCCAATGGGACAACAAGCAGACGGCGCCGGTCGGGTCGTTCAAGCCGAATGCGTTCGGCTTGCATGATATGCACGGCAATGTGTGGGAGTGGTGCGAGGACGCTTGGCACGACGGCTACGACGGCGCACCGATCGATGGCACGGCGCGCACAAGCAATGATAATGGCGTCTCCCGGGTTCTCCGCGGCGGCGCCTGGAGCTTCCAACCAGGGCCCCTCCGCACCGCGAGCCGCAACAAAAACCGAGCGGACCTCCGCCTCAGCGATTTCGGCTTCCGTTTGGCAAGGACGTTACTCCCAACTCCGTAACACCTTCACGTCCGACGTCTCTCGCACCGCGCTCCGCCCAGTGGCGCGGCGCAGATCCGTATCGCCGGAGACGGTCCCGCAGGGCGCGCACATTTCGTACAGGGTCAAGCATGATGAGCACGGTCGGGATCCGCGTCGGGATGGGCACCTGAAACCCTCGCAGCGTATGTCCTGTGGAGCGTTCCGGCCCGAACAGCCTCCATCTTTACTGCTTCTATAACTGGGTGACGGAGGTTCTGCGTGCGCCCCACGTGCGCTGCATCGGCCACTTCGCATGGTTCCGCCAAGAGCCAGCGGCGCTCTCCGGCTGGCGAGACCGGATCTTCCCCTACCTTGAGGGTCACCGGCTGTGGCTGCACCCGCGCACGACGGTGGTATCGCCGACGGTGGCAGCCGTTCAAGTTCCCGGTCTCATAATGATGCAGGGTGGGCGGCGGAGCCTGCCAGAAGACAACATCAGGCGCTTCCGCGGCGGTCACCGGACACGAATCTACGTGGCGACTTCGGCAGGAACCGTCCAGCCTAGACCGCCTTCGATCGAGGTGGCACGTCGAGCCGTGACAGCCGCCCGATCCCAAGCTACTCGTATCGGTACAGAGCTGGAGGGCTTTCGTGTTGGTGCTGCGTTTCGCGCTACTGTGCCTGCTCGTGCTCGTCGCCGCACTGCCTGTGTGGGCGCAGGCGCCAGTGCGCCACGCTTTGCTCATCGGCAACCAGAGCTATACGCGCGAAGTCGGCACGCTAAAGAATCCGCACAAGGACGTGGCCCTCATCGCAGCCGCACTAGAGAAGATCGGCTTTAAGCGTGAGAACATTCGCCGCGTCACCGACGCCGACCGCGTCACGATCCTGCGCGAGATCGACGCCTATGCAGACCGGCTGGCGGCGGCAGGAGCTGACGCCATCGGGTTCTTCTATTACTCGGGTCACGGCGTCGCCAACGAGCGCGACCAGCGCAACTACCTGATCCCCATCGAGGTGAAACAGCTCGACGCCACGGTCTGGTACAGCGGCGTGCCGCTCGACGATATCATCGCCAAGCTCGCGGCGCAGGCGCGGGAGGCCTCGCACTTCGTGCTGTTCGACGCCTGCCGCAACGTGCTGAACGTGCCGTCGCGCGGCTCGAAGGGCTTCGTGCCGGTCGCCTCGCGGCGCGGCATGCTG
>JAWKVY010000018.1:0-15693 GCA_041397745.1 Hyphomicrobiaceae bacterium | reverse complement strand
CGGCGACTTCTTCTACTTCGCCGACGGCTTTGGCACCGACACCATCACCGACTTCGAGGACGGCAGCGACAGGTTCAACCTCGCCGCCATCAGCGGCCTCGACAATTTCGGCCAGCTCACCATCACCCAAGACGGCGCCGACGTCGTGATCTCCGTCACCGACACCCCTGCCGACACCATTCGCGTCGAGGGCGCGTTGGTGGCACAGTTCTCCGCGAGCGATTTCTTCTTCTAAGCGAGCTTGGCCATGAGAGAGCGTGCGGCGGCGTAGCTAGACTGAGAAGCTTTGCAAGATCCAGGTCAACCGACTGCGTTCTTCCGCAGCAACAGTCGTCTCGGGTAGACGTCGCGCCCATACTGTGGCCGGCGAACAGCCTGCGGCCGAGCGTGATCGGACACACCGCGTTCTCGGCGGCGTTGTTCGAGATCTCCAGGCGGCATTCGTCGAAGTAGGCGGTGAGCGCGGCCCGTCGCGCGCGGGCATAGCGGATTGCCTTGGCCAGTTCACTCTTGCCGGAAGCAGCGTGAGTTGCGCGTCGAGCCGATGGGCGAGCTGATCGAGCTTGTCGCGATCACGGGTCCGACGGAACTTTCATCGTCGCTCATGACGCTGCGCCTTGATGGTCTGCGCTCCGTCGGGTCGGTAGCGCATCAACGCTTCGAGCTGTGCTGAGAAGGTTCTCCACAGCATGGTGAGGGCATTTTACGCGGTGTCGGCTTGAGCTCATCTATCCGCAGAGGCGAAACGAGCGGTCGCCTCGCTCGTCGTGACATCGCGACGGTCGCGCAAATGGCGCTGCCGACTATCCTCGATGTCCTGATCATCGAGGACGAGACGTTGGACAACGGCCGGCTGTGCGCTATCCTGTATGTCTTCTTTCAGGCGCTCTCTCGGTGCCAGGCGCCGCCGTCGATCGCAAGGGCTCGGCCGAGTTGAATGCGCTCGGTGCCAGGGAGTGCAGTCACAAGGACGATCTCGATCACATCCGCAGACCGAGTGGATCGTGCCCGTGGTCATTTCGAGCCCAATTTGTCCAACGTCGCGCTGATGTGCGCTCTAGCTAGGTCGAGGAAGATGCGGCCGGCGCCCGATAACGGTCGGCTTTCCGCTGTGATTATGCTGACCGCTGCGTCGACCCGCGGTCTAAAGGGGATCGTCTGCAAGCCGCGCTCGAGAAAACAGCTCGCCGAAAATGGATCGACTAGCGCGATGCCGGCACCCGCCGCAACGAGATTGCAGGCGGCCATGGATAACGGTGTACGGATCGGACTGGCGTCGATGTTATCGCGCATCTCGCCCTCAGACTCGAATCGAAGACGGAGCGCGAGGCCAGATAGACGAGTTGTTCGCCGCGGATTTCAGCCGCAGTTATCATCCCCCGCCCGGCCAGCCGGTGGCCTCGCGGCAGGACCATCACGCGCTTGCAGAAACACGCTCGACCGACAGACCAGCCTTCCGGGTGGGCAGCTGATGGCGAAGCCGATTTCGCTCGTCCGCTCTCGACAGCGTCTCGTACAAGTCGGGACGGAAGTCCATCCAGATAAAGCCTGGTAGGACGCAAGCGATCTGCGGTCCCGGCCAGGAAGCGCGGCAGGAACTCTGTCGCCATCGACGGCAGCGCCGCTATCCTCAGGTCGCCACGTCGGCGCTGGCGAAGATCGGCGAGAAACTGCTCCAGCCGGCGCATCCCCAGATCGATCCGCTCGACCTCCGCATGCAGAAGTTGTGCCGCGTCGGTCGGAATGAGCTGGCGTCCCTGGCGGGCGAACAGCTGCACCCCCGAGTGCAGTTCGAGATCGCGGATCAACCGGCTTACGGCGGGCTGGCTAATGCCGAGCGCCTCCGCTGCCGATGTCACAGTCTGGCGCGTCATTACGGCCCTGAAGGCCTCGATCTGACGTGGATTCGTCGCCATTGCTGGAATGACCCCGTAACCAATGACCGGATGATTTATAACAAATACGCATGGATTGATGTGCAATCAAACATTGACCACCGGAGATAGCGCCGTACTGTCAGTCGGCATAATAATTATGACGCTATTTCATATGGTTGCATGCGCAGGCTAGGCCGTGCCGCAATGGTTGCGAGCACCCGCCCGAACTCGTTCGAAAGCACCCCCATGATCATCCGTGGCACGATCGATCCCGATAATCTCAGCGGCACAGCCGATGACGACACTATCTACGGGTTCGAAGGGAACGACACGATCGCTGCCAATGGTGGTCGCGACAATGTCGTTGCCGGCCCCGGCAACGACTCGGTTGAGGGCGGCGCTGGCAACGATACGTTGAACGGCGGTCTCGGCTCTGACGTTCTTGACGGCGGTGACGGCGACGACGCGCTCTTGTTCGACAGCGACGACACGCTGATCGGCGGCAGCGGCAACGACTACGCGGCGGCCTCGACCAACGATCCCTTGTCGATAAATTTCAGCGATCCAGACAGCATCGAGACCGTTATCGGAGGCTCCAGCGACGACAAGCTGAATGCCTCGGCATTGACCGTCCGGATCACCCTCATCGGACGGCTCGGTGCCGACGAACTGACCGGGGGCGCGGCCGGCGACATCATCTTCGGCGGGGTCGACGCCGATGCCGACACGCTGAGTGGCGGGGGCGGCAATGACACGCTATTTGTGTCGACCGGCGACATCCTGTCAGGAGGGGATGGCAGCGATACGGCGATTGCCGATGACCCTAACGGAGTGGGTGTCGCCGTCGTGCTTGCCGCTGCCAGTAGCATCGAGACCATTCTCGGCGGCACGGGCGGCGATGCCTTCGATGCCTCCGCCACGACGACCTCGGTCACGATGATGGGGCGAGCCGGCGCAGATTCTCTGAAGGGCGGCACAGCCCGCGACATCCTCTATGGCGGCGTCGATGTCGACGCCGACACCCTCGACGGCGGTGGCGGCGACGATACACTGTTCTTCGCAAGCGGCGATATTCTCATTGGCGGCGATGGCAATGATACTGCGATCGCCGACGACCCGCTCGCGAACGGCGTTGCAATCACACTCGAAGCGGGGAGCAGCGTCGAGACAGTGCTCGGTGGCGACGGAGACGACACCCTCGACGCAAGCTTGTCGGCGACGCGCGTCGTCCTCAACGGTCGCGGCGGTGCCGATGTCATGACGGGTGGCGCCGGCGACGACCTGTTCTTCCTGACCGATGGCGACACGGCCGCCGGAGGGGACGGGCAGGATACCGCCGCGGTCGATGACCGCCTCGGCGCTGGCGTGACAGCGACGCTGACAGGCATCGAGACGGCATACGGCGCGGCCGGCGGCGACACACTTGACGCGACGGCATCGACCATGCGCGTCGCCATCTATGGCAACGGCGGCGACGACGCCCTGTCGAGCGGCTCGGGCAACGATGCACTCTACGGCGGCGATGGCAACGACACACTCGCCGGGGGAAGCGGCAGCGATACGCTGGACGGCGGACAAGGCGACGACCGGCTGATCTTCGTCGCTGCCGAGAACGACGGGGAAGACGATCGCTACAAAGGCGGTGAGGGCAACGACACTCTCGAGCTGGTCTTGACCGCTGCCGAGCGGGCCGACACGGCTGTGGACGCCGACATCGCCGCGTTCGCGGCACGGCTTGTTGCCGCCGACCACACATCGTTCACGTTTGCCTCCCTGGGCCTTACCGTTGAGAGCTTCGAGGCCCTGACGGTGACCGTGGCTGGTGATACCAACGCACAGCCGGTCGCTATCGACGATGAAGTCTCCGGTGAAGAGGATTCGTTACTCACCGGCAGTGTGCTCGACAACGACGAGGATGTCGACGGCGATGCTCTCACGGCGCTCCTCGCGACGGGGCCGGCGCATGGCATTTTGACCCTCTTGAGCGATGGCACGTTCACATATGCACCGGATGGCGATTTCAACGGGACCGACAGCTTCAGCTATCGGGCGAGCGACGGCGTCGCCGAGAGCGGAACGGCGACCGTTTTGCTAACCGTAACCGCTCTTCCCGATGTACCGGTAAGTGGCAACGACGGCTATCACGCAGAGGCTGGCACGACACTCCTGATCGCCGCACCTACCGGCGTTCTCGCCAACGATGGCGACGTCGATGGAGATCCACTACAAGCCGTGCTCGTCGATGACGTCGCCAACGGCACGCTCAGCCTGGCGTCCGACGGCTCCTTCACGTACCTACCCGATAGTGGCTTCGTAGGGACCGACACCTTCACCTACCGCGCGAGTGATGGCGGCTTGCAGGGTAATCTCGCACTCGTCACTATCCAGGTGGGCGCCGCGCAAGCGAACATTGCGCCGGCTTCGAACCCGGACGGCTATCAGGTGCAGAGGAACGGCTCGCTCGAGGTTGCAGCGGCCGCAGGCGTGCTCACCAACGATGCCGATGCGGACGGCGACGCACTCTCAGCGGTGCTCATCAGCGACGTTGCGCACGGCGTGCTCTCGTTTTCGGCCGACGGCAGCTTTGTCTATACGCCTGCCGTCGGGTTCACAGGGATCGATAGCTTCAGCTACAAGGCCCACGATGGCTACGCCGACGGCAACGCAGTCAGCGTTACTCTCGCCGTGGTTGCCGCTGCGAACGTGCAGCCAACGGCAGGCGACGACGCAGCCGCGGGTGGTGAAGACCAAGTGCTGGTGATCGCTCCCCTCGCCAACGATCTCGATCCGGACGGCGATCTGCTGACGATCGAAAATGCGTCGACCGGCAGCGCACGGGGCGCAACCGTCAGCGTCGACGGCAGCGGTACGACAATCAGCTATGATCCACGCGGCGCCGCCGAACTGCAGGCACTCGCAGCGGGCGAGATGATCGAGGACAGCTTCACCTACACTGTCTCCGACGGACGCGGCGGCACGGCGACCGCGACGGTGACCGTGACAGTGACCGGCGCCGCCGAGCCAACGACGCTTTGGCGGCATCTCATGCTATTTCCCAGATCATCGGTGGCGCCACCACAATCTCGGGTTTCGCCATCAACGGTGTGCAGGCAAACGACCAGAGTGGCGGTGGACTCCAGGTCGGCGGGCAGACCGGACAGCTCGGCGCGACCGGCGACTTCAACGGCGACGGATATGCCGACATCATCATCGGCGCACCGATCGCCGACCGCAATGGGCTCAGCGACATCGGCGAAGCCTACGTCGTTTTCGGCGGGCCGACGCTGGGAGCCAGCGGCGCGGTGCAGCTTTCGGCGCTCAATGGCAACAGCGGTTTCAAGATCGTCGGCATCGGCGACACGTCGACGACAGGCGATGCCTTCACGGGTGCTTCCGTGGCCAACGCCGGCGACATCAACAACGACGGCTTCGACGATATCGTCGTCGGCGCGTCACGGCGTGCCGGCGACGAAAACTCGGACGACGGCTACGCATACGTCATCTACGGCGCGGCAAACTTCGCCGCAACGGTAGATCTTGCCACGCTCGACGTCGGCAGTGGCCGGGTGCTGACCGCCGGACCTAACTTCGTCGGAGCGGAGCAATTCGGATACGCGGTCGCTGGCATCGGCGACTTCACCGGCGACGGCATCGATGATCTCGCCGTGGGCGCACCTACCGATCGCACCAATGGTTCGAACGGCACGAACGGCCGCGTCTGGGTGTTCGCTGAGGGCGGGGAGAACAGCCGGAGCTTCGAGGGTACACTCAACGCGAGCATTGGCTCTGGTGTCGCCGGCGCGGGAGACTTCAACGGCGACGGCACGCCGGACATTGTCATTGGTGCCTGGACCGACAGCGGCTTCGCCTCGCAGTCCGGCGCTGCCTACGTGGTGTACGGCGGCGGCGCGGCGCAGGGGGAACTGGACGAGCTCGGCGCATCGGCCGGTATGATAATCTACAGCACGACACCGAGCCAACGCCTCGGCCAGTCGGTTGCTTCGGCGGGCGACGTCAATGGCGACGGCCTCGGCGATGTGATTATCGGCGCTCTCAATGGTGACAGCGCGTACATAGTGTTCGGCAGGGCGGACGGCATCGCGAGCATCGACATCGCCAGCCTCGACGGCACCAACGGCTTCCGCCTGACAGACACCGCGCCCAGCATTGATTTCTTCGGCACCGCCGTCGGCGGCGGTGGAGACTTCAACGGCGACGGCTACGACGACATCGTGATCGGCGCCCGCGTCGACGACAGCGGCAGCACGAACGGCGGCCAGGTGATGGTGGTGTTCGGCGGCCAAGACTTCGGTGCAAGCCTCGATACCAGCGAGATCGACGGGCGCAACGGCATATTGATCAACGGCGATATTGCCGGACAGATCCAGATGGGTACCTCAGTCGCGTTCGGTGGCGACGTTAACGGCGACGGTTTCGACGACATCGTGATAGGTGCGCCAGGTGCCTCGCCCAACGGCAACTTCTCCGGCCAAACCTACGTGATACTTGGCGGCAACTTCCAGGCGAACGTCAATAACAAGCCGCAGGCCGTCAGCGACGGCTACTCTCTCGTGGAAGATGGCGCGCTCGTTGTCGCGGCCGCCGGCGGCGTACTGGCCAACGATACCGATGCCAACGGCGACGCGCTGACCGCCGTCCTGGTCAACGGTCCGGCACATGGTGGTCTGACTTTCGCGGCCGACGGCTCGTTCAACTATACGCCCGATGCCGACTTCAACGGCACGGACCGCTTTTCGTATCGTGCCAGCGATGGCAGAGTTGCCGGGAACTCGGTTCAGGTGACGCTGACCGTAGCGCCGGCCAACGACGCGCCCGCCGGTGCGGCGGACCGCTATGGCCTCAATGCCGGACAGACGCTGTCGGTCGCCGCCGCAGCGGGCGTGCTGGCCAACGATCGCGACATCGACGGCGACGCGCTTTCAGCCGCACTCGTCGCAGGCACGGCAAACGGCACGTTGAACTTGGCCAGCGACGGCAGCTTCACCTATACGGCGAATGCGGGCTTCACCGGTCAGGACAGCTTCGTCTATGTGGCCAGCGACGGCAGCGCTAGCACCGGCAACGTCATCGTGACGCTTGACGTATTCCCGAACAATCTGGCACCGGTTGCCGGCGACGACATTGCCGCCACGGACGAGGACAGTGCGATCATCCTGTCGCCACTCAGCAACGACAGCGATCCTGACGGCGATCCGCTGACCATCGTGGATGTGCGCGTCGTGGCCCCCGACGCCACTTCGACGCAAGGGCTGACTGCGATCTTGAGCCCGGACGGTCAGGCGATCACGTTCGACCCGACGGCTGGTACGTTCACGCAACAACTCCGAGCCGGCCAGGCTCAGGTCGTCTCCATCGCGTATACAATCTCGGACGGCCGCGGCGGCTTCGACACCGCGTCCATCACGGTGACCGTCGACGGGCGCGACGAGCCAGGCATCACCCTCGCGTCGCTCTATACCATCGCCGGGATTCGCGCCGGAACGACGCCCCTCGATGCGACGACAGCAGTCGCCCAATCTACCGATACGAGCTTGACGTCCATGTGGGGCGTCGGCGATGTCAACGGAGACGGCATCGACGACTTTGCCGTCGATCTCGGCATGACGGAGTATCCACTGAGCGGCAGCGTCCGTGTTGTCTATGGTGATGCGAACGGATTCGACGCAACCCTCACTCCTGCCGATGTCGGCCGGCTACCGGGCTTCGACATCGTCGGAGCGGTCGTCGCGCTTTCGGGACCGGCCACCGGAGCGGTCGACGTCAATAACGATGGCTACGATGATCTCCTGCTTGCCAATGCTAATGCGGATGGAGGTCGTGGCGAGGCCTATGTCATCTTCGGCGGTGCCGACCAGGCTGGCCGTGCGATCGACGTTGCCACGCTGAACGGAGCGACGGGGTTCACCGTTTATGGCAACCAGCCGGGCCAAGGCACGACGCGCGGAGACAATGTCGGCTACAGCCTCGCCGGGCTTGGCGATGTCAATAATGACGGCATCGACGACATCGCGATCTCATCGCGGGTCCGGGGCACGCTCGTCATGTTCGGAAGCGAGAGCGGCTTCGAAGGGCGTTACGCCTTTGACGGCGCGAGCGCCGCGCCCGGCCTGAGCATCAAGCATGGTCCCGGCGCTCGGGTGAGTGAGGCGGGCGATTTCGACGGCGACGGATTCAGCGATATCCTGGTGTCCGATGGTCACGACTCGTGGCTCGTTTTCGGTTCCAGCGCCACATCGGGCACGGTGCAAACGGCGACGCTCGACGGCTCGAACGGACTGCGCTTTCCGGCCTCGGGCAACTACCTCGGTCTCGGCCAAGCCGGCGACGTCAACGGTGACGGCCTCTATGACCTCTTCTTCACGAGCTTCGACGTCGGCACCATGGGCGATCCGGGGGCAGGCGGTGCCTATGTCGTGTTCGGCACCGATGCGGCCATGCCGACGACATTCGATTTTTCGACGCTCGACGGCTCGAACGGGTTTGCACTCGTCGGGGGGCACGTCGATGCCCGGGTCCGGCAAATAACCTCGGCCGGGGATCTCAACGGCGACGGATTCGACGAACTGCTCGTCGTCGCGGCAGAGGATGGTCGCACGATCGCCGGCAGCGTTCACGTCGTGTTTGGCAGGGAGGACGGGTTCGCCGCTGCCGTCGACCTCGACGACCTCGACGGCGGTGACGGATTCACGATCCGTGGCGATTTCGCGGCTGGTGAGGTGCTGGGCTACCAGATCGATCCGCTTGGCGACGTCAACGCCGATGGATACGACGATTTCGCCCTGCTCGGCGTGTCGTTTACGAACGGCGCGGTGGTGGCCTCGACGCTGATCTACGGCGACGAGTGGCTGGTCTCTTGACGCCCCGATGTGGTCGCCGCTGTGGGGCTCGAAGAGGGGCCCTATGCAGCGGCACAAGCGCCCCCTATGCTGATCGTCCTTGCCAGCTCCCAGATGCTCGACTCGAGCTTCTTCAGAATTTCCAATTCCATCTGCTCCTCCGCCGTCAGCATCGACCCCTCCCTGGTGGAAGGACCACCATGACGGGTGGGTCGGACTCGTGTTGCCGCCCGGGTCAGTTTCACACTGCTGGTGACAACATGACGAGCCGCAATCGGGGTACGAGGCCGGCGCAGGTGGCATCACCCTCGTTGGCAGCGAGCCTTGAGTTCGTCGACAGCGGCGTCTGGGCTCGTCAGCACCGGGCAGGATACCACTGCTTCGACAGCAGCACGCGCGCGCGACGTCGAGAAGTGAGCAAGCAGCACCGCGTCGACCTCGCTCACCCCTTGAATAGCTTCAGCGAGGAGGCCGTTGTGCGTCGCTTCGTCCCCTGCTTGCAGCGCGGTCATCGCAGATGGCACGAGCCGCGTTTCGATGCTGGCGTCCTGTCCTCTCTCTCGTGCCATTGCACGAAATTCAGCTTCCATCGACCCGACACTCGGCGCGAAGGTCGCGAGCATGACGGTCCGCCGCCCCCGCTGTAGCGCCTGTCGAACATCGCCTCGTTCGGCTTGAGGACGGGAAGAGGGTAGCGCGCCGCGACGGCGTCGATCGCCGGACCGAACGCCGAGCATGTGTACAGGATGCCGGCGACGCCGATCGACTGCGCATAATCGCCGAGTGCGCCAATTCGGGCCGACATTGCTGGTGTGAGATCGCCATCCCGGGCGCGGTCGGGGCTGAGCGAGTCGTCGAGCAGGTTGATCAGACCCGCATCAGGCCAGCGCTCTGCGAACGCGCGGCGTACGGGCTCTATGGCGACAGTGACAGCGTGCACGAGGGCGATGCGGGGCGCGGACATCAGCGGAACCTGTCCTGTTTCGAGATGGGACTGTTATTCGGGCAAATCGAGCTGATCGAGCAGTTCACTCAGCTCACGCGCCCAGCGGCGCTTGTGGGCACGGTGAATATCCTGGGCAGTCTGCGGGTCGTTACGGCGCACGGCCTCCACGACAGCGGCGTGATTGACGTTGGAGTACACGGGCGCGGCCTCAGCGGCAGTGTGAGCAGTCGGAAGCGGTGCGCCTTGTCGAGATAGGTGCGAGCGGTGTCGGCAAGGTGCTGGTTGCCGCAGAGCGTGATCACCAGCGAGTGGAAGGCATAGTCGGCGTCCGCCCAGGCCGTGATGTCCTCGCCTTCGAGGGCGCGATCCATCGCGGCGACGGCGGCCTCCAGCGCCCGCAGATCCTCGGCCGGCACGCGTCGTCCAGCTAGCCGTTGTGCAGCCTGGATCTCGAGGCACTCGAGCACCTCGTTGACCTCGCGGACGGAGCGCTTCGTGAGCAGGCCGACACGGATGCCCCGTCGCGGCACGATCTCGACGAAGCCTTCCTGCTCTAATCTGACGGCCGCCTCCCGCAGCGGCGTGCGGCTCATCCCGAGCATAACTGCCAACTCCTCCTCGAGAAGCTGAGCGCCGGCAGCGAGCTTGCCGGCGATGATACGCGCTTCAGCTCCGCGTAGGCGCTCTCCACCAGCGACCGGCGTTCCAGGGGACGCGAAGCGATCGGCTCCAACATGCAGTCCTTTCATCCATCGACGTAGCGTATTCGTAAATCATGGAGACTTATTCGCCAATAGACAGCTGCTCTGATCTTTACTCGATGCATCCTCCAATACGGTGCGGAAACCACACTTGACTCGTCCCGACCATGCAGCTTCAATGTATGCATAGAACAATCTCAACGCATATCATGGGGAGGTGAACGATGACGCGGCTTATGGTTGCTTTTGCCCTGATGCTCTCGGCCGCTGCTTCAACAGGCGCTGCCGCGAAGGACGTCACCTTCACATTCGCGACCACGAATGGGCTCAAGGACCTGAGCACCCGCGCCATCCTGGTTTGGAAGGAAGCCCTCGAGAAGCGCTCGAACGGTTCGATCAAGATGAACTTTTCATCCGGGGGCGCGCTCGGCGGCGACCAGCAGCTGCTCCAGCAACTCGCCACCGGCGAGATCCAGATGCACATCGCGGGACCCGTGGTCGTCCATCGCTTGGCCAAGGAGTACCAGTGCCTCGAGGCAGAGTACGTCTTCAAGGACGAAGCACACGGACGGCGCGTATGGGAGGGCACCCTGGGACGCGAGGTCTCCGACAACCTGAAGGCCAAGTACGGGATCGAAATCGCCGCAATCGGCGCGCGCGGCGCACGCCACATCACGGCGAACAAGCCGATCCGGGTTCCGGCCGACCTCAAGGGCGTGAAAATCCGCGTGACCAACAAGTTGCGCAGCGACGTCTTCTCGGCCTACGGCGCACTGCCTGGTCCGCTGCCGATCAAGGAACTGTATGGAGCACTCCGCCAGGGCGTATTCGATGCGCAAGAGAACCCGATCCCGACGATCTTCGGCGACAGGTTCTACGAGGTGCAATCGCACATCAGCCTGACCGGGCACGTTCAGAGCTACAATATCGTCAGCGCCAACAGCAAATTCCTCGCCAGTCTCGATCCCGCGCAGCGCAAGGTGTTCGACGAGACTCTCAAGGAGGCGATGGCCTGGCTCGACAACGCAGTGAAGACCGAGACGGACGACCTTGCCGCCAAAATGAAAGCCGAACGCGGCGTCGAGCTTGTACAGGCCGACGTTGCCGCGTTCCGTGCCATCGCCACGCCGATCGTCAAGCGGTTCGCCGAGGCCAACTGCAAGCCGGGCATGCTCGACGCTATCGCCAAGGCCGAGTGACGTAGATTCCGGTCGGGACCGGCTCACGACGGGCGGGAATGAGGAGACGGTGCGATGGACGAGCGCGTGGGCGAAACGCCGCGTGTTGCCGCAGAGATGCCGGCACTCCGCATGATCGAACGGCTGGCTGAGCTTGTCGGTCTCGCGCTGTTCGTCGGTGTCATGCTGGTGACGCTGCTGCAGGTCGCAGCCCGCTACGCGCAGATCCCGATTCCCTGGACCGAGGAACTCGCCCGCGTGATGTTCGTCTCGGCGATGATGCTCGGCATCGCGGTTGCGTTGCGGCGCCGGGAGCACGTCGTCGTCGACTTCATGTTCGCCCCCATGTCGCCAAAAGCCAGGGCGTGGCTCAGCATCCTGTTTGGTGTCCTGTCGCTCGGCCTGCTGGCGATCTGGCTGCGCGGAGCCCTCGCCCTGGCGCATCTCAATGCCGATGCGACCTACGTTACGCTGCCGTGGTTGCCGGTCGCGGCGACATATTGTGTCGAGGCCGTCGCCATCGCGATCATGATGGTGTTCTTCCTGGCCGACCTCGTCACCCACTCACGCTTGGTTTCGGGGGCAGACACGTGACCGCTGCCCTCATCGCCGTCGGGCTCACGCTGCTGCTCATCTGCCTCGGAATGCCGGTCGGCTTCGCGGCCGGCGTCGCGTCCGTGGTCGGCACGGCGTGGTTGTTCGGCGACCTGCTCGACCCGCGTGTCGCCACACTGATCGCCCGCACGTCGCTCGAGAAGATGGATGACTTCCTGCTGCTGTCGATCCCGTTCTTCATCTTTGCCGGGCGTCTGATGAATACAGGCGGCATCACCGATCGGCTGTTCGCGTTCGTAGCAGCGCTGGTGCGTCCGGTACGCGGCGGCCTTGCCCATGCCAACGTGCTCGCGAGCGTGCTGTTCGCCGGCATGTCGGGCTCGGCGACCGCCGATGCCGTAGGCCTCGGCCAGATCGAATACCGGGCGATGACGACCGCCGGCTACGATCACCGCTTCAGTGCGGGCATCACGGCCGCGTCCTCGCTGATCAGTCCGATCCTGCCGCCCAGCATCGTACTCGTCGCCTACGCCGTGCAGGCGCAGGTCTCGGTCGCCGCCCTCTTTTTCGCGGCGATCGTGCCGGGTGCGCTGATGGCTATCGTGTTCATGGCCTTCATCGCTTTCCGCGCCGCCGCCTTCGGCCTGCCGGCAGGCAGTCCCATCGCGCTTCGCGAGGTCTGGTTGACTTTCCGCCGCGCGATCCTTGCGATCCTGACGCCGGCCATCATCCTGACGGGCATCTATGCCGGATTCTTCACGCCGACCGAGGCGGCGGCCGTCGCCGCGCTGTACGCGCTGGTCATCGCGACGCTGGTTTATCGCGAGATCGGATGGACGCGCATTGTCACGGAGTTGCGCGGCACGTTCCTCGACACTGCGGTGATCATGTTGATCATCGCCTTCACCTCGACGCTCGGCGTCGTACTGATCCGCAGCGGCCTGCCCGAGCAACTGGCAAGCTTCCTGGCCGGCCTGACGGACAACAAGACGGTCATTCTGCTGCTGCTCCTGGTGCTCTGGCTGGTCGTCGGATGCTTCATGGCGCAAACGCCGGCGGTGCTGATCCTCACGCCGATCCTGCTGCCGATCGTGCAGCGCTACGGCATCAACGAGATCCACTTCGGCATCGTGATGACGCTGGCGCTGACGCTCGGCCTCTTGACCCCGCCGGTCGGAATGGTGCTCTACGCCCTGATCCGGGTGACCAATCTCGGCTTCGATGAACTGGTACGTGCGTCCTTTCCGTACGTGCTGATGCTGACGGCGTTGACGGTCGTGCTCATCATCTTCCCCGACATCACGCTCGCTCTGCCGCGCGCGCTCGGCTTCCGCGCGGCGGGATGACGGCGATGCGCATGCTCATGATCGGGTCGGGATTCGTGGCGCCGTATCACTTGGCGGGCTGGCGCCGGCTCGGCGTCGAGATCACCGGCATCGTGACCAAAGATCGTGCGCGCGGCGAAGTGCTGGCGAGGGAGAACGGCACCGCGCACGTCTTCGACGACGTCGAGACGGCGCTCGAAGCGACCAAGCCCGACGTGGTTGACATCGCGAGCCCGCTTGAGTGGCACGTCGCACATATCGAGCTTGCGGCCCATGCGAGGGCCGCCATCCTCTGTCAGAAGCCGCTTGCTCCGACGCTCGCCGAAGCCGGCCGCGCCGCGCGCGCCGTCCGGCAGGCGGGCGTGCGCCTGAGGGTGCACGAGAATTTCCGGTTCCGCCCTTGGTATCGCGCCGCACGGCGCGTGCTCGCGGCCGGCACGATCGGTGAGGCCTTCTACCTGAGATCAGACCTGCGCTTCGCCGGCACCGTGTCGACGTCATTGCACCCCGATCGCCCCTACAGCATCGCCCGTCAGCCATACTTCGCCGAGGCGCCGCGCCTGCTCACGCTCGATTCGGTGATCCACCAGATCGACGTGGCGCGATTTCTCGTGGGGGAACCCGATCTGGTGTTCGCCCAGATGCGGCGCGTCAGCGACGCGGTGCGGGGCGAGGATGTCGCAAGCCTGGCCATGCGATTCGGCAGGCTCCACGCCGTGATCGAACGAAGTTATGCCTCGAAGGGCTATCCCGACCCACCCGTCGCGAGCGAGGACCTTGTCGTCGAGGGAACCGCCGGCACGCTGCGAGTCGATCGCGACGGGCGCGTCTCGGTTCACATCGATGGAGCCGGAGGACGGCACGTCACCGAGATCGCGGTCGAGCGGGTCGACGCCTATCCGGCGAGCTACGCGGCAACGATCGCGCACTTCCACGACTGCATCCGCTCCGGTGCGCCGTTCGAGACGGGCCTCGACGACAACTTGAGAACGCTCGACGCAGCGCTCGCCGCCTACGTTTCCGCCGAGTCGGGCATCGCTGTCGCACTGCCGACCCCTGACTGTGTCGCACTGCTCGCAATTCACCATTGATCGGAGACAACCATGAAGCTGCTGGCTTTGCCGGGCGACGGTGTCGGCCCGGAGATCACGACCGCCACGCTCGACGTGCTCCGTGCCGCCGATCACCGCTACGGTCTCGACCTCGCCATCGAGCAACGCGACATCGGCTTCGTCGCCTACGAACGCACCGGCACGACGCTGCCGGACGAGGTCATGGTCCGCGCCCGCGCCGCGGACGGCGTGATCCTCGGCCCGATCTCGCACATGGACTATCCGCCGCGCGACAAGGGGGGCGTCAACATCTCGGCGGCGTTTCGCACCCGGCTCGACCTCTACGCCAACGTGCGGCCGGCGCGAACCCGTCCCGGCGTGCCGCACCGGGGCACCGAGATGGATCTCGTCATCATGCGCGAGGCGACGGAGGGCATGTACCCGGACCGCAACATGGTGCAGGGCTCGGGCGAGTTCATGCCGACCGACGACATCGCCATCTCGATGCGCAAGATCACCGCGCATGGCTCGAACCGCATCGCGCGGGCTGCTTTCGAACTCGCCCGCCGCCGCCGCCGGAAGGTCACCGCCGTTCACAAGGCGAACAACTTCATCCTGACCGATGGCCTGTTCCTGCGGGAGGTCCGCAAGGTCGCCGCAGAATTCCCCGATGTCGCACTCGAGGAAGTCATCATCGATGCCATGTGCGCGCATCTCGTGCGTGACGCCTCACGCTACGACGTGATCTGCTCGACGAACTTCTATTGCGATATCATGTCGGACCTCGCATCCGAACTCTCGGGCGGTCTCGGCTTGGCCGGTTCCATCAACGCCAACGCGACGATGTGCGTTGCCCAGGCGCAGCACGGCTCGGCGCCGGATATCGCAGGCAAGGGCATCGCCAATCCGACCTCGCTGATCCTGTCGGCGGCGATGCTGCTCGAGTGGCTCGGCGAGAAGCGCGGCCACGACGGCTGCGCGGCCGCCGGCAAGGCAATCCATGCGGCGATCGATGCTGCGCTAGCGAACCCGGCGACCCGCACACGCGATCTCGGCGGCGCGCTCTCCACGGCGGATTTCGCCGCTGTCGTCGCCCGTTCGATCGACGCGTGACGTCGCACTCGGCGACCTACCGTGACGAACGGTTCGAGACCACCGCGACGATCAATAGGATTCGCGAGCATCACCGTGCCTAGTGTCCG
>JAWKVY010000017.1:0-16722 GCA_041397745.1 Hyphomicrobiaceae bacterium | reverse complement strand
CGGTCATTTCCATGCGCACCAGCACGTAACCGGGCAGGAACTTGCGTTCGGCCTGCACCTTGCGGCCGCGGCGCACTTCGATCACGTCCTCCGTCGGCACCACGATCTCTTCGATCAGGTGCTCCAGTCCTGCCTGCTTCGCGCGCTCGCGTATGGCGTCAGCCACCTTGCGCTCGAAGTTCGTGTAGGCGTGGACGATGTACCAGCGCTTGGCCATGCCTCGGCGATCCCAGATATGTCGGCCGGACGCCCGATGGCCCGACCCTTGAAGTTCCAACGACGCGACCCGAGCGGCCGGAGGGCTAGCGCCCGAGGCTCAGCACGGTGCTGACCAGCCAGCCCAGCGTCTGGTCGACCAGAAGGAAGAACACGGACGCAAGCATTACCATGACGAGGACGGCGACCGTGGTGACCCACAGCTCCTTGCGGGACGGCCAGGTGACCTTGGCCACCTCCTGCCGGACCTCCTGGATGAACTGAAACGGATTCACGACTGCTCCAACCTTTCCCCGCACCGCAGACCGGGCTCATCCCGTGGCCCGGCCGCAAACCTTGCCGCCCGACGGCACGGCGCCAATAATCGGCTCCGATGCACGGGCGCTCGTCCTCGCGTGTCGGGAGCTAGCCCCTCAACGCAAAACGTGCGGTGCCGTCCGATCGGCACCGCCGTCAGGCCCAAGGCCTCAGACAAAATGAGATTGACACGCAGCGGCCAAGCCACGCGTCGCCTCCTATGCCGCATTTCTGTGCCGTCGCCAAGGCCCTCATGGCCATGACGTTCTGCCACGGGCTGGCAGGGGCGGAGGGTCTCGAACCCCCGACCTTCGGTTTTGGAGACCGACGCTCTACCAACTGAGCTACACCCCTCGGGCATCCCGGCGGACATCCGGGGCGCCTAGATAGCCGATCAAACGGGACTTGTCACATTTATTTCTTGACAACGCCTCGGCCGCATCAAGCCGTCGGAGTGCCGAGAGCAAGGCTCTCCGCGACCCGCGTCGACGGTCGTGAGGCAACGCAGCGTGTTGCGTCAAAATGTCGCCATCGCGACGACGACTGTTGGCCTGCAAGTGGCGATGCGCCCCGGTGGGAGCCACGGCCTGTCAGTCTCACTCGCTGATGCTTGCGACGTCGCCGGCGCCGCTCTCGACATGCGGTTCACCGCATGTCGAGCACGAAACATTGTCGGCGCCGAGCATCCCGTCGCGCCGCGTCGTCAGTCTCACTCGCTGATGCTTGCGACGACGCCGGCGCCGCTCTCGACATGCGGTTCACCGCATGTCGAGCACGAAACATTGTCGGCGCCGAGCATCACGTCGCGCCGCGTCGTCAGTCTCACTCGCTGATGCTTGCGACGACGCCGGCGCCGACGGTGCGGCCGCCCTCGCGGATGGCGAAGCGCAGCTTCTCCTCCATCGCGATCGGCTGGATCAGCTCCACGTCCATCGTCACGTTGTCGCCGGGCATCACCATCTCGGTGCCCTCGGGAAGCGTGCACACGCCCGTCACGTCCGTCGTCCGGAAGTAGAACTGCGGACGGTAGTTCGTGAAGAACGGCGTGTGCCGCCCACCCTCCTCCTTCGTCAGGATGTAGGCCTCCGCCTTGAACTTCTTGTGCGGCTTCACAGAGCCCGGCTTGCACAGAACCTGGCCGCGCTCCACGTCCTCGCGGCCGATGCCGCGCAGAAGCGCGCCGATGTTGTCGCCCGCCTGGCCCTGGTCCAGAAGCTTGCGGAACATCTCCACGCCCGTAACCGTCGACTTCTTCGTGTCGCGGATCCCGACGATCTCGATCTCCTCGCCAACCTTCACGATGCCGCGCTCGACGCGACCCGTCACAACCGTGCCGCGGCCAGAGATCGAGAACACGTCCTCGATCGGCATCAGGAACGGCTGGTCGATCGGACGGTCCGGCTGCGGAATGTACGCGTCCACCGCCTCCATCAGCTTCAGGATCGACTGCTTGCCGATCTCAGGGCTCTTGTCCTCCAGTGCGCAAAGCGCAGAGCCGCGCACAACCGGAATATCGTCCCCGGGGAACTGGTACGACGAAAGAAGCTCCCGAACCTCCATCTCCACGAGATCCAGAAGCTCCTCGTCGTCGACCATGTCCACCTTGTTCATGAACACCACCAGCGCAGGAACGCCGACCTGGCGCGCCAGCAGGATGTGCTCGCGAGTCTGCGGCATCGGACCGTCAGCCGCCGAAACAACAAGGATCGCACCGTCCATCTGCGCCGCGCCCGTGATCATGTTCTTCACGTAGTCGGCGTGACCTGGGCAGTCGACGTGCGCGTAGTGACGCTTCGACGTCTCGTACTCGACATGGCTCGTCGAGATCGTGATCCCGCGCTCACGCTCCTCCGGTGCCTTGTCGATGTTGTCGTATGACGTGAACGTAGCCCCGCCAGTCTCCGCGAGAACCTTCGTGATCGCAGCCGTCAGAGACGTCTTCCCGTGATCAACGTGACCGATCGTCCCGATGTTGCAGTGCGGCTTCGTCCGCTCGAATTTTGCCTTGGCCATGGGCGTCGTCGTCCTGTCTCTGGTGCTGTATCGCGGGTTCGCTGACCGGCATCCGGGGCTGCCGGCATCGCCGGTACACGAGCTCGCCGAACCGCTGCTCGCGCCGTGCCCGCCTACCCGCGGCAGTCTCTAATGTCTCCAAACTGCCAATTCAAGTGCCCGACACGATGGCAGGGGCACTCGCGGCGCGCCAACCGGGTGCCCCGGTCCGACCGGCGCGGAAATGTCAGGCTCCGCCTGGAGTTCGCAATCGCCTCATCGCAACTAACGCGAAGTGAAGCGACCGAACACACGGCGAAGCCCGTTGCGCGCGCGTCGCGACCAGTAGCGGCCTTGGCTTCGCAGCGCGAGCGTGCGGCTGGCGCCCCGTTCGGCCGCCGTCGCCTCCCTGGCCGGCTTGTAGAAGTCATCGACGCCAAGTCGCGCGAAACGCAGGAAGCCGTGCTGCCTGAGATAGGCGTCCACCTCGGGGTTACCGTAGTTGTTCTCCACCGAGATCACGCGGATGGTGATGTCGGGCGCCAGCATGCCCTTCAGGCACTCGAGTTCGCCACCTTCGACATCGACCGAAACGTAGTCGAGCTCCGTTAGCCGGTGCTCGCGGAACACGGCGGCCATCGGCCGGGCCTGCACTTCGATCTCCCGGCGCGTGAGGCCATGCTTCGCCTCTGTCCGCGCGAGGCGCCTCTCGTGGGCCGGATCGAACCGGTCGCTGCGTCCGCTCAGCATCATCGCGCTCGGGTGATCGAGGATCTCGAGCTTGAGCCGGCCTTCCTCGGCCGCCGCGGCTGCCTCGACCAGCACGCATGCGCGATTCGCCCGCAAGCGCTCGAAAGCGGAGGGGATCGGTTCGACGCAGATGCCGCGCCAGCCGAACTCCCGTTCGAGAAGAGCCGTATTGGACAGCGTCTCGCCGTCGAACGCGCCGATCTCGGCGAAGACCCCATTCCGCTTGCCGCCGAACAGGGTCTCGGCGACGAACCTGTCCTGACCGTCCGATGCGTAAGTCTTCACGAGGCCCCCAATGGCATCACCGACGAGGCGCTGCTGCCCGTCTCGCGCCCGCCTAGCACGTCACCGGCTCGCGGGCGAGCCTTGGCGCGAGGCACCGGTACGGAGGATCTGCGTCGATCAGAGCGAGAGACGTGGAGCGGGTAGCGGGAATCGAACCCGCGTATTCAGCTTGGAAGGCTGCTGCACTACCATTGTGCTATACCCGCGTACGCCGATGATTAGTGAGGAGTGAGCGGCGGCTAGTCAAGAGTGCCTTGTGCCACCAGACCGGGTAGCTCTCTAGGTCCGCGCGCGACCCGGACGGCTGGTGGAGGGGGCTGGATTCGAACCAGCGTAGGCGTAGCCAACGGATTTACAGTCCGTCCCCTTTAGCCACTCGGGCACCCCTCCATCTCGCGACCGGCAGGCGCGCCACCGGGTGCGGCGTCGCCACCAAAGCACGACGGCCCTGCCGTCACCGGCAGGGACCGTCGAAGGGCCGTTATATCCAATCGCTGCCCTTGGATGTCAATGGCGAATGCGTGCTAGATTGCACCCCCTATCCCAGCCAACCGAGGTCACCGTGACCGCTGACGAGAAAGCGCGCGGGCGTCGGCCGACCAGCGCAGCCGGCCGGCCACCTGCCGGGAAGCCCGGCGGCAACCGGAGCGCAAAATCCGCCGATGTTGCGCTCGCGCGGCTACGCCCGCCGGAGAATGCCCCGTCCTCGGCTCGTGCCGACGGCGATGGCGACGTATTGTTCGGCATCCACGCGGTGGCGGCGGCGCTCGCCAATCCGCGCCGACAGGTCCGACGTCTGCTCATCACGGAGAACGCCGAGCGACGCCTGGCCGCCGAGATGGCGCTGGCCGCCGTGACACCGGAGCGGGCGAGCCCGCGCGACCTCGACCGCTTGCTCGGCGCCGATACGGTCCATCAGGGCGCCATGGCGGTGGTCGATCCATTGCCGGATCGCGAGCTTGCCGAACTGATCGCCGAGACGGGAGACCGTGGACCGCTCGTCGTCCTCGACCAGGTGACCGACCCGCACAACGTCGGCGCGGTGTTGCGGTCGGCCGCGGTATTCGGTTCGGCCGGCCTCGTCATGACCCGTCGCAACAGCCCTCCGGCGCACGGCATTCTGGCCAAGTCGGCTTCAGGCGCGCTCGAGTTGATCGATCTCGCGCTGGTCCAGAACCTCGCCCGCGCGCTCGGCGAGATGACCGCCGCAGGTGTTACAGTGCTCGGTCTCGACGGCGCGGCCGAGTTGATGATCGAGGACGAGCCGCTCACCGGTCCGGTCGCACTTGTGCTCGGCGCTGAAGGCAAGGGACTGCGCCAACTGACGCGTGACAGCTGCACTCGGCTGGTGCGCATCATGGCCCCCGGCCAGATCGCAAGCCTGAACGTGTCGAACGCCGCAGCCGTCGCCCTGCATCTCGCCGCCATGCGCCGGCGCGAAGCGACGTTGCGCGGCTGACGACACTCAGCGGATCTCGTCCCAGCTG
Source organism: Hyphomicrobiaceae bacterium (assembly GCA_041397745.1). Lineage (GTDB taxonomy): Bacteria > Pseudomonadota > Alphaproteobacteria > Rhizobiales > Hyphomicrobiaceae > JAWKVY01. The sequence continues at coordinate 11,695 of JAWKVY010000017.1, read as the reverse complement.
CGCTTGTCGCGCGGCAGCAACATCACAGCCGTGCCCATCGCCGCACTTCCGAAGGTGATGATGCAGCCGGCCGTCAACAGGATCACCGCCGTCACCGGTTCATGAGTCTGCAGGAGCACGTCGCGCAGGCCACCGACGTTCAGCCAGAACAATCCGGCGACGAACATGACGGCGACCAGCGTGCCGACCGCGCAGTTGATCGCCAGGAACCTGAGCATGGGGCTTTTCATCGTGAACGTCCTTTCATCCCCGGGCGCGCGCCCTTCCCGAGAGACCCAGTCTAAAAAAAACTAGGCGGCCCACCGTGCGAGCCGCCCTGATCATTGTCAATTTCGCAGAACCCGCCGCTGCGGGGCGTATCAGTCGCAGATCAGCGGACGATGGCAGCGCACCGTGCCGCCGCGACAGACGCGCTCGCCGTAGCGGTCGAGCCAGCAGTCGCGCTCGGTGCGCCAACAGCGCTCGCGTCCACGATAGCATCCACCGCGGTAATAGTAGCGGCTCCGGTAATAGGGCCCATCATAGTAAGCCCGATCGCGTGCATGAGCGTAGGCGCCAAGCACGCCGAGTCCGATGATGCCGGCAGCGACGCCAGCTGCGAATCGGCCACCGCGAGCCTCGGCGGGTTGGACCGACGTCAGGCCGGCGCCGGCAATCACCGCCAGCGCCAATCCGATGTGCATGAGCTTCCTGAGCATGAAATTCACCCCTGCGCGTTCGTTGGCCGGGTCGACCTGGCGGACCAGCGGCTTCGGCCCGGATAACCTCGAATGTCCCGCTCGAAACCGTCAAACCACCGAGCCGTGGCCACAGTTCCGACGTGTTGCAAGCATCGATCCTCGCGGATGAACGCGGCCTGAACATGGCCGCGTGGAAGATAGGGTAACCTTATGCTTTTATTGAGGGAATTTGCGATCACACGCGTACGGCACATTGGCATGCCGCAGTCCGGCCACGAGCCCTCGACGGCGACAGCACCGGCTGCGGCGTCAATTAACGTCGAGCGTGGCAGCGCACCCGTATGTAGGCACGTCGGTGTTCGTCGTCGCGCACCAGCCGCCAGCAGCGACGAGAGCCGTAGCCCCAGGCCGGGTGATACGGAGGCTTCTCGACATTGTCGCGATAGCGGCCGAGCTGGGTGTGGCGCGGACGCCAGTAGCCGGCGCCGTAGTAGGGGTAGTAGCCGCGCCGCTCGTAGCGGTAGGCGTAGGGATCTTCGGCGGTATGGACGCGGTAGGGATAGCGCGAGCGCGGATGACGCAGCCAGTGCTCGATCACGCGATGGCCTCGCTCCGAGCGCGGTACCCGGCGCCTGTCGTGGTCGAACCATCCACCAATGGCATGGGCCGGCTCCGGCACCGCCGCACCGAGCGTCAGAATGGCGGCAAACAGCGCCATCACGAGTTTCATACGCATGACCTGCTCCCGCGCGCGGATTCTGAAGGAAAGCTGCCGTTTACTGTGCCGTTAAGCCGTTAACGATGCGTTAAAGGGGCGCCCTCGCTTCGTCCTGAAGGCGAAATTCGGCACGCCGCTTAAGGGTTTGGATACGCTCGTTGCCCAAAGTACCGAAAGGTCGACGGCCCGAAGGTGGCGCCATGCTGACCACCTGTCGCGCACCCTGCAAGCGCCCGCAGTGCAACCGGACAAACAAGGTCGAGACCCTGTGACGCGTTCGCCCCGCATCGTGCCGCAGACCAGCGAGGCGCTTCGCGCCGCCGCAGCACGGATGACGCCCGAAGAGGAGGTTTCGGCGGCAGAGCGGCTGGCGGAGATCCTGAACGACCCGGGACCCAACATCAAAGTGACGCCCCGCACGTGGCGCGAGGAGGACGCCCTCGACGCGCAATGGCAGGCGGACGAGGCGTCCGCTCTTGCCGACGATGCCGGCGTGCCGCCCGCTGCGCCAGCCGATCGCTCCGATACGGCCGGGACCAGTGCCGAGCGCGCGCCTCGGCGCGACGCGGCGCCCCGGCCGACTTCGTTCCGTCCGACACCGCCGCCGGCCGAGCGCATCGCGCCCGCCAGTCAGACCGAGGACCTTAGGCATATCGAGCCCGCTACGCGCGCCAAGCTCGAGCGGCTCGTCGAGCGCCAGGCGATGCCGGCCGCAGCAGGCGCTCCGCCGCCGACCGCATCATGGCCCGTGGCCGGCAACGGCGGAGCCACGCCCGGATTCGGCCAGATCCGCCGCGACGGCGAGCTTTATGCCGCCATTGCCGCCAGCCGCGACGCCATTCTGGCCACGGGCGTGTTCAGCCTGGTCATCAATGTCCTGATGCTGACCGGGCCATTGTTCATGCTGCAGGTCTACGATCGCGTCATGACTTCGGGCTCGATCCCGACGCTGATCGCCCTCGCCGCTCTGACCGGCTTCCTGTACGCGGCGATCGGCCTGCTCGAGCTGGTGCGTTCACGCGTCGTCGTGCGGGTCGGCCTCGAGTTCGATCGGCGCATCGCCGACCGCGTGTTCCGTTCAGCACTCCGCCGCGGCGTCACCGGTAAAGTCTCGTCCGTTTCGGCTCTGCGCGAACTCGACCAGATCCGCCAGTTCGTCGCCGGCCCCGGCCCGATCACCCTGTTCGACGCGCCGTGGACGGTCGTCTACCTCGCCGTGATCTTCCTGCTGCACTGGACGCTCGGCCTCACAGCCACGATCGGTGCGGCGATCCTGGTAGCCCTGACGCTTGCCAGCGAGCGACTGACGCGCCAGCCGCTGATCGATGCCGGCAAGGCCAACGCCCGGTCGATCGAGCTCGCCGAGACGGGCCAGCGCAACGCCGAGGCGATCGCAGCCATGGGCATGCTGGACGCCTATCGTAGCCGCTGGCAGCGCGCCAACGGCGAGGCGCTCGCCTGGCAGACCATCGCCGCCGATCGCATCGGCTCGATATCGGCGACCACCAAGACGCTGCGCCTCGCGCTGCAATCGCTGATGCTCGCCGTCGGTGCCGCGCTGGCGCTCGCCAACGAGATCAGCGCCGGCACGATCGTCGCCGCCACCATCATCTTCGGCCGCGCGCTCGCCCCTGTCGAGCAGGCGATCGGCCAGTGGCGCACCATGCTGAAGGCCATAGAGAGCTACACCAAGATCGATCTCCTGCTCCGCGAAACTCCGGAGCCGGCGGCGCGCACAGCACTCCCCGCGCCGGCAGGCCACATCGACGTCGAAGGACTCCGCGTCGCCGCCCCCGAGACGCGCCAGCTCATCCTCGCCAACCTCGCCTTTTCGGTCGAGCCCGGCCAGATGCTGGCGGTCATCGGCCCGTCGGCGTCGGGCAAGTCGACGCTCGCCCGCGCGCTCGTCGGCCTCTGGCCGCCGTTCGGCGGCTCGATCCGCCTCGACGGTGCGCGCCTTGAGCAGTGGAACCCGGAGGAACTCGGCCGCCACATCGGCTATCTGCCGCAGACGGTCGAGCTGTTCTCAGGCACGGTGCGCGACAACATCTCACGGTTCCGTCCCGATGCTCGCGACGAAGACGTCGTCGCCGCCGCCAGGATGGCCCATGCGCACGACCTGATCCTGGCGCTGCCCAACGGCTACGAGAGCGAAGTCGGTCCCTCGGCGACCTATCTCTCGGGCGGCCAGCGCCAGCGCATCGGCTTGGCCCGTGCCCTCTTCGGCAACCCCGTGCTCGTCGTGCTCGACGAGCCCAATGCCAATCTCGACCGAGCCGGCGACGAGGCGCTCGCCGCCGCCATCGACGGCATGCGCGCGCGCGGCCAGGCAATCGTGCTCATCTCGCACCGCGTGCAGGCGATCTCGAAAGCCGACCTTCTGTTGTATCTCGATCGCGGCGTCCAGCGCGCCTTCGGCCCGCGCAGCGACGTGATGCGCATGCTGCAAGGCGGGCTCGGATCGGACCAGGCGGCCGAGCGCGCGCCCCAACCCGCCACGCCGGTGCCGGGAGGCCGCGACGGCGCAAAGACGCCTAAACCCGCGTCGCATCCGCCTAGGAGCCGCGAGCCATGACCACGAGCACGACCGGCGCTCTTCTCTCGCGGATGCTTGCGCCGCCCGGCGCGGACTTCACGACGAGCACCGCCTGGGTGCGGCTCGGCATGCGCGCCGTGGTGGCGCTGCTCGTCGGCCTCCTCGGCTTCGGCATGCTCGTGTCGATCAACGGCGCGGTCGTCACCGGCGGCACTGTGACGGTCGAGAGCAACTACAAGACCGTGCAGCACCTCGATGGTGGCATCGTCGCCAAGATCCGCGTACGCAACGGCGATCCTGTCAGGGCCGGCGATGTGCTCGTCGAACTCGACGATACCGCCGTGCGTGCCAACCTCGCCGTCGTCGAGAGCCGCATAACCGACTATCGCATCCAGCAGGTCCGCCTCGAGGCCGAGCGCGACCGCCGCACATCGTTCGCGCTGCCGAAGGGCACCCTGAAAGAGCCGGTCGATGCCGACGCCGCCCGGGTGCTCGCCGCACAGACGGCCTTGTTTGAAGCCCGCCTCCAGTCGCGCCTCGGTGAGCAATCGGTCCTGTCGCAGCGTGTCGAGCAGCTAGGCGCCGAGCATGCGGGCCTGAAGGCGCAGCTCGGTGCCCGTGAGCGCGAGCGCAAGCTCAACGGCAAGGAGCTTGCCGCGGTGCGCGGCCTGTTCGAGAAGGGCTTCGCCAACCAGCAGCGCTTGTCGACGCTCGAGCGCGAGGCTGCCCGCCTCGACGGCGAGATCGGACGCCTCAGGAGCGAGGTCGCCCGTGCTGCCGGCGGCATCTCGGAAGCCGAACTCAAGCGCGCGCAGAGCGAGAAGACTTTCACCGAAAGCGTTGTCGACGAGTTGAGGAAGGTTCAAGCCCAGCTTGGCGAGCTCGACGAGAGTCGCAAGACGTTGTCCGACAAGGTCGCTCGCGCGACCATCCGCGCGCCGCGCTCTGGACGCGTGCACGCCCTCGCCATCCATACCGAGGGCGGCGTCGTCACGCCGGCGACGCCGATCATGCAGATCGTTCCCGAAGGCGAGCGTCTGATCGTCGAGGCGCACGTCGCGCCGCAGGACGTCGACAAGGTGCGCACCGGCCAGGACGCGAGCCTGCGCTTCCCCGCATTCGATGCGCGCTCGACACCGCGGCTGGAGGGGAAGGTGGCGCAAGTCTCGGCGGCCCAGCTCACCGACCCGCAGGGCAAGAGCTACTTCACCGCTCAGATCGAGATCGCGGCTTCCGAGATCGCCAGGATCGGCGCCGGTCACCGCTTGCTGCCCGGCATGCCCGCCGAGGTTTACATCGAGACCAAGGCGCGCTCGATCATGAGCTACTTCCTGAAGCCGCTCACGGATGCCATGTTCCGCATCTTCCGCGAGCGCTGAGACGTGCGGGCGCGTCAAGCCGCGTTGCGGTAGCTCTTCGGCGAAAGCACCGTCAGCAGGACGATGTAGACGTCGAGGCCCAGCGACCAGTTGTCGATGTAGTAGAGGTCGTGCTCGACGCGGGACCTCAGCTTGTCGTCGGTGTCCGTCTCGCCACGGAAACCGTTGACCTGCGCCCAGCCGGTGATGCCCGGCATTACGTTGGCCCGTCGCGGATAGGCCAATACGCGCTTCTCGAACTGGCGATCATGAGCGACGGCATGCGGTCGCGGCCCGACGATCGACATGTCACCTGCGAGCACGTTGAAGAGTTGTGGCAGTTCGTCCAGGTTCCAGCGTCTGAGGAACGCGCCGACGCGGGTCACGCGCGGGTCGTTGCGGCGGGCCTGCTCGATGGTGTCGCCGTCGTCGAGCGTGCTCATCGTCCGGAATTTCAGGATCTTGAACTCGCGCTGATTGTAGCCGAGGCGGCGCTGACGGAACAGCACCGGGCCTCGGCTGTCGAGCTTCACCACGATTGCGATGAGGAGCATCAGCGGGGCGAGCAGTACGACCGCCATGCCTGCGAATACGAGATCGAACGCACGCTTGCCGAGCGCCTGCAGAGGCCCGAGCGGCTGTACTGTGAGGCCGAGCACGGCGATCGGCCCGATGCGCTCGAGACGGATCTCGCCGAACCTTTCGAGCAGGCCGGCCGCGTCGAGATGCACGGAGACCGGCATCAGGCCGAACGCCTCAACCGCCGTGTCGATGAACTCATCGCAAGAGCTATCGACGAGCACCACGATATCGCTGACGCCGCGCTGGCGCGCCTCTTCGCGTATCGAGGCGAGGAGCGTGTCGAGGTTCGCCCGTGCAACGTCTGCGCAAGCGGCATTGCGCGTCGCGGCGAGCAGATTGTCGTCGATCGTCCAGCCCGCGACGAGTGCCAGACCAGGGCTCTCGGCGAACCGCTTCTTGAACTCCTCGACCGCCGAGCCAGGACCGATCACCGCAATGCGGCGCGGCGCGATGCGGCCATTACGATAGGCGGCGCGCAAGCCCCAGACGAGTGCTGCCTCGAGCACCACGAGCGCCACGAGCCCCACAAGGAAGAACAGCACGAGCCAGGCGCGTGAGTACTGAGCCGAGGTCTTGGTCAGGAATCCGATGGCAAGCAGCAGCGCGAAGGCGCGCACCCAGTCGATCGTCACGCGCGTCAGTCGGCGTCGGCCACGGCCGAGCCAGACGTGCGGCCAGAGATCGTTGCGATAGATCGCCGGCAACAGGAACAGCGCCGCGACGAGGATTGCGACATCGACGAACTCTTGCGGTGCGAGGTTGCCATAGACGGTCGCATGATAGAGGAGCCCGGTGGTCAATGCGACGGCGCCGATCGCCACGACGTATGCCGTACCGATCATGACCGAAATGCCGAAACCGTTGCCGCCGGGCCATTCCCGGCCGCGCGTGACACGCGCGATACGCGGCACTCCGCTCATCGAGCCCGCTCCTTTTCCGTCGCGCGGCAGACCCGCGACGTCACCGCACACGCGGCCTCCGGGTTTCGCCACCCTGTCGATCGAGCTCGCTCGAAGCACATCCGGTACCGACCCGACAACGGAACGCACGATTCAGTGTTAACCCGCGGGCCGGACGCGCCCCGTCCGGGCGGTTCAGGCGGCCTTCGCGTTGGCACGCAAGATGGCGGCGATCGTCGCGGTGATCTCGTCGACAGCCTCCACTTCAAGACCCGGGTAGAGCGGCAGCGTGATCACCCGCCGCGCCAGCTCCTCCGTTCGCGCCAGTCCCCGCCCCGCGCTGTCCGCGAAGGCCGTGAACAGGTGGATCGGCGGATAGTGGAGGCTGGTCTGGATGCCGCGCTCGGCAAGCACCGCGCGCACACGATCACGGTCGGCCTCCGGCACCAGGACTGCGCCGACATGGGCGGTGCCATCCTCGGCACGATCAGCGAATACGTAGCGCACTTCCGGATCACCGAACGCCCGGAATGCCGCCGCATAGCGCTTCGCCAGCACGCGGCGGCGTGCGTTGGCCGTCGGCAGCTTGGCGAGCTGCACCGATGCGAGCGCCGCGCGCAGATCGTCGAGGCGGTAGTTGAATCCATTGAGCGTCACGTCGTAGGTCGTCGCGCGGCCCTGGTGGCGGTCCCACGAGAGCGTCGTCATGCCGTGCGAGCGCAAGGACTTGATGCGATCCGCGAGGTTGTCGTCGTTGGTGACGACCATGCCGCCCTCGCCGCATGTCATGTTCTTGTTGGAAAAGAACGAGAAGCAGCCGATCGCGCCGATCGTGCCGAGGTGGCGCCCTTCGAAACCGCAGTCGGACCGGCCTGTTGCGTAAGGCTGGCCGGGCGCGTGGCAAGCATCCTCGATCACCGGGATGCCGTGCCGGTCCGCAAGCGCCATGATCTCGGCCATGCGGCAGGCGTAACCGCCGTAGTGCATCACGACGATGGCGCGGGTGTGGGGCGTGATGCGCCGTGCTATGTCAGCAGGATCGATCGTCGGCTCGTCGAGCGCGATGATGTCGGCGAACACCGGCTTCGCGCCGACCGTCACCGTCATATTGGCGGCGGCGACGAAGCTCATCGACGGCTGGATCACCTCGTCCGCCTCGCTGCGGCCGACCTCGAGTGCGGCGAGCGCTATGTGGAGTGCCGCCGTTCCGTTGGCCACGGCGAAGGCATGCTTCACGCCATGCATCGCGGCGAATGTCGTCTCGAAGGCGCGCGTGCGTGGACCCATCGAAAGCCATCCGGAGGCGATGCAGGCGGTCGCGGCCTCGATCTCGTCACGGCCGAGATCCGGCTCGGACAGTACATACTTCCACTGCATGGTGTTTCCTCTCCGGCCTCAGTGACGGACGTGCTCGTGAGCAATACCGAAGCGCGCCGGCTCGCTCTCGATGATCTCTTGCGCGCGCGCGTAATCGGCGGGCCTGCCGATATCGAGCCAGAAGGCGTCGTTCCGATAGACGTGGACGTGCTCGCCCCTGGCTACCAGCATGCGAACGAGATCGGGGAAGTCGAGGTAGGTATCAGGCTGGATCAGCTCGAGAACGCGCGGCTCGTAAACGTAGATGCCCATCGAGACCTCCCAGACCTGGGTCGGCTTCTCGATGTAGTTTGTGAGGCGCCCGTCGGGACCTGCTTCCAGCACGCCGAGCTCGATCTTCTCCACCTTGGCATGCGCCGCGATGGTGAGCGCCGCGCCGGAAGCCTTGTGGGCCGCGACGAGTGCCGAATAGTCGAGGTTCGTCAGCACGTCGCCGTTCATCACCATGAATGTGTCGTCGAGTCCCTCGACACGGGCGAGCGAGCCCGCCGTGCCGGTCGGCTGCGTCTCCTCGACGAAGTCGATCTCCAGCCGCTCGGCGATGAAGCGGTTCTGCGCGACGTAGGCCCGGATGAGATCGGACAGGTGCCCGATGGTCAGCGTCGCGCGCCTGAAGCCGTGCGCGGCCAGCTGGCGCAGCACGACCTCGAGGATCGGCTTGTCGCCGAGTGGCACCAGCGGCTTCGGGAAGGACGCAGTGAACGGCCGCAGCCGGGTGCCCTTACCGCCGGCGAGGATGACGACACGTGTGCTTTTCATGGCGCGCTTCCTTCTCGCTCGTCTCAGAGGCCCGGCAGGGCATAGTTGCCGTAGAAGTCGCGCCGCTCCTCGACGTCGCCGAGGAGGCCGGTCTCGATCGCCCAGATGATCTCGTCGATGCCGTCGGCGACCGACCAGCGCGGCTCGAATGCGAGGCGCGTTCTCACCTTGCTGAAATCGACGCGATAGTTGCGCGGGTCGGAACTGTTCGGCTTCGTGACGACGCGGCGTCCGGGCAGGCGCGCCAGCACGAGATCGACGATCGACTGCTTGGTGAAGTTGTTGGCGTCGCCGCCGGCGTTGAACACCTCGAAGGCCACGTCCTCGGCCGGCACCGCCAGCACGCGCGAGATGAGGCGGGCGAAGTCCTTCACGTGACAGTATGGTCGCCACGTGTGCGCGTCGAACACGACGAGCTCGCGGTCAAGCGCCAGTTCGCGCGCGAATTCGTTGACCGTCAGATCGAACCTCATGCGCGGAGCGAGGCCGAATGCGGTCGCGAAGCGCAGCACCGTCGGGCTGTAGTCGACCTTGCCTTGGAGCGACAACAGGTACTTTTCGGCCGCGACCTTCGACTTTGCATAGAGAGAGAGCGGGTTCAGCTCGAAGGCCTCGTCCGCCTTCTGGTCCTCTCCGATCATGCCGTAGTTGGAGCAGGTCGAGACTAGGATCACGCGTTCGAGACCGCGACCGGCGAGTGCGTCGATGCAGCGTTGCATCCCGTCGTCGTTGATGGCGGCAGACTGCTCGGGAAACTTCTTGGTGATCGGGTCGCCGACGAGGCCGGCGAGTATGACCACGTCGGTCGCGCCCTCAAGCGCTGCATCGAGCGCTGCGGCATCGCCCATGTCACCCTTGACGAAGCGGTATGCCGGATGCGGCAGGAAGCCGAGCACCGTGCTGCCGTGCCGGTAGACGAGGCGATCCAGATTGACCACCTCGTGACCTTCGGCGAGCAGATGGCTCGTCACGGGACAACCGATGTAGCCGGCGCCGCCGATCAGTGCCACGCGGCGGCGGCGACCATTGCCGAGCCGTGCCCGCAGGCGGGCCTGTTCACTTGCGATCCGGTCTGCCAGCTTCGCCGGGATACGCTCCGCGCCCACCTCGAAGCCGCGCTGCATGACCGTCATCGAAGTCCTCCTCTCTCGATTCGCCTCGAACGACAGCATCAGGTGCAATCCTGATGCCGACCTCAGGCTGCTCCGTGCGCGTCGTCGAGAATCGTCGCCAGCCGGCGCTCGTAGATCTCGGGCGTGTAATGGCTCTCGTATCTTCGGCGCGCGCGGCGCTTGGCCTCGACGAGGCGTGCCGGATCGCGCGCGTAACCGGATGCCAGGGCCGCGATGCGGCTGGTGAATGCCGCCGGGTCATACTTCTCGGTGATCACGTGATCGGCGAATTCGGGCCCGACCATTTCCCTCAGGCCGCCTGTGTCGAAGACGATCGGTGCCGCGCCCAGTGCCATCGCCTCGAGCACGACCAGCGGCGCGAGATCGTGGTCGGTCGGGTAGATGAAGAGATCGAGGCAACGGAAGAGGTCATGCTTCTCCGTCTCGCTGACGAAGCCGAGCACGCGCACGACGTCGCCGACGCCACGACTGGCGGCGTAGGCGCGAACATCGTCGACCGAAAGATGCTTGGTCGGCCCGCCGGCGATCGCGGCATCGACCGGCACGCCGGCAGCCCTGATCGCGGCGATGCTGTCGATGAAGCGCAGCACGCCCTTGCGCGGGTCGTAGTTGCCGAGATAACCGCACTTCAACCGGTCTGCGGGCGCGCAATCCGGATTGCCGGGATCGACGATCAGATTCGGCAGGTCGTGAACGCGCGAGAATATTCCGGATCGGCGCGCCATGTCGGCGACGTGGCCCGAGATGGCGATCAACTCGGTGCCGCGTATCATCCGGCGCAGCAGCCGTCGGCGGAGCGTCGCCCCCGCCAGGATCTCCTCCAGCCCTTGCGTGTGCAGATGGACGAGCGCCCGTCCGGTCAGTCGCTTCGACAGCGCGATCAGGATGCCGTCGCGCAGCGCCGCATCACCATGCGGCGCCAGCGTCTGGTAGGTGAAGTCGTAGCGATGACCGGCCAGCCCGCGCATGGCAAGTCGCGCGCAGAGCCAGCCGAACCCCGTGACCTTGCGCAAGCTTGCCTTGCCGACATCGTGCAGCGTGCGTGCGCCGCCGAGCCAGAGATGCTCGACGTCGAGCCCTGGCGTCGCCTCCATCATGGTGCGCACGCGCCGCGACATGGTGGTCACGCCGTGGATGGGCGGTGGCATCTGGGCGAGAAACAGCACGCGGCGCGCGGGCGCCGGCTCCCGCAGGCCGCGAACGGCGCGCTCGTCGACAGCCTTCAGCATGTTCAGGTCCTGATGTGTCCGGTGCGCAGCGCCTCGACGTACCAGCGATAGGTGTCGCGGATGCCCGCCTCGAGCGTAACGGAGGAGCGCCAGCCCAGTGATGAGAGGCGGCTCGAATCGAGCAGGCGACGCGCCGGCCCGTCGGGTTTGGAGGTGTCGTGCACGATGCGGCCCTCGAAGCCGACGGCGGCGACGATGGTGGCGAGCAGCTCGGCGATGGTATGGTCGACGCCGGTACCGATGTTGATCGGCTCCGGGCTTTCGTAGTGCGCGAGCACGTGGATCAGGGCGTCGGCGCAGTCGTCCGCGTGCAGGAACTCGCGCCGCGTCCTGCCGGTACCCCACACCACCATTTCACTGTCGCCGGCGAGCTTCGCCTCGTGCGCCTTTCGGATCAGCGCCGGCACGACATGGCTCTTGGCAA
>JAWKVY010000016.1:0-21422 GCA_041397745.1 Hyphomicrobiaceae bacterium | reverse complement strand
GTCTGTTACGAGCCGAGTTCTCGCGACGCAAACTCCCACCTGGTCCGGACTTTCGAGATGCCCGAGGCTGTACTAGCGCCGATGATCGATCCGTTCGGTCGCCACGTGACCTACCTGCGGGTCTCCGTCACCGACCGCTGCGACTTCCGCTGCGTCTATTGCATGTCGGAGCATATGACGTTCCTGCCGAAGAAGGATCTCCTGACGCTCGAGGAACTCGATCGCCTCTGCACAGCGTTCATCGAGAAAGGCGTGCGCAAGCTCAGGTTGACCGGTGGTGAGCCGTTGGTCCGCAAGAACATCATGCATCTCGTCCGCTCGTTGTCCCGTCACCTCGTGTCCGGCGCACTCGAGGAACTGACGGTCACCACGAACGGAAGTCAGCTCGCGCGTCATGCGAACGAACTGGCCGACTGTGGTGTCAAGCGGATCAACGTCTCGATCGATACCCTGAAGCCCGATCTGTTCCGGACGATCACGCGCTGGGGTGATCTCGGCCAGGTGCTCGCGGGTCTGGAGGCTGCCGAGAAGGCGGGGCTCGCCGTAAAGATCAACGCGGTGGCGCTGAAGGAGGTCAACGAAGGCGAGATCGAGGACCTGCTGCGGTTCGCGCATGGTCGCGGCTACGACCTGACGCTGATCGAGACCATGCCGCTGGGCGATATCGAGGGCGACCGCACCGAGCAGTACCTGCCGCTGTCGCTGGTCCGCCGCCGACTGGAGGAGCGCTTCACTCTGGAGGATATCGCCTACCGGACGGGCGGGCCGGCGCGCTATGTGCGCGTCGCAGAGACCGGCGGACGGCTTGGGTTCATTACCCCGCTGACGCACAATTTCTGCGAAAGCTGCAATCGCGTCCGGCTGACCTGTACCGGCACGCTCTACATGTGCCTGGGCCAGGAGGACGCTGCGGATCTGCGCGCGCCGCTGCGCAGTGCGGCCGATCCCGCGGTGTTGTCTGCGGCGATCGATGCCGCCATCGCCCGCAAGCCAAAGGGTCACGATTTTGTGATCGACCGGCGCGGCCAACGCCCAGCCGTGGCGCGGCACATGAGCGTGACGGGCGGCTGATTCCTGCGCGCAGCACGCGTGGGTGACATGCAGGCCGATGGGCCTGCTAGCCCTGCCCGGTGTGCTGTGCCATGGCATTGCGGGATCGGATGCCGTGTGGGACGGTGTCGGAATCGGGGACGCCACGGCGGCATGTCGGTCGGCATCGAACGACCTCAGAGTGTACTCGGGACGGGCGGCTCCAATGCCCGCGGCATCGTCGCGATGCTTGCGGCGATGGCCTTCTTCTGTACTGGCGACACGCTAATCAAGCTCGCTGGCGGCACGCTGCCGGTCGGCCAACTGATGTTCATGCGCGGCCTCGTCGGCTCGGTGTTGATACTTGTCATCGCGCGCTCGATGGGTGCGCTCACCCATTGGCCGTCGATGCTGAGCCGTCCCGTGCTCTGGCGCACGTTCTGCGACGGCGGGGCTACCATCTGCTTCATCACGGGTCTCGTCGTGATGCCATTTGCGAATGCCGCGGCGATCGGACAGTTCACGCCGCTGGCCGTGACCGCGCTGGCGGCTCTGCTGCTCGCCGAGCCGGTCGGCTGGCGGCGCTGGCTCGCGACGTCGGTCGGGCTGATCGGCGTGATGATCATCGTCAAGCCCGGCACCGACGCTTTCGACTGGGGGGCGCTCTGGATCATAGCGTCGGTCGTCTTCGTTGCCTTTCGCGACATCCTCACGCGGAAGATGGGCGCCGGATTCCATCCGGTGCTTCTTACGACGGTCTCGGCGCTGGGCGTGATGCTGACAGGTGCCGCGCAGGCGCCGCTCGAGCGCTGGGTATGGCCGGGCGGCGACGCTGCGTTGATCGTGGCGTCGGCGGCCGCCTCCGCGCTCGCCGGCCAGTATGCGATCATCCACGCGATGCGGGCAGGTGAAGTATCGGTGGTCGGGCCGTTCCGCTATTCGGTCATCGTGTTCGCCGTATTCTCCGGCGTCGTGGTGTTCGGCGAGCGGCCGGCGCTTTCGACCTACCTCGGCATCCTGATCGTGGTGCTCGCCGGCATCTACACGTTCCACCGGGAGGCGGTGCGTCGTCGCGAAGCCGACGCGGCTCGGAGAGCAGGCCACGGCGCTGGGCGGGGCGCATGACGGCGGCACCGTCGATCGCAGCCGATCCCGGCGCCGGCAACTTGCGTGGCATGGGCCTCATGGTCCTGTCGATGGGCGTATTCATCCTCAACGACACACTCACCAAGACGGCGGCTCTCGAGTTGCCGACAGGTCAGGTCGTCGTGCTGCGCTCCGTATTCGCGACCCTGCTCATCCTGCCGATGGTGGTGGTGACGAGCGGGCCGCGTGCGCTTCTTGTCAGTTACTCGCGGCCGATCCTGATACGCAATCTATGCGAGATCTGCTCGATCATGCTCTACATCTCTGCGCTGTTCCGACTGCCGATCGCCAACGTCACGTCGATCCTGCAGATGCTGCCGCTCGCCATGACGGCGGTGGCCGCCCTGTTCCTCGGCGAGCGGGTCGGTTGGCGGCGCTGGACCGCAGCCGCGGTCGGCCTCCTCGGCGTTGCTCTGATCATGCGGCCGGGAACCTCGTCGTTCTCGTGGTGGTACGTTTCGGCGCTGATCGCCGTCGGCTTCATCGCCGCGCGCGACGTGGTCACGCGCTTCATCGACAGGGCGACGCCGACGCTGGTTGTCACGTTCTATACGGCGGCCGTCGGCATCGTCGCCGGCAGCCTGCTTGCTACCATGGAGACGTGGGTGGTACCGCGCTGGCAGACGATCGGCCAACTCGCCGTCGCTTCGGTCCTCGTGGTGATCGGCTACTACACGCTGATCGAATCGTGGCGTTCCGGCGAAGTCGCCGCAATCGCGCCCTTCAGATACTCCGTCGTGCTGTGGGCGATCCTGTTCGGCTGGTTGCTGCTCGGCGAGATACCGGATGGTTGGATGCTTGCCGGCTCGGCCATAGTGGTGGCTGCCGGATCCTATACCTTCCTGCGCGAGCAGCACCTCGCCCGCGTCGCGCGGCGCGCGCGGGCGGTGCAGCCGGTGTGCGACGGTCAGTAGCGCGATCGCAGTGTCAGCGTGGCGATACCGGCGGCAAGGTTTAGGCCCTGCTGGGCCTGCACGCTAACCGGCTGCAGAGCGATCGAGTTCTTGAGGCCGCCGACGAGTACGTTCGCGCCGAGCCCGACGCCGATGGTCGCCTCACCGGTCAGCCCGCCGTAGGTGCCAGCCAGTGCGCCGCGCGGGATGTCCTTGGAGGCGGCGAGCACGGCCCACTGGATCACGGTCTTCGATGTCTGTCCGATGTCGATACCGATCTTGTCGATCGAGCCGGTATAACTCTCGTCCGGACCCGGCCGCTGAAGCAGGCAGGTCAACGGCTTCGAGGATCCAAGCACGAAGCCCGCCCCGCCTGCGACCTCGCAGTTCAGCATGCCGATCTGCACGGCCGGCTGGGAACGTGCCGGTTCGGACGCGGCGATCAGGCTGGCGGCAACCGCTGCGGCAAGAGTGGCGAAGCGATACGACATCATCGACGGTCCCTCCGTTCCTGCACTGGCGGACCCGGTGCGCCGATGGTCCGCTCGCGCGGCAGGCCCGTTTCGCCGAGTGACGAGCTAGTCTAGCCTCGATCGACGTCGAACGCGAAGGGCATGTGTCGCTGATGACTCCCGACGGGGATGCGATGAACATCTACTATCCCGCGACCGAGGAACTTCCGCTACCGGAAGGGCATCGGTTTCCGGCCGCCAAATACCGTGCGCTGCTCGAAACGGTGCTGAGCGAAAAGATCTTCGCCGAGCACATTCTGACGGCGTCGCCGCCGGCCAGCGAGGCAGAGTTGCTGCTCGCCCATGACGCGGCCTATGTGACGGCCGTCATGTCCGGCACGCTGACGGCGGACGCCCAGCGCCGCATCGGCCTGCCGTGGAGCCCGATCCTTGCCGCGCGCGCCCGCGCAGTCGTCGGCGGCACCATCGCCGCCGCACGCTCCGCCATGCAACACGGCCTTTCCGGGCAGCTCGCCGGTGGCACGCACCACGCCCACGCAGGCTTCGGCTCGGGCTATTGCACGTTCAACGATCTCGCCGTGGCGGCTCTGGCTGTGCGAGCTGCAGGAGCGGCCCGACGCATCGCGATCCTCGATCTCGACGTGCATCAGGGCGACGGCACGGCCGCAATTCTCGCCGGGGACAAGGCGCCGGACGTGCTGACCGTGAGTGTGCACGGCGAGCGCAATTTTCCGTTTCGCAAGGTCGCCTCCGATCTCGATATCGCTCTCGCCGACGGCACTGAGGATACCAGCTATCTCGGCGCCGTGGCAGATGCGCTGGCGGCGGTGGCGTCGTTCAGGCCTGATCTCGTGCTCTATCAGGCCGGCGTCGATGGCCTTGCCAGCGACACGCTCGGCCGGCTCGCGCTCACGCACGAAGGGCTGGCCGAGCGCGACCGGATCGTCATCGAGCACTGCCGGCGCCGGGGAGTCGCGATTGCTATCGTCGCGGGTGGCGGCTATGCCCAGCCGATCTCCGAGACGGTTCGAGCCTACGCGGCCACGTGGCGGGTGGCGGCCGAGCTGTTCGGGCTTGACCGGCCATAGCTGCATGGCTCCGCGACGGCGCGGACAGTGGCCTGGCCGTCCGCCTCGGTTAAGATTGGCGGGTCCGAAACGCACAGCCCGAGAGCCATGCCCCCGACCCTCCGCCTCGCCGCCGACATCGGCGGCACGTTCACCGACATCGTGCTTATGGACGGCGAGCGACGCTTCGCCACCAAGGTGCTGACCACGCCGCGGGCGCCCGAGGAAGCCGTTGTCGCCGGTACGCGAGCACTGCTCGGCAGGATCGATCGCAGCTTCGCCGACCTTGCGCTGTTCGTGCACGGGACGACGCTCGCCACCAACGCTATCATTGAGCGCAAGGGGGCTCTGACCGCGCTGATCGCGACGCAAGGCTTCCGGGATACGATCGAGATCGCCGATGAGAGCCGCTTCGACCAGTACGACGTGCTGATCGAGAAGCCTCGACCGCTGGTGCCGAGGCATCTCCGGTTCACGGTACCGGAGCGTGTCGACGTGACGGGGCGCGTGCTGCTGGCGCTCGACGAGGATGCGGTCCGCCGTGTCGCCGGCCAGTTGCGAATTGCAGGCGTCGGCGCAGTGGCCGTCGCCTTCATGCACGCCTATGCGCACGGTGGGCACGAGCACCGCGTCGCCGAATTGCTCGCAGAAGCGTTGCCCGGCGTTTATGTCTCGATTTCGAGTGAGGTCGCAGGCGAGGTCCGCGAGTACGAGCGCACTTCGACGACAGTTGCCAATGCCTACGTGCAGCCGCTGATGGCGAGCTATCTCGCGCGGTTGAACGAGGCATTCCACGCGCTCGGCTCCCACGCGCCGATCCACCTGATGACGTCAGGCGGAAGTCTTGCGGCGTTGGACACTGCGATCCGGTTCCCGGTGCGATTGGTCGAATCGGGACCGGCCGGCGGGGCCATCCTCGCCGCCCACATCGCCGCCGAGCGCGGCGAGAGAGGGATTCTCTCCTTCGACATGGGCGGCACAACCGCCAAGATCTGCCTGATCGAGAACGGCACGCCGCTCAAGGGCCGCACGTTCGAGGTCGACCGCTCCTCTCGCTTCATGAAGGGAAGCGGGCTGCCGGTACGCATTCCGGTGATCGAGATGGTCGAGATCGGCGCCGGCGGCGGATCCATCGCCCGCGTCGATGCCATGGGGCGCATTCACGTCGGTCCGGAGAGCGCCGGATCGGAGCCGGGGCCTGCATGCTACGGGCGGGGCGGGACGCGCGCGACGGTGACGGACGCGGACCTCGCGCTCGGGCGCATCGACCCTCTGAACTTCGCAGGTGGCAGTATTGAGCTCGATGCGGCCGCCGCCGAGCGGGCGCTCGCGGCCGGCATCGGCGGCGCGCTGGGCCTCGATGCCATCGGCTCGGCCTACGGGCTGAGCGAGATCGTCGACGAGAACATGGCCAACGCCGCGCGGGTGCACGCGGTCGAGCAGGGCATCGACGTCGCCGGCCGCACGCTCGTCGCCTTCGGCGGCGCCGCCCCACTGCACGCCTGCCGATTGGCAGAGAAGCTCGGCATCCGTCGCGTGGTCGTGCCGGCGGATGCCGGCGTCGGTTCGGCGGTCGGCTTTCTGATGGCGCCGGCGGCTTACGAAATCGTGCGCTCGCGCCACATGATGCTGGACGCCTACGAGCCGGTCCTCGCCGCGGCCTTCGTGGCGTCGCTCGCCGCGGAAGCGCATGCTCTCGCCGAGCGGGCCGCGCAGGGGCGTCCGCTCTCGACGCGCGTGCAAGCCTTCATGCGCTACGCCGGCCAGGGTCATGAGATCGCGGTGGCGATCGACGAGGCGATGCTGAAGGACGCGAAGGCCGCCGATCTCATGCGGGCCGCGTTCGAACGCGAATACATGCGGCTCTATGCGAGGCATATTCCCGGCGGTCGCGTCGAGATCATGAGCTTCTCGGTTCTCGCCACCACCGGAGCGGCGCCGCCGCCAGCACTGGTGCCGCTGACCGCATCGTCGATGCGTGAGGCCGAGCCGGTCGGGCGCCGCAGCGTCTACGACGTCGCGGCGCGAGCCTTCCGGGATGTCGTGGTCTACGACCGTCGCCGGCTTGCGCCCGGCGACCGGCTTGCCGGACCCGCCGTCGTCGTCGAGGAAGGCACGGCGACTGTCGTCGCTTCCGGGTTCGATGCCGCGCTCGATGCCGGTGGTGCGCTCGTCCTGACCGCAAAGGAGGACCGTCCGTGAGCGAAGCGAAAAGGCCCGGCGCCATCGAGCGCCAGATCATGTGGAACCGCCTGATCGCGGTGGTCGAGGAGCAGGCTCAGGTGCTGCTGCGCACCGCGTTTTCGCCGATCGTGCGCGAGGCGGGCGATCTTTCCGCCGGCATCTTCGATGTCCGAGGACGCATGCTCGCACAGGCGGTCACCGGCACGCCCGGCCACGTCAACTCGATGGCGGAATCGGTGCAGCACTTCATCCGCCACTTCGGCGTCGAGACGATGCGAGAGGGCGATGTCTACATCACCAACGACCCGTGGATGGGGACGGGCCACACCAACGACTTCGTGGTGACGACGCCCGCCTTCCGCAACGGCCGCCTGGTCGGCCTGTTCTCGTGCACCTCGCACCTGATGGACATCGGCGGCATCGGGTTTGGCACCGACGCGACCGACGTATTCATGGAAGGGCTGTACATTCCGTTCCTGAAGCTGTTCGAGGCGGGGCGGGCGAACGATACGCTGTTCGCAATGATCCGCGCCAATACGCGCCTGCCGGTCGACACCATCGGCGACGTCTATTCGCTGGCCAACTGCAACGAGATCGGTTGTCGCCGTCTCGTCGCCATGATGGACGAGTTCGGACTGGATACGCTCGACGATCTCGCCGAGCATATCTGCACGTCGTCGCGACGTGCGGTGATCGAGGAGATCTCGAAGTTGCCGCAGGGCACGTGGTCGCACGCGATGACAGTCGACGGCTACGATGCCCCGATCGATTTAAAGGCGACAACCACTGTCGCAGCCGATGGTGTGCATGTCGACTTCGCCGGTACGAGTCCCGCTGCACGCCGGGGCATCAACGTGCCGCTCGCCTACACGACGGCCTATACCGTGTTCGGGCTGATGGTGGCGATCTCGCCGCGGGTGCCGAACAACGCCGGCTCGCTCTCCTGCTTCACCGTCGCCGCGCCAGAGGGCAGCATTCTCAACGCGATGAAACCGGCGCCCGTGCTCGCCCGCCACATCACGGGGCAGATGCTGCCCGACATGGTATTCGGATGCCTCGCGCAAGCGGTCCCCGACCGGGTGCCGGCCGAGGGAACCAGCTGTCTCTGGAATATCACGCTCAGAGGTCGGCGCGCCGAGGAGGACTCCGGCAACTACGGTTTTGCCACCACATTCACGTCGAACGGAGGCACCGGCGCGCGCCCGCAGTCGGACGGACTGTCTGCCACCGCGTTCCCTTCGGGCGTAAAGGGTACGCCCGTCGAAATCGCCGAGCAGCTGATGCCGCTGGTGTTTTGGCGCAAGGAGTTGCGCGAAGGCTCCGGCGGCAAGGGACGGACGCGCGGCGGGCACGGCCAGGTGATCGAGATCGCCAGCCGCATTGGTCAACCGTTCGAACTGCTCGCCGCCTTCGACCGGATCGATCACCCCCCGCGAGGGCGTGATGGCGGCGAGGCTGGAGCGCCGGGCCGCGTCGCGCTCGCCTCTGGCCAGCGCCTCAAGGGCAAGGGCACGCAGACGATCCCGCCGGGCGACAGCGTGGTGATCGAGACATCGGGCGGTGCCGGCCTCGGATCGGCGGCAGCGCGCGATGAGGAGGCGCGTGAGAAGGACCGCCTCAGTGGGCTTGGTTGAGGCGTATGGCGGTCGCGACACGTTGGAGAGATCGGCGATCGTTAATGCCGGTGCCGCCGCGTTGCGGTCCTGGAAACCAATGACTGCGCTTTGGTAGGCGCGATTGCATCGCATTCAGACATTGTTGGTAACCGTTCGGCGATCGTTACTGGAGCATTCGCCAGTTCACGGGGATACCGCCATGCCGGTCACGCGCATCCTTGCGCCGCTCGCCGTCATTCTCGTCGCGCTCGGCCTGCCGCCTGCGCGAGCCGCCGGTGCGGAGCCTCACGGCATGACGGCCAAGCTCGCCGCCTACGTCGCCTGCGTCAATCGGCTTTCGGAGCGCGCGCACGACTCGCGGCGCCGCTACTTCAGTTGGGTCGGCAAGAAGGGGCCGACCGGGCGCGAGCGCATCAAGTACGGCCTCTACACGATATACGACACGTCCGACTGCGCCAACGGCGTCGAGCGTGCGAACGCAAGCGAGCCGCGCGACGAAGCGCTGGAGGCCGCCGCGACGGCCTACGTCGCCGCCGTCACCGCGCTCGAGCCGCTGCTCAAGGAGGCGAACGACTACTACACGCAGGAAAACTGGAAAGACGACCGGATGGCCAAGGGCAAGGCGCTGCACCCGCGCCTCGTCGCCGCCTGGAACGCCTTCGCCGGTGCCGACGAGACACTGCGCCTCGCACTCGACGTGATGCAGGAGAAGGCGTCCGAGGAGCGCCTCGCCGCTCTTGCCGCCACCGACGGCAAATCGGCCCGCTACCGGGTCGAAGCCGTCATGCTGACAGCCAAGCGGCTGCTGCGCCATCTCACTCCGGCGCGTCCTGACATGGCGCGGATCGGCCCGGCTCTGGCAGCCTACGAGGCGGAGGTTCGAGAAGCCGAGGCGCTCGGCGCCGCCGATCGCGCACGCGGCATCGGCACAAGCTTCGTCTCGGCGGCCAAATCCTATCTCGTATCGGCCAAGCAGCTCATGCGCCGAATTCGCGACAAGGTGCCCTACAGCCGTGGTGACCGCATGATTCTCAACTCCGGCGGTGGCTGGATGGTCGAGGGTTCGCCGGCCCGTGTCGTGCGCGATTACAACGGCCTGGTCGGGAGCTACAATCGCGGCTCGCGGTTCTAGGGACCCTGCGACCCCTCGCGCCGGCCACGGAACCCGGTCGCAAGCACATAGAGCTCCGAGCTGTCCGCGCGGCTCGCCGGCGGCTTGACGTGGCGCACCGTCGAGAAGTCGCGTTTGAGCATGGCGAGAAGGTCGCGCTCGGTGCCGCCCTGGAACATCTTGCAGAGGAACGCGCCGCCAGGTGCCAGCACCTCTGCGGCGAACGCGGCCGCAGCCTCGGCCAGCGCCATGATGCGCAGGTGATCGGTCGCGGCATGGCCGGTGGTCGGCGCTGCCATGTCGGAGAGCACGATGTCGGCGCCGCCGTCGCGCAGCAGGGCCTTGAGCCGACCCGGCGCTGCGTCGTCCATGAAGTCGAGGTGGATGATCTCGACGCCTGCGATCGGCTCCATCTCGGCGATGTCGATGGCGACGACCTGGCCGCGGCGGCTGTCCTCGCCCTCCGTCGAGCGCACACGGGCGGCGGCCACCTGCGCCCAGCCGCCCGGTGCCGCGCCGAGGTCGACGACCCGTCTGCCCGGCTTCAACAGCCGATGCCTGTCGTCGATCTCGATCAGCTTGAACGCGGCGCGCGAGCGCCAGCCTTCGCGGCGAGCGGCAGCGACATATGGATCGTTGAGCTGTCGCTCCAGCCAAAGCTGCGAGGAATGCTTGTGCTTGCGCGCATCCTTCAGGCGTACGGTCATGTCACGCTGGGCGCCGGTCTGACCAGTCGGCCGGCGCGGCCCGCTGGCCTTCGCGGTCTTCCTCGAACCGGCACCCGAGCCGGGCTTTCTTGTCATGGCTGGTCCCCTCGGGTGGCAGTCTCGGCGTCAGACCGGAATTCCGGGCAGACATATGTGTCGGATAGCGCGGCAAGGCAAACGGCACGGCGATGCTCAGCGTCGTCCGACGCCGCCGATGTGGAAGCCGTCCTCGGCCATCAGTCGGGCCAGGATGCCCTCGCGTAAGCCGCGGTCGGCGACCCGCAGCCGCTCGATCGGCCACATCCGCATAAGTGCTTCGAGGATGGCGCAGCCGGCGAGCACCAGGTCGGCGCGCTCCCTGCCGATGCATGGCTCGGCGATGCGCTCCTCATACGTGCAGGCGACCAACCGGTAGGTCACTTCACGCACCTCTTCGGCGTCGAGCCAGCAGCCGTCGACCTTCGAACGGTCGTAACGCGGCAAAGCCAGCTTGATGCCCGCCACAGTCGTCACGGTGCCGGACGTGCCGAGGAAGTGCGCACGCGCGCCGGACATGCGATGGCGGAACTTGTGCGCTGCCTCGAAGGGCACGAGCAGGCCGGTGACGGCGTCCACCATGTCCTCGAACTGGGCTGGCGTGACGTGCCGGCCGCCATGGTTCTCGGCGAGCGTGACGACGCCGACCGGTAACGAGATCCAGGCCACGATGCAGTCGTCGAAGGCGGAACGGTCGATCGGCCGGCGAAGTTTTTCGTCCCTGGCGTTCTGGCCCGGGCTCCTGCGGCGCCCGAGGTCGAGCCAGATCAACTCGGACGAGCCGCCGCCGATGTCGAACACCATGGCGAGGTCGCTGTCCGGATCGATCAGCGGAACGCAGCCGGCGACGGCGAGACGCGCCTCGCTCTCCGGTGTCAGCACTTCGAGGGCGAGACCGAGATCGCGCTCTACCCGCTCGACGAAATGTCGGCCGTTCTCGGCGGCCCGGCAGGCTTGGGTGGCGACGAGGCGCATGCGTTGCACCTCGTGGCGGGCGAGTTTGGCGGCGCATACGCCGAGCGCGTCGATGGCGCGGCCGATGGAGGCGTCGGACAGGCGACCGCTGGTCGAAATACCCTCGCCGAGACGGATGATCCGGGAGAAGGCGTCGAGGACGACGAAGCCGCGTCGCGAGGGCCGCGCTATCAGCAAGCGGCAGTTGTTGGTGCCGAGGTCGAGGGCGCCATAGGCCGGGCCGCGGCGGTGACGGGGTCGGTCATCGGCATGCCAGCTGCCATTGGCGCGCGGCGCCGGTCCCGCGCGGGTGGCGGGTGGGCGGCCATCCGCCCCCCCGGCTGACTTGTCGTCGCTGCCCGCCTCCGCCACGTTGCTCTCTCTTCCAAGCGTCTGGAATATCGCACCTGGCGCCTGCCAACCGGGTGCCGTCAGACTTCGCGCTGGACTCGCTTGGCGTCGAGTGTATCAGCTTGCCTCCGGCGGTAAAGCTTGCGGCGGTGATGTGACGAACGGGCTCGTCGCACGGTGCAGTTGCTCGGTACGCAGTTGGTGGTGCTGTCCGACAAGCATGAAATCAAAGGGAAAAATGTGCGAGCGTGTGACGCTCCCCGGCGCCGCCGCCGACCGTCAGATGGCGGCCGGTAGCGCAGCGTCGCGGTACCCAGGGTCTTCATCGGCCAAACTCAGTCTCCTGAGCGCCGCGTCCGTCGCGCAGCCTGCAGCAGATCCTGAGTTGCGTTTCATGCGCCAGCCGCATCTTCCATCGGCGGCAGTGGCGGCGCCGGCGGGGGCCCTGAAGCGGCGGGGGAAGGTCCGGTGATGGGTGCGATCGGCCGGCGTGTCTTGGACGCCCTGAGTGCTGAGCCAAACCTCATACGGCGCGCGCCGCTGGTGGTGTTGCTCGCAGTGGTTGCCACCTTCGTGGCACTTGCAGCGAGTCGGACATCTTGGCTCGCCTGGCTCGAGCACTGGTCCGGGGACTGGCGGACGGCGGCACTTTCGGACCGCCCGGCGACACAGCATCGTGGCGTCGCCATCGTCGCCATCACGGAGGAGACGCTCGATCAACTGCCCTACCGCATTCCGGTCGACCGCGGGCTCCTGGCGCGCGTCGTCTCCGCGATCGACCGGGCCGGCGCCAAAGCCATCGGTCTCGACCTGCTGTTCGTGCGCCCCACCGAGCCGGCCAAGGACGAGGCGCTGGTCGTCGCGCTCAAGACGGCACGCGCGCGGGTCGCGATCGCGGCCGGCGACGGTCGGGCGGGGCTGACAGCGGCCCAGATCGCCTACCAGGATGCATTCATCGCCCGCACAGGTGCCAGACCCGGCTACGCCAACCTGCTCACCGGCGGCGATCAGATCGTGCGCTATCTTGCGCCGCCGGGCGACGACGGCAAGGTGCCGGAGAGCTTTGCCGAAGCGCTCGCCGGACGGGCCGCGGAACGGCGTGCCTACGCGCCGCGCGGTCCGCTCGGTATTCCATTGCCTTTGCCCGTGGCAGGTGAGCCGATCCGCATCGCGTGGCTGCTCAAGCCGAGCGACGGCTCGGATGCCTTCCCGGTGCTGCCGGCGCACGTGCTGGCGACGCCGGCTGGAGGCGTGCTCGGACGGCTGCTGAAGGATCGCCTTGTCATCGTCGGCACAATGCTGCCGGACGTCGACCGCCACCTGACCCCGCTTCCCGAGTGGGAGGGCGACGAGGTTGCCGGCGTCATCGTGCAAGCCCAGGTTGCGGCCCAGATCGCCGACGGTCGCAGCGTGCGCCACGTCTCCGAAGGCTGGCTGGCCCTCCTGCTGTTCGCCCTCGCGCTGCCGGCGGTGATCGTGGCACGGCGTTATGGGATCCGCACGATTTCCATCTTCTCGGGCGGCGCAACCCTGGCGGTGCTGCTGCTCGACCTCGCGGTGTTCCATTTCGCCCGCCAGGTGATCCCGTTCGGCGCCTGTCTGACCGCGCTGGCTGTCGGCGCCGCCGGCGGAGCCGCGCTCGATCTGCTCGGCAGCCTGCGCGCCCGGCTCACGTCACGAGTCTGACGCCGTTGCCGGCTATCCGTCGCGCCAAGTATCATATCCTGGTGCGCGGCCGACACCCCGGCCGCCTGTCGATGCAATCTGGAGGGGTCCATGCCGCGCTTGCCGATCGCGTGCGCCACCGCGCTGCTCGTCGTACTCACCGCTGCGGTCACGCCCGCGCGCGCCGACCTCATCGTGCTGCAATCGAGCGCACCGGCCATCAAGGCGGGACAGTCGCTTGCCGACGGCGTCGGGTTCGAGATCCCCGCGGGCAAGTCGGCTGTGTTCGTGTTGCCCAACGGGGCGACGCGCACGGTGGCCGGCCCGTTCAAAGGCAAAGCCGGCGATCTCACGAAGGGGATCGCCGTGGACCAGGAGTTACTCGGCGCGGTGAAGAACTATGTCGAGACCGGCGGTGCGAGCACCGGGCGAGTCGGCGCGACACGCAGCGCCCGCGCCGTGCCGCAGGTCGCCTCCTTCGCGGGTTGGTCCGTCGTGCCGATCAGCGCGACGGGCGACTACTGCATCGATGCCGGAAAGCGGCCCGAACTCGTGCGCTCCTATGCAGGAGGCGAACTGGTGTTGACGATCGCCAACGTCAGGACGGCCGAGCGCGGCCGGGTCATCTTCGCCGCGGGAGCGCGATCGGCGCCGTGGCCGGCCGAGGTGGCTCTCACGCATGGGGCGACGTACGGCATAGCGGCGGAGGGGGCGGTGATGCGCAAACTCCAGCTGCGGCTGTTGAAGTCGGTTCCGAGCGCCGACGAGACGCTGCGGGTGTTGCACGGGCAGCGCTGCCTCACCCAGATGCGCAGCTGGCTCGCCGGCCTCATGCGCCGCTGAGCGGGCGTCGGACGGCTGGTGTGTCGGAGGCCGATGTCGGCGCGCCACCACGCGGGTCCAGCCCGAACACCGCGGGCGTCGAGCGCGGCACCAGTACGAAACGCTCCCAGTAGCGGCGTGGAATGATCGGCCGTGCCCCGATTCGCGCGACCATGACGGCGGCGACGAGCAGATGCGCGATGGAGGTGTGCAGAAAGATGGCGCCGGCACCGCCCACCTTCATCCAGATCGCTGCGAGCATCGGCCCGGCTGTCGCACCGATCGAGAATACGAGCAGCAGCCCTCCCGACACCTCCACGGCGCGCGCCTTGTCGACGAGGTCGTTGGCGTGGGCGACGGCGAGCGTGTAGATCGGGAACGCGCCAGCGCCATAGAGGATCACCATGGCGTAAGCCAGCGGCGCGTTGGATGTGCGGGCGGCGTGGTGCAGCCCGAGGCCGGCGATGCAGCAGGCGAGGGCGGCAGCGGCGACGGGCAAGCGGCGGCCGAGGCGGTCAGAAAGCGCGCCCATCGGCCATTGGCTGACAGCGCCCATGAGGACGCCAGCGGCGAGGAAGAGCGCGGTCGCCTGCTCCGACAGCCCGAGCGTGGCGCCATAAAAAGGCGACAACGTCCAGAATGCCGAATTGGCGAGGCCGGCGAACAGGCAGGCCGCCACGGCGCTAGGTGAGACCGACAGCAACCACCCGAGCCTCAGGCGGCTCTCGGCCGGCGGTATCGGCACGATGGCGCCCGTCAACGCTACCGGGATGGCAGCGAGCGAATAGAGGATGGCGACGAACGAGAACAGCTCGAAGCCCTTGGCGTCGGCGAGGCCGATGAACTGCATGCCGGCGGTGACGACGGTCAGATGCACGAGCGTGTAGATGCCGAGCACACGCCCGCGCGTCTGGGGCTCGGAGGCCGCGGTCAACCAGCTCTCGATGCCCATGAAGAGCCCGGCGAAGGCGAGCCCGTTGAGCGCGCGCAGCAGCGACCAGGCGACCGGATCGAGGATCAGGGCATGCAGCAGCGGGGTGACAGTGGCGCCGGCCGTGAAGGCGACGAAGCCGCGAATATGGCCGACGCGGGCGATGATGCGCGGACAGAGCACGCAGCCGGCGAGCAAACCCGCATAGTAGGCTGATCCCATCAGGCCGAGCGTTATTTCTGAGAAGCCATCGAGATGAGCGCGCAGTGGCAGCAGCACGCCGTTGAGTCCGTTGCCGAGCATCAGGATCGCCGACGCGATGATAAGGGCGGTAACCGGCCTCAGCACGCCTGTCATGGAACCCTCGCCAGGGAAGCATTCGTTGCGGCAGGTGTCGCTGCTTCGCGTCGCCCTTGCAACAGCGAAGGGGGCTGCCGCCCCCTTCGCCAGACCTGTACTGGACGAACGCGCGGGGATCAGAACCGACGCGTGCCGAGGGTGCCCGAGCCGCGCGGTCGCTGGTCGTCGTCCTCGTCGTCGCGCCCGGCCGGCGGTCGCCGGTCGTCGCGATCGTCGCCACGTTCGTCGTTGCGTCCGACCTCGCGCTCATCGCCGTCGCCGCGCTCGAGCAGTGGCGTGATGCGCAGGACCGCCACTCGCCTGTTGGCGCGCTCCGGGCCGTCGGTCCGCACCTTCAGGAACTGCTCGCCGTAGCCTTGCGTGACGAGGTTCTCGGCCGGGATGCCGTAACCTTCGATCAGCACGCGAGCTACCTCCTCGGCGCGTCGATCGGAGAGCGAAATATTGTCCTCTTTCGAGCCCACGGCATCGGTGTGCCCCTCGACCATGAACACTTCATCCGGGCTCTGCTCGAGAATGCGCCGGAGCGCGCGAGCGACGCGGTCGAGGCGGTCGTACTGGTCGGGCGTGATCTCGTAGCGGCCGAAATCGAAGGTGAGCAGATCCAGGTCGACGCGCGGCATGTACTGGCGCAGCGCGTAGGTGTCCCGGATTTCGTCGAGCGCATACCCGCGGTCGAGTTCAGCAACGGGCGGAGCCGAAAGCGCCTCGAAGATGTCTTCGACCGAGGCGTCGCGGTACTCGACGATGTAGCGCGAACGGGGGATGCGGACCACCGGAGGCGCAATGTCAAGGAACGCGTAGACCGGCACACGATACCCGCGCCCCGGCCAGAACCGCCGGCCCGCATCGATCAGGACGACCTCGCGGCCGTCGCGGTAGCGCCGCACGCGACGCAGCAGGCGGCCGTCACCGTCGGTGATCGATACGATCTCGATCCCGCCGGGACGGCGGATGACAGTGGTAATGGTGCCGTCGCGACGGCGCGTGACGATGCCGCGCTCGCCGTAGGCGCGACGCAGCCACTCGCCTTCGTCGTAGCGGATCGAGAGACCGCGGTCGGTACGGATGATGCGCCGGCGATCTGGCTCGACGATCAGGCGCTGGCCATCACGGGTGAATTCGCGCCGGCCGCCGCGGATGTCGTCGAACGACTGATGCCGTTCGCGGCGGCGCTCGGCCGCCTCGGCCCGAGCCTTGTCGAGCGCGATGGCGCCGAGGATGGCGGCACCGCCGACGACCGCACCACCGACGATCGCCCGGTTACGCCAGCGGTTGTCGCGCCGTGCGAGCGGGACGACGCCGGGAGGACGTCCTGGACCGACAGCGGGTCCGCCAGGGCCGATCGGACGGCGGCCGGTCACCGCGCGGGGCAGGCGCTGGCCCGGCAGCTGGCGGATGCGAGGGGGCTGCTGCAGGTTCGGTGCGGCCTGGCGCGGGCCGGTTCGCGGGGCACCGATCTGCGGTGGCTGACGTGTGGCGGTCGATGGAAACTCGCGCGGAGCAGGCGGCGCGGCGGGGCGTGCGATCGGCTGGCCGCCGCGTGTCGCTGCGCGGGGAGTGGCCTGCGGAATGATCGGCCGCGCGGCGCGCGGATTGAACGGGGGCGTGCGCCCGGTGTTGGGCGGAGTGGCGACCTGCGGCGTCCGACTGATGACACGCGGTTGCGCCGGGGCACCGATCGTGGGTCGGGTTGCAGCCGGAATTTGGACCTTGGGTTGCTGAACGGCAGGCCGCGGTCCGCCGGCTGGCGGTGCGCCGCGCTGTCCCCGCCGCGGGCCCTGCTGCTGGCCACCTTGCTGCGGACCACCCTGCTGCTGGCGCCGGCGACGGGCGTTCGGATCATTCGGATCATTGTTGGGCTGCGTAGCCTGGGCGAGGCGTATGGTGCCTTCTGTCGCGGTTGCTGCCGGCTCGGCCAGAGCCGGGCTGGCAGCGATCAATGCGCCGAGGCATGCGGCGAGGACGAAAGCCTCGCTTCGATCTCCGATCATAGGATTTCCCCTCCACATGCGATGTCTTCGGAGCAATTGATAGCGCGCAACAGCGCGCGCGGCGAGTGCCACGTACGGCTCGTCCACGAAAGCGCTCTGTTTGTGGCGCGAGCACGGTGACTTGCTGTCGGATCGTTCAGGGAGCGATTGAGCCTGTGGCCGACTATTCGGCCGCCATGCGCACTGGCGCGGGCGCCTCCAGTTCGGCGAGCAGCGCCCGTTCCTTGTCCTGGGCGCGGCGATGAGCGGCGAGCTTGACGTGACCGAAGCCCTTAACGTCCATGGGCAGCGCGGCCAATTGAACGGCCGTCGCGTGGGTCGAGGGCCCGAGTTTCACTGCAATGCGGTCGAGCAGGATCTCGTAGTCAGCGATCATCCGGCGTTCGAGCCGGCGCTCGGCGGTTCGGCCAAACAGGTCGAACGCGGTGCCACGTAAGTGCTTGCCCCGGGCCAGCAGTCGCAGCAGCGGCAACACCCACGGGCCGAGCGTCACCTTGCGGGGATGGCCCGTGACCTTGTCCTTCCAGGCCCAGGCGAGGAACGGCGGCGCAAGATGGAAGCGCATGGCGCGCACGCCCTCGAACCCAGCCTTCACCTCCGCTTCGAATGTGCCATCGGTATAGAGGCGCGCCACCTCGTATTCGTCCTTGTAGGCGAGCAGCTTGTGGTAGGCACTGGCGACTGCGCGAGCGAGCGCGTCGCCACCCGGCGCGCGCTCGCGTTCCAGCCGCTCGATCCAGCCGACCTTCTCGCGATAGCGCGCCGCGAGCATGTCATCCTGGTAGGCGGCCAGATGCCGGGCGCGCGCGTCTACGATCTCTGCGAGGGTTCCAGGCGCCAGGGGCGCGGAAGGCTCGGGTCGGAGGCCAGCCATTGCCTCGACAGCCGTCGGGTCGTTGGCCGCGAGACGTCCGACACCGAACGCCGCGAGGTTCATCTCGACAGCCGCGCCATTGAGGCGGATCGCCTCTTCGATGGCTTCGGCCCCGATCGGCACGTGGCCGAGCTGGTGAGCGACGCCGAGCAGCAGCATGTTGGCGGCGATCGAGTCGCCGAAAAGCTTCACTGCGATGTCGTGGGCGTCGAGCATGGTGAGCGGACCGGAGCGCACCCGATCGCGGATCGCCTGCTTCAGGCGGAGGCCCGGCACGGTGAGTGTCGGGTTGCGGGTGAAGTCGCCGGTCGTCATCTCGTAGGTCGAGACGATGACCGCCGTCTCGTCGGGCTCGATCGCCTCGAGGATCTTGTTGGATGCGGTCACGACGAGGTCGCCGCCCACGATGACATCGGCTCCGCCGACGCCGACCCGAATGGCGTGGATGCCGTCCGGCGAAGCGGCAACCCTCATATGGCAGGCGACCGCGCCGCCCTTCTGAGCGAGGCCCGTCATGTCGATCGAGCCGAAGCCCTTGCCCTCTATGTGCGCGGCCTGTGCCAGGACGGCCGAGATGGTGACGACGCCCGTGCCGCCGATGCCGGTCACGATCATCGCGTAGGGTGCCGTCGAGAGATCCGGCAGGGCAGGGGCGGGCAGCGCCGCGATGCGGTCCTCGAGTGCGCCGGTAGCGACAGAGACGGCCGACGAGGGGGCTTTGCGCACCTTTGCCCCGTCGAGAGTGACGAAGCTCGGACAGAAGCCCTCCAGGCACGAGAAGTCCTTGTTGCAGGCCGACTGGTCGATCTCCCGCTTGCGCCCGAACGCGGTTTCCTTCGGCAGCACAGCCACGCAGTTGGACTTGACACCGCAGTCGCCGCAGCCCTCGCACACGGCGGTGTTGATGAACACGCGGCGGTCGGGATCGGGGAACGTGCCGCGCTTGCGCCGGCGGCGCTTCTCGGCGGCGCAGGTCTGGTCGTAGATCATGGCGGTGACGCCGGGTGTGGCGGCAAGATCCTTCTGCACCGCCATCAGGTCGCGCCGGTGATGGGCGGTGACGCCGGCCGGCAGCTTGCTCGCAGCAAGGCTCAGCGGCCAGACGCGGGGACCGTACTTGTCGGGCTCGTCGCTGACGACGGCCACCTTGCCGACACCCTCGGCGACGAGTTGGCGGGCGAGTTGCGGCACCGTCAGATTGCCGTCGAGCGCCTGGCCACCTGTCATCGCGACGGCGTCGTTGTAGAGCACTTTGAAGGTGACGTTGGTGCGGGCCGCGACGGCGGCGCGAATGGCGAGCGAGCCGGAATGGATATAGGTGCCGTCGCCCAGATTCTGGAAAACGTGGCCGCGCTTCGAGAACGGGGCCTCGCCGACCCAGTTCACGCCCTCGCCGCCCATCTGCGTGAAGCCTTCGGTGGCGCGATCCATCCACTGCACCATGTAGTGGCAGCCGATGCCGGCGTAGGCGCGCGAGCCGTCGGGCACCTTGGTCGAGGAATTGTGCGGACAGCCGGCGCAGAAGTAGGGCGTGCGGGTGAAGGCAGAAGGTTCGGTCGGCTTGTTGCCCTTGACGCGACGGAGCCGCGCGACCTTCTCCTTCAGCGCCTCGCCACCGCGACCGGCGCGGATCAGCCGTTCGCCGACGATGACGGCGATATCGGTCGGATCGAGCGCGCCCTTGGCAGGAAACAGCCAGTTGCCCTGCTCGTCTTTCTTGCCGAGCACGCTCGGTCGGTTGGGCGTGTCGAAAAGCTGCTCCTTAACCTGCGTCTCGATCAGCGATCGCTTCTCCTCGACGACGAGAATGAGATCCAGCCCCTCAGCGAACCGGGCGACGCCCTCAGGTTCGAGCGGCCACGTCATCGCGACCTTGTAGAGGCGCAGGCCAAGCTCGTTGGCGGCGACCTCGTCGATGCCGAGGTTCTCCATCGCCTCGCGGACGTCGAGATAGCTCTTGCCAGTGGTGATGATGCCGATGCGGGCGTCGGGGCCGCCCGACGTGATCTGGCGATCGAGCTTGTTGGCACGCGCGAAAGCGAGAATCGCAGGGCGCTTGTAATCGTGGAGCCGCGCCTCCTTGTCGAGCGCCTGGTCGCCCATGCGGATGTTCAGCCCGCCAGCCGGCATGCGAAACTGGTCCTCGGACGGGATGGCGATCTCGACGCGGTCGAGGCGGCCGTCGACCGCAGCCGTGCTCTCGATGTTGTCCTTCACGCACTTGAGGCCCACCCAGATACCGGCATAGCGCGAGAGCGCAAAGCCGAGCAGGCCGTAGTCGAGGATTTCCTGCACGCCCGCCGGGTTGAGCACGGGGATCATGAAATCGACCATTGCGAACTCGGACTGGTGCGCGGAGGTCGAGCTTTCGCAGGTATGATCGTCGCCCATCAGCGCGAGCACGCCACCGTGTTTCGACGTGCCGGCGTGATTGGCGTGGCGGAACACGTCGCCGGTGCGGTCGACGCCGGGGCCCTTGCCGTACCAGATGGCGAACACGCCGTCGTACTTGCCTTCGCCCCTGAGTTCGGCCTGTTGCGAGCCCCAGATCGCGGTCGCTGCCAGATCCTCGTTGAGGCCGGGATGGAACACGATGTCGTTGGCGTCGAGCTGCCTACCGACGCGCTGGAAGGCGCCTTCGAGCGAAGCGATCGGGGAGCCGCGATAGCCTGACACGTAGCCGGCGGTATCGAGCCCGGCGCGCCGGTCGCGTTCCTTCTGCATCAGTGCGAGGCGGACGACCGCCTGCGTCCCGGTCAGCAACTGCCGGTCCAGGGCGAGGTCGAACTTGTCGCTCAGAGAAGGGGGCCTTGAGGCTTGGGCTTTTGGCATCGGGCAGGCCTCTTTGCGGGGCGACCGGGCGCGGACCCTCGATCGGGAAGCTGATCAGCACTGACGATAGGTCAGCAATGCTGACATACTTAAGGCATGCGGCAACCTGTGCCAAGATGTTTGCTGGTTCGGCGCGAATATCAACCCCAGCTAATGCACAGCGCACGCCCCCTCGGGAGCGTGCGCTGCAACAACCAGCCATGAACGATGCAGCTACCTGGCGCGAGCCTCAGCGTGCTGCCTTCGAGCGGTTCTTGTCCAGCCAGCCTTCTACCAGCTTCACGGTGGCATCGACGTCCGGGTTGGCGAGACCGTGCTGACGTGCGATGCCCTGTACCAGCTTGTCGACGCGCTCGATGTTCGGTGCTCCGGCGGCC
>JAWKVY010000015.1:0-25007 GCA_041397745.1 Hyphomicrobiaceae bacterium | reverse complement strand
GACGGCAGGCTTGCCGCCGTCGCCGCCCGGGAGGACATGTCGAAGCCCTACGAAGGCCGGACCGTTTCCCTGATCGACGTCGCTTCCGCAGCCGCCGGCTGCACCGATGCGGAGATCGCCCGCATTCCCGTCGGCAGCGACGATCCGGCCGAGCCGACGCGGCCCTTCGCCGTCGCTTTCGCCCCGGACGGCCGGCATCTCGTGGCCTCGTGCTTCAGAACGAACACGATCTCGCTGGTCGACGTCGATGCAGCACTGGCCGGTCGGACCGCCGAGGTCGCCCGCATCCGCCCGCAGCTTGCTGGTGGCGCGCCTGCCCGTCCGCGTGGGATTGCGATCGTCGGACCGGACCTCGCCGCCGTGACGGGCGGTGCCAAGTCCGGTCCCGGCTCGAGTGTGGTCTTCCTAATCGACCTCCGGCGCGCCAGGGTGGCAGCCACGGTCACCGGCGTCGGAAACGAAAGCTATTTCCTTGCCGCGTTCGAAGCCTGAGGGCCGTGTGCGGCACGATATCGCTCGACGTGGGCGACGGCTGCCAGCGCTGCCGCCGCGGGCGCGAGTTCGTCGAACACCGGTATTCCGGCCTCGATCGCCCGCGAACGGTCAGCGCGCCGGCGCGCGTCCGTCGCCTCGGCGCCGTCCGAGCGCAGCACGAGCACGATGTGTGCGCCGCCCGGATGAGCGGCGCGCACTCGGATCGCCTCCCGCACGAGGTTGCCGATCACGTCGACCGTCTGGTTCTGGCTGGTCGTGAAAACCGGCAGGTTCACGTGCACGACGATGGCATCCGGACGCGCGTCCTCGGCCAGGATGTCGAGGATCTGGCCCGCGACCGCCCCGTCGTTGTGGCGCAACGTGAAGGCTGGCGTGTCGACGGGGTTGGCGATCGAGGTTCCAGGCGGCAGCTGGAGCGCCTCGAGGCGGGCGAGCGCGGCGGCCGGCATCTGCGCGACGACGAGGCCCTGTCGGTCGAAGGCGTCGGCGGCGAGTACGCTCGTTCCGCCCCCGTTGCCGAACAGGGCGACAGTGCGCGTAGGGCGCTCTCTGTCGGAAGTGAGCAGTTGCAACGCCAGCAGCGCGTCGAGGAAGGCATCGAGTGTCTCGACCACGACCGCTCCGGTCTGGCGGGCCACGGCCTGCCAGATGCGTGCATCGGCGGCAAGCGAGCCGGTATGGGAGGCTGCGGCGCGCGAGCCTTGCGCGGTCTGGCCCCCGACGAGGAGCACGACCGGCTTGCCGGCACCCGCTTCGCGCAGTCGGGCGAGGAAGCGGCGACCGTCTTTGACGTCCTCGAGATAGGCCCCGATCACGCGCGTGCCGGGGTCGGACAGGAAGCACTCGAGGAAATCGGCCGGACCGAGGTCGGCGGCGTTGCCGATGGTGACGATGCCGGAATAGGCGATGCCGCGGCTCTTGCCGCGCAGCACCATGTCGACGGCCAGGCCGCCCGATTGCGAGATCACGGCAACCGGTCCGGCGGCGTCGGAAGCGCCGCCGACGAACGTGAACCGTCCGCGCGAGGAATGCACACCGAGGCAGTTCGGGCCGATGACACGGACGCCTGACGCGCGGGCTGCGGCGACCAGGCGCGCTTCGGTCTCGCGACCCGCCTCGACCTCGCCGAAGCCCGACGCCATGACGAGCGCGAAACGGGCCTTGTCGCGGCCGGCTTCCAAGGTTGCGATGGCCTGCTCGGCGCCGACGGCGACATAGGCGAAATCAGCGGGCGTCTCGAGATCGGCGAGCGACGGGCGGGCGGCCAAACCTTCGATCTCTGCGGCCTTCGGGTGGATCGGCACGATGCGTCCACGGTAGCCGAGCGCGCGGCTATGCCGGATCACCTCGTTGCCGAACGTGGTCGAGGTCGCCGATGCGCCGACGACGGCAATGGTCTCGGGCTCGAACAACGGGCGGAAGCGTTGCCATGTCGCCGGCAGGTCGAGCGGCGGGGGAGCGGGAGCGAGCGGTGGACGCGCCACCTTGGCGAGGACGATGCGGGCATCCACCGCAGCCGTGCCTTGCGGCCCGCTGAGCACGGGATTGAGATCGATCTCGTCGATCAGGTGGCCTGCCGCCATCAGCAGCCCAGCCGAGCCGCCGATGGCGAGCAGGATCTCGACCAACCGTTCGCGGTCGGCGGCGGGGGCGCCGCGATGTCCGTCGAGGAGACGCGTACCGGCAAGCTCGTCGAGCATCGCACGGGCATCGTCCGCAGTGATTGGTGCGACGCGGAAGGCGACGTCGCCAACCACTTCGACCATGATGCCGCCGAGGCCGACCATCACGCACGGGCCAAATCGCGCATCGTGAACCGCGCCGACCACCACCTCGACGCCTTTGGCGGCCATCTCCTCGACCAGGAAGCCACGCGGCGCTATGCCTGCTGCCGCCGCGCGACGCTCGATGTCGCGGATCGCTG
Organism: Hyphomicrobiaceae bacterium; assembly: GCA_041397745.1. Classification (GTDB taxonomy): domain Bacteria; phylum Pseudomonadota; class Alphaproteobacteria; order Rhizobiales; family Hyphomicrobiaceae; genus JAWKVY01. Next base: position 22,588 of record JAWKVY010000015.1, on the reverse strand, counting down.
CAGCCACCGCCGCGCCGCCGTCCAACATCAGCCTGACGGCACCGATGTCCGACTTGTGCACGCTTTCGCCAGCGATCAGTTTGGCGGCGTAGGGTGGTCGCAAATCCGCGAGGCGTCCGTTTGCGGCTTCATCGGCGCCAGCGAGCACCCTGCCCTTCGGCACCCCGATCCCCCATTCGGCGAGCAGCGCTTTTGCCGTCGCCTCGTCGAGCGCCGTATCGCCGCGCGCGGCGGCATCTGCCAGGAGTGCGCGTGTATTCTCGATCAGTGCGGACCGCATGGATGTGCTTCTTGAATGATGCAAAGTTCGGATGGCGGCGGGGCGGGCACTTGCCGCCCGCCTCAGAAGCGCGACGGCAGCCAGGTGGCGAGCCACGGGAAGGCGACCATGATCGCGGCATAGACGATACCGATCACGATGAAGGCCGGGACGGCGCGAAAGGCGCGATCCGGAGGTTCGTTGATCACAGCCGCCGCAGTATATACGCCGACGCACACGGGTGGCGTCAGCATGCCGACGCCGACGAGGCCGGTCATGAACACGTAGAACTGCAGGAGGTCGATCTTCAGAGCCTGGCAGAGCGGCACGAAGATGGGTAGTGTCAGGTAGAAGACCGGCACCACCTCGACGAATGTGCCGAGGATGAGGAACACCACGCCGGCGAGCACGAAAAACGTCACCGGCCCGATGTTGTGCTCGACGATGGCTGAAATGAGCTCCTGCGGCAGCCGCGTGTAGGTGATGACCACCGAGAAGAAAGTCGCCATGGCGATGATGACGAAGATCACGGTCGTGGTCTCTGCCGTGCTCCGCAGCGATTGAGTGAGACCCTTCCACGTGAGCTTTCGCTCGATGAGCCCGAGCAGAATGCCGTAAACGGCGGCGAACGAGGCGGCTTCGGCAGGTGTCAGCAGGCCGGAGTAGATGCCGCCGAGGATGCCGAACGGCATGGTGAGCACGGGAACCGCCTTCCAGAAGGCACCGAACCGCTCGCTCCAGTCGGCACGCTCGGCACGCGCGAGCGTCCGGCAGCGCCACATCACGTAGGTGACGAGGAGTCCCATCAGCACGAATCCGGGCAGCACACCGGCCGCGAACGTGCGTGAGACCGGCACGTTGGTGAGCGAGGAGAAGATGATCGCCGTATTGCTGGGCGGTATGAGTGCGTCGATCAGCGCGGCGGCGGCTGCCAGCACCACGACGAACGGACGGGGATAGCCGGACTTGACCATGGTCGGCATCATCATGGTGCCGATGGCGACGATCGCCGCCAGGATCGAGCCACAGATCGCACCGAATGTGCCCATGGCGACGACCATGGCGACGCCGAGACCGCCCGGAAGGTGGCCGACCAGCTTGAGCGCCAGCTCGACGAGGCGCTGAGCCGCCCCACCGTGCAGCATCACATTGCCGGCGAACACGAAGATCGGAATCGCCACCAGCACCTGCTTGGTCATTGCGTCGAACGAAAGCTGCATCAGTGTCGTCGGCGGCAGCTTGAGCGCAAGGATAGCGATGGCCGCCGAGCCGATGCCGAACACGAAGAACAGCGGCACCGAGATCAGCATCAGGACGATGGCGAGAGCGGCGAAGGAGGCGACCATCAGGCAAGCCCCCCGAGTTCAGGGTCGATCTTCCCGGGTGCCGGTTGCCCTGCGAGCGTGTGCAGCAGTGCCTCGAGGCAGAAGTTCGCCGCCAGCGCAAAACCGACCGGATAGGAAATGTAGAGATACCAGAGTTCGAACTCGATCTCGGTGGTCGAGAGCTGTCCGAGACGTCTGAAGAAGGCGACCGATTCGGCGCCGTACCAGCCGAACACGATGCAGGCCGCCAGCGAGATCGCGAGAACGAGGGCGCGCAGCAGCGTATACGCGCGTCCGCTGAGCAGATACGGCGCGATGTCCACGGAGATGTGCCGGTCGTGGCGAAGCAGCACACCCATCATCGGAAACACCACCCAGGGCACCAGCTGAGGCGGCATCTCGGCGAGCCAGTCATAGCCCTGTCCGGTGTAGTAGCGCACGATCGCGGCGACCAGCGGCGCCACGACGATGACCAGCACGACAAATCCCGTGAAGGCGACGACCGCCGCCTGAAGCCAATCGTTCAGGCGGCGGTAGGCGGCGAGTGCACCCCTCATTTCGCGCGCTCAGTCCTTGCGGCCGATATAGCGGCGGGCAGCGGCGAGGATGCCGGGTGAGACATACTTGGCGAGTGCCGGCTCCGTCTTTTCGCGGTCCAGCTTCTGGAACTCCTCCAGTGCCGCCCCCTTGAGAACCGTCACCGTGCCGCCATGCTTCTCCACCAGCTCCTTGAGCGCGTTGTTGTTGCCCTGCACGGCATTGTCGGTGGCGGCCTTGGAAATCTCCTTACCGACTGTCAGCAGGATCTCCTGGACGTCCTTCGGCAGACCATTGAACCAAGCGGCGTTGGCGAGCAGCTCGCTGTCCGCGTACACGGCATACGGCAGCTGCGCGAACTTCAGGTACTCCCACCACGAGTAGGCCTTGACCGCGGTCGGCACGGTGGCCAGCGTGTCGATCATGCCGCTCTGCAGCGCAGGATAGATCTCCTCGGTGGCCAACGAGATCACGTCCATTTTGCGCGCGAGCATACCGGGCCGCTCGGCAGCAGCGAGAGAGCGCGCCTTGAGGCCTGCCATGCTGGCGACAGTGTCCATCTTGCTCTTCGCCGAGAACGTCGCATACGGCCCGACGGGTACATAGGCGATATGGACGAGTCCGGTCTTCTTCAGAACGCGCTGGCGCAGATCCTTGCCTTCCGGCGTCGTGTTGAAGAAGTCGCGCTGATGTTCGATACTGTTGAAGAAGCCGGGGAACTGGACGATGTTCCAGTCCTTGTCGATCGCCGCAAGCTGATTGTGTGTGACGACACCACCCATCTCGACGGATCCCGCCGATAGCGCGCCGGTGATCTGGCGGATCTTGTAGAGCTGGCCCGACGGGAAGGTCTGGATCTTGACCTTGCCGGCGCCGCGCTTGTTCACTTCCGCAGCGAAGCGCTCGACCATCTTGGCGCTCTCGTGGCTCGGTGCCCAATGGTACGATATGCGCGCGACCACCTCGGCCATCGCGCCTGCCGGCCCGAGCGTCGTCACGGCGACGAGTGCGAGGCCGGCGAGCGACGATTTTCCCAGTACATGAAGCGGTGTCATCGTTTCCTCCCGTCTCCCCCTTTGAACGGCGCGTCCGGCGGGGGCGCGTTGCGAGTGACGCGCTTCAGGAGGAATGTTGACAATCTGAGTATGTCTCGTCAACCGGCGATCGCTCGGCGGGAGGCGATCGGGCACGAGCTATGCGGCAGGAGCAAGCCCGCGACGCGGAAGTCGAAAAAACAACGACGGCGGCTCTTTCTGGCCGCCGTCGTCATGCGTTGCGAATTGCTCGTGTCAGCGCGCGATCGACTTCCAGGCCGCCGGCAGCGCCAGCGCGCCGAGTGCCGTCTTGAGAACGGTCGCTGCGATGAACGGGACGACGCCAAGAAGCCAGGCCTTCTCAATTCCGATCAGGCCCGCGAGCCAGGCGAAGCCGAGCGCCAGGATCACGACGTGGCCGAGAGTCATGGCCGCGAACAGCCGCAGGACGGAGCGGTCCCAGCCACGTTCGGCGAGCCAGCCGACCAGGAAGGCGGCAAGCACGAATCCGACGAGATAACCGCCCGTCGGTCCGAACATATAGGCCAGCCCGATGCCCTTCTCCGGCGTCCCTGCGAATACCGGAAGCCCCATGGCGCCCTCGGCCAGATAAACGAGCACAGTCGCCGCCCCGAGGCGTGCGCCGAGCGCGGCGCCGAGAACCAGCACGACCAGCGTCTGCATGGTCATCGGCACGGGCCAGAACGGCACCTGGACCTTTGCCGAGAGTGCCAGCATCAGCGAGCCGACGACGGCGATGGCGACGGTGTGCGCGAGCCTGCGCTCGGGCAGGACGTGGGCGAGCAGGGTGGCCCGCGCAGTGGTGATGGGTCGGTTCATGCGTCTGTCTCCGGTTGCTCTTAGAGTTGTCTTTTTCAATCGGTTCGCTCGGCCGGACGCGCGAGGCGCCGGCCCGATCTCAGGGCGGGTCAGTCGGCCATGGCGCCCTCTGTCAGAAGCTTGACGGCCATGTCGCGTGAGGCTGTCACGAGGGCCTTGGCGTGGACTTCGGCGCCTTCCGCGTCTCCCTCGGCGATGCATTCGACGACGCGACGCCAGTTGGCGATCGAGCGCTTGCGGCGGGCCTCGGTCGAGAGGCCGAGGCGTGCGTAGCGCAGCGTCTGGTGGAACAGCGACCGCACCATGGCCTCCAGCCGGGCGTTGCCCGAGGCTTCGCACATGTAGAGGTTCAGTTGCTGAACCTGCAGCAGGTAGACGTCGGGATTGCCGGCGGCGGTGACGGCGCCGCGCAGAGCCTTCACCCGCTCGCGCAGCTCCGCGATCGAGTCGGCTTCGCGACGCTCGGCGACGGTGCGCGCGGCGAGCCCGAGCAGCACCGCCCGGATTTCGAAGATGTGGTTGACCTCGTCCACCGAAGGATCGGTGACACGGGCGCCGCGGCGCGGCAGGATCGAGACGAGCCCCTGCTTGTCGAGAATGCGCAACGCCTCCCGGATCGGGCCGCGGCTCACGCCGAAACGCGTCGACACGGCCTGCTCGTGGATGCGCTCGCCGGGCCGGTACTCACCGCGCGAGATCGCCGCTGCCAGCGCCGCCGCGATCTGATCTGACAGCGACATGACGGCGGCGGCGAGCGTGCCCGAACCCTCACGTGCCGACTCACCCGGCTCGCCCATCGCCTCCATGTCCTTCTTCACGGCCACACCGCCCTCTTCGTGTCTCACCGCCTGCCGGCCCTGCACGGTCCGGCGCCGGCGATCGCGCTAGCTCTCCATGACGGCGAGTACCTGCCCCTCGCTGACCGAATCGCCTTCCTTGACCAGGATCTCCGTCAGAACGCCTCCGACAGGCGCCAGCACGGGGATCTCCATCTTCATCGACTCGAGGATGATGATGGCGTCCTCCTCGGCGAGCTTCTGGCCCGGCTCGGCCTCGATCTTCCAGACCTTGCCAGTGATCTCCGAGATGACATTCTCTTTCGCCACGGCGGCACCCTCTCTGATTGCTCGTTTCGTTTCAAGGCTCAAAACGTCGTAGGCCAGCCGGCCAAGCGGCGTTGGCTGAGGCCCTTCTCACGATCGCGACTGTGCACCTCCAGCATTCGGATCAACCAGCCGCGGGTCTCCCGCGGGTCGATGATCGACTGGGCGGAGTAGATGGCTCCGAGGTCGTAGGCCGAGCTGTCGCGCTCGATCTCCTCCTTCAGGGCGAGGAACTTCTGCGGGTCGTTCTCGGCGGTGACCCCGTAGACGACGTTCACGCCGACGGTCGGGTCCATGAAGCCGACGTCGGCCGTGAACCAGGCGCCCATGTCGTCGGAATTCCGAGTCCCGCCCATGTTCAGGTACGCCTGACCGTAGGACTTCCGGGTGACGATCGACAGCCTGGGCACCGTGCACATCTGCAATGCACTCATGAAGTTCATGATCTTGCCGGGTGCCTTGCGCCGTTCGCCCTCGATGCCGATCAGGAACCCCGGCGTGTCGGTCAGGATGATGATCGGGATGTTGAAGCTGTCGCAGAGGACGAGGAAGCTCGTCACCTTGTCGCAGCCGTCCGGATCGAGCGCGCCGGCCTTGAACATCGGATTCGAGGCGACGAATCCGACCACCTGGCCGCCGAGGCGGGCAAGCCCGGTCATCGCCGAGCGGCCGAACCGGGGCTTCACCTCGAACAGGCTGTCCTTGTCGGCGATGGCACGCACCAGCTTGCGGACATCGTAGACCTTCTGGCGCTCGGGCGGGACGATTTTCAGGATCGCCTCGGGGTCGTGCTCGCTGTCGGGCGGTGCGGGACGCGATGGCGGGCGCTGGTTGTGGTGGGAGGGCAGGTAGGAGAGGAACGTCTTCAGAAGATCGATCGCTTCCTCGTCGGTGTCGGTCGCATAGTCGACCTTGCCGGTCACCTCGGTGTGCAGCTTCCAGCCGCCCAGTTCCTCCGAGTCGACCTCCTCGCCGATGGCGATCGACGTCACGCGTGGGCTCGACACCGCGAGACAGGCACCCTTGCGCATGGTGACGAAGTCGGAAAGCATCGTGAACCATGTGCCCGTGCCGAAGCTCGGGCCCAGGCAGGCGGCGACGTACGGAATTTCGCGCATGCGCACGAACTGCGCCGGGTCCTGGCCCAGCGATCCGGTGCCTTCCGCACCCATGGTGTCGGGAATGCGGGCGCCCGAGGTCTCGTTGAGGAACACGATCGGGTTGCCGTTACGGATCGACGTGTTGCGCAGGTGCCCCATCTTCTTGACGTTGATCAAGCTCGATGAGGCTCCTTTGACGGTGAGGTCACAGGAGACGACAGCGGCCGGACGACCTTCGATGCGGCCGAAGCCCGCCACCTTGCCGTCGCATTGCGAGTTCTCTCGCGCTTCCTTGATGTAGGACGTGGCGAACAGTCCGGATTCGATGAACGAGCCGGGATCGAACAGGTAGTCGATGCGCTGGCGCGCATCCATCAGGCCCGCTGCCTTGCGCTTCTCGAGCTTCGCAGGCCCGCCCATCGCCATCGCGTGCGCCTTGCGTCGCTCGTGCTCGGCGACAAGCGTCTTGTAGTCGGCCATTCCCAACTCCTTCGCCCATTCCTCATATGTGCAGCGTGACAGCGCCGGCGCCGGTCGTCGTCTGCGTTCGCGGCATGCCACTCTACGCAATTTAGGAATGTCGACAATCCTTGACTCGCGCGTGCCAGCTATCGACACTCGGCGCGGGTGGAGGAGATAGGCGAGGTGAACGCGGATGAGCTGGTCGAAGGAGGTCGGTGAGATCGGCCGCCGCAAGGCGTTCGCCGAAGCGCTCGGCGGCGAGGAGGCGGTTGCCCGCCAGCACGCCGCGGGCCGCTTGACCGTGCGCGAGCGCATCGACCGGGTGATCGATCCGGGCTCGTTCAAGGAGATCGGCGCCTTGACCGGCAAGGCGCGCTACGACAAGGACCACAATCTCGTCGATGTCCGACCCGCCAACGCCGTGATCGGCACTGCGCGCATCGACGGTCGCAAGGTCGCCATCGTCGGCGACGATTGGACCATCCGCGGCGGATCGTCGGAGGCGACGGTCTCGGAGAAATGGATCTACGGCGAGAACTACGCTCTCGAAATGCGGATGCCGCTGGTGCGCCTCGTGGAGAGCGCAGGCGGCAGCGTGCGCCTCGTCGAGCAGCAGGGGTCGACCAAGATCCCGGGCTATCCGACGTGGCTGATGGCCGGGATGCTCGGCTATATTCCCGTGGCCGCCATCGCGCTCGGACCGTGCGCGGGGCTCGGCGCGCTCAGGGCGGCCTGCGCCCATTTCTCGGTGATGGTGAAGGGCACCTCGCAGGTGTTCGCTGGTGGGCCGCCAGTCGTTGCACGCGGCATGGGATCCGAGGTCGACAAGGAGGCCCTCGGCGGCTCGCACATCCACACGCGCGAAAGCGGCGTCATTTCCAACGAGGCCGCAAGCGAAGACGAGGCGTTCGACCTCGTTCGCCGGTTCCTCTCCTACCTGCCGTCGAGCGTGTTCGAACTGCCGCAGCGCGCAACTCCCACGGACGACCCGAAGCGTCGCGACGAAGCGCTGCTCTCCATCATCCCGCGCGAGCGCCGCCGCGTGTACAAGATGCGCCGTTTGCTCGAAGGCGTCGTCGACCAGGGCTCGCTGCTCGAGATCTCGCCTGCCTACGGCCGCTCCATCATCGTGGCGCTGGCTCGCCTCGACGGCTATCCGGTCGGCATCATCGCCAACGATCCGATGCACTACGGGGGCGGGTTGACACGCCAGGCGGCCGAGAAAATGGAGACCTTCGTCGACCTCTGCGACACCTTCCATCTTCCTGTCGTGAACTTCGTCGACCAGCCGGGCACGGTCGTCGGACCGGAGGCCGAGCGGCAGGGCACGGTGAAGGGCTCCGTGCGCGTCGTCTCGGCGATCGAGCAGACTCGGATCCCGTGGTGTGCCGTCGTGGTGCGCCGGCTTTACGGTCTTGCCGGAACGGCTTACGGCCGCATGCAGGGCATCAACTACCACTTCGCATGGCCGTCGGCCCGCTGGGGCTCGATTCCGATCGCAGGTGGTGTCGAGGCTGCCTACCGCAAGGAACTCGAGGCGCTGGAGCCTGATGCGCGTGCGCGGCGGCTGGCCGAGCTTGAGTCCTATTACGACCATCTCGAATCGCCGTTCCTGACGGCTGAGCGCTTCAAGGTGCCCGACATCGTCGACCCGCGCGATACGCGTCCGCTGCTCTGCGACTGGATCGAGGACGCCTACCGCGTGCTGCCGGGTCAGGTCGGCGTGAAGGGCCGGACGATGCGACTCTGAAGACGGCCGGTTCGCGCAATACTGACGAGGGGAAGGGGACACAACTTGCGACGGCTTCTGGTTGCCAATCGCGGCGAGATCGCCGTGCGTGTGATGCGGGCGGCGAAAGCGCTCGGGCTCGAGACCGTCGCGGTCCACTCGGACGCCGATGCCAAGGCGATGCACGTATCCTTCGCCGACGCTGCGGTACGGATCGGGCCGCCGCCTGCGCGGGAGAGCTATCTCGACGTCGCCGCGATCCTCGCAGCCGCGCACGAGACCGGTGCGGATGCGGTTCATCCGGGCTACGGCTTCCTGGCCGAGAACGCCCGCTTCGCGGAAGCCGTCGAGGCTGCCGGGCTCGCTTGGGTCGGGCCGAGCGCGAAGTCGATAGAGGACATGGGAGACAAAGAGCGCGCCCGCATGATCGCGCGGGCGGCGGGGGTGCCAGTTCTGCCCGGCAGTGCGCGCTTCGGGAAGGGCGACACCGCCGGGATCGAGGAAGCGGCCATCGCGGTGGGCTATCCGCTTCTGGTCAAGGCGGCCGGCGGTGGTGGCGGCATCGGTATGCGTCGCGTGGACGGACCCGACCAGCTTCTCAAGACCGTCGAGGCGACGCAATCGCTCGCCGAGCGCTCGTTTGGTGACGGCACGGTCTATCTCGAGCGCTACGTCCCCAAGGCGCGTCACGTCGAGATCCAGGTGTTCGGCCTCGGCGACGGACACGCCGTTCATCTGTACGAGCGCGACTGCTCGATCCAGAGGCGATTCCAGAAAATCGTCGAGGAAAGCCCGGCGCCGGGCATCCCGCGCGCGGTGATCCAGCGCATGGCTGATGCGGCGCGTGCGCTGGCCGCGGCAGAGCGCTATCGGGGCGCAGGCACCATGGAATTCGTGGTCGACGCTGTCACGCACGAATTCTACTTCCTGGAGATGAACACGCGCATCCAGGTCGAGCATCCGGTGACCGAGATGGTGACCGGGGTCGACCTCGTCGCGAGCCAGATCCGGCTTGCACGCGGCGATTCGCCCGCCGTGCTGTTTCCGGCACCGATAGAGCCGCGTGGTCATGCCCTGGAGTGCCGGCTCTATGCCGAGAACCCGGCCAAGATGTTCCTGCCGTCACCCGGTAGACTCGCCGTGTTCGAAACACCGGTTGGCATGGAGGGGGTGCGCGTCGATACCGGCGTCCGTGAGGGCGACGAGATCACCGTCCATTACGATCCGATGATCGCCAAGCTGATCGCGCATGGCGCCACGCGCGACGAAGCGATCCGACGCATGCTTGCTGCCCTCGGCGCAACCCGTGTCGAGGGCATCGCGACCAACCGCGATTTCCTGATGCGGCTGCTCGATAACCCGCAATTCCGCGACGGCGATGTCTACACCACCTTTGTCGACGAGCATCGCAAGGCACTCGCGAGTTGATCGGGGCATGACATGCGGCTGACCGAAGACCATGCCAAGGCGTTCCTCGGATCGCGCGGCCTGCCCGTGCCGGCGGGCGCGCGGGCGGCGTCGCCGGGCGAGGCCGAGGCGCTCGCCCTGAAGCTCGGCGGCCGCGTCGTCGTCAAGGCGCTGGTCCCCACCGGCCGACGCGGTAAGGCCGGAGCTGTGCGGATCTGCGCGGACCCAGCCGCCGCGAGCGAGGCAGCGACGGCAATGATCGGCTGTGACGTCGCCGGTCACACGGTCGAGGCCGTCTACGTCGAGGCGGCCGTGCCGATCGCGCGCGAACTCTATCTGTCGTTTGCCTTCGCCGATCGGGCGCCGGTGGTACTGGCCTCGCTCGAGGGCGGCGTCGACATCGAGGAGACCGCTGGCCGCGCGCCGTCTGCCATCGCGCGCCACGAGATCGACCCACTCGACGGCCTCGCTCCGTGGCACGGAGTCGATCTGTGGGCGCGCGCCGGCATGACGGGCCGGCCGCTCGCCGCGCTGGGCCGGCTGGCAAGTGAACTCTACGCTGCGTTCGTGGCCGCCGACGGACTTATGCTGGAACTCAACCCCATTGCGCTCGATGCCGAAGGCAAGCCGCATCTCGTCGGTGCCATGCTCGAGGTCGACGACGATGCGCTCGACCGGCAGCCGGCCTTCAAGGCGCTCGCGGCTGGTTTGCCGGCGAAGAACCCGCGCGAGCAGGCGGTGATCGACGCCAACCGCAGTCATCCCGGCGGCGACAGCCGTTATACGGAACTGGACGGCGACATCGGGCTGTTGGTTGCCGGCGGCGGTGCCGGCCTGCTCCAGCACGACATGATCCTCGCCATGGGTGGGCGGCCGGCGAACCACTCCGACATGTCGCCGGCACCTGGAACGGCGAAGCTCGAAGCGGTGCTCGGCTCGATCCTGTCGAATCCGCGCACCAGGAGCCTGCTCATAGGCTACAACTACTTGCAAATGGCCCCGTGCGACCTCGTCATCCAGGCGCTCGTCAACGTTGTGCGGGCCAAGGGTATCGACACCACCCGTCTGCCGATCGTCATACGGCTCTACGGTCCCAGGGAGGCAGAAGCGCGCGCTCTCGCGGCAACGCTGCCCGGCACCGAATATCTGCCATTCGGCGCGCCACTCGAGGAGGGCTGCCGGCGCATCGTCGCGCGCACCCGGGAGCTTGCGCGATGACCATCCTGATCGACCGGACGACGCGCGTGCTGGTGCAGGGCATCACCGGCAACCAGGGGCGTTTCGACACCAAGCTGGCGCTCGCCTACGGCGTCGACATCGTGGCCGGTGTCACCCCCGGCCGCGGCGGCGAACAGGTCGAGGGCGTGCCGGTGTTCGACACCGTCGCGCGCGCGGTCGCCGAGACCGGCGCCAACGCGGCGACGCTCTACGTGCCGGTGCGCGGAATCCGGGAGGCCGTCTGCGAGGCGGTCGAAGCCGGCATCAAGGTGGTTCTCGCAACCACCGAGAATGTGCCGCGCCACGACGCTGTCGGCGCTGCCGCCTACGCCCGCCGCCATGGGGCCTGGCTCGTCGGCTTCAACACCAACGGCATCATCTCGCCGGGCCAGTGCAAGCTCGGTGGCATCGGTGGCGATGATCCCGCGGCGGTCTACCATCCAGGCCGCATCGGCGTCGTCTCGCGGTCCGGCGGCATGTCGGCAGAGATCGCGTGGGCCCTCAAGCGGGCTGGCCGTGGCGTCTCGACGGTCGTTTCAATGGGTGGCGATCGCACGACGGGACGCTCCATGGTCGAGTATCTGGAGCTCTTCGATGCCGATCCTGCGACCGACGCGATGGTGATCTACGGCGAGCCGGGCACGCGCCACGAGCAGGGCGTTGCGGATGCCATCGCCGCGGGCCGCATTACCAAGCCGGTGGTCGCCATCGTCGTCGGCGAGTTCCAGGAGCGCTACGGCGCGGGCGTCAGCTTCGGTCACGTTGCTGCGATGATCGCCGGCGTGGACGATACGGCAACGGCGAAACGCCGTATCCTCGCCGACGCAGGGGCACATGTGGTCGGCGGGCTCGACGCGATCGCCGTCACGCTCGATCGAGCCGGCGTCTGATCCGTGAATGGCGGGGGGGGGCGCGGCCCAGCTTGGTCCGCCGCAGGACCATCGTCAGCGCGCGCACACTGAACCCGCTACTTAACATCGATGAAGCCCCTCTGTCAGTCAATACGCCTATTGTATTGGCCGACCCCGAGCCGCTACGGTGTCGGGACAACCGTGAGCGCGGCCCACCGCGCCAACCGGTCGCCTGATGGCGGTCGGGCAGGATCTTCTGGGAGGCTGGCTCGTGACCGAAAGCGGCGCGCGCGCGCAAACGTCGTACGACACCATTCCGAAGCTGCTGCTGCGAAACGCGGAGCAGTTCGCCGATCTGCCTGCCTATCGCCAGAAGGATCTCGGCATCTGGCAGACGTGGAACTGGCGGCAGACCCGCGACGAGATCCGTGATCTCGCCATCGGCCTCTACGTGTTGGGATTGAAGCGCGGCGAAGCGATCGCCATCATCGGTGATAACCGACCGAAACTCTACTGGTCGTTCTGTGCCGCCCAGTCGCTCGGTGCCATTCCGGTGCCGATCTACCAGGACTCGGTCGCCGACGAAATGGCCTACGTGCTTGACCACTCCGAGGTGGTCATGGCCGTGGTGCAGAACCAGGAGCAGGTCGACAAGCTGCTCTCCATAGCCGAGCGGGTGCCGCGCCTGCGACGCATCATTTATGAGGAACCGCGCGGCCTCCAGAAGTACGATCACACGCGGCTCCATGCGCTGTCCGAGGTGCAGGCGGTCGGCATCTCCGAGCGCCACCGCAACGCCACCGCCGACGACTGGTGGCGAGGTGAGATAGCCCTCGGCAAGGCGAGCGACGTTGCCGTCATGCTCTATACGTCGGGCACCACCGGCCGGCCGAAAGGCGTGATGCTGACGCAGGAGAACATCGTCGTCTCCGGCCAGAACGGCAACCTGTTCGACGGCTTCACCACCAACGACACGATGATCGCCTATCTGCCCATGGCCTGGGTCGGCGACCACATCTTCTCCTATGGGCAGGCCTACGCCGGTGCGCTCTGCGTCGCCTGTCCGGAAAGTCCCGATACGGTCATCGACGATCGTCGCGAGATCGGGCCGAGCTACTTCTTCGCGCCGCCACGCGTGTTCGAGAACATGCTGACAGCGACGATGGTGCGCATGGAGGATGCGGGTCGGTTCAAGAAATGGATGTTTGCCAGGTTCCTCAACGTGGCCAAGCGCGCCGGCCCGGCCATTCTCAATGGCGAAAGTGTCGGGCTCGCCGACCGGCTTCTCTACAACCTGGGCGAGGTGCTGGTGTATGGGCCGCTCCGCAACCGGATGGGGTTCTCCAATATCCGTGTCGCCTACACCGCGGGTGAGGCCATCGGACCGGAAATCTTCTCCTTCTACCGCTCCCTCGGCATCAACCTGAAGCAGCTCTACGGTCAGACCGAAGCGAGCGTCTACATCACGCTGCAGCCCGACGGGGAGATCTATCCCGATACCGTCGGCAAGCCTGGTCCCGGCGTCGAGATCCGCATCGCCGAGTCGGGCGAGGTGCAGTTCACCAGCCCGGGCGTGTTCCTCAAATACTTCAAGAATGACGAGGCGACGGCGGATACCAAGACAGTGGACGGCTGGGTGCGCACGGGAGATGCCGGCTTCATCGACGCCAAGGGCCACCTCGTCATCATCGATCGGGCCAAGGACGTAGGGCGGCTCAACACCGGTGCGTTGTTCGCGCCCAAATATCTCGAGAACAAGCTCAAGTTCTACCCCGAGATCCGCGAGGTGGTGGCCTTCGGCGACGGCCGCGACTTCGTCACCGTGATGGTCAACATCGACCTCGTCTCGGTCGGCAACTGGGCCGAGCGCAACAACGTGGTCTACGCGAGCTATCAGGAACTCGCCGCGCACCCCGACGTCTATCGGATGATCGAGCGCCGGATCGAGGAGGTCAACGCCGCGCTTGCCACCGAGCCACGCATGGCCGGGTCGCAAATCCATCGCTTTCTGATCCTCCACAAGGAACTCGACGCCGACGATGGCGAGCTGACCCGCACCCAGAAGGTGCGCCGTCCGTTCATCGCCGAGCGCTACGCCCCGCTCATCAAGGCGCTGTTCGACGGCTCCAGGGAAGCCCACATCCGAACCGAGGTGACCTTCGAGGACGGCCGCAAGGGCATCATCGAAGGCAACGTCAGGATCGTCGACACAAAAGTGTTTCCCGGCACCGCCGCGCTCAAGGAGGCCGCCGAGTGATGGCCGATACGCTCGTCAGCTCCGATCGCTCGCCAGATGCCGCCCCTGAGACCGAGCCTCCGGCGGCGGCGGACCGCGAGGTTCTGCTCGCTGTCTCGAACGTCGCCCTGTCGTTCGGTGGCGTGAAGGCGATCCAGGGCGTGTCGTTCGACATCCGCAAGGGCGAGATCCGCGCCATCATCGGACCGAACGGCGCCGGCAAGACATCGATGCTGAACTGCATCAACGGCTTCTATCATCCGCAGGAAGGCACCATCACCTTCAAGGGCGCGACGCGCCGGCGCATGCGCCCCTATGAGGCGGCCTCGCAGGGCATCGGGCGCACATTCCAGAACGTCGCGCTGTTCAAGGGCATGTCGACGCTCGACAACATCATGGCCGGCCGCACGCTCAAGATGAAGCGCGGCTTTTTCTGGCATCTGCTGCGACACGGGCCGGCAATGGCCGAGGAGAAGGCGCACCGCCACAAGGTCGAGGAGATCATCGACTTCCTGGACATCCAGGCGATCCGGCGCACACCGGTCGGCAAATTGCCTTACGGACTGCAGAAGCGCGTCGAACTGGGCCGCGCGCTCGCCATGGAACCCGAACTCCTGCTGCTCGACGAGCCGATGGCCGGTATGAACCTCGAGGAGAAGGAGGACATGAGCCGCTTCATCCTCGACGTCAACGATCAGCTCGGTACCACGATCGCGCTGATCGAGCATGACATGGGCGTCGTCATGGATCTGTCCGATCGGGTGGTGGTGCTCGACCACGGCGAGTTGATCGCCGATGGCACGCCCGCCGAAGTGCAGGCGAACCAGAACGTCATCGACGCCTATCTCGGCGTGTCGCACTGAGGCATCGCGCATGGACCTGCTCATACAAACGATCTGGGAAGGCCTCGTCGCCGGCGTACTTTATGCGCTGATTGCGCTCGGCTTCGTGCTGATCTTCAAGGCGTCCTCCGTGTTCAACTTCGCCCAGGGGATCATGGTGGTGTTTTCGGCGCTGACGCTTGTCGGCACCTACGAGGCCCTGGCGTATCGCGAGATCACGGGCTTTCCGGCGGCGATGCTGGCGCTCATCATCACACTCGGTGTGATGTATGTGTTGGCGCTCGGCATCGAGCGCATCGTGCTGCGCCCCCTCGTCAACCAGCCCGATATCATTCTTTTCATGGCGACGTTCGGGCTCACCTACCTGCTGATCGGCCTCGGCGAGGCGATCTTCGGCGGCGCGCCGAAGACGATGATCACTTCAGAACTCGGCCTGCCGACGGGTTCGACGACGATCACGCTGCCGGGCATGGGGCCGGGCGGCAGCGAGGGGCTCGTGCTGATCCAGCACCTCGACGTGGCGGCGGCTGTGATCGCCACGATCATGATCGCGAGCCTGGCGGCATTCTTCCAGTACACGCGTGTCGGCCGCGCGCTGCGCGCCGTCGCCGACAGCCACAAGGCTGCGCTGTCGGTCGGCATATCGCTCAACCACATCTGGGTGATAGTCTGGTTCACGGCGGGCATCGTCGCGCTCGTCACCGGCATCATGTGGGGCGCGCGTTCGGACGTCTCGTTCGCGCTGCAGATCATTGCCCTCAAGGCGCTGCCGGTGCTGATCCTCGGTGGCTTCACATCGATCCCCGGCGCCATCGTCGGCGGCCTGATCATCGGGATCGGCGAGAAGCTCGGCGAACTCTACCTCGCGCCGATGATCCTCGGCTCGATGGGCAAGGGTGTCGAGAGCTGGATCGCCTACTTCATCGCGCTGGGCTTTCTGATGTTCCGACCGCAGGGCCTGTTCGGTGACAAGATCATCGAGCGGATCTAGGGGCATGACGGCAATGACGCACAAGAGTCGGCTGGCCGCCTTCGTGATCGATTGCAATGGTCCCGAGATCGACCGTGCAGCCGAGTTCTGGAGCGCGGCGCTCGGTTGCCCGATCGTAGCGGACGCGGCGCATCCGAACTATCGCCTGCTGGTGACGCCCGATGACCAGGTGAAGCTTCTCATCCAGTCCGTCGACCACGACAGCCGCATCCACCTCGACATCGAGACCGACGACAGGGATGCCGAAGTCGCACGTCTCGAAGCGCTCGGTGCTCGCCGGCTGGCGACTGTCAAGCGCTGGATCAAGATGGAGGCGCCGACCGGGCATCGGTTCTGCGTCGTCAATCCGCAACGGACAGATTTCGCCGACAAGGCCAAGAGCTGGGATCGCACGTAATGCTCTATCGCGAAGCAGGTCAGTTCAAGACCACGTACGAGCGCGACATGGCCGTCTTCCCGATCCTGCAGGATCGGATCGGCGTCGCGATCATTCTGGCGGTCGCCTTCATCGCCGTGCCGCTGTTCGGCAGCCAGTTCTTCCTGTCGTCGGTGATGATCCCGTTCCTCGTGTTCTCGCTGGCGGCGATAGGCCTCAACATCCTGACGGGTTACACCGGGTTGATCTCGCTCGGCACCGCAGCCTTCATGGGTGTCGGTGCGTACGCCTGCTACAAGCTCACGACCTACTTTCCCGGCGTCAACATCATCGTCTGGATCCTCGCATCGGGTTTCTTTTCCGCTGCCGTCGGCGCGCTGTTCGGGCTGCCTTCGCTGCGCATCAAGGGTTTCTACCTGGCGGTCGCCACGCTGGCCGCCCAGTTTTTCCTCGAGTGGTGCTTCGTGCGCATCGAGTGGCTGTTCAACTACAACGCCTCCGGCGCCATCGAGGTACCTCAGCGCACGCTGTTCGGCGTACCGATCACCGGCCCCAACGCCGTGCCGGAGGTGCGCTACCTCGTCATTCTCTCGATCGTGGTCTTTCTCACCTGGATCGCCTCCAACCTCGTGCACGGGCGCATCGGTCGCTCGTGGATGGCGGTGCGCGACATGGACATCGCCGCCGAATTGATGGGTATCAAGCTGCTCGACACCAAGCTTCTGTCGTTCGCGGTGTCCTCCTACTACGCGGGTGTCGCAGGCGCCCTCATGATGTTCCTCTGGTACGGCGGCGGCGAAGCGGCGGACGCCTTCAACATCAACCAGAGCTTCAACATCCTGTTCATGGTCATCATCGGCGGGCTCGGCTCGCTGATCGGCTCGTTCTTCGGCGCGGCATTCATTTCATCGCTGCCGACGGTCCTGAAATTCGGCCTGCCGGCGATTGGCGTACCGCTGTCGGGCGAATTCGCCGAGCACATGACGTTCATCATGATCGGCGGCCTCATCATCTTCTTCCTGATCGTGGAGCCGCACGGATTGGCCCGGCTCTGGCAGATCACGAAGCAGAAGCTGCGCGTGTGGCCGTTCCCCTATTAGCTGCGGCCGCAGGCAAACCCGGCGCGAGCCGGAAACGAGAACCGGCCGACCCCCGGCCGAAGTGAAGAGGAGGAAATACCTGATGAAGCTCAAGTCACTCGCGGCAGGTGCGGTGGTCGCCGGCATGGCGGCAGGCCTCGCATTGCCGGCTTTCGCCCAGGACAAGATCTACGTGCCTCTGCTCACATACCGCACGGGACCGTTCGCATCCTCGGGCGTCGGCATCGCCGATGGCATGCACGACTATCTCGAGATGCTCAACCAGCGCGACGGCGGCATCGGCGGCGTCAAGATCGAGATCGAGGAATGCGAGACCGGCTATGACACCAAGAAGGGTGTCGAGTGCTACGAGTCGACCAAGTCCAAGGGACCCGCCGTCTATAACCCGTACTCGACCGGCATCACGCTGCAGCTGATCCCGAAGGCCGCGGTCGACAAGGTGCCGGTGCTCTCGATGGCCTATGGCCTCTCGGCGGCGGCCGAAGGCGACAAGTTCCCGTGGATCTTCAATCCGCCGCTGACCTACTGGGATGGTGCCTCGCTGATGGTCCGTCACATGGCGGAGCAGAGCGGCGGGTTCGACAAGCTCAAGGGCAAGAAGCTCGGCCTCATCCATCTCGACGCGCCCTACGGCAAGGAGCCGATCCCGGTGCTCGAGGCGATGGCCAAGAAGTACGGCTTCCAGCTCATCCTCTATCCGGTGCCCGCCAAGGAGATGCAGAACCAGGGCTCGGTCTGGCTGCAGATCCGCCGCGACCGCCCGGACTGGCTGTATAACCAGGGCTGGGGTGCCATGAACCCGACCGCCGTGCGCGAAGCGGCGAAGAACAACTTCCCGCTCGACCGCTTCGTCGGCGTCTGGTGGGCCGGCGGCGACGGCGACGCCAAGGCCGGCGGCAAGCCGGGATACAAGGCGCTCGCCTTCCACTCTGCCGGCAAGGACTGGCCGGTGATGAAGGAGATCGAGAAGCACGTGATCTCGAAGGGCCTGTCGAAGACGACGCCTGAGGGCTTCGGCGACATGCTCTACAACCGCGGCGTCTACAACTCCATGCTGGTTGCCGAGGCGATCCGCACCGCGCAGAAAATCACCGGCAAGAAGGCTGTGAAGGGCGAGGACGTCCGCCGCGGGCTGGAGCAGCTCAGCATCGATGCGGCGCGTCTCAAGGAACTCGGCATGGAAGGCTTTGCCGGCCCGGTCAAGGTGACCTGCGACAACCACTCGGGCCACAACAAGGTGTTCGTCTCGCAGTGGGACGGCAAGGGCTGGAAGAAGGCGTCCGACTGGATGGAGCCGATCAAGGAGGTCGTCGTACCGCTGATCGAGAAGGCCGCCGCCGACTACGTGACCAAGAACACTGGCTGGCCAAAGCGCACCGAGAAGTGCGATTCGAAGTGAGGCGCGGCAAGCGCTGCACGGCGTGAAACGAGATCGGCGAGGCCCTTCAGAGGGCCTCGCCGGGTCGATATGACGGGAGCCGCTCGGAGGTCGGAAGTCATGGCGGATGTCGCCACACTCGAGAAGCAGCCAGCCGCCGCCGCGACGACCGGCGGCGTCAAGCCGATCCTCTCGGTCAACAACATCGAGGTGATCTACGACCACGTGATCCTCGTCCTCAAAGGCGTCTCGCTCACCGTGCCCAAGCACGGCATCGTGGCGCTGCTCGGCGGTAACGGCGCCGGCAAGACGACGACGCTGAAGGCCATCTCCAACCTCCTTGCCGCCGAGCGCGGCGATGTCACCAAAGGGTCCATCGAGTTCGAGGGCGCGCGCGTCGATCGGCTGACGCCGAACGAGCTTGTGCGCCGTGGCTGCATCCAGGTGATGGAGGGCCGGCATTGCTTCGGCCACCTCAATGTCGAAGAGAATCTGCTGACCGGCGCCTACACTCGCCGCGACGGCTCGGCGGCCATCAAGGCCGACCTCGAGATGTGCTACAACTATTTCCCGCGTCTGAAGGAGCGCCGCAGGAGTCTGGCCGGCTACATCTCCGGCGGCGAGCAGCAGATGTGTGCCATCGGCCGCGCGCTGATGTCGCGGCCGAAGATGATCCTTCTCGACGAGCCGTCGATGGGCTTGGCGCCGCAGCTGGTCGAGCAGATCTTCGAGATCACCAAGAAGATCAACGAGGAGCAGGGTGTCTCGGTGCTGCTTGCGGAGCAGAACACCAACATCGCGCTCAGGTACGCGACCTACGGCTACATCCTCGAAACCGGCCGCGTGGTGATGGACGGCACTGCCGACAGTCTGCGCGAGAACGAGGACGTCAAGGAGTTCTACCTCGGGGTGTCCGGCGCCGACCGCAAGAGCTTCCGCGAATCCAAGAGCTACAAACGGCGCAAGCGCTGGCTGGCCTGAGTGGCCGGGCGGCGAGCGATCCGATCGATGAGGGAGCGGGCTGACATGGATCTCGAACTTCACGGGCGGCGGGCGCTCGTCACCGGCGGCAGCAAGGGCATCGGCAAGGCGATCGCGCTGGCGCTCGCCGGCGAGGGTGTCGACGTGGCGCTGCTGGCGCGCAACGCGGCGGACCTCGACACCGCCGCCACCGCCATCGCGGCGCGCACGGGACGCAAGGCCGTCGCGGTCGCGGGCGACACGGGGGACGATGGCTCGGTGCGCGCCGCCGTGGCGTCTGCCGTCGCCGCGCTCGGTGGCATCGACATTCTGGTCAATGCCGCGGCGCAACCCGGGGGCCAGGCGAAGCCGCCGGCGCTCGGTGAAATCACCGACGATCATTTTTGGGCCGACATGAACGTCAAGGTGATGGGCTACCTGCGCACGGCGCGCGAGGTCGTGCCGGCGATGAAGTCTCGGGGTTTCGGTCGCATCATCAACATCTCCGGGCTTGCCGCGCGCCAGACCGGCACCATCATCGGCTCGATGCGCAACGTCTCCGTCGCAGCGCTGACCAAGAACATGGCCGACGAGCTCGCCGGCACGGGCATCACCGTCACCTGCATCCATCCCGGTCTCACCGCCACCGAGAAGACGCCGGGCGTGATCGCGCGACGGTCCGCCGCCGAAGGCCTGAGCGAGGACGAGGTGCGCCGCCGCATGGCCGCCGGCAATCTTTCGGGCCGCCTGATCACGGCCGAGGACGTCGCTGCCGTCGCCGTCTTCCTCGCCTCTCCGCGCTCCATCGCCATCAACGGCGACGTGATCGCAGCCGGTGGCGGCGCGCGCGGCAGCATCCATTACTGAACCGCCGAACGATAACTGCGCGGGTCGGTCGAGGCTGGTCCGTCGCCAAGCCGAGCAGGACCGACATGAGCGCCGAGACGAAACATTTCGATCACCTCGAGACCCGCGCCCCGGAGGCACGCGAGACCGCCCTCTTCAACATGCTGCCGGGGCTCGTCCAGCGCGCCAGGGAGCACGCGCCGGGCTGGGCGAGCCGTCTTGCCGGCATCGATGCGGCGGCGCTGACGACGCGCGAGGCTCTGGCCGAGGTACCTGTCACGCGCAAGGCCGAGCTGAAGGCCCTGCAAGGTTCGGCGCCGCCGTTCGGCGGCCTTGCCGCGGCATCGGGCGCCGGGATCGGCCGCGTGTTCATGTCGCCGGGACCGATCTTCGAGCCGGAGGGCCTCGGGGCGGACTGGTGGCGTTCGGCGCGCGCGTTGTTTGCTGCCGGCTTCCGCAAGGGCGACGTCGTGCACAACACGTTCGCCTATCATCTGACGCCCGGCGGGTGGATCATGGATGCTGGCGCGCGCGCCCTCGGCTGCACGGTGATCCCGGCGGGGCCCGGCGCCACCGAGCAGCAGCTCGAGGCCATCCAGCACCTGAGACCGACCGCCTACATGGGCGTGCCGGACTACCTGAAGATCCTGCTCGACAAGGCGACCGATGCGGGCCGCGACGCCACCTCCTTCAAGCGCGCGCTGGTTTCCGGCGGTGCGCTGTTTCCATCGCTGCGCCAGGAGTACCGCGAGCGCGGCATCGCGGTGATGCAGGCCTACGCAACCGCCGACGTCGGCGTCATCGCCTACGAGAGCCCGGCACTCGACGGTATGATCGTCGACGAGGGCGTCATCCTCGAGATCGTCAGGCCGGGCACCGGCGATCCGGTCGGCGAGGGCGAGGTCGGCGAGGTCGTCGTCACCGCCTTCAATCGCGACTATCCGATGATCCGCCTCGCCACCGGCGACCTCTCCGCCATCCTGCCGGGGCGGAGCCCGTGTGGCCGCACCAATGTTCGCATCCGGGGCTGGCTCGGCCGGGCCGATCAGACGACCAAGGTGAAGGGGATGTTCGTCCACCCCGAGCAGGTCGCCGCCATTGCCCGCCGCCATCCGTCGCTCGGCCGCCTGCGCCTCGTCGTCGGCCGCGAGGGCGAGCAGGATTCGATGGTGCTGAGGGTCGAGAGCGCTTCGGGCGAGCCGGGCCTCGCGGAAACGATCGGGACGACGCTGCAGGACGTCACCAAGCTCAAGGGCCGCGTCGAGGTCGTCGCCCCCGGCGCCTTGCCCAACGACGGCAAGGTGATCGCCGACGAGCGCAGCTACGGCTGAGGCGACCGGTCGCGTCCACGTCGCCGGGTTCGGGCTCGGGAAGGTCGGCGCCCGCGTGGTGACGCACGCCGCGGCGCCCCCGGCCGCCTCGCGGCGCAGGGCTTTGCGATAAGCTGACAGGGGGCGGAACGGCCGCGCCTCTGATTTTTCAGTTTGGATACGGCGCTAGCCGTTCCGCACATAGAGCTTGCGGTCGTCCCCGGCACCCGATGCCGACGCCATCTCTGACGTCCTCACCAGGGAGCATCTCCACCGCCGCGCCAGTATCCATGACGCGACGTCGGCAGTGCTCCTCTTGCCCAGCAGTCCTCCGAAGAGGTCCGCGAAGCAAGAGTATTGCGCGCCATGCCCGGCGCTGCTGCCGCCCGGTCGCCGCCGCCTTCAGCTGATGGAAGACGGCCCGCAGCCTGATCCTTCCCCCGTGGGTCCCAGCTCGAGCACGGCCCCTGTCGTACGGGAAGGTTTGAGGAGAAGAATGGCACTGGGCGCGAGGGCGGGAACAATTCTCCGATACGGTAAACTCGCCGCGCCGCCTCATCCCACCGCTGCCCTCACCGCCGCCGCCACGTCCGCCGCCAGATCCTCGTACGCCTCGAGCCCGACCGACAGCCTGACGAGCCCCTCGCTGATGCCGAGTTCCGCGCGCGCCTCGGGCTTCAGCCG
>JAWKVY010000014.1:0-36993 GCA_041397745.1 Hyphomicrobiaceae bacterium | reverse complement strand
ATACTGAGGGCTCAGAATAGCAATAACGATCTTGCTTGAAGAGATTGCACTGTCTATCTCTGTTTGCCAACTCGTTCCTTTATCTATCGCCAGCCTAAAATCAAACACTTTAACGGCGTCCCTGCCCCGTTTAAGTTCATCGCTCGCCTTGGCGGCCGCCTCACCATCATAACTTGAGAAGCTGAGGAAGACATCATACAGGGCCGAACTGCGGGGAGCCAGGTTGACTGGGGTAATCGTTTTCTTGAACTCGTCCATAACTGAAACGAGTTTTGATGCCTGATCAGGAATACGTTCGACGATTTTAAGCTCTCGAATCGGTAATCCACGAGCCAGCCAGTGAGCCGCTGCTTCAAGGATTGCCTTCAACATGGCTGCCTTCTGCCACCCCTGGTCACCGGTTGCGAGAAGGGGCATCGCGACGGTCTGATCTTTTGAAGCGTCCAAGAACGGAAACAATCCGCGAAACAAGTCTCCCACGAGAGCTGGTGGCTCTCCCCGAACGAGCGGTTCAAAACAGGCAACCTGCCCTACATTGAGCTTCAAAGCTGCGCCGGAAATAGGGTGCGACAACCAGAACGAACATGTACTTCTAAGATCGTATGCTTTTGACTTTGCGAGCCTTCCAACAGACAAGCCCGATCGCTCTAGAGCGCCAATGAGGCTAGTGCAGGTCGGTATATAGTCATCTGGAAAAGCAGAAACGATCAGGATATCGGCGCGATGCTCTGAAGGTATCGTCGTCAATTCCCCTTCATACAGAGAGATTCGGCGAATTTGGGCACCATCAGAGATGTCGAGGGTGCTCAATAGCTTGAAGGTCATGAGGTTGGCCGTCCCCTGCAAAGCTAACTGACTGCCTGGATCTTGGCGTCAAATGCCATTCCGGTCAAACACCAAGGTGAGGCGGAACGAGCGTGCCTTGGGCGTGTCACTCGGTGCCGTCCGTCAACATTCTCAACCGGAGCGAATTGGCCGATGGCGTCGGCTCCCCCCTCTGACGCGATGATCGTAAGCAGACTCCCCAGGACGGCGCTAGCTCCGGCCGCGCGATGTCTCTGATGGGTCACCTGCACGCATCTGCTGCCTCGTCGCCATTGCCGGACTACCTCCAGCTACGGACATCATCAGCCAGCGCCGTGCCTGCGTCAACGCCACGCGGCCCGATCTCCGCTCCTGTATAAAAACAAACCTTGCCACCCCCTCACCGCCGGCGCGGGCGCGGCCGGCGCTTCGGTTTCAGGCCGCGGCCACGCCCCGGCCGGTGGCCCTTCGCCATCGCAAGCCCGCCCTTGACTGGCTCGCTCAGCATTTCGAAGCGCAGCGCGCCAGCCGACGGGATCGCCTCGACCAGGCGCACCTCGACGCGGTCGCCGAGGCGGTAGGCGAGGCCGGTGCGCTGGCCGACGAGGGCGTGCGCCTGCTCGACGTGCTGGAAATAGTCGCCCGAAAGCGCCGAGCCCGGCACGAAGCCGTCGGCGCCGGTGTCGTCGAGGCGGACGAACAGGCCGGAGCGGGTGACGCCAGAGATGCGCGCCTTGAAGCTTGCGCCGACGCGGTCGGCGAGGTGGGCGGCGATCAGCCGGTCGATGGTCTCGCGCTCGGCCGCCATGGCGCGCCGCTCGAGCTGCGAGATGGTCTCGGAGGTGCGCTGGAGGTCGGCGATCTCGTGGTCCTCGATGCCGCCGGGCCCGAGCCGGTAGGCGCGGATCAGCGCGCGGTGCACGACGAGGTCGGCGTAGCGGCGGATCGGCGAGGTGAAATGCGCGTAGCGGCTCAGATGCAGGCCGAAGTGGCCGAGGCTCTCGGGCGAATAGACGGCCTGCGACTGCGAGCGCAGTACCACCTCGTTGACGAGGTCGGCCACGGGAAGCTGGGCGGCCTCGGCGAGCACGCGGTTGAAGTCGGCGGGCTTGAGGTTGCCGGCAGGTGGCAGCTTCAACTCGAGCGAGGCGAGGAAGTCCTGCAGCGCCTTCAGCTTCTCTTTCGAGGGCGGCTCGTGCACGCGGTAGACGAGCGGCGTCGCCTTGGCTTCGAGCAGTTCGGCGGCGGCCACGTTGGCCTGGATCATGAACTCCTCGATCAGCCGGTGGGCGGCGAGGCGCTCCGGCACCACGACGTCGCGGACGCGGCCATCCGCGCCGAGCAGGATGCGCCGCTCGGGGAGGTCGAGGTCGAGCGGGCCGCGCCGATCGCGCGCCTTGGACAGCGCGGCGTAACAGGCCCACAGCGGCTTGAGGATCGGCTCGAGGATCGGGCCGGTCTTGTCGTCGGGGCGGCCGTCGATGGCGGCCTGCGCCTGCTCGTAGGCGAGTTTCGCGCGCGACCGCATCAGGCCGCGCAGCACGGTGGAGCGGCGCTTGGTGCCGGACCGGTCGAACACCATGCGCATGGCGAGGCAGGGCCGCTCCTCGCCCTCGCGCAGCGAGCAGAGGTCGTTGGAGATGCGCTCAGGCAGCATCGGCACGACGCGATCGGGAAAATAGACCGAGTTGCCGCGCTTTTGTGCTTCTGCATCGAGGCGCGTGCCAGGGCGGACGTAGTGGGCGACGTCGGCGATGGCGACGGTGACGATCCAGCCGCCGGCATTCTGCGGGTCGGGATCGGGGGCGGCGTGCACGGCATCGTCGTGGTCGCGGGCATCCGAGGGGTCGATGGTGACGAGGGGCAGGTCGCGCAGGTCCTCGCGGCCTTTCAGCGTCGGCGCGGCAAGGCTCGTGAGTTCGTCGAGCACGCCCTCGGGAAATTCGTCCGGGATGCCGTGCGCGTGCACGGCGATGAGGGAGATCTGGCGCTGGTCTTGCGGATTGCCGAGCACCTCGGCGATGCGCGCTTCGGGCACGCCGATGCGGCCACGGCCGACGATGTCGAAGCGCACGAGATCGCCGTCGCGGGCCTTGCCCTCGTTGCCCTTGGCGACCGGCCAGTCCTTGAGCATCTTGCGGTCGACGGGCTGAATCGTGCCGCCGCCGTGGCGCGCGTTGGCGCGGAAGATGCCGACGAGGCGCTGCTTCTCGCGCGGCAGGCGCTTGATCGGCTCGGCCTCGAAGCGGAAGCCTTCGACGTCGGCGTCCGTCAGAGCGGAGATGCGGGCGAGAATGCGGTCGCCGGTGGCGAGTGCGCGCGTTTCGTTGCCGGCGCGGCCGGAGACGACCAGCACGACGGGACGCTCGCCCTCTCGTGCGTCCCAGACCACCGGCTCGGCGACGAGATCGCCGTCGGAGGTGCTCGCGACGATCTCGAGCACCGCAACCGGCGGCAGCCCGCCACGCTCGCGGAACTCCTTGCGGTTGCCGGAGATGAGGCCCTCCTCCGTCATCTCCTCGATCAACCGCTTCAATGCGACGCGGGCGTCACCCTTGATGGCGAACGCGCGCGCGATCTCGCGCTTGCCGGCGCGGCCCTCGGACGATCTGAGGAAATCGAGGATCGCCTCGCGCGTCGGCAGCGTGCCGTCGGCGCCGGCGAGGCGGCGTGGCTTGGAGCGCGGCGCGGCGCGCCCGGTCGAACCCTTGCCGCCTCTCGCGCGTCCGGTGCGAGTTTCGGAGCCTTTCCCTTCCGCCTTCGGGCGATCCTTGCGTGCCACGCGTGCTATCCTGCTCGGCGCCACCGACGCCTCCGGCCCGGCACCGGCCGAGCCACCCTTCGGCGGCATCATAGCGCAATCGCCGCCGGGGTCATGTGTCGATGCAGCCTCCCGGCCGAGGCGCTAGGGAGAGATCAGGCGGCCGGGCGCAAGCCCGCCAGATAGCGGCTGACGAGATTGCCGGCCAATTCGGCGGCCGGCGACCGGGTCACGTTGGCGAGCTTGCCGGTGGTCGCCAGCGAGGCGATGCCGTGCACGCTCGACCAAAGCACGGTCGCCGCCAGGTCGACATCGGCGCCGTCGCCGCCATGGGCGGTCACGACCGGCGCCAGGACGCCGCGCAGCTCGCCCATCAGCCGCTCGATCTTCTCGCAGTACCAAGGCGGAGTTTCGAGGCCGGCAGGGAGATGGTGCTCGAACAACAGGTTCCAGAGCCTCGGGTTGGCCTCGGTGTAGGCGAGATAGGCAGCCACGAGGCGCGCCAGCACATCCTCGGGCGGACCGTTGCGCGGAACGCCCTGCAAGGTGACGAGCATGCCGTCGAGGATGCGCGCCTCAACGTGCAGAACGATGTCGTCGAGGTTCGCGTAAACGTTGTACAGTGTCCCCGGCGAGTAGCCGATGATGCGGGCTATCTCGCGAGCAGAAAGGCCGGAAAGGCCACCAGACCTGATCAATGTCTCCGCGGCGTCGAGGATCATTTCGCGCAAGGTTTCCGGCGCGTGACTAGATCGTCGTGCCATGGTCGGGTGGCGTCTCCCTGTCGATAGTTCACTAGTCGAACCATAGACTTGGATCGCGACACTGTGCAAACCACGACAGCCTAGCGACACGGCGAAACAATTTCGTCCGGCAGAAACAGCCCGACCGGCGGACGCCGCTGGGAGCGGGTCCGTCCGGTCGACGATGTGCTGATATATGGCTGGTATGCGGATGATGCGCGCGCTACGAGCAGGCGGCGCCTTCGTAGGTCACCTTCGCCGACAGGCGCGGCTTCAGGTAGAACTTCTCCGACATCTTGAACGAGCCGCCGAGGAACTCGTTGAAGATCGGCGCGACGTAGTTGTACTCGACCTCGGCGACGATCACGCTGTCGCCCTTCTCGACGACGCCGGACGGGAGCGAGTAGGCCTGCCCGTTCGAATAGCTGTTGACGCCGCCGTTGTACTTGCAGCTCCAGCCGACCTTGGTGGTGGCTGCATTGTTGATGTCGGCCTCGACGCTGACCAGCGTGATCTTGAGCTGGGTCGGATCGTAGGTCGGCGCCGGCATCAGCTTGGAGGCGATGTCGAGAATTCCCTCGAGTTCGGCCTTGGTCGTCGAACGGGCGCGGGCGACGAGATCGGCGGTGGAACTCGCCACCTGCGTGACGCGCCGGTCGGCGCTGATCGCCTGGCTGAATTCGACGGCGCCGATGAACAGCATCACCATCATCGGCACGATCATGGCGAACTCGACCGCGGCGACGCCATCACGGGCCTCGGCGAACCGGGTGAGCAGGCGCCGGCCCGCCTCCGTTGCACGCATTGCTACCCAACCACGCATCTCACACCTCGCCTCGTACAGTCACAGTCAGTTGCAGCAATCCGGCCGGTCAGTTGTAGGGCTCGGTGCGGAAGGTGGTGGCAGCCTGGATGAGCGCTGCCCCGTTGCCGAGCTTTCCGAGCTTCAGGAACGGGATCTTGCCGGCCAGCTCCCACTCGTAGCAGACGTTGACGAAGACGATCTCGCCCGCCTGCCCCGGCACGTTCGACACCGGCGGATCGGGGATCAGGTTGCCGCCATTGTCGGTGCAGGACGGTGAGGTGACGGCCGAGAAGCTGTTGAACACCTGGACGTTGACGCGCACCTTGCCACCGCAGTCGATGAACGACGGCGCGCGGTTGCAGATTTCCGTCTTGAACTGGGCGGTCGTCATCGGCGGCTCACGGGTTTGCGCCTGGCCGGTACGGATGAGGCGCGAGGCCTGCTCGACCGCGTTCTCGAGAGAGAACTGCACGAAGAAGTAGAGGCCGACGGCAATGATGCCGAACAGCAGTGCGAGGAACGGTGTCGCCACCAGGGCGAACTCGACGGCCGTGAAGCCGTTCTCGTCGCGGCGAAGCCGGTCGAGGAAGCTCCGGCGGCCGGCAGGCTTCGCTGGCACATTCGGAACGGACTTCTCGGTCATGATGGAAACCTCGATTTTCGACGCGCGGCATGCCATCCGCATACATTTGCACTGTGTCGTGTGGGGCATGAATAATGTTTTAAATAACTGCGATGACTGCACTTCTGGTAAATTCCGAGTTAACGCGCGCCCCACATGAACCGGCTGGATGAGACGAAAAAGGCCGGACATGGCGCCGGCCTTCTCGGTGCATGTTCCGGCAAGTGCGGATGGGCTACTGGCCGCCGCCCGGATTGCCGTCGCTCGTGCCGTCGGACATCTTCATCTTGCGCTCGGCGTTCTTGGCCATCTGTTCGAAGTAGGTGGCATCGTCGCCGACGGTGACGGTCGGGTTGCACTGCGGCGAGCAGTTGTAGGACTCGCGCTTCGTGCCCTTCTGAAGGTTGACGATCTTCACCACGTCGCGCTGCACGATCACGCGCTGATCCTGGATGACGTTGCGCTCGGCATCGAGCGCGATGATGTTGGTGATGCCGAAGGATTTGCCGGTGATGACGAGCAGAGTCCCTGCCTGCACGGAGACGTCTGCGATCGACGGATTGCCGATGATGATCTCGGCAACGGGGCGCGGCAGACGAAGCAGTTGCGACTGATCGTACTTGACGAACAGGTCGTTGGCCCGTGCGACTGTCGCCTCGAGGGTCATGGCGGCGACCATGGCCGCTGCGGCGGCGAGGACGGCGAGCCAGCCGGCAGGGCTGCCCGTGCGGGCGGTCGTGGCGAGAGGGGCGGTCAGAGCGGGCATGGGGCAGCCTCGTTGGTGAGCCAGGTTTGCAGCCGGAGCGGGCGGGACGGCGCCCCGGCAAGCCGCGTAGCTCCGCGCATCTCAACAGAGAAGTCTAAACGAAGCGCAAACGCTTGCGCCGAATTCATCCGGCGCGGCGTCGCAGGTTTCGCGCGGGGTTCGACCTGTCGCCGACTCCTGCCGCGAGGTATAATCGATGTTTATATTTCTGGATTTGAAAGAGCTCGTTCACCATGTTTTCCTGCACTTTTCATTAAGGAGGTTTTTCAAGACTCCCTTATGTTTTGGCGCGCATATTCGCCTCAACCGGGGCACGAACCCCTCGGTTTCCGGCAAAGCCGGACGGGAGATAGATAGTCAGAGCTTGTGGGAGAGTATCCATGAAGACGCTTGCTGCTTTCGTGAAGTGCGAGTCGGGCGCCACCGCCATCGAGTACGGCCTCATCGCGTCGCTCATCGGCGTTGCCATCATCACGGCTGTCGAGGCCGTCGGCACCGGCATCACCAACACCTTCAACGAGGTGAAGGGCAAGCTGAAGTAAGCTGACCGGCAGCGCCCGATCCGGGCGCGCTGGACACGCCTCTCGGCAGTCCGGGGACCGCTGGCAAGCGCCAGCGGTCCCTTTGCGTGTGGCGCGCTCGATCCGGTGTGCGGGCGAGTTGTCGCGCTGGGCAGCGCTCCGCTGGCGGATCGTCACTCTCTGGCCACACTGCAACCGCACGGACACAATGCGGGAACGATGAAGTCGGCCGACGCCGTTCGGTCTGGTCATCTCCCCGGCGAACTTGGTACGAATCATGTGTGCCGCGGGGCTGTCTCGGAAGACGTGACTTAACCGAGCAGAGGGCACGCGTGGCGGAGCGGCGTAGTCTCGCCGTCGCCGATCGGTTCCAACCAGGTCCGAGTTGCCAGGGCGGCGATCGCCCGGCGTGTGGCGATGCCGATGGCGTTGTCGCGCGACGATCGACAGGGGGAGCATGGCATGGCGCAGAGCGCGAAGGCGTCGCCGTCGGCGAGGCCGTCCGAAGCGATCCGCATCGAGGGACTTTCAACGCCGGTCGAGATCCGGCGCCACCCGGCCGCGCGGCGCATGACGTTGCGGGTCAGCCGCACGCGGCGCTCGGTCGTAGTGACGCTGCCGATGAGCTGCGACCTGCAGCAGGCCGGCCGATTCCTGTCGAGTCACATCGATTGGGTGCGCGAGCGGCTCGTCGCCGTACCCGAGCCTCAGCCGTTTCGCGACGGCGGGCTTGTCCCGCTCAGGGGCGAGCCGCATCGCATCTGCTTCGAGGGACCGATACGCGGCCCGACGGTACGTGTCGTCCCGGCCGACGACGGCGAGGCGCGCGGCCAATTGTCGGTGAGTGGCCACATCGAGCACGCGCCGCGGCGGCTCGCCTGCTGGCTGACGTTGGAGGCGCGGCGCGATCTCGAGGCGAGGGTCGCCTGGCACGCCGCCCGCCTCGGCGTGCGTTACGGGCGCATCACCGTGCGCGATCAATCCAGCCGCTGGGGGTCGTGCTCGTCGAACGGCAACCTGTCGTTCTCCTGGCGCCTGATCATGGCGCCTGCGCAGGTGCTCGACTACGTCGCCGCACACGAGGTGGCGCATCTGCGCGAGATGAACCACGGGCCGCGCTTCTGGGCGCTGGTCGAGCGCACCATGCCGGCGATGCACGAGGCACGGCGCTGGCTCGATGCCTACGGGCTCGACCTGCACTGCTACGGCATGATCGACGAAGCCGGCGCGGACGCAGACTGAGGTCACGCCGGCAACGGGCTGGCACCAGCGACGAGAGCGGGAGTTCAGGGGGCGCCGAGCGACATCAGGCCGTCGGTCGAGGCTTCGCGCTGGCCGGCGGGCCGCGTGGCGAGCTGGCGCCGGATCTCCTGGACATCGAACCCGCGTGTGAAGCCCGGATCACCATCGCGCCCGCCGGCCGGATTCGATGCCAGCGCGCGGCGGACGAAGTCCTCTCCGATCCGCTCGCCGGGCATGCGTGGCACGGCCATATCAGCGGCGCGGGGAAGCGTGCGCACGGATGAACCCGGCGCACTGGCGGGAAGTTGACGCTGCTGCGCGCGAGCGAGATCGCGGCGCACCAGCATTTCGAGCTGCCTGCGGTCAGGCCTCGATTGGCGGACCGCGATGCGCGCCGCGCTCGTGGCGGCGCGTCGTGAGGGCAGCGGTGGTGCGGCTGCCGTGGCGTGTTGCGTCGGCGTGGACTGCGCAGACGGCAACCGAACGATGGGGATCTCACGCCGAGTGGGCGACGCCGCTGGCGGGGAATTTCTGCCGCGTGGCAGCGGGGCGAGGCCCTGCAGGGGCTCCAACGGGAGCTGGCGGTGGGCATAGGCCATCACCTCGCGCCAGATCTCGGCCGGCAGCGAGCCGCCGGTGATGCGGTCCATCGCGGTGCCGTCGTCGTTGCCGATCCACACGGCGGCCGCCAGCTGAGCGGTGTAGCCGATGAACCAGGCGTCGCGAAAATCCTGAGTCGTTCCCGTCTTGCCGGCGGCAGGATGGCCGGCAAGCTGCGCACGACGGCCGGTGCCGAGCTGCATCGTGGCACCGAGCATGTCGTTCATGGCGGCGACGTGGACCGCCGCGATGATCGGCTCGTTTCGCATGCCGGTCTCGGCGAACAGCACGCGGCCGCGCTCGGTCAGCACGCGGCGGATGGCGCGCGGGCGCACGCGCATGCCGCCGTTGGCAACGACGGTGTAGGCGCCTGCCATCTCGAGGGGGTTCACCTCGGAGGTGCCGAGTGCGAGAGAGGCATCCTCGCGCAGCGGCGAGGCGACACCGAGCCGGCGGGCCATGTCGATCACCGATTTCGTGCCGATGTCCTGCTGCAGGCGGACGGCGACCGTGTTGAGCGACTGGGCGAGCCCCTGGCGCAACGTCACTGTGCCGGTGAAGGCGCCGCTGGCATTTTTCGGCGACCAGCCTTTGATGTCGATCGGCAGGTCGTAGGTGGTCGAGTCGGGTGTCAGGCCGCGCTCGAGGGCTGCAAGGTAGACAAATGGCTTGAAGACCGATCCCGGCTGCCGGCGGGCACGGGTGACGCGGTTGAACTGGCTCTGCTCGTAGGAGCGACCGCCGACCATGGCGCGAACTCCGCCATCCATGTCGAGCACGACGAGAGCCGCCTGGCCGATGCGGGCGCGGGGATCCGCCTCCTTGAGCACGCGCGCGACCATCGATTGTGCAGCGCGCTGCAGGTCGGCGTCGATCGTCGTTTCGACGACGATGGTGCCCGTCTTGATGCCGGAGAGTTGCGGCATGTGCTCGAGCACATGGTCCACGGCATATTCGAGGCCGACCGGCTCGCGCTGGCCGCCTTCCTTCGCGAACTGCAAGCTTTCTGCCTTGGCGCGCTTGACGATGGCCTCGGGGACGAAACCGGCATCGCCCATCTTGGCGAGTACGGTGCGGGCGCGCGAGCGGGCGATGCCGGGATTGGCGAACGGCGAGTAGCGCGACGGAGCCTGCAGCATACCCGCGATCATCGCCGCCTCGGCCAGCGAGAGGGCGCGCGCCGACTTGTCGAAGTAGCGCTGGGCCGCGGCCTCGATGCCGTAGGCGCCGGCCCCGAAGTAGACGCGGTTGAGGTAGAGTTCGAGGATCTCGGACTTGGTCAGCCGTGCCTCGAGCCAGACGGCGAGCGTCAGCTCCTCGACTTTTCGGGCGAGCGTGCGCTCGTGGCTGAGGAACATGTTCTTGGCGAGCTGCTGGGTCAGCGTCGAGCCGCCTTGCACCGTACGTCCGGCTCTCAGGTTGGCGAGCGCGGCGCGAACAAGGCCGAGCGGGTCGATGCCCCAATGGTTCCAGAAGCGTCGATCCTCGGTGGCGATGATCGCATCGACGACGTGCCTGGGAAGCAGCGCGACGGGGATGTAGTCGTGCGGGCGACCGCGCTCGGCGAGCAGGCGGCCGTTGCGGTCGAGGATGCGGATCACCGGGGCGCGTTGACCGGCGGCGAGTGCGAAGGGGTCCGGATAGCGGATCGTATAGACGACCAGCATGCTGACGATGGCGACGGTGAGCACCACCAGCCCGCCGCCGAGCGCTTTCAGGGGCAGGCGGATGCGCCAGTCGAGGCGGTGCTGGCGCGGTGCCGGGGACTCGTCGCGATGGCCCGTGTCCAAAGAGCCGCTGCGGCGGAAGCCTCGTGCGGACGGCACGGGGTCGAGTTCGAGACGTGGCGCGGCCGGCTCGTGCCGCGAGTGCGCGCGCCTGCGGTCGCGGCGCTGCCACCACCGCCGCTCCTCGCCGGCATGCGGCTCGCGTGAGGCTTCGCCGCGGTAGGCGCCGGAGTGGGCGTGTCGGCGGTCTTCGTGGTACGCGGCTTCGTCTGTCGCTGCATCAGCATACGGGCGTCGTCCGTCGTCCGGGAACGAACGGTCATCTCGACGCGCACCGGTGCGCTCGTCACGACCGAAGGCGTCGGGCTCGTCACGCCAGCGCGCGCCGGGAGGCTCAACTTCGAGGCGGTGATCGGCGCGACGGCGCCGGAAGCCCAGTCCGAGCCAACCGACCCGGCCAGTCCGTCCATCGTCGTTGGGATCGTGCCCCGGCCGCACGTCGCATATCGTCCGTGCGCCACCGTGACGTCCCCGCGTGTCGTCGCTCGCGGGCGGTTCGCGGCGCCAGATGGCGAGCCAGCCGAAACTCCGTCGGCGCCGCCGCGCCAAGGGGTGCGACGGTGTCTCCTCCACCGTCCGCCGCGCTGACTGCGCGCCACCGAGCAGGCTCAACCTGTCGGCGAGCTGGCGATGCAGCGTGGAGGCGTGCGCATCGAGCTCTCGCTTCAGCGTGTCCGCGTGACGGGCGACGGAAGCCACTTCGAGTGCCACGTCGCGGTCGCGGTCCTGCCAGGACTCGGCCGACGCGTCGTCGCGATAGCCCGCGTCGGGATCGTGGCGCTCCGGACGCATCTCATACGCGCGCAGCCGGTCGTCGCGGTCGTGCGCCGTCCGGTCGGGCTCCAGGCCCGTTTCAGTGCCGCGACGAGTGAGCACGCAATCCCCCAACGCCCTCGACGGCCATAAGGCCGTATCGCGACGGAGCGTACTCGGACAGGTGCTAAGGTATGGTAAACTATATGGAAGGAGCTACTCGCGGCCGAGCAGTTTCATCAGGATCGAGACGATCACGGCCAGCACGATGCGCGTCGTCATGACGAATCCCATGAAGACGAGCTGCTTCTCCTCGATGAGGAACCACAGGAAGTTGTTGTAGGACGACGACAGGCCGCGGCTGACCAGCCAGCCCTTCATGCTGCTCGCCGTCTGGAACAGCGTCTGTATGGTATCCGGCGAGAAATACCAGACGAAGCCCATAGCCAGCGCGCCGAACACCAGCGAGGCGAAGATGTTCGTCGTCGCGAGCAGTACGCGTATCATCTTCTCCCCCCGCCCGGACCGACACTGCCAGACCGGCTTCGGCCTAGCACCGCGCCCGCATCGGAGGCAAGCGGCGAGGCGGCTTGATGCGCGATCAGTCGGACGCCGTGCCGTCCTCGTCCTCGACCGCCAAGGCCCTTCGCCGCTGGTCCGCCTCTGCACGCAGGCCGGCGGCTGCTTTGAAGTATGCTTCGGCCGGCACGGCGCGAGTGAGCCGCAACCATGGTGGGTAGATTCGGCTCTGGCTGTTGACGCGCCAAAGGTCGTCGCGGGCGATGCGCTCGTAGAACCAGGTGGCGCCGAGCCCGGCGAGCAGCGGCGCGATGGCGGCCAGCACGATCGCCCGACGATGCGACAGCGGCGCCGCCGTCCTCAGGTGCATGTAGAGGACGACGGTGAGGGCGACGACGGAGCTCCAGATCGAAGCGTTGCGCCAGGCCGGCAGCGCCCACGCGAAGGTCGCGATGGTGGTGATCGCGTCGAGGCAGGTGATCGCCACGGTGACGCCGAGTGCAATGGCGATATGGCGCAGCCAACGCCACTCGCCGACGAGGATGCGCGACAGCAACGCCCAGCCCGCCACCCAGCCGGCGACCACGGTCGCCTTGAGCGAGAGCGAGGTGGCAAGCGCGGTGGTCAGGTCACGCGGCGCACCGAGCCAGCTCGCATAGATTTCCTGCGCGGCGAATAGCAGGATGGCGAGGCCGGCGAGTGTCGCGGGGCTCTGGATATGCAGGCGATGCTCGTGGCGGTCCGGCTTCTCGGGTGCGAGCGGCTCGGCGGATGTGCGCAGGCGCAGGTCCGTGCGGCCGATCCGCACCGGCGCGCCTGTGACCAGCAGGCCACCCTTCTCCTTGTGACGCACGGTGCCGACCACGATGCCGTTGACGGTGCCGAGATCACCGGCGAGCAGGCGGCCGTCGTTGGTCAATTCGACGACCGCGTGCAACGGGGCGACGTGCTCGTCGTCGAGCACGATGTCGGCCTCGAGGCTGCGGCCGATCGAGAAGGTCGGCCGGCCCTCGTCGAGGCTCAGGCGCTGCTGCAGACGTACATGACCGTGGCGGTCGAGCACTTCGACGAGGACTGCGGTCGGGCTCACGGCTTCCACTCCATCGCTGCGACGAAGCGCTCGATGAACGTCATGGCCGGCTCGAACTCCATGCCGGTCATGGTCAGTCGGCTCGTGAAGCCCCGCTGCGTGCCGTTGAGGCTCCTTACGACCAGAAAGAAGTCGTAGAGGTCGGCGAGCTTGCGATAGCCGCGCGTGCAGACCGACACCGCCGCGTCGAAGCCCTTGAGTGCCACGGTACGGTTACGGCAGGCATAGGGTCCCACCTCGCGGCGTAGGCCCGCCGCGCCGAAGCCTGCCGCGTTGGCCGACAGCCGGTGCGTGAAGCGCCAGGCGTCCAGTTTTTCGGTCGACAGCACGGCATGCGAGAAGTGGAGATCGCCGCTCTGCAGGCCCGACCGCAGGAACAGGCCGGCCTTGGATTGGCAATTGATGCGCACCGATTGCACCGGCTGAAGGGGATCGGGGTTGCCCGAGCCGCTGCACTGCATGAAGGGCGCGAGCTTGCCCGGCAGCGCATAACCCGCCGCAGTCTGTGTCGCCAACGGGCCGGCGAGCGAGCCGAGCAGGTGACGGGCGTGCGCGCGGGCCTGCGCGGCGATGTCCGCGTTCAATGCCTCGGCGGTGGGCGCCTTCGCCGGTATGTGCTCGGCGAGCGCGCGGACGTGTTTCGCCGGCACCAGGAAGCTCACCAGCTGCTGGAAGCGGTAGTGCGAGACGTTGACGCCGATCACCTTGCCACCCTGATCGAAAGCCGGACCGCCCGACATGCCGCCATTGATCGCACCGGAATAGTGGATGCGCGGTTCGAAGCTCTCCTCGACCATGCCGTTCGAGACCCCCTCGGTGATGGTCAGGCCGACGTCGAGCGGAAAGCCGACTGCGTAGGCGCGCGTACCGCGCTCGGGCTCACTGGTCACGAAGGCGAGCGGCGGCGGAGCGTGACCGACGGCTTTCACCAGGGCGAGGTCGTGGCGCACATCGACAGCCAGCACCTCGAGCGGGCCGGTCCGATCGTCGGTCGTGCGGAACTCGAGCCGGTATCTGGTCGGATGCTGCACCTTGCGCGCGACCACGTGATAGTTGGTCATGAACACGCCGCCCGCCGCGACCGCGAAGCCGGTGCCGTGGAACTCGTGTGCGGTGTTGGAGCCGAAGAAGCCCTTGATCTGCACGATCGAGGGCCGCACGCGGGCGAGCACGTCGCGCGCGTTCTCGGACGTCGCAGCCGGCACGGGAGAATTGAGCGCGCCCGGGCTCTGCGCGCGCGCCGGCGCTATTGCCGTGGGCCCGCCGGTCCACAGCACCGGCGCGAGCAGGAACGTCGCCAGAGCGGCGCGCATCGTGAGGTAGCGGCTCATGGGATCCACGGCGTCAACGGTCGATGCCGTAAGCCGCTAGCCGAGCAGTTGGGCCTTAGCAAGACCGGTCGAGGCCGCGAACCTCGCGACCCTGCCCCGGCCGATCGGCACCGGACCGGCGGTCGGCCGCGCGGAACCGCCAGTTGGCCGTCTTCTCCGGCACCTGCAATTCGCCACTCCGCCACTTCCGTCCGCGTCACACCGCGATCTTGCCGCCGCCCTTTCTGGTGATGGCGACGACCGAGGGACGGGGCGGCATGCCGGCTTTGAAGTCAGGCCAGCGTGTCGACGGCGCCTCGAACGTGGCCGGCCTCCTGGCATCTTCGCTTTCGCCCGGATGCTGGACCGCGACGAAAAACGTCTCGGCGTCGGGCGTCATCTCCGGCCCGCACATCTCGGCGCCGCTCGGGCAGCGGAAGAACAGCTTCGAGGTGCCGCGGGCGGCGCCTGTCGTCTCCATCGCCCAGATGCCGTCGGAGCGACCGGTGGTCGTCGGGGAGTTGCCGTCGGTGGCGATCCACAAGCGGCCAAGCGTGTCGACCACCGCGTTGTCGGGCATGCCGAACCAGCCGTCCTGGGACGTCGACGGGTTGAAGGTGGCGCCGACATCCGCAATCGTGGGATCGCCGCACCTGACGAGGATCTCCCACCTGAACGTCGTCGATGCATGGTCGCCATTGTCCGGGATCATCTCGATGATGTGACCGAACCTGTTGTTGGCGCGCGGGTTGGCCGCATCCACCTGGTCAGGCTTGCGGCGCGAATTGTTGGTCAGCATCAGGTAGACCTTGTCGGTCTTCCTGTTGACCTCGATGTCCTCGGGACGGTCCATCTTGGTGGCGCCGACGAGATCGGCGGCGAGGCGGGCGTGGATCACCACCTCGCCCTGGTCCTTGAACCCGTTGGTCGCGGTCAGCGGGCCGTGACCGTGCACCAGCGCCAGCCACTCGCCCGAACCGTCGGCGTCAAACTTCGCCACGTAGAGCGTGCCTTTGTCGAGCAATCCGATGTTGGCGGCGCGATTGGCGGTGTCGACCCTGCCTTCGGTGACGAACTTGTAGACGTAGTCGAAACGCTCGTCGTCGCCCGAATAGACGACGAACTGACCGCCTTTCGCGATCGCGTTGCCGGCACCCTCGTGCTTGAAACGGCCCATCGCGGTGCGCTTGACCGGTACCGAGTCGGGGTCCATCGGATCGATCTCGACCACCCAGCCGAAGCGGTTCACCTCGTTCGGCTCCTTGGTGTAGTCGAAGCGGTCGTGATATCGGCCCCAGTTGTACCATTCGCCCGGCGCGCCGTAGCGCTTCAGCGCCTTGCCGTCGGGCCCGTCCTGGCCATCCTTTTTCGACCAGAAGTAGCCGTTGAAGTTTTCCTCGCACGTGAGCCACGTGCCCCACGGCGTGGTGGCGCCGGCGCAGTTGTTGAGCATGCCGAGCACCTTGGTGCCGCTCGGGTCTTCCTTGGTCTTCATCCTTTCGTGGCCGGCGGCGGGGCCGGAAATCCTCATCGGAGTCGCAGCGGTGATGCGGCGGGCGTACCTCGAGCCGGCGACCACCGTCCACTTGCCGTCCTCGCGCCTCACCTCGAGGACGGAGCCGCCGTGCGCCATCATCTCGATGTCGACGAGATCCTTCGTCATGCCGGCGAACGCGGCCTTGCCGTCCTGGCGGCCGAGGCGCGGAAACATCAGCTCCTCGTTGGTGTACTCGTGGTTGACCACGAGCAGGCCATGGTCGGAGCGGCCGTCGAGCGGGATGTAGCCGAGGAAGTCGTTGTTGTAGCCGAACTGCTTCGCCTGCGCCTCCGCCGTCTGCTTCTGCGGATCGAAGGCGGGTGCGTCGGCGGCAACCTTGTCGCCCCAGCGGATCAGCACGTCGGCGTCGTAGCCTTCGGCGACATGGTGAGTGTCGTCGGAGCCGGCGGCGACCTCGTTGAAGTTGAACGACGGCGTCGTGCTCGTGCCTTGCGCCTCTGCGCGCGTCGCTGCGGCAAGCGCGAGCGGCGAAACCGTGGCGGCCATCGCCGCGACGGCAAGGACGCCTTTCATCAGGTCGCGGCGCGAGAAGCGCTCGGCGATGACGTCGCCGAGGGTCGGGTTGGCTGAGGCATTGGAACCCTCGTTTTCCGCCTCCTCGTACTGCTGGGAGGTCGGCAGGCGATCGAGATCGACGGGGCCGGTCATGGACGCTTCCTCGTGGGGCTGCAGCGCGGAGACGAGAACGGTTGCGTAAGTCTCATCTGTGATCGGCTCATGACAGCCGATTGCGAACTGTGCGCGTCAGAAGCGGTCAAGCCGGTACGGCGCGGGGTCCGTGAACGGCGTTTCGCCGGTCATCATTTCTCCGAGCAGGCGGCCGGAGACGGGGCCCAGGGTGAAGCCCCAGTGCTGGTGGGCGAAATCGCACCAAAGTCCGCGGTGGCGGGGGGCTTGGCCGATCACCGGCAGCATGTCCGGTAGGCAGGGGCGGCGGCCCATCCAGGGCTCCGGCTCGACACGTTCGCCAAGCGGGAATACGCGACGGGCGAGCGGCTCTACCTTGGCGAGTTGCACGGGCGAGGGCGGCGCATCGCGCAGCGCGAACTCGGCGCCGGTAGTGAGCCGAATGCCTTTGCTCATGGGGGCGAGCACATAGCCGCCGTCGGTGTCGATCACCGGCCTGGAAAGTGTCGCGTTGGAACCCGCGACCGGCCGATAGTGCATGTGGTAGCCGCGCTTGACGAACAGCGGCAGAGCGTAGCCGAGACGCTGCATCAGGTCGCCCGACCACGGGCCGAGCGCGACGATCGCCTCGCGTGCTGCGAGCGTGCCGCTCTCGATCGCGATCCGATAGCCGTTATCGGTCGCTTCCAGCGTCATCGCGTCGCCGCGTGCGAAATGGCCGCCGAGCCGCTCGAACAGAGCGGCGTAGGATTGTCCGAGCCGGCCGGGATCGGACACGCTGACCGGATCGGGCATCAGGATGCCACCTGAAAAGGCGCCGGTGATGTGAGGCTCCAACGCGCCGATGCCCTCGCTGTCGATCACCTCGTAGTTGACGCCATATGTCCGTTTGATGGCCTCCTCGTCGGCGGCGTCTTTCGCAAGCGCTGCCGGATCGCGGTAGAGCTTGAGGTAGCCGGTGCGACGCAGCAGCGCGCTCGTGCCGGCCTCTGTCATCAGCACCTCGTGTTCGGCGATGCAGCGCGCAGCGAGGGGCGCGAAAGCGCGCGCGCTCCTGGCCAGCCGCTCGGGTGCCGAGTTGCGCCAATAGGCCCTCATCGGGCCGGCGATCACCGGCAGCGCCCGCCAGTGGACGTGTGCCTCGCTCGTCATGTTGAGCCCGGCCCTGACGATACGGCCGATTTCCCGCGGAAAGGCGTAAGGCACCACGCCCTCGCTCTGCAGGATGCCGGCGTTGCCGTAGGACGTCTCTTCGGCCGGGCCCCGCCGATCGATCAGAACGACCGAGCGCCCCCGCTTGAGGAGATGCAGGGCGGCCGAGATGCCGACCATGCCGGCGCCGAGCACGGCGACGTCGCAGGAGCGCACTTCAGACATCGTGGGAACGACCTCGGGAGGCTGTGGGACCAACCGAGGCTACCATGGCAACGGCCGTGCGACAGCGCACCGGCTGCAGAGGAGCCCGTACCGCAATGCAACGTCGCGGTGCAATTGCCGCCGACGGGCGTCCGGTCGACCCGCTACCGGCTGGACGGGGCGAGCTCTCGAATCTGCCGGTCGAAGCCGGCCGCCGCTCGGCGATTGGCGTTCGCGATCCACGCGATCGCGACGATGGTTATCAGGCTGCCGACGAGTGCCGCGCCGACTGAGCCACCGGCGATGAGACCTCCCCATATCAGAACGAAGCCTGGCAGCATTGGTCCGATATACCAGCTCCAAACGGACCGAAGCAGGTCGCGCTCACGCCGCAGGCGGCCGATGAGCGCGCGTTTCGCGTCGGTGACCGGTGGACGCCGATGCTCGGCTGCGGCGTGCCGGTTCAGGCGCGACAGCGCAACGGCGAGCCCGCCGGCGAGGATTAGAGAACCAATCGCCGTGATCATCGCCGGCGTGTCTTGCGAACTCGCGAGCCCCACGGCACCGGTTGCCAGCAGCAGCACCATGGCGCCGCCTCCGACCAGATACTCGATGCGATTTCGCCGTCCGGCGCATTCGTCGAGCCGCGCGATATGTCGCGTCAGGTCGCCGGGCGTGGTCGGTGCGGGCTCCATCGACATTGCGTCCTCCGTTGCCAGTGCGGGACGATCTCGCGTGCGCGTTCGGAGCGTACAAGTGCTGCAGCCGGAGAAGGCCGGTCGCTCCGCTACCTCAATCCGTTTCGTCCTTCAGCGGATCATGGCCCCAGTTCATAAGGCTGTAGCGCCAGCGCGTATCGCGCACGTCACCGGCCGGGCGTTGGGCCAGATGGCGGTGTATGTAACCGACGACCTTGCGCATGTGGGTGTGATCGTCGTCGGTGAGGGAGTCGACCGTGTGTCGCTTGATCGCCACGATCCGGCGTCCGGACTTGTGTCCGATCGCCTCGTCTTCGCCCTCTCGGGTCCAGCCGACCCCCTTGCTTTCCGCCGTGTCGAGCCAGTCGTCCAGCTCCGCCGGGCTCATGTTGACCGCGTCGCGAAACTCCGCGCGGATCTGCTTGCGCTCGTCCTCGGTCACGGATCTCTTCCCTCGTCACGCTTCAGATATTGCCGGCCAGTCGCCGGTCCTCGCCGACGAATTTCACGAGGTAGAGCCCGTAGAGGGCGGCCAAGCCGACCAGCACGTAGACCAGCCGCGCGAGCGGCGCTCCTTCACCACCGAAGAGTGCGGCGACGAGATCGAACTGGAACAGGCCGACGAGCCCCCAGTTGAGCCCGCCGATGACGAGCAGGGCCTGTGCTATGATGTTGGCAACACGCATGAAATCTGTCTCCTGTGGAGCGCGCCGCAGCCGGCGCGCGCGTTTCGGTTCTTCACCGGCAACACGGCGGCTGTGATGTTGTTCCATTCAGGACGTGACGGCAGAGTGGACGGCGGACCCGCCTAGCCTATCCAGGCCTTCAGCACATAGAGCACGCCGGCGACGCTTGCGACCGCGATGGTCGTCGACACTGCGATGGCGCTCGAGACAGAGCCGACCGCGCGCTCGTAGCGCTGGGCGAACAGGTAGGCATTGGCGCCGACGGGCATCGCCGCGAACAACACGGCTACCGCACTCCACAGTGGCGGCAGCGCGAAAACGTGCACTGCGAGGACGTAGGCGACGGCCGGGTAGAGCACGAGCTTCAGGATGCAGATGACGGCGAGCGTCGGAGCCTGGCCGCGGATCTCGTAGGTGGCGAGTGACATGCCGAGGGCGCAGAGTGCGCTCGGTACCGCGGCGTTGTGCAGGAGTTGCAGCAGGCGGTCCGGCAGCTCCGGCACGACGAGACCCGTCGACCGCCCGACGATACCGGCGACGAGCGCCAGGATGATCGGGTTTTTCAGGAGATCGAGCACCACGCCGCCGAGGCGCGGCAGCACCGGGCCGTCGCTCGTCCGCGCGGCGATCGCGTGGTGCAGCGTCGCGGTGATCCAGAGCGCGGGCGTATCGAGCGAGATCAGCAGCGCGGCCGGTGCCGCCGCTTCAGGCCCGAACGCGCTGAGGGCGAGCGGCACGCCGAGCATCACAGAGTTGGAGAAGGTTGAGCCCATGGCGATGCTCGCGGCATCGGGTGCGGGCCGGCGGAGCAGCAGGTGCGTCGCCGCGGTCGCGATCGACCACACCAGTGCTGCCGCGAGAAAGTAGGCGGCGACCAGCATCAGCGGCGAGCCCGGCATCTCACCGACCGACAGCATCGACCGGAACAGCAGCGCGGGCATCGCGATCTTGAAGGCGAACTCCGCCACGACCCGGCCGCTCCCCTGCGAAACGTAGCCGCTTTTTGCCGCGACCCACCCGATCAGGATCAGGCCGAAGACCGGCGCGACAATGCTGACGATCTCATGCATCTGGCAGAGCGGTCCGAATGGCAGTCGAGTGGTCTGAGCGCCAGGTCAGGCAGGAAACCGAACGCTAGTCGACCAGCCGCCGCGGCTGCTGGGTGAACTGCGGTCCCGTGGCAGTGACGGGCTGGGGCGCGGTGCGCGGTGGAGCGAAGGGCGGCGGCGCCGCCGATGCGAAGGGGGGAGGCGCGCCGACCGGTGCTGCTCCGGGCATGCCGGGCGCGGCATCGATCACGGTGGCGCCGAACGGTTGCACCTCGACGACCGCGAGGCTGCGCTCAGCGGTGCCGTCGGCGCCGAGGCGTACCGGGCCGTCGACGCCGGTGAAGCCGCGCGCCTGCGTGAGCTGGCCGGGCGCGTAGCGCTGGCCCTTGGGCGCCGCGCCGGCGAGCACCGCCGCGATCGAGACGGCATCGTGGGCGAGGCTCGCGATGCGAGGCGGCGCCGAGCCGAAGGTGCGGCCGAACTGCTCGGAGAACGCCCGCCAGCCACGCGGATCGGGTGTCGGATACCACGCTCCGACGAACGTCTGGTCGCGACCCAGGCCCGGATAGTCCCAGCCGCCGG
Source organism: Hyphomicrobiaceae bacterium (assembly GCA_041397745.1). Lineage (GTDB taxonomy): Bacteria > Pseudomonadota > Alphaproteobacteria > Rhizobiales > Hyphomicrobiaceae > JAWKVY01. The sequence continues at coordinate 16,114 of JAWKVY010000014.1, read as the reverse complement.
TGCCAAGCAGCTTGACTTTTGCAGTGTCCAGACGACCGTGCCGCAGGATCGGCCCTAGCCGCGGCAGCGTCTCGGGACCTCCGGGCACGAAGATGGCGTCCACCGGCACGCCCTGCTCCTCGGCGCCGCGCACCGCCTCGATGAGCTGCTGGGCCGGGCCCAGCATGCCGTTGGCACCGCCCTGATATCGTGCGCTGGCGACGATCGTGCCGCCGTAGCGGGCCACCGCCGCCCGGAATGCGTCGCCGGCCAGCACGCCGTAGGCGTCGTCGGGCAGCAGGGCCGCGAAGCGTCTCTTGCCTCGCGCGACGGCAAAGCCGACCACGCGGTCGACCTCGGCGCCGACCAGGAAGCTCAGCAGATAGACGCCACTTCCGGCGATGCGCTTGTCATTCGAGAAGGCGAGCACCGGTACGCCGGCCTGCCGCGCGACCGGCGCCACGGCAGTCACTGAGGCGGCGAACAGCGGCCCGACGATCATCTCGGCGCCCTCGGCGATGGCCTCCTGGGCGGCCGCGCGAGCGCCGTCCGGGCTCGCCCGGGTGTCTTTGACGACCAGCTGGAAGCCCGGATTGTTGATCTGAAACAACGCCATCTCGCCGGCCTGACGCATACCCTTGGCGACCGCGGCTGTTTCAGTGTTGCCGGTCAGCGGCAGCAGGAGCGCGATACGCGCTTCCGGGCGCAGACGGGCGGCCGTGGCCGATGTTGCGGAGACCTGGGCGCTGGAGCCGGCTGCTGCGGTCGCGCCGGGAGCCGGCGGCGCCGGCACGGGCCGCCTGGGCCGGACGGCCCCAAAGCGGCCGCGCAGCCGCCGACGACGAGAGCGGTGAGCGTCGCCAAGCGCAGCCCGGCCACGCATCGTGCGGCCGGCAGCCGTGGGCCGCCCGTCCCGGTTTCGGTGGTTCCGTTGGCGCTCACCAGCTCGGTCTCGCCTGCGCTTCACTGATTCGTGACATCCTCGACATCCCTATCATCTCACTCGCCGGCTGACACACGTCTTGTCGCGCCGTCGTGCCGGCGGCATGCTCGTCGCGTCTCATCCGCCACGCAGCGGTGCGCACCATGGCTGCATCATCGCCGTCGGAAGACAACTGATCTGCTCCGGCAGAGTTGAAACCTCCGCGAGCCGGGTAGGCCGGGCGGCGCAAGATCGAGTGAGGACCCGCGTGACGAACACGCATTCGACCAGCGCAGCGGCCCCGGGCGTCGAGGCCACCTGCACAGCGGCGATGGCGGCCTTGCGGCAGGCGCTGGCCCGACCGCTGGCGAGCGGGCTGCATATCGTCGCAACCCCGATCGGACGGCTTTCGGACATCACGCTGGAGGCGATTGCGACGCTCGCCCGCGCCGACCGGATCTATTGCGAGGATACCCGCGTCAGTCGCGTTCTGCTCGACCACTACGGTATCGACCGGCCGTTGGCCAGTTATCACGAGCACAATGCCGGGCGGGTCCGGCCGGAAATCATCACGGCGCTCTGCGAGGGTCGCGCCATCGCGCTCGTTTCGGATGCCGGCACACCGCTCGTTTCCGATCCCGGCTATAAGCTCGTCACCGCCGCGCTGGAGGCCGGCGCCCGCGTCTATGCCGCGCCCGGTCCGAGCGCCCTGCTCGCCGCGCTCGTCGCCTCGGGTCTGCCGACCGATACGTTCCTGTTCGCCGGCTTCCTGCCTGCCAAGGCCGGCGCCCGCGCCGCCCGCCTCGCGGCGCTGCGAGAGGTTCCCGCCACGCTCGTCTTCTACGAGGCACCGGGTCGTCTGGCCGAGACGCTGGCGGCGCTCGCTGCCGGCCTCGGCGACCGCGAGGCTGCCGTCGCGCGCGAGATCACCAAGCGCTTCGAGGAGATGCGGCGCGCCTCTCTCGCCACACTTGCCGGGGCATACGCGTGCGAGCGCGTGCGCGGCGAGATCGCCATCGTCGTGGCGCCGCCCCGCACCGAAGCCGCGCTCCAGATCGACGACGTGGCGATCCGCGCGGCGCTTGCGGCAGAGCTTGTCGACCAGAAGCTCTCCGTGGCCGCGCGTACCGTCGCCGACCGTCTTGGCGTGCCCCGTTCTCGCGTCTACGATATCGGTCTCGCCATGAAGGATGGTGGCGAGGGCCGTGCAGAAGACCAAAGTTAGCTGCGCGGCATCGCGTGGGGCGAAATTCCGACTGGGGTGAGTGCGTGTTCGATCTGGCAGCCACGTTGGGCAGGTTCCGGCAGGCGCGCCGCTTCCGGCCGCGCCGCATGCTGCGCCGGTCGCTCGCCGATGTCCGCGCCGATGAGCGCCGCGCCCGCGAGCGTTCCGGCCGGATCGCGGAGATCGCCGCCGCCGTCCACCTGACGCTGAAGGGTTACCGCATCCTTGCCAGCCGGCAGCGCTCGCGCCTCGGCGAGATCGACCTCGTCGCCGTCCGTGGCCGCCGTCTGGCCTTCGTCGAAGTCAAGTTGCGCCGCGACGAAGCGCTTGCGCGCGACTCCATCTCCGATCTCCAGGCGCGACGCGTGGCCGATGCCGCCGAGCAGTGGGTGTGGCGCCACAGGCGCTACCGCAACCACGAGATCGGCCTCGACAGTGTGCTCGTCGTGCCGTGGCGGCTGCCCCGACATGTTCCCAATGCCCTGCAACCGGCATGAGCGCCACGACCGCCGCCGACTGCCGATGATGGAACGCGCGTACCCGTCCACGGCAAGAGACGCGGCCGCGCCAGCTTGAAGAGAGCCCCGATGACCCTCGCCGTCGCCTGCCAGATGGACCCGATCGACCGCATCGACATCGCGGGCGATTCGACCTTCGCGCTCCTGCTCGAGGCGCAGCGGCGCGGGCACAAGCTGTTCTATTATACGCCCGAGGACTTGGCGCTCGATCGCGATACGCTGAGGGCGCGCGGGCATGCGCTCACCATCCAGGACGTTGCTGGCGACCACTACAAGATCGGCGCGCGGATGGTGGTCGATCTCGCAAGCCAGGATGTCGTCCTGCTGCGCCAGGATCCGCCTTTCGACATGGGCTACATCACGACCACCCACCTGCTCGAGCGCATCCATCCCAAGACCCTTGTCGTCAACGATCCGGCACACGTGCGCAACGCGCCCGAGAAAGTCTTCGTACTCGACTTTCAGGACCTTATGCCGCCGACGCTGGTCACCCGTTCGGTCGAGGAGGTGCGTGCCTTCCGCACGCAGTACAAGGACATCATCGTCAAGCCGCTCTACGGCAACGGCGGCTCGGGCGTGTTCCGGATTCAGCCCGACGACAACAACCTGAACTCGTTGGTCGAGCTGTTCCACACCGTGTTCCGCGAGCCGTTCATGGTGCAGCAGTATCGTCCGGAGGTGCGACAGGGCGACAAGCGCATCATCCTCATCGATGGCGAAGTGGCCGGCGCCATCAACCGTGTGCCGTCGGAAGGCGAGGCGCGCTCCAACATGCACGTCGGCGGACGCGCCGAGCCGGTCGCACTCACCGACCGCGATCGCGAGATCTGTGCGCGGCTCGCCCCCGAACTCAAGCGCCGCGGCCTGATCTTCACGGGCATCGACGTGATCGGACCCTATCTGACCGAGATCAACGTCACGTCTCCGACGGGCATCCGCCAGGTCAAGCGTTTCGGCGGCGCCGACATCGCGGCGCTGTTCTGGGACGCGGTGGAGGCAAAGGTCGGGGGGTCGTGACGCGTCCACCGGTCGCCAGTCGATCCATTTTTGTTCATACAAAGTTCTTGAATGATCAGACGGCGTACGCTAGACTTCCCGGAAATCTGGGGAGGCTCCCGTGTACGCGCGCATCTCGACTCTCGCGTTCGTCGGCATCGAGGCGAGGCCTGTGCATGTCGAGGTGCGCATCACGCCCGGCAAGCACAACTTCCAGATCGTCGGCTTGCCGGACAAGGCGGTGGCGGAAAGCCGCGAGCGGGTGCGCAACGCCCTGCACGCGGTCGGCATGGGCCTGCCCTGGCAGCGCATCACGGTCAATCTCGCGCCAGCCGATCTGCCGAAGGAGGGCAGCCACTTCGACCTGCCCATCGCGCTCGCTTTGATGGTTGCGACCGGAGCGGTCGCGCCTGATGCGGTTGCAGGCTTCGCCGCCATCGGCGAACTCGGGCTGGATGGCGAGATCCGTGCCGTGCCGGGCGGGCTGCCGGCGGCGATCGGCGCCAACGCCATCGGCAAGGGTCTGATCTGCCCCGTGGAGTGCGGTCCCGAAGCCGCCTGGGCCGGCGATGACGTGGACATCATCGCGGCGCCGCACATCCTTTCCCTCGCCAATCATCTCAAAGGACTGCAGACGCTGCGGCGGCCCGAGCCGAACGTGGCGGCCGGCGAGCCGGCCGCGCTCGATCTCAGGGACGTGAAGGGCCAGGAGACGGCGAAACGCGCGCTCGAGGTGGCGGCCGCCGGCGGCCACAATCTGCTGATGATCGGCCCGCCGGGCTCCGGAAAGTCGATGCTGGCGGCTCGCCTGCCGTCGATCCTGCCGCCTCTGGATGCCGAGGAGATGCTCGAGGTCTCCATGGTGCATTCGCTTGCCGGCGAGCTGATGGGCGGCAAGTTGAAGCGCGAGCGGCCGTTCCGGGCGCCGCATCATTCCGCGAGCATGGCAGCCCTCGTCGGTGGCGGCTCGCGACCGAAACCGGGCGAGGTCTCGCTCGCCCATCTCGGTGTGCTGTTCCTCGACGAATTGCCGGAGTTCACGCCGCAGGTGCTCGACAGCCTGCGGCAACCGCTGGAGACCGGCGAAACGGTGATCGCCCGCGCCAACCACCGCATCTGCTATCCCTCGCGCATCCAGCTTGTCGCGGCGATGAACCCATGTCGATGCGGCGGAGGACCGGGAGAGAGCTGCCGGCGGGGACCGCGTTGCGCCGCCGACTACCAGTCGCGCGTGTCGGGCCCGCTGCTCGACCGCATCGACCTCACCATCGAGGTACCGGCCGTCTCGGCCGCCGAACTCTGTCTGCCTCCCCCACTCGAAGGCAGCGCCGAGGTGCGCGGACGGGTGGTCGCGGCGCGCGAGCGTCAACGGACCCGCTATGCCGGCGTCGTCGGCAGCCGCGCCGGCACGCTGACCAACGCGCAGACCGCCGGTCGCGAACTGGAGGCGGCAGCCGCGATGTCGGCGGACGCGAGCCAGCTCCTGCGCGATGCGGCCGAGCGGATGGGCCTTTCCGCCCGCGGCTTCCACCGCACGCTGCGGGTGGCGTTGACGCTCGCCGATCTCGACGGCGCCGGTGGCGTCGGGCGTATCCACATCGCCGAGGCGCTGAGCTATCGCGGTGAGCAATTGCGCATGCGGGAAGCGGCCTGAGGCGCCCGGAAGCGGCCATCGGGTTAGGCCGCGGTTCGCGTAGGATCACTGCGTCCCCGTCAACTCCCAAAGGGCCCGCCGGGACGGCGGCGATCGGGACCGTCACGCCCGAGGCCCATACTCGTGCCCGCACGCCACCGCAGCATCAGCGCCACTTTGCCCCCGGGCAACGGTTGCGCCGGACACGTGGCACTCAGCGTGTCGGCACCGGCACGTCGCCGCGATAGTCGTAGAAGCCGCGCTGTGTCTTGCGGCCGAGCCAACCGGCCTCGACGTACTTCACCAGCAGCGGGCAAGGCCGGTACTTGCTGTCGGCGAGCCCCTCGTAGAGCACCTGCATCACCGACAAACAGGTATCGAGACCGATGAAATCGGCGAGCTCGAGCGGGCCCATCGGGTGATTGGCGCCGAGCTTCATCGCCTTGTCGATCGCCTCGACCGTGCCGACGCCTTCGTAGAGCGTGTAAACCGCTTCGTTGATCATCGGCAGCAGAATGCGGTTGACGATGAAGGCGGGGAAATCCTCCGAGACCGCGGTCGTCTTGCCGAGCGACTGGACGAAGTCGCGCGCCGCCGCGAACGTGGTGTCTTCCGTCTGAATGCCGCGGATCAGCTCGACCAGCTGCATCAGCGGCACCGGGTTCATGAAGTGCATGCCGATGAAGCGTTCGGGCCGGTCGGTCGCGGCGGCGAGCCGCGTGATCGAGATCGACGAGGTGTTCGAGGCGACCAGCGCATTTGGCGGCAGGTGGCTGCACAGGCTCTGGAAGATCTTGCGCTTGATCTCCTCCTCCTCGGTCGCCGCCTCGATGACGAGGTCGCAGTCGGCGAACGCGGCGAAGTCGACCGCGAACGTGATGCGCTTCAGCGCAGCATCGCGATCGGCCTCCTTGATGAGACCTTTGGCGACCTGTCGCGTCAGGTTGCGCTCGATCAGGCCCACTGCCCGCTCGAAGCGATCCTTCGAAAGGTCGTTGACCTTGACGGCGTAGCCGGCCAGCGAGACGACGTGCGCGATGCCGTTGCCCATCTGGCCGGCGCCGATGATGCCGATGCGCTTGATGGCGGGAAGCGCGCCCCCCGACTGTTCGCCCGCCGACGCCATGTTCATAGATCTACGCATGCCAGCTCCGATCATCGTGCGACGCCGGCCTTGGCGAGCTCGGCCTCGAGCTCGGGCAGGGCCTGGAAGAGATCCGCCACCAGACCGTAGTCGGCGACCTGGAAGATCGGTGCCTCGCCGTCCTTGTTGATGGCGACGATCACCTTGCTGTCCTTCATGCCGGCGAGATGCTGGATCGCGCCAGAGATGCCGACGGCCACGTAGAGCTCGGGGGCGACGACCTTGCCGGTCTGGCCAACCTGGTAGTCGTTCGGCACGAAGCCGGCGTCTACGGCGGCGCGGCTGGCGCCGATGGCCGCGCCGAGCCGATCGGCGACGGGCGCGAGATACTTCTCGAAGTTTTCGCCCGATTGCATGCCGCGACCACCGGAGACGACGATGCGCGCCGAGGCGAGTTCCGGACGGTCCGATTTGGCGAGCTCGGCCTTCTCGAAGTTGGACAGCCCGGCGGCGGCCGGCGCCGCAACCGGCTCGATCGGGGCATTGCCCGCCTCGCCCGCCGCCTGGAAGGCGGCCGTGCGCACTGTGATCACGCGCTTTGCGTCAGTCGACTGCACCGTCTGGATCGCGTTGCCGGCATAGATCGGCCGCTCGAACGTGTCGGCGGATTTCACCGCCGTGATGTCGGAGATCTGCATCACGTCGAGCATCGCGGCGATACGCGGCAGCACGTTCTTGCCGCGCGCGGTCGATGGCGCAACGACGGCGTCATAGCTCGACATCAGCGGGACGACGAGTGCGGCCACATCCTCGGCGAGTTGGGGCCCGAGATGCGGAGCATCGGCCACCAGCACCTTGGCAACGCCGTCGAACCGGGCTGCGGCTTCGGCGGCCGGTCCGCATCCGGCGCCGGCGACCAGCACGTGCACGTCGCCACCGAGCTGGCGGGCAGCGGTGAGCGCCTTGGCGGTCGCGGCGTTGAGGCCTTCGGTGCCATGCTCGGCAATCAGCAGAACAGCCATCACAGCACCCCCGCCTCGTTCTTCAGCTTGTCGACAAGCTCGGCGACCGACTTCACCATGACGCCGGCCTTGCGCCCCTTCGGCTCGACGGTCGAAAGCACCTTCAGGCGGGGCGCGACGTCGACGCCGAGTTCGGCGGGCTTCTTGACGTCGAGCGGTTTCTTCTTCGCCTTCATGATGTTGGGCAGCGAGGCATAGCGCGGCTCGTTGAGACGCAGATCGGTGGTCACGATCGCTGGCAGCGCGATCGACACCGTCTCGAGGCCGCCGTCGACCTCCCGCGTGACGCGTGCCTTGCCGCCGTCGATCTCGACCTTGGAGGCGAACGTCGCTTGGCCCCACCCGAGCAGGGCGGCGAGCATCTGGCCGGTCTGGCCGCAGTCGTCGTCGATCGCCTGTTTGCCGAGAATGACGAGCCCCGGCGTTTCGGCCGCGACCACTTTGGCGAGCACCTTGGCAACAGCGAGCGGCTCGACCGCGAGGCCCTCGTCCGTCTCGACCAGTATGGCGCGGTCGGCGCCCATGGCGAGCGCGGTCCGCAGCGTCTCCTGCGCCTTGGCCGGGCCGATCGAAACGGCAACGACCTCGGTCGCGGCGCCCTTCTCTTTGAGGCGCAGGGCCTCCTCGACGGCAATCTCGTCGAACGGGTTCATCGACATCTTCACGTTGGCGAGTTCGACGCCGGAGCCGTCCGCCTTGACGCGAATCTTCACGTTGTAGTCGACCACCCGCTTGACGGGCACGAGGACCTTCATCTCTGCGCTGCTCCCGAGCTGCTATTGTGTTTCCGGTCTCAATCCAGTCCGGGTCGCCGCTCCACGCCCGGCCTGCCATCCAGCGAGGCTGTGCGCACCTCCTCGACCCTGAACGTCTTGCGTCCGCGAGTGGCAGGACACGCCGGCGCAGCTTCGCGGAGCCGCCGCACCGGAGGGCGATCGTGATCGCGCCCGGGCGACGTCCGTCAACCGCAAACAAACGTGGCGCCGAGCCTGTGGACGAAGCCGTCGCAAACCCTTCGCAGATGCGAAACCGGACCCTACGGCAAGGCTCGAACGAGTGTCAATCGAACGGATGCCACGTCGTTGCCCCAATGAGGCGAAACAGATGAGCGCGTCGCGCACAGCCCGGGCGATCCCGCCGGCCTCAGCGCAGGCTGAGCCCGCGGTCGAACAGCACGACCCCCGGACGGCGCATGAACAGAATGAGGACAGCTCCGGCGATCAGACCGCCGATGTGCGCCCACCACGCGACCGCCCCCTGCTGCGGGATCGACACCATGACCACCTGGATGGCGATCCACACCCCGAGGACGATGGTGGCGCTGAGCCGGAGCGGGATGTAGCGCATCACCAGCACCCAGACATTCACTCGAGGGTGCAGCATCAGGTAGGCCGAAACGATGCCAGCGACAGCACCGCTGGCGCCGACGAGCGGGCGGGGCGAGCTGGGCATGGCCATCGTGTGCACCAGACCGGCAACGATGCCGCAGGCAAGATAGAACATGAGGAAGCGCATGTGTCCCATCGCGTCCTCGACGTTGTCGCCGAACACCCAAAGGAACAGCATGTTGGAAATCAGGTGCATCCAGCTGCCGTGCAGGAACATGTACGAGACGAGCGTGTAGCGCTCCGGTACCGGCAGCACGTCGAGCGGGCCATATGCTGGACCTCCACCGATACCGACCTTGACGAGTTCGGCCGGCACGACCGCGAAGCTCGCGATGGTGCGCACGTCGGAGCTGCCCAGCGTGAGGAGAAAAACGATCACGTTGATCGCGATGAGCGAGACGGTGACGTACTGGAACGGGATGGACTTGAGCGCGTTCTCGTCGCTCAGCGGCACGAACATGCGAGTGACGCTCCAGCTGGTTCGAGTGGAAGATGTTCCAGTTTCTCGCCGGGCCGTAGGAAAGTCGTGAGGCTCGTCGAGCCGGCACCGACGGCTATCGATTCCTGCCCGGTACCCATAGCACATCGCGTGCGCCCTGGTCATTGGCGGCGCGGCTCGCCACGAAGAGGAGATCCGACAGGCGGTTCAGATAGCGGACCGCGGCCGGGTTCACCGGCTCGTCGGGTTCATGCGCCAACTGGACGACGAGCCGCTCGGCGCGCCGGCATACGGTTCGCGCCACGTGCAACGCCGCCGCACCCGCCGCCCCCCCTGGCAGCACGAACGAGCGCAGCGGAGTGAGCGACGCATTGAGCGCGTCGATATCCTGTTCGAGTTGTCCGACCTGGGCGTCGGTGACGCGCAACGGCTCGAAGCCGGGCTTTACGCCCCGCTCGGGAACGCACAAATCGGCGCCGAGGTCGAACAGATCATTCTGCGCCCGTCCCAGCATCGCGTCGATGCGGCGCGCAACCTCCGAGCTGTCGGATGCGAGGTGGACACGCGCCATACCGATCGCCGCATTGGTCTCGTCGACGGTACCGTAGGCGGCGACCCGGCGGTCGAACTTGGCGACGCGCTCACCCGAGCCCAGGGCCGTCGTCCCGTCGTCGCCGGTGCGCGTGTAGATCCTGTTGAGAACGACCATCCTGGTCCCACTCCCTGCTGTCAGGCGTGCCGCGACAGATATACGGTCAGCATGATCACGATGATCGCGAGAAACTGCAGCCCGACGCGCCAGCGCATCAGCCTCTGGCTGAGGTTGGGCGAGCTGCCGCGGAGCAGGTTCCAAAGCCCGGCGGCGAGCACGCCGAGCACCGCCAGCGTGGCGAGCGTCGTCAGGTGATACATGGCGGTCGGCATCAGGCTGATCCTTGTTGCGGGGAGAGGCGAGGTCGAACAGGCGGGCGGCTGCGGGGCAGGCGGGGCCTGCGCCGACGAATTACGCCCCGCGGACGAAGTTGGTTGCGCGAATTCGCGGCAGAAGCCGGAACCGGAGCACACATTAGCGGAATTTAAATTGCTGTGGCGGAGTGTCCAGCATCAAAGGTGTGGAGGTTTGCGCTGCCGCTGTCGGTCGTGCCTCGACGGGCTGCCGCACTGCAGAATTGCCGTAATTCTGGCGTTCCCACTCCACGCAAGGGCTCTGACGGGCCGAAGGGAGACCTTGTTGCACCACGCAGAGCCGAGCCTCGGGACCATCCGCGCCGCGCTGCGTGGCGGGTTCTTCGCTGTGCTCGCTGCGTCTGCGTGCTGGGGACCCGCCGTGGCGCAGACGCCGTCGCCGACCGGCGATCCGGCGCGGGCTGAACGCGAACGCCAGATGAGCACCCGGCAAGGCGAACTCGACGCGGCCGAGCGTCGTGCCGTCGACGTCGCTCGTGAGATCGAGCGCCTGGCCGCCGAGCGAGCGCAGGCCAAGTCCCAGCTGGTCGAAGCAGCGAACGCCGTTCAAAAAAGCGAGGCGCGGCTTACCGAAATCGAGGAGCGGCTTGTCGAACTGACCGCTCGCGAAACTCGCCAGCGCACCCTGCTCGCCGGCCGGCATGCGGAACTGGCCAAGTTGCTCGCCGCGATGCAGCGGATGGGGCGCAATCCGCCTCCCGTCATCGTCACCGAGCGCAAGGACGTGCTCGAGATGATCCGCAGCGCCAAGCTGCTGGCGCGCGTGTTTCCCGAGCTGAACGAAAAGGCCGTCGCTCTGTCCAAGGAGCTGAGGCAGCTCGAGGCGGTGGCCAGCGAGGCCCGCGGCGAGCGCGACCGGCTGCGCGCCGAGACGAACCGATACAATACCGAGCGCACCCGCCTCGCTGCCTTGCTCGACACCAATCAGAAGATCACGGCTGAGCGTGAGCGGGAGCTCGCCGCGATCCGGCGCGAGAGCGACACCATTCGCCGATCGGTGACGGAGCTCGGTGAACTGATCCGTCGCCATGACCAGCTCGTCTCGCGGCGTGCTGAGATCGCCGCCTATGAGGATGAAGTTCGCCGCCAGAAGGCCGCAGAAGCGGCACGCGAGGCCGCTGAGCGCGCCCGCGCCGGGGCCGCCGCGGCTGCGCCCGGTACAGTACAGGGGGCGACGCCCGGTGGTGCCCCGTCGACCGCACCGCCCGCGGCGGTCGCCGTGCCCACCGCGCCGCCGCCCCAGGAGGGCGTCAAGGTCGCCATGAACGTGCCACGGCCGCCGGTCCCCGAGCGGCCGGTGCAACCGATCGTGCTGGCGCCGGGCAGTGGCCGCGCCATCACCAATCCGGGGCGCCTCAAGCCGGAAATCCCGTTCTATCGGGCCAAGGGAAAGCTGCCGCTGCCGTCGAGCGGCCGGCACGTCATCCGTTTCGGCGAAACGACGCAGCTCGGCTCGCGTTCGCCGGGTCTCGTCATCTCCACCCGGCCGGGGGCGCAGATCACATCTCCGTCAGATGGCTGGGTTCTGTTCGCCGGGCCGTTCCGCAGCTATGGCCAACTCTTGATCATCAATGCCGGCGACGGTTACCATATATTGATGACCGGCCTGTCCCGAATCGATGTCCAGGTCGGGCAGTTCGTGCTCGCTGCCGAGCCGGTCGGCGCCATGAGCCCGGTGGCCGGCCCCAAGACCGATGGCGCGAGCGAAGGTCCGGTCCTCTACGTCGAGTTCCGCAAGGACGGCAAGCCGATCGACCCGAGCCCGTGGTGGGCCGAGGGTCAGAAGAAGGTGCAGGGATGATGCGAAAGACCGATGTTGCGTTCTGGACCTTCATGGTCATGACGGGTCTCGCCGGCGTGACCACGATCCTCAATGTCTCCAAGACCTATTCGGCCACCTCGCCGAACTCGGAGATCTACAAGCAGCTCGACCTGTTCGGCGACGTGCTCGAGCGGGTCAGGGCCGACTATGTGGAGAAGCCGGACGACGCCAAACTGATCGAATCGGCGATCAACGGCATGCTGACCTCCCTCGATCCGCATTCGGCCTACCTCAGCCCGAAGAGCTTCCGCGACATGCAGGTGCAGACCCGCGGCGAATTCGGCGGCCTCGGCATCGAGGTGACGATGGAGCAGGGCGTGGTCAAGGTGGTCGCGCCGATCGACGATACTCCCGCGGCCAAGGCCGGCGTCCTCGCCAACGACCTCATCACGCACCTCGACGGCGAGCAGATCGTCGGCCTCAGCCTCGAACAGGCGGTCGAGAAGATGCGCGGCCGCGTCAACACGCCGATCACGCTCACCATCGTGCGCAAGGGCAAGGACGAGCCGTTCGACGTCAAGATCGTGCGTGACGTGATCCGCATTCGCCCCGTCGACTCCCGCGTCGAGGGCGACGGCGAGATCGGCTACGTGAAGCTCAAGACATTCAGTGAGCAGACGCATGCGTCGCTCGTCAAGGCGGTCGAGAAGATCAAGAAGGACTCCGGCGACAAGCTGAAAGGCTACATCCTCGATCTGCGCAACAACCCGGGCGGCCTGCTCGACCAGGCGGTCGCCGTCAGTGACGACTTCCTGCAGAAGGGCGCCATCGTGCTGACCAAGGGGCGCAATCTGGAGGAGACGCAGCGCAGCCAGGCCCGGCCGGGCGACATCACCGACGGCAAACCTGTCTACGTGCTGATCAACGGCGGCTCGGCATCCGCTTCCGAGATTGTCGCCGGCGCGCTCCAGGATCTCAAGCGGGCCACCGTCGTCGGCACCCGCTCGTTCGGCAAGGGATCGGTGCAGACCATCATTCCGCTCGGCCAGAACGGCGCCCTCCGTCTGACGACTGCGCGGTACTACACACCGTCCGGCCGCTCGATCCAGGCACGCGGTATCGATCCCGACCTGATCGTCGAGCAGGAACTGCCGGAGGACGTGAAGGCGCGCGAGAGCCGTCGCCCTCGTGGCGAGGCGAGCCTGCGCGGACACCTCAAGACCGAGGCCGAGGACGGCAAGGAACAGGGCGGTTCTTCGGCCTATGTGCCGAAGGAGAAGGAGAAGGACCGCCAGCTTCAGTTCGCTATCGCCAAGCTGCGCGGCCTGCCGACGGACATTCCCTCGAAGGCCGGCTCGCCGGGCGCCAACGAGGAAGAGGCGCGCAAGAAGGACGCGAGCGAGCCCGCCGCCAAGCCGGTCGAGAAGAAGGACGCACCGGCGAAGCCTTGAGACCCGTCACGGGATCTGCGACGCGACGGGCGCCGAGCGGCGCCCGTTCGCGTTTGCGAGCGTCCATCTGCGCTGGTCGCCCGGCGAGGCGCTTCCCTCGGGCGCGCGTAGCAACTAAGTACGATGAGACGAAGCGCGCGTGGCGGGGGCAACAGTCACGATCCCGCCAACTTTCTGCGCCGGAGCCTGAACGATGACCATCAATGCGACCGCACCGGTAGCTCCGACACTCGCGGTGGCACAGGTGCCAGATGACGACGCGGTGTCGGGACGATGCTCGCTCGCCGGGATGGACCGAGCGGGTCTTACCGCCGTGCTCGACGAGGTGGGGGTGCCGCCACGGCAGCTGCGTATGCGCGTCGGCCAGCTCTGGAGCTGGATCTACGGACGTGGCGTGACCTCGTTCGATGCGATGAGTGACGTCTCGAAGGATCTGCGGCGCACTCTTGCCGAGCGCTTCACGCTCGAACGACCGGAGGTCGTCAGCGAGCAGGTTTCGTCGGACGGCACCCGTAAATGGCTGATCCGTCTGCCCGCCCGCGGACACGAGAAACGCGCGCCGGAGATCGAAACGGTCTACATCCCCGAAACCGATCGCGGCACGCTGTGCATTTCGAGCCAGGTCGGATGCACGCTCACCTGCACCTTCTGCCACACCGGCACGCAGCGGCTCGTGCGCAACCTGGAGGCAGAGGAGATCGTCGCCCAGGTGCTGATCGCGCGCGACCGCCTCGGTGACTGGCCGGGTGGCGCGCCGCCGTCCGACGGTGGTCTGGTGCCGGAGGGCGACCGGCGCATCACCAACGTCGTGCTGATGGGCATGGGAGAGCCGCTCTACAACTTCGATCACGTGAAGCGCGCGGTCGGCGTGATCAGCGACGGCGAGGGCATCTCGATCTCGCGCCGGCGTATCACGCTGTCGACCTCCGGTGTGGTCCCTGAGATCGTGCGCTGGGGCGACGAGGCGGGCACCATGCTCGCCATCTCGCTGCACGCCACCCACGACCGTTTGCGCGACGAGCTGGTGCCGATCAACAAGCGCTATCCGATCGCCGAATTGATGGCCGCCTGCCGCGCCTATCCCGGCCTTTCCAATGCGCGGCGCATCACCTTCGAATACGTCATGCTCAAAGGCGTCAACGACAGCGATGCGGAGGCCAAGGCGCTGGTGCGGATGCTGGCCGGCATCCCCTCGAAGATCAACCTGATCCCGTTCAACCCATGGCCGGGCACGCGTTACGAGTGCTCCGACTGGGAGACCATCGAGCGCTTCGCCGACATCGTCAATCGTGCCGGCTACGCCAGTCCCGTGCGCACGCCGCGGGGACGCGACATCCTGGCGGCCTGCGGCCAGCTCAGGTCGGAGAGCGAGCGGCTCCGGGCCCGCGACCGCTCGGGCAACGACGCGCGCGGGGCGGCCGACGCCGCGCCTGTCGGGGCGGATCGGGGAAGCCACTGAACATGCGCACGCTGGCTCGCATCATCTGGGTGCCGCTCGCCTTCCTTGTCGCCGCGCTCGCGACCGCCTTCATGCTGTTCACGCTCGGCTCTGAGCGCATCACGCAGGCGATGGCTGGTCGTGGCCTGCCGGAGGATACGCTGCCGGCGATGATCGAGCTTGCCGGCGAAGCGGTGCGCCTCGCCTCGGCTCTGACAATCGTGCCGGCCCTGGTGGTCATCGTCGTCGGCGAGGTCGCGCGCATCCGCGGCTGGCTCTACTACGTGCTCGGGGCCGGCGCCGCGCTGGTCGCCGTGCCGCTCGTCGCCAAGCTCGGTCAGGCCGGCCCCCTCACGCTGCCGGCGGTGCCGGTGATGCAGGTTTTTGCAACCGCCGGCTTCGTCGGCGGTTTCGTCTATTGGCTGTTGGCCGGACGCAACGCCTGAGTTCGCAGCCGGTGGGCGCCTTGGTTAACGAAGGCTGAAGAATCCGTTGTCCCGGCTTTCGGCCCTCTCCTATAACGATGGCCTCACAACTCGCGGGGGGCGCGATGATCCTCGGAACGATCAGGGTGATTTTCGGCTTCGTGCTGGCGTGCCTCGCGGCCGGCGCGGTGAAGGTCGCCTTCGCGGTGACGCCGGCAGAGCTTGCCCAGGCCAGTCCCGACCGTCTTTGGCAGGCCGGCGAATGGGCGCTGCTGGCCGCCACGGAGACCGCGGTGTTCGCGGCGCCGTTCGCCCTCATCGCGGTGCTGCTCGCCGAATGGCTCGGCATCCGCACGTTCGCCTACCATGGCATCATCGGCATCCTCATCGCTGCCGCAGGCTTCGCCGTGCTGATCTCCGGCCAGTCGCCCGAGACCGCTGGCCTCGCCAACAGCTACGCGATCGCCGCCTTCCTCTCGACCGGGCTCGTCGCCGGCGTCGTCTACTGGCTGTTCTCTGGCCGGTTGTCGGGCGGCCGGCGCATCACGCGTCGGCGCATCGCCGAGCATGCCGCCCGCAACGCCGGCGGTGAGATGACGAGCGACCGGTCTGTCGCGCGCCCGGCGGCGACCGCGACGCAGCCTTCCGCGCCCCAGCCGGGAGCGGCAACCAGCGTGCCGAACGTCGCCAAGCCCGCCAAGCCGGGTGGGGAGACGGCCGCCAAGCCAGCCGTCTGAGGAGCGCGCACGAGCGCACCGCGCCTTTCCCCGCCCCTTGGTGCCCCCGGCCCGACTCGAACGGGCACGCTGTTGCCAGCAACAGATTTTGAGTCTGCCGCGTCTACCGATTCCGCCACGGGGGCTAGT
>JAWKVY010000013.1:0-73892 GCA_041397745.1 Hyphomicrobiaceae bacterium | reverse complement strand
CCTCAGTGCACAATCAGTGTAGTGCACTGATTGAAATTGATCCCTGCGCGCCGCCACTGGCGGTGCCCTCGCGCGCGCGAATCCGCGCATCGCCTACCGGGGCTGCTACAGCCTTAAGAGGGGCAGAGTGAGGGGCGCAACTACAAACTCTCAAGAAAATCATTATTTATCAATGCGTTATGGCGGAGACGGAGGGATTCGAACCCTCGATACCCTTTTGAGGTATGACGATTTAGCAAACCGTTGCCTTCAGCCACTCGGCCACGTCTCCATCGCAGAGGCGCCGGATATAGCAGGTGAGGCCTGTTTTGCAAGGGTGCGGCGCGCACGTGCGGCAGGCCTGCCGGCGCTCGTGGCCCTGCAGTGGGGGCCGCGTGCTTCTGCGGTGGCGCACGTGGCGTGCCGCAGGCTGCCCGGCCATCGGCAGCGCCGCCAGCCGCTGTCGCCGGCCAGTTCGGCGGACGGATGGGCGCACCTCGCAACCGCGAGAACCAACCGGCCAATCCGTCCGTTGCGGCCGCCCGTACTTGCCGGGGCGTCGGCATTGTGTCTTAACATGCCGAAAACAGAGCCGCACCGTCTAGGGTCGCCGCAGAGCGCCGGACGTAACGGACACCACAGGGAGGACTGTTATTGGCCGCCACCACGGTTGCGCGGGCATATACCGCCTTGACGGGTGAGGAGGCACCGTCCTTCGATCCCATCGGCGCGCCGCTCCTCGAGATCGACGACCTGCACGTCCACTTCGTCACGTCGCACGGCACAGTTCGCGCCGTGGAGGGCGTCACGTACGCCGTACGCGCCGGCGAGATGGTGGCGATCGTAGGGGAATCGGGCTCCGGCAAGTCGGTCTCGGCGCTGACCGTGATGCGCCTGCTGCCACCTAATACCGCTCGCGTCGTCGCCGGCTCGATCCGCTTCGAGGGCCGCTCTCTGCTCGCACTCGACGAGGAGGAGATGCGCCGCATCCGCGGACGCGACATCGCGATGATATTCCAGGAGCCGATGACGTCCCTCAACCCGGTGCTGACCATCGGGCTGCAACTCGCCGAGCCCCTGAAGATCCACCTGGACATGACCGACGAGCAGGCGCGCGCGCGCTCCATCGAGTTGCTCACCCTCGTCGGCATCACCGACCCGCAGAGCCGCCTGGCACAGTATCCCCACCAGCTGTCGGGCGGCATGCGTCAGCGCGTGATGATCGCCATCGGGCTGGCGTGCAACCCGAAGCTCCTGATCGCCGACGAGCCGACGACCGCCCTCGACGTCACCATTCAGGCGCAGATCCTCGAGCTGATGAAGGATCTCTCGCGGCGGTTGAACATCGCCGTCATCATCATCACGCACAACCTCGGCATCGTCGCGCGCTACGCCGACCGCGTGAACGTCATGTATGCCGCCCGGCTCGTCGAGAGCGGCACCGCGGAGGACGTGTTCGGCCACCCGCTCCACCCGTACGCCCGCGGCCTGCTCTCGGCCGTGCCGCGGCTCGACAGGGGCCGTGCGGCCAAGCTCGCGACCATCGAAGGCGCGCCACCGAACCTGCTCGCCCCGCCGGAGGGCTGCCGCTTCAGCCCGCGTTGCCGGTTCGCGCTGCCTGCGTGCGCGACGGTGCCTGTTCTTGCAGAACACGAGCCGGGCCACTTGGCGGCCTGTCATCGCGCGCACGAGATCGACGTCATTTCGCCACTCGGGACCGAGCAGGCCGAAGCCAGCAAGTCGGCCGTGTCGGCTGATGCGGCGCCGATCCTGGATGTCCGCCATGTTCGCAAATACTTCCCCGTCGGAGGCGGTCTTTTCGCCAGCCCCAGGCTCGTGCGGGCCGTCAACGACGTCTCGATCACGCTCAGGCCCGGAGAGACGCTCGGCCTCGTCGGCGAGTCGGGCTGCGGTAAGTCGACGCTCGGCCGCTTGGTCTTGCGCCTCGACGATCCGACGGAAGGCGAGATCCTGTTCGACGGCGTCGATCTCGCGGGACTTCGCCAGCGCGACATGGTCGCCGTGCGCCGCAAGATGCAGGTGATCTTCCAGGATCCCTACTCGTCGTTGAACCCGCGCATGACTGTGGGCGAGATCATCGCCGAGCCGATGCATGTGCATGGCATCCTGCCGCGGCGCGAGCAGCCGGCACGCGTCGCGGAGTTGCTCAAGCTCGTCGGCCTCTATCCCTACATGGCACTGCGCTACCCTCACGAGTTGTCGGGCGGCCAACGTCAGCGCGTCGGCATCGCGCGTGCCCTCGCCGTCAATCCGCGCGTGATCGTCTGCGACGAGGCGGTTTCAGCGCTCGACGTGTCGATCCAGGGACAAGTGATCAACCTGCTCGAACACCTCCAGGACGAACTCGGTCTCACCTACCTCTTCATCGCTCACGACCTCGCCGTGGTCCGCCACATCTCGACCAACGTCGCCGTGATGTATCTCGGCCGCATCGTCGAATACGCCGCCGCCGACGAGTTGTTCGCCGATCCGCGCCACCCCTACACGCAGGCGCTGCTCGCCGCCGCCCCGGTGCCCGATCCCGGGATCGAGCGCTCGCGGCCGCGCTCGATCATCAAGGGCGAATTGCCTAGTCCGCTGAGACCGCCCTCGGGCTGCGTCTTCCATCCACGCTGCCCTAAGGCGACCGACGCCTGCAAGGGAGAGGTTCCCGCCACCCGTGAGATCGCGAACGGCCATCACGTCGCCTGCATCCACGCCGACTGACCAACTGTCGCGCCGGCTCATCGGCGGCGCCCAGAAGAAGCTCACCAGGGAGAAAACGCTCATGAGACAGCTCTTCGGACTAGCACTGACGGCAGCCGCGGGTCTCGCGCTCCTGCCCGTCGCAACGATGGCGCAGACGCCCAAATCGGGTGGCACGCTCAATTTCGCCGTCGTTGCCGAGCCGCCGACCTTCGACTGCCATGCGACGACGACCTTCGCCACCATCCATCCGGTGCGCCCGCACTACTCGGGGCTGCTGCGCCTCTCGGGCGACGTCAACAAGAAGCTCGCCATCGTGGGCGACCTCGCCAAGTCGTGGGAGATGTCGAAGGACGGCCTGACCTACACATTCAAGCTGCACGAGGGCGTCAAGTTCCACGACGGTTCGGACTTCTCCTCCGCCGACGTCAAGGCGAGCTACGAGCGCATCGTCAACCCGCCCACCGGCGTCGTCTCGGCGCGCAAGGCGCTGCACACCGACATCGTCGCCATCGAAACGCCAGACAAATCCACTGTCGTCATCAAGCTCAAGGCGCCGAACGCCTCGATGCTCAACAACTTCGCCTCGCCGTTCAACTGCATCTACTCTGCCGCCAAGCTGAAGCAGAACCCGAACTACCCGGCCACCGAGATCATGGGCACCGGCGCGTTCCAGTTCGTCAACTACACCAAGGGTTCGGTGTGGGAAGGCAAGAAGTTCGCCAACTACTTCCAGAAGGGCAAGCCCTACCTCGACGGCTACAAGGCGTTCTTCGTGAAGTCGAGCGCGGTGGTACCCGGCATCCAGGGCGGCCAGTTCGATGCGGAGTTCCGCGGTCGCACGCCGAAAGAGCGTGACCAGCTCAAGGCAGCGATGGGCGACAAGATCACCATCAAGGAAGGTCCCTGGACGACCAACCTGATCCTCGTCTTCAACACCAAGAAGAAGCCCTTCGACGACGTGCGGGTGCGCCGCGCCCTCACCATGGCGATCGACCGTTGGGGCTCAGCGCCGAACCTCGCCAAGATCTCGCTCATGAAGTTCCCGGGCGGGTTCGTGCGTCCCGGCGCCGAATATGCGCTGTCCGATGCCGAACTGAAGAAACTGCCGGGCTTTGCGACCGACATGACGAAAGCACGCGAGGAGGCCAAGCGCCTGCTCAAGGAGGCCGGCGTCAGCAACCTCAAGATCGCCTTTCTCAACCGCAACGTGGCCGAGCCTTATACCCCGGCCGGCATCTTCGTCGTCGACCAGTGGAAGCGCATCGGCGTCCAGGCCGATCACAAGCAGCTCGAGACCAAGCTGTACTTCGATGCCTTCAAGAAGGGTGACTTCGACGTCGGCATCAACTTCATCGCCGACTACATCGACGACCCCTCGATCCACTTCCTGAAGGTCGTGCCGGGCACGGCCGTCAACTATTCGGGCGGCGACAATCCGAAGCTCAAAGAGCTGTTCGCCCAGCAGTCGAAGCAGGTAGACCCGGCTGCGCGCAAGAAGCTGACCGATGAATTCCAGAAGATCGCCATCAACGACGCCCACTCGGCGATGCTGTTCTGGTGGCAGCGCATCATCGTCTACAACAAGAAGATCAAGGGCTGGGAGCTGCACGCCAGCCACTTCACCGGCCAGGAACTGGTCGACGTCTGGCTCGACCAGTGATGCCTGCGGAGGCGCCCGCCCGCCGGGCGCCTCCCCTCTCCTCGCACGGGACCTCACATGCTGACCTACCTCCTCCGAAGGCTGATCCTGATGGTGCCGACCCTGATCGGCGTCGCCGTCGTCACCTTCTTCCTGATCCGCGTCGTGCCGGGCGACCC
Source organism: Hyphomicrobiaceae bacterium (assembly GCA_041397745.1). GTDB lineage: Bacteria > Pseudomonadota > Alphaproteobacteria > Rhizobiales > Hyphomicrobiaceae > JAWKVY01. The sequence continues at coordinate 69,386 of JAWKVY010000013.1, read as the reverse complement.
CGTTGTGGTGAAGCTGCGCGCCGACGGGGCTGCGGTGACCGAGGAGACCATCCAGGCCGAGCGCAAGCGCCTCGGTCTCGACAAGCCGCTGATGGTGCAGTTCAAGGACTACATGGTCGGTCTCGCCACCCTCGATCTCGGCCGCTCGCTATGGACCGAGAACACGGTCGCCTCCGAGATCGCGACGCGGTTTCCCGTATCTCTGCAGATCGCCATCATGGCGACCATCATCGCCGTGCTGATCGCCGTGCCACTCGGCACGCTCTCCGCCCTCTATCGCGACACCTGGATCGACTACCTGGTGCGCATCGTCGCGGTCTCGGGCCTCGCCATCCCGTCGTTCTGGCTCGGCATGCTGATGATCCTCGGCTCGCTGGCGCTGTTCAACTGGCTGCCGCCGATCGGCTACGTATCGTTCTTCGAGAATCCCGTGGCGAATATCGTCGGCCTCATCATGCCGGCGGTCTCGGTCGGCTATCGCTATGCGGCTGTGGCAACCCGCATGATGCGCTCTGCCCTGCTTGAGGTCCTGCGTGAAGACTATATTCGCACCGCCCGCGCCAAGGGCGTATTCAGGCAACTCGTCGTGCGCCGCCACGCGCTTTCGAACGCGATGCTACCTGTCGTCACCGTCGTCGGCCTGGAGTTCGCCTTCCTCATCGGCGGTCTGGTGGTCACAGAGCAGGTGTTCAACATCAACGGCATCGGCAAGCTTTTCGTCGACGCGACGACGCGCGGCGATTTCACCCTCATCCAGGGCCTGATCCTGCTGATCGCCGTCATCTTCGTCGTCGTCAACCTCGTGGTCGACCTGCTCTATGCGGCGCTCGATCCGCGCATCAGACTGAGCTGAGGTCCGGGACATGGCCAATCTCGCACCGACCGCCCCGAGCACCGCCGCTGCCGCCGACGCGATCCCGCGGCGGCCGAACGCCATACTGCAGTTCATCCGCCAGCAGCCGCTCGGCTTCGCCGGCTTCCTCGTCATCCTGCTCTACGTCGCCTTCGCGGTCGGCGCGATCTGGATCGCACCCTACGACCCCGAGGCGATCGATTTCTCGGCGATGCTTGCGGCGCCTTCGCCCGAGCACCTGATGGGCACCGACCAGTACGGCCGTGACGTATTCAGCCGTATCGTCTACGGCGCGCGTACCGCGCTCGCGGTCGGCATCCTGTCGTCGCTCGTCGGCTGCTCGATCGGCGCGCTCGTCGGCGCCGCCTCGGGCTACTTCGGCGGGTGGATCGACACGGGCATACAGCGCGTCGTCGACATCATGCTCTCGTTTCCGATCATCGTGCTCGCCATGGTCGTCGTCGCAGTGCTCGGCAAGTGGCCGGTTCTCGGGGTCGACATGAACCTGGTCATCGCCATCGCGCTGCCGTTCATGCCGAAGATGGCCCGCGTCGCCCGCTCCTCCACACTGGCCATCGCGCAGATGCCCTATATCGACGCGGCGCGGGCCGGCGGCTACAGCCACACGCGCATCGTGCTGCGCCACATCGTACCGAACATCGTCGCACCCTATCTCATCATGGTGACGGCCTTCATCGCGCAGGCGATCCTGCTCGAGGCCTCGCTTTCCTTCCTGGGCCTCGGCGTCACCGAGCCGACGGCGGCGTGGGGCCTGATGCTGTCGGGCAAGTCAGCCGACTTTTACCGCGAAGCGCCATGGATGATCCTGTTCCCAGGGCTCGCCATCACGCTCGCGGTGTTCGCCTTCAACTTGTTCGGCGACAGCCTGCGCGACTGGCTCGACCCGAAGATGAAGGGGTAGGCAGCGACATCGGGCGACCGCGCCGGGCAGGCGTCACCGGCGACCTCCGCCGTCACCGCGCCAGCGGCCTGTTCGCGCAAGGCGGATGCGCCTCGGCGTCCAGCACTGCGGCGATATCGCGCCGCGTCACCCCATGCAGCACTTCTTGTACTTCTGGCCCGAGCCACACGGACAGGGATCGTTGCGGCCGATCTTAGGGCCGCGACGCATGTAGGGCTCCTGCACCCCGTGGTCGTGATGATGGTGATGATCATGACCGTGGTTGCACCAGGGTCCGTGGACGTGGCCGGCTGCCCCATGATCGTGCCCATGATCGTGGCCGCAGTCGGGGCCGTGAACATGGCCCGTCTCGCCATGCGCTGGGTTTGCGGCGTGCGCCTTCTCGTTGTCCATGGCTCGCTCTCTTGCAGGTCGGATCGCCGTCATATAGGCCCGAAGCCGGCCACTCGGCAAATGCCCCGCCTTCGCGCCGCCCGGCCCCGCTCAGTGCTTCAGCACCAGCAGCTGGAACGCCAGCATCGCCGTGAAGGCGAGAGTCACCGCGATCCCGACATCGCGCGGCTCGGCGTCCTCGAACGTGTCGGGGAGCAGTTCGGCGATCACCATCCAGATCATCGCACCGGCGGCAAGGCCCAGTCCGAAGGGGAGAAACGGCCGGAATACCTCGACGGCGACGAACGCGGGTACCGCCATCAGCGGTTGCGGCAGGCTGGAGAACACCGCCCATCCAGCCGCCCGCGTCACCGACATGCCGGCAGGCACAAGCAGGAGTGCGATCGCCAGTCCTTCAGGAATGTTGTGGATGGCGATGGCCGTAGTGATGAAGGTCGCCAGTTCCGTCGTGCCGCCGAACGACACACCGACACCAACTCCTTCGGCGAACGAGTGCGCGGTCATCACCCCCACGATCAACAGCGCCTTTGCCGGATCGATACCGTCGGCGGCCAGCGCCGGGATGGGCGGAGCGTCCGCTACCAGTCGCTGGCCGACCAGAATGCCGCCGAGGCCCGCGAGGATTCCCAGCATCGTCGTCGAGGCGTTCAGGTCGACGCCTTCGGCGATCAGCGCATGCGAGGCGGCCAGCATCAGACCGCCGGCCGCCGCCGTCGAAAGCGCCATCCATCGCCTTGGCACGTCGCGCAGGGCGAGAAGCGGCAGGGCGCCGACACCGGTCGCCAGCGCCGTGACAAGCGCGGCGAGAAACACCCATAGCGTGGAGGTAAAGCTCATTTCCGTTTTCTAGAATTGTTCTAAACTAAGTCGACTGTCGCACATCCCCCTCCGTTTGGCCAGCCCGCTTGACGCACTGCGTGGCGGATGGTCTACGGCGCCCGTCAGCCGGACCGCGAAAGGCGATTCTCAGGGTGCGAGAGCCGGCGCGAGAGGCCCCCATGACCGATGCCAAGGCCGCCGGCGCCAAGCCGACCGACGCCACCCACACCGATACCGTCCTCATCATCGATTTCGGCAGCCAGGTGACACAGCTCATCGCGCGGCGTGTCCGCGAAGCCGGGGTCTATTCCGAGATCGTCCCATTCAACGGTGCAGACGACGCACTGGCCCGGCTGAAGCCGCGCGCGATCATCCTGTCCGGCGGGCCGGCGAGCGTGACCGAGATGGGCACGCCGAGGGCACCCGACTGGGTGTTCACGTCCAAGCTGCCGGTGCTCGGCATCTGCTACGGCGAGCAGACGATGTGCGCGCAGCTCGGCGGCGCCGTGGAGGGCGGGCATCATCGTGAGTTCGGCCGTGCCGAGCTGGAGGTGACCAGGCCCAATGCGCTGTTCGACGGCGTGTGGAAGCCGGGCGACAAGCCGACGGTGTGGATGAGCCATGGCGACCGGGTGACGCAACTGCCGCCAGGGTTCGAGGTCGTGGCGGTGTCGAAGGGAGCGCCGTTCGCCGCGATCGCCGACGAGAAGGCGAAGCGCTACGCCGTGCAGTTCCATCCTGAGGTCGTCCACACGCCGGACGGCGCGCGGCTGATTTCCAACTTCGTGCATCGCGTGGCGGGGCTCGCCGGCGACTGGACGATGGCGCACTTCCGCTCGGCCGAAATCGCCCGCATCTGCGCCCAGGTGGGCAAGGGCCGCGTGATCTGCGGGCTGTCGGGCGGCGTCGATTCCGCCGTGGCGGCGGTGCTGATCCACGAGGCGATCGGCGACCAGCTCACCTGCATCTTCGTCGACCACGGCCTGATGCGCATGAACGAGGCCGAGCAGGTCGTCTCGCTGTTCCGCCACCACTACAATATTCCGCTGGTGCACGTGGACGCGTCGAAGCAGTTCCTCGGCGAACTGGCCGGCGTTTCGGACCCCGAGCAGAAGCGCAAGACGATCGGGCGGCTGTTCATCGAGGTGTTCGAGGCGGAGGCGAAGAAGCTCGGCGGCGCCGAGTTCCTCGCGCAGGGCACGCTCTACCCGGACGTGATCGAGAGCGTGTCGTTCACCGGCGGGCCGTCGGTGACGATCAAGTCGCACCACAACGTCGGCGGGCTGCCGGAGCGGATGAATCTGAAGCTGGTGGAGCCGCTGCGCGAGCTGTTCAAGGACGAGGTGCGCGCACTCGGCCGCGAACTGGGCTTGCCGGAGAGCTTCGTCGGCCGCCACCCGTTTCCGGGGCCTGGTCTCGCGATCCGCATCCCGGGCGACATCACGCCCGAAAAGCTCGACATCCTGCGCAAGGCCGACGCGATATATCTCGACGAGATCCGCAGCGCCGGGTTGTATGACCGCATCTGGCAGGCGTTCGCCGTGCTGCTTCCGGTGAAAACCGTCGGCGTGATGGGCGACGCGCGCACTTACGACCACGTCTGCGCGCTCAGAGCGGTGACCTCGACCGACGGCATGACAGCCGATTACTTCCCCTTTCCGCACGAGGTGCTTGGCCGCACGGCGACGCGCATCATCAACGAGGTGCGCGGCATCAACCGCGTCGTCTACGACGTGACGTCGAAACCGCCCGGCACGATCGAGTGGGAATGAGGGCTGCGACAGGCATCGCGCTGCTGACCCTTCCGGCCGGACAATAGGCGAGCCGGTCGGGCAATCGCCGCTCAGCTCTTCCGGCGGATGGTACGCATCACTTCGCGCGCCTTGAAGCCCGCGAGCATCTTGAGGAGATGCAGGCGCATCCCGAGCCTGGTCCAGGGATGGTTCAGCAGCTGATCACGCTGACGCGTCATGTCGACGAGAGCCGACTCGAGCTGCAGCATGCGCTCGCTCGATGTCAGCTCGCTGCGATCGACGGCCTGATCCGGGTGAGTGAACAGCAGCCACTCCTGGAAGTCGGAGTGGGGCCAGTCGAGAGGCGTGCAGCTGAGCCCCGCCGCCCTGGCCAGTGCCTCGATGCGCTCGAACCGGTAGGTCGCCTTGATCGTCCAGGAGTCTCCCTCGTAATCTTCGCCGGGAAAATAGCTCGCCACGAACATCGCCTGGGGTCGCATCACGGCGCGCGCCTCGCTGAGGCAGGCCTCCATCTGCCGCACGGAGGTGTGGGAGAAGATCGACTGGGCGATCAGAAAATCGAACTGTCGGCCGAAAGCGGTGAGTTTGAAATCGCGGTTGGCGTCGAAGGTGGGATGCTTGATCTCGATCTGCGAGCGGCCGACCTCGTGCACTATGCCATCGTTGACAAGCCATTCCTCGGGCTCGAGCCCGCAGTAGCGTCCAGGCAACAGATATGGAATGAAAAGCCGTCCGGCTCTGAGCGAGCCGCAGCCGATGTCGAGAAGATCGTGATGCTCCCTAAGGCCCAGGTGGGTCAGCAGATTGAACTGCATCGCGGCCATGCGGTCAAAGCCGTCGGCGGGGCCGACGTGCATGCGGTAATCGGGCGCTGTTACCATCGGGCACGTCTCCTTCGCATGGGCCAACCGACGCTGGATGGACGAGGTACCGTGACTCGTCACCGGAACCTTCGCCGCCGTGCCCGCCCGCCGACAGCCAGACACGCCTGGAGGCACGATGCCGAAGCACCGCGACTTCCCGGCCGAGGCGAAAACTTGATACGTACGAGTGGTAGGCGGATCAGGCTAAGCTCGCCGCCCACGCCTGTCAAAGCCCAGCCTTTGGCTTGGTAACGACGCCGCTGATACGTTCATCGAGAATGAGCGCTGTTCCGACCGGCCCGAAGGAGACGTTTCATGACCGTAGGCGTTGGCGGATCGAGCGCAGAGGCCGAACTGGCCCGCCTCACGAACCTCAGGGGTGACGTACCACCGATCGGGGTGCCGGAGCGCCTCGCCCGCATCGAGAACGCGCAGGCTTTGATGCGCGAAAAGGGCGTCGACGCGCTCTGGCTCGACGTCTCGACCTCGCTCACCTATTTCACCGGGCTCTCGATGCGCCGTTCCGAGCGCGCGCACGGCGCGATCCTGCCCGCGAAGGGCGACATCATCTATCTCTCCCCCGCCTTCGAGGTCGAGAAGCTGAAGACGATGCTCAGCCTCGGCGACCGCATAGTCCAGTGGGAAGAGGACGAGGACCCGACCGCCCTCGTCGTCGACACGGTCCGTGCCACCGGCGCCAGCTCCGGAACCATCGCCGTCGACGAAGCGACGCCGTTCTTCACCTTCGACGGGCTCAGACGCGCCGGCAACGCCTTTTCGTTCGTCAACGGCGTCGAGATCACAGGGGCCTGCCGCTCGATCAAGAGCGAGCACGAACTCGCCCTGATGCAGACGGCCAAGAACATCACGCTCGAAGCCCACAAGGCCGCAGCCCGCATCCTCCGCGAGGGCATCACCACTACCGAGGTGCAGGCGTTCCTGGTCGCCGCCCACGCGAAGCTCGGCTCGGAGGGGCCGCCGCCGTTCAACATCGTGTTGTTCGGCGAGCCGACCGCCTACCCGCACGGCGTACCCTACCCGCAGACGCTCAAGGACGGCGACATGGTGCTGATCGACGTCGGCGCGCCGGTCGACGGCTACCTCTCAGATATCACGCGTTCGTACGTGTTCGGCGAGCCGAACGCCCGCCAGCGCCAGATCTGGAACCTGGAGAAGGCCGCTCAGGCCGCCGCCTTCGCCGCAGCCAGGCCCGGCAACACCTGCGGCGACGTCGACAGGGCGGCACGCGGAGTGATCGAGGCCGGCGGTTTCGGCCCCGGCTACGCGACGCCCGGCCTCCCCCACCGCACTGGTCACGGCATCGGCCTCGACGTGCACGAGTGGCCCTACCTGGTGAAGGGCGACAGGACCGTGCTCCGCCCCGGCATGACCTTCTCCAACGAGCCGACGATCTGCCTCTACGGCGAGTTCGGCGTGCGCCTCGAAGACCACATGATCATCACCGACACCGGCGCCCGCTGGTTCACCGAACCGGCCCACTCCGTCGACGACCCGTTCGGGTTGGAGATTGGATAGATGCATGGCCGCAACGCCCGGGCGACCGCGGGCGAGCCGCACACCGCGAATTCGCTTGCGCGGGTTGTCCGCAGCCGTGACGTTTGATACCCCTGCCGAGCGTTCCACCATCGTTCTGCCGTCTGGCCACCCTGGGGGAAATCCATGAGACGAGCCTTCGCCGCCACGCTCGCCGCGTTCGCCATTCTGGCTCCCGCTGCCGCCATGGCGCAGGGCTGGTCTGGAGGCGCGCCTGTTTTCCGCAGCGACGTCGAGAAGCGCGAGCGCGAAGCCGAGGCCCGGCGGGAGGCGATCCGAAAGTCGGCCGGTCCCGTCGTCTATCCACGCTACATGAAGGGCGGCGACAAGCCGGACATCACGCCCGAGAAACCGCCGATCGTGTATCTCAACCAGCCCGAGCAGGTCGGCACCGTGATCGTCGATACGGCGGGCCGCAAACTCTATTACGTGCTCGACGCTGGCCGCGCCTACGCCTACCCGATCTCGGTCGGCCGCGACGGCTTCACGTGGACCGGCACCGAGAAGATCAGCCGTATCGCATCCTGGCCGACGTGGACTCCGCCGCCGGAGATGCGCCAGCGCGTCAAGGGCCTGCCGATCACCGTCACCGGCGGACTTATCAACCCGCTCGGCGCCAAGGCACTCTACCTCGGCAACTCGATCTACCGCATCCACGGCACCAGCAATGACCGCTCGATCGGGCGCGCATCTTCGTCAGGCTGCTTCCGTATGATGAACAAGCACGTGGTTCATCTCGCGAGCATCGTGAAGATCGGCACCAAGGTGCGCGTGGTGAAGAGCTACCCGAACGTCAGCGAGAGCGCGCCGCTGTCGGCCCTGTTCTCCGGCTTTGGCGGCGACGATCCGTCCCCGGTGACAAGCACGGCAAAATCGAAATCGAAGAAGAAGCCGAAGAAGGCAACTCGCTCGGCGAGCGTGCGTGCAACCGCCAAGACGCAGTAGGGCGCGTAGGCAACCGACTGTCGCTGGAGAAGCCGGGAGACGGCAGCGCCGGGTGCGCATCGGTAGCCGCGCGTCTTGCCGCGACGCCAATTGCGGCTCTTCAGCGAACGAAGATCGTATTCAGCTCGTCGACGTAGTGTGCGCGATAGCCATCCTGCGTCAACGCTACCCGCGTGCGTTGAGCGGATGAGCGAGTTTCGGGAAAATTTTCGAAGCCCGGAAACGCATCGAGAAGCTCGATCACCAGAGCGCGAGGCCGCCAGGCGCTCGCGAGCAGATCGGCGATGATCTGCTCCTCGGCCCCCTCCACATCGACGACCATCAAATCGAACGATCGAGGCACGCGATTTCTCTCGAGAATCGCGCTCAGGGTATCCATGTGCACCTGCACTTCGCGCGAGCGGGCGGCGAACGCGGCAGACCACGAAAGCCCCCTGAAGGCGTCGCGCGTGTCTTCGGACCTGGTGGTCAGCGGACCCATCTGGTGCATGGTCGCGCGTCCCCGCGCATCGCCGGCAGCCATGGGCTCCACGACCACGTCGTTGAGCCAGTGCCTGGCCTTGATCTGGCGGCAGAAGTCCGGGATCGGTTCGACGTAGACCCCCCGCCATCCCTGATCCGCGAGGAACGCGGTATTGGAATGCGTTTCACCATCATATCCGCCGATCTCGACGAAGACGCCGCGCGTCGGATCGAGGCCGATGGCGTCGTATTTGGCGCGAAGGGCGGGTATCTGACAGGTGGACGTAACAGGGCTGCGCCCACTGGCCAGGACGGCTGCCTTCCGCGTGACACTCAAAACCATCTGCCCGGCGAGCTTCTTCGCCAATTTGATTCGATCAATGAGCATCATCGTCCTTGGTGCGACGCCGGCGGCCGACAGACACGAGCAAAAGTTTGGGTGGGGACAGTTATTGCAGGCTATACGTGATATTTCAGTCGGGCAATCGCGTCACCGGGCGTGCCGCGAACAGCGATCCGGTGCCGTCACCCGCCGGAGCGTCAGGTTGATGCGGCCGGACGCGCCCAGGAGATCACTCGTGCCGGGAACGATGCGGTCGATGCCGTGGTAAGCGAGACGTGCTTCGCCGCCGAGCACCACCACATCACCGGAGCGTAGCACCATGCGACGGCTGGCATCGCGCCGGTCGAGCCCGCCGAGCCGGAACCAGGCGTCGTCGCCGAGGGAGACCGAGATTACCGGCGCCGTGAGGTCCTGCTCGTCGGCGTCACGGTGCATGCCCATGCGCGCCTTCGGGCCATACCAGTTGACGAGACACGCCTCGGGTTCGGCCGCATCGGCGGCAAGCTGTCGCCAGAGATCGGTCAGTAGCCGCGGGATCGGCGGCCACGGACGTCCGGTGACAGGATGCCGCGCCTCGTAGCGATAACCTTTCTCCTTGTCGCTATACCAACCGAGCGGGCCGCAATTGGTCATCGCCACCGACAGCGGCGTGCCCCAGCGCGGCATCGTCGCCCGGTAGAGTGGCGCCTCGGCAATCACCGCACTGACGGCCCCGAGAAGTCGCCGCTAGTCGCCGGAACCGAGGCAATTGGCAATGTGCAAGAACCCGTCCGGATCGGCTCTCGACGACGTGCACCCGTCCGACATCGCGCCCCGAACCTGCGCCCAGCGCGGCTGCGCCGGCAGGCGCTACGGGCCCCCGGCAGCCATGCGGAATTGATAACATTTCCGTGGGGTGCGGGCGTTGCGCCCCCCTACCCCCCCGCCTATATAGCCGGAGGACTTACCCCCGCCAACTCCAGGGGGCCGCGCCGTCCCGCCTCGAAGCGACGCCAAGGGGCCGGCGGTGCACCGGACGCCACCAGGGTCCGGGCGGCCCGCCGCCACGAGAGAGGACTGAACAGCATGTCGAAAGTCATTGGAATCGACCTCGGCACGACCAATTCCTGCGTCGCCGTCATGGAAGGCGGACAGCCCAAGGTCATCATCAACGCCGAGGGTGCCAATACCACGCCGTCGATCGTCGCTTTCACCGAGGACAGCGAGAAGCTGGTCGGCCTGCCCGCCAAGCGCCAGGCGGTGACCAACCCGCTCAATACACTGTTCGCCATCAAGCGCCTGATCGGCCGGCGCTACGACGACCCGATGGTCGAGAAGGACAAGAAGCTCGTCCCCTACGAGATCGTAAAGGGTGGCAACGGCGACGCTTGGGTCTCGGTGCGCGGCAAGCAGTACTCGCCCCAGGAGATTTCCGCCTTCATCCTGCAGAAGATGAAGGAGACGGCCGAGACCTATCTCGGTCAACCGGTGACGCAGGCCGTCATCACCGTTCCCGCCTACTTCAACGACGCCCAGCGCCAGGCGACCAAGGACGCCGGAAAGATCGCGGGCCTCGAGGTGCTGCGCATCATCAACGAACCGACCGCGGCAGCCCTCGCCTACGGCCTCGACAAGAAGAAGGAAAGCAAGACCATTGCCGTCTACGACCTCGGCGGGGGCACCTTCGACATTTCCATCCTCGAGATCGGCGATGGCGTGTTCGAAGTGAAGTCGACGAACGGCGACACGTTCCTCGGCGGTGAGGACTTCGACATGAAGCTCGTCAGCTATCTGGCCGACGAATTCAAGAAGGAGGCCGGCATCGACCTCAGGAACGACAAGCTGGCGCTGCAGCGCCTCAAGGAGGCCGCCGAGAAGGCAAAGATCGAGCTGTCGTCTTCGGCGCAGACCGAGGTCAACCTGCCATTCATCACGGCCGACGCATCGGGTCCGAAGCACCTCACCATGAAGCTCACGCGCGCCAAGCTGGAGAGCCTGGTCGACGACTTGATCAAGCGCACCGTGGGCCCGTGCAACTCCGCCCTCAAGGATGCCGGCCTCAAGGCCGCTGAAATCGACGAGGTCGTCCTCGTCGGCGGCATGACGCGCATGCCGAAGGTGCAGGAGACGGTGAAGAACTTCTTCGGCAAGGAGCCGCACAAGGGCGTCAATCCGGACGAGGTGGTCGCGGTCGGTGCGGCCATCCAGGGCGGCGTGCTGAAGGGCGAGGTGAAGGACGTCCTGCTCCTGGACGTGACGCCGCTGTCGCTCGGCATCGAGACGCTCGGCGGGGTGTTCACGCGCCTCATCGATCGCAATACGACGATCCCGACCAAGAAGAGCCAGACCTTCTCGACCGCCGAGGACGGTCAGACGGCAGTGACCATCAAGGTCTTCCAGGGCGAGCGCGAAATGGCTGCCGACAACAAGTCGCTCGGCCTGTTCAATCTGGAAGGCATCCCACCGGCCCCGCGCGGCATGCCGCAGATCGAGGTGACGTTCGACATCGATGCCAACGGCATCGTCAACGTCTCGGCGAAGGACAAGGCGACCGGCAAGGAGCAGTCGATCCGCATCCAGGCATCGGGCGGCCTCTCCGACGCCGACATCGACCGCATGGTGAAGGACGCCGAGGCGCACGCGAGCGAAGACAAGCGCAAGCGTGAGTTGGTCGAGGCGAAGAACAGCCTCGAAGCGCTCGTGCACTCGACGGAGAAAGCCGTATCGGAAGCCGGCGACAAGGTCTCGGCCGCCGTCAAGGGCGAGGTCGAAACGGCCGTCGGTGCCGCCAAGTCGGCTGCCGGTAGCGAAGACCTCGAGGCGATCAAGGCGGCGACGCAATCGCTGGCGCAGGTCGCAATGAAGATCGGCGAGGCCATGTACGCTCAGTCCGGCGAAAGCAATGCCGCGCCGGAGCAGGCCTCGACCGGCGGCGGCAAGGACGGTGACAACGTCGTCGATGCCGACTTCGAGGAAGTGAAGGACGACAAGAAGAAGTCGGCCTGATCCGAGCCTCAGAGCGCCGCCGCCACGCCCGAGGCTTTTCATGCGCCATGCCACACCCGGCCCCGTCGATAGCCCCTGCCTGCGCGGGGGCAGGCGGGGCCGTCGCTTGGCCTTGGCCGTGACGAGCCCGGCGCATCAAGGCCGTGGTTGCTTCTCCCAGCCATCAATTTCCAACGCGCATCGGACGCCAGGCCATGGCCAAGCGTGACTACTACGAGGTGCTCGGCGTCGCGCGCGGCGCCGGCGAGGCCGACCTGAAGTCGGCCTTTCGCCGCCTCGCCAAGGACCACCATCCCGACCGAAACCCGGGCGACGCCGAGGCAGAACGGAAGTTCAAGGAGATCAACGAGGCCTACGAGGTCCTGAAGGATCCCCAGAAGCGCCAGCTCTACGACCAGTTCGGCCATGCCGCGTTCGAGGGGGGTGGTGGTCGCGGACCCGGTGGCGGCGCCGGCTTCGGGCCCGAGTTCGCGTCCTCGATGGAGGACATATTCGAGAACTTCTTCGGTGAGTTCATGGGCGGCCGGCGCGGCGGTCAGCGCGGCCGCGGCGGGCGCGAGCGCGGCGCCGACCTGCGCTACAATATGACTATCACCCTCGCCGAGGCCTACGCCGGCAAGACCGCGCAGATCCGCGTGCCGACCTCGATGCCGTGTGAGACCTGCTCGGGCAGCGGTGCCAAACCGGGCACCAAGCCCGTCACGTGCTCCACCTGCGGCGGTCATGGCAAGGTGCGCGCGAGCCAGGGCTTCTTCACGATCGAGCGCACGTGCCCGGCCTGCCAGGGACGCGGCGAGACCATCGAAACGCCCTGTTCCACCTGCAACGGGGCCGGTCGCGTCGCGCGCGAGCGGACGCTTTCCGTCAACATCCCGGCCGGTGTCGAGGACGGCACCCGCATTCGTCTCGCCGGCGAGGGCGAAGCCGGCATGCGTGGCGGACCTGCCGGCGATCTCTACATCTTCCTCTCGATCGCACAGCACGAGTTCTTCCAGCGCGACGGCGCAGACGTATTCTGCCGGGTGCCGATCTCGATGGTCACGGCGGCTCTGGGCGGCCAGATCGACGTGCCGACGCTCGACGGCCAGGCGACCCGCGTGAAGGTGCCGGAGGGCACCGAGACCGGCAAGCAGTTCCGCCTCAAGGGCAAGGGCATGCCGGTCCTGCGCGCCAAGATGACCGGCGACATGTACATCCAGGTCGAGGTCGAGACACCGAAGAACCTGTCGAAGCGCCAGCGCGAACTGCTCGAGGAGTTCGAGAAGGAAAGCTCGAAGGGCACCAGCCCCGACAGCCACGGCTTCTTCGCCCGCATGAAGGAATTCTTCGAGGGCAAGGGCGGGCATTGAGAGCGGGCGGCGACAGCGCGACGCTCGAGGCGCCGGTACGGCGAGGGCGTACCGCCGCGCTCAGCGCTTCCGCGCCGGCGGCTCGATGGCGAGCATGCGCGCGGTGATGCGGTCGACGAGACGCTTCGGCAGGTTGGCCGAGAACCACGTCTTCACCGGGTCGGGCACGATCGCATAGCGCACCTTCGGTCGCGCGGTCGTCAGCGCCGTGTGCACGAGCTCTCCGACACGCTCCGGCGGCAATCCGATGCGCTCCAGCTCGCGGCTCATCTCACGCGCCCGCACGAGCGATGCATGCCAGGGAGAGGACCGGTCGGCGGCGATGTCGGCCGCCTCCGCCTTCGCCCAGATCGGCGTCTTGATCGGCCCCGGCCCGATCAGGATCACGTCAATGCCGAACAGCATCAACTCGCGCCGGAGCGTCTCCGACAGCCCCTCGAGCGCATGCTTGGAGGCCACGTAGGCGCCCATGAACGGGTCGCCACGCACGCCTGCGAGCGAGCCGATCATGACGATGCGGCCTGGCGGGCCCTCCTGCCGCGTATCCGTGCCGATGAGCGGCGCGAAGGCCTGCGTCACGACTAGCGGCCCGATCAGGTTGACCTCCAACTGACGGCGGAAATCGTCGGGCGACAGCTCCAGTACGGCGCCAGGAACAGCCATGCCTGCATTGTTGACGAGGCCGGCGAGCGTCTCACCGCCAAGTGCGGCGCGCACGGTGTCGGCCGCAGCCCGTACCGCTGCCGCATCCGTGACGTCGAAGACGAGCGGCGTGAAACCAGCGCCGATCTCGCCTGCAACGCGCTCGGCGTCGTCGGTGGTGCGCACGCTACCGAACACGCGAAAGCCACGGGCGACGAGCACCTTCGCGGTGGCGTTCCCGATCCCGGTCGAAACCCCTGTCACGACAACGGAGCGCATCGCATGTCCTTTCGCTGTGGCCGCGCCAACGTTCAGCATTGTCCACACGATACGGCGAGGCAACAGCGTCCTTGCCGCTTGGCGAACGACCGGCGTCGGCCGAACGGATGGTAACCATCGCGCGCGATCGGCCGTCTGCGTCACTTCCTGGGCCGACATCCTGCCGCTATGGTGCCGCCCGGTATGTCTATCTGAACGCCGGTGGAGTTTGTGAAATGACGAAAGTGCTCGGGCTCGCGGCCGTGGCCGCGCTGATGATGACGTCTGCGGCTACGACGGGGGCCGTCGCCGCTCCCGCCCCGACCGCCGATATAAGCCAGGGCCACGTGCTCGAGGCCAAGTCCTCCAAGGCCTCGCGCCCCGCCAAGCGCAAGATCCGCCGCCCCTACTGCTCGCAGGGCTAGGCGCGCGCCTCCGGCACGCTTCGACGGGCGTCACCGCGACGGTGGCGCCCGTTTGCGTTCGCGCTGCCATCCGTAATCGCTCGTCTTGCGTATTTGAGCTAGAGTCGGTGGAACACGCGCCGCCGACGGCCATTCCTCCTGGCCAGACCCGCAGAGACGAGAGCTGCCGATGCCCCATTCGACCCGCCTCCTCTTTCTCGCCGGCTCGGCCCGCGAGGGCTCTTTCAACAAGAAGCTGGCACGGCTCGCCGCGACCATTGCGGAGGCCAACGGCATCCCGACCGGCTTCGCCGACCTCGGCGACTACCCGATGCCGATCTACGACGGCGATCTCGAGGTGCGCCAGGGCGTGCCGGAGAACGCATTGAAACTGGAACGGCTGATGCGGGTGCATCAGGGCATCTTCATCGCCTCCCCCGAGTACAACGCCGGCATGACGCCGCTGCTCAAGAACACGCTCGACTGGATCAGCCGCATCAAGACCGACGACGCCCCGATGCTCGAGGTCTACAAGACGCGGGTGTTCGCCATCGCGTCGACGGCGCCCGGCGCGTTCGGCGGCATCCGCGGTCTCATCCAGCTCCGCCAGACGCTTTCGCTCGGCTGCGGTGCGCTGGTCCTGCCCGATCAACTGAGCGTCGCCCGCGCCGCGGAGGCTTTCAACGACGAAGGCCATTTGCAGGACAAGGCACAGCAGGAGATGTTGAAGGCGATCATCCTGAAGCTCGTGCGGGCGGCGAAGCTGCTGCAGACCGAATTCGACGGCCGCTAGTCAGGGAGCCCGGAAGCCAATGGCCGAGACAGATCCCCGTGACCGCCTGTTCGTCGCCCTCGACCTGGCGACGGTGGAGGAGGCGCGCAGTCTCGTCGCCCGGCTCGACGACGCCGTTACCTGCTACAAGGTCGGCCTCGAGCTGGTGTTCGCCGGCGGCCTCGCCTTCGCCGAGGAGTTGCGCCGGTCGGGCAAGCAGGTGTTCCTCGATGTCAAGCTGCTCGATATCGCGAACACGGTTGAGAAAGCGGCACGTAACATAGCGACGCTGGACCTGCAGTTCCTGACTGTGCACGGCACGGATCGCAAGACTCTCGCCGCGGCCGTGAAGGGGCGCGGAGCAACCGGCCTCAAGCTGCTCGCCGTCACCGTGCTGACAAGCCTCGACGAGAAGGATCTTGCCGAACAGGGCGCGCAGATGTCGCCGGGCGACCTCGTCGTGCATCGCGCGCGCCTCGCGCACGCCGCCGGCTTCGACGGGGTCATAGCCTCGGGGCTGGAGGCGGGCCGCATCCGCGCGGCGGTCGGTTCCGGCTTCCTGATCGTGACACCGGGCATACGCCCGGCAGGTGGCGCCGCGGACGATCAGAGTCGCGTCGCGACGCCGGCCTCCGCCATCGCATCCGGCGCCGACCGCCTGGTGGTCGGCCGGCCGATCACGCAGGCAAGCGACCCGCGCGCCGCGGCGCAAGCGATCACCGCCGAGATCAGCGATGCGTTGAAAGGCCTTGCCGGCACGCGCGGCGCCTGAGACGGTCTGCCTGCTGCCGCAACGAACAACAGGGAGAAGGCCATGCCCAAGGGCTATGTCATCGCGCGCGCCAAGGTCACCAACGCCACTCAGTGGGGCGAGTACGCCGCTGCCGCCGGCAAGGCGATCGCGCAGTACGGCGGCAAGCCGCTGGTCCGCGGCGGACGCATCGAGGTTGCCGAGGGCGAGGGCCGCGCACGCAACGTGGTCATCGAGTTCGAGAGCTTCGATGCCGCCCGTGCCTACGCCCAGAGCCAGGAGTATGCCGCAGCACGCAAGCTGCGCGAAGGCGCCGGGATCATCGACATCGTGGTCGTCGAGGGCGCTTGAAGGCAGGGAGTGATGAGTAGCGAGCGGAATGCGGAGAAGCCCATGCAAGCTATCCGCTGCTCGCTACTCGCCCTGTAGTGCAACCCATGCCCCACTTTGCCGAAACGCCCGCCACTGCACGCTGGCATGCGCGCGTGCTGACGCTGTTTCCGGAAATGTTTCCGGGCCCGCTCGGCGTGTCGCTGGTCGGGGGCGCGTTGCACGCCGGCATCTGGCGGCTCGATACCCTGCAGATCCGCGACTTCGGCATCGGTCGCCACCGGCAGGTCGACGACACGCCGGCGGGGGGCGGCGCGGGCATGGTGATGCGGTGCGACGTCATCGCTGCCGCCGTCGATCATGCCCGGGTGGACCGACCAGACCTGCCCGCCATCTACCTTTCCCCGCGCGGCGAGCCGCTCACGCAGAGGCTGGTCCACGAGTTGGCGCAAGGCCCCGGCGCTCTGCTGCTCGCCGGCCGCTTCGAAGGCGTCGACGAGCGTGTGATCGAGGCACGCGGACTGCGCGAGGTGTCGGTTGGAGATTACGTGCTGTCGGGGGGCGAACTGGCAGCGATGGTGCTGATCGACGCCGTCGTCCGACTGTTGCCGGGCGTGCTCGGCGCCTCGGCGTCGATCGCCGAGGAAAGTTTCGAGACTGGCCTGCTCGAGCATCCGCAGTACACGCGCCCGCGCACATGGGAAGGCCACCTAATCCCCGACGTGCTACTGTCAGGCGATCACAAGCGCATCGCCGAGTGGCGCGAGCAGGAGGCGCGCCGCATCACACTGGCGCGCCGTCCCGACCTTCTGCAGAAGCCCAATTGACGCGAGCGCGGCC
The DNA here is from genome assembly GCA_041397745.1 of Hyphomicrobiaceae bacterium. Taxonomy (GTDB): domain Bacteria; phylum Pseudomonadota; class Alphaproteobacteria; order Rhizobiales; family Hyphomicrobiaceae; genus JAWKVY01. Next base: position 52,147 of record JAWKVY010000013.1, on the reverse strand, counting down.
CGCTTATTTCTTCACAGCCAGAATGATCGACGTGTCACCCGGTCGATAGCGATACCCCATGCCGAACGGCAGGGGACGGCGCTTGCCGGCTTTGAACAGCTGCGCCATGTCGCGCTGGTACTGGCCCGAGAACAGCGGAATCGGACCAGTGTAGTTGCCGTACGGCGTGATATCGAAGACTGTCTTGTCGATGTTGCGCAGCGGCACGCCCGAATCGTCCTGCACGAGACGCTTCGCCTGACCGAGCAGTAACGCGCGGGTATCCGAGAAGCTCGAGTTGTGCATCAGGTACGAGGCGCTCTTCACCAGCGCGTCGGCCGCCCCTTGCGCCTTCACGAACGTGGCGAAGCCCGACTTCCTGAGACCGGAGTTCGAGATGTCGGTCGAGAAATAGTAAAGCGTGCGCTTGTCCTGGCTGCCCGGAGCTGTGAACACGATGCGCGCGACATTGGCGCTGGCGCCTTTCGCGGCCTCGGTCAGTTTGCCGTCATCTTCCAGCTTCATGCGCGTCACGCTCTCGACGTCACCGCCGGCACGCGCAATGAACGTCATGAGCACCGGTATCGTGCCAGGGAAACCCTGACCCGAGAGCTTCATGCGCATCTCCCGGGTCTTGAAGAAGCTGAGATTGAGCACCGAATTGATCGACGACTGGAGATGCTGAAGGCCGCGTGCCCGTCGCGCGTCGTTCATGTTGGCAAGATCAGGCTCGTCACCGATGGGCTCGAGACCGGCGAAGACATAGGTCTTGGCGTGCGGGTAGAAGGCCTGAGCATAGAGGTAGTCGGGTCCCGAGAAGAGATAGAGCATGGTCGCGCTCGGGCCGGTGAGGTTCTCCTTCGACCAGGCGCGGATCTTGGAAAGCTGGCGCTTCTCGAGCGACGCCCACGCACTGTCGAAGCTCCTGGCGTGCCGCTTGAAGCCTCCCGAACCCGCAGCGCCTACGAGCGCCGATCCCGCCGACGGTGCGATGCCGGCAAGGAAGCGCGCCGTGTCGCCCGAACTCGCCTTGTCGATCGCGCGGGCGCCGCCCGCGGCACCGACAGCGACCGGCAGACCGAGCGCCGCGACAAGGGCCATCGCCTTCATGAACCGTCTGCGCATCGTTCCGTCTTTCCGTTTGGCTAGAGTAGGGCCTTCACGCCACCAGCGGCGCGCCCGGCGGTGAGAACGTAAAGGGCAAGCCCGGCGGCAAAGAGGCCAAGGCTCGCCAGCGATTCCAAGGGGCGGCCGACCATGAGGTAAGCCAGCATGAAGCCGGTGATGGCGAGGAATACGAGCGGCGTGAAAGGATAGCCCCAGGCTCTGTAGGGCCGCTCGATGTCGGGCCGCGTGCGACGGAGCACCATCACTCCGGCAACCGTCAGAAAGGACGACAGGGTCAGCGCGAACTGCACGAACTCGAGCACCCGCTCGAAGCTTTGCGTGAGGATCATCACGGTGACGATGGCGAGCTGCAAGACCAGCGCCGGCACCGGAACGCCGCTCGCCGACGTCGAGGCCAACGGCCGCAGCACCGCGATGTCCTCGCCGATCGCCTTGGTCACGGCCGGACCGATCCATACCATCGCGCTGATCGCGGAAATCAATCCAAAGCAGATCAGTGCCGCGACGACCCGTCCCCCCGCCGGACCGAAGATGTGCGCGCCGACGACCTGCGCCACCTCGATCTTGCCGGCGAGCATCGCAAGCGGCGTCGTGTAGATGAATGCGGCGTTCAGCCCGACGTAGAGCGCCATTACCACCACGGTGGCGAGGATCAACGCGCGCGGGGCGTCGCGCTGGGGATTGGCCATGTCGCCGACGATGTACGTCGAGGCGTTCCAGCCGGAATAGGAGTACATGACGAACACGAGACTGATCGCGAACGGCATCGAGACGAGGCTCGACCAGTCGGCGGCCTGCGGCACGAAGGTGACCGGCTGCGGCTCGCCAAACGCGAATGCTGCAACGATGAAGCCAGCGATCAGCACGACCTTGAACACCGTGGCGATGTCCTGAAACGCCGCACTCGGCCGCGCGCCCGAGAGGCGCACGAGGGTGATCGCCCACGTGATCGCCAAGGCCGATACGGTGGCCGACGGTGCCGACGGCAGAATGCCCTTGAGATACGCACCGAACGCCATCGCCGCGAGCGCGATCGGCGCCGCGAAGCCTACCGTCGCAGAAAGCCAGCCGGCCATGAAGCCGACCGCGGGGTGATAGGCGCGCGAGAGAAAGTTGTACTCACCGCCGGAGCGTGGAAACATCGCCGCCAGCTCGGCATAACAGACCGCGCCGGACAGCGCCGCGAGCCCGCCGACCACCCACAGCATGAGCAGCGAGAAACCGGTCTGGATGTCGCGGACCTGGAATCCGAGGCTCGTGAAAACGCCGATGCCGATCATGTCGGCGATAGCGATGGCCGTCGCCGTGAACACGGTGACACGCGGCACGATGCTCGGAACTGCCCCGCTTCCGCCTGCTCCCATGTCGTCTTCGTTCCGTCCAGCGTTAACCAATGCTATGAGCCGGGACGTTAGATGAACAAAGGATTCCGTGAAACGGCATTTCGAGCCGCCGGTCCGCCTGCGCAGCATGCGCGGGAATTTTGCAACGCTCAGTTGCCGCCGGGCATCATGAGCAGCGGCGGTCACTCACGTAGCAAAGCCGTCAGTCACCGCGACGCGCCGCCCAGTCCTTGAAATTGATGACCTCTCCGGAGCGTTCCCAGGCCGGGGATGCAAGCTCGAGAAACAGCGGCGCAATGGCCTCGGGAGCGGGCAGCGTCGCGGGATCTTCGCCCGGGAACGCCTTGGCGCGCATGGCCGTGCGGATCGGCCCCGGGTTGACGATGTTGGCGCGCACCTCGCTTGCCGCACACTCGTGAGCGTAGGTCTTGACGAGCGCCTCGAGAGCCGCCTTCGACACGGCATACGGCCCCCAGTAGGCGTTTCGCGCCTGCGCCGCACCGGACGAGACGAAGATCGCGCGTCCCGCCGGCGCGCGACGCAGCAGCGGGTCGAGCGTGCGGATAAGCCGCCAGTTGGCGGTAAGATTGACGGCCAGCACCTCGTCCCACGCCGCATCCGTGACATGGGGCAGCGGGGACAGCGGCCCGAGCACACCGGCGTTCGCAACCAGGATGTCGAGGTGCTGCCAGCGCTGGTAGATGGTCGGGCCGAGTACGTCGACGCGATCGCCCTGCGCGAGATCGAGTTGCAGAAGCGTCGCCGAGCCGCCACCATCGCGGATTTCGTCGTCAAGATCCTCGAGCGCCGCCACCGAACGGGCGGTGATGATGACGTGGGCACCCGCCTTCGCCAGCGCCAGCGCCACGGCACGACCGATGCCGCGCGAAGCGCCGGTCACCAGCGCTATCCTGTCGCCAAGTGGCTTGTCACTGCCGGTCCTGCCTGACATCCAGTCTGACTCCTTCTCGCCGCTTGGTCCGGGAGGACCGCGACGGCCGAGCAACCCGCGGCGAGTGTGACGGTCCAACGCGCGCTTGTGAAGCCTGGAGGCTCAGGCCGCGGCGAGAAGGCTCTCGATCAGGGCGCGGCCATCAGTACCGCCGAGCATCGGCTCATAGAGGCGCTCGGGGTGGGGCATCAGGCCGACGATGCGACGGTTCTCCGACGCGACGCCGGCAATATTGTTGAGCGCACCGTTCGGGTTTGCCGCGGCCGTCGGCGCGCCTGTCTCGTCGACATAACGGAAGATCACGCGGCCTTCGCCCTCCAGCCGCTCGATCGTATCGGCGTCGGCGAAGTAGTTGCCGTCGTGATGCGCGACCGGCATGCGCACGATCTGGCCCTTCGCATAGGCCCGGCTGAACGGCGTATCGGTCTGCTCGACTTTCAGCAACACGTCGCGGCAGACGAACTTCAACGACGCATTGCGCATGAGCACACCGGGTAGCAACCGCGTCTCGGTCAACACCTGAAAGCCGTTACAGATGCCGAGCACCGGCGTGCCGGCCTTCGCCTTCGCGATTACGTCGCGGACGATCGGCGACTGCGCAGCCATGGCCCCGCAGCGCAGATAGTCGCCGTAGGAGAAGCCCCCGGGCAGGACGATCACGTCCGAGGCCGGAACGGTGGCATCTCCGTGCCAGACCATCTCGACCCTGGTCCCAAGCACGGCTTCCAGCGCAACCTTGATGTCGCGATCGCAGTTGGAGCCGGGAAAGACGATCACGGATGCGCGCATTGCGGATTTCCTCGATCAGGACCTTGGCCAAACCAAGCCACAAACAGACGAGTTGCTCGCGGCCTCACACGCCGACCCAGAACACGACGACGACAGCCGCCACCAGCGGCAGCAGAAGAAAGATGGCCGCCTTGACGAGCACGAGCCGGACCGCCACGGCGGCATCGCGGCGGCCAACCCTGGCGTTGCCCTGCCGGGCCGCAGATGATCCATCGGTGGACGTGCTCACGTGTCACCTTCGCGCGACCGCGATCGCTAACCGATCAGCTCGATGGCATAGTTCTCGATCACCGTGTTGGCGAGCAGATCCTTGCACATGCGCTCGACCTCGGCCTTCGCCTTGTCCGCGTCGGTCTCTGCGAGCACGACCTCGAACAACTTGCCCTGGCGCACGCTTTCCACGCCGGCGATGCCGAGGCCGGCCAGCGCGCCCTCTATGGCCTTTCCCTGCGGATCGAGGACGCCGTTCTTCAGGGTGACTTTGATCAGGGCTTTCATGGGTGTGGCCAGTCGTGTGTGGTCGGCGGAGAGTAACGGGTCGTTCTGCGCCGACGCGAGCATGTTCAGAGAGTCGAGGCAAGCCCGTCATAGGCCGGGCGCGCATTCGAAGCTCACCACCCGCGACCGGCCACTCCCCTCGTCAGTTGAGCTTGCCCGGTGGATTGGAGGCGACGAGAACCGGGCCCGACCCCTTCACCGGCCGGCTCTCATTGAGCACGCCGAGGCGCTTGGCGACTTCCTGGTAGGCCTCGAGCACGTTGCCGAGGTCGCGACGGAAGCGGTCCTTGTCGAGCTTCTCGTTCGACTGGATGTCCCACAGCCGGCAGCAGTCGGGACTGATCTCGTCGGCCAGCACGATGCGCATTTGGTCGTTCTCCCAGAGGCGGCCGAACTCGACCTTGAAGTCGACGAGGCGGATTCCGACGCCGAGGAAAAGACCGACGAGGAAATCATTGATTCTCAGCGCGAGGCTCATCACCTCGTCGATCTCCTGCGGCGTCGCCCAGCCGAACGCGGTGATGTGCTCCTCCGACACCATGGGGTCGTTGAGCTGGTCGTTCTTCAGGTAGAATTCGATGATCGAGCGCGGCAGCTGCATGCCTTCCTCGACACCGAGGCGCGTCGACAGCGAACCGGCCGACACGTTGCGCACGACGACCTCGAGCGGGATGATCTCCACCTCGCGGATCAGCTGCTCGCGCATGTTCAGGCGGCGCACGAAGTGCGTCGGCACACCGATCTCTCCGAGCTTGACGAAGATGTACTCGGAGATGCGGTTGTTGAGCACACCCTTGCCGTCGATCTGCGCGTGCTTCTTGCCGTTGAGTGCGGTCGCATCGTCCTTGAAGTGCTGGATGAGCGTGCCCGGCTCCGGCCCCTCATAGAGAACCTTGGCCTTGCCCTCGTAAATGCGACGACGCTTGTTCATGATGCCAGTCCTTTGACCGCTCGGTCGCTCATGTTTTCAGTTGTCATCGGCAGACGGCGCCGACCGGGGCGCCGCACGCCAGAACGAGAACGCTCCGAGCCGGCCGGCCTCCGACCACCGCAATGCCACGGCCCGCGCCGCTTGCTCACGCCACCATAGTGCCAAAGCCCAGTCGGCGGCGGAAACCGTACGCTCTGGTGAATTTCGCCGCCGGGACACTAGCGGAAAGGTAGGAGCGAGACAATCTTAACACCAGTGCCGACGTTTGCGTCCGACGACCCCCTGGGTGCATTGATCTGCCGGCCACAACGGGGTAAGGCATTGATCGGGAACGGGGATGCGGCACGAGTGCCGGTCCGGGCACAACGACTTTGGCCATCCGGCTGCGGGCTCGCCGTCAGCCTCTCACGGAGCATAAGAATGTCTACGTTCGACGAGCGTCAGAAAGGTTTCGAGAAGAAGTTCGCACACGACGCCGAGTTGAAGTTCAAAGCTGAATCGCGCCGGAACAAGATGCTGGCGGAATGGGCTGGAGAAAAACTTGGGCTGAGCGGCGCGGATCTCGAGCAATACGTCAAAGACGTTCGCAGAGCCGATCTAGAAGAGAAGGGTGACGACGACGTCTTCCGCAAGGTCAAGGCTGATCTGGAAGCGAAGGGCAAGGGCGTTCCTGATGCCGAACTGCGCCGTGCAATGGGCGAGTTTCTCGCCAAGGCGGTGGCCGAGGTCGAGGGCAGCCGCGGCTGATCCGATCCGGCTGATTTTCACTCGGTCCAGGCGCCGCATGCCCGCATGCGGCGCTTATCGCGCGACCGCGGATGAAGCACCCGCGTTCCGGCGTCAGTTCTTCGCCGCCTCACCGGCCTGCCGGCGCGGCTTCAGAGTGATCGCGTAGGTCGCCGAGCCGGTCACGCGCACGCCGTCCTCGTTGGCACGCTGGCGGGTGATCTGGCTGTTCACGTTGGCCCGCTCGATGCGGCATTCGCGCGCGATCGTCTCGAGCAGCACGTCGCACTCGCGCGCCAGCATGCGGTAGATCTGCTTGCGACCCTCGTCGGCAAGCTCCGTCTGGTCGTCGAGCTTGCGCACGTCTCCGGTGAGGAAGAACTGGTAGCTGACCGAGATGGTCACCGGCGGCTTGGTCGGTGCGCCGGCGAGAGGGAACGGCGGCACGGTCGTCGCCGGCGGCGACTGGGCGAACGCGAACGATGCGTTGAACAGGCTGACCAGCATCGCGACAGCGATGATACCAGTGATCCAGCGCATGGCGCCTCCTCGCTACCCCGGCCGCGAGCTGTCGCTCGAAGGTGCTCCTTCGTCTCGCACCGGCGGGCGGCGGAATTTAGTCCGCGAGTATTACCAGATCGTTAGCATGCGCGCCGGTCCGGCACGGCCGCACCGCAGCGCACTCACAACCGCTTCAGGAACCAGCCGAGCTGCATCAGCCCCTCCGGCCACGGGCCGTGCCCCGACGCCGCGTTGATGTGGCCAGCCGGTCCCGCCTCGATCAGCGTCGCACCCCAGGCGCTCGCGAACGAGCGCGCGCGTGCCGGCGTGCAGTAGGGATCGTCCGCCGAGGCGACGAGCAGCGCGGGGAACGGCAGCGGAGCCAGCGGCACCGGCGCAAAGCCGCCCTGCCGCGACGGCCAGATGTCGAGCGCGTCGAGATCGGGGGCGGCCACCAGGAATGCCCCGGCGATGCGGTCGCCATTCATGGCCGTCGCTGCGTGCGCCACCGCCGTCGCGCCGAGACTGTGGGCGATCAGCACCACCGGGCGTGTCGAGGTTGCCACTTCGCTCGCCAGCCGGGCAACCCACTGATCCTTCACCGGACGGGCCCAGTCGGCCTGCTCGACCCGGCGCGCGGTCTTCAGCCGGCGCTCCCAGCGCGACTGCCAGTGATCCGGCCCCGAGTTCTCCCAGCCCGGCACGATCAGCAGGTCGACCTCGGCCGTCTTCATGGGGCAGCCCGGCCCCGCGCGATGGCGCAAAAGATCCCGGCAAGCCCCACCTCGCTCGCCAGTGCCTCGAGCCTCGTCCCACAGGGCGCCAGGGGATTGTCGGCAATGCCGGGCATCGGAGCCATCGCGATCAGTCGTCCACAGTCGGAATGTCGAACCAGATTTGAGCAAGCGGCAGGGTGATGCCGCCTCTCCGCAATTGCAAGGCCTCCGTCCGACCGGCCAGCGCCAGCAGCCGCGACGTAGGACTGGAGCGTGGCGAAGTGCTGGAACTCGGCATCGCCGCCGTGCCGAGCTGTCAAGCCCTCTCGGCCCATGTCCGTCCGGCGACCCTGAGCGTGCGGACCACGACGTAGAGCACGGCGACACTTGCGATCAGCACGGGGGCCCGCGGTAGCAACCCGCCGCCGAGCGCTGCCCCTGCCATCTCCGTTGCCGCCACGAGGGCGCCGAGTGCCAGCGCCGTCACCAGCCTGACCCGCCCGGCGCCGGTCGGGCACGGATACAGCAAGGCCAGCAGGGCCGTAGCAGCGCCTGCGATCAGGAGTGCGACCGGCAACGCCACCCCGGGCACGACGAACGCCGCGAAGCCGCCGACGAGGCTCGCGAGCAACGGCGGCCACACCACGCCGTCCGCCCGGGCAAAACCCGCGCTCTCGCGCGTCCGCATGATCGCCACCAAGATCGCCGCAACGGTGAGCGCGAGGGCCAGCGAGGCCATGGCAAGCTCCGGCGAGATGGCGCCCTGCCGGATCAGCACACGCCCCTGGTCGTAGGCCGTCCTGAGGCTTGCGACGCTGGTGGCGGCAAACAGCACCCAGAAGCCGTTGGCGATGCCGTGCCGGCTGATCACGGCTGCCAGCATCATGGCGAACGCCGTGGCCCCGACCAGGCTGGCCACGGTGCCGAACGTGAACTGCACGGGCGGCACGATAACCAGACCAGGTACATCACCAAGCGCACCAGCGATCCCGAGCGCCTGGAATACTGCAAACACCAGAGCGAGCAGCATGGCGCCGCGATCGAATGCAGAGGCCGCGTCAGGGCTGCTGTCACGCCACCGTCTGAGGGGCGGGACGAGCAGGTAGGCCAGTTCGAACAGCGCCAGCGCAGACAGCCACGGCGTCAGCCCGAGCACCATCACCGAGAGCCGCTGGCGCGTTGCCCCGTCGATCGCGGCCGCGACCTCGGGATCGATGCCGGCGATCGGGACGTGCTCGAAGGCCTTCAGCGCCACGATCGCCGCGAGCGTGACGAGCAGCGCCTGCGTGCTCGACCAGACCGGCAGTGCGGACGGGGTGCTTCCGGCGGTCACGGCATCGATCCTTCCCTCGACGGATCACGCCGCCCCGAACACCCGCGCAAAGATCGTATCGACATGCTTGAAGTGGTAGCCGAGGTCGAACATCGCCTCGAGCTCTGCGGGCTTCAGGTAGCCGGTGACATCCTTGTCGGCCTTGAGTTCGGCGAGGAAGTCCGCGCCGTGCTGCCACGTCTTCATGGCATTGCGTTGCACGAGGCGATAGGCATCCTCGCGGCTGGCGCCGGCTTGCGTCAGGGCCAGCAGCACGCGCTGCGAGTTGTGCAGGCCGCCGAGCCGGTCGAGGTTCTTCTGCATGTTCTCCGGGTAGACCACCAGCTTCTCGACGACGCCGGCGAGACGATTGAGCGCGAAGTCGAGCGTCACCGTCGCGTCGGGCCCGATCATGCGCTCGACGGACGAATGCGAGATGTCGCGCTCGTGCCAGAGCGCCACGTTCTCCATGGCGGGCAGCGCGTAGGCGCGCACCATGCGGGCGAGGCCCGTGAGGTTCTCGGTCAGCACCGGGTTGCGCTTGTGCGGCATGGCGGACGAGCCCTTCTGGCCCGGCGCGAAGTATTCTTCTGCCTCCAGCACCTCGGTACGCTGCAGGTGGCGGATCTCGATCGCGAGCCGCTCCACCGACGAAGCGATCACGGCGAGAGTCGCGAAGTACATCGCGTGCCGGTCGCGCGGGATGATCTGCGTCGAGACCGGTTCGACCGCGAGGCCCATCGCCTTTGCCACGTGCGCCTCGATGCGCGGGTCGATGTTGGCGAAGGTGCCGATGGCGCCGGAAATGGCGCACGTCGCGACCTCCTCGCGCGCCAGTTGCAGGCGCCGCCTCGCCCGGTCGAACTCTGCCCAGGCATAGGCGAGCTTGATGCCGAACGTGGTCGGCTCGGCGTGGATGCCGTGACTGCGGCCGATGGTGGGCGTCGTCTTGTATTCGTGCGCGCGCGCCTTCAGGGCAGCGAGCACCCGGTCAATGCCGGCGAGCAGGATATCCGTCGCACGCACCAGCTGCACATTGAGGCAGGTGTCGAGCACGTCGGACGAGGTCATGCCCTGGTGCACGAAGCGGGCATCCGGCCCGACGTGCTCGGCGAGGTGGGTGAGGAACGCGATCACGTCGTGCTTCGTCTCGCGCTCGATTTCGTCGATGCGGGCGACGTCGAAGGTCGCGGCGGAGCCCTTCTGCCAGATCGTCTCGGCGGCCGACTTCGGGATCATGCCGATCTCGGCCATCGCGGTCGCGGCATGCGCCTCGATCTCGAACCAGATGCGGAAGCGCGTCGCCGGCTCCCAGATGGCGACCATCTCTGGCCGGGAATAGCGCGGGATCATGGGGCTTGCCTTCTGTTGCGGCGCCCTGTCAGGCGGCCGGTTTGACGTGATCGGGAAGGTCGAGGCCGACGCCCGACAAGGCGCCAAAGAGCGCGTGCACGCGGGCGACGTCGCCGGCCGGCAGCGGCGGCGCCAGGATCGAGGCGATATTGGATCTGAGATGCGCGATGCTCGACGTGCCGAACAGCACGACGTCCGAGCCCGGCTCGTGGCGTACGAAGCGGTAGGCGGCATCGATCAGGCTCGCCGCGCTGCCGTCGCGCACCAGGAAGCCGAGCGGATCGCTCGCATCGACCTTCGCGCCGTCCAGCTTGCCCTCCGCGACGAGCCTCGCCACGGTTTCGTTCAGCAATCCCGGCCGTGAGAAGATGTTGCGCACGACGAACATCATCAGCGTGCCGACGCCCAGCGCCTGCGTACGTGGGAAGAGATCGCGCCGCGCGCCCTGGTGCAGCATGTGGAAGGCCAGCATCATGACCTCGAACGCCGGCTCTTCGAGGGCGGCGACGGCAGCCGTCTGGTCGGGATCATACGGTGGGCTGGTGCTGATGCCGATATGACGCGCCTTGCCGGCGTCCCGGGCCTTCAGGAGCGCCGGCAGCAGCGCCTCGCGGCACCACGCGACGTCGGCCGGCTTCACTCCGTGCAGCATGAACACGTCGACGTGGTCGGTGCCGAGCCGGCGCAGCGAGGCGTCCAGATTGGCCACCACCTCGTCGGCGCTCATGCGCTCCGTGCCTTTCATGTAGCGGCTCTTGGTCGATATCACGACTTCGGAGCGCTCGCTCCTGTTCAGTGCCTTGCCGAGCAGTTCCTCAGTGCCGTAGACCTCGGCGGTATCGAAGAAATTGACTCCCAGATCGCGCGCGGCCCTGACGATGGCGATCGAGCCCGCCTCGTCGAGGCCGGCGCCGAGCCCGATGCGGCTGTTGCCGCCGCAGCCGAGACCGGCCACGCTGACGCGGATGCCGGTGCGGCCGAGGGTGGTGTAGTGCATCGGGTACGACTCCGGTTGACCTGAGCGCTAGGTACCAACCCGGATGCACGCCTGCAACGTGTGTCGGGCCCCGTCTTTGCGGACGGCTGCGCCGTGACTCGGCGCGGCGAGCTGCCTACGATCCATGCCAATTCATCCATAGAACCAATACCGGGAGCCACCTGATGTCCACACGCCCTACCGTCGGTTTCATCGGCCTCGGCCTCATGGGAACCGGCTTCGTCAAGCGGCTGATCGCCACCGGGCACAAGGTCGTCGGCTACGACATCGTGCCGGACAAGGTCGCCGCCGCCGTGGCGCTCGGCGCCGAGGCCGGGCGCTCGCCGGCCGATGTCGCGGCGCGCGCCGACATCGTCTGCGTGTGCGTAATGACGGCCGCCGACCTCGCCGCCGTCGTCGAGGCCGAAGGCGGCATCACGTCCGCCGGCCGGCTCGACGGCAAGGTGCTGGTCGATCACTCGACGACGCTGATCGATGTGACGAGGCGGCTCGCGGCGCTGCTTGCCGACAAGACCGGCATGGGCTGGGTGGACGCTCCCGTGTCCGGCGGACCGGGCGCGGCCGAAGCGGGAACCCTCGCCATCATGGCGGGCGGCAGTGACGGCGACGTCGCGCGCGTCTCACCAGCCATGGAGAAGCTCGGCAGCTTCACGCACATGGGGCCGTTGACGGCGGGACAGGCGACCAAAATGGTCAACCAGGTGCTGGTGCTCAACAACTACGTGGTGATCGCCGAGGCGCTGCGGCTGGCCGAGGCCTACGGCGTCGATGCCGCGAAGGTGCCGACGGCACTGGCCTCGGGCTTCGCCGGCTCCAACCTGCTCCCCGTCATGATGGAGCGCATGATCGCCCGCGACTGGACGCCGAAGGGCTACGCCTTCCAGGTGCTGAAAGACCTCGAGATGGTCAACGACGCTGCGAAGGCCGAGCACCTCGCCATGCCGATGCTGTCGCAGGCGCTGACGCTGTTCCGCATGCTCTACGCCCAGGGCAAAGGCAGTCTGGACGGCGCGGCCGTGCTGGATCTTCTGCCGGAGCCGGGGAAGAAGTAGGATGGTAAAACGCCACCCGATCAAACCGTCGCTCGGCGCCAGACGATCCGTTGATGGCGCGCGACGTCCGGCAGGAAGTCGGGGCCGGTCAGGGTCAGGCGATCGCCGTCGAGCGCAATGCGGCGCATCGACGTGAACCCGATCAGCGCGGGGTTGGTCGCAACCTCGATCGCATGGAAGACGGCTCCATCGCGAACGGCGAACCGCCCGGCATAGGCGAAGCTGTCGTCGTAGCCCTGTGCCTTCTCGGTGGTGTTACCCGGCGCGCGCGGCGTCCTGCCGGCCCGCGTCAGCAGGGCGCTGACGTGGCCATCGGCGGTGTACATGATGTAGCCCACGGCATCGCGCCCCAGTGGATACTCGGGCGGCCGCCCGTCGTCATACACCAGCGCCCAGCTCTCGAGGCGCCAGGCGCCCATGAGATCGGCTGCGATCGGGTCTGCCATCGCGATTCCTCTGTGGTGCGAGACGCCGGTCCCCACCCGCTCACCCCAGCCGATAGAGCAGGCGGGCGCGGATCGTTCCCGGGAGCGCGCGGATCTCGGCGAGAGCGTCGCGCGCTTTGCCGACCGTCTCGATCGCGTCGAGCACCACGTAGCCGATCTCGCCGTCGGTCTGGTAGTGCTGGGCGGCGATGTTGATCTCGCGGCGCGCGAATACGTCGTTCAAGCGGCGGAGTTCGCCCGGCAGGTTCCTCTGCACCTGGATGAAACGTGTGCCGGCGGGCGTCACCGGCAGCTGCACCTGCGGAAAGTTGACGGCACCCCACGTCGAGCCGACGTCCGAGTACTCGATGAACTTGCGTGACACCTCGTCGCCGATGCGCTCCTGTGCTTCCTCGGTCGACCCGCCGACGTGCGGCGTCAGGATGACATTGTCGAGGCCCTGCAGAGGGCTCTGGAACTGCTCGCCGTTGGCCGACGGCTCGACGGGGAACACGTCGACGGCAGCGCCCCTGAGATGCCCATCCTGCAGTGCGCGGGCGAGCGCCGCCAGATCGACGATGGAGCCGCGTGCGTTGTTGATCAGGAAGCCGCCGGGTTTCATGGCGCGGATCTCGGCCTCGCCGATCATGTCGCGCGTCTGCGGCGTATCGGGCACGTGCAGGCTGACGACGTCGGCGCGGGCGAGTAGATCGTGCAGGCTGGCGGCCGGCTCGACGTTGCCATGGCGCAGCTTGTCCGTCTGGTCGAAGTAGATCACGCGCAAGCCGAACGCCTCGGCGAGCATGGCGAGCTGGCTGCCGATGTTGCCGTAGCCGACGATGCCGAGCGTCTTGCCGCGTACCTCGTGACTGTCGATCGCCGACTTCTCCCACCCGCCGCCGTGCGCAGCGACCGACTTCGGAAACACGCGCCGGTACAGCATGACGATCTCGGCGATGGTCAACTCCGCGACCGAGCGCGTGTTCGAGAAAGGCGCATTGAACACCGGGATGCCCATGTCGCGGCAGGCGTCGAGGTCGACCTGGTTGGTGCCGACCGAGAAGCAGCCGATCGCCATCAGCGAGCGGATGTGGTCGATCGCCTCGCGCCGGATCTGGGTGCGTGAACGAATGCCAAGCATGTTGACGCCCGCCAACGCCTCGCGCAGCGCCTGTCCGTCGAGCGCGGTCTTGAGCCGCGTCACGTTATTGTAACCGGCGTTCGCCAGTGCCAGCACTGCAGTATCCGAAATCCCCTCGAGCAGGAGAATGCGGATCTTGTCCTTCGGCCGCGACAGCGCGCTCATGCATCCCTCCAACGCGTTTTTTGCACGTGTCTGTAGGGCTTCGGCAGGTCCGTCAAGCTCGCCGATCGGCGCGCCCGGGCGGGCGTCGCGCGGCGGCGCTGCGCTGCCGGCTGCCGTGCGCCGTCTTCTCCCACAGGTGTGGCGCGCGCGCGAGTTGCATGAGCGCCCTGTAGGCGGCGAGCGAGATCAGCAGCCAGTAGAGCGGCATCAACGGGACGGCGAGCAACTCGCCGTAGCGCCGCCGCCGCACCGCCACGACAGCCGCCAGCAGCATCGCCGAGCCATAGCCGGCTGCAAGGTTGAAACCGGCAACGATCCAAACGGCTGCGGCGATACCGCCATCCGGCCTCGCGAATGGTGTCTCACGAACGAATTCCAGCGCGGCGAGCAGATAGAAGAGAGGATGCACGAGCGCCGAGAGCACCAGCCCGCCCATCAGCACCTGCAGACCGACGAAACCGCCCATCCCGAGTTCGCGCGCCGAAGTGACGGGATCGCGCATCTGCACCAGCCACGTCTGCATCCAGCCCTTGATCCAGCGCGTGCGCTGGCGCAGCCACTGCCCAAGGCCGGTCGGAGCCTCCTCCCAGGTGGTCGAATCGAGCACTTCGACAGCGAGCCTGCGCCGGGCGAGCCGCATGCCGAGTTCGGCGTCCTCGGTGACGTTGAACGGATCCCAGCCGCCTACCGTCTCGAGAACGGAGCGTGGGAAGTGGTTCGATGTGCCGCCGAGCGGCACCGGAATGGCGAGCCGCGACAATGCAGGCAACAGCGCGTCGAACAGCGCCGTGTATTCGAGCGCGAACTGGCGCGCGAGCAGGCCTTCGCCGCCGTTGTCGATGGCGAGCCGCGCCTGCGCGCAGGCGATCGGAGCCGGACTGGACCGCATCAGAGCCACCGCGCGCCGGAGCTGGTCTGGCTCGGGGATGTCCTCGGCGTCGTAGACGACGACCATCTGGCCGACCGCGTGCGACAGCGCGAAGTTGAGCGCCTTCGGCTTGGTGCGCGGCAGCGCGTCGGGCACGATGACCCGGCGCATGTAGGGCGGCAGCTCGATCAGCTCCACCGCCGCACGCGTCTCGATGTCACCTGCCTCGAGGACCAGCACGATGTCGAGCTTGGCGGCCGGATAGTCGATACGCGCGAGCGCGGCGACCAGCCCGGCAACGACTGTCGCCTCGTGATAGAGCGGTACCAGCACCGCGTAGCTCGGCAGCTCGTGATCGGGGATGGTGCCGGCCGGCCGGCGCGGCGGGCCGCCGGCGGTCAGCAGCAGGCCGAGCGCCAGCACCCGTAACACCACGACGGCGAAGAACGGCAGCGCCAACAGTGCCAGCACGAGGCTCGTCGTAGCCTGCGGCGTCACCGCGAAACCGCCGAGGATCAGGCCGATCAGGCTGACCGCGGCGACCTTCTGCCAAGCTGGCGTAGGCAGACCGGCAGAGAGCTGTGGCTGGCTTCGGCGCAGCCCGTTCGCCGCCGCGACGAGACGCTGGCGCCGCTCGCCTGGCCGCTCGACGTCGCCGAGGCGGCGCGTGGCGACCAGCACCGGTGTGACCCCCTGTGCCCGCAGCTCACTGCAGCGACGGCGCACCTCGGTGGGCCGCGCCATCGTCGCCCCGACGAAGCGCGTGGCGCCCGCTGGCGTGCGTCGTTCACGCCACGTCGCCACGCCCGGCCCCAAGACGCCGGCGAGCGCCGCCACGTAGCCGTCGTCGGCCAC
This sequence comes from Hyphomicrobiaceae bacterium, assembly GCA_041397745.1. Lineage (GTDB taxonomy): Bacteria > Pseudomonadota > Alphaproteobacteria > Rhizobiales > Hyphomicrobiaceae > JAWKVY01. The sequence goes on along the minus strand of JAWKVY010000013.1, from coordinate 36,416 downwards.
CATGCCCTCGGCGAGCAGCACGCGATGCACCGGGACACCGGTGCGACGGGCCTGCGGCAACGCCTCGGCGACGAGCGCCGGGGCAATGCCGGCCCTGAGGAGCAGCGCCACGTCCTCGTCCACCTGAGGTGCCATTGCTGCGGGCGCGCTCGAGATGGCCGCCAGCGACCACGCTTCCCCGATCGGTGCGCGTGCCCCGGCGTGCGGCACCACCCCGCCCTCCCCCTCCTTCTCCAGTTTCACCGCCGCGCCACCCTGAGTGGGTGATCGCGGTGGCGACCGGCCCGGACGATGCCACGTCAGCACACTGACGGACAGCAACGCCCGGTGGCAGTCAACTCATCATGCCTTCTCCTGATTGTCCCTGATCGAATGGTCGTCCGGTCGGGGGAACGTTCGGCCGGCACGGGCTTGACCCACGAGGCCGGCTCACCGAAGAAAGGCCCGGCACCGCGCCAGCACGCCCGCGCCCCGGAGCACCGCACACTTGGACCATCGACCACTCAGACCGTCGCCCGGCGACCCGAAGATCGGTCGCCATAGGTCTGGTGGGGCTCGCCTCCGGTCGTCGGTCGTGCAAGCACTCGGCCTGCTCGATGGCACGCCACGCTGGACACTGTTCGTGCTGCCGGTCGCACTGGTGCTCATGCTGCCGATGGCGACAATCCTCGTGCTCGCGGCCGGCGGCGAAGGCGCCCAGTGGCGCCATCTCATCGCCAACGTGCTGCCGCGCGCCAGCCGCGAGACCGCGCTCCTGCTCGCCGGTGCGGGCACGCTCACGCTCGTCGTCGGAACATCGACGGCGTGGATCGTCACGATGTATCGATTTCCTGGCCGCGCGGTGATCGACCGGCTGCTGGTCATCCCGCTCGCCATCCCGACCTATCTCGCCGCCTACTGCTACGTCGAGATCCTCGACCACACCGGGCCCGTGCAGACCGCGCTACGCTGGCTCGCAGGAATGCACAGCGGCCGGCTCACGTGGTTTCCCGAAGTGCGCTCGATCGGCGGCGGCGTCTTCGTCATCTCCGCCGTGCTCTACCCGTACGTCTACCTCGCTGCGCGCGCGAGCTTCGTGCAACAGTCAATCTGTGCGCTGGAAGTCGCGCGCACCCTGGGGCGCACGGAGACAGGGGCCTTCCTCGAGGTCGCGCTGCCGATGGCGCGCCCGGCGCTCGCCGCCGGCGTGGCACTCGCCCTGATGGAATGCCTGAACGACCTCGGTGCCGTGCAGTACCTGGGCATCGAGACGCTGACCGTCAGTGTCTATTCGACCTGGCTTCAACGCTCGAGCCTGCCGAGCGCCGCCCAGATCGCCATCGTCATCCTGGCCTTTGCCGCCATACTGTTCGCAATCGAGCGCGCCGCCCGCGGTCGTGCCCGCTTCCACCACACGACCGGCCGTTATCGCGCGATACCGTTCGCAGAGATCACCGGGCTTCGCGGCGTCGCGATCGCCGGACTCTGCGCGTTGCCTTTCGTGATCGGCTTCGCGCTGCCGGCTGGCGTGCTCGTGAGCGGTGCCTGGAGCTACGGCCGCGACGCGCTCGCCGCCGGCTTCCTCGGGTCCCTCCTCAACAGTCTGACGCTCGCCGCCGTGACCGCACTCGTTGCCGTCGCGGCCGCCCTGCTGATCGCCTACGCGCGCCGCGTCGCAGACAACCCGACGACGCGGCTCGCCGCCCAGGTGACGGGTCTCGGCTACGCCATCCCGGGCACCGTGCTGGCCCTCGGGCTCCTGTTGCCGCTCGCCGCCGTCGATAATGCGGTCGACGCGGCGCTCCGCGCGACGACGGGCCTGACGAGCGGCCTGCTGCTGTCGGGTACGCTGTTCGCCATCGTGCTCGCACTCACGATCCGCTTTCTCGCCGTTTCGCTCGGCTCGGTCAGCGCAGGCCTCGAGCGCATCTCGCCCAACCTCGACGCGGCCTCCCGCACGCTCGGCGAGACGGCTGCCGGCACGCTGTGGCGTGTCCACCTGCCTCTGCTCGTGCCCTCGATCGGAGCAGCCGCGCTGCTCGTCTTCGTCGACACCATGAAGGAGTTGCCGGCCACGCTGCTGCTGCGTCCCTTCAACTTCGAGACCCTTGCGACGCAAGTCTATGCGCTCGCCTCGCTCGAGCAGTTCGAGCAGGCGTCGGCCGGCGCGCTCGCCATCGTCGCGGCAGGGCTAGTGCCAGTCCTTCTACTGCACCAGGCCGTGGCCGGCGGCCGTCCGGGACGGCGGGCGAGAGTACCGCGACCGCTCGACGCAGAGCGCCACCGGGCTTGATCTTGCGCAATGCGACTGCGCCGTGAGCAGAGGAGCATCGTCGTCGCGCGGCAGGGCCGCCTCGGCTCGCCGTGAGGGGACGGGAGACGACTATGAAGTACCTCGACTTGCTGAACACCGATCCGCTCGCTCAGGCCGCACTGGTCGGTCTCGTCAGCGTGCTGGTGGTCACCGCCATACTCTTCGGCTTCATCATGACGCGGCGCGGCGGTTCGAACCGCAAGGGGTGAGGCCACTGGCGGCGATGCGCATCACCGTTCCAGTCGATCGATCAGGGACGGCAGGTCGGCGATCGTATCGATGACATGATCGGCCCCGGCCGCCCGCAGTTGGGCCGCCGCCGATCGGCGCAGCACGTCCAGCTCGGCCGCCGGCATCGCGGCGATTTCCTCCGGCGCCTTGCCGACTGCATTGCCGGACAACGCAACGCCGACGGTGACGCAGCCGGCGGCGACGCCTTCGGCGATGCCGGGCGCCGTATCATCGACTTTGATGACCGCGGCCGGCGGATAGACGACCAGATCGACGAAGCACTTGTACATCATCAGCGGCCCCGGCCTGCCCTCGGGCAGGTCGTCGGCGCACACGAGATTGTCGGGCGCGTAGCCCTGCGCTGCGGCGAGCGGCAGCACGCGCTCCATGATCGAACGCGTATAGCCGGTCGTCGAGCCGATCTTCATGCCGCGCGCGCGCAGCACTTCGACCACTCCGCGGGTGCCGGGCACGAGATCGGCGTACCTGGCGACGACCTCCTCGTTCATCGGGACGAAGACCTCGTAGACGCGGTCGATGTCGGCCTCCCCCGGCGCCGCGCCATGTCGCGCAGCCCAGCGTGTCGCGATGGCCGGCTCGCACATGAGCGCCGCGATGTGAGCCCGTTTCGGCCGGCCCATCGGGCCACGCGCCTCGGCGGTCGATATCTCGACGCCGAACGCGGCGAATGCCTCGATGAACACGCCCATCGGTGCGAACGAGCCGAAATCGATGGTCGTACCTGCCCAGTCGAACACGACAGCCTTGAATCGGGTCATCGCTACGGTCGCTCCCTGCCCGACTGTCGGGCTCAGATGATCTCGTCCTCGTCGAGCACCGGCTCGTCGGCATGCGGCGCCCCTTCCCCCGGCACCGGCGACGCCTTGGCACCGCGGCGCACCGCGCTGCCGGCCAGCATGTCGCGGCTCCAGGCGATGTGAAACAGCGCATCGCCCATGTTGACGATGGGCAGCGTCGTGCGTCCGATGATGATGCCTCGGCAGGGCGCTCGGACGGCGAGATCGCCATCCTCGTAGGGGCTCGCGATGTGGCCGATGACGTCGCCCTCGCTCACCGCCTCGCCGATGCGCCGGGACGTCCTAAGCACACCACCCTCGGGCGCGCGCACCCATTTCGAGGAGTCGGCGAAAACCGGCTCGCGTTCCGGCTTCAGCTCGAGTGCGCCGTCGCCGTCGCCGATCTCGATCATTCTCAGATGCTCCATGACGCGCGCGATGCCATCGACGCCCGCCGTGATCGCGAACTCGTCGTAGCGCAGTCCCTCGCCCCCCTCGTAGACGAGCACGTCCTTGCCGGTGTCCGCCGCGGCTTTCCTCAGCGAGCCCGCGCGTTCCGGGCTGTCGAGCACGACCTCGGCGCCGAACGCACGGGCAAGCTCGCGCGCGGATGGGCGCTTCGAGAACGCCGAGCGGATCTGCGGCAGGTTCACCCGATGGACGGCGGCGGTGTGAAGGTCGATGCCGACATCGGCCCGCGCGATCACTTCGGTGAGCAGGAGATGCGCGAGGCGGGCGGCGAGCGAGCCCGTTGCCGAGCCCGGGAACGACCGGTTGAGATCGCGCCGGTCGGGCATGTAGCGGGAGCGAACGACGAAGCCGTAGGCGTTGACCACTGGCACGCACATCAGCGTGCCGGCGAGCCCTTCCGGCCGGATCATCCGGGCAAGACGGCGGATGATCTCGACGCCGTTGAGCTCGTCACCGTGCACGGCTGCCGTTACCGCCAGCACGCGCCCACGGGCATGGCCACGGATGACCTGCACCGGAAGCGTCACCTGGGTGTGGTTCGAGAGCCGGGAAACAGGCAGCACGACGAGCCTGCGCTCGCCGGGCAGGATCACCTCGCCGCCGACCTCGAACCGTTCCATCACAGCCGTCCTGGGGCTCGCGCCCTGCCGCTCATGGCCAAGGTGGTGCGCTGGGAGGCCCGGTTTTGCAAGATGGATCAGCGCCGCGGCCGCGGAGCCGGGCGGCGTGGCCGCGCGCCGCCGAAACAGGCAATGGACAAGGCACCCGGCCGGACGCTAGGAGAACAGCGAGCCCTCTGGGCGCCCGCCTTCTGCCCGTCCGGTCCGCATCCGGTCCCGTCCGCGCCACGAGCGCCGGCCCGATCGACGAGGCGCTCGCCGGCAACGGGCGCCGCATACGACGCACGCACGACGAAGGAGTTGCTGGATGAACAAGGTCTATCCGAGCGCGGCGAAGGCCCTCGAGGGGTTTCTCAAAGATGGTCAGACGCTCGCCGTCGGCGGGTTCGGCCTCTGCGGCATTCCTGAGGCGCTGATCGACGCCGTGCGCGCAGCCGGGGTGAAGAACCTGACCGTCATCTCCAACAACGCCGGCGTCGACGGGTTCGGCCTCGGCGTACTGCTGGCGACCCGGCAGGTGAAGAAGATGATCTCGTCCTACGTCGGCGAGAACAAGGAGTTCGAGCGCCAGTTCCTGGCCGGCGAACTCGAGCTGGAGTTCACGCCGCAGGGCACGCTGGCCGAGAAGCTCCGGGCGGGCGGCGCCGGAATCCCTGCGTTCTACACCAAGACCGGCTACGGCACGGTTGTCGCGGAGGGCAAGCCGACGGCGGAGTTCGACGGCGAGATGTACGTGCAGGAGCGCTCGCTGCGCGCCGACGTCTCGCTGATCAAGGCCTGGAAGGCCGACAAGTCCGGAAATCTCATCTACCGGATGACGGCGCGGAACTTCAATCCGAACGTGGCGAGCGCCGGCAAGGTCTGCATCGCCGAGGTCGAAGAGATCGTCGAAATGGGCTCGCTTGATCCCGATCAGATCCACACCCCCGGCATCTTCGTCGACCGGATCGTGCTGAATGCGACGCCCGAGAAGCGCATCGAACAGCGGACGGTGAGGAAGGCGTGAGTGGGGAGACGTCAGTCGCGGGTGGGGGCTCACCACTCCTCGCTGACGCTGCACCGCACCGCGCACCACTCGTCGCTCACCCCCCACGACTGACCACTCACGAGGACACCCATGCCCTGGAACCGTGACCAGATGGCCGCCCGCGCGGCGAAGGAACTGCAGGACGGCTTCTATGTGAACCTCGGCATCGGCCTGCCGACGCTGGTCGCCAACTTCATCCCCGATGGCGTGAGCGTGATGCTGCAGTCCGAGAACGGCCTGCTCGGCATAGGCCCGTTCCCGCTCGACAACGAGGTCGACGCCGATCTCATCAACGCCGGCAAGCAGACCGTCACCACACTGCCGGGCTCGTCGTTCTTCTCCTCGGCCGACAGCTTCGGCATGATCCGCGGCGGCCATATCAACCTCGCCATCCTCGGCGCCATGCAGGTCTCCGAGAAGGGCGACCTCGCCAACTGGATGATCCCCGGCAAGATGGTGAAGGGCATGGGCGGCGCCATGGACCTGGTCGCCGGCGTCAAGCGCGTCGTCGTGCTGATGGAGCACACCGCGAAGAAGAAGGACGGCACGACCGACATCAAGATCCTGCCCAAGTGCACGCTGCCCTTGACCGGCGTCGGCGTCGTCGACCGCATCATCACCGACCTCTGCGTCCTCGACGTGACGCCGCATGGCCTGACGCTCGTCGAACTCGCGCCCGACGTGACGCGCGAGCAGGTGGTCGAGGCGACCGGCGTCAGCATCGGTTGAGCCGCCGTCCGACGTGCCCTCGTTGCCCTGCAACGCGCTGTGGATGATTTTGTCGGAATGGCGGACCCTGCGGTGGCGACGCCGCAGGGATCAGCGAGGAGATCGAGCCGCTTGGCCCTTGCACCTCCAGACCGACCTGAGGTTGCTCGCTGCCCTGCCGGACTCGCGCCCGGCGCGAAGGAGGTCTATAAGCCGAGGGGCGTTGCGCACGCCGCCGATTCGCAGGATCGCGTCGCAAGCCGCCCGGACGAAGCGATCGGTCGACAGGTTGTGTCAACGTTGTGTAGGTGTCGCGTGTCATTGCCACCGGATACAATAGTCGCCTCGTCTGTCGCCTCTGCGGGAACGCTCTCGTGATGACGGCTCAGAAATTACGACGCCGCCCGTTACTGGTCGCCCTTGCGGTGCTTTCGTGGCTGGCGGTCGGCCTGTCGGCGCCGATCTTGCTGAACTCGATCAGCCCGCGATTGCCGATCGACGACGCCAGCGTCGTCGCTGCCGGCTTCGACACGCACGTTTTCCACGGCTCCGTCACGCTCGACTCGGCAAGCGGCCTCGTCGTCGACGGTGGTCGACTGGCGCTGGTCGGCCGGCAAGGCCAGTCGTTGACGCCCGAGCAGGTGATGACGTTGTTCAAGAGCGGCGGCGGCCGTCTCGAGATCACCCGCGGTGCGATCAGGATCGGCGCGGCGACGGCACCGAAGGCCGTGACGACGACCGAAGCCAGCGTGCCGCCGATCGTGCGCCAGCTGCGCGCGCTCGCGTTCGAACAACTGACGATCCGCGACAGCAGCATCGAGTTGCGTTTGCCCGACGGTCGGCTCGAGCAGCTCAACGCCACCAACATCGTCGTCACACCGCGGCGCGGCAACCAGCTGGCAGCGGCCGGTGTCGCGAACTGGCGCGGCCGGAAAGTCGACATCGACGCTCTGATCGGTGCGGCGCAGGGTGCCGACGGCGACAGGCAGCTGCGCATCAGCCTCAAGTCTGCGCTCATCGAGACCAGCTTCGAGGGACGACTCAGCCGCAACGGCAGGCTTGCACTCAATGGTCAATCGCAGTCGTTCATCGCCGATCTGCGCACGTTCGCGCGCGACCTCGGCATCGGCTGGCAACCCGGCGCCGGCCTCAGGGACGTGAAGGTCACCGGCAAGCTCAACTGGGTCGACAGCACCATCGCGTTCGATACCGCGAAAGTCGAACTCGACGGCCAACACGCCGAAGGCGCGCTCGCCATACGTACCGGCGGCCGCCGCCCGCTGGTCAGCGGCACCCTCGACTTCGCGATGCTCGATCTCGCGCGCTACCTCGCTCCGGCGAAGGCGGAAGCGACACCGGCTGCTGCGGATCCATCCAGCTGGTCTGCCAGCGCACTGTGGTCGCAGCTCGAGGCCCTGCTGCGCCTGCCCGTCGCGCAAACTCTCGACACCGATCTGCGCGTTTCCGCCAAGGAGCTGCGCTTCGCGACGAGGCGCTTCGGTCGCGCTGCCGCCAGTCTCGCGCTGCGGCGCGGACAGCTGGTCGCCCAGATCGCCGAGCTGGAGGTCGGCCAGGGCACGGGCTCCGGCCAGATCACAGGCAACTTCAACGCGCTCTATCCCCGTTTCGCGCTGCTCGGCCGACTCGAGAAGGTCGATGTCGCGGAGATTGCATCGTCGCTGCTACCACGCCGGCCTCTGCATGGTACCGGGACCGTGGTTTTCGATCTCAAATCCGAGGGAGCGACCATCGACGAACTGATGCGGCGGCTCGGTGGCACGCTCGAGATCGACATGGAGCCGGGGGCACGGCTCTCGCTCGACCTGTCGCAGTTGTGGTCTGCTCCCACCGGTCTCGATACCAGCGCCCAGGCGCTACTGCTGCGTTCTGCGATGCGCGCAACAACGGCGCTGGAAGCGCTGGAGGCGCGGTGCTCGATCGCCGGCGCTGGGGTCAACTGCACGCGCATCGAAGCGCTTGCCGGCGATCGCGCCGTCACCGCCTCCGGCACCTACCAGACCGACCAGGGCCGCTACGACGGCACGGTTGTCATCACGCGACGGCCGGCGAATTCGCCCTCCTCCACGACTGCTGGCACGACATCGGCGGCTTCAGGCGCCGGACCGGCACAGCCGAGCGGCGCCTCGCGCGTCTTCATGCTGAACGGCGACGGTACCGACGGCGAGGCGACGATCGTCATGGACGCCATCACGTCACCGAACGTCGTACCGGAGCGACCACCGCCGGCTCGCACACCGCACAAGCGGCCCGACGGAACCTGACGCACTCGCAAGCGAGCGGCCCCGCGCGCACCAGCACAAGCCGATTTGCCGCCTCGTCGGGAACGCGGGTGGGCGGCCGTGCTCACACCAGGTGGCAGGCGGCGCGCCGACCCGGCGCGACTTCTCGCAGGGCCGGCGCCTCGCTCCTGCAGCGCGCGACGGCCAGCGGACAGCGCGGATGGAAGTGGCAGCCGGGTGGCGGGTCGAGCGGTGATGGAATCTCGCCCTTCACCGGATGGAAAGAGCGCTTCTCGCGGCCGAGGCGCGGCACCTCGGCGAGCAGCGCCTGCGCATATGGATGCAGCGGACCGGCAAACAGTGCCTCGGCAGGTGCCTCCTCGACGACGCGGCCGAGGTACATGATGACGATGCGGTCGGAGATATGCTCGACGACGCCAAGATCATGGCTGATGAAAAGATAGGTCAGGTCGAAAGCGGAGCGCAGCTCCATGAAGAGGTTGATCACCTGCGCCTGGATGGACACGTCCAGCGCTGCGATCGCCTCGTCGCAGACGAGAAACTCCGGCTTGACGGCAAGCGCCCGCGCAATGCCGATGCGGCTCCTCTGGCCACCGGAAAACTGATGCGGGTAGCGCCGCTTCAGTTCGGGGTCGAGCCCGACGCGACGGAGCACATCGTCGACGTAGGCGCCGTTGCCCGCGGTCCCGTCCAGGCCGTGCACGCGCGGCGCCTCTCCGATGATGTCCTCGACCCGCATGCGCGGATTGAGAGAAGCGTAGGGATCCTGGAAGATCATCTGCACCGCGAGTCGCGCTGCCCGCGCGTCCTCGCCGTCCAGACGCGCGCGATCCTTACCCTTGAAGAGCACATGCCCCTCGCTCGGCGCGAGCAGGCCGGCAACCATGCGGCCGAGCGTCGACTTTCCGCATCCGGACTCACCGACCAGCCCGACCACTTCCCCCTTGGTCAGTGCGAGATCGACGCCATCGACGGCGTGCACGGTCTCCTCGCGGATGTCGGCGCCGAGACGCTGCGCGATGCGCCCGGCGAGATCGAGCGTCCTGGTGAAGCGCTTGGACAGCCCCATCACCTCGATGATCGGCACCGGCGCGCTCATGCCGCCCGCTCCGTCGTCAACGGACGCACACAGCGCACCTCGCGCGCTCCCTCGATGCGCTGAAACGGCGGCTCGGCGCGGCAGGCCTCGTCGGCATAGCGGCAACGGGAGTTGAAGGCACAGCCGGCCGGCAGCGCCAGGAGCGACGGCGTCATGCCGGGAATCTGCACCAACGGCTGGCCGCGCCTGTTGTGGCTCGGCACCGAGCCGATCAGCCCCTCGGTATAGGGATGCAGAGGCCGCCCGATGACGTCGCCTGCCGGCCCCTGCTCGACGATACGTCCCGCGTACATGACGGCGATGTGATCGGCGAGCGCCGAGACGACGGCGAGGTCGTGCGTGATCCAGATCATCGCCGTGCCTGTCTCGCGGCAGAGCTTCTGTGCCTCGTAGAGGATCTGCGCCTGGATCGTCACGTCGAGCGCGGTCGTCGGCTCGTCGGCGATGATGAGATCCGGCTTGTTGATGAAGGCGATGGCGATGGCTACGCGCTGGCGCATGCCGCCGGAGAGCTCGTGCGGATAAGCCTTGAGACGGCGCTCCGGTGCCGGGATGCCGACCTTGTCGAGCGCGAGGCGCGCGCGCTCCAAGGCCTCGGCGCGCGACACACGAGCATGGGCCTGGACCGCCTCCACCATCTGCGTATCGATGCGCAGCACCGGATTCAGCGTCATCATCGGATCCTGGAAGATCATGGCGATGCGATTGCCGCGCAAACGCCTCAGTGCTTCCTCGTCGAGCCCGACGAGATCGTCGCCGCGAAAACGCACCGAGCCGGCGACGATGCGGCCAGGTGGATCGATCAGGCCGAGGATCGAAAAACCGGTAATCGATTTGCCGGAGCCGGACTCTCCGACGAGGCCCATGATCTCGCCGGCCCCGACGCGGAAGCTGACGCCGTCGACAGCCTTCACCGTGCCGGCGCGCGTGAAGAAATGCGTCGCCAGATCCTCGACGACGAGGACAGCGTCGTCGGTGGCGGCTGTCGGAGCGAGGGAGGCCTTCACCGCTTGAGCCTCGGGTTCAGGATGTCGCGCAACTGGTCGCCGACGAGATTGATGGTCATGATGGTAACCAGCAGTGCAAGGCCCGGGAACGTCGAGATCCAGTACTTGCCCGAAAGCACGTATTCGAACCCGTTCGAGATGAGGAGACCGAGTGACGGCTCGGTCTGCGGCAGTCCGACTCCGAGGAACGAGAGCGTCGCCTCGAGCGCGATCGCATGCGCGGTCTGCACGGTCGCCACCACGATCAGTGGCGGTAGGCAGTTGGGCAGCACGTGACGGAACAGGATACGCCGGTGGCTCAACCCCAGGCAGCGGGCCGCCTCGACGTACTCCTTCCGCCGCTCGACGAGCGCGGAGGAGCGCACCGTGCGGGCGTAATAGGCCCACTGCACAGTGATCAGCGCGACGATGATCTTGTCGACCCCCTTGCCGAGCACGGCAACGAGCATCAGGGCGATGAGGATCGCCGGGAACGACAGTTGCAAGTCGACGACACGCATGATCAGCGTCTCGACACGCCCGCCCACGTAGGCGGCGACGAGCCCGACGACGGCACCGATCGCCATGGCAATGAGCCCCGAGGCGACGCCGACGGCCAGCGATATCCTCAAACCGTAGAGCATCGCCGAGACCAGGTCGCGCCCTGCCCCGTCGGTGCCGAGCAAGTAGACCATGCCGGTCATCATGCTGGTCGAGCCCGGGGGCAGCCGATTGTCCATCACGTCGACCTGGGCGAGGTCATACGGGTTCTGCGGTGCGATCCAGGGAGCCAGCAGCGCAAGGGCCACGATGACGACGAGCACCGCGAGCGCGATGGCGGCGACCGGGCTCTCGAGAAACTCCGCCACGAACCGCCGAAACGGGGTCTCGACCGGCGCGCCCCGGTGCGCTGAAGCCGGCTGTGCCGAGGTGCCTGCCTCGCCTGTCGCGCTCATGCGCCCTGCTCCCCGAGCCTGACCCGCGGATCGAGTACCGAGTAGAGGATGTCGACCACGAGGTTGATGACGACGAAGAACAGCACGATGATGACGAGGTAGGCGACGATCACCGGCCGGTCGAGATTCTGGATCGACTGGATGAGCAGCTTGCCCATGCCGGGCCAGGCGAAGATCGATTCGGTGACGACGGAAAAGGCGACGAGATTGCCGAACTCGAGCCCGAGCACGGTGACGACGGGTATCAGGATGTTCTTCAAAAGGTGCACCCCGATCACGCGCCGGTTCGACAGCCCCTTGGCGCGCGCGAACTTGATGTAGTCCTGGTGGATCGCCTCGCGCACACCCGCGCGTGTCAGGCGGATGACGAGCGAAATCTTGAGTAGCGCGAGGTTGAGAGCGGGCAGCAGGATGTGGGCAAGCCCGTCGAGCGTGAACAGGCTCGACGTCACGCCCAGGAAGGTCGCCGTCTCACCGCGTCCCGTCGACGGCAGCCAGCCGAGCACCACGGCGAAGATCATGATCAGCATGATTCCGACCCAGAAGGTCGGCAGCGAGAAGCCGAGGATCGAGGCAGTCATGATCGATCGCGAAGCAATGCTCGTAGGGCGCAGGCCTGCATAGAGGCCGAGCGGCAGCCCGAGAACAACGGCCATGGCGAGAGCGGCAAAAGCAAGTTCGAGCGTCGCCGGCATGCGCTGCAGGATGATCTTCAGCGCCGGTTCGCCGAACAGGAAGGAGGTGCCGAGGTCGCCGCGCAGCGCGTTGAGCAGGAAGTGCAGGTACTGCTCCCACACCGGCCGGTCGAGGCCGAGCGCCCTGATCGCCTTCTCGATGTCCTCCTGGTCCATCTGGGGGTTGACCAGAAGATAGACCGGGTCGCCCACGAGGTAGACGCCGAAGAACACGACCATCGACATGACGAATACCACGACGACGCTCTGCATCAGCCGGCGGATGATGAAGGCGGTCATCGTGTGTCGGTCCGTCCGTGTCGGGGGTGGCCGTGGAAGTCCGCGCAACAGCAGCCCGGCACCCGATCACGACCGGGTGCCGCGCTGTGCGACCGCACGTCGTCAGTTGCCCTTCACGCCCGTGGCGAGCGTGTACTCGTCCGAGCGTGCTGCGTAGGAAAGGCCCTTGCGCACGCCCCAGGTGTTGACCTGGAAGTGACAGGGGATGATGGCGACGTCACCGATTGCGATCTCGGTGGCCTTGGCCAGAAGATCAGCGCGCTTGGCGTCGTCGACGGAGCCGAGCGCCTGCTTGACCAGCGCATCGACTTCCTTGTTGGAGTAGCGGCCCCGGTTCGACGTGCCGTAGCCGGTCGAGCGATCATAGCTGGCGACCAGCGGCTTGACGGAGCCCGACGCCTCGCCGGTGCCCGAGGACCAGCCGACGAGGATGAACGAGAACTCTGGCGTGCCACCCGGCCCGCCCGCCGACGCGCGCTTGAAGAACACGGCCGGTGGAATGGTCTCGATCTTCGTCTCGATGCCGACGCGCGTCAGCATCTGCGCGACTGCCTCGGCGATCTTGACATCATTGATGTAGCGCCCGTTGGGCCCGTGCAGCGTCAGCTTGAAGCCGTTCGGAAAGCCCGCCTCGGCAAGGAGCTTCTTGGCGCCTGCCGGGTCGTACTTCTCCGGCTTCAACTTGTCGGAGACGCCGAAGTAGCCGTCGGGCAGGAACTGGCCGGCCGGGATCGCCACGCCTTCCATAACCCGGGCGACGATGGCGTCACGGTTGATCGCCTTCGACATGGCAAGACGGACGCGCTTGTCCTTGAACGGGTTCTTTATCGCCCCGCCGTCCTTGGCCGTCGCGAACGGCGTCTGGTCGCGAGCGTGGTCGATGAAGAAGTAGATGACGCGGTTCGACACGCCCTGCGACAGCGCGATCTTCGACTCCTTCTTGAGACGCTCGATGTCGGTTGTCGGCACGCTCTCGATCATGTCGACGTCTCCGGCAAGCAGCGCTGCGACGCGCGCCGGGCCGGCCTTGATCGGCTTGAAGGTGACCTTTTCCCACTGCGGCTTGGTCCCCCAGTAGCCGTCGTTTCGCGCGAACTCGATGCGGTCGCCGGGCGTGAACTTGACGAGCTTGTACGGTCCGGTGCCGATCGCCGCCTTGCCCGAGTTGAAGTCCTCCGTCTTGGCGCCCTCGGCGCTCTTGCGCGAGATGATCATCACGGTCGAGACGTCGTTGGCCATGTTGGGATAGACCGCGGCCGTCGAGATGTGGACCGTCATGTCGTCGATCTTCTTGACGGTCTTGCCCTTCACGGCGGCCGCGAAGCTCGACGGGCTGTTCGGCACGTTCGGCGCGCGCTCGAAGGTGAAGACCACGTCGTCAGCGGTGAACGGCGAACCGTCGTGCCACTTGACGCCGGGCCGCAGCTTGAACTCCCAGGTCGTGTCGTTGACCGCCTTCCACGAAACGGCGAGGCCCGGCTTCAGCCGCTGCTTCTCGTCCTGCTCGACGAGGCGGTTGAACACGTGCGAGAGGATCGAATTGTTGGGCGTCAGATTGTGATAGTGCGGATCCATGGCCGACGGTTCGGCCTCGAGGCCGATCTTCAGCTCGGCCGCCTGGGTGGCGGCGCCGACCATGCCCGAGGCCGCGAGCAGCAGTGCGGCTAGGGCGGTTCTGGCTGTTCTCATCTGACGCTATCCTCTTTCGCGCGTATCATGCCTTCGGGCTTCATGAGGCGGGCAGCACCACATGGCGGCGCAGGGGATCCCGCCTCACGCGCCGCCCGCGAGCCGGCCCTGCCGAACGAGCACCGCGAGGCTAACATACGCCACCAGGAGCCGAAAGCACTTCGCTTGACCGCCAGGCGACCACTTTCTGGCGTCGCTGGCGCACTTTGCGACAGGACGGCAAGGCTGTATGACACGCTGAGCCCGCCGAGGATCGAGACGCTGAGACATTGTGAGGCCCGATGACCGCCGTAAGCCCGGCCTATGACGAGAGCAACGTATTCGCGCGGATCCTGCGCGGCGAGCTGCCCTGCCACAAGGTCTACGAGGACGATGCCACGCTCGCCTTCATGGACATCATGCCCCGCGCCGACGGCCACGTCTTGGTGATCCCGAAGACGCCGGCGCGCAATGTTCTCGACGCCACTGCGGAGCAGCTGAAGCGCTGCATCGCTACCGTCCAGCGCATCGCACGCGCACAGATGACCGCATTCGACGCCGAGGGCATCACCATCCAGCAGTTCAACGAGCCGGCTGGCGGACAGGTCGTGTTCCATCTGCACTACCATGTCATGCCGCGGCATGCCGGCGTGTCGCTGCGACCGCATTCCGGCGCCATGGAGAAGCCCGACGTGCTGACGGCGCACGCGGCGCGCCTGAAGGCCGTCTTGGAGAACTGACGCAGCCCCGATGAGCCAGACAACACTTCAGACCAACCCCGTCGTACCCGTGTTCGACGGTCACAACGATGTGCTGCTCAGACTGGCGACGAGCGGCTTCGCCGATCCTGTGGCCGCCTTCCTGGACGGCAGCCAACGCGACGGCCGTCCACGTGGACAGCTCGACCTGCCGCGCGCCCGGGCGGGCGGCCTCGTCGGCGGACTGTACGCGATTTTCGTGCCTTCGCGGGGCTCGCCTCTCGGGACGGCAGCGCTGGTCGATCCGCCCGATGCACCGCCGGCGAGCGAAGTCGATCGCGCCGGCGCGCTCGCCACGACGCTCGACATGGCCGCCCTGCTGATGCGCATCGAGGCCGCCAGTGCTGGCGCCTTCACGATCGCGACCGATGCCACGGCGTTGCGCGCGGCAATTTCCGAGGGCCGCCATGCCGCAGTGCTGCACATCGAAGGTGCCGAAGCGATCGATCCCGACCTCACGGCGCTCGACGTTCTCTATTCGGCGGGCCTACGCTCTCTCGGCCCGGTCTGGAGCCGCTCGAACATCTTTGCGCATGGCGTGCCGTTCCGCTTCAACAGCTCGCCCGATACCGGCCCCGGGCTGACCGACGCCGGCCGCCGTCTCGTGAAAAGGTGCAATGCGCTCGGCATCGTCGTCGATCTCAGTCATCTGAACGAGCAGGGCTTCTGGGACATCGCGAAGATGACGGAAGCGCCGCTCTGCGCCAGTCATTCCAATGCTCATGCGCTCTCGCCGCACGCCAGGAACCTCACCGACCGGCAACTCGCGGCGATCCGCGACAGCGGCGGCCTGGTCGGGGTCAACTACGCTGTGAGCTTTCTCAGGCCGGACGGCCAGCGCAGCAAGGACACGACCCTCGACCTCATCGTCGACCACATGGTCTATCTGCTCGAGCGGCTCGGCGAGGACGGCGTGGCGCTCGGCTCCGATTTCGATGGCGCGACGATCCCCGCCGACCTCGGCTCGGTCGCCGGCCTGCCGCGCCTCGTCGAGCGCATGCGCGCGCGCCAGCTGGGCGAAAGCGTGATCCGCAAGGTATGTGCCGATAACTGGATCGGTCTGCTGTCGCGCACGTGGAAGAGCGCCGCGACCACGCGGCTGCCGGCCTGAACGGCGGCGGCGACGACGCGGGCCGGCCGTCTGCGACAGCAAACGGGAACTGAAGGACAGGGACGACATGTCGACCGAGCCAACGGCGGGCGCTGATGGCGAGACAATCATCCGCGTCGATGGGCGCGCAGGGCGCATCACGCTGAACCGTCCGCAGGCGCTGAATGCCCTCACCTACACGCAGATCGTCGCGATCCGGGCTGCGCTCGATGCCTGGCGCGCCGACGACGCGGTCAAGCTGGTCATCCTCGACGCCACGGGCGGACGGGCACTCTGTGCCGGCGGAGACGTGATCGCCATGTATGAAAGTCGCACCGACGGCGGTGCGTTCGCCACACGCTACTGGCGCGACGAGTATCGCCTCAATGCCGAAATCGGCGGGTGGCCGAAGCCGTTCGTCGCGCTCATGGACGGCATCGTGATGGGCGGCGGAATCGGCTTGTCGGGCCATGCGTCGCACCGCATCGTCACCGAGGCGAGCATGCTCGCCATGCCGGAGACGACGATCGGCCTCGTCCCCGATGTCGGCGGCAGCTGGCTGCTCGCCCAGGCACCGGGCCGCATGGGCGAGTATCTCGGCCTGATCGGCGAACGCATGGGTGCGGCCGATGCCATCTACGCAGGCTTTGCCGACACGCATGTCGCGCGCGCGTCGCTCGATGGACTACTTGCCCGGCTTGTCGACCCGGACGGCGAGCCGGTCGGCGTCACGATCTCGCGCCATGCTTCGGCGCCGGCGGCGCCCACACACGCCCCACGCCAAGCCGACGTCGACCGGATGTTCGCCGGCGACAGCGTCGAGGCGATCGCGGCCGCCCTCGCCGCGAGCCCGCTCGAGTGGGCCGGCAAAGCAGCCGACGCCCTCGCGAAGCGTTCGCCGCTGGCACTCAAGCTGACCCTGGCCGCGATCCGGCGCGCCCGCGGCATGCGCGCACTCGAGCAGGCACTGGCCATGGAGTTCAGGCTCACGACGCGCCTGTTCCGGCATGGTGAGTTCATCGAGGGTGTGCGCGCACTCCTCGTCGACAAGGACAAGAGTCCGCGCTGGCGGCCGGCGGCACTCGCCGGCGTCGATGCGGCGATGATCTCCGAGTTCCTCTCCGCTCTGCCAGATGGCGCCGACCGCCCGTTCCCGGAGGAAGACCGATGACAGAGAAGACAGCGGCCAGTCCGCGCGGACCGCTTGCCGGCATGCGCGTGCTCGATCTCTCGCACGTCATGGCCGGTCCGGTCTGCGGTTTGATGCTCGCCGATATGGGCGCCGACGTGATCAAGGTCGAGAAGATCGACGGCGGCGACGACACGCGACGCATGCTGCCCCCCGCCGTCAACGGCGAGCCGGCCGCTTTCATGATGATGAACCGCAACAAGCGCGGCCTGGCGGTCGACCTCAAGTCCGAGGGCGGCCGGCTGGTGCTCGAACGGCTAGCCGCGACGGCCGACGCGCTGGTCGAGAACTACCGTCACGACACGCTCGACAGGCTCGGCCTCGGCTACGAGCGGCTATCGTCGATCAATCCCGGGCTCATCTACTGCGCGATCTCGGGGTTCGGGCGCTCCGGCCCGCTTGCCACGCAGGGCGGCTTCGATCTCGTGGCGCAGGGCATGTCGGGCCTGATGGCGATCACGGGCGAGGCCGAGGGCCGGCCGCCGGTCAAGGTCGGGGCGCCGGTCACCGACATCTCGGCCGGCATCCTCGGCGCGATGGGAGTATGCGCCGCCTACGCGCAGAAGTTGCGCACCGGCAAAGGCCAGATCGTCGATACCTCGCTGTTCGAGGCCGGCATCACCATGACCTACTGGCAGTCGGCGATTGCCTTCGCTACCGGCCATTCACCGGGACCGCTCGGCTCGGCGCACCCACTCTCGGCGCCCTATCAGGCGTTCCGCACCGCCGACGGCTGGCTCAACCTCGGTGCCTCCAACCAGAATACATGGACGAAGTGCGTTACCGAGGTGCTGGGCGCGCCTGAGCTTGCCGCCGACGCGCGCTTCAGGACCAACGCCGACCGCATGGCCAATCTACCAGCCCTCGTCGAGGCACTGTCGGCGCATTTCTCGACGCGCACCACCGCCGCCTGGCTGGCGCGGCTGGAACAGGCCGGCGTGCCGGCGGGACCGGTGCTGTCGATCGGGGAGATGCACCACCATCCCCAGGCGATCGCGCGCGAGATGGTGCCGACGGTCGAGCACCCGCGCGCCGGCAGCGTGCAGACCATCGGGCTACCGGTGAAGTTTTCGGCGACCCCGGGCTGCGTCGCGCGCCCGGCTCCGCTGCACGGCGAGCACACGCGCGAAATCCTGGCCGAGGCCGGCTTCACGCCTGCAGAGATCAGCGCGCTCATCGAAGCCGGCGCCGTCGGCGAGCCCACGGCATGAGCGGCCTCGGCGACCGTCGCTCACGAGACCGCGAGATCATCGTCAAGGTGGTGGTGCGCGGGCTGCCCGACGCGGACCATCCGAGCCTCGTGCGCCAACTGCCAGCGGACCGCACCATCGGGGCCTGCCGTTTCTTGACCGACCCCGCCGCACGCGGCTTCGACTGGCTCGTGGTCTATGACGACCTGCCCCGCTCGAAGCAACTCGGCGGCAGCCTCGGCTACGCCATGCCGCTCGATTGCCCGCGCGCACACACACTGCTCGTGACCAGCGAGCCGAGTTCGGTCAACGTCTACGGCCGCGCTTTCATCAGCCAGTTCGGTCACGTGCTGTCGAGCCAGGAGCCGTGGGCGATACCCCATCCCCGCCACATCCACGAGCAGTGCGGGCTGGTCTGGTTCTACGGGATCGGCAGGTCGCACGCGATGACACTCGCCGAGCTGGCGGCGATGGAACCGCCCGACAAGCCGTACGTGATCGCCACGGTCTGCTCGTCGAAGCAGCAGCAGCATACGCTGCACAACGTGAGATACGCGTTCACGCAGGCTCTCAAGACGCGCATCCCCGAACTCGAGATTTTCGGTCACGGCGTGCGTGCGATGGACGACAAGGCCGAGGCGGTCGCACCCTACAAGTATCATGTGGCGATCGAGAACCACATTGCACCGCATCACTTCACCGAGAAGCTCACCGACCCGTTCCTCGGCTACGCCTTGCCCTTCTACGCCGGTGCGCCCAATGCCACCGACTATTTCCCGCCGGAGAGCTTCGTCGCCATCGACATGTTCGACGTCGAGAGCGCCGCGCGCGCCATCCGCAAGGCCATCGACGACGGGCTCTACGAGCAGCGCCTGCCGGCGATCCGCGCGGCGCGCCGCCTCGTGCTCGAGCGCTACGGCTACTTCCAGATGCTGGCCCGCCATATCGCCCGTCTCGACGATCCGACACTCGACGCGAAGCCGGGCGACACCATTCTCAGCCGCCGCGCCGCCCGGCGTGCCCGCCCGCTGACAGGCGCGCTGGATCTCGCCACGCGCGCCGGCGTGCAGGTCCTCAACCGCTTCACGCTGAAGGGCCGCGCCGCACGCCTCGCGCACGGCGCGCGGCAGCCCTGACGGCTCCGGCTGGACAGGCCCGGCTGCTGCATGCGAGCGTCGCGACCTCACCCTTCCCAGCGCGTGGAGCCGCCGATGCCCGAACCCGCCCCCGCCCAGCCCGTGAGTCTCACCGGCCATGTCGTGCCCGAGGAGCGACTTGCGCTCATCCGCCAGCACGTGGCGGCGCTCGCCGAGACCGCACTCGCTGTCTCCGACACGCTGCCCCTCGGCGCCGATAGCTCCGACATGATCCGCGTCATCGAGGCCGAGGAGGAGCGCACATGAGCGCCATCGAGCCGGCCACGGCCAGTGCCATCGAACTCGCCGCCGCCATCCGCGCGAAGAAGATCACGAGCGAGGAGGCGACGAGAGCCGCCATCGCCGGACTGAAGCGCGCACACGAGCGCTGCAACGCCGTCGTCAGCCTCGACGAGGCCGAGGCGCTGGCCGATGCTCGCGCCGCCGATGCGGCGCTTGCGAAAGGTGCCGCCACCGGCCCCCTGCACGGCGTGCCGCTCGCCCACAAGGACATGTTCGACCGAACCGGCAAGATTGCCAGCTGGGGCGCGAAAATCCGTGCCGATCGCCCGGCGGGCGATGACGCGACGCCGCTCGCCCGCCTCAAGGCGGCTGGCGCCCTGCACATCGCCGGCCTGCATCTGACGGAGTTCGCGTTCGGACCAACCGGCCACAACTATATCCTCGGCCACGCCCGCAACCCGTACGATCCAAAGCACGTCACCGGCGGCTCATCGGCCGGCTCGGCGTGCTCGGTCGCCATGGGGGCGGTGCCGGCCGCTCTTGGCTCCGATACGGCGGGCTCGTTGCGGCTGCCGGCGGCCGCCTGCAACGTGACATCGCTGAAGGGCACCTGGACGCGCGTCTCACGCGCCGGCGCCATGCCGCTCTCGCCCTCGCTCGACTGCGTCGGACCGATCGCCCGCGACGTGCGCGACGTGGCGCTGATGATGGGCCTGATCGCCGGCCATGATCCGCGCGACGCCGGCACATCGAGGCGCGCCGTGCCCGACTATCTGGCGCGCATCGAGGAACCGGTGAAAGGGCTCGCGATCGGCGTCGACGAGACCCTCGTGCGAGATGCCGACGCGAGCGTACAGGCACGCCTGGAAACCGCTCTGAAGGCACTCGAAAAGGCGGGCGCGAGACGCATCCCGGTCAAGTTCGCCAACTGGCGCCAGATCGACAGCCTGACGCAGCTCCTGCAACTGCCCGAGGTGGCCTCCGCGCACGGCCGCTACATCCGAACGCGGGCCGACGACTACGGCCCGCAGGTGCGCGCCCGCCTCGAATATGGTCACTTCATCTCCGGCGCCGACCAGCTGACCGCCGCGCGGGCTCGCGGCCAGGTGCTCGCGCGCGTTCTCGCCGAAACTTTTGCCGGCTGCTCCGTCGTGGCGCTGCCGACGTTTGCCGACCCGCTGCCGACGATCGCCGAACTCGACGTCGGCGGCGGCCCGCAGCTGATGGCCGCGATGGCGCGCGTGATCTATTATACGCGGCCCGTGAACTACCTCGGCCTGCCGGCGCTGACACTGCCTTACGCGCGCGGCACGGGCGAACTGCCGAACGGCTTCCAGCTGGTTGGGCGCCCGTTCAGCGAGGGACTGCTGCTCCGTCTCGGACGCGCCTACCAGAAAGTGGTGCCGCCGGAGGTTGCCGGCTGAGAAGCCGTCGGCCGCGTTGCCCTTTGGCCATGGCGAACGCCACCGTGCCATGGGCGGAGCGGGCAGCCTTGTCAAACGCGCGCAACGCGCTAGACCTTTCCCCATATTGCCGAAGGAGGGGATCATGCGTCAGCTGTTGCTTGCTCTCTCAGCGGTGTTCGTCTTTGCGGGCATCGGCACGGCCCACGCGCAGGGCGAGATCTGCCCTGTCGCCGGCGCCCGTCCCTTCCACCCTACCGGCAAGCTCGGGCGCAGCTTCAAAAGCGATAACGAGGCCCGCGACATCGTCGTCCGCATCAAGGGCGTGCTCGGCATCGCGGACGAGATAACGACCTGCATGTCGGACGCGCCCGACTACGACAACGCGCACGCCTTCGTGACCCCGGCCGACAAGCGCCGATACATCGTCTTCAGCCAGAAGTGGATGAACGACCTGCGCGCCGCCACCAGCAACTATTGGTCGCTGATCGGCATCGCGGCGCATGAGGTCGGCCATCACGCCGCCCGCCACGAACTGACCCCATCCGAGAAGAGTTGCGACCTCAATCACATCGTCGAACTCTACGCCGACTACTATTCCGGCCTCGCTCTCGGCAAGCTCGGCGCCAAGGAAGATGACGCCGTCTCCGCCATGCGCCAGATGCCGATCCTCGGCGGCTGCTCGCACCCCGACCGCGCCCGCCGCGTCGCCATGGCCCAGCAAGGCTGGCGCGAGGCGACGAGCACGCCGGTCAGCGGCACGCCGATCGCCAGTGCCGACGGCCCGGCGCCGGGCGTCGGTGGAACGGGCCAGGCCGCGACCGGCCGTGGCGCCGCACCGCGCTCGCGTGGCGCCCGGGGCCGCGCTGCCGTCACTATCGCACACAGCGACGGCAAGCTCGCCAGCCGCGCCGTCGAGGCGCTGAAGCAGGTCACGACGAGCTATCCGGCGCTGGACCGTTTTCGCGTCCGCAACAACCGGGATGTCCAGGGCCACGACATTGCCCGCGTGATCGGCGTCACGATCGGCGCCTGTGCCGATGCCTGCGAGAAGAACGCAAGCTGCAAGGGATTCAGTTTCGACCGCTGGAACGGCTGGTGTTTCCTGAAGGATGCCATGCCGGCAAGCGTGCTCGACCCGGCCTCGACGATCGGGGTGAGGCGCGGCGTCGAGTTTCCGAACGTGATAACGATCGAGCACGAGATGCTCTCTCTCAGGCGTCGCAAGTTCGTCGATACGCCTCTGCGCGTGCTCGCCGACACCGACGCCGCAGCCTGCAGTGCGGTTTGTGACAAGGAGCTGGCCTGCGTCGCTTACACCGCGGAGCGCTCGGAAAAGAAGTGCCGCCTGTTCCGCCAGACCGAAGGCCACTTCGCCGACGACGACTTCGACAGCGGCTTCAAGCGCCAGATCCCGAGGCTGGCGGGCCAGGGCCGCAGCGGGCGCACACGCTCCGGCCGCTCTGCCGGTGGAGGCGGCGCGATCACACTCGCCCGCGAAGATGGCCTCGGATTTGCCGGCACCGGGTACGACCGCCACGAGGATGCGAGCTACGCCGACTGCGAGGCGCTGTGCCGTCGCGACGGACGCTGCAAGGCGCTCGAGCACGTGACGCGGACCAAGGTCTGCCGGCTCTATGAGAGCGTCGGCAACAAGAAGCCGGCGGACGGCAGCGCGATCGCCATCAAGGGCGGAGCTTAGCTGCGCCTGCGCCTATGTGGCGGCGGGCGTGCCGCGGCCTCGCGCGTGGGCAAGTGCTGCCCGCGCCAGTGCGTCGCCGGCATCGACTGTGCTTGCCCGAGTTGCCGCCGGCCATGCCGTGTCGGGCCAGGCGATGGAAAGTTCCGTACAGGCGATGAGCACCGCGCCGGCACCGGCCGCACGCACGGCGGCGTCCGCTTCACCGGCGAGGGAATTGCCTGCCGCGACGTCGCCGCGTTTCACCGCTGCGATAGCCGGCAGCACGAGGCGGTCCTGCACGACGTCGTCCGGCAACAGCGCGTCGAGGCCGTGGCGGGCCAGCGCACGCTGGTAAAGACCGGCGGCGTGCGTGCCGCGCGTCGCCAACACGCCGACCGGCTTTCCTGCTGCAACGGCGGCGACCTCATCGGCTGCGCGCGCGATCATGTCGAGCACCGGCAAGGTGGTGGCGGCCTGCAGCTGGCCGTGCCAGTGGTGCGCCGTGTTGCAGGCAACAGCGACGAGCGTGGCACCGGCGGCCTCGAGGCGGTGGATGCCGGCCAGCATCGCGGGCAGCGGACTTTCCGCGCCGGGTTGGCCGATCGCAGCGACCCGCCCCGGTACGGCGGGATCGTTGACGAGGATGGCGGGCACGTGGTCCTGGTCGTCCACCGCCGGTGTCAGCACGACCAGACGCTGCATGAACCACGCGCCGGCGAGCGGTCCCATGCCGCCGAGAACACCGATGATGGAGCGTAGACCTGCATCGTCTGCCCCACTCATCATGGCGCAAGCTCCCTGACGATGCGATAGCTGCCCTCGATCACCTGCGCCAACCACTCTACGTCAAGCTTCTGCCTTGAAGGGACCCGTCGCGGGACTCGTCGCGGGACAACGCCCGCGCCGCCTGCCTCTCGACCGGCTCTACTCGCCGCCACTGCCGCCTTCCTCCGGCGCGCCGTTGCCGTCGTCGGGGATGTGCTCGACGGAGACGACGCGCTCGTCGGCATCGGTCCGGAAAATGCGGACGCCCTGCGTGTTGCGGCCGGCGATGCGGACGTCGTCGACCGGGCAGCGGATCATCTGGCCTGCATCGGTGACCAGCATGATCTGGTCGGAGTCCTCGACAGGGAAGGAGGCGACGAGGCGACCGTTCCTCTCGTTGACGACCATCGCCGCAATGCCCTTGCCGCCGCGGCCGGAGGTGCGGAACTCGTATGAGCTCGAACGCTTGCCGAATCCGCGCTCGGAGATCGTCAGCACGAACTGCTCCTTGCCCGAAAGTTCGGCGAAACGCTCTGAGGAAAGGTCGGCCGCGCCGGTGGCGCCCTCCTCCGCCTCGACGGCGCTCGCTGTCTCGGCTTCGTCCTCGCCCGACTGGGCGCGGCGCAGGGCACCGGCCTGCTTGACGTAGGCGGCGCGCTCGTCCGGCGTCGCATCGACGTGCGTGAGGATGGCCATCGAGATGACGGTGTTGCCCTCGTCGAGCCGGATACCACGCACGCCGTCGGAATCGCGGCCTTTGAAAAGGCGAACCTCGTCGGCAGGAAAGCGGATGCACAGACCGTCGGCGGTGGTCAGCAGCACGTCGTCCGCCGGCCGGCAGGTCGCAACATCGACGATGGCGTCGCCCTCATCGAGCTTCATGGCGATCTTGCCGTTGCGGTTGATGTTCTCGAAATCGGAGAGCGCATTGCGCCGCACATTGCCCGAGCGCGTGGCGAACATCAGCTCGAGGTCGTCCCAGCTCCTCTCGTCCTCGGGCAGCAGCAGGATGGTCGAAATGCGCTCGTCCTGCGCGAGCGGCAGGAGGTTGATCAGCGCCTTGCCGGCCGATTGCGGCGTGGCGAGCGGCAGGCGCCAGACCTTCATGCGGTAGCACATACCGCGCGAGGAGAAGAACAGCACCGGCGTATGCGTCGAGGTGACGAACACCTGTGTGACGAAGTCCTCGTCCTTCGTCGTGGTCGCCGAGCGGCCCTTTCCGCCGCGCCGCTGCGACCGGTAGGTGTCGAGCGGCACGCGCTTGATGTAGCCCTTGTGGGTGACGGTGACGACCATGTCCTCGCGCTGGATCAGGTCCTCGTCGTCCACCTCGCCCTCGATGTCGAGGATCTCGGTCTTACGTGGCGTCGCGAACTCGTCGCGGATGGAGGTCAACTCGCCCTTGATGATGTCGACCACCTTGAGGCGGCTCGACAGCGTCTCGAGGTAGTCGCGGATCTCCCCTGCGATCTTCTTCAGGTCCTCGCCGATCTCGTCGCGGCCGAGCGCCGTGAGGCGCTGCAGGCGCAGATCGAGGATCGCCTGTGCCTGCTCGGCAGAGAGCCGGTAGGTGCCGTCGGCCGCGATCGTGTGGCGCGGGTCGGCGACCAGCGCGATGAATGCCTCCACGTCACGCGCCGGCCAGTGGCGCGCCATCAGCTGCTCCTTGGCCTCGGCGGGGCCGGCGGCGCGGCGGATGAGGTTGATCACTTCGTCGATGTTGGCGACTGCGATGGCGAGACCAACGAGGGTGTGTGCCCGCTCGCGCGCCTTGCGCAGGAGATACTTGATGCGCCGCGTGACGACCTGCTCGCGGAAGGCGCAGAACGCCTGGATGAAGTCGCGCAGCGTCATCTGTTGCGGCCGACCGCCGGTCAAGGCGAGCATGTTGGCGCCGAACGTCGTCTGCAGGTCCGAGTAGCGGTAGAGCTGGTTCAGCACCACGTCGGGGACGGCATCGCGCTTCAGCTCGATGACGACGCGCATGCCCTCGCGGTTGCTCTCGTCCCAGATGTCCGAGATGCCCTCGATGCGCTTCTCGCGCACGAGGTCGGCGATCTTCTCGATCATCACCCGCTTGTTCACCTGATAGGGAATGGCGGTGACGATCAGCGCCTCTCTATCCTTGCGGATCTCCTCCACGTCGACCCGGGCCCGCATGATGATCGACCCGCGGCCCTTGTGATAGGCGGACAGGATGCCGCCGCGCCCCAGGATGGTGGCCCCTGTCGGGAAGTCGGGCCCTTGAACGATCTGGCAGAGATCCTCGATCGTGATCTCCGGATTGTCGAAATAGGCGATGCAGGCCTCGATGACCTCGCCGAGGTTGTGGGGTGGAATGTTGGTCGCCATGCCGACGGCGATGCCGCCAGCACCGTTGACGAGCAGATTCGGGAATTTGGCCGGCATCTGCGCCGGCTCCTTCAGCGAGCCATCGTAGTTGTCCTGGAAGTCGACGGTCTCCTTGTCGAGGTCGTCGAGCAGGAACTGGGCGACCTTGGCGAGGCGCGACTCGGTGTAGCGCATGGCGGCCGGCGGATCGCCGTCGACCGAGCCGAAATTGCCCTGCCCGTCGACCAGCGGCACGCGCAGCGAGAACTCCTGCGCCATGCGCACGAGCGCATCGTAGATGGCGCTGTCGCCGTGCGGGTGGAAGTTGCCCATCACCTCGCCGACCGTCTTCGCCGACTTGCGATATGGCCGGTCGTGGCGGTTGGCGGCCTCGTACATCGCATAGAGGATGCGGCGGTGAACTGGCTTCAGGCCGTCGCAGACGTCGGGCAGCGCGCGACTGACGATGACGCTCATCGCATAGTCGAGGTAGGAGCGCTTCATCTCGTCGGTGATCGACACCGGACGAATATCGCTCGGTTCACCGCTGGACGGCGCAGGGGGCTTGTTCTCGGCCAAGGCAGGATCCCGGTTACGAGGGCTTCGGGTTGCAACAACAACAGAGCGGCAAGGCGCGCAAGGCTGATGGGGCGAGGAGCCTGCGATCGGACCTCGCGACGCTGCGCTGCACAACCCTCGCAATCTGCCCGATCCGGCCTGCCGCCACAACCCGCCGGCGCACAACCGATGCCTTCTCCCCAATGTTTCGGGGATCTTCAGTAGGCTGGCCGTCGAGCCACGCGCCGCCTGTCCGCCCGGGCGCGGTCTTGCTTGCGACACAGATTACCACTACCTGATCCGGCGAAGCGGCCCGCCACACGCGGGTTGCCCCCGGCACGCGCCGGCCCACCTGATCGGACGCACCACCATCGCCGTCCATGAAGCGATTACGAGGATCATCATGAAGACCGCGCTCGCCGGCATCGCCGTCGCCCTCCTTGCCACGACCGCTGCGCCCGCATTCGCCCAGGACCAGGGCAAGATCCCGCCGGGCATGTTCTTCCGTGGCCAGCAGGCCGATCAGTACCTCGCCCGCAACCTGCTGTTGTTTGCCAAGGTACGCGGCTCCGAGGGCAAGATCATCGGCGACATCGAGGATCTGATCCTCACCGAGGACAACCGCGTGATCGGCGTGATCATGGGCGTCGGCGGCTTCCTAGGGGCCGGCGAGAAGCGCATCGGCGTCAGGCTCGGCGCGCTGCAGATCAAGCACTCAGGCAACTCGGTGACCGTGACGCTGCCGGTCACCCGCGACGTGCTGAAGGCGCTGCCGGCCTATAAGCGCGCGCGTCCGCCGAAGACGCTGCTCGAGCGCGCCATGGAGAAGGCGAAGGAACTCGCCGACAAGACGACCGCCACGTCGTCCGATGCCTACGACAAGGCGAAGAAGGAGGCCGGCCCGGCGCTGCAGAAGGCGCGCGAGAAGGCGGGCGAGGCCTACGAGAAGGGCAAGGAGGCGGTGCAGGGCGCCGTCGAGAAGGCCAAGGAGGCCGCCCAGCCCAAGGCGCAGTGAAACCAGCACTCGGGCGCCTCGCGATCGACCACGCCTGGCCCCGCCGGTCCGCCGGCGGGGCCATCGCGTCTTGCCTGGACGATCGCAGTCGGGCGCAGTCGTTCGCGTCAGCTGAAAGCACCGCGGAGCGCCCGCTCGTAGGCGGCGAGCAGGGCCGGTTCCTGGTGAGGCCAGGCGAAGCGCTCCTCGACGCGGGCCCTGCCGGTGGCGCCCATCGCCGCGCGCAACGGCGGATCGTCAAGCAGGGCGAGCAGCTTGTCGGCGAGGTCGGCCGGATCGTTCGCGCGGGCGTAGAGTGAGGCCGGCCCCGCCGAGATTCGCCCTTCCGCCAGCTCGAACTGCACCATCGGCTTGCCGAGCGCCATGTACTCGAGCACCTTGTTCATGGTCGACTTGTCGTTCATCGCATTCACCCGGTCCGGGTTCACACAGACGTCGGCAGTCGACAACATCTCGATCAGCGCCGCGTCGTCGATGCGACCGGTGAACGTCACGTACTCGTCGACGTTGAGCCGGCGCGCCAGCGCCTGCATTTCCGTCAGTGCCGGGCCGGAGCCCGCAATGACCAGCTGGCTGTCGCGGCGCAGGCGGCCGTGGATCATATGACGCATCGCCTCGAGCAGCAGGTCGATGCCCTCCTGCTGGCCGATCACGCCGACATAGCCGATGAGATGCGGACGCCCGCCTCGCCACGCCGGGTTGGGCGCGACCGGTACAAGCCGGCCGAGATCCGGACCCGAGCGCACGACGAACACGTCGTCCGCCCGCCTGGCTCCCCGGCCCAACGCGATCGCGCGATAGGACTCGTTCGGAGCGATGCAGGCGTCGGCAAGCCCGAAGGAAGCCCGCTCCAGACCGCGCAGGATCCAGTAGACGAGCCCACGGCAGTGGAACTTGGCCTCGTAGAGCTCCGGGTTGATGTCGTGGTGGTCGAACACGAACCGTGTGCCGGCGATCGCCTTGAAGAGGGCGGCCACAAGAAAGAGGGTGTCGGGGGGATTGCAGGCCTGGATGACGTCGAAGCCCCGCGTACGGTGGACGTGCCAGGCGAGCCGCAACTCATGATAGAGCGCCGCGCCGTACTCGATCGGGTAGCCGAGCGAGCCCTTCGCCTCGATGGGCAGGGGATGGCGGAAAATCTCGATGCCGTCGATCAGCGCATAGGGCTCCATGGCGCCCGGGCCGACCGGTGAAATGACGGCGACCTCGTAGCCGGCGCGCTTCAGCGAGCGTGCCTCCGACCACACGCGCCGGTCGAACGGTACGGGAAGGTTCTCGACGATGATCAGCACGCGCGGCGCACGTCCGTCGGCGCACCGCGGCGCAGCCCTGATCGCCGGTGCCGCCGCCCGCATCCCGTCCGCAGGCAGGCCTGCCCGTGCTACGCCCAACGCCGCCTCGCTACTCGCTGACATGTCCGCCCCACCAGACGCCGTACAACCGCAGGTTCCCCACCGACAGCGTTACGGACAAGGCTTTAGGGAAGCCCTAATGGCAGGGCCGCGGAAGGGCCGCGAAAGAGGTGCTGCGACGTCGCTGGCGGTTCACGCCGCCCGGGCGCGGGGGCGATGTCCCGCGACGGCACGCCCGGCAACACGATAACAACAACGGGCCAACCGCTCAGCGGCGCACGCGGCGCCGGCGCTCCGGTTCACGCTGCGGTGGCTCTTCCGATGTGCCGGGGGCAGCGACACGTGCGGTGGCCTCGGCGCCGCCCTTGCAGCCGGTCAGCCAGACGTCGAACACCGGATGCTCGACCGCGTTGAGCCCTGGGCTCTCGGCGAACATCCAACCGGAGAACAGACGCGTCTGCTGGCCGTCGAGGCCGACCTCGACAACCTCCACGAATGTCGACGTCTTCGGCGGATCGGTCGGCGCACGCGTGTAGCAGACCCGCGGCGTCACGCGCAGCGAGCCGTACTTTTCCGTCTGGCCGAGCGGCACCTCGAGCGTCTTGATCGTCGCCGTCACTTTGTCGAGGGCGGCGAACACGGCAACCGGGTTGTCGATGCGCTGGGCGCTTGCGCGATCCGCGACGGCAACAAGAGCTGCGATCACGACGAGCGCCCCCGCCGCCAATCTGCGGCAAGCCGGACAACGTCCTCTTGGAGATGCTTCGTTCATCGCGGGCGTTAAAGGCAACCTTTGGTCCGGAATGATGGCGGCGACGTGCATCCGCCTGGTTGCTCGCGGCGCGTTGCCGGCCGATCGCCTACTGCGGCCGCCACGGGGCGTAATCGCCGGTCGCCTTGGGACGCTCTCCCTGGGTCAGGATGGAGCCCGAGGGACGGTACGCATCGGGCGTGCCCGTCATGTTCATGCGGTGTGGCTTCTGCCAGGGCCGAGCGATGTATTCTTCCGCCGTCGGCGGCGTGTCGACCGTGTAATGCAGCCAGCCGTGCCACTCCGGCGGCACCCTGGAGGCTTCTGCCTCGTGTCGGTACACGACCCAGCGGCGCGGCACGCCGAGCGGGCCGACGCCGCGGCGCTGCTCGTAGTAGCGGTTGCCCTCGGCGTCGGTACCGACCTCGCGGCCGTGGCGCCACGTCGTCCAGCGCGTGCCCCACGTGTTGCCGCCCCACCAGGCGAAGATCTCGGAGAAGATGCTCATGTGCGCGTGTCCGGACTGAGGTGCACTGGACCGGCCGCCGCCATGCGGCGCGCGGCGGAACGGCCACACCGTTCCCGCTTCGACTAACGTGCGCCGCCGGCCCTGTCCAGAGCAGCGGGACCAGATGCAAGACAGCAACAATGGCTGGTGCGGAATCGCGGCACCTTTGTCACGCGGTCCTGCCGGTGTGGACGCCGGGCACCATCCCCTTCGATGTCGGCGACAGCCCCGAATTCCGGCGACCTCGCCGACACGGCAAGGCCGGCAGTCCCCCGGCTTTCCTCCGATTTTCCCCAGACGACCCACAGACTACCAGATGTAGTGGTTGTATGGGGCGCCAGAGGAAATCGACACAAGGGGTTGTAGGGGTAGCTGTTTCGCGGACTCGAATCGACCTAGCAAGTTTCCACGAGCTTCGCCGCCTCTCTCTGTCGTTGCGGCCAGTACCAGCACCCCGGTCACCAGTTCCAGAGTAGTCACCTTCACATCGTTGGCGATCCACGTCAGGCGCTGCCGCCCGGCAGCAGTCTTCGGGCGGGTGCGCGCGACGTGCGGGAGGCACCAATCCGAGCCACAGCCGTCCGATGGGCGGCCGGCACACAAGAACACGCGCATTCGCTCGGGTCCCATCCGCGTCCTCGTTCCGCGTCTCGTACAAGATTGCACCCGTCGAGCCCCAACATATGGCGAGACGGACACATGAAAATCACTCGGCGCTATACCGAGGCGGGCAAGTCGCCCTACGCAGCCATTTCCTTCCGCAGCGCGACGAGTGAGATCAAGAACCCCGACGGCTCGGTGGTGTTCCGGCTCGAGGACATGATGGTGCCCGACCAATTCACCCAGGTCGCCGCCGACATCATCGCCCAGAAATATTTCCGCAAGGCCGGCGTGCCTGCGCGCCTGAAGCGCGTGGAGGAGACGCAGGTGCCATCGTGGCTGTGGCGCTCCGTGCCCGACGAAGCGGCACTCGCAGAGCTTCCCGCAGCCGAGCGCGTCGTCGGCGAGACCGATGCGCGCCAGGTGTTCGACCGGCTCGCCGGCACGTGGACCTACTGGGGCTGGAAGGGCGGCTACTTCTCGAGCGAGGAGGACGCCCGCGCCTTCTTCGACGAGCACCGCTACATGCTCGCCATGCAGATGGCGGCGCCCAACTCGCCGCAATGGTTCAACACCGGTCTGCACTGGGCCTATGGCATCGACGGCCCCGGCCAGGGCCATTACTACGTCGATCACGAGACGGGGCGGCTCACGCTGTCGTCGTCCGCCTACGAGCATCCCCAGCCGCACGCCTGCTTCATCCAGTCCGTCGAGGACGATCTCGTCAACGAGAACGGCATCATGGACCTGTGGGTGCGCGAGGCACGCCTGTTCAAGTACGGCTCCGGCACCGGCTCCAACTTCTCGCGGCTGCGCGGCGAGAACGAGCGTCTCTCGGGCGGCGGCAAGTCGTCGGGCCTGATGAGTTTCCTCAAGATCGGCGACCGCGCCGCCGGCGCCATCAAGTCGGGCGGCACGACGCGCCGCGCCGCCAAGATGGTGGTGGTCGACGCCGACCATCCCGACATCGTCGAGTACATCAACTGGAAGGTGAAGGAGGAGCAGAAGGTCGCCGCGCTGGTGACCGGCTCCAAGATCTGCCAGAACCGACTGAAGGCGGTGATGCGGGCCTGCGTCAACTGCGAGGGGCCGGCCGACGACTGCTACGACGCGGCGAAGAACCCCGCGCTGAAGCGGGCGATCCGCGAGGCTCGCCGCGATCAGGTGCCGATGAACTACATCCTGCGCGTCGTCCAGTTCGCGCGGCAGGGCTACACCGACATCGATTTCGCCACCTACGACACCGACTGGGATTCGGAAGCCTATCTCACCGTCTCTGGCCAGAACTCCAACAACTCGGTGCGCGTCGACGATGCGTTCCTGCGCGCGGTCGAGACGGACGCGGACTGGCAGCTGAAGGCGCGCATCACCGGCAAGACGACGAAGACGATCAAGGCGCGCGATCTCTGGGAGCAGATCGGCCACGCCGCGTGGGCGTCGGCCGACCCCGGCATCCAGTTCCACACCACCATCAACGACTGGCACACCTGCCCGCGCTCGGGTGAGATCCGCGCGTCGAACCCGTGCTCGGAGTACATGTTCCTCGACGACACGGCGTGCAACCTCGCCTCGATGAACCTGATGCGGTTCCGCCGCCCGGACGGCCTGTTCGACGTCGAGAGCTACGAGCACGCCTGCCGGCTGTGGACCATCGTGCTCGAGATCTCCGTGACGATGGCGCAGTTCCCGTCACGCCAGATCGCCGAACTCAGCTACCGCTATCGCACGCTCGGGCTCGGCTATGCCAACATCGGCGGCCTGCTGATGGCGTCGGGCATTCCCTACGATTCGGAACAGGGACGCGCCATCTGCGGCGCGATCTCGGCGGTGATGACGGGCGTGGCCTACGCGACGTCGGCGGAGATGGCCTCCGAGCTCGGCGCCTTCCCCGGCTATCCCGACAACGCCGCCGACATGCTGCGCGTGATCCGGAACCACCGCCGTGCGGCGCACGGCGAGACGACGGGTTACGAGAAGGTCTCGACCGCACCGGTGCCGCTCGATCGGGCGGCCTGTCCCGACAAGGCTCTGGTCGCCGCGGCGGGCCGCGCCTGGGACAAGGCTCTCGCCGACGGCGAGCGCTTCGGATACCGCAATGCGCAGGCGACCGTCATCGCGCCGACCGGCACGATCGGCCTGGTGATGGACTGCGACACCACCGGCATCGAGCCCGACTTCGCGCTGGTGAAGTTCAAGAAGCTGGCCGGCGGCGGCTACTTCAAGATCATCAACCAGGCGGTGCCGCAGGCGCTGCGCACGCTCGGTTATCGCGAGAGCGAGATCGCCGAGATCGAAGCCTATGCCGTCGGCCACGGCTCGCTGAAGCAGGCGCCCGGCGTCAACCACAGCACGCTCAAGGCCAGGGGCTTCACCGACGACGTGCTGGCCAAGGTCGAAGGCGCACTCGCCACGGCCTTCGACATCAAGTTCGTGTTCAACAAGTGGACGCTCGGCGAGGAGTTCGTCACGGGCGTGCTCAAGGTGCCGGCGGACAAGCTCAACGACCCGTCGTTCGAGCTGCTCGCCTTCCTCGGCTTCTCGCGCAAGGAGATCGAGGCGGCGGGCGAGCATGTCTGCGGCGCGATGACGCTCGAGGGGGCGCCGCACCTGAAGGAGGCTCACCTCGCCGTGTTCGACTGCGCCAACCCGTGCGGTCGCAAGGGCAAGCGCTATCTGTCGGCGAAGAGCCACATCCTGATGATGGCCGCCGCGCAGCCGTTCATCTCGGGCGCGATCTCGAAGACCATCAACATGCCGAACGACGCGACGGTGGAGGACTGCAAGGAGGCCTACATGCTCTCCTGGCGCCTCGCATTGAAGGCCAACGCGCTCTACCGCGACGGCTCCAAGCTGTCGCAGCCGCTAAACTCCCAGCTGCTCGCCGACACCGACGACGACGCCGACGAGGTGCTCGCAGCCGTCGCTTCCGACCAGCCGGCCGTGCAGCGTGCCGCGGTGGTGGCGGAAAAGATCGTCGAGCGGATCATCGAGAAGCGCATCCGCGAGCGCGAGAAGCTGCCGGGCCGACGCAAGGGCTACACGCAGAAGGCCGTGGTCGGTGGCCACAAGGTGTATCTGACGACCGGCGAGTACGACGACGGCCGCATCGGCGAGATCTTCATCGACATGCACAAGGAAGGCGCCGCCTTCCGCTCGCTGATGAACAATTTCGCGATCGCCATCTCGCTCGGGCTCCAGTACGGCGTGCCGCTGGAGGAGTATGTGGACGCCTTCACATTCACGCGCTTCGAGCCGGCCGGCCAGGTGCGCGGCAACGACACCATCAAGAACGCGACGAGCGTGCTCGACTACATCTTCCGCGAACTCGCCGTCTCCTATCTCGGGCGCAACGACCTCGCGCACGCCGAGCCGAAGGACCTGCACGCGACCGCGCTCAGCGAGGCCGAGGCTCCCGGCGCGGTGCCGCAGAGCCCGGCCCAGCGCGTGGTGAGCCACGGCTTCACGCGCGGCCAGCTGGTCGGGCGCATCGGGCCATCCGCGGCGGCCGGGGTGTCCCAGATCCCGGTGATCGTCGAGAAGCAGCGCGACCTGCAGGCGGCGTTCGGCGGCTCCGGCGCGGCCAAGCTCTATGCCACGGTGCGCGAGGAGCAGACGACGCGGGTCATGGAAAGCGCCCTCGCGCTGCGCGCGGACAGCGACGTCGACCGCATCACGCAGGCCCGCATGCAGGGCTACGAGGGCGAAGCCTGCGGCGAATGCCAGAACTTCACGCTGGTGCGGAATGGGACGTGTCTGAAGTGTAATACGTGCGGGAGCACGAGTGGGTGCAGTTGAGGGCTGGGTTGAAGTGAGACAAGGGCGGCCGGGCGCGAGCCCGGCTGCTATCCCGGTTCGGATAGATGCGACGCGTCACCTCATTTGATAGCTAAGGCCAGCGCGTAGGATCGTTACGTCAGCGTCATAAGAGAGCGGCGTACCGAGCAAGTTGATGGTCTGTTTCCCGAAGAAATAATCAAGGGCTTCAACTCTGGCCAGGACATGAGGTCCAAAGCGGGTTTCGCCCCCCCGCCAATGACAAATCCTGATAGCTCGCCATCGGCATTGATTGGCACGCCGCCGATGTTGGCTCCAATGTCGGAGCCACCCCACGCGAATCCCGACGTGCCATAGATCAGCACTGGCCCGGCATCGAAGCCGATTTGTCCGCGGATACTCCCGAGCCAAGCGCGTAGGTTGGGTTAGCGCGACCACCGCGTTTCGCAACCGAAATGCCGCAACTATGCCGCGCTTAACCCAACGCTCCCGCCGGCGCGCGTGGTGTTGGGTTACGCGCGGGTTTGGCACTGCGGTTCAAAGTTCCGTGTGGCGGCCGCGCTAACCCAACCTACGGTTCTGCGGCTCTCACTATGACGGCGTGCATGCGGGTGCCGGGGGCGGGCGGCGGCTTCGTGCTTCGGCCATAGGCGTCGAACTCTCGGAGAAATGGGTCCCGGTGACCAGCACCGGGATGACACCTGAGTGTGGGGCGGGCCGCGAGCGGGACGCCTCAGGCCGCGCTCATGCCCCCTCGAACTTGATCATCGCAACGATACGGTACGTGTGAGCAGTGACGTCGCTTGCGCCGCGATCCCAGAAGGCCAGCTTGACGCGCGTGCCCGACGGTTCGTGCGCGGCGGTGAAATTGAACAACACGATGTCGGTTGCGTGCACGCCGTCGCGCTCGGTCGTGATGTTGTACATCTCCCTGAAGCGGTTCGTCTCCGGCACCAGCACGTTCACGCCGATGGGCGAGCCCGGACCGGGCGTCGTCGGCTGCATCTCGTGCTCGAAGAGGTATTCGACAGGCTGCGGCTTGCCATTCATCGCGCACTCCGGCGGCTGGGAAACAGTTACTGAAAACGATCACGCCTGGACCACGGTCGAGAATTGCGCGTCGCACGCACGGGCGTCAAGCACGCCCTCGTCGTGCCGTCATGACCGCGCGGGTCCGCTCCGCAATGTACTGAGCCCGTCGCGTTGACTGTGCGTAGGTCGGGTGAGCGCGGCCACCGCGTTCCGCAACTGAAATGCCGCAACTATGCCGCGCGTAACCCAGCACTCCCGCCGGCGCGCGTGGTGTTGGGTTACGCGCGGGTTTGGCGCTGCGGTTCGAAATTCTATGTAGGGGCCGCGCTAACCCAACCTACAAGTCTGCGGTTCTCGGGATGGCGGCATGCATGCGGGCGCGCCGGGGTGCAGGCGGCGACTTCGTGCTTCGGCTACGGGCGCGGAGTGCTCGGAGAAATGGGTCCCGGTGACGAGCGCCGGGATGACACTGGGGGGTGGGATTGGGCAGGGGCATGCCCCAGCGCTCGCCGAGACGTAGGTCGGGTCAAGGCCCGCGTTTTCAGCGGGACGCGACCCGACGGGAAGGAGCGCGAAGCACCGGTTCATTTTGCGTGGTGGTGCTCGAGGTTGATCAATATATCGAGCGCTACGCGCGCGTTTTTGCTGTCGGGTCGCGCCGCGCTGCGCGCCGCTTGACGCCGACCTACGGTTGGCCGTGCAGCGAAGTTATCCCCGGCCCTCGACGCCATGCCATTCTGCTTCTCAAACCTTTCCGTACGACAGGGGCCGTGCTCGAGCTGGGACCCACGGGGGAAGGATCAGGCTGCGGGCCGTCTTCCATCAGCTGAAGGCGGCGGCGACCGGGCGGCAGCAGCGCCGGGCATGGCGCGCAAGGCTCCCGCTTCGCGGATCTCTTCGGAGGACTGCCGGGCGGCGAGACACACTGCCGACGGCGCGTCACGGATAC
>JAWKVY010000012.1:0-121519 GCA_041397745.1 Hyphomicrobiaceae bacterium | reverse complement strand
CGACGCGCCGGCCCGTCGGGTTTGGAGGTGTCGTGCACGATGCGGCCCTCGAAGCCGACGGCGGCGACGATGGTGGCGAGCAGCTCGGCGATGGTATGGTCGACGCCGGTACCGATGTTGATCGGCTCCGGGCTTTCGTAGTGCGCGAGCACGTGGATCAGGGCGTCGGCGCAGTCGTCCGCGTGCAGGAACTCGCGCCGAGTCCTGCCGGTACCCCACACCACCATTTCACTGGCGCCGGCGAGCTTCGCCTCGTGCGCTTTTCGGATCAGCGCCGGCACGACATGGCTCTTGGCAAGGTCGAAGTAGTCCCCCGGCCCGTACAGGTTCGACGGGTTGGCGGCTATGAAACGTGCGCCGTGCTGACGGGCGAACGCCTGGCAGAGTTTGATGGCCGCGATCTTGGCGACCGCGTAGGGCTCGTGCGCCTGCTCGACGGGACCGGTCATCAGCGCCGTCTCGGCGACAGGCTGGGCGGCATCGCGCGGATAAACGGCGGCGGAGGCGACCATCAAGAGCTTGCCGATGCCGCAGCGGTGCGCAGCCTCGATGCAGTTCAGGCCGATCTGAAGATTGTCGCGCAGGAAATCGGCCGGATAGGTCGCATTGGCGAGAATGCCGCCGACCTTCGCCGCCGCTATGATGGCGGCATCGGGCTTCGTCTGCGACACCCAGTCGAGCACGTCGTCCTGGCGCGTCAGGTCGAGTTCGTCGCGGCCGATGCCGAGCGGCTCGGCTCCGGCGTCGATCAGGCGGCGCATCAACGCCTGGCCGAGCATCCCGCGATGTCCCGCGACCCAGATGCGCTTTCCTTCGACGCGAAACGTCGCCTCCCTGACCGGGACCAGTGCGCTCGAGCGGTAGTCGTCCATCGTACTTCTTTCCTGGTTCCGTGCGCCGACGCGCACGCTCATGCCTTCGCCAAGGTCGCCGGTCGCGCCCGTGCCATTTCGATACGTTTACGGAACCCACTGGCCAGCCGGCCAACGCCATCGCTCCGCAAGGTGAATATCGTCGTTGGCGTCGGTTGCATCAGCGCCCCTTGCGTGCCTTGCACGCCTGATTGATTGCCCGGGCCAGGGCATCGACGGCGTTATCGAGCGATAGCCATGCCTGAGCCCGTTCGCGGGCATGGTGGTGGTGCTGCCAGCGCTGGCGATCGTCGAGAATTGCAAAGAGAGTGACGACCCACAGCGGTACCTCGAGCGGCACCGACGTGCCGGCTTCGAAGCGTTCGACGAGTTCGTGCGAGGAGACCGCGTGCGGCGAGCCGACGATAGGCGTGCCGCACTGCACGGCCTCGTTGGCGACAAGTCCCCAGGGATCGCCGCGGGAAGGAAACAGGAAGCACTTTGCAGAGGCGTACACCTCCGGCAGCCGATCGGGCTGCACGTAACCGTCGAAGCGCGCGGCGATGCCGGCATCCGCCATGCGCGCCTCCATCGCCTGGCGCAACGGCCCGTCGCCCGCGACCCGCACGGCGAGCCGGCGACCGCGGCGGGCGGCCTCGATCACCACGTCGGTGAAGAAGCCGGCGCCCTTGCGCGTATCCTCGAGTGCGCCGCAGAACAGCACGTCGTACGGCCTGGCATCGTAGCCCGGCACCTCGGCAGGTGCCGGCCAGGGCGGCACGATCGGCATGAGGTGGATGCGCTCCGGCTCGAGTCCGTAATGGGCAAGCAGGCGACCGCTGTTCGCCGACGAGCCGATGCCGACCACGGCACGCGGGATCAGCAGGTGGCGGAGCCAGCGGTGAATGCGCGACCAGCGTCCCGGGTCCATCTCGACGGAGCCATCCGTCATGATGCCGAGCGGCGTGCGCGTGACGATGGCGTAAAGTCCGGCGAGAAGCATGGTCGGCGAGAAGGCCCCGAGGAAGATCGCACTCGGGCGTGTGCGGGCCAACTCGATGATGACGGTCGGATTGAAGTAGATGTTGCGCAGGTCGCTCAGGTGTCGGCGCAGCCCAGGCAGCACCTTCAAGGCATAGCGCGTGGCAACCGGCATTGCCCACTTGCGCTGCGGCTCGACATCAACGCAGACCAGCACGCTGAGTTCACCGTGTCCGCGCGCGCCGTAGGCCTCGTACAGGCGGTTCGTATATGGCGCGATCGCACCGGCCACGATCACCACTGGCCGGCCCGCATCGCGCAGATGCGCCTCGGTCCGCACCGTGCTCGCGGTCGTCTCGTTCGCAGTCGGCGTCGTCAGCATGATGGCGCCCGTCCCATCCGGTATCGAGCCGGCGCGACGCCGGCCCCACTGCGGATGCAAGGCCGTTGCCGGGCGCGCTTCACTCGTGGGCAAGGCGGGGCGCTGTCGCGGGAAACCGTCAACGAGGTGTTAACGCGCGGCATGGGCACTATCCGATCGCACTTCGACCGGTCAGCCGCTCGAACAGGCGACCGTCGATGCATAGATCCTCCACGTTGCGGGAGAGGTCGTGCTCGAACAGCCAGCGCGTGCGGTGGATCCTGAGCGGATCGACCGTCGGCTCATGCTGGAAGCCTGGAATGCCGTAGGCGATCCTCTCAAAGCCGAGGCTGCGGCAGTAGCCGGCGAGTTGGGTACTGAAGAACCGGCGCATGCCGTAGGGGAAGGCGAGATCCTTCACCGTCGTCCCGATGACCTCTTCGAGACGGGCTTTGCTGCCGGCGATCTCGTCGCGCCAGCGGGTCGGGCAGAGCTCTGCCAGTGGGTAGTGCCAGGCGGAGTGACAGCCGATGGCATGCCCGGCGCGAACGAGGTCGACCGTCTGGCTGACGGAAAGCGGGACACGCTCGCCATGGTGATCGATCCGGTCGTAGTAGGCCCGCAGCATTTTGGGACAGACGACCGTCTCCAACGGTCCACTGTTGACGAAAAAACTCGCCCTGACGCCGAGTTCCTCGAACAATGGCAGTGCCCGCCACCAGACGGCGTGGTTGTCGTCGAAGGAAAGCCAGACGATCTTGTCGCCCGGTCGTGCGCTGACGAATTCGTCGATTGTGACGAAGCGATAGCCGAGCGCCTTGAAATAGCCGACGGCCTCGCTGAATTGCGACCACGTACTCTCGGGCAGGTCGTGGAAGTATATCGCCAACCTGTCGGGCAGCGCGCGTCGCGCCAGGGCGCGATGCGTACCCCTGACGACCGAGAACAGCGAGCGCTTCAGGTAGGTCACGACGGTTAATGATGCCTCGAGCAGGGCCGGCGATGCCGGCGAGCCGTGCTCCGGCAAGCAATCCGTGCGCCATCGGCCACGCCGCGATCACGATCGCGTCATTTACCAACGCAGAGGTCGGTCGCGCGCGGCCAGGACGCGGCCACCTCTGTGAGACCGGCGGCGGCGAGTGGCTCGGCCAGCGCACTCGCGACGTCACCGGAATAGCGCGCGTCACGTGCGGCCTGCGGGACCGGATGCACCGGCACGAGACCCGAGGCGACGAGCAGCGGTTCAGGCAGGCCCTGACGACGTAACGCCACCCCGCCGACGACGAGATTGCCGGCGAGAGAATTGCCTTTCGGCAGCATGGGCTCGTCGCGCAGTAGATCTGCGAGAGTTGGATAGCGCCGGCGCCACAACGGAGATGTGACCGGCATGGCTGCGAGCGCCCGGCGCAGTTCGCTCGCCGGATCCTCGACGCTGCTGCGTGCCCAGGTCAGTCCGCGTGCGTCGAGATGAACGCCGGGCGACGAGGCGACGAACACGTTGCGAGCGACCGTGTTGTCGCGGCCGCCGCCGACGAACACCGGCTGATCGACGCGCAGAAACAGATTGCCGTCGACGGTGATGCCGCTCGCGAAATCGTCGAGATAGATGCCCTTCACCTCGAATCCAGGCGCCGCGCGGATGTCGCAAAGCACGTTGGCCCGGATCACTGTGCCGCGCGCCGTCCAGTCGCGACCGATGTAGATGGCGCCGGCGTCGTCTGCATCCTGCACGACGCGGGCGATGGTGTTCTCGGCGATCTCGTGGTCGTTGCCCGAGATCAGCACCGCCATGTGCGGGGCGTCGCTGATCACGTTGCCGATCACCCGGGCGCCGACGCCGGCGACGGCCACCGCCGGCTTGTAGCTCCGTCCGAGCCGCGAGAACCGCGTGAACCGGCTTTCGGCGACAATCTGGCGCGAAGGCGACAGTGTCGCGCGGTCCCCCCCTTCGAGCGCGACGCCGCCCTCGCCGCAATCGTGGATGTCGGCCCCACTGACGCCACTCGCCCGGGCGCCCTTCATCACCACCGCCCGCCCGGCGGCCCACGAGATCTCGACCCGGTCGAGCACCACCCCGGCGCCGCCGTTCACGACGACCGCATCACCCCGGAAGCGGGTCAGCGTGAGGCCCTCGATCTGGATGTGGCTGGCGCCTTCGATGACGAACGCGCTCTCCGCGAGAGATGCCTCGATCTGCGCATTGCCGCGACCCTCGCGCGGCAGGAGCAGGATCTCGCCGCTGGCCGTATCGCGATACCATTCGCCGGGCCGATCGAGTTCGGACAGCGCATGAACGACCGCAACCCGGCGGCCGTCGGCGAGACCGTAACGCGGCGGCGTCGCAAGCAGCAGGTGCCCCGAGGTCACGTCGACGCGGCCCACGGCGAGGCTCTCGTAGGACCAGTCGTAGCGCGGGTAGCCGACCAGCCAGAGATCTGCTTCATGCGCCCATGCGCCGAGACGCCCGATACCGGGCGTCGTGTCAGCCGTGAAGCCGAGGGTGCGCGCGCCGGCGTGCGCGGCGGCAGTGCGCGCCCATCCGGCGTTCGGCCAGCGCGCCGGGTGGAGCGCGCCGCCGGCATCGAATATCTCGAAGGCGAGGGGTACCGCTGCGATGGCGTGAAAGCGCGGCCTCTCGATGCTCGGTGCGGCGGCGAGTGCCTGTGGCAGGCGATAGCGACGAACCGCGGCACGCGCTCCCGCAGCTACATCGCGCGCGCGCGCATGACCGGCTAGCGAGCCCCGCGGCTCGAGCGGCAGGGCGCCGTTGATCTCCACCACGCCGCTGCCCGGCGCCGGCCGGATCACCAATGGCGCGGTCCAGGTGCCACCATCCGCAGGTCCGAGGCGCACCGGAGTCTTCAGCCGGTGGCGGCCCGGTGCCAACTCGATCGCGATCGGCAGGCCGCTGCCCCCCTTCTCCCGCAGTCGGCGGGCAATCGCCACGGCCTCGGCGAGCGTGGCGGCGTGGGCGGCGACGCGACGTGGCGCTGACATTCTTTTGTCCGACACCCGTCCATCGGGATTGATCGGTTCGCCAGCCGCGACCTCGATCACAACTGGCGTGGCTGCCTCTGCCGCTAGCACCGCCAGCACCAGGGCGACGAACAATGCGCCGACACTCGAAACGGCACGCGCCTTGCGACGTTCCCGCCACCGACCGCTGCCGTTCGTCGACACCGCCATGTGCCTGCTCATCGAAACCCGACCATACGAGAGACCACGATTGCCATGCGCCTAGCCGCAGCGGGAGGACGAGCACCCGACATGGTTTCTGCCGGACGCTCCCGCCTGGTCGGCTCCGCGCGCCCAACCGAATCCCGATCCGGAATGGATTGGTGCCGTATCGGCACGGACGCCTATGCCGTGTTCGCTTTTGTTGCGTTGTCGAGTGCCTTCTATTTCCTCTTCACCGGTGCCGCCGCCGACCCGCGCGCGGCCGTCCGGTCGACCGCCACCAGCAACCCCGCCTACATCGTGATGTGGCTGGCGCTGATCGCGATCACCGGCCTGATGCTGCTGCGACGCATCATGCGCGAAGGCGTGCCGGCGGGCATGGGGATGGTCGCGGCCTTCGCGTTCTACCTCTATGCCTCGATGATCTGGTCGGCTGCGCCGGGCCGCACGCTCATGTACGGCTCGATGCTGCTCGCCAACATCGCTGTCGGCGCCACACTTGCTCTGTACGTCCCACCACGCCGGCTGCTCGTCATCCTCGCCTGGACGACGATGGTGCTCTGTCTGGTGTCACTCGCCCTGCTGGTCGTGATGAAGGACGTCGTCAGCCTGCC
This sequence comes from Hyphomicrobiaceae bacterium, assembly GCA_041397745.1. GTDB lineage: Bacteria > Pseudomonadota > Alphaproteobacteria > Rhizobiales > Hyphomicrobiaceae > JAWKVY01. The sequence continues at coordinate 115,535 of JAWKVY010000012.1, read as the reverse complement.
GCGCTATGGCGGCGCGTGGCTCACCGCCGTCGAGCTCAACGGCGTCTACGGCCACAAGAGCGATGCCGGCTACTACTTCGCGCTTGCGAGCCTGCTGATCGGCCATGCACCCGGGCTCCGAGCGGGCATCGTCATGCGAGGATTGCTCGTGACGGTCACGCTTTTCGCGATCCTGCTCGCGAACTCCGCGACAGCGCTCGTCGCGGTCCTCGCGCTGCACGGTCTCATCGTGCTGTCGCGGCTGCCGCGGATCGGCAACGCGCTCCTGGTAGGCGCGGCAGGGCTGGCCGTCGTCATGGCGGTGGCCCTGCCCTTCATCGACATCGGCGGCCTCGTCGGCGTCGTCGGTCGCGAGCCGTCGCTCACCGGACGCGTACCGATTTGGAAGATGGCGATGACGTTCATCTCCGAGAGGCCGATCCTCGGACACGGCTACTACGCCTTCTTCGACCTCGACCCGTTCTCGCCCGTTTGGGAACTCTGGAAGATCGATCCGTGGTTTCGCACACCGCATTTCCACAACAGCTCGCTCGACGTCATCGTCCACCTCGGCTTCGTCGGCTGGCTGTTCTACATGGCGATGCTCGGTCTTGCGCTCGCCGTGGTGACGAACCCGACGATCGCAACCGGCGAGCGTCAGTTGCTGATCGCGGCACTGGCGCTGTTCATCGTCTCGACCGGCTTCGACTTCACCTTCATGAAACACATCACCTTCTCGACGACGCTGCTGGCGTATTGCCTGTTCGCGGCGCAGCGCGATTACCGTCGCGCGGACGACACGTGGCCTGACGGTCAAAGCCAGCTCGCAGCGCCGTCCTTCAGCAGCAGCACGCGGTCCTGCGGTACCGGAAGCTCGGCGATCTCCTCCGGCGTGAGACCAAGCACAAGGCCGCGCAAAACGCGGCTCACGCCGCCGTGGGAAACGACCACCGCGTCACGCTCGACGGTCGCCAGCCATTCGGCAACCCGTTCGGCAACGTCGGCGTAGCTCTCCCCGCCGCGCGGACGCCAGCGGTAGGCGTCGCGCCGCCGGGCGGCGTATTCCTGCGGATCGACATCGGGCAGCTCGAGCCACGTTCGCCCCTCCCAGTGGCCGAAGTGGATCTCTCGCAGACGCGCATCGAATCGACAGCCGCCACGCTCGAGCCCGATCGCCTCGCGCACGATTTCCATCGTCTCGCTGGTGCGTTTCATGGGGCTCGATATGAAATCGAAACGCGACGGATCGCCGAGCGCGTCGCGCAGCGCCTCGCCATTGCGGCGCGCCTGCGCCCGCCCGATATCGTTGAGCAGCGTGTCGGTCTGGCCTTGCAGTCGCCGCGCGGCGTTCCAATCGGTTTCGCCATGACGCACGTAATAGAGCGTGATGCCGGACTTGAGCATGCTCCCCGTCCCCCGAATGCCGCCCGTTCAGAGCGCCAGTACCAGCTTGCCGTCGTTACCGCCGGTATAGAGCAGGTTGAGCGTGTCGGCGAACGCCTCGAGACCACCGGAACGGACGTCCTCGCGGATGACCAGACGGCCCGCCGCGTGCCAGCGGCCGAGCGCGTCGATCGCCTCCGCCGTGCGGTCGGCCCAATCGAACACGATGAGGCCGCGCACGGTGAGGCGTTGCGTGAGGATCGCCCGCCAGTTCCGCGGGCCGTCCGGCGGCGAGGTCGCCGCCATCGCCGAGATCATCCCGCAGACGGCGACGCGGCCGAAGACGTTCATGCGCGGCAACACCGCGTCCAGCACCTCGCCGCCGACGTTGTCGAAGTAGACGTCGATGCCGGACGGGCAGGCGGCATCGAGCCCGGCTGCGAGGTTGCCCGCCTTGTAGTCGAGGCACTGGTCGAAGCCGAGCGTATCGCGCACGTAGGCGCACTTGGCAGGTCCACCGGCGATGCCGACGACGCGGGCGCCCTTGAGCTTGGCGATCTGACCGGCGATCGAGCCGACAGCGCCCGAGGCCGCCGAGACGACGACCGTCTTGCCGGCGCCCGGATCGCCGCACACCTCGGTCATGCCGAACCAGCCGGTCCAGCCCGGCATGCCGAGCCCGCCGACCCAGCGGGCGAGCGGCGCCTGCGTCTCGTCCACCTTCACCACGCGCTCGCCGTTCGAGATCGCATGCGTCTGCACGCCGAACAGGCCTTGCACGGCATCACCCGGGACGAACCCCGGATGCCGCGAGGCTTCGACATGGCCGGCCGCGTAGGCCCGCATCACCTCGCCGATGCCGACCGGCTTCACATAGCTCTTTGCCTCGTTGATCCAGCCACGCATGGCGGGATCGAGCGAAACGTAGCGGACGGCGACGCGGAACTCACCCTCGGCCGGCTCGGCGCGCGGCCGGTCTTCGATACGGAAAACGTCAGGCGTGACGAGGCCCGGTGCCGGGCGGCGGGCAAGCACGAGGGCGCGGTTGTGGGTCGCCCGCAACCCTCCGATCGCTGGTGCGCGGCTCACCCCTCGCCCTTCATCACGGTAAGGTCGGGCGCGTCCTCGTTCTTCATGCCCTGCACGTGATAGCCGGCATCGACGTGGTGCACCTCGCCGGTGACACCGCGCGAGAGATCCGACAGCAGGTACAGACCGGCGCCGCCGACATCCTCGATGGTGACCGTACGGCGCAGCGCCGAGTTGTACTCGTTCCACTTCAGGATGTAGCGGAAATCGGCGATGCCGGAGGCGGCGAGCGTCTTGATGGGTCCGGCAGAGATGGCATTGACTCGGATCGCGCCCTTGCCGAGGTCGGCGGCGAGATAGCGCACACTCGCCTCGAGCGCGGCCTTGGCGACGCCCATCACGTTGTAGTGCGGCATCACCTTCTCTGCGCCGTAGTAGGTCAGCGTCAGCAGCGAGCCGCCTCCGCTCATCAAGGGCTCGGCCCGCTTGGCGAGCGCAGTGAACGAGTAGCAGGAGATCAGCATCGTCTGCGTGAAGTTCTGCTCGCTGGTATCGACGTAGCGGCCATCGAGCTCATTCTTATCGGAAAAGGCGATGGCGTGAACGAGGAAGTCCAGCCGGCCCCAGCGCTCCTTGAGCGTGGCGAATACAGCATCCATCGACGGGCCGTCGGTGACGTCGCAGGGCAGCACCAGCGTCGAGCCGAGTTCGGCGGCGAGGGGATCGACCCGCTTCTTCAGTGCATCCCCCTGATAGGTCAACGCGATCTCCGCGCCCTGAGCCGCGGCAGCTTTGGCGATGCCCCAGGCGATCGAGCGGTTGTTGGCGACACCCATGATCAGGCCGCGTTTGCCGGCCATCAAGGTGCCGCGCGGCGTTGCTCCGTTGCCGGCCTCAGCGGTCATTCGGTCTAATTCCCTGAACAATCTTCATCGAGTCGACATCCTACACCAGCGACGGGCAGGCTCAATCGCCGTCGCCACGGCGGTCCGCCGGCTCCGGTAGGCCTCCGGCAGGGCGGCGTCAAGCGAGGTGGTGTGGCGCCGAGGGCACGCCCGCAGCCCGTTCCGTGGTCAAACCGGTCTCGGCAGGTTCAACAGCAACGCCACACCGGCGACGACCATCGCCATTCCAATCATTTCCCGCGCGGACACGCCTTCACTGAACATACGCCGGGTCAGCACATATCCATAGAGGATCTCGACCAGCGCCAATGTACGCACTCGTGCAACCTGCTCGATCGCGAAGGCGAGGAACCAGAGCTCGGAGGCGAAAGCACCGAGAAAGCCCGCCAGGAGCGACTGACGCCATGCCTTCGCCATCGCCACCAGCTTTTCGCGGTCACGCAGAGCCAGCCAGATCGTCAGAAGGGCCGTCTGGATGATGATTGCATAGAGAAGGGTCGTCGTTGCCCGCACCACGAAGCCGACATCGGGCATTACGACGATGGCACCCCGGTAGCCGACGGAGGCCATGGCGAACAGAGCCGCCGAGCCGACACCGAAAGCGATCGACCGACGTGAGAGCAGCATGCCAGCGGCGTTCGCCGGCCAGCCGGTAACCATCACGCCCGCGGTCGCGACCAGGACGGCGAGCGCCATCGCCGGCGTCAGCAGTTCGCCGAGAAAGGCGAGGCCGAACAGCGCCACCATCAGCGGCTCGAGCTTGGAATAGGCGATGGCGACGACGAACGAGCGTTCCCGCATGGCGGCGAGCAGAAGCGCCGTTCCACCGATCTGGCTCACCGCGCCGAACAAGGTCCACGCGAGGCCGGTCCCTGTCGGGAGAGGCAGCGCCTTACCGGTAACCGCCATCACGGCGAGCGCGGCGAGCACCACGAACGGCAAACCGAACAGAAACCTCACATGCGTCGCCGCCACCGTCCCGATCTCGCCGATCAGGCCTCGCTGCATGGCGTTGCGCATGGTCTGCGCGCCGGCCGCGACCAGCGTTATGACGATCCACAGCCAGGGGGGAACTTCGTTCACGGGCACGCGCGGTCGGAGAAGGGAGCCGTCACGCTAGCGTGTGATCAGTCGATGCGGAAGCACCGATACGGGAGGCAGACCCGCGAGTTTCACGTCGATGAGGCGGCGGGCCCCAAACTAACGAAGCCCGCCTTCCGGAGAAGACGGGCCCCTGATTCAGTCCGATGAACGCGACACTGGCACACGCAGGTTAAGGAAGTCCTAAAGACATCCCCCACTGGAAACGACTCTCTCTGTTGCCCGAGCCCGTAACAGCCCGATGACGCGCGATCACGATGCCGGCTTCGTCAGCCGTCGAGCGACCAGATCCCCGTCTCGTCACGGCAGGCGACGCCCTCGGCCCGCCGCGTATAGTCGCCCGAGGTCAGCAGGACGTGGACATGACGGCAGACGTGACCGGCCGCGTCGAAATAGGAGTGCGTGGGCTTCACGACTCCGCTGAGGCGGCCATGGTCGCGGTGCCAGACGTAGCTCGCCCCATCGCCGACCTCGCTCAGGGCGATCTGCACCGCCTCGAGGGCAGCGATCTCGTCCGCCGGCCCGAGCAGACGTCGGGGCTCGAACCTGGCGATGGGTGGCGGCGGGTAGCGCGATGGCGGCGCAGGCGGCAGCGCGTCGTGGCGCGCGGTGCTCTCACGCTTCGCGTTCGGAGTGGCGAGCGGTCTCGCCAAGCCCGGACGCGTGCTGCCGGAAGAGCGGAGTACCGGCTCGGCAGCTACAGATGTGTCGCATATGAAGACGAAGGCGATCGAACCGACGGCGAGGAGTGCCGTTGCGGCGACGACGCCGAACCCGGTACCGGCGGAGCGGCCGGCGACATGCATTGGCTGGGAACTCATGCAGAAACTCGCTACGCTACGCCACTACGCTCTGCGCCAGGAGAGAGCCCGACGGCGCCTCCCCGGCATAGGCATCGACTGTGAGCCGGCATGGTTAATTATTCCTCAACGCGCGACCGGCTCGCGCGCGACAGGTTCGGGACGACCACATGAACAGCGACGAGAAACCGGCCTACTATGCAGGGCCGCAGGCGGCCGATTTCACCGGCGCGGAAGATCCGTTCGCGCTGTTCGAGGCATGGTTCGCGGACGCAACCGCCAGCGAGCCCAATGATCCCAATGCCATGGCGCTCGCCACCGTCGATGCAGACGGCCTGCCGAACGTGCGCATGGTGCTGCTCAAGGGCCTCGACGACGCAGAGCGAGGTGCCGACCGCGGCTTCGTGTTCTTCACGAATTACGAGAGCGCGAAGGGGCGAGAAATCCTCGCCTCCCACAAGGCGGCGTTGGTGTTCCACTGGAAGTCGTTACGCCGGCAGGTGCGCGTCCGCGGCACGGTCGTACCGGTCGCCGACGAGGAGGCGGATGCCTACTTCGCGTCACGTGCCCGTGGCTCGCGGCTCGGCGCCTGGGCCTCGCGGCAATCGCGCCCGCTCGAGAGCCGCTTCGCCCTGGAAAAGGCCGTGGCGCTCGTCACCGCGCGCTACCCCCTCGGCGAGATCCCGCGCCCGGCGCACTGGTCGGGCTTCCGCATCACGCCCGTCGAGATCGAATTCTGGCACGATCGCCCGTTCAGACTGCACGACCGGGTCGCGTTCCGTCGTCCTGACGCGGCCGCGGCCTGGCAACGCGACCGCCTTTATCCCTGACAGCAGCCATGACGGGCGCGCTCAGCGCGCCTCGAGCCGGAAAGGAATTTTCAGACCGAGCCCGATGGAAGGACCGGTCGGGCCGGTCTGCACCTTGCCGGTGAGCGTGCTCTCGTCGAGCTTGAACGAGCGCTCTCCGCCGACGCTGAGCCTGCCAGCCTCGTCGATGCTGACGCGCGCGCCCGTCTCTCCATACTTGAGCCCTATGCCGAGTTGTTCGACGGCCAGCAGCTGTCCGCGCTCGACGATGCCGGCCCTGATGTCGAGCCCGCCCTTGGCCCCCTTCTCGATCGGAACCACCAGTTCCTCGGCGCTGGCCGTCGTGCTGGCGATGGTACCGATCAGCGCCGCAAGCAAGAAACGCGGGAACTTCGAGCATGAATTCGCCACTGGAATCTCCCGTTCGGACGGCGACACGACGCCAAGCAGCCGACGACATGGGCCAGAGTATGGCGGTACCCCAACGCCCTGCTGAACGGGAATTGGGCTCGCTTCGCGTCGGGGCAGCGATCATGCTACGGCAGAACCAGGCCGCACTGCCTCGTAGCCAGTGCCCGTGCCGCCAAGGTGAGGTCCACCGATGCCAAGTGCCGCCAATGCCGATCGTCGCACGCTCATCCTCACCGGTGCCTCGCGCGGCATCGGTCACGCGACCGTCAAGCGCTTCTCATCGGCAGGGTGGCGGGTGATCTCGTGCTCGCGCCACCCCTTCCCGGAGGACTGTCCGTGGGAGATGGGCCGCGACGACCACATCCAGGTCGATCTCGCCGACCCCAAGGCGACCGCCGACGCGATCGCGGAAATGAAGGTGCGACTGGCGGACCAGGGTGGGCGGCTCAGCGCACTCGTCAACAACGCCGCGATCAGCCCCAAGGCGTCCGGCGGCGGGCGGCTCGGCACTATCGAAACTCCACTCGAGATTTGGCAGCAGGTGTTCCAGGTGAACTTCTTCGCCTCAATCCTGCTCGCGCGCGGGCTCGTCGACGAACTGGCGCGGGCGAAAGGTGCCGTGGTCAATGTGACGTCGATCGCCGGCAGCCGCGTGCATCCGTTCGCCGGCGCCGCATATGCGACATCCAAGGCCGCCCTCGCTGCGTTGACCCGCGAGATGGCCAACGATTTTGCGCCTCTCGGTGTCCGCGTCAATTCGATTTCGCCCGGCGAGATCGACACCGCCATTTTGTCGCCCGGCACAGAGCGCATCGTGCGCGAACAGATTCCGATGCGACGCCTCGGCGAGCCCGAGGAGGTCGCCAAGGCGATCTATTTCCTGTGCACCGAGCAGTCGAGTTACGTGAACGGCGCGGAGTTGCACATCAACGGCGGCCAGCACGTGTGAGCGCTGCCGTTCGGAATAGAAATGCAGGGCCGGCCCGTCGGCGACGCGCCGGCCCACCTGCGTTCAGCGGAAGGCCGCGGCCTGCTCTGCAGCCTTGTCCTGGCGTGCCTGCGCGCGCGCCATGACACCATTGCGTTCTTCGGCGGCAGCGAGGATCTGCCCGAGCAGCTCCGCATACCGCATGCCCTGGAAGCCGGCCATCAGGTTCAGCTTGCCGTCCCAGCACCAGCCAGGATTGGGGTTCACCTCGAGCAGCTTGATCTTGCCCTTGGCATCGGCGCGGAAGTCGAAGCGCGCATAGTCGCGGCAGCCGAGCCGCTCGAACAGCCGCGCCGAATGCTCGATCAGCTGCGACTGCTGCAGATCGGAGAGCTCGGCCTCCTTGTACTTGATCGAGGTCCAGTATGGGCTGTCCGGCTCCCACTTGGACTCGTAGCCGAGGATTTTCGGCAGGCCCTCGTCGAGCCCCGAGAAATCGACCTCCAGGATCGGCAGCGCCCTGAGGCCCTGGTCGGGATTGCCCACCAGACCGACCGAATATTCCGACCCCGTCAGATACTCCTGAACCAGCACGCCGCGGCGTGGGAACTGGGCACGCAGGCGCTCGAGGTAGTCGAGCAGCTCGCGCTCGTTCTTGACCACCGCATCCTTGGTGATGCCCTGCGAGCTGTCGCCCTGGTTGGGCTTCAAGAGAGCAGGGAACACAGAGGGCAGGGTGGCGCCCTGGTCGCCCGGACGGACATAGGTCTCGAGCGGCACCGGCACGTCGAGGCTCTCGGCCACCGCCCGTACGATACCTTTGTCGTAGCAGGCAGCCAGAGCTGCCGGCGCCGCGCCGGTGTAGGGAATGCCGGCCATGTCGAGGAGCGCGGGGACGTGCAGCTCCTTGAACGGATCGTTGTTGAAGCCCTCGTCGCAGAGGTTGAGCACCAGGTCGGTGCGCAGGCTTGCAAGATCACGCTCGAGCGTCTGGTGGTTATCGAGGTAGCGGAACGTGTATTGCGGCAACTCTGCCAGCGCGTCCTTGAGCCGGCGGATGGTCTCCATGTCTTCCGGATTGAAGGTGCCGCCGCGCTTGATGTCGTCAGGCAGACGCGGGTCGCCCATCACCACGGTGATGTCGAGCACGGGCTTCTTGCCACGCGCCTTCTTGGCCGGCAGCAACGGCGCATCCGCCGTAATGAGCAGACGCCGTGCCATCATGCCGAGATCCTGGTCTCGATCGGACAGCGCCTCCGTCACGCCGTGATGGCGCACGTCACGGAAACCGCACTTCTCCAGCAGCCGGGTGATGCTCTCCTTGGTGTAGAGACGTTCGGCATAGAACTGGTCGGCGATGACGCCCATCTCGTCGTGCACGATCACTTCGCGGCTGATCAGGCGCTCGCGATCGGCTGAAATCGAGCGCTCTCGGCAGACGAGGTGATGGGCGTCGATCCACTCCCACGAGCGGCGCTCGAAGTGCTCGGCCATGTAGGCGCCGTCGGTGATATCGAGCACCACCTGCCCGGAAGGCCTGAGCAGCTTGCCGACGGTCGCCAGCACCTTCTCGTCGTCCTGCTTGTTGGAAAAGTAGCCGAACGAGTTGCCCATGATGACGACACAGTCGAGGCTGCCCTCCGGCAGGCGCGGGTTACGCGCATCGCCTTCCTTGAAGACGACAGGAAGTCCCTCGGCCTGGGCGCGCTTGCGAGCGAGCCGGATCAGATAGCGCGAGCGGTCGACACCGGTGACGTTCCGGAAGCCGCGGCGGGCGAGTTCCAGGCAGTGGCGACCCTGGCCGCAGCACAGGTCGAGGATCGTACTGGACGGTTGGATCGCCGCCGCCTGCACAATGAAATCGACCTCGCGACGCGTGTTCTCGTTGTTCTCGACGACGTCGCCATCGGTCTTCACATAGAGCGCGTTGAAAAGCTTGCGCCACCACTCCTGTGGCAGGTGGGCCTCGAGATCGGCGACAGGGCCAAGACAGTGACGTGCCGGGGGGCGCTTGGCCCGCTTCGGTCGTGTTGCAGACGCCGGAATGCTGCTCGATTTGGCAACGGTTGCCATGGCGGTCGTTCAACCTCGAAATGCCGCCACGGGCAGCGAGGGGGCCCTCCCTGGAGCCCTCGTCGAACGGCCGCGGGCGGCCATGGGTCAGTACGAGATCCCTGTGATCTCAGCGGAGCGGTTAATTAGTGGGGGACACGCCGAATGCAAGCGGGATTTTGCGCCCCTCAACCCTCATTTTCGTGAGAACGCCGTCCGCAGGGTGTCAGTTCCCTCACGCGCGACGCGCGAGCAGCGCGATGAAGAAGCCGTCCGTGCCGTGGCTGTGAGGGGTGAGCAGCAGTGTCGCCTGTTCTCCGTCGGCCGAGATTGGCGGTGCGCCACCGATCGCCTCGCGCCACACATCCGCCACGTGCAGGAGCACGAAGCCCGGATGGCGCTCGAGGAAGCCGCGCACCTGATCAATGTTCTCATCGGGCAGCAGTGAGCAGGTGACATAAGCGATGCGTCCGCCGACCTTGACGAGGCCCGCCGCTGTATCGAGGACGGCCTGCTGCTCGGCGATGCGCTCGGCCAACATCTGGGGCTTGAGACGCCATTTGGCGTCGGGCCGCCGGCGCCAGGTGCCTGTGCCGGTGCACGGCGCATCGACCATCACCACGTCGAAGCGGGCGCCCAGTGCCGCGAGTGTGGTTGCGTCGCCCGCTTCCATGACCTGCGCATTGCGCACCCCTGCCCGCTTGAGGCGCTCGAAGATGGGCCTGAGCTGCTGGCGGTCACGGTCGTACGCGTAGATCTGTCCCGTGTTCTGCATCTGGGCGGCGAGCGCCAGCGTCTTGCCGCCGGCCCCTGCGCACAGGTCCATCACCTGCAGGCGCGGCCCGGCACCGGCGAGAAGCGCGGCAACCTGGCTCGCCTCGTCCTGCACCTCGAACCACCCCTTGCCGTGCGCGGTGTCGGTCTCGACGTTGGGCGTGCGGCCGGGGCCGTGAGGTGCTGCGATTCGTGCGCCGACCGGCGACAGCATCGCGGGCACGGCGCCATGGCGCGAGAGCGCCTTGACGACCTTGTCACGATCCGCCTTGAGAGTGTTGGCGCGCAGGTCGACCGGCGCGCGCGCGGCGAGTGCACGCCCCTCGGCGACGAGACGATCGCCGAAAGCGCGCGAGAGCGAGGGCATCAGCCAGTCCGGCAGGTCGGCGAGGACATTGGCCGGCGCATGGGACGGCACCCCGCGGCCAAGCCGATCGCGCTCGTCATCGGACAGTGGCGAGAGCGCATGCTCGGAGCCATCGGCGAGCACCGCCACGTCGGCGGGAGCCATGGCGAGCGCGTGCGGCGCCGCTGCCAGCACAAGGGCGCGCGGCGTGTCGGCCGCCATCTCGGCCGCCAGCGACAGGCGACGGCGCAGCACATCGAACACGATGTTGCCGATCGCCGAGCGGTCGCCGGAGCCGGCGAAGCGGTGCGTCTTGCCCCAGTCGGCGAGCGCCACCGAGACCGGCCGGTGGCGCGAAAGTACGTCGTCGAGCACCTCGACGGCGGCGGCGAGACGGGCGCCGGGCCTCATGACGCCCTCCCGGCAAACCGTTTCACCAGCCCTGCACCGCCACGCGCCAGCCGAGCAACGCCCACATCACCATCAGAAGCAGTGCCCCAACCAAGTAGGCCGAGAAGCGCCAAGCGACGATGTTGGGCCCGATGTGGATCGCCGCATGGGCGATGCGGCTCAGCGCGAACAGCGCGGCGAGCGAGAACAGCACGGCGTCCACGTTGCGCGTGACCAGCGCGAACAGACAGCAGACATGGAACAACACCGGCAGCTCGAACTGGTTCTTGAAACTGTTGGCGCATTTGGCTGCCTCTTCGGTCCAGTCGTCGGCCGTCGCCAGCGCCATGTCCTGCATCTGCTGCCGCCGGCTGCGCATCGAGCGCGACCGCGCGAAGCCCATCATGAACATCACTGCAAACGTCAGCGCCACCTGCACCAGCACGGGGACGAGGATCAGGTTCTGCGAGATGCGCATGATCGGCCTTGGTCCTGCTCCGCGCCGCGGCCGTCACGCGCCACCCGGGTAGTTGGGGCTTTCCCGCGTGATCCCGACCCCGTGCGGGTGGCTTTCGCGCATGCCAGCCGGCGAGATCCTGACGAACCGGGCTCGCTTCTGCAAATCGGTGATGGTGTGGGCCCCGACGTAGCCCATGCCGGCGCGCAAGCCACCGACCAGCTGGTGCAGCACCTGGCCAACCGGCCCCTTGTAGGGCACCTGGCCCTCGACGCCTTCCGGAACCAGCTTGAGGCTGTCGCGCACCTCGGCCTGGAAATAGCGGTCGGCCGAGCCGCGCGCCATGGCGCCGACCGAGCCCATGCCACGATACGACTTGTAGGTGCGGCCTTGGTACAGGTAGGTTTCCCCCGGGGCCTCGTCGGTACCCGCGAGCAGTGAGCCGACCATGACCGCGCTCGCACCAGCAGCAAGCGCCTTGGTGATGTCGCCGGAGAAGCGAACCCCGCCATCGGCGATGATCGGCGTGCTGCTGCGCGACGCGGCAGCGACGCAGTCCATGATGGCGGTCAACTGCGGCATGCCGACCCCCGCGACGATACGGGTGGTGCAGATGGAACCCGGTCCGATGCCGACCTTCACCGCATCCGCGCCGGCGTCGATCAAAGCGAGCGTCGCCTCGGGAGTCGCCACGTTTCCCGCGATGACCTGCACGCTGTTGGACTGCTTCTTGATGCGGGTGACCGCCTCGAGCACCTTGCGCGAGTGGCCGTGTGCGGTGTCGACGACGATCAGGTCGCAGCCAGCGCCGATCAGCCGCTCGGTCCGCTCGTGACCGTCTGCGCCGACGGTGGTGGCGGCGGCCACGCGCAGTCGACCCTCATTGTCCTTGGCAGCATTCGGGTGGCGCTCGGCCTTCTCGATATCCTTGACGGTGATCAGGCCGACGCAACGGAAGCTCTCGTCCACGACCAGAAGCTTCTCGATCCGGTTTTGGTGAAGAAGGCGCTTGGCCTCCTCGCGCGCGACGCCGGTCCTGACCGTGATCAGCCGGTCCTTCGTCATCAGCTCGGATACCGGCTGCAGGGGATTGTCGGCGAATCGGACGTCGCGATTGGTGAGGATGCCGACGAGGCGGCCACTCTTCGGCTCGACGACCGGAATGCCCGAGATGCGATGCTCCTTCATGAGCTTCCAGGCATCCTCGAGGCGCGCGTCCGGTGCAATGGTGACGGGATTCACCACCATGCCACTCTCGAACTTCTTGACCCGCTCGACCTCGCGCGCCTGCGCCTCCGGCGTCAGGTTTCGGTGGATGACACCGACTCCGCCGGCCTGCGCCATGGCGATGGCGAGACGGCCTTCGGTGACGGTATCCATGGCGGATGAAATGATCGGGATGTTGAGTGCGACGGTCTTGGTGACGCGGGTACCCACCGCGACGTCCCCGGGCATCACGTCGGAAGCCTGCGGCACGAGAAGCACGTCGTCGAACGTCAACCCGACGTTCGATGCAATATCGACCGGGGGGTTCGTCATGGGGCATGTCCTCGGGTTGAAAGCGGCCAGCGTCAGGGCGTGATTCTGGCAGATTTCGCAGTGCCGATAGCATGCTTGGCGGATCAGGAAAAGCGCTGCCCCGCCTCACACGATCTCCGACAGCCGCGGCAGCCGCAGATCCTTGTCCGAGACGAGCGCCCGGTCCAGGTCGAGCCCCCAGTCGATGCCCAGCTCCGGGTCGGACCACAGGATGCCACCATCGGCCTCTGGCGCGTAATGGGCCGTGACCTTGTAGGCGACCTCGGTTCCTCGAACGAGGGTCCGGTAGCCGTGTGCAAAACCTTTCGGCACCCACAGCTGTTCATGGCTTTCCGCCGTCAACTCGCGCGCGATGTGTCGGCCATAGCTCGGCGAGCCGGGACGGATGTCGACGGCGACATCGAGGATGGCGCCGGATACGACGCGGATGAGCTTATCCTGGCCATAAGGCGCACGCTGGAAATGCAGGCCGCGCACGGTATCGACCGCGACTGAAAACGCGTGATTGTCCTGCACGAAGTCGACTTCGATGCCGGCCGCAGCCAGGGTTCGCCGGTTCCACGTCTCCGAGAACCAGCCGCGGCTGTCGGCGAAGACGCGCGGCTTCAACAGCTTCACGTCGGCAATCGACAGCGACTCGACCTGCATTGGCACCCCTCCCGATGACGGTCGCACCGTTTCGGACTTTCCGCAGCTCAGCTCCGCCGCGCCTCGCGCTCGCCCTCGTCCGACTTGAGATCGGCGACCACTGTCTCACCCGCCACCATGCGTTGGCCGACGGCGACGAGTGCCCGGCGCCCCGGTGGCAGGTAGAGATCGACGCGGCTACCGAAGCGTATGAGTCCGAAGCGCTGTCCGATACCAACCGTATCGCCTTCGCCTGCGAACGTCACGATACGGCGCACGATCGGTCCGGCGATCTGCACCACAACGATCTCGTCGCCCGCAGGTGTCTCGATGACGAGGCTGCGCCTCTCGTTGTCCTCGCTCGCCTTGTCCGCGGTCGGCATGGCGAACGCGCCCGGCACGTAGGCCGAGGCGACGATGCGGCCGGCGACGGGCGCGCGTTTGATGTGCACGTCCATCAGTGAGAGATGGATGGCGATGCGCGTGCGGTCGGCGGCCGCAAGACCGAGTTCGAGCGGTGCGGCAACCTCGTCGATGTCGATGACGATGCCGTCGGCAGGCGCCACGACGAGCCCGTCGCGCAGCGGCGTTACGCGCTCGGGGTCGCGGAAGAAATAGCCGATCCAGAGCGTCGCGAGCGCCGCGAGCCAGCCGAGCGGCGACCATACCAGCCAGAGCAGGACGGTCGCGACGACGCCGAGTGCGACGAACTTCTGCCCGTCGCGATGAAGGCCGGCGAGGGGCTCGCCGATCCGATCGAGGAAAGCGCGATGGTCCGACACGTTTCGCGTCCTGGCTAGAGATGCTGTCGAGCCACGCCGGCTCTCTGGACGGCCCGACGACACCCGGCCGCCGTGCTGGCGACCGTCGCTAGATAGCCCTGTCGGCGCTCGTTCGCCAACGCCCCGACGCTATTTGATGGGGACGGCGAGGATGCGGATGTTGCCCTTGCCGTCGGAGACGATCAGCCGAACGGCGCGACGCCCGGCCTTCTGCGCCTTGGCGATCTCCGCCTCGAGCTCCGCCACGGTCTTCACCTTGGTCTGGCCGGCCTCGACGACCACCTCGCCCACCTTGATGCCCCGTTGCGCGCCACCACTTCCCGCCTCGACGGCGGTAACGACGAGCCCATTGATCCTGGCGCCTATGCCATGGGTTGAGCGCAGTGCCTCGCTGATCGGCGCAACGGTCAGCCCGATCCGCCCGGTCGATGTCTTGCTGTCCTTGTCGGCCTCTTTGGCGTCGCCGCCGCTCTCGTCCTCGGCCAGGCGCCCGACCATCACGTTGATCACTTTGCGCTCGCCCTTGCGCATGACGACGACCTCGACGCTTTTGCCGTCCTCGGCCTGCGCGACGACGCGCGGCAGCATGCGCACGCGGCTGATCGCCTTGCCGTCGAAGGTGACGATCACATCACCTGCGACGATGCCCGCCTTGGCGGCCGGTCCATCCTCGGCGACCTTGGAGATCAGCGCCCCGTGGCCCGGCTCGACACCCAGCGAGGCCGCAATATCCTCGGTCACCGACTGGATCTGCACGCCGATCCACCCGCGCCGCGTGCGACCATATTTCCTCAGTTGGTCGATCACCACCATGGCGACATCGGCCGGCACGGCGAAGCCGATGCCGATGGAACCGCCGGTCGGCGAGATGATCGCCGTGTTGATTCCGACTACCTCACCGTTCATGTCGAACAGTGGACCGCCGGAATTACCCTTGTTGATGGCCGCGTCGGTCTGCAGGTAGTCGTCGTAGGGACCGGTCTGGATGTCGCGTTGCTTGGCCGAGATGATGCCGACGGAGACCGAACCACCGAGGCCGAACGGGTTGCCGATCGCCATGACCCAGTCGCCGACGCGCAGTCCCTGCACCGAGCCAAAACGGACTTCGGCGAGCGGCTTCTTCGGCGTCACCTTGAGCAGTGCGAGATCGGTCTTGCTGTCGCGGCCGAGCACCTTGTCGACCTTGAGCGCACTGCCGTCGGCGAAGTTGGCGGTGATCTCGTCGGCGCCGTCGATCACATGATAGTTGGTGACGATCAGGCCTTCCTTGCCGTCGATGACGAAGCCCGAGCCGAGCGACGCGACCTTGCGGCTGTGCGCGCCTTCGCCGTCCTTGCGATTGAAGAAGTCCTCGAAAAGGTCCTCGAACGGCGACCCCTTCGGAACCTTCGGCAGCGGCACGCCGCTCGGCCCCTTCACGCGCTGGCTGGTCGAGATGTTGACGACCGCATCGAGGAGCTTCTCGGCGACAGGGGCGACGGAGGCGGGACCGGGGCGCCCCGACTGGGCATGTGCGGTGAATGCGAGCCCCGGCGCCAGTGCGATCGCGAGCGCAGCCGCCCACGATAGGCGGAATGCGCGATTGGCCTCGGGGCGGCCGGCGGCGGAGGTCATTGCGTTCAACTCCGTTCGGATCGGGAGGGACGGGCGTCGTGCAATTCAGTCGCTCGGGCGTGCCTCGCACGAAGGGCAGCACGCCCGCGCCCGGGCAGTATCTGCACTGAAGCGCGGCGACCGGATGGCGTCAATCGGTCGGCCGGATCACGTTCCGGTGCGACGCGCCGGTGCGTGGGAACGACAGCGCGCTACACCTCATCCTCTGACCAGCCAGACGATACCGACGCCGACCGCGACCGCCAGCGCACCGGCACCGCGCAGGCGCTCGGGCGGCGTCGCTGCCGCGGCGGCCAACAGTTCCATGCCGAACCGCGGCGCAACCGCCCAGATCAGTCCTTCGATCACCAGCACCAGGCCGATGCCGACGGCGAGGTCGCTCATTGCCGCGGCTGGCTGGTGCCCGCCCTAGACGACGGCGCGGCCGGCGCCTGGCCCGATATACCGTTGAAGTAGCGGAAAAATTCGGAGTTCGGCGAGATCACCATCCGCGTATCGCCGGCCTTGAGGCCCTGCTCGTAAGCCTGCATCGAGCGATAGAACGCGAAGAACTCGGGATCCTTGCCGAACGCCTCGGCGAAGATGCGGTTGCGGATTGCATCGCCTTCGCCGCGCATCTGCTCCGACTTCTTCGTCGCTTCCGCCTTGATCACCGTCGCCTCGCGATCCGCCGTCGCACGGATGCGGTTGGCAGCAGCGGCGCCCTCGGCGCGAAACTCGGCAGCCTCCCGCTCGCGCTCTGTCTGCATGCGCCGGTAGATCGCCTCGGAATTCGCCTCGGGCAGGTCGGCGCGCTTGATGCGCACGTCGATCACCTCGATGCCGAGATCCTTCGCCTCCTCGTTGACCTGGGCGGTGATCGTCTTCATCAGCGCCTCGCGCTTGTCGCGCACGATGTCCTCGAAGGTCGCCGATCCGAGCACACGGCGCATGCCGGAATCGAGAAACGCGCCGAGCCGCTGGTTGGCGATCGTTTCGGTTCGCACGGTCTGGTAGAACAACAGCGGATCGGCAATGCGGAAGCGGGCGAACGCATCAACCACCAGACGCTTCTGGTCGGCGGCGATCACCTCCTGCGGACTGGTGTCGAGGTCGAGGATGCGCTTGTCGAAGAAGTCCACGGTCTGCATCACGGGGACCTTCCAGTTGAGCCCCGGCTTGGAGATGACGCGCACCGGCTTGCCGAACTCGAGCACCACGGCCTGCTGGGTCTGATGGACCATGAAGGCCGACAGGAATACGGCCAGCGCCGCGAGGCCCAGGACGACGATGAGGAATGCGATGACGCTCTTCATGGCGTGTCGTGATCCTTACTGCGTGGACTTCGGCTTGCGCGTCAGCTCGCCAAGCGGCAGGTACGGCACCGCGCCCTGGCCGGCGTTCTGGTCGAGGATGATCTTGTCGGTGCCCGAGAAGATCTTCTCCATCGTCTCGAGGAAAATGCGCTTGCGCGTCACATCGGGTGCCTTGCGGTACTCTTCGTAGACTTTCTCAAAGCGCGACGCCTGGCCGGTCGCCTCGGCCACGGTCTGCTCGCGATAGGCCTGGGCGCCCTGCAGGATGCGCTCCGCCTCGCCGCGCGCTTCAGGAACGATGCGGTTGGCGTAGGCCCGCGCCTCGTTCTGCAGGCGCTCCTGGTCGGCACGGGCCGCCTGGACGTCGCGGAAGGCGGCGATCACCTTGGCCGGCGGGTCGACTTTCTGAAGCTGGACCTGGGTGATCTCGATGCCCGCCTTGTAGCTGTCCAGCGTGCGCTGCATCAGCTCCTGCACGGCCGCCTCGGTTTTCTGGCGGGCGCCGGTCAGGATCGGCTGAATGTCATTCTTGCCGACCACCTCGCGCATCGCGCTCTCGGCGACTTCCTTGACAGTGGTCTGCGGGTTCTGGATGGCGAACAGGTAGTTTTCGGCGCTCTTGATGCGCCAGATCACCACGAAATCGACGTCGACGATGTTCTCGTCGCCCGTCAGCATCAGGCTCTCGGCGCCGGTGTCGCGGATGCCACGTCCCGAAGCGCCAGGCATGCCGATGCGGATCTGACGGCGACCGGTGACGTCGGGAACGATCACCTCTTCGATCGGATAGGGCAGGCGGAAGTGCAGTCCGGGCGGCTCCTGGCGAACGAACTCGCCGAAGCGCAGCACGATGCCGAGCTGGTTCGGCTTCACGGTGAAGAAAAATCCATAGAACACTGCGACGGCGAGCACAGCGGCAGCCGCAAGTGCGATGAGCGGGCCCGGCACGCCGGACCCCTGCGGCATGACCTGCTTCAACCGATCCTGGCTGCGCTTCAGGAGCTCGTCGAGATCGGGTTGCTTACCGCCTCCGGGACCTTGCCCCCATGGACCCTGCCCCCATGGACCACCGCCGCCACCTCCACCGCCGCCGCCGCTCTTCCAGCCGCCGCCGCCACCACTCTGATTATTCCAAGGCATACCTTCGCCCTTTGCTGAGGTGCAACTCCTGTCCGGAGAGGGCCCAGCGGGCAGCCTCATCCGGCGCGGAGCCGGCAGGAAATACGGAGAGACAGCGCCCACGGACCTGCCGCCGGACGCTGGAAAGCCGAGCGTCCCGCTTATAGGCCACGGTCCGCAGGCGCGCAAACTTCGTCCCGAAATTGGGTAACGCGCGTCAGGAGTTCAAGCGTCTGGCCGAACGTGACCGTCACGCCGCTCGTAGACGACGAGAGTTGCATCGTGCTCATCCTTATTGCCGCGCGGGAGCACGTCGCGTGAGACCTCGGCCCAGATGTCTGGATCCGGATCGGAGAAGGTCGCATCGCCCTCCGGCATGGCATGAATGCGGGTCAGATAGATGCGGTCGGCAAATGGAAGAGCGGACCTGTAGATCTCGGCGCCCCCGATCACCATCACCTCGTGGACGCCGGCCATCGCGGCGAGACGACGGCCCAGCGCTATGGCCTGGGCGATGTCGGCCGCCACATGAAGACGCCCGCCGACGTCGGGCTGGACCGCGCCCCCGCGCGTGATGACGACATTGTCGCGGCCATCGAGGGGGCGCCCGATAGATTCGAACGTTCTGCGTCCCATGACGACAGGTTTTCCCAGCGTCAGGCGGCGGAAGGCCTTCAAATCCGCGGGCATGCGCCATGGCAACGCGCCGCCGCGGCCGATCACGCCGTTCTCGGCGGCAGCCACGACGAATGCGACGGAGATCTCGTCCGGACGAGCGATGATTGTCAGGCCCTTGCGGCATCCGGCTTTCGTGCCGGCGATGGCGTCGAAGCCGGCGCCCTGCGGAACTGTATGCCACAGTTCTTCTGGGTCGACACCCTCTCGATCGCCTCCATCTCGCCCTTAAGGCGCGCGAGTTCGGCGGTGTTCTGGTCATTGCCGCTGATCAGGAAGGCCGCCGGCCAGAAAACGACGATGGCCACGCCAGTGGCGATGGCATCGTTGGTCGCCTTCTCATCCTGGATGCCGGACACGCGCGCGACATGGCTCGAGATGCGCTGCGCCTCGTCGCCGAGCTGGCTGCAGGTGTAGTTCTGGAACTGGTTGGGCGAGATATAGGCTGCCGCGATCTTGTCGGAGGAGGAGGCGCATCCGCCGACGATCGCTACGAGCATTGCGCCGAGCGTACTGATCGCTGCCTTCGAGAACTGTGCTGCGGTCCGCATATCCATCCCCTTGGAATCGCCGTTGTCGAGCAAAAGGGGATAGCGTTTCGGCGCAGCCCGGCAACCGCGAGAGCGGCCGGACCTAACAGGACAATCGGACGACGGATTGCCATTGTCGGTTCGTGTGGCCGAACCGCACCAAACGGTGCCGCAGAACTCAAACAGCGACCGGCGCCTTGATGTGCGGGTGCGGGTCGTAGCCGGTCAGGCCGAAGTCCTCGAAGCGGAAGTCGAAGATCGAAGTGACGTCCTGGTTGACGTGCAGCGTCGGCAGTGGCCGCGGCGCCCGGGCGAGTTGCAGGTCGGCCTGTTCCAGGTGATTGAGGTAGAGGTGCGCATCGCCGAAAGTGTGCACGAACTCGCCGGGTCTCAGCCCCGTCACCTGCGCCATCATGTGCGTCAGCAGCGCGTAGCTCGCGATATTGAACGGCACGCCCAGAAAGATGTCGGCCGAGCGCTGGTAGAGCTGGCAGGAAAGCCGGCCGTCCGCGACGTAAAACTGGAACAGGCAATGGCAAGGCGCGAGCGCCATGTCGGGGATGTCGGCCGGGTTCCAGGCGGAGACGATGATGCGTCGCGAGTCGGGGTTGCCGCGGACCGTCTCGACCGCCTCCGTGATCTGGTCGATGGTCCGCCCGTCGGGTGCCGCCCACGAGCGCCATTGCTTGCCGTAGATCGGACCGAGATCGCCGTTGTCATCTGCCCACTCGTCCCAGATCGAGACCCCATGCTCCTTCAGATAGGCGACGTTGGTTTCACCCTTCAGGAACCAGATCAGCTCGTGGATGATCGACTTCAGGTGCAGCTTCTTCGTCGTCACGAGAGGAAAGCCCTCGGCCAGATCGAAACGCATCTGGTGGCCGAACACGCTCAAGGTGCCGGTGCCGGTACGGTCGGTCTTCCGGGTGCCTGTGTCGCGCACGCGGCGCATGAGATCGAGGTACTGCTGCATGAGCTTGCGGATAGAGCGATTCGCGCCAAGTTACAGATGGTGTCTCAGCCCGCCGAAGCGAAGGTCCACAGGACCGCTAGCACCGTCGCGTTGTAGAGAGCATGGCAGGCGATGGGCGCGATGATGCTGCCCGTGCGCCACAGCGCCCACGAGAAGATCATGCCGGCGATGAACACCTCGATCAGCCCGACGGCCGAGTAGCCCCAGTGCAGCCCGGTCCAGCCGAGCGTTGCGACGAGCCCCGCACCCGAGTAGCCGAGCCACGAGCGCCTGAGAACGCCCATCAGGAAACCGCGGAACAGCAATTCCTCCGACAGCGGCGCGCCGACGGCGAGCGCGACGAATGCGGGCAACGCCAGCTCGCTCGCCAGCACGGGACGGAACTGTCCGAGATCGCGCTCGACGAGTTCCGGAAACCACTGGACGGTGAGGATCGTGTAGAGCCCGAGCACCACCGCCATCACAACGAGTACGTGCAGCACCGCGCGCGAACCGCCGCGCACCGGCGCAAGCGACAACACCGCATCACGTGGGCCGAACCGGCCCGCCGCCAAGACACTGAGGAAGGCGATCGCCGCCTGCAATACGATCAGGAAGGCGAGCGTACGGCGCGGTCCCCCCAACCCGCCGAGTGCGTCGGCAGCGAGGGCGGTGACGAGCCCCGCGAGGAATATGGCGACACCGACGATGGCCAGAGCGACGCCTAGCGCAGCGGCCACCTGTCGTGGCCCCGCACCCATGCCGGACGGCGGCTGGCCCGGCCCTGCGCCGCCGGTTCTTCCGCCGTCGGCGGGAGGGCGCCAGCCTCGATCCTCGCTCATCTCACACCGCCCTGGATCGCCGGCTCTTTCATTCGCCGCGCCAACGACATATATACCTTCCTGCTGGATTCGTCCGGCTATGGCGATAAATGGCTATCGTAATAAGCTTCTCGGACCCGGGGGCGGTACCCGGCGCCTCCACCACCAGCGCATAGCAGTGTCGGTTGGTGCGTTGCTGATGGGGGCGAAATAGGCTCGACGGGGAGTTAAAGGGTACGCTTTTGCCCGGCATGATACCGCCGTTATCGGGTCAACCAGAATAGTTGCCAATGACAACTATGCTGAGGTTGCGGTCGCTGCGTAATGCGGCGCCCAAGACCTGAACTCAAGCCCTGACTCTTAGCCGGGTCAGGCGCGGTTCGGAGGGCACCGGGCAACAGAAGCCCTCCACTTTTCCCGCCGCGCTTTGCATTGTGTGCCACACGTCGCGATTGTCGACGCGTCTGGAGGCGGTTATCGTTGCCGGCGTAGCGTCCACCGGCAGGGGCGCAGGGTGAGCGGCGTGAAAGCCGCGCCGCTTAAGAATGGGCCGCGAGGTTCGGACGGTAACGGATCAGCGGGTCCCGCTTCCGCATCGTCCGGCAACTTGAGACACGACGGGCACGTATGGCAGGCGGCGGCAGAATAGACTACGAGCAGCTGACGCAGGACGCGATGCGCTCCATCGTGCGCACCGTGCTCAGCCGTACGGCCAAGGCCGGCTTGCCCGGCGAGCACCACTTCTACATCTCCTTCGATACCCGCGCACGCGGCGTCGTGCTGTCGCGTCGGCTCAAGGAGAAGTATCCGGAGGAGATGACGGTCGTCCTGCAGCACCGGTTCTCGGATCTCATCGTCAGTGACGACCGGTTCGAGGTGAAGCTGACGTTCGACAACATTCCGGAGCGCTTGGTCGTGCCGTTCCTGGCGATCAAAGTCTTCTTCGATCCGAGCGTCCACTTTGGACTTCAGTTCGACACGATGGACAACGTCGTCGACGCCGATGGCACGCTCGCCGATACGTCGGGAACTCGACCGGCGTCCGGTGCCAGTCGACTTCCGGGTCCTGGCAGCCAGCGCTCGCGCGCCGCCGCCAGCCGCAAGCCGAGGGCGCCGCGCCGACCGAGTGCCGAACCCGAGGACGCTATAGCCGGTGCGGAGAACGACGAGAGCGGCCGCGCCGCCCCACCGACGCCCGCTCCGGCGGCGAGCGATTCCGGCCGGGTAGAGGATGGCGCTGCGGCCGACGACGCGCCCCCGCGCAAGGGGCCAGCTCAGCCGGGCGGCGGTGCGGAGATTGTCAGGCTGGATCAGTTCCGCAAGAAATAGGTGCCGGCCGGCGCGACGAGGAGAAGGCATGACGGGCTTTTCCCTGTTCCGCGGCGAGCGTGCCCTTGTCACAGGCTCGGCATCCAACATCGGGCGCGCCATCGCTCTGGCGCTGGCCGGCGAGGGCGCCGAACTGGTGCTCACCGATATCGACGAGCAGCGCAATGCAGCGGTCGCCTCCGAGGCGGCACGCAAGGGTCCGGCACCACGTACCATCACCGCCGACCTTTCATCACGCGACGGCTGGCGCGACGTGATCCGCGCGGTTGACGGCGGCGTCCCGCATATCTTCGTGCACTCCGCGTGTCCGCGCCGCCATGAGCGGGATACCGCGCTCGCAGTGGACGAGGACACGTTCGATGCCATGCTGACGACCAACGTGCGTTCCGGGTTCCTGCTCGGTCGCGAGATCGGCCGGCGGATGCAGGCCGAGGGCGTGCGGGGGAGACTGCTCTACATCACGTCGCTGCACGCGGAGAGCCCGCGCAACCTGCCTCATTACTCGGCCGCCAAAGCCGGCTCGACGATGGTGATGAAGGAGCTTGCTCGCGCGCTCGGGCCCGCCGGCATCCGGGTCAACGCCATTGCGCCGGGTGCTATTCCCGGAGGCGGTGCCGTCAACATGGACGATGGTTTCGGCCCGCGCGCCAAGATCCCTCTGCAGCGCTTCGGCACGGGAGAGGATATCGCACATGCGGCGCTGGCACTGCTCTCGGATCGCTTCATGGGCTATGTGACGGGTGTCACCCTGCCGGTCGACGGCGGCCTCCAGGGCTTCAACTGGATCCCCATGCCGGACGCCTGAGCGTCCGGTCCGCCCAGCACGAGCGAGAGCCAAGCCATGATCTACGAGGTACGTGTCTACGACTGCGTTCCGGGACGCCTGCCCGCCCTCCTCAAGCGGTTCGAGACGGTGACGTTGTCGCTCTGGGAGCGGCATGGCATCCGTCAGGCGGGTTTCTGGACAACGCTGATCGGCGAGCACAACCAGCGGCTGACGTACATGCTGGCCTGGGAAAGCCTCGCCGAGCGCGAGCAGAAATGGACAGCCTTTTCGACCGACCCGGAGTGGATCGAGAAGCGCGCTCAGTCCGAGAAGGACGGCCCGATTCTCGCACGCGTGTCGAACGAGATCCTGCAGCCCACGGCGTTCTCGTCGGTGAAGTGACAGGCGACCATCGTCCGGCGGCACAGGACGGCTCCGACATCACTTCCACTCGACACCCTGCTCAACTGGTCGCGCGCGGCGCCGGCGGCGCGCGACGTGCCGGCGGCGTCGGCTTCGATGCACCCTCGCCCGGTCCAAACCGCAGCATCAGCACGCCGTCGTCGAGTTCTGCGCACTCGACGTTGGCGACGAACGGGTCGCTCGCCTCGATATTGGCGGCCTCGATGCACTGCACGGGGGTGGCGAACGGTTTGACGTGAACCACGCTCTCCCCGTTCGGCATGGCGAGCATGGTGATCATGACGATGATTTTCGCGCTCATGCGGTTTTTTTCCCGAACGCGGCTTTGACGAGCCGCACCGAAACTCGGGGACGGCAAGCCATCCCGGTGCACGCCAACGCGAACGGTACCGCCAAGGCCTCCGAGCCACCGACTGGAAGCGTCGGAGCACGGCGGCGAATCAGGGCCGATCGTCCACACTTTCGACACGCAAAACGGCAACAATGTGAATAACTTACGCTCTTTCGCGCGATAAGCCCGCAGCACCTGACGGCGGCACCGGCCCGATCACGGGCGCACCGGTCGGCGGGCCGGCGGCGGCATCGGCCCGCCGAGCGCCGAGCGGGCAGAGCGGTCTGGTCCGGCTGTGGCGGGCCGTTTGGCACCGGCGACGGCGCGCGGATGGGTGCGGGCCTTCACGGTCGACGCGCCGAGTGCGCGGGTTGCATCTGGCGCTGCCGCCGGTGCCGGCCCGAGCGTGCGCTTCTCGACCGAGAGCACGAGTCCGTCGACCTCGCCCGCCCTGCTGACGCGCCTGAGCCAGCGCGGCTTCGTGCCGGCTTTGTGGAAGTGTGTCGCCTCGCCGACGGCCTTGGTGTCGATTTCGCCCTTGAGCACCCGCACTGCGGTTGCAAGCGACTCACTCCATCTGGCGGTATCTCTCGGCACGCTGCCGACCTCTCGGCACGTCTCACGGAACATGCAGCCGAATTGGCGCCCCATGCCGCGGTAGACGACCTCGCAGATGCTGGCACCGAAGTCGAAGGTCGACAGGCGATTGAGTGCCACCTGGGCCATGGCAGCACGAGCGGACTGCCCGAACTCGCGGCCGTCATGATAGACGACGCGGGCAAGGCAAAGCACATCGCGGTGCGGATAGCGCGTTGCGCGCGCGCCATCGCCGCGCATCACACCCTTCGGCGTCAGACCGGCGCGAGTCTCGAGCGCGGAAAGGCCATCCTCGGCTTCGCCGTCGTCGCGCGCCGCGCGGCGGACCCTGCTCGCCGAGGCGCTTGACAGCGGCAGCAGGGCGCTGGCCGCCGTCATCGCCCTGTCGCGGATCAGGCCGAGATTGTTGAGCGAGAAGACGGCTGTCAGCACGCCGATCACGAGCAATGCGATCCGCACACGCAGACGGCGGCGACGCAGCCGCTCGGCCTCACTGATCACGCTCATCTAGCCGCCCCGGCATCAACTTCGGCCTGCCTGGCCGGTTCTCCGACGGGGGCAGCACTACCGTCTACGGAGCAACCGTGCCACCGCTCTCCCCGCATACGGTTAACGACCGACAGGAGTGCGGCACGAGATCCCGCGAGGGCGAGGCTGGAGCCAGGGCGCCGTGCGTGCTAAGCCGCGCGCGACCGGTCGGACAAGCTCCGGTCGGACGACACGACCGCCGCCACACGAGGAATGCCATGGCCGCCACGACGCGCACCGAAACCGACACGTTCGGCCCCATCGAGGTCGACGCCACGCGCTACTGGGGAGCGCAGGCGGAGCGCAGCCGAGGCAATTTCAAGATCGGATGGGAGAAGCAACCACAGCCGATCGTGCGCGCCCTCGGCATCGTCAAGCGGGCGGCTGCGGAAGCCAACATGGCACTCGGCAAGCTCGATCCCAAGCTCGGCGAGGTGATCGTGCGCGTGGCGAACGAGGTGATCGAGGGCAAGCTCGACGAGCACTTCCCCCTCGTCGTCTGGCAGACCGGCTCCGGCACGCAATCCAACATGAATGCCAACGAGGTGATCTCCAATCGCGCCATCGAGATCCTCGGCGGCGAGATGGGCTCAAAGAAGCCGATCCATCCGAACGACCACGTCAACATGAGCCAGTCGTCGAACGACACGTTCCCGACCGCCATGCACATCGCTGCCGCCGAGGAGGTGGTGCACCGCCTGGTTCCGGCACTGCGCAAGCTGCATGGCGCGCTCGATGCCAAGGCGAAAGCGTGGGAAGGCATCATCAAGATCGGCCGCACGCACACCCAGGACGCAACGCCGGTCACGCTCGGACAGGAGTTTTCAGGTTACGCGAAGCAGGTCGAGAACGGCATCGCGCGCATCGAGATGACGCTGCCGATGCTCATGGAGATCGCACAGGGCGGCACCGCCGTCGGCACCGGGCTCGCTGCCCCGATCGGCTTCGCGGAGAAGGTCGCCGAGCGCATCGCGGCGATAACCGGGCTCGCCTTCACCACGGCGCCGAACAAGTTCGAGGCGCTGGCCGCCCACGACGCAATGGTGATGACGCACGGCGCCATCCACACCGTCGCCATGAGCTGCTTCAAGATCGCCAACGACATCCGCTTCCTCGGCTCCGGCCCGCGCTCCGGCCTCGGCGAGCTCGCTCTTCCCGAGAACGAGCCGGGCTCGTCCATCATGCCGGGCAAGGTGAACCCGACCCAAGCGGAGGCTCTTACGCAGGTCGCGGTCCACATTCACGGCAACAACGCCGCGATCGCCTTCGCCGGCAGCCAGGGCCACTTCGAACTCAACGTCTTCAATCCGATGATGGCCTATAATTTCCTGCAGTCGGTTCGACTGCTGGCGGACGCAGCCGTCTCGTTCACCGACAACTGCGTGGTCGGCATCGAGCCGCGCCTCGAAAACATCGCTCAGGGTCTCGCCAACTCGCTGATGCTGGTGACGCCCTTGAAGGAGAAGTACGGCTACGACCGCGCGGCGAAGATCGCCAAGACCGCGCACAAGAATGGCACGACACTTCGCGAAGAGGCGATCAAGGACGGGATACCGGCGACGGATTTCGATTCGATCGTGCGCCCGGAGCTGATGATCCGGCCGGGTTAGGACGACACCTATGAAAACCCTCGCAGAGTTCGGTCGGTGGATCTCAGAAACGTTCCTTGGGCCCGCGCTCAAAGAGCTATTCGCCAATCAGTTGGAGTTGCTCGGACTGGGAGCCGGCGTGATCTCGCTGCTCGCACCGATCCTAGGATTTCTCGTCGCGCGATTAGCATGGAAGCTCCTGGAACCGCCCCCACCGATAGAATGGTCGTCCATTGACATTGCAAACGCGGCGAAGCTCAGCGCAGCCTTCGATGACGTGCATATCCTGGCCACGGCCTCGCGAGAACTGGGCGAAGATGCCGCACAGACACTCGACGCTTTTGCCAATCAGGTAAGCCGCCTGCAGGTCGCACGATCGCTTACGAATTGGGACAAGGTTCGGACTGATGACGACGGTCTGATTCAGAGGCTATTCGCTCGGAAGGATATCGTTCAACACATAGCATCGCTGTCGAATTCGTCGCCTGCTCGGAACATTGAAGAATTCCGCACTCAGTTACTGATCGTCCAACAGAGCCGACGTTCGCGCGCCTGATCAGACGAAAACCGCCTCTCGCCGCTAGGCAAACAAGACCATGAAAGTCCTCATCGTCGGCGGCGGGATCGGTGGGCTGGTCGCGGCGCTCGTGCTGACCAAAGCCGGCCACGAAGTCGTCGTACTCGAGCAATCGCCGGAGATCGGCGAAGTCGGCGCCGGGTTGCAGCTGAGCCCCAACGCGACGCGCATCCTGAGGGACCTCGGCTTGCTCGAGGCGATCGCGGCACGTGCCTTCGAGCCCGAGGCGATCGAACTGCGCATCGGCGAGAGCGGTCGGCAGATGATGCGGCTGCCGCTTGGCGCCACCGCGCGCGACCGCTGGGGTGCGCCCTATCTGCATATCCACCGCGCCGACCTGATCGAGATACTCGCCGACGCCGTCCGGCACGCGGCGCCACATTCCGTGCGTACGGGCGCGCGCGTGGTCGGCTATCGCCAGGACGCACAGACGGCGGCGGCGCTGCTCGCCGATGGCAGCGCGCTCGACGCCGACGTCGTGATCGGCGCCGACGGCATCCACTCTGTGGTCCGGACGCAGATGCTTGGTCCTGACAAGCCGCGCTTCACCGGCAATGTCGCTTGGCGCCTGACGGTGCCCGTCGAGCGTCTCGCACCGCACCTCAGGCCGCCGCCGACCGCCTGCATCTGGGCAGGCGCAGGCCGCCACGCTGTCACCTACTACCTGCGCGCGGGCCGCCTCGTGAACTTCGTCGGCATCGTCGAGCGTGACGGCTGGCTGGAGGAATCCTGGACCGAGACCGGCACGCGCGACGAGGCCCTCGGCGACTTCCCGGGCTGGCATCCGACGGTGACGACACTCCTGCGGCAGGCAGACAGGCATCACCGGTGGGCGCTTTTCGACCGCGATCCGCTGCCGCGCTGGACGGAGGGCCGCGTCGCGCTGCTGGGCGACTCCTGTCATCCGATGCTGCCGTTTCTCGCTCAGGGCGCGGTTATGGCGATCGAGGATGCGGCTACGCTCGCCGGGCTCCTCAACGCGGGCGACGACGTACCGGCGGCACTCGCCGCCTACCAGCGCGCACGCCTCGCTCGCACCGCCCGAGTGCAGGCCGGGGCACGTACCAACATGCGTGCCTATCATCTCCGCGCGAGGACGAGCCGCACGCTCGCCTATGCTCCCCTCTGGCTCGCGAGCCGCGTCGCGCCGGGCCTCGCACTGTCGCGGCTGGACTGGCTATACGGGTATCGGGCGACTTGAATGCGCACGATCGCAACGGAGCGAGCCATCGGCGCGGCTCGCCAAGCCGGCTAACGGTGACTATGAATGACTAGGCCGGAGCCTGCAGCAGGGCCGAACAATCCGGGGGAACGCTTCACATGGCCGACCGCGACCTGATCCAGGCAGCCCTCGACTATCACGAGGCCGACCCGCCGGGAAAAATAGCCATCCAGGCGACCAAGCCGGTCGCCAACCAGCACGACCTCGCCCTCGCCTACTCGCCGGGCGTGGCGCACGCCTGCACCGCCATTGCCGAGGATCCGGCGATGGTCTCGCGGTTGACCGCGCGGGGCAACCTGGTCGGCGTCGTCACCAATGGCACCGCCGTGCTCGGCCTCGGCAACATCGGCCCGCTGGCCGCCAAGCCGGTGATGGAAGGCAAGGCCGTGCTTTTCAAGAAGTTCGCCGGCATCGACGTCTACGACATCGAGGTTGCCGAGACCGGCGTCGACGCGTTCGTAGAAGCCGTCGCGCGACTGGAGCCGACTTTCGGCGGCATCAACCTCGAGGACATCAAGGCGCCCGAGTGCTTCGAGATCGAGCGCCGCCTCAAGGAGCGTATGGGCATCCCGGTGTTTCACGACGACCAGCACGGTACGGCGATCGTGGTGGCGGCCGGCATCCTCAACGGCCTCAAGGTGGTCGGCAAGCGCATCGAGGAAGTGACGCTCGTCGCCTCTGGCGCGGGAGCTGCCGCGCTCGCGTGCCTCAACCTGCTGGTCGCGCTCGGCATGAAGCGCGAGAATATCACCATCACCGACATAGAAGGCGTGGTCTACAAGGGCCGCACGGTTCTGATGGACCCCTACAAGGAGCCGTTCGCGCGCGAGACGAAGGCACGTACGCTCGCCGAGGTCATGCCCGGCGCCGACGTGTTCCTCGGCCTCTCGGCAGGTGGCGTCGTGAAGCCCGGGATGATCGCCGGCATGGCGCCGCGACCGCTGATCTTCGCCCTTGCCAACCCGACACCGGAGATCATGCCGGAGGAGGTGAAGGCCGTTCGCTCCGACGCGGTGATGGCCTCCGGTCGTACCGACTACCCGAACCAGATCAACAACGTCCTCTGCTTTCCCTTCATCTTCCGCGGTGCGCTGGACGTCGGCGCGACCACGATCAACGAGGAGATGAAGAAGGCCGCCGTCGTCGCCCTGGCCGCAATCGCCGAGAGCCCCGCCTCCGACGTCGTGCTGCAGGCCTACGGCGCCGAGCACCTGATCTTCGGACCCGAGTACATCATCCCCAAGCCGTTCGATCCGCGTCTCATCGTGGAGATCGCGCCGGCCGTCGCCAAGGCCGCAATCGAGAGCGGCGTCGCCACCCGCCCGATCGACGATTTCGCGCACTATCGCGAGCGCCTCGAAAGCTTCGTCTACCGCTCCGGCTTCGTCATGAAGCCGATTTTCGACCAAGCCAAACGCTCATCACGCGACACGCCGAAGCGCATCGCTTACGCGGAGGGCGAGCACCCCTATGTCCTGCAGGCAGCGCAACAGGTGGTTGCCGAGAGGCTGGCACGGCCAATTCTCGTCGGGCGGACGGCCAACATCAAGCGCATGCTGACCCACCTTGGGCTGAGGATGAGCGAGGGCGAGGACTACGAGATCTGCGATCCCGACAGCGACGCCCGCGTGCCGTCATTCTGCGAGGAATATCTGCATCTCGTCGAGCGGCGCGGTGTTTCGCCGAGCCATGCGCGCCGCGTCGTCCGAGCCGGCTCGACGGTGATCGCCGGACTGCTTCTCAATCGCGGTGACGCGGACGCGATGATCTGCGGTGCGGTCGGGCGCTATCACACGCAGCTTCGCCACGTCGGGCAGGTCGTCGGCAAGCGCGGCGGCGTCAGAGGTTTCGCGACCCTCTCCGGCCTGATTCTACCGCAGGGTCCGCTGTTCATGGCCGACACCTACGTCAGCTACGATCCCGAGCCCGAGCAGCTCGCCGAGATCACGCTGCTCGCCGCGGAAGAAGTCCGCCGCTTCGGCATCGAGCCGAGGATCGCGCTGGTCTCACACTCGAATTTCGGCACCGAGGACACGCGTTCCGCCCGCAAGATGCGCGAGACGCTCGTCGTGCTGCGCGACTGGGCGCCGGCGCTGGAGGTGGAGGGCGAGATGCACGCCGATGCCGCCATCTCGCCGTTCATTCGCGAAGAAGTGTTCCCGTCCTCGCGACTGAAGGGCGCCGCCAACCTAATCATCATGCCGACACTGGACGCCGCCAACATCGCCTTCAATCTGTTGAAAGCCGTCTCCCGCTCCATCGTGCTCGGTCCGATCCTGCTCGGCGCCGATAAGCCGGTGCACATCGTGACGCCCTCCGTCACCGTGCGCGGCCTGCTCAACATGAGCGCGATCGCGGTGGTGGATGCGGTCCGCGAGGAGGAGACGGCTAGGAGCAGGTTGCATGGCAACGACTGGACCTGAGACATCCAACCGAGGCCGGTCGGGCTGACCATCGCGCTGCTATCGGATGACACTGCATGCCAGAGCTGCCCGAGGTCGAAACCGTGCGCCGGGGGCTGGTGCCCGCGATGGTCGGCGCGCGTTTCGCGCAGGTCGAACAGCGGCGTGCCGACTTGCGCTTTCCATTTCCTGAGCGCTTCGCCGCCAGGCTCGAAGGGCGCCGGCTGCTCTCGCTGACGCGTCGCGCCAAATATCTCATCGGCGAGATCGAAGGGGGCGAGCGCCTGCTCATGCATCTCGGAATGAGCGGGCGCTTCACGGTCGCGGCTGACGCACCTTCGACCGGCACCGTCGCCGTACTGTACCACGCTACCGGCATGGCTGCGGCCCACGACCATGTCGTCTTTCACATGGCCGGCGGCCCGGCGGGCGACGCCGCCGTCACATACAACGATCCGCGCCGCTTCGGCTTCATGACGCTGGTCGCCGAGGCTGAGGTCGAAACCCACAGGCTGCTCGCCGGGCTCGGCGTCGAGCCGCTCTCCAACGCGTTCGACGCGGTCTACCTCGCCGACGCAGCTGCCGGACGCTCGTGCGATTTGAAGGCGTTCCTGCTCGACCAGCGGGTCGTTGCGGGCCTCGGCAACATCTATGTGTCGGAGGCGCTGTTTCGCGCCGGCCTCTCGCCCGTGCGCCGCGCCGGCTCTCTTGTCGATCGCCGCGGCCGGCCGTCCGAGCGCGCGGAGCGGCTCGTCGCCGCCATTCGCGATGTACTCGGCGATGCGATCGCCGCCGGCGGCTCGAGCCTGCGCGACTACGTCCATACCGACGGCTCGCTTGGCTATTTCCAGCACGCGTTCAAGGTCTATGACCGCGACGGCGCGCCGTGCCCGCGAGACGGGTGCTCCGGCACGATTGGACGCATCGTGCAATCGGGCCGCTCGACCTATCGGTGCGGTCGCTGCCAACGCTGATGCGGGCAATCCGCCCCGCCTGCCGGCTCAGCTCGAGCGTCGCTTGCCGTTGGCGACCGGCGTCACCGGCAGGCAGAGATCGACGCGGTAAGGCTCGACCGCACCCGGCTTGTTGTCGAAATAGACCTCGACCAGGGGGCGCACCGGATCGGGAGCGAGGCTGAGGCGGGGGGCGTGCTCGAGGCACAGCGCAGAGAACGCCGAGCCGATCGTGGTCAGCCCGCCGCGCAATCGGGTTCTGAGAAACGCGCCACCCGGCAACATCTGCATGTCGACGCCCGCCGCTGGCTCGTGTTCGGCATCGTCCGGCAGTTCGCAACAGGCATCGTAGCACCGGTCGGCGGTTACATTGCCGACGAGGCGCTGATTGTGGCGGGCGAGACCGTAACCGCACGAGACGCGCCGGCGCAGGCCCCTGGCCTCGAGCCAGATCTTGAGCGCCTCCCATGCCTCGGGGCCGGCCTCGGCGTGGGGACCGACCCGGCGAACATAGGCGACCATCATTGGCCGCATGTAGACGACACCGACGCTCATGATCGCTCCACCCGCGTAGTCATCGAACTGGGACCGGAGGAACGCGGCCCGACACACCCAGGTAGCAGTCAACCGTTGGAACTAGCCGAAGGATTCAGCGACAATTTTATCCGCCATCCTGCGCGATTCGCTCAGTCTTCGGAAATGTGCGATTGCGACGCCGCGCCTGCATCATCCGACGTCGCCCTCGAGCGCCAGCTTGACGGCAACGAGATCACGCCAGACGAGCCGCTTCTGCACCGGCGTGCGCAGCAGATAGGCCGGGTGCAGAGTCGGCATTACGCGGAGCCGCCTCCCGCCGATCTCACAGTCCTGCCAGCGTCCGCGCATGCGCAGGATGCCCTGGTCGCCGCCGAGCATAGCGTGCGCTGCCGGACCGCCAAGCGTCAGCACGATCTCGGGCGCGACGAGTTCGATCTGTCGCTCGAGAAACGGCCGGCAGATCAGCGTTTCCTGCGGCGTCGGGGTACGATTGCCTGGCGGTCGCCAGTAGACCACGTTGGTGATGTGGACATCGTCCTCGGCGAGCCCGATGGCGGCAAGCATGCGGTCGAGCATTTGGCCGGCACGTCCGACGAAGGGTTTGCCGGCCAAGTCCTCGTCGCGGCCAGGCGCCTCACCGATGATCATGAGTCGCGCACGCGCCGCCCCCCGATAGAGGCAGAGCGATGTGGCAGTCGCCTTCAGCGCGCAACCGTCGAATTTCTCGAGCAGCTGGCGCAGAGCAGCGAGGTCGACGGCCGTGGCAGCGAGGCGGCGCGCGCCGGCCTCGGCGTCGTCCGGCAACGTGGTCGGGAAGCGGCGTTCGCCGGTTGCGGGCGGGGCGATCGGAGACCGCGACGCAGGGACTGCGGGCGCTTCGGTTCGCCGTGGCGCCTCGCCCCCGGCCTGGGACAACGTCGTTTTCGGGGGGAGTTCGATAGTTCGGGGTTGCCCGACGCCAGCCGGGGGGGCTGCAGCCACCGGCACCGTCGCCAACTCGCCGGACCTCATCCGCGCCAGCGCCGCCGCGCCCGGCCCCTCGCGACGATCCCGCCAGTCGGTCGGTACCTCGTCGAGCACGCTGTCGGCTCCCGCCTCGCCGTACCAGGCAAGGAGCTCGATCAGCGCAGGCGCGATGTCGTCTGGCCGTCCTTCGTTCATTTTCTCTAAATAGCCGCTCCGGCGTCGGCTGTCGCCTTTACCATTCTCGCCCGGCTCGGCTTCCGGTAGCGCGCACGCGGACAGACGCGCGCTCTGTCCGACGATATGCCGATCCAGCGCCATCCCGCGCACTTGACCGGCGCGGCGTGGCAGCCTTTATCGGCGGGGAGATCACATCGCGTCGGATGCGGCTACCGCGCCGACGCCGCCACCAGAGAGGGCCGTCCGTAATGACCACCGGAGATGACGCGCTGCCCGAGCGCGAAGCGATGGAATTCGACGTGGTGATCGTCGGAGCGGGCCCGTCGGGACTCGCCGCCGCAATCCGCCTGAAGCAACTCGCCGCTGCAAAGGGCGAGGAGATAAACGTCGTGGTCGTCGAGAAGGGCTCCGAGGTCGGTGCGCATATCTTGTCGGGCGCCGTGATCGATCCTGCCGGCATAGACGCGCTCATTCCCGACTGGAAGGAGAAGAACGCTCCGATCACGACGCCCGTCACGCAGGACCGTTTCCTGGTGCTCGGGCCGGCCGGTCAGGCCGTATTGCCGAACTTCCTGATGCCGCCCTTGATGAACAACCATGGCAACTACATCGTTTCGCTCGGCGACGTGGTGCGCTGGCTCGGGGAACAGGCAACCGAGCTCGGGGTCGAGATCTATCCGGGATTTGCCGCCGCCGAGGTGCTCCACGACGAGTCGGGCCGCGTGGTCGGCGTTGCGACCGGCGACATGGGCCTCGGCCGCGACGGAAAGCCTGGCGATAATTTCACCCGCGGCATGGAACTGCGTGGCAAGTACACGCTGTTCGGCGAGGGCGCGCGTGGATCACTGTCAAAGCAGCTGATCCAGCGCTTCAAGCTTTCGGAAGGCCGTGAGCCGCAGAAGTTCGGCATCGGGTTGAAGGAGCTGTGGGAAGTTCGCCCCGAGAACCACAATCCGGGCCTCGTGCAGCACTCCTTCGGCTGGCCGCTCGATTCCAAGACCGGCGGCGGCTCGTTCCTCTACCACTACGGCGCGAACCTCGTCGCCGTCGGTTTCGTCGTGCACCTCAACTACAAGAACCCCTACCTCTCACCCTACGACGAATTTCAGCGCTTCAAGACCCATCCCTCGATTGCCCCGGTGTTCGAGGGTGGAAAGCGCATCTCTTATGGTGCCCGCGCCATCACCGAGGGCGGCTGGCAGTCGCTGCCGAAGCTCGCCTTCCCGGGTGGAGTGCTGTTGGGCTGCGCCGCTGGCATGGTCAACGTGCCGCGCATCAAGGGCAGCCATAACGCCATATTCTCCGGCATGCATGCCGCCGAGGCGGTCGCCGACGCACTCAGCGCCGGCCGTGCGGGCGACACGCTCGAGGCCTATGAGAACGCGGTACGGACCGGCCCGATCGGTCGCGATCTCAGGCCCGTGCGCAACGCGAAGCCGTTGTGGTCCCGCCTCGGCACCTGGGCCGGCATCGCCCTCGGCGGCGCCGACATGTGGCTCAATACGCTTATTCCCGGCGTCGGTCTCGGCTACACCCTGAGGCACGGCAAGTCGGACGCGGAGAGCCTCGAGCCGGCGGCGAAACACAAGCAGATCGCCTACCCGAAGCCGGATGGCGTGCTAACGTTCGACAAGCTGACCAACGTGTCCTTCTCGGCGACCAATCACGAAGAGAATCAGCCTGTCCACCTGGTCGTGAAAGACATCGAGCTGCAGAAGCGCAGCGAGCACGACGTCTACGCCGGTCCATCCAACCGCTATTGCCCGGCCGGCGTCTACGAGTGGGTGAAGGCGGATGACGGCGGCGTGCGCTTCCAGATCAATGCGCAGAATTGCGTGCACTGCAAGACGTGCGACGTGAAGGATCCGAACCAGAACATCACCTGGACGACACCCGAAGGCGGCGGCGGGCCGAATTACGCTGGGATGTGAGGCCGGCTCAGGCCAGTGGCTTACGATACTGGATGAAGTCGGATTGCGTGGCGATCTTGTCGTAGAGCAGGCGGGCTCGCGCATTCTTTTCCTGCGTCGTCCAGTAGACACGCGGCGAACCGGCCTCGCGAGCCTTTGCGTAGACGGCCTCGATCAGCTTGCGCCCGATCCCATTGCCGCGCACATCCTCGGCCGTGAACAGATCCTGCAGGTAGCAGACGGGATCGATGAACCACGTGTTGCGGTGAAAGATATAGTGGACGATGCCGACAAGCCGGCGGTCTTGCTCGGCCACGAGGCAGTGTATCGGCTCGTAGGCGTCGAAGAAGCGCCGCCACGTCACGGCGGTCACCTCGTCCGGTGACACCCGCTCATAGAACGTGTTGTAGCCGGTCCAGAGCGGCAGCCACGCCTCGTAGTCGCCATGTTCGGCGGGTCGGACGACGATATCGCTCAAGTTGCTCTCCTGTGGTGACGGTTGCCGGTGCGGCGTCATCCGTGGCGCTGCTCGTTCCTCAGGCTCGGTGAGGACCAGTAGGTCAGCAGCCCGGCGAACGAGGCGGCCGCCGCCATCGCGAACGAGACGAGGTAATTTCCGGTGAGGTCGTGCAGGAGCCCCGACCCCCACGATCCGAGCGCCGCGCCCAGCCCCATGGCGAGCGACAGCGTACCGAAGATGGCGCCGACCGCACCGCCACGGAAGATCGTCGCCACCACCGCCGCGATGATCGGCCCGCGCGCGCCTTGCATCAACCCGAAGAACACCACGAATGTGTAGACCAGCACCATCTCCGGCCGCCAGAAGATTGCGACCAGCGACAGGATGCCAGTCAGCGACGAGATGTAGGACAGCGTCACCGCGCCGAGCTTGCCGATGCGATCGGATATCCAGCCGATCGCGAGGATGCCGACCACCGACAGGGCTCCGGTCATGCCGAATGCACTCGCCGCCCAGACGCGATCGAAACCCTGTTCGACGAGAAATGCGACCGACTGCGGCAGCACCGCATAGGCAGCGACGGAGGTCCAGAAATAGACGCCGAACATCGCCCAGAAGGCACCCGTCCGCACCGCCCGCGACAAGGGCCAGAGCGGCGCGCCGCGTGCCGCAGCGGCCTGCCGCTGAGCGCGCCACTCCGGCGCGCCTTGGGTCATGCGCCCGAGCGGCAGGACGACGACCAGTGGTAGAAGGGAGAGAATGCCGACACCAAGATAGCGGTGCGCTTCGCCCCAGGATACGCTCTGCAGGAGCATCTGGGTCACGAGCGGAATGACCAGCACGCCGGCGCCGACCGCCGCGTAGGGAAGTGCCATCATCGAACCGAGTCGTTTCGAGAACCAGCGCGACATCAGGCTTGTCGCCACGACCATGCCGAGACAAGAGGCGCCAAGACCCGGCATCACACCGGCCGCCGCGTAGTATTGCAGGATCGAGGTGGTCATGCCGGCCAGATAGTAGCCGAGACCCATCAGCGAGAGACCGAGCCCGTAGGTTATGCGTGCACCTAGTCTGTCGATGAGCTGGCCGGCGAATGGTGCGGCGAAGCCGTGCACCAGCATGTAGATCGCGTAGGTGAGAGTAGTCTCAGACCGGCTCGTGCCGAACGCCTGCTCCACCGGCAGCAGGAAGACCGCGAAGGTCTCGGTCGCGCCACGCGCGATGGTGTTCATGATGAAGCAGAGACCGACGAGCGTCGCGAGGAAAGCCGCTCCCGGTGCCGGATCGGCCGCGCTCTCGCCGCGTCGCGCCGCAGTGGCCTCCTCCTGCACGGTCTGCCGGTCCTTAAATGCGCTTGAATCTGGCCATCGCCTCGCGGAACGTCAGACCGCGCTTGATCTCGCCCTCTGCAAGCCGGTCGTCCGCCGCGTAGCGCATGGCGAGTTCGGCGACGCGCTCCGCGTGCTCGGCCGGGATGCATACCACTCCCGATCCGTCTCCCACGATCACGTCGCCGGGCCGCACGCGCACGCCACCGCAGGTAACCGGCACGTCGAAGTCGGTGATGCGGATGCGCGTGCGGCCGGTGAGCGGCGTCATGTGGCGCGCGAACACCGGCAGGCGATGCTGCTCCATCTCCTCGCGATCGCGAACACCTCCATCGACGACGAGACCACCAATCCCCTTCACCTTCGCGGCATAAGTTGCAAGACCACCCCAGCTCGACACCTCGCGACCGGCATTGTCCACGACGATGACATCGCCTGGCGCGGCCCGGTCGATCATGTGGCCGACCTTGAACTCCTCCGACGCATAGGCACCTCGCGTCGCGCTGACTTGTGCGACCGTCACGGCGCGGCCGACGCAGCGCGTACCGCCGACGATCTGGCCGATGCCCGACAGGATGCCATCGAAAGCAACATCGTCGAGCGCGTTGGCGATGGTCGGTGTGGCGAGATCGGCGTAGAGCTTCAGCATCGTATCGCTGACCACCGGCGTCTCAGGCATCTCCAAGTCCTCTCCTGCGTGGCGCCCGTCGCTCGAGCTTCGATCGCGACCATAACGCGCGTGCTGGCCCATGCGACAGGCGGAAACAGGCGGGCAGGTCTGCGCCCGCCCCGCTCTTTGCGCCGGTGTCGCATCGTGCGAGAAGCGCGGCCGACGCGAGCGGGAGAGCAGGGGGGAAAGGGCGATGAGCAATCCGGCGGCAGACGGCGCCCACGGCCGGTCGGTCGACGAACCCGGCCCGGCACTGCGCTTCACGCTCGACGGGGCCCTCCGCGGCTTCCGCGCGACATTCATCTACGCGGTGCTGACCCTTCCCTTCGGCCTTGCCGTCGGCGTCGCTTCGGCACAGGCCGGAATGTCGGCGCTGGTCGCCATCCTCCTCAGTGCCGTCGTACTCGCCGGAGCGGCCCAGTTCGCGGCGCTCGACCTCTGGGCGAATCCGCTGCCTGTGGCTGCCATCGTCGTGACCACCTTTGTCGTCAATGCGCGCCATCTCCTCTACGGCGCCGCGCTGCACACCTGGGCGGCCGGCATCACGCCTTGGCAGCGCAATCTGGCCGCAACGCTGATGACCGACGTCACCTGGGCGATGACGATGACCGCCAAGGCAAAGGGCGAGCGAGACGCCGGTTTCGTCATCGGCTCCGGTCTGGCACTGTGGCTGATGTGGGTGGTCGGCACCGCGGTCGGCTACTACCTGGGCGCCGCGATCGGAGATCCGAGGCGGTACGGACTGGACGTGGTGATGCCGGCCATGTTCGCAACCATGCTGATCGGCCTATGGCGCGGCCCCGGTGACATTGCACCGTGGATGGCGGCGGCAGCCGCTGCCGTCCTCGCCTACGACCACCTGCCGACGGGCTGGCATGTCATCGCCGGTGCGCTCGCTGGCGGCATCGTCGCCGTCGCCCGGTTCGCCAGGCGCTGAGCGAGATGCAGCCGATCTCACTCGCTCACCCGGAGGCGCAAGCGCTGGTCGCCGTCATCGGCATGGCGCTAGCCACCTACGCTACACGCGCCGGTGGATTCTGGCTGATGCGTCTGGTGCCGATGACGCCGGTGCTCGAGGCCTTCCTGCGCGGCATGGCGGGCTCTGTCGTCGTCGCGATCATCGTTCCCCAGGCGCTCAAGGGTGATTGGCCCGCACGGGCTGCGATCGCCGCCAGCCTCATCGTGATGATCGGCTCGCGCCAGCCGGTCGCAGCCATGATCGCCGGCATCGCCGTGGCAGGTCTGTGGCGCGCCCTCATCTGAAGTCGCCCTTATTGCAATTGTCTGCGCTTTGCTGCACTTCATGCGAATGTCGCGCAAGGAATGCACCCAATGAAGCGCTTGCTCATGATTTCGGCTCTTACCACCGTATTGACTGGCGGCGGCGCCGCGGCCGAGACAGTCAATCTCTACGCCGCCGGCAGTCTCAAGGCGGCGCTTGGCGACGTTGCGCGCGCCTTCGAGGCGGCGTCTCCGGGTCATCGCGTGGCTACTACCTTCGCCGCCTCCGGTCTGCTGCGTGGACGTATCGAAGCGGGCGAGCAGGCGCACGTGTTCGCCTCGGCGAACATGGCACACCCGAAGAAGCTCGCAGACGCTGGAACAGCCGACGGGCCCGTACGCCGGTTTGCAACCAATAGACTATGCGCGCTGACCCAGGGTGGCCTTGGCGTGAAACCGGAGACGCTGCTGGCGCGCATGCTCGACGCCAAGACCCGTGTCGGCACGTCGACACCAAAAGCCGATCCGTCGGGCGATTACGCGTTCCAGATGTTCGCCAAGGCCGAAGCGGTCCATCCTGGCGCTCGCGCGGCACTCGAAGCGAAGGCCATGCAGCTGACCGGTGGTCCGACCTCGGAGAAGGCCCCGGCGGGGCGCAATCAGTACGGATGGGTGATGTCGTCCGGAAAGGCCGACATATTCCTCACCTACTGCACCAACGCCGTGCTCGCGCGAAAGGACACGCCCAGTCTGGAGATCGTCCGGATCCCGGAACAACTCGCGGTCGGCGCCGACTATGGCCTGATCGTCATGAAGAATGCACCTGCCGCCGCCGCGGCACTCGCCGAATTGATCCTCGCGCCAACCGGCCAGAAAATTCTGGCCGGCTACGGTTTCGGCCCTGCGAAATAGCGGATCGCCTGTCATTCCTTGACGGCGAGGATCACCTCGCTCGCCTTGATGATCGCAGAGACCTCCGATCCGGTCGCGATCCCGAGATCCTCGACGGCATCCACCGTCACCGTCGACGTGATGGTGTTGCCGCCGCCGATGTCGATGCGCACTTGTGCCGCGACCGCACCCTTCTTCACCTCGACGACCCTGCCCTTGAGAACGTTGCGCGCACTGAGCTTCATTGTCGCCTCCTGCGGTTCGACGCACCGCTGCCAGATGGTGCGGCACGCCGGGTAAATCAACGCGCTTCCCGGCTCAACTCGTCAGATCGCTGGCGATGACACGGAAGTCCTCGGGTGTCCTGCGCGTCCGTCCGCCTGCGCGCGCGTCCGTCACGACCAGCGTGGTGCCGGGATGGAACGAGCGCACCACCTCGAGCGCCAGCGCCGGATCGCGGAACGTGATGCGCTTCAGGGCACTGTCGCCCTGCCACTTCACGATGTGTGCGCTCTTCGCATCCGAGCCGACGCCAAAGGCGAGCCAGCCGAGGCCCGAACCATCTGCCGCCTGACCGATGAGCGAATACACGTGCGTACCGAGAGGTCGCCCAGGCTCGGCAATGCGGACGGGATAGCTGCCGGCGAGGCGCCCGTCGCGCAACAGATGCGCCTTGCCATCGGCGCGTGACACGACGACAGAAGTCACCGGGTAGTGTACCTCGGCATCCCAGGCCCCGTGCGCCTTGCGACCGGCGATGTGCTTGCCGAGAGTCTCGGCCTCGGCCACCGCGGTGCCCGGCAGTAGCGGCCCCGGATGCACGACGTTGAATGGTTGCGTGCGCTCGTCGGCGATAATGACGACAGTGCCCAGGTGGGTGACGCCGAACAGGAGCCGTGAGAATTGCATCGGCAGCCTGACGCAACCATGAGAGGCCGGATAGCCCGGCAGATTTCCAGCATGCAGTGCGATGCCGCCCCACGTCAGCCGCTCCATGTTGGGCATCTGCGCGCCCTTGTAGATGGAGGAGACGTGGTGGCGCTGCTTCTCGAGGATCGCGAACACGCCGGTCGGGGTACGGTGGCCCGGCCGCCCGGTCGAGCACGTCGAGACGCCGATTTCGATACCACCGCGATAGATGTGAACCAGCTGCTCGGGCAGCGAGCAGATGACGACGACAGCCCCCTCCGGCGCGCGCTCGGGATTCCACGTGAAGCTGCCCGGTTTCATTCTGGTCGACGCGACGAACCGCTCCGCTCGGGCCGCCCCAAGAGAGACCGTCGCCAATCCACCGAGGCCGAGCCAGAGCGCCGAACGGCGCGAAACATGCGGCAAACGTCCTGATCCCGACATCACACCCCCCGAAATACAGCGCGCGGCAAACCATATGAATTGCCGCCGCAGCGTAATCCGTCAACGCCGTGGCTGCGCTCAGCGGCGCTCCAGCCAGTCGGTCAGCCGATCCATCGCGATGGCGAGACCTTCGCCGGAGCGCAGGAAGCAGATGCGGAAATGCCCCTCGCCGCCGGGGCCGAACGCGGCACCCGGTGCCAGCCCGATATTCGCCTCGTCGACGAGCCGAAGCGCCGCCTCCGTTGAATCACCAAGTCCTTCGATGGCGAAGAACTGGTAGAAGGCGCCGGCCGGTGGCGCGAAGCGTACCGAGTTGAAGGGCTTCAAGGCGTCGGCGAGGATCGTGCGCCCCGCCGCCGCGCGCGCGATCTGGCCTTTCGCGAACGCCTCGCCCTCGTCGCTGGCAAGTGCCTCGACCCCGGCACGCTGCATGAACGGTGCAACACCCGACGTGTTGTACTGGATGAGATTCTCGATCACCTGGCCGAGCGCCGCCGGCGCCTGCAGCCAGCCCATGCGCCAGCCGGTCATCGCCCACATCTTAGAGAATGTCTGCACGAACAGGATACGATCATCGTCCTCGCGCAGGTTCTGGAAGCTCGGCGCCAGATCGCCGTGGACACACTTGCCAGCGCCGGCGAAATGGAACCGCCCGTAGATCTCGTCGGCAATGATCCACAGCCCCCGCGCGCGAGCGAAATCCAGAATTGCTTTCAGCTCCGACGTACTCGCGGTCCAACCGGTCGGATTAGACGGCGAATTGATGAACAAGGCGCGCGTCTTCGGCCCGACCGCCGCGAACAGCCGGTCGAGATCCAGAACCCAACCGGCATTTTTCAGCTCCATCGGCACATAGCGCACCGCGCCGCCACGCGCGGTGATCGCTCCCTCGAAGTTTGGCCAGGCAGGCGACGGCACGACCACCTCGTCGCCCTCGCCAACGACGAGCTGCACCGCCATCTGGATCGCCTGCATGCCTCCGCAAGTGACGAAGAACTCGTCCGCACTCATCGGTCGGCCGTAGAGGCGCGCGAAATAGTCGGCCAGCGCTTCGCGTAGCGGGGGGATGCCACGCTGATACGTGTAGAACGTCTCACCGGCCGCCAGCGCCTTGGCGGCGGCGTCCGCGATGAAGGGCGGCGTCGGCATGTCGCCCTCGCCGGCCCACAGCGGTACCAGCCCCTCACGCGTGCGGCCATAATTGAACACTTTGACGATGCCACTTTCCGGCAGGCGTCTCGCCGAGGGCGTCAAAGCGGAAACGAGTGGGTGCGGGGGGGCGGTGTTCGGCATGGTTGCTCTCGGCGGACTGCAGGAAGGGAACGCCTACCACGGTCCGCGCCGACCGGTCACCCGGCGGTAGAGTATGGGGTGCAGTACGGCTGCTGATGCACCGAGCGCACGGCCTGTCCGTCAACCCGCCGCCGCCAGTCGCCGTGACCGCTCGATGACCAGCCGCGCGTTGCGCCACGCCGGCGGCTCGACCCAGAGACCGTCGACGAGCACGCGATCCTCACCGCGTGCGCGGCCCTCCTCGAAAGCGCTGACGATGCGCTCCGCCTTTGCCACCTCGGCGGCCGACGGGCTCAGTGCGGCATTGAGCGCCGCAACGTGCGCCGCCGTCACCGTGCTCTTGCACCGATAGCCGAGCCCGCGCGAGTACCGCGCCTCGCGCACCGCCCCCTCGACATCCGAGAACGTGTAGGGTGCGTCGATCGGCTCGATGGCGATCGCTCGGCACTCGAGCAGGAAGCGCCGTCGGGCATAGTCGAGCTCGGCGCCCTCGGATGTCCGCGTCGCAAAGAGGTCAGCAGCGAGATCCTCGGCACCGAGCACGGCGCACCGGACGCGGCGACTGGCGGCCGCCATCGCGCCGATCGCGACGACACCCTTCGCCGTCTCTGCCGTTGGCACGATCTCGATCTCTCCGGGCGCGAGACCGTTCGCAGCTTCGAGCCTGCCGATCTCCGCATCGAGCGCTGCAATCTGTTCGCTCGTCTCTGCTTTCGGGAGCAGGATCAGCGCTGGCGCGGCCGGCATCACCGCCGCGAGATCATCGCCGCCACCGTCTTCGAGCCGATTGATCCGCACCGCCGGCACGAGCCCGTTCTGCCGCGCAGCCACGATCAAGCCCGGCGCCAACTTGCGCGCGGCATCCTTGAGCGCGGGCGGCGTGAAATCCTCGAGGTCCTGGCAAACGACATCGGGCATGGCCGCCAGCGCCCGTGCATGCGCGCCTGCATCGGCGCCGGCCACAAAGATCAGCGTGCGGCGGAGATCCGGTGCTCTCATCGTCCCTCACTCGTTTCCCAGCTGCGTACGGCCTTTACGCACGTTGCCGGGCGCCGCTGTTCTCGACCTCCTCGCTCAGATGCGCGAGAGGCACCCGCAGTCGCCACTCCAGCCCGGTCGGCTTGAACGCGATCTCGACGTCGCCCTCGAGGCTCGAGCGCACCATCGCATCGACGACAGTCGTACCGAAGCCGCGCCGCGATGGCGGCGCGATCTTCGGGCCCCCGGTCTCCCGCCACGACATGGCGAACATATTCCCGCCTTCGACACGCCACGCGATCTCGACACGGCCGATATCGTTGCTGAGACTGCCATACTTGGCCGCATTCGTCGCGAGTTCGTGCAGTGCCATGCCGATCGCCTGGGCAACCCGCGCCGTCACCAGCACCGCCGGACCGCTGATGTCGAAGCGCTCGTCGACGAGTGCGTCGAAATGGGCGAGCTGCGCCCTGACCAGTTCGTCGAGCCTGACCGGCTCCCACCCGCTCTTGACCAGAAGATCCTGGCTGGCCGCGA
This sequence comes from Hyphomicrobiaceae bacterium, assembly GCA_041397745.1. Classification (GTDB taxonomy): domain Bacteria; phylum Pseudomonadota; class Alphaproteobacteria; order Rhizobiales; family Hyphomicrobiaceae; genus JAWKVY01. The sequence continues at coordinate 71,179 of JAWKVY010000012.1, read as the reverse complement.
GCGCCTGCAGGCGCTGCCCGAAAGTCTCGACGAACGCGTCCGGCGTGCGCGCGGCTGTCTGCCGGGCGATGGCGTCGATGATCGCGAGCATGTTCTTGCTGCGATGATTGAGCTCGTGCATCAGAAGCTGTCGTGCCTCGTCCGACCGGCGCCGCGCGGAAATGTCCTGGATCACCTTGATCAGGTAGTCGATTTCGCCGCCGGGCTCGCGTACGCAGCTCACAGAGGTGTGGCCCCAGATCACCTCGCCGTCCTTGCGGACGTAGCGCTTCTCGATGATGTAGCTGTCCTCGGAGCCGCTCTTCAGCCGGTCCCAGGCTTGGTGGCTGGCGGCAAGATCGTCGGGATGCGTAAACGCATCGAGCGGACGGTTCTCGAGTTCGACGGACGAATAGCCGAGCAGATCGGCAAGGCTCTCGTTGACACGCAGGATGGTCCCCGCCGCATCGAGGATGCTCATGCCGACTGCCGCGTTCTCGAACGTCGCCTTGAAGCGCTGCTCGGCCGCCCTGATCTCCCGCGTCCTCTGGGCCACCCGGCGCTCGAGCTGGCTGTTCGTCACGGCGAGGTCGCCGAGTGCGTGGCGGTATTGGCGGACGATCACCGCGACGATGAGCCCGGTCGCCGCCGCGACCAGGATCAGCAGCTGGAGCATGGCATGGCGATACGCGGCACCGTCGTTCACTACCGGTCGCGGCTCCCCCTCCTGGGCATGGAGGCCGATGATCAGCGCCACCATGAGGGTAGCGAGCGTCGCGCCGCGCATCTCGAAGCGCAGGGCCGCCCAGAGGATCGGCACGAACAGCACAAAAGCATAGGCGAGGCCGCGTGAGGCGAGCCAATAACCGAGGCCGGCGAGGACGACGGCGATCGCCCCGGCTTCGGCGACCTGCGCGGGCCGTGGCGCGACCGGGTACTTGGCGAGCATGCGCCACGCATTGATCGCGGTGATGACGAGTGGCGTGGCAACGAGAATGCCTGTCGCGTCGCCGAGCCACCACAGCGGCCAGGTCACGACGAACGCCTTCTTTCCGATCGCCGCATCGATCGCGCTGCCGATCGTCGCGCCGATGGCGGGCGACGCGAGCACGCCGATCACGAGAAATGCCAGCAACTGGCGCAGCGTGTTGAAGCGCACCTCCGGCGGCGTGAACAGCGGGGCGAGGAGGCGCGCGGCGAGCACGACTTCGATCGCATTGGCCGACACGTAGCCGAGCGCGGGCAGCAGGGGATTGGAGAACCAGATCAGATTCGCGGTCAGCTCGCCGAGCGCTGCCGTGGCGATCCACCACATCCAGCTGCGCCGGTCGTTCGCGAGCAGGACCGCGAGCACGACACCGTTCGGCGGCCACACGGTGATCGATATGCCGGGCACCACCATCATCCACTGGCCGAAGGCGGCGGCCAGCAGGTAGGCGATGTAGCAGGCCGACAGATGGACCGCCGCGGGGCGGAATGCGACGACGGCTGGATTCATGGAGATCCCTTCGCTGCGCGCCGGCTTGACCGAAGCCGACCACTCAACCGAGCACGGCATCGGCTGGTGCTGCAAGCGATTGTTTAGCCGACGCGATAATGCGTTGGCGTTCGTTGGCGCCAAACGGGGAGAACGAATTCGGTCCACCCCTTGGGTTCGATCCGCCACTTTGCCCCTCCCTTTTCCAAGGAGGGCAGGCGGAGCTGCGGTGTGGCCGCCAGTCTGGCGACCGACTGTGCGCCGACGAAGTACTTGTGGCCGAGCGTCTTCGCCTCCTCGGCGCAGTCGAGATGGCCGGAAGCGCAGTAGCTCTGGATCGAGTGTGCGGGGGCGCTGCGGCACTCCCGATCGTCGTCTCATGAATGATGTCGCCGCTGGTCGCGACCTGTCCGTCAAAATCCGCGAAAGCACGTCTCGAGTGCTTCCGCCACAGTGTCGACGTCCTCCATGGTCAGACAGAGGGGTGGCACCATGCGCAGTATGTTGCGATGAGCGCCGGATTTGCTCACCACGAGGCCGCTCTCGCGAGTCCGTTCGAATATCTTGGCGGTGATATCGGTGGCAGGTGTCTTCGAGCGGCGATCCTTGACCAACTCGATGGCGAGCATCAGCCCGCGTCCGCGCACCTCGCCGACGATCTCGTACCGCTGATGCAGCGCCTCTAGAGCCTGACGCAATCGGGCACCGACCGCCTTCGCATTGGCTTGCAGGCCTTCGTCCTCGATGACCTTCAAAACAGCACGACCGGCGGCGCAGGACATCGGACTCGCGCCGTACGTGTTGAAGTAGAATTTTCCGGCCAGCGTCTCGGCTATGTGCCGCTGAGCGACGACAGCGCCGAGGGGGAAGCCATTGCCGATACCCTTCGCCATCACGACGATTTCCGGCACGATATCGTGCGCTTCGAAGGCCCAGAACGTGTCACCGGTACGGCCGAAGCCCGATTGGACCTCGTCGACGATCAAGACACCGCCTGCCGCGCGAACTTTCTCGGTCGCGAGGCGCATATATCCTGGCGGACACTCGATGATGCCGCCATAGCCCTGAATCGGTTCGATGATGAGACCTGCCAGCCGGCCCGTGGTGGCAAACTGGATAGTTCGATCGATTTCGGCGAGATAAGCCTCCGTATCGGCGCCGAAGATGCCCCGGTAGGGGTCGGGATTGGGCAGGAAGTGGACACCGCCGAGCAGTGGAACGTTGTGTCGGAAGCCACTGATGCCGGTCAGTGACTGCGCACCGAATGTCGCGCCATGGTAAGCGTTTCTGAACGACAGTACGTCGATATTCCTCGTCGCCGTCTGCGCCATTACGAGCGCAAGGTCGATTGCCTCGGCGCCGCTGTTGGTGAAATGAACGACCCAGTCGAAGCCCTTGGGCATGCGCGCCGTCAGCTCCTCGGCGAAGTGCGCCGGCACCGGATGATAGAACATCGTGGTTGAGTGCTGCAGGTCGCGGATCTGCGCTTCGACCGCCGCATTCACGGCCGGGTGGGCGTGACCTACGGAGATACAGACGTTCATGCCCAGCAGGTCGATGAACTTGCGACCTTGCTCGTCCCAGAGATACTGCCGCTCTCCGCGCCGGAAGATCACCGGGGTTTCATAAGGCATGAACGCCCGCTGGGAGGCGGCGTAGTACCGGTCGCGTCGCGCGATGATGGCGTCCCGATCCCAATCCGTTTCCAACGCGCCGCCGATGGCCGGCTCGGGCGTGTCTGTCGTCGACACCTCGGATCTCCTCAGTAGGTCGCCTTGAGCGATGCGGTTTCCGGCGCCTCCTGCCGGACAATGCCGACGGCGGCGCGAAGGTCGGCGATATACTCGTCGTTGGAGTCTGCATGCACCATCGACATCATCCGGTGAATGCCCTTCGGTTCCTGCAACAGTCCAGGCAGCCACCCCTTCCCGGCCATGACCTCGGCAACGCGGAACACGTCGATCTCGTCGGACCCGAATGCGACGATCGAAAGGTGCGGCGCACCGAGGATGCGCAGGCCGCTCGTGCCTTCAACACCGGCCTTGTAGCGATCGACCATATCCATCAAGTCGCGTGCGATGCGCTTGTAGCCCTCGATTCCCAGCAGATTGAACACAGCCCAAGCGGCCGCCACCGCGCCCGACGGCCTTGTGCCGGAAATCGTGCTGGTGAGAAATCGCCCGTTCGGCCACTCGTTAAAATCGAAATGGTGATGACCGGCCTTCTCTGCGGAGGCGTAGAAGACGGTCGAAGCCGGCTTGGGGCAGAAGCCGAATTTGTGAAGATCGGCCGATAGCGAGGAGACACCCTTGACCCCGAAATCGAAGTTCGGAATGTCGCGGCCGATCATCCGGGCAAACGGCGCGACGTAGCCACCGACGCAGGCATCGACGTGAAGCCAAACGTCGTGCCGTAGTGCGACCGCCGCCAATTCCTCGATCGGATCGATGACACCGAACGGAAAGCAGGGCGCTGAGCCGACAAGCAGAATCGTGTCGCTGTCGATCGCCGCCTCGATAGCCTTGACGTCGGCCCGATAGTCCTCGCCGACAGGAATACGCCGAACCTCGAGATCCATCAGCCGCGCGGCCTTGTCGAACGCGGGATGCATGGATCTCGGACCGACGACATTGCCCCGATGTCTCGGCTCGTTCCGTCTGGCCCTGTTCCAGTTGCGGCAGGTCTGCACCGCCTGCACGATGCTCTCCGTTCCGCCCGTCGTCATGAAGCCCTGACCATCCGCCGATGCGGAGAAGAGGTCGAGAGCCATGGCGATGACATCCTCCTCCATCCGCTTCACGCTCGGGAAGGCACGCTTGGCACCCAGTGCATTCTCCGTGAAGTACTCGAAGAACGCCGCGCGCCCGACCTCGTAGACCTCTTCAGTCGCCTTGAACACGAACAGTGGTGCGCGACCATGCTGCCAGTCGCAGTCGGCCGACTTGAAGCTCCTGAGCTCGTCCAGCACGGCGCTGCTCGAACGACCGTGCACCGGGAAGCGCTGCCGCATGGGTAATCCTCCGCTTGCTCGTTCTCTGATCTCGCGCGGTCTTCGCTGCCGATCTCTTTGCCTTGACAGTGCTTCGCATCGACACCTAACATTCGTCAATGCAGAAACGTGGTTCGACAAAACAGAACAGGCCGCGTTCCGGTCTCAACAGCGGTCTCGACGTCATGGAGTGCATTGCAACTGCGCGTCGGCCGCTTAGCTTGACCGACATAGCGGCGCGGATAGGCCTGTCGAAATCGACGGTCCACACTCTTCTGGCGACGTTGCAGGACAGGCGCTACGTGCGCCGCCTGTCCGACAGTCGGTACGCCATCGGCATCCGCGCTTGGGAGGTTGGTTGCGTCGCGGACACGCTGGGACTCGCTCGCGCCGGAGAACCGCATATGGCCCAGCTCGTCCGCGAGATCTCGGACGGCGTGTCGCTTGGTGTGCTCGACGGTCTGGAGACGGTCTGCATTCAACTCGCCGAAAGCCCGAGGGCGGTGCGCGTTCATTCCAACATCGGCGATCGGACACCCGTGCACTCGGCGTCATCTGGGCTCGTTCTGCTGGCCGCGCTCGGCGACGCCGCCGTCACCGAGCTACTGCCATCGGTGCTGGAAGGCTTCACCGAGGCAACGCCACGGAGCAGGAAGGCCGTTCTCGGCATGCTGGGTGACATCAGGGCGCGAGGCTACGCATTCTGCCGTGGAGCCTGGCGGGCCGAGGTCGGTGGCGTGTCGGTGCCGGTACGCGGAGCCGATGGCGCGGTTGCGGCGGCGCTGTGCGCCGCCGCGCCATAGTTCCGAACCACGCGCGAATGGGTGACCCGGGTTGTTGCCCCGCTGAAGGCGACAGCGCAATGCAACGAGCGTGATATCGGCAGGGACATGGTCCATACAGCCACGATGGAGGAAGCATCGTGACCGATGGGATGGCGGCGCAACCGACCGCTGCCACCGGGGCAGCTTCCTCAGCTCACCGCACCTCGATCCTGCGGTTGCGCCGACGGCTTGCGAGCATGGCCATACCAGCGTTTGGATATTTCGGATTTGCGTTTCTTTACACTCCGATATTCTTTTTGATTCTGTTTTCGTTCAATGACCACATTATCCCTTCTCTGCCATTTCGTGGTTTCACGCTCAAATGGTACAATGAGTTGGGCTATGACTTCGTTATGCACGAAGCGCTTTACAACAGCCTCTTCATCGCGTCGTGGACGACGGTGATCTCGACCACCATCGCAACCCTCGCGGCATTCCCCCTTGTTCGCCGCCGCTATCGGCTGAAGGTGCTCAGCCAGCTTCTCGTCGTGCTGCCGATGGTCATTCCGCATTTCCTGCTGGGAGTTGCTCTGCTCATCTTCTTCACCTTCGTCAACATGCCGCTGTCACGCCTGACGATCATCCTCGGTCATGTCGTCTTCACCTTGCCCTTCGCCATCATGGTGATCTCGACACGACTGCACGGCTTCGACCGCACACTAGAGCTCGCCGCAGCGGATCTCGGCGCCGACCCGCGCCAGACATTTCGATTCGTGGTGCTACCGATCATCCTGCCCGGCATCGTCGGAGCGGCGCTGCTGGTGTTTGCGCTTTCGATGGACGAATTCCTGATCACCTATTTCGTGTCCGGTCAGAAAGGCACCATCACGATGCATATCTGGAGTCTTCTGAAGGATGGGATCGCGCCGCGGGTCAACGCACTTGCCACTGTCCTCATCTTGGCATCCTTCATCCTGCTCATTGCCGGAAACTGGCTGAGCGGCGGAGCGTCGACACGAGAGCGTCGCCGATGAACATGTCGCTGCCCGTGCACGGTGTGACAGTTGCCCTCGGCGCAAACGCCTCGGTCGAGTTGCGGGCGGCGAGCAAGCGGTTCGGCGATGTCGTTGCGCTCGACGACATCTCGCTCATCATCGGGCGGGGGGAGTTCTTCTCGCTGCTCGGCCCGAGCGGCTGTGGCAAGAGCACGACGCTGAACTTGATCGGGGGATTCGAGGCGCCGAGCAGCGGTGACATTCTCATCGAGGGGCGCTCAGTCGCTGACGTTCCGCCCTACGAGCGGCCGGTCAACACGGTGTTCCAGAGCTACGCCCTGTTTCCGCACATGACGGTGACAGAAAACGTCGAATTCGGGTTGCGCATGAAGGGCGTGGAACGCACGAAGCGCCGTGCCGCGGCCGTCGACATGCTGCGCATGGTTTCGCTCGCCGGGTTCGAGAACCGCCGGCCCGGTCAACTCAGCGGCGGACAGCGCCAGCGCGTGGCTCTCGCCCGTGCCCTGGTCAATCATCCGTCGGTACTGCTCCTCGACGAGCCGCTCGGTGCCCTCGACCTCAAACTTCGCAAGCAGATGCAGGGAGAGCTGACACGACTGCAGCGCCAGGTCGGCATAACGTTCGTCTACGTGACGCACGATCAGGAGGAGGCGATGGCCATGTCCGACCGGATCGGCGTAATGAACGGCGGACGACTGCTTCAGGTCGGCTCGCCGGCCGAGATCTACGATAACCCCGCCCACCGCTTCGTCATGGAGTTCATCGGGGCCGCCAACGTGCTCGTCGGTCGTCTGGTGAACGTCGTGGCCGACATCGGCGAGGTGGAAATCGAGGGGCTCGGTCGGATGCGCGGACGAACTGCGGGTCAGTTGGCGCCTGGCGCGCGCGTCGCGTTGCTGATCAGGCCGGAAAAAATCAGGTTCGATGACAATCCGTCGAAAGGCAATGCGGGCGCTACCGGCTTACCCGGATGCCTCGTGCACGCCTCTCACCTCGGCTTCCTCACGCATTATTCGGTGCGGCTGGCGAACGGCACGGATCTGCTTTGCTATCGCCTGAGCGAAACGGTCACCGTGCCACCTGCCCAAGGCGCACTCCTTACACTCACCTGGGACGAGGCGGACGCCAGGATCTTCCCAGCCGAAGCCGACAACCCGTGAAGATCGAGGCAGTAGTGCAGTCAGCTCAAACAGCGAGGTAATCGACATGACGCAGTTGAGGAGCCGCAGAAGGTTCATCACCGAGGCGCTCGCCGCTTCGGCCGTTGCAGCGACCGGTCTGACCGGTCGGCCGCACGCGGCAAACGCGGCCGGCACCGTCAACTGGCTCGCCTGGGGCGGCCACGTCGAGCCGAGCGGAATCAAGTCGTTCTTCGATCAGAGCGGAATCAAGGTCAACCACATCCCCATGGCCGGCAACGCCGAGACGTTCGCCAAGCTCAAGCTGTCGGGCACGTCGCAGTACGACCTGTTCGAGGCTGACGGTCTCTGGCCCTTGCGGTACCACCAGGAAGGCATGATCGAGCCGATCGATCTCGACAGCCTGCCGAACGTGAAGGCCAACATGCACGAGGCCTTCAAGAAAATGCCCGCGCTGCAGGTCGCTGGCGGCAAGATGCTGATGGTGCCATGGGGCTGGAATCCGACGCTGCTGATCTACAACAAGAAGCGAATCTCCACGCCACCGACGTCTTACGAGGTGCTGCTCGATCCGAAGTACAAGGGCCACGTCGGCTTCACCAGCCAGCACGAATTCATGTGGCCGGTGGCTGCAATGATCCTCGGCATCGAGAACCCGTTCAAGATGAACAAGGAGCAGCTCAATCGCGCCAAGGACGTGCTCATCAGGATCAAGCGCAACGCGCCGACTGTCATGAAGGGATGGAATGAGCAGCTTCGGCTTTATGTCGAGGAGACGGTGTGGATCGGCATGTCGTCACAGGGCCGTGCCTTCACGATTCAGTCTTCGGGCGGCCCGCCGATGGGCACCGAGGTACCGAAGGAAGGCTATTATGGATGGATCGACGGCGACATGCTGGTGAAAGGGGCGGCGAACCGCGACGCGGCATTGAAGTGGATCAACCACATTCACTCCGCCGAGTACGTTGCCACCAACTTCAAGCGGTTGCAGCGCGGCTGCGCCAATCGTGCCGGCGCGGAGCTTCTCAAGAAACAGGGCGCGGGCGACCTCGTCACCGCGAATATGATGGACAAGCCAGAAATCGCTTTCAACATGCGCCTCATCGAGGCGCCGCAGAACCCCGAGGACTATGCCGCCGCCTGGAACGAGGTCATGGCAGCCTGATGAGTGCCCGTGACGCGATCGTGGGCAATTCGATGCAGCGGACCCCGATCTGGGGTCTGCTGCCCATGCTGGTCGTGCAGATCGCCCTTTTCGTGGTGCCGCTGGCGATCATGTTTGCCTACAGCTTCTGGACGAGCAGAAACTACCGGATCGTGCACGAGTGGACGCTCGTAAATTACCAGACCTTCTTTGCGAGCTGGATCTATCCGAGCGTCCTGTTTCGGACACTCTGGACATCCGCCGTGATAACCGTCGTCACCATCCTGCTGGCCTATCCGTTCGCCTACTGGATTGTGCGCTACACGAGCCGGTGGCAGAAATTCGTGCTGGGTGCGGTGGTCTTGTCGTTCTGGACCAGCGGCCTCTTGCGCGCCTACGCCTGGATGGCGATCCTCGGGCACGGCGGCATCATCAACAAAGGGCTGATGCTGCTCGGTGCGATCGATTCTCCGCTGAGCTTCCTGTTGTTCAATCCGTTCGCGGTCGTCGTGGTGATGACCTACTTCTCGCTGCCTTTCGCGGTCATCACACTATACGCGTCGCTCGAGAAGATGGACTGGTCGCTCGTCGACGCCGCATCCGATCTCGGTGCCGGCCCGATCCGCGCATTCTGGCTCGTGACGCTTCCTCAGACGACTCCGGGGGTCATCTCTGCGACGATCCTGACGTTCGTGCCGCTGATGGGCATGTTTTTCGTTCCTCTGCTGTTCGGCAACCCTTCGAGCGCCATGATCGCACCGCTCGTGGCCAACCTGATGCAGGCCTTTCAACTGGGGCTCGGCGCCGCCATCTCCTTCGTCGTCGCTCTCGTGATCATGGCCATCATCGCGCTTGCGTGGCGCTATATCGATCTCGGAGGCTCGCGCACCGCTTGAAGCCTGACCGGGCGCCGCTCAGCCGAAATCGCATGTGCGAAAAAACCGGTCACAGCACTTTTCGTGCATGATCGCCGAAGCCGCATTGGCGCTTGCCAGCACCTGCATTCGGTGCACAGATAACGCGATCGAGACAGTGCTCGGTTGAGCTGATGGATCAGACGGTGGCAGCTGGTGGCGTAGCGACCGCGCGGTCGGACAGATCGGCGAACGAGAAGCTGCGCGTGTTCGTCTCCTACAGCCGCGACGACCTCGCCTTCGCCGAGCAGCTCTATGACGGCCTCGACTTCGCGGGCTTTGCCCCGACGCTCGATCGGCACGGCATCTCGGGCGGCGAGGACTGGAAGGAGAGGCTCGGCAACCTGATCCGCGAGACCGACACTGTGGTGTTCGTCGTCTCGCCGGCGTCCGCCGTCTCCGACATCTGCGCGTGGGAGGTGGAGGAAGCCCGCCGCCTCGGCCAGCGCATCATCCCCGTCGTCTGCCGCCCGCTCGGCGAGACGCGGCCGCCGGAGGCGCTCGCCGACCTCAACTACATCTACTTCTACGCCGAGCCGAAGTCGCCGGGCTCTGGCTTCGCGACGGGGCTGCGCCGGCTCAAGGAGGCGCTCGACACCGATCTCGACTGGCACCGTGAGCATACGCGCCTCCTGATCCGCGCGACCGAGTGGGAGGCGGGCGGCAGGCTCGCCTCGCGGCTGCTCTCGGGCAGCGACATCCAGGCGGCGAAAGACTGGGCGGCGCGCCGCCCGCGCACCGCGCCGGAGCTGACCGACCTGCAGCGCGAGTTCATCCGCGCCAGCGAGGACGAGGCGACGGCCAGGGCCAGCGCCGAACGCCAGCGCTTGGCCGACATGGCGGCGGCGCAGGAGGCGCGCGCCAAGGCGCTGGCCGAGGCCGAGGCGGCGCTGAAACGGGCGGCGGAGGAACAGCGGCGACGTGGCGTGCTGCGCGGCGTGCTGCTGGCGGTGATGACGGTTGCGGCGGTGGTGTCGGGCTGGCTGTTTTGGCAGATGTACCAGCGTGGCGTGCAACTCGCTGTGCGTGGTGTCGAGCTGGAGAAGCAGGTCAAGCTCGCGCGCGAGAGCGAGGCGAAGGCGAAAGAGAGCAAGGAACTGGCGCAGAACGAGGCGAAGCGCGCCGACTTCCAAGCGGGGGCCGCGCGTTTGGCCGCAGATGCGGCGAAGGCGGCTACGGAGCGCGCGGTGAAGACGCGCGACGAGGCGCTGCTGACGCAGTCGAGATTCCTCGCCGACAGAGCGATGGAGGTGCTGGGGAAGGGCGACGCCGGCACCGCGGCGCTCTTGGCGCTGGAGGCGCTGCGCGACGAGAAGAGCGACCGCGAGGAGATCCGCAAGCGGCCGTGGTGGCCCAAGGCGCACGTGGCGTTGGATGCGGCCGCGCGCCAGTTGCGCGAGGCGGCGGTGCTGACGGGCCATGTATCCGAAGTCACGGCGGTGGCGTTCGCGCCCGACGGCGCCACGCTGGCCAGTAGCGCGTGGAACACCGTGCGGCTGTGGCGGCGCGGCGCAGATGGTGGTTTCGCGCCAGCCGGCGCGCTCGAGGGCACACGAGCGGCGTTTCCGCGGTGACGTTCGCGCCGGATGGTGCCACGCTGGCCAGTGGGGGTGGCAATATCGTCGGCGACCGCAAGCAGGATGCCACGGTCAGACTTTGGCGGCGAGCGGCGGACGGTTTCTTCGCGCTGGTCGGCGTGCTCGAAGGGCATAAGGAGCGCGTCAACGCGGTGGCGTTCGCCGCCGACGGCACGCTGGCCAGCGCGTCGGGGGACAACACGATCCGGTTGTGGCGGCGCGGGGCCGACGGGAGGTACGCCGCCGCCGGCGTGCTCGAAGGGCACACGAACTCCGTCAGCGCGGTGGCGTTCGCGGCCGATGGCACGCTGGCCAGCGGGTCGTGGGACAACACGATCCGGCTGTGGCGGCGCGGCGCGGACGGGACGTTCGCCGCCGCCGGCGTGCTCGCAGGGCACACGGAGAGCGTCGGCGCGGTGGCGTTCGCGGCCGACGGCACGCTGGCCAGCGGGTCGGAGGACAAAACGATCCGGCTGTGGCGGCGCGGGGCGGACGGGACGTTCGCCGCCGCCAGCGTGCTCTTAGGGCATGACGGTTCCGTCAGCGCGGTCGCGTTCGCGACCGACGGCACGCTGGCCAGCGGATCGTCTGACAAGACGGTGCGGCTGTGGCGTCGCGGGGCGGACGGGGCGTTCGCCGCGGCCAACGTTCTCGCGGGCCACACGAGCCAGGTCTCTGGGATCGCGTTTTCACAGGGTGGTTCAATTCTGGCCAGCGCCTCCAGCGATGACACCGTCAGGCTGTGGAACGCGGATATCGCGCAGAATTCTTCTATTGCGCACACTAGCGCGAAACGAGGACAAGCAATTTACTCTTTTGCATTCGACTCAGCCGGCCACACTTTAGCGGCCGCTTCGGAGGACAATTCGATCCACGTGTGGCAACGCAAGGCAAAGGGAGGATTTCAGGAGGTCGATCGCTTGCTTGGGCACACAGGCTTAGTGATGCATCTGGCAATGTCGCGCGACGACGCCGCGCTGGCCAGCGCATCTTCTGATGGAACAATTCGCGTATGGCGGCGCCAAGCGGGAGGAGAGTTTGAGGCCGCCGAGGTTCTGAGCGGACACAAGGAGCTTGTCTACTCGGTTGCTTTCAGTCCGGACAGCCAGCTGCTGGCGAGTGGCGGGGCCGACGGAACGGTGCGCCTCTGGCGCCGGGGGGGACACGGTGAATTCGCGCTCCACAAGACCCTGTTCGACACCGGTGGGTTCAGCGTGAACGCTGTCGCATTCTCGCCCGACGGATTGACGCTCGCGAGCGGGGGCGACGACAATCGATTGCGACTTTGGCGCAGATCTCCAAGTGGAGAATTTGCCCACCAGGAAACTTCCAGAGAATTTCCCTCGCAAGTCACAGCATTGTCGTTCGCGCCCAAAGGCGCGGAATTGGCGGTTGGAGTTGGAGATGGCTCGCTCACCATATTGACGCGCACAGCGAGTGGTGAACTCCGCCACGCCGCAATCACAAGAACCGAGCCGCAAAGATTCACCGCGCTTTCGTTTTCAACGGACGGCGCCACGCTGGCGAGCGCCGGAGTGGGCAGCAAGGGATTTCTGTGGCGGCGCCATGAAGACGGAGGTTACGCACCTGCCGCCAAATTGGATGATCATATTGGCGATGTCTATGCTGTGTCATTTTCACCGGACGGCGTGATGCTAGCGAGCGGTTCGGCCGACGGCACGGTTCGCATATCGCCCGTCCCGCCCTTCGGGCAGGCGCTTTTGGAACTGCTGAAAACACGCATTCCGCGGTGCCTCACCGATGCCCAGCGCCTGACCTATCATCTGTCCTCCGAGATACCGGCTTGGTGCAGCAGGTTGCAGAAATGGCCTAACGACCTCCTAACGGTCGCCCGCAAGCTCGATGCCGACGGTCGTAGTCACGAGGCGATCATCGCTTACGAACGACTGATGGAGCAGCAGCCGGCCGAGCATCCGCGGCATACACTACGATTAGCAAAGTTACTTGACCGGGTTGCATGGGAGTCTGTGATGGCGGTGGTTCTAAAGGACGCGCCAACTCAAAGTCTCACTGAAGTGCTCCCCCGCATAGAGAGAGCCGTTACGCTTCGACCGACCGATCCAGACATTGTGGATACACGCGGTCATGTTCGGTTAGCGATTGGCGACGCCAAGGCCGCGCTCGCCGACTTCGAGCTTGCCATCAGCCTCGGCTTCAGGCGTTCCGGCACGTTCTACGGCCGCGCCCGCGCGCATGAGGCGCTCGGGCATCGCGATGCGGCCATCGCCGACTACCGACAGGTGCTCGCCGAGCAGCCCTTCGACGACGACTGGAACCGCCACGTCCACGCCGACGCCCGCGCGCGGCTGAAGGCGCTGGGCGTCGAGGTGGCGGTGGACGGGGAGCAAACGGATAAGTGAGCTGCCGGCAAGCCGGCTACTGGCGCACGGCCAAGGTGATCAGCCCCAATCCGGCGCCGGAGGCACGGGCCACTCTTTCGATCTCGGCGATATAGCGGACTGCATCGCCGACCTTGCCACCCGCCTCCTCGGCTCGCTCGACCTCGGATGCCGCCGTCGCGGCGTCGGCGACGTTCACTGCGATGATGTAGCCGCGCTCCAGCGACCAGTTCACGGGAAGAACGCCACGGACAATGCGGCCGCCCGAGGCTTTTACGAGGTCACTTTCATCCTCGGGTGCGCCGGACGGGACGATCTGGCGGATCACGCCTTGCGCCGAGACGGCGAGGAGAACGGTTCGCCCCTTGGCCGCAGTCCGCGCCTCGACGCGCACGCTTTCGCCATCTTTCAAGGTCCCGCTCGCGCGCGGCTCGCATGTCTCGCCGTGTAGCGATGCGCACAAGGTGAGTCCGATGCGGCCGGAAGCAGGCGCCGCGCGAGCCAGGGCAGCGATCCTGTCGACCGACCGGACGACCGCAGCATAGTCGGCCTCGAGCCTCTTTCTTTCGAAGCCCGGCGCCGACGTGGAATCGGCACCTGGCACGAATTCGCGAATCCAGCCGGCGTAATGCGACACGCGCGTGTAGACGGCGAGCTTGTTCTTAAGTCCGCACACTTCGTCGCCGTAGCTGGTCAGCCCGACAACGTAGGGACAGCCATCACGATCGAACAACACCAGCGGGCCGCCGCTATCGCCGTTGCAGGTGTCGCGACCGCCGTGACGTTCCTCCGCCGCGCAGATCTGCCCCGGACCGAGCTTGCTGCCGTTCCACTTGCAGTCCTGGTCCCTGGCGATCGGCAGCGTCGTCTCGAGCAGCTGGTCGGACATCGCCAATGCTCGTCCGCCACGGACGGTCTTGTACTCTAGATACTTGGTCTCGTGGGCCGTGGTGCGTCCAAAGCCGGCCACCATGGCGCGCATCGGCATCACCGCGGGCGGGTCGGTGTCCCCGGAGAGCGAAAGGCGCGCGGTGGTCGGCATCTCGCCTTCGACCTCGAGCAGAGCTATGTCGTTCATTTTCGTCTTGTCATCGTAGCTCGGGTGCCGGAAGATGCGCTTGATCCTGAAGCTCCTGGGATCGGCCGGCGCGCTCAGCTTGTCCGTATCGGCAAGGACTTCCAGGTAGCCCTTTCCGAGTATCGCGTATTCTGGAATGCGCTTTGCCATGTCGAAAAACAGCCCGCGCGCGTCCTCGCTATACTGTTTGCCGCCGTCGTAGAAGCAGTGCGCGGCCGTCACCACCCAATTGGGATGTATCGCCGAGCCGCCACAGAACACTTCCGCTTTGTTGCCCGCCGTCCTCGCCCTGATCGCGACAAACCCGGGCCAATTGCCGATGCGGGCGCCCCAGCCCTGCGTGACCTTGCCGCCTTCGAACCTGTCCTTGTCGACCCGTGGGTTCTTCGGGTTGCACGCGCTCTTCGGAAAGCGGCTCGGCATGAGCTTCGCTGGAGACACGCCGGCAGGCCTTGCTGTGCCTGCGCCGCCGGTGCCAGAAGCTGTTGCTGCGGCTCGCGCCGTACCGGACGGACCCACTGGCCCACTGGACGCACCGTGATCATTGCGCCGTGAGGTAGCAGGACTGCCGCCCCGCCGAGGCGCCGGACGATAGGCCTTCTTGACGCGCGACGACCGCAATGGCCGCTCACTGGCGCCGGCCATGGGTTCACGGGGTGAGGCCGTCCAGTGATGGCACGCCACCAGCCCGAGTGTGGTGCACACTAGGCCGAACAGAATGCACGCACGGCCACTCAGCGACACTGGCAACTCCGCCGGACGGACGCGCAATCGCGCGCGACGCAACTGAATCCAGAACAGACGGAACGATCAGGCGCCCTATCGGCGGCAATCAACAATAAAAGTGTCAACGGCGCATTTTATTCTCCTGCCGTGCCACCAGCGACACGACTCAGTCGAGCTCTCGGACGACGCGAAAGCCGACGGTGCGGCGGCGCTCGTTCGCATTCAAGAGTTGGACAGCGCCGATGCGCAGCGAGTCCGGCCCGCTGCGCCATGAGCCCCCTTTTACGGCCGGCTGTACGCAGTCGGCATGACCCGCGCGGGCAGACGACTCTGGTGCGTCGGCATCGGCGCAGACCCATTCCCATACATTGCCTTGCATGTCGTAGAGATCGAAACCGTTCGGACGGTAGCTGCCGACGGAAGTCGTGCCGCGGGCCTTGCCGTCGTCGCATTGCACGTTGACCCACAGCATCGACTTCAGGCTCGCGTCCGCACCATTGGCAAATTCGCAAAGCCGCGAGGCATCGGTTGCCGGGCCGAACACCGGATTGCCCCCACCGCGCGCGGCATACTCCCATTCGGCTTCCGTCGGCAGACGGAAACGCTTCTGACCCGGCAACGCATTGAGCCACGCGACGTATGCTTTTGCGTCCGACCACGCGACACCCGTCATCGGTCGCCGGTCACCCTCGATGATGTCGGTATCGATCGTCGGGCACCGCTTGCCCGCCACCTCGACCGATTGACATAAGCGCCACTCGTCGCGGGTGATCTCGAAGCGACCCATCGCAATGCGCTTCGACATCTTTGCCGTCCGCATGCCGTCGCGAACGCGTTGCTCGTCTCTCGGCTGGTCAAGATGGACCAGCTCCGGGCAGTGCTGACACGACCATTCGATGCCCTTGGTGCCTGCCAACGCGCCGGGCGTGCTTTTCAAATCGATCTTCCGCGCGGGATCCGACTTCAGAGGTGTGCCGAGAATATTGGTCCGCTTCAGAACCTCATCGAAATAGGCTGGCACTTGAAGGTGCGGTGTCTCCCGGCCGTCGAGTGACCGGCGCCGCAGCGCTGTCTTATAGGTGGTCCAGCGGACGTCCTTGGCGATGTCGTGGAGCCCTCTGTGCCGCTCCGCAAGGAGAGGCAGGAGCTCACGAGTGTAGACCGAGTGTGACGTGTTCTCGTCGCCTCGCCCAAGATCGTGCAGCGCGACCTGGCCGGGACTCGCCGCATAAAACACGAACATGCCTTCGCTCGCGCGCACCGGCGCATAGCTGCTCGAACTCTCGATGTTCTTCTCTCCGGCCGCAGGCCCGGTGTCGCGACGGCACATGTCGACGATGAAGATGCCGAGGACGTTCTTATCGAGCCGCTTCAGCTCGTCGATCAGCGCAGAGAGCGCGATGCCGCCCTGGACGGCCGATCGCGATGCGTCGAAATCGCTGGGGAGCAGGTAGGAATCCCGGTTCTGCTCGGCACCGTGGCCGGAGAAGAAGAAGATCGACACGTCGTTGCGCTTGAGACGCTTCAGATGCTTTCTCCAGGCAGCCAATATGCTGGCTCTGCTGGGTTTCTCGTTGAGAATTTCGGTATTTGTGATGCCAAGCTTCTGCCTGAGAACCTGCGCTACGCCATCGGCATCGTTCGCCGCGCGCGGCAGATCGATCGTCGGCTTCCGGTAATCCGCCACTCCGATGACGAGAGCCTTCACACGCTCCGGACGATCAGGATTTTCCTGCGTGGCGGCGGGTGCTACCATCGACATCGTGGCGAGAAGGAGTGTGGCAAGAAGGCCGTTCGACCGCAGCAGCTGCATCGCTTCCCTCCGCGTCTTCCACGACGATATTTACATATTCGGAACCGCAGTCTCAATATTGCCGCTGATGGTGACGGAGGAAGGCTCGTGTCATCGGGTGTGGACGTGCCGATGAGAGAACGCGCCCGCTTGGCGGTTGGCGAACATGAGGCGTGTGATCACATCCTGGATCCTCACCTGCACGCCGAGCGCCTGCCGCTCGATGCGGCGCCCTTGAAACGCATTCTCGATCGGGACGAAATCGCAAGCATCATCGAACGCTATCGGATCTATGATCGCAAGGCCATTCGATGGCGCAGAACGCACGTGCGGTGGGGGCTTGCGGGGATCATCGGAGCGGGGCTGGCCGTCGTTCCGGCCGTGGTTCTAATGGTCGCGCCGGTGCGTCTCCCACCTGTGGCCGCTGCCTTATCGAGCGCCGGCGTCTGGTTCATGTTGTGCCTTGCTTGGATCTGCTTCCTCTATCTCATGCTGCGCCGCCCGCTCGAGGTCTGGTACGAGGCGCGGGCCAATGCCGAAGAACTGCGCAAGAGACTTTTCGAGGTGGTTGTTGCCAGCGACGAGCCCGCCAAAGCCGGAGAAATCGATACCGCAGCCCTTCAGATCGAATACTTCAGGCGCTACCAGTTCGGCGTTCAACAGGCATTTCTCAGCACCACGAGCGCCAAGTACAGGAAGCGCCGCCGACGCCACGACGCGATCGGGAAGTTCGCGACAGCGGTTCCGTTCATCGCTCTGCTGCTCGCAGCAGCGGTGATATTCTCCGCCTGGAGCGAGCAGAGCCTCGCGCCGTCATGGCTGGCGGTTGCCGTACCCGCGCTCCAGAGGATCGAACTCGAAGGCTATGATGTGTTCGGTCTCGCCGGTGCTCTGCTGTTTTCTTCGCTGAGCGCCGGCCTGTTCGCCTACGCGCAGCTCGACGACTACCGCCGGGTTGGTGAGCGCTACGCGCATGCCCTCGCTCGTATCCAGGATCTAGCCGAAGATGCGCGGTTCGGCTTCCTGGCGGCCCACCGGGCGGCCGAGGCCGGGCGCCGCCACGAGCGAGATCGTCTCGTTCGGGAGATGCATGCAATCATGTCGGCGGAATTTGCACAGTGGGTAAAGTTTGCGGAGGCTGACAAGGTTGCGATACCAAAGGCGCGCGAGATGAGCGGGAGCTATCATTACGAACTGCGCATTAGGCCTCCTGGCGTGTCCGATCTCGTCGCAACCGAAAAGCTGACCGCAGCCGACTTCGAAGAGCTACGCGCGGCTGTCGGCAAGCCGCTCCTCCGGGCGCGCAAGATCGGATTTGTTTCGGCACGCCAGGCTCAAAACGAGGAACGTGTCGTCACCCGCTGGAATGGAAAGGAATCCGAAGCACGAGCCAGACAGGGCGATTGGGTGGTGACCAACATGTCGCCCGGGCGTCAGGTTCTGCTGGACAGCGATGGTTCGCCGAATTTCTATGTCATCGAGCAGATCCGGTTTGCACAACTCTATGAGCGCGATGCCGGAGAGACCGAGCACGGGGCGATCTACCGCTCCAAGTCGGTCGTCGCCGCGTTCGAGCTGCCCGGAAGCTTCTCCATTCTGGCGCCATGGGGCGAGATTCAACGAGGTGCAGCAGGCTTCCTCATCCGCAACGGAGACGAGGTCTACGGCAATAATCGTGAAACGTTTGAAGCGACATACCGTATCGAGCAGTGAGGCTTGGCACGTCAGGCTGGTCGGCCTCAAGATGCACTTTCCTCAGTCCAAGAATCCCGAGTCGACAGGTTCGACCGCGGATGTCGAGACACAGGCGCAGCCGCCGTGCGGCGGCGAAGCCCTTACCGCCGCTGCTGTTGCTTCAATTGCGGCTGTCTCCACGGCGGGCTGCGGCAAGCTCGTCGGTGCGCTCGATCAGTCGCAGCCCGATGTGGCGCATCACAGCTGCCGATGCCTCCGGCGACTGACGTAGCAGTTCCATGAAGTGATCGCGTTCGATGCGTAGCGTGACGAGCGTCGTCTCGGCCCGCACCGTCGCCGAACGAGCAACGTCGCAGATGACTGCAAGCTCGCCAACCAGCGTGTCGGGTCCGGTGGTCGCGATGATGCTGTCGCCGTTTTCACTGCGCGCGATAATGGCGGCACTACCCGAGAGGATGACGTAGGCCGCGTCGCCCTCGTCGCCCTGCTCGAACACGACTTGTCCGGGGGCAAACACGACGCGCCGGCAGACCGCAGCCAGCATGCGAAGCGGTTTGGGTTCGATCTTCGCCAGCATCGGAATGCGCCGCATCGTAGCGACTTCGTCGTCGATCGTCATGTCTCATGGCCTTTCACGGCGTCGTCACTTCCCTGGTCCTGAGCGGGGCGTGGCCGGGTATCGTCGCGGATCTGACCTCCGGCGAACGCCAGGACGCGATCGAAGTGCGGTGCCGAGGCGGCGTTGGCCAGAACCCAGAAACTGGCGCCGCCCGCGCCGGCGTTGCGGGTGCGCAGTTCAGCGAGCACGCCGCGAATGATCGTGTCCTGGCTCCGCACCGGGAGAGAGGACAGAGCGCGGTTGGCAACGAGCAGTTCGCAGTCCCTGAGCAGTGCACGCGCCAATCCGATCTTCTGGCGCTGCGCGAGAGTGAGCCGACGGCCGCCGGGCCCTGCTTCGAATGCAAGGCCGAGCGACAGGACGAGTTCAAGGCTACCTAGGTCCGCGAGCGTCTTGCGCACCGCTTCGCGGACCTGTCGCTCGCTGCCAGCCAATTCGTGGACGACACTGCCAAAGATGATGTTCTGTTCAAGCGTCATGCCATCGAAATAGTCTGCATCATCGGTCGGCACGCGATCGGTCCCGTAAAGAGCTTGTCGCACTGCCACGACCCGTTCCCTGAGCGCGTTGTCGATCAGGCCCAGACGATGGCGTGATTCGACATAGCCGAGCGCCAGGGATTGCAGGGCACGGCGATCGGCGTCGCTAAGCGGCTCGGCGCGGCCGTCGTCGTATCGCTCGATGAGCGCCCGGTAGCGCTCGAACTCGTCGGGCGGCACGTGGCGCTGTGTCAGTCGCAGTACGTTGTCGTGCGCGAGGCCACCATAGAGGTCCACCGCCGTACGTGCCATCACCCGTCCTATCGACTCGAGACGATGATTGAGATCGTGGTGTGCGAGTTCGTGGTCGACCTCGGCTCGCCCGAGCCATCGAGCATCTGCCGAATCGTATTGATCACCTGCGATCGAAAGGTTCACACCGATGGTCGCTTCATCGTTGTAACGGTTGGGGTTGTGGCGAACGACGACGCGCGCGAGGTCTTCGTATGCGGGTCCCCTGGCCAGTGCATGCCGCGCAGCGACTGCCGCGCGCGCGACGTCTGCGCGCGCAGCTTGCGTGATCCGGCCGCCGAGCGCGATGGCGAGGATGTCCTCCTCGAGCCCGACCAGCTTCAAGATTTCGCCGAGCCGACCCACATGCGATGCCGCGCCGGCCTCCTCGCTCAAGCCGTAGAGCAACGCATCCCGTATCGGTCCCTGCTGCACGTAGGGGTCCTCACCGACATAGGCGAGCCGACCACCGAGCAATCCTGCAGGTCCATATGGTTTGCCCGCACACAGCATCGTGCCGGAGGAGAGCGCCGCGTCGCCGATCAGCGCGAGCGCCAGTGCGTTGGCTCCCGAACCGGCATCTCCCGTTGCGCAGACTTGCTCGCCGGTTCTGATTTCGAGGCTCGTGTCGCGCAATCGCTCGCCGCTCGCCTCGATCTCGACGTTCAGATCCAATATTTTCAGCGGCAACGCTTGTCGCACCCGCGCCACTGGCAAAATCGTATGAGGCAGGTCCCGCTTCGCGAGCGTCGGCGGCGGCAGATACTGATTGACCTGGTCGAAGCGGACCATCATGTCCTGCCGCTGATAGTCCCAATCGATCAATTGCTTGATGGGGTCGGGCAACTCGCCGTAGGCGACGATGACGGCGACAAGCTGCCCAACGTCGACTTGGCCTTTCAGGACAAGTAGACCACCCAACAGAAAGAATATCAGCGTTGGAACTTCCGCGAGGAGGTTGTTGATGAACTTTATTGCGAATTTCCGCTGGTAGATCTCGTAGCGGATTGTGAAAATCCGCTCGAGCCTGGATTGGATGTCGCGTTGCTCGAGCATCTTCGCGTTGTTGGTGTGGACCTCGGCGATGCCCTCGACGACCTCGCCGACGCGGCCGGCGAGTGCCCGTGCCGTGGCCTGACGCTCTCGGCCGAGCACGATCAGACGGCGCCTCATGCGCGGCACGATCAGGGCCTGCACGACAACGATGACAATGGCCACGGCGCCGAGCCAAACGCTCTGCAGCAGGATGAACAGCGCAGCTGTGAGCGCCTTTGCGACGAGCAGCGCCGGCATGACGAACGCATCGCCGATGAAGCCGCCTAGCGGTTCGACCTCGTCCTTGATGATCGCAGCGGTCTCCGAGCCGCTCAACCGGCGCGCTTCCCGCGGCGGCATCGCGAGCACACGCGCGAACAGGTCGCTGCGCAGACGTTGAAGCATCCGCTCGCCGAGCCGGCCTTTGGCCGTGTTGATGACGAGCTTGAATGCGCCGTTCACGATGATCAGGGCAGCGAACAGCGCACTGAGCACGAGCAGCGCCATCACGCGATCGAGTTCTATTGAAGCGAGCGAAGTTAACGGAGCAAAGAGCGGAACGAGCTGGCCGAGCGGGCGCGTCGCCTCCGTCGACGCAAAGCCGCTGCCTTGAATAGGCCCGTTGATGATGTGCTTCGGCAGGTCGAAGAGCAGATAGTAGAACGGCAGCGAGCATACGATGATTGCGAGGATTGGCATTTGCTCGCGCCGGCTCTCCTGCCAAATCCAAGCCATCAAAGTAGGCCCGGCATGCGACTGCCCGGCGGCGCCAAGGCCCAGCCTGCGCATGCCCTTGCGCGTGGTACGCAGCAGCCGGCGCATCGCGATCGACGCCCGCGGCAGCCCCTCGGCCATCAGGGCGTCGCCATATGCCCGCAAGCGAGCCTTGCCGACGCGCAGCACTGCTCGATAACGATCCAGCTTCACGCGCCTGGCGAGCAGCGCTTTGAAGCGCGCACCAGACGTGGGCGGGACGGCACTCATTCGTTGAGACCGTTGAGCCGATGGATCGCGATCGGTTGCCGCAGTCCCTTGAGCGGGACTTCGCCAAGCGGTGTCAGATCGGCGAGCGAACCGGCAGCCACGGCGACGCGCTGCGAAAGCAGGATCTCGTTGGCCTTGGCAAGATCGCAGAGGCGGGAAGCCTGATTGACTACCGGTCCGACCGCTGCGTAGTCACCGCGGCCTTCGAAGCCGACACGACCGAGAGTGGCATAGCCCTGTGCGATACCGACACCGAAACCAAGAGCATGCCCGCGCTCCTGCCAGCCACTGGCGAGACCCGCGATTTCAGCACGGAGTTCAGTGGCAAAGCGCAAGGCTCGTTCAGCAGCGTCGGGGCAAGGCAGCGGGTCGTTGAAGAACAGCATGAGGCCGTCGCCCGCGAAGCGCTCGAGCGTCGCCGCATGGCGCTCGATGAGCCGGCCGGCTGCGGCGTGATAGGCTGCGAGAACGCCCATGACTTCCTCAGGCTCGGCAATCTCCGAGAATGCGGTGAAGCCGCGCAGGTCGCAGAACACTACGGTGATCTCCCGCCGGTGGCTGGCGAGCAGGTGCTCGCTGTCCGAGGACACGATCACATCGGCAACTTGGGGCGACAGGAACCGCCGCAGCCGGCCCAGTCGCTGCAGCTCGGCGACTTGGGCCTCGACGCGTTGTGCGAGCGTTCGGTTCAGATCGGCAAGCTCGGAGCTCTGGCGGGCGAGTTCGCGCGCCTGTGCCTCGACGGTGTCGTGCAGTGCCTTGGTGCGCAGAATCGCTCTGACGCGTGCGAGCAGTGCGGAGTGATCGATCGGCTTGGTGAGGTACTCGTCGCCGCCGGCGTCGAGACCGGCAACCACGTCGCGCGTCTCCGCCTTGGCTGTGATGTGAATGATCGGCATGTACGGCAGGCTGCGGTCGGCTTTGAGACGTCGGGCCACCTCGAATCCGTCGAGCTTCGGCATCATCACGTCGAGCAGGATCAGGTCTGGCTGGTCGGCATGTGCTCGGTGGATCGCCTCCTCGCCGTCGCGAGCCGTGATCACCGTGTATCCGCTCGCCTCCAGCCGGGTAAGCAGGATATCGACGTTTGCCTCGTTGTCGTCGACCACCAGGATCAGAGCCGGATCGCGCACGCCTAACCTCCCTGGGGCAAGTACTTGCGTACCTTGGCGAGCAGCGCGCGCGGACTGTAGGGCTTCGTCACGTAGTCGTCACAGCCGGCGGCTCGTGCCTTTGCCTCGTCGCCCGACAGCGCATACGACGTGACGGCAATGATCGGGATGGCGGCGAGATCCGGGTCTGCCTTGATCCGCCGCGTCGCCTCATAGCCATCGATCTCCGGTAGCTGGATGTCCATTAGGATCAGGTCCGGTCTCTCACGGCCCGCTGCCGCGACGCCCTGGGCCCCGTCGACCGCCTCGAGATAGGTGAAGCCCGCGGCATCGAGCAGGTCGCGCAAAATCGCGCGGTTGTCCTCCTGGTCCTCGATTACCAGAATGCGGTGGGTCATGACTTGCCTCGCTGCCGGTCAGCCGGAATCGGCAGGTCGACGCGGAACGTCGCGCCTTTGCCAGGCTCGGATCGGACCGAGATCCGCCCGCCATGCATCTCGATGATGCGCTTCGAGATCGCGAGGCCGAGCCCGGTGCCGCCCTTCTTCTTCGTGTTGGAGTTGTCGACCTGATGGAATTCCTCGAAGATCAGCGACTGCTCCGACGCCGAGATTCCCGGACCGGTGTCGCGCACCTTGATGATGAAGCGCGCCTCGCGCGCCTCGGCGCTGATGCGCACTTCGCCGGCGTCGGTGAATTTGATCGCGTTGCCGACGAGATTGAGCAGCACCTGCGTGATTCGCCGCTCGTCGCCGCGCCCGATCGGCAGCGCCGGCGCCACATCCGCCGAGAGTACGAGATTCTTCTCGGCGGCGAGCGACTCCGTGGCCGCGACAACGGCGTGAATGATGGTGCCGAGCGCGAAGTCGTCATAGCTCAGAGTGAGCTGTCCGGCCTCGATCTTGGACAGGTCGAGCACATCGTTTATCAGCCCCAGCAGATGGCGGCCGTTGGCCTGCACGCGCTCGAGCACACCGGTCACCTTCGGCGCGAGATCGCCGTAGACGCCGTCCTGGATCAGCTCGGTGTAGCCGAGGATCGCGTTGAGCGGTGTTCTCAGCTCGTGGCTCATGTTGGCGAGGAACTGCGATTTGTGCTGGCTGGCGACGCGCAGTTGCTCGCCCTTCTCTTCGATCTCGCGGAACAGGCGTGCGTTGTTGATGGCGATCGAGGACTGCGACGCGAATGACTCGAGCAGCGATACTGTCTGAGGCTCGAATGCGCCAGCGTGGACTCGCCGCATCACCAGCACGCCGATGGTGCGGCCTTGATGGATGAGCGGTACCGACAAGAGCGCGCGGATGCCTCCGGCATCCAGAACTTCGAATAGCGGATGTGACGGATGCTCGCGGATGTCGGCAATCTCAACCGGTATTCCCTCAGCCGCACTGCGCCCGACCATCGGATCGTCGAGGCCCAGCGGATGCGCGCGCACCGCAGCGATGAGGGCTTCGCTCATGTTGTGGCCTGCTTCCAGGCTCAACAGGCCTTTCGCCTGGTCGAGCACGTAGATCGCACCGCCACCAGTACCCGATATTTCACATGCGTTGGCGAGGATAGTCCCGAGCACGGTGTTGAGTTCAAGCGATGAGGACACTGCCCGACCGACCTTGCCCAGTGCCTGCAATTCGGTGACAGAGCGGGTCAATTCCTGCGTGCGAGTCTGCACCTCCTCGAACAGCCGCGTGTTCTCGATGGCGATGACGGCCTGATCGGCGAAGTTCGCCAGCAGCGCGATTTGCTTGTCGCTGAAAGGGGCGACTTGTTTGCGATAGAGCACGATCGCACCGAGCACCTCGCCGGATTTCAGAAGCGGCACTCCCATCAAAGTGCGCGCACCGCCGAGGTCGGCGGTGGCGAGTGCGAGTGGACGGCCCATACGGTAAGCGTCCCCCGCCCTTACGTCGTCCCGCTGTCCGGGCCTGCCCGTCCTGGTGATATGTTCGAGCAGCGAGTCGGGCGGGGCTTCCACTGGCACAGTCCGCCACCAGTCTGCGTAAGCCGGCGGGACATTGCGGAGCGCCGCAGCGCGCCATCCCGCGCCATCGCGGAGTATGAGATGGCCGAACTCGGCGGCGCAAAGCTCGCACGCACTCGACAGGATGGTGTCGAAAACGGGCTCGGTCTCGTTCGGCGACCGGGAAATGACGCCGAGTACCTCGCTCGTTGCAGTCTGATACTCCAGGCTCTCTTGCAGCTCTCTCGTGCGTGTCTGCTCCGCCTCGAACAGCCGCGCGTTCTCGATCGCGATGACGGCCTGATCGGCGAAGGTCTCGACCAGCCTGATCTGGCGATTGGTGAACGGTCGGACTTCGGTACGGTAGATCGTGAGTGCTCCGATGCACGCTCCTTCTCTAACGATCGGCACGGTGAGGAAGGTTCGGGCATGACCAAGTTCGACGGTCGCAACCGCGAGAACGTGGCGTTCTCGATAGACGTCGCGATCGCGAACATCGTCGATATGAAATGGCTTCAATGTTTTTGCCACGACGGAGAGCGACGTCCGCTCGTCAGGGCGGATGGGATTGTCGCGGAGGAAGCGCGCGAACCCCTCGGGGACGTTCTGCAGCGCAGCTGGCGTCCACTCATCGCCGTGGCGAACGAACAGATGCCCGTGCTCGGCGCTGCACAATGAGCGCGCGTGAGCCAGTATTGAATCGAAGACGGGATCAAGTTTGCCGGGCGATTCGGAGATGATGCCGAGCACCTCGCTCGTCGCTGTCTGATACTCGAGACTCTCCTGAAGCTCCTTTGTACGCTCCTCGACCTTCTTCTCAAGGCCTGCGTAGCTGTCCTTCAACCGTGCGCCCATCTCGTTGAAGCGGGCTGCGAGCGCCTCGACCTCGTCGCCGGACTTCACATCGATGCGGTGGCCGAGGTCGCCGGCCCCGATGCGCGAAGCGCCCGCGGCCAGGGCCTCGATCGGAACGACCATCCGTTGCGCGAGCCAGAGACCGGCGATTGCAGCAAGCGCGATCCCGACAAGGGCAAGACCTGCCGTGCGCCACAACGAAGCGCGCACCTGCTCGAAAGCCTCGGCGAGGGGCTGCTCGACAAAGACGTGCCAGTCGAGCGGCTCGACCGTGGCGTAAGCGGTCAACACATCGCGCCCGGTGCGATCCGTGGCAATCGCCCGGCTCGAGTCGTCGCGGTCGTCTGCAGCTGGCACGCCGGCCGAATGGTCGACTCTCGCGAGTGCCGCTGCGACCTGTGCCAGTTTCGAGAGGTCCGTCTTGCGCAGCACAAGACCGATGTCGGGGTGGGCGATCAGGAGACCGCGGCCGTCGACAGCGTACGCTATACCCGCCCGACCCGCCTTGATGCGAGAGATGACGTCCCAGATGAACTTGAGATTGACCTCCGCGATCGTGACGCCGGAACGCCGACTCGCACCGGTGATCGCGAGCGTCAGGTACGGCTCGCTCTCCTTGCGGAAATAAACGGGGCTCACGTAGCGGCGATGGGTTCTGGCCGCCTGGTACGCCGTCGCCTCCGACCGGTCGATCTTGGAGCCGACCACGTCCATGGCGAGCCGCGACACCCTGAGCTGCTCGCGACCGTCGCTGTCAACGTAGGCAACCTCGGTGATCGCCGGCGCCTGCCGCAGCAGCCTCAGGAAATCGAAGCGGCGCTGTTCGAGACCACCTTCGCCAGCGAGGTGTGTGGCGTGAGTTGTCCATCCGAGCTGGCCCTCGATCTCCCGGACGAACTGCTCGATGACGGCGGCGGCGCCGCGCGCCTTCTCGCGCTGAACGTCGACGATCGCGGAGCGGTTCTCAAGATAGGAGTACCAGCTCTCGACACCGGATGACACGATGAGCGCGCTTGCGACGAGTGCTACCAGCAGGCCAGCGTACTTGCGATACAGCCGACCCTGCATGCGCTCCGCAACCGCCGTGACAAGTCCGCTGCCAGCGCCAAGGCCGGCACGCAGATTTTTCAGCGGCGCCAACCTTGCGAGCATGGCGTCACTCTGCCTCGCCCAGCGAGACCAGCCGAGTTGGCGGTGGCGCGTCGGCCCCCTTGAGCTTCATTCGATCACCTCGTCGGCACGGATCAGGATCGAAGGCGGAATGGTGAGGCCGAGAGCCTTGGCGGTCTCGAGGTTGACCGCGAGCTCGAATTTCGTAGGCAGCTGGATCGGCAGGTCGCCCGGCCTCTCCCCCTTGAGGATACGATCGACGTAGCCCGCGGCGCGCCGGAACAGGTCCAACACGTCGGGACCGTAGCTGATCAGCGCGCCGGCACGTGGAAAATCGTTGCTCTCGCCAAATGCCGCGATGCCCTTGCTCGTCGCGATCCTGCCGATCTCCGCGACGCGCGAGGCGGTGAGGAAGTCCCGCAGTACGATCACAGCCTTTCCACCGGAGCGCCGCAGTTCGTCGAGTTGCCGCTCCACTTCACGCGCTTCAGTCGATGCCAAAGCCAGCCGGTGGACCGACAGTCCTTGCCGTCGAGCGTCTTCGGCGGTCTGATCGCCCCAGAGACCAGACGACGGGTCGGTGGCGTTGTGCATGATGCCGACGGTCGTCACACCAGGCAGCGCCTCGCGCAGCAGCTCGATGCGCTTGGCCGACAGATGCTCGCCGTAGGTGGAAAACCCGGTTACCAGCCCGCCCGGTCTGGCGAGGCTCGCGAACAGGTCGGAGCCAGCCGACTCGGGCGGCAACGCGATGGCAACGACGGGCACGCGCGTGTGCCTTGCGATCAGCCGCGTGACCGCCGGGCCCGGCGACAGGAATATGTCAACCTGCCTGGCGGCGAGCGCCTGGATGAGGGCCAAGCCACGCGCAACGTCACCTTCGTTGCTGTGAGCTTCGACGATGACGGTTGCGCCCTCGCGATGACCTAGCTCTCTCAGGCCTTGCCGGAACGCCTCGACCGTCTGATTGTCGGCCTGCGAAGTCGCAAAGCCGATGAAAGCCACCACTGGCAGCCGCTTCGGTGGTTGGCCTACGGCGGGGCTCGCTGCCAGACCAGCTGCGCCGAACACTATCAGCCCGCGGCGCGTGACGATCACTCGATCACCTCGTCGGCACGGACCAGGATCGAGGGCGGGATGGTGACGCCGAGGGTCTTGGCGGTCTTGAGGTTGATGACGAGCAGGAAGCGTGTTGGCTGCTCGACGGGCAGATCGCCCGGCTTGGCACCGAGCAGGATGCGATGAGCGTTTCTCGCGGCAGCCTTCGAGCCGAAGCCCGGCTCCGAGCCGTAGGCTGCGAGGCCGCCGTGTCGGGCGAAGTAGGCAAAGCCAGTGATCGCCGGGACGCGATGGCGGAGCGCGACACCGGCGACGCGCCCGCCCGCGCGATCGGAGAGTGCGAATAGGGGTTGCACGACCGCAGCATCGAGTTTGCGGGCCGATACCTCGGCGAATGCACTTTCCAGCTGATCGGGCCCTGTGATGAGAATGGGCACGAGTTGCCTGCCGGCGCGCTCCGCCCCCCGCCCGGCTTCGGCAACGAAGCGGGGTGTCGCGGGATCGGGCTTCGAGCCGATGAAGGCAATGGATTTCGTCCGCGGGACGAGATCGCAAAGCAATTCGATGTGCTTTGCACCGATATCGACGAGCAGACTCGAGACGCCTGTTGCGTTGCCGGTCGGGCGCGCCGTATCCGAGACGAGACCGGCGCCGACCGGGTCCGCCGTGGCGAGCACGAGAGGTATGGTAGTCGTCGCGCGCTTCAACGCGCTACCCGCCGGCGTGGCAAAGCCGACGATCACGTCCGGCCTAGCCGCAACCAGTTCGGCGGCGTGCCTGCTCGCGAGGTCGGCGCGGCCATCGGCGTTCCGCACATCGAGGGCAACTCGCTGGCCGTGTACCGGGCCGAGGCTGTGCAACGCATCTATGAAAGTGCGGACCCGTTCGGACGATGCGCCGCTCCAGTCGAGCACGCCGACGAGCGGCGCCTTGCGTGTCTGCGCGGTGCCGGGGCGAGCCAACGCGGCGACTGCGATCGCAGTCATCAGGGCGCGACGGCCAATCATTCGATCACCTCGTCGGCACGGACCAGGATCGAGGGCGGGATGGCGAGGCCGAGGGTCTTGGCGGTCTTGAGGTTGACGAACAGCTCGAACTTGGTCGGTTGCTGGATCGGCAGGTCCGCCGGTCTTGCGCCGGCGAGCAGCTTGGCTACGTAGGAGGCTGAACGACGGAACAGGTCGGGCCGGTCCGGCGCGTAGGACATCAAGCCGCCCAGTCTGACGAAAGCCTCTTCGTCGAACGAGGAAGCCAAGGCTGTTGTGCTGGCAGCCGCCACGAGCTGCGTGCGATGCGACTCGAACATGTAATCGCGCATGAAAAGCACTGCCCTGGCGCCCTTTGCGTATGCTGCCGACAGGCCGGGTGCGACTTCGTCAGGATGCGCAACCTCCAGGATCGAGATGCCGAGGCCGAAGCGATCTGCGGCCCTGCGGCTGGCGGCCACGAGCTGCGGGTGATTGCGATTTCGGGTGTGCGTCACAGCGACCACGCTGGTCAGGCCCGGCATGATCTCGCGCAGCAGTTCGAGTCGCTTGCCTATGAGATCGGCGGCAAGCGTTGCAAAACCGGTGATATTGCCTGACGGACGCGGGATCGTGCCGGAAACGCCAGCAGCCTCGAAGCCGTCCAGGCTGGCGACAACGACCATCGAGTCTTTCGAAATTTCCTGAACCATCCGCGCGACGCTGGGTCCGGCGGCAACAAAGACGCGAGCCCCGGCACCGGTCAGTTCGACGATTGATCGGCGCATCTGCTCGCGGTCGCCGTTGGCGAAGCGCACTTCCAGCCTCACTGCCCTTCCTGGCGCAATGCCATTTTCGACGAGACCGCGCTTGAGGCCTTCGATCTGTGCCTCGTCGCGGCTGGCCAGAGCGACCAGGGCGACGATCGGCGGCGAGGCAGCGCGCGAATGGTCGACAAGGCAAAGAAAGAAAGCCAGAACAGCCGCTGGAAATTGCAGTTGCCGGACGTTGGTCATGGACGATCGCTCCTGAAATTGGACGACGCTACCACACCGCCACGCCACATTCTGTGCGGTTTCGCACACTACTCAACGACGGCTCATTCGCTCGATAAGCAGCCGGCGGCGCTGACAAGCCGGCCTAGCCGTTCAACGTCGGTCACGATCAGATTCCTGCCCTGGCGAGCGACAAGACCCTCGCGCGCGAGGTGACTGACCTCGCGCGACACCGCCTCGCGGTTCGTTGCGATGCGATCAGCGATGTCGGACTGGCGCGGCGCCGGGCTCAGCACCACGCGGTTCTCGGTCGAGCCCGTCGCGCGCACGAGCCGCAGCAACTCGGCATGGATGCGGTTGGCGACGCCAAGGGAACTCAACTGGACGATCCGCTCGGAAAGCTCACGAACCAGCCCGATCGTCCGCTTCAGCACCGCGAGGGCCACGGCGGGTTCACGGACGACGAGATCACGGAAGGCGGCGCCGCTCATGGCGAGCACCTCGCTCTCGGAACGCGCTTCGACAGTCGCTGAGCGCGGCTTGCGGTCCAGGGCGGCGAGTTCGCCGATCGTCTCGCCGCAGGTCAGGTCACGGAACAGGATCGCCCGCCCGTCGGAGGCGTAGACGATAACACGCAGGCTGCCGGAGATGACGAAATAGACCTCGTCGCCGGCATCGTCGTGACGGATGAGCGTGTCACCGACGCTCAATAGTCGGCGATTGACAGTGCTCTGGCACTCAGCCAGCGAGTCCTCTTCGAGCCCGGCGAGAAGCTCGCACCTTCGCAACAGGTCAACGACTGAACGAGATGACTCCATCAAAGATCGAACTCCGGAATTTTTAGCGGAGAGCCTCGCTTAGTGTCCGCCATCGAGTGTAGCGCCACGGGCTCCAATAGTTCATTCGACTGCTGAGTCATTTGTCGCCGCGATTTCTGCAATCCCTGCACTGGCGTGGACCAAGCCATTGACATCCATCGTGAATGAGTAGAAGCGGACATCCTGGTGGTGCGCAACACTTTAGTGGAGTCAAAGCCGGCGAGCGTCGCGAGCGCGCCGTTGCCGCTCTGCCGAATGCCCTCGGCGTAGCAGCGATCGAGTTTCATCCCGATGGTTGCAAGGTGCACTTTCGGAGTCATCGGCGACGCGCCGCTACGACCTCAGACGCGACGTCCCGTTGCGGGATCGAACAGATGCAGCGCACCAGCCGGGATCCGAAGCGACAATTGCGATGATACGGCAAAGTCCCGGTCGCCATTGACGCGCACCACGAGGCGATCGCGCCCGGCGTCGGGGAAGCGGCCGTAGATGATCGTATCGGCGCCGAGATGCTCGACGAGTTCGACCGTGAAAGCGAGACCCGGTGCATCGCCGACATCCTCGCCATGTCCGGAGGCGTCGTTCGCGATGCGAAAATCTTCGGGCCGTATACCTGCGTTGAGGGCCTGACCGGCAGCAAGTCCATCGACCCCTGGTGCTGCGATGATGATGCCTGCGAGCTCAACCGCGCCACCGCCCGCCGTGGCCCGCGCCGGCAGGAAGTTCATCGCTGGCGAGCCGATGAAACCGGCGACGAACTCGGTCGCCGGTTTCTGATAGAGTTCGCGCGGCGTGCCGATCTGTTCGGCGATGCCTGCATTCATGACGACCAACCGGTCGGCCATTGTCATCGCTTCGACCTGGTCGTGTGTGACGTAGACGCTGGTCGTCGCGAGCTGGCGCTGCAAATTGCGGATCTCGACGCGCATTTGCACGCGGAGCTTTGCGTCGAGGTTGGACAACGGCTCGTCGAACAGGAAGGCTGCGGGCTTCCGAACAAGCGCCCGTCCCATCGCAACGCGCTGGCGCTGACCGCCCGACAGTTGACGGGGCTTGCGCGTGAGCAGCGCGCCGATCTCGAGAATGTCGGCCGCTTCCTTTACGCGCCGCTCGATCTCGTCCTTCGGCGTGCGCCGGTTTCTGAGGCCATAGGCCATGTTGTCGAACACGGTCATGTGCGGATAGAGCGCGTAGTTCTGAAACACCATCGCAATGTCGCGGTCCGCAGGCTCGACGTCATTGACGCGGCGGCCGGCGATTTCGACATCACCCTCGGTGATCCGCTCCAGGCCGGCGATCATGCGCAGCAGTGTTGACTTGCCGCAGCCCGACGGACCAACCAGCACGATGAACTCACCGTCGGCAATATCGAGGTCGATGCCCTTGATCGCGTTGACACCGCCCGGATAGACCTTGCGCACGCCCTTGAGCCGGATCTCGGCCATGGTCGCCTCTCACTTCTCGCTCTCGACGAGCCCTTTGACGAACAGCCGCTGCATCGTGACGACGACGATCACTGGCGGCAGCATCGCGAGGATCGCGGTCGCCATGATCACCGGCCAATCGGCCCAGTCGTCGCCCGAGGGAAACATCTGCTTGATGCCCATCACGATCGTGTTCATCTCGGGCTTGGTGGTGACCAGGAGCGGCCAGAGATACTGGTTCCAGCCGTAGATGAAGAGGATCACGAACAGCGCCGCGATGTTAGTCCGCGACAGCGGCAGCAGGATATCGACGAAGAACCGGATCGGCCCCGCTCCGTCGACACGGGCGGCCTCGATCATTTCGTCGGGGATCGTCATGAACAGCTGGCGGAACATGAACGTCGCGGTGGCAGAGGCGACCAGCGGCAGGATCAGGCCGGCGTAGGAGTTGAGCAGGCCGAAGTTGGCGGCGACCTCGTAGGTCGGCACGATGCGCACCTCGACCGGCAGCATCAGCGTCACGAAGATCAACCAGAAGAACGCCATGCGGAAGGGAAAGCGGAAGTAGACGATGGCGTAAGCCGACAGGATCGAGATGACGATCTTGCCGATGGTGATGCCGAGCGCCATCACCATCGAGTTGAACATCATGAGCACCACGGGCGAGTTGACGCCGCGGGTGAGTGCGCGCGTGTAGTTCTCGATCAGATATGAGCCGGGTATCAGTGGCAGCGGCGGATGCACGATATCGGCCTGCTGCACGGTCGAGGCGACGAAGGCTATGTAGATCGGAAACGTGATGACGAGCACGCCGATGACGAGCCCGATGTGGGTCAGTATGGTGCCGATGCCGCGCTTCTCGACCATGCCTCGTCACCCCGCTCAGTAGTGAACGCGCCGCTCGACGTAGCGGAACTGCACTACCGTGAGCAGGCCGACGACGAACAGAAGGATGACGGACTGGGCCGCCGATGAACCGAGATCCTGGCCGACGAAGCCATCGGCGTAGACCTTGTAGACGAGGATCATCGTCGACTGCTGGGGTCCGCCACCGGTGATCGTATGGATCACGCCGAACGTCTCGAAGAAAGCGTAGACGACGTTGACGACGAGCAGGAAGAACGTGGTCGGCGACAGCAGCGGGAACACGATGGTCCAGAACCGGCGCCAGAAGCGGGCGCCGTCGATTGCGGCGGCCTCGATCACCGAGCGCGGGATGGCCTGCAGTCCGGCGAGAAAGAACAGGAAATTGTAGCTGATCTGCTTCCAGGTCGCGGCGGCGACGACGAGACCCATCGCTTCGCCCGCGTTCAGCACGTGGTTCCAATTGTAGCCGAACGCCTTGAGCGCATAGGGGAACAGCCCGATCGAAGGGTTGAACATGAACAGCCACAGCACGCCAGCGATGGCCGGTGCCACCGCGTATGGCCAGATGAGCAGCGTGCGATAGGTCTCGGAACCCTTGATGACGCGGTCGGCCATGACCGCGAGCCACAGCGCGATGGCCATCGAGAAGAAGGCGACAAGGAACGAGAAGATAGCGGTTGTCTGGAAACTGGCGAGATAGTGCGGATCGGACAGCAGGAAGGTGAAGTTCGACAGCCCAACGAACTTCATCTTGAGCCCGAACGGATCGGGCAGGAACAGCGACTGGTAGACGGCCTGGCCTGCGGGCCAGAAGAAGAAGATGATGGTGATGGCGATCTGCGGCGCCAGCAAGAGATACGGCAGCAGCTTGTGATCGAAGGTGACCTTCGTATCCACGCCATTTACCCCGGCGACAATCCGAATGATGACCCGCAGGCACCGCGAGGGGCACCTGCGGATTGCTGGCGAAGCTGACTTACGAGAGCATCAGCGGTTTGCCTGCTCGAAGCGACGGAGCAACTGGTTGCCGCGCTGTACGGCACTGTCGAGCGCGGCCTTCGCTCCCTTCTTGCCGGCCCACACGCCTTCCAGTTCCTCGTCGATGATGCCGCGGATCTGGTCGAACGAGCCGAGCCTGAGGCCCTTCGAGTTGGCCGTCGGCTCCTTGCCGGTCATCTGGATGATGGCGATGTCGGTGCCCGGCTCCATGCCGTAGAAGCCGTCGGCCTTGGTCTTCTCGTAGGCTGCCCGCGTGATAGGCAGGTAGCCGGTGTCCTGGTGCCACTTGGCCTGTATGGCGGGCGAGGACAGGAAGTCGAGCAGGGCGGCCACGCCCTTGTAGGCCTCCGGCTTGTGGCCCGCCATCACCCACAGCGAGGCGCCACCGATGATGGTGTTATAGGGCGCGCCCGACACGCTCGCCCAATAGGGCAGCGGGCGGATGGCGAACTTGAACTTCGCCTCCTTCTTGACGCCGGCGTAGCCCGCCGAGCTCTCGGTGAAGAACGCGCACTCACCGGCGCGGAAGCGCGCGCCGCTCTCGTTGCGCCGGCCGCCGTAGATGAACTTGCCCTCCTTGGCCCACTTGCCGAGCATCTCGACATGCCTGACCTGTGCCGGTCCGTTGAAGGCGAGCGTGGTGTCGAGGCCGGCGAAGCCGTTGTCCTTCGTGGCGAACGGTACGTTGTGATAGGCCGACAGGTTCTCGAGGTGGACCCAGCTCTGCCACGCAGTCGTGAACGGGCAGGCGTGGCCCTTGCTCTTCAGCGTGTCCACCACCGCACCGACCTTCTCCCAGGTCGACAGATCGGTCTTCGGGTCGACGCCAGCAGCCTTCAGAGCGTCCTCGTTGACGTAGAGCACCGGCGTCGATGAGTTATAGGGCAGCGACAGCATCTTGCCGTCAGACGTGGTGTAGTAACCGCTGACGGCGGCGAGATAGCCCTTGGGGTCGAACTTGAGGCCCGAAGACTCCATCACCTCATAGACCGGCTTGATTGCGCCCTTGGCGCTCATCATGGTCGCGGTGCCGACTTCGAACACCATCAGCACATGCGGCTGCTGGCCAGCGCGAAACGCGGCGATGCCTGCATTCAGCGTTTCGGAATAATTGCCCTTGTGTGCGCCCACGACCTTGTAGGCGGTCTGGGATGCGTTGAATTTCTTGATGTGCTCATCGAGCAGTTCGCCCAGGCGGCCTGTGAAGGCATGCCACCAGTGTATTTCCGTCTGAGCGTGCGCGGACGGGACAAGAGGGCCGAGCGCGGTGAGCGCCAGCGCTGCCGCGACCGCGGCCAGTCTGCGAGACCAACGAAACTGCATGCGATCCTCCTCGGATAGGCAACGCGCGGTTCTCAAAGGCTCGCGCCCCACGGCGAGCGGGGCGGGCTGCGACCGCGTCGATGTAAGATTTCTGACATGACGGTGACAACCTTGCAACTTAGTGTCCGTGCACCGCCACGGTCGCCAGCGCACTCATTTACGGCCTATTTGTTGCGCTGCAATGACGGCCCGTGCGCGATCCGGATAGTCAGTGATAATGCCGTCGACGCCCATCGCGAGGTAGCGTCTGATGGCAGCTGGCTCGTTGACCGTCCAAACGATGACCTTGAGGCCGAGCGCATGTGCCTCGCCCAGAGCTTCGCCGGTCAGATCTCGATGGAACACCGACCAGAAGCGACCATTGAGTGCCTTGATGGCGCGCGGTATGGAGCCGCCGTAGTCGTCGATGTCGAGCCCCCCGAGCCAAGCCGATGCACCCGGTTTGCCCCGCTCGATATTGTCGAGCCACGGCCGCTCGGCGGTTAGGAACGACAGCGGTACATCCGGCGCCACCCTCGCGATGTGGACGAGGCTCGCCCAGTGGAAGCTCTGCACGACGAGGCGACTGCGGAGGCCGGCCTTCGTGACAGCCATGATAAGCGTGTCGGCGAGCCGCTCCGGCGAAAACGTTTCATCGGAAGCATTGGGCCGCGTCTTGATCTCGATGTTGAGGCAGACGCGGCTGGCTGCCCTTATGCCCTGATGCGCGAGCAGGTCGGCAAGCGGCGGCATTCTCGTGCCGTCGATCGCGACTTGATCGGGGAACTGCCTGGCGTACTTCGACTTGGGATCGATGCGGCCGACGTCGAGTTCTGCAATCTCGGCGTTGGTCAGATCCTTCAGCGCCGTTTGCCCGGTCACCCAATTGCCGTTGCGGCGCACGATCGACGGATTGAGCCGCGGATCGTGCGAGATGACGAGCGTTCCGTCTTTCGACATGCCGACGTCGAGTTCGAGGCAATCGACACCGATGGCCAGCGCCCGCTCGAACGACGGAATCGTGTTCTCGGGCAGGAGGCCGCGTGCACCGCGGTGGCCATGAAGTTCCTGCGCGATGGCGATAGCGAACTGCGCCTGTACGGCAACTACGGCGATCATGGCTAGGACGAACGGCATCGGGTTTGGGCACCTCCGGTATCGGCCCATCCTATCGATGGCCAATCACATCAGTCGAGCACGACAGGTCGGTCCAGGCGACGATGCAGGGGCATGAAGCGCCCGCCACTCGGACCCCATCAGCTCGGCCGGCCGAAATGGAATCCGCCGCCGCTCACGTCGAGATGGGCACCGGTAATGTAGGACGCGCCCTGCGAGAGCAGAAAACACACGGCACGGGCAACATCCTCGGGCTCTGCCGGCCGCCCGATCGGGATCGTGGCGTCGATGTCCGCGCGAGCCTTCGCATCCTCGAACACCCGCGACGTCATGTCGGTGCGCGTGATTCCCGGACGCACCGCGTTGACGCGAATGCCCTCGCCGGCCACCTCACGGGCGAGGCCTGTGACGAACAGGTCGACGGCGGCTTTCGATGCGGCATAAGCCGTCACGCCCCCGCGCCCACCCGTGGTTGCTGCGAACGAGGACATCGCCACGATGGCGCCGCCGCTGCCGCCTTTGCGCCGGCCCATCCGGCGAATAGCTTCCCGGCAGCACAGCATGGTGCCGACCACGTTCACGCTGAACAGGCGGTCGAGGGATTGCGCATCGAACTTGGCGCAAACACCGACGTGGCCGATGCCTGCGTTGGCGACGAGGGCGCGGAGCGGACCAAGGCGGGCGGCCGCCTCGAACAAGGCCTGGATGTCGGCCTCCTTCCCGACGTCGCAGGCGTACGCTTCCGCCCGCCCTCCATTTGCACGGATCGCAGCCACGACCTCGTCCGCCGCATCCCGGCGGCTCGCAAAACCCACCGCGACCGCAAAACCGGCGCGGGCGGCCTCGAGGGCGACGGCGCGGCCGATGCCTCGCGAGGCCCCGGTGACGATGCAAGTGCCGGACATGTCCTACTTCCCGTGTGGCGTGGCGGCCGAGCGGCGTTTTCCGCGTGCAAGGAGACTGACGATGGCGACCACCATGGCGAGCAGTACAACCTGCAGGAGAGCGACTGAGCATGCACGCGGATAGTCGCCGTCGAACATGTAATTGAACACCACAACCGGCAGGACGATGCTCGAGCTCGTTGTGAGCAGGGCGGAGGCAGTGAGCTCGTTCAGCACCTGCGTGCCGCCCAGCACGAAAGCCGAGCGCAGCGTGCCGATCAACAGGGGCAAACGGATGCGCAGTGTCAGCGTCGGCTCGCGCGCGCCGCTCACACGCGCCGCCTCCTCGAGCACGGCTCCGATCTGAATCAGGGAGGTCTCGAACATCCGCACAAGGATCGGCAGGAACCGCGCAAGCATGACGAGCACGATGAGCCAGATCGTGGCGTAGACCGGCGTGGCGATGTAGAGGCGCAATAGTCCGACGCCAAACAGCACCCCCGGGACGGCGATCGGCAACCCGGCGAGCAGTGCGCTTGCGCGCGAGATGAGGCTCGAGCGGCGCACGTTCACCACAGCGATCAGGTATGCGAGCAAAACGAGCATCAGCGATGCGAGGATCGTAACAAGCAGACTGTTCACGATGGCCTGCCGCACCAGGCCATCGCGCAATGTGTCGGCGACATTCTGGAGGGTGAAATCGGACAGCGCGAACTCGCCTGAGAAATAGGGCAGCAGCGCCCGCAGCGCGATTGCCCCGACCGGCAGAACGACGCTCGCCAGCACATACAGCACGATGAGAGCCGCCGCGAGCCCGCGGAGGGCCGGGGATGCACCGGCGCCGCTATCGCGTGCTGCCTTGGGGCCGACCGCCACGAAACGCTCCTGCCGGCGTACGGACCAAGCATAGAGCACCATGCCGGCGATGGTCAGCAGCAGCAGCAGGACACCTGCGGCGGCAGCCTCCGAGTAGTCGAGGGGCCATCGGGTGGTGCGCTGGAAGATCGAGAACGACAGGAACGGTGCGCCCTGGGGCACGAGCAATATGCCGGGGATCGAGAACATCTCCATCGACAGCACGAAGGTGAAGATGAGGCCTGACAACACGGCTGGCCAGATCAACGGCAACGTAATGCGTCTGAGCCGTGCGAGCGTCGACGCCCCGCACGTCTCGGCCGCCTCCTCGATCTCCGGATTGAGCCGGTCCAGGCCGTGGACGATGAGGCCGTAGGCAAAGGGCGTGAAGAAGAGTCCCATCGTCAGGATGCAGCCGCCCCAGGTGAAGATGTCGACCTCGGGCAGCCCAAGCGCGCGGGCAACAGCGTTGAGGATGCCGGCACCGGGCTGGGCAAGCGTGATCCAGCCGATGGCACCGACGAACGGGGAGATGAAGATCGGGGACAGGATCAGCGCCTCCCACCCAGCGCGCCATCCGAGCCCACCGCGCACCGTCGCGAACGCCAGCACCAGCGCCAGCAGGCTTGCAAGCACGCTGACAGCCGCAGAAAGCATAAGCGTGTTGATCAGAGGCTCGACGTAGTCGCCACTGAGAAACACCTTGTGCAGATATTTCAGCGTGAAGCCGGCGCCGGGCTCGCCGAAGGGATGGGTCGCTCCCCAAAGAACGACCAGCACCGGCAGTCCGGTCAGCCAAGCGACGCAGCCGAGCAGGCCGACCCGCGGCAGCAAGTCTCGCTTACCCCTTGCATCCATCGCGCTGAGGCTCGCCGCTAACGCACGCTCTTGGCCCAGATCTCCTGGTATCTGGTGCCATTGGCGATCCAATCCTGCAGATCCGGTCGCCAGGTCCCCTTGGGTTCGGCGTACCAGGTCTCAGCCTTGACCTTGCCGAATACCACCCGCCCATCGGGAAGGCCGGTGATGTTGGAGCGCATGTTGGAATAGGCGCCCTGCTCGGCCTGGCCGCCCTCGCGGCTGAGCTTCCAGGCGAGCAGCAGGCGGGCGGCATTGGGATGAGGCGCGGTTTTCAGAACACCCCAGGCCGTGCCGCCCCACTCCACCGCCGGCTCCGGATAGACGAAGCGTACCGGCGCCCCGCGACCGATCTGGGTCAGAATGACCGCCTCCCACTGCGCGCCCCACGAGATCGGCTTCTGGCCCGAGATCAGCGCCTGCCGGGCTTGCGCCGTGTTGACGTAGATGTTGGGCGCCTGCGCCTTGAGCTTACCGAGAAACTCCGCGCCGAGGTGCTTGGTATTCATCACGTAGAGCAGGGGCGCCATCGTCACCCCGAAAGTCGGCTCGACGAGACTGATGCGGCCCTTGAACACGGGATCGAGGATCCCCCTCCAGTCCTTCAGCTTGGCCGCCTCCTCGGCTGTCACGAATTTCGGATTGTAGGCGATCACCGTGCGGTTAAGGTCGGGGAAGTAGAGATAAGGCGCAAGCGAGAGCGCGACCTTGTCGAGGTCGGCGACATTGGACGGCTCGATGGCGACGAACGCGCCCTTGTCGATGAGCGCCTTGTTCGGGGCGTTATCGGAGCCCTGGAACACGTCCACCCGGGCCACACCGGCGGCCATCTCCTGCATGAGCGCATTGGCTCCGCTGGCGCCGGCCTTGCGGTCGAGATTGACCCGAATCTTGGGGTAGGCCTTGGTGAACTCGCCGATCAGCCCCTGCATGGTGACGAGTGGGCTCGAGTACTGCAGGGTGACCTCGCCCTCCTTCTCCGCGGCCGCCACCAATTGCGGCGTGATCGCGAGCTTCTCGAGGGACTGGGATGCTGCCCCTGACGCAAATGAGGCCAATGTCAACAGCGCAGTGGCCAAAGTGAGTGTCGGCTTCATGTCGTCTTTCCTCCCTTGCCAGGTGCCGGGCTCGTTGTGTCCCTTGTCAACTTCCACTGCGGTATCCTCAGCCCCCCGCCGATGTCCTCGAAGAACATCTCGACCGCACGCCCGATCAGCGCATCGACCTTCGGCTCCGGACCGAGGATGATGTCGGCGTTCATGTCGCCGTCGGCGCTGAAGATGTTGCCGGTCATACGTGCACCTTCGACAAGCTCGACAGAGGCAGAGATGTAAGGCAGGGCTCCGGCGAACTCCTTGTCGTAAAGGCGCCGGTAGACGACGTAGCTCGAGACGCGTCCACGGCCCGAGACCTCGACCCAGTCGAAATTTGTCGTCAGGTCATCCGGACACACGGGCAGGATCGGCCACAGGTAGATCCCACTCTTGCGACAGCGCTGGAGCCTCAGGACGCCCAGTCGACACCCCTCCCAGAAGGGCGCGTCGTCGTGGCCGCCGACGAAAGGTCTCGGTCTGAGCATCAGTCGGGCTCCCTGGCGAAGATCGTGCAGTCGCCGGCACCATGTGCATAGATCGTGTGGCGGGCCTGCTCGATCTGGCGGGCGCCGCACACGCCCTGGATCTGGCGAACGGCTTCGGCGATCTGGCCCCAGCCGCCGATGTGAGCTTCCGACAGGTGGCCGCCGCTGGTGTTGACGGGAAGTTCGCCCTCGAGCCGGATCCGGCCGCCCTGAATGAACGAGAGCGCCTCCCCAGGCTCGCAGAACCCGAAGCGCTCGATGGTCGCCACCGTCTGCGGCAGGAACGCATCGTAGATCTGCAAGGCATCGATGTCCTTTCGGTCGATGCCGGCCATCTGGAAGGGCACGGACACGATCTCGGGCTCCTGCGGGTGCTGCTGGAAGATGCCGAGCCAGGGTGCCCCGAAAGAATGCTCGTTGCGGGCGCTGTTGATGCCGGAGATGCCGG
Organism: Hyphomicrobiaceae bacterium; assembly: GCA_041397745.1. Lineage (GTDB taxonomy): Bacteria > Pseudomonadota > Alphaproteobacteria > Rhizobiales > Hyphomicrobiaceae > JAWKVY01. The sequence continues at coordinate 29,918 of JAWKVY010000012.1, read as the reverse complement.
TGATGTAGGCGGGCTGGCGGCAAACGTCGCGAGCGCGCTCGGCGGTGGTGACGATGACGGCGACGGCCCCGTCGGTGGGCAGGGAACAGTCGAGCAGGCGCAGCGGCCAGATGATGTAGGGAGCAGCGAGGTAGTCCTGCTTCGTCAGCGGCTTCTTCATCGCCGCCTCAGGGTTCCTAAGGGCGTTCTCCCGCTGCGTCAGCACCAGCTCGGCAGCCTCCTCGCCCGTATAACCGTAGCGGCTCAGGTACTTCTGCCAGGCCATCGCCGCGCCCCCAAGCGGAGCCGCGAGGCCATAGGTCGGGCTCTCCCCGTGCGGCCCCCCGCCGAGCCTGTGCGCCTCGTGGTCGCCCTCGCCGCCAATGTTGCCGTGGGCGGCCTTGCGCTTTGCAAAAGCGAACACGCTGACACAGGCAACGACTTCGGCGAGCCCGCAATAGACCGCCATTGCCGCATTGTGCAGACCTGGATTGGAGAAGCGGCCATGGGCCCAGGTCTGCTCGGTGTACTGGACCTTGAGGCCCAGCACCTCGGCGGTCTTGTCATAATCGACGCCGCCCGGCGCGCCCGACGTGACGATCAGGCCGTCGATTTCGGATTTCTTCAGACTGCATTCGGCGAGCGCGCGCTTCAAGGCCTGTGCGGCCAGCGCCTCGTTCGACATCACTGGCTTCATCGTCAAATCGCTGACGCCTACCGCCGCGACCGCCGTCGCCCCGCTCATCTGCCTCCTGCGCACGGCCTTGTCCTCCCCCTCAGTTGATGCGACGCTCGCGTCCGCGCCAGTAGGGTTCACCGAGCCGTCGCCGATCCGGCTTGCCGTTCGGGTTGACGGGAATTTCCGCGATCGGATGGAATTCCTTCGGCACCTTGAAGTTGGCAAGATGAGCGCGACAATGTTGCTCGAGAGCGCCGCTTTCCATCACACTCCGGTCACTGGTGATGACGAAGGCGATGACGCGCTCGCCCCATTTCGGGTCCGGCGCCGAAACCACGGCGGAGGAGATGACGCCGGGGCAGCGATTGATAGTGTCCTCGACTTCGGACGGATAGACGTTGAAGCCACCGCTGACGATCACATCGTTGGCGCGATCCTTGAGGTAGATGTAGCCCTCGTGGATCTCGCCAAGGTCACCGGTGCCGATCCACTCCGTGTCGACCGCCTCGCGTCCGTTCTCGGTGAGGCGCGCCCGGGGCGTCCAGGGAGCGCTGACCTCGATCTCGCCCCAGCCGCCGCCATCCTTGGGCGCAGCTATTCGCACGGCGGCGGCGAGGAATGGCCGGCCGGCACTGGAGCGCAGCAGTGGATTGCGACTGTCCGGCCCGTCGAGACAACTGATCGAGCCTGCCTCGTGCGAGCCGTAGACCTGAACGAAATCGACCTTCGGCATGTCGTCGAGCGCCTGCGCCAGCACACCCGCCTCGATCGGCGAGCCGCCGTAGATCACCTCCGACAGACCCGAGCGGCGGATAACGTCGACGGTGGCCCGGTCCTGGAGGAACATCTTCAACATGGTCGGGACCATCTGGGTGCGCGCGACCGGCTGGCTCACCAATGCCGTGCGCACGCTTTCGAGGTCGAAGCGCTCGAACACGAGCAGCGTGCCGCGGCGCATGAATGTCGGCAGCACGAACAGTCCGGCCTGGTGCGACAATGGTCCGAGCACCATGGTCGTGCTGCCCCGCTCCACGCGGATCTCCTCGGCCAGGATCGATGTGGCCCGGATCAGCCATTGGCGGTGCGAGACCACGACGCCCTTCGGCCGGCCGGTCGTGCCCGAAGTGAAACGCAGGATCGCATCGTCGTCTTGGATGCCGGCAGGGGACAGCGGTGTTCCGTCGCCGGGTGCAGCCAGGACGTCGGCAAGGGACGGTCCGAGGGTTGTCACGCCAGAGCTGCCGGCAATGATGATCAACGCCCGCCGCAGCGCCGGGTCGTCGCGAAACGCCTCGGCGCGCTCGGCAGTGGTGATGACGGCCGCCGCCTCGGCGATGGCGGCCTGCCGTGCGGCTTCGGCCGGCAGCAGCCGATGATTGATGTAGGTCGCAACCGTTCCGGCGCGCAGCGCGCCGAACTGGGAAGTGAGAAAATCCGCCCCATTGGGCAGGTGCAGGCCGACGCGCGCGCCATGTCGGATACCGCGTGCGCGCAGAAAGCCCGCCAGCATGCTCACACGATCGTCGAGGTCCGCATAGGTGACGGTCCTGCCGCTGTCCCACTCGTGCACAGCGATGGCATCGGGAGTGGCAGCGCGAGCCCGCGTCAGTACGCTGTCGATGGTCGGCATCGCTGGCGGCCCCTCCGTCAGCTGGGTCGCTGGCGGATGGCGCCGCCGTCGAAAGGTCGGCACTCGGCTCGGCCTGGATTCACTTTCGTCGCTCCAACGCCCAGCCTTCGACTGGTGCAGTCCGACACATGGAAATATGATCACAGCGGAGGGGCCACCCAAAGCGAAAGAGCCGCGTTTCAGCTATGCAGTTGCAAGGGGGGCAAATGGCGGGTTTGCGCGTCGAAGGGATCGTCAGGCGCTATGGTTCCGTCACCGCCGTCGACCACGTCTCATTCACCGTCGCACCGGGAGAACTCGTCTCGTTGCTCGGGGCCAGCGGCTCGGGAAAGACCACGACGCTACGCATGATTGCCGGGCTCGAGCCGGTCGATGCCGGCCGCATCGTCATCGGCGATACGCTAGTCGACGGCCCAGGCGTCGCCGTTCCCACCGCGCGGCGGCGCATCGGCATGGTGTTCCAGAGCTACGCGGTGTGGCCACACATGACGGTCGCCCAGAACGTCGCGTTCCCGCTCGAGCAGCAGAGGATCGCGCGAACCGAGCAACACCGGCGCGTGGCGGGTATGCTGGCGCGCGTCGAGCTCGCCGATCTCGCCGAACGTTACCCGAGCCAGCTTTCAGGTGGCCAGCAGCAGCGGGTAGCGCTCGCGCGCGCGCTGGTGGCCGAGCCCAGCGTGATCCTGTTCGACGAGCCGCTCTCCAACCTCGATGCGCGACTGCGCGACAGCATGCGCGGCCTGATCCAGTCACTGCACCGGCAGCTCGGGCTCACTGCGATCTACGTGACTCACGACCAGGCCGAGGCGATGGCGTTGTCCGATCGCATTCTGCTGCTCGACCGCGGTGCGATCGTCCAGGATGGCACCCCGCGCTCGCTGTATCAGCAGCCCTCCAGCCTGTTCGTTGCCGAGTTCCTGGGCCAAGCCAACACTCTGCCGATCGCCCGGTGGGACCGGCAGCGCAATGTCGCTGTGCTCGACGGCGGGATCGAGCTGCATTCAGTGGCTCCGGCCGCATCGGTGCAGGGCAGGACGCCGCAACATCTGATCGTCAGGCCACACGGGGTGCAATTGGCGGGAACGACGATCGCGCCGGACGCGGTCAATACCTTGCCGGCCCGGGTGCTGCAGGTCACGTTCCTCGGTGATCGCGTTCGCTGTCAGCTCATGCTCGCCGACACTATCCCGCTCACCGCCGAGGTGCCGGCACTCGGCGAGCTGCCGGTGGAAGGCGGAGAGATCGCGGTGACACTTCTGCCGGAGCAATGCCTCGCCATCTGACGAGCTGGCGAGGCCGCGCATCTAGAGCGCATGGCGGCCGGCCTCTCGGAAGGCGATGTGCGACAGCCGCCCATGATGTTCATGACGCGCATCAGATTGCAGGCGAGTACGGAGAGCGCCATCTCGATCGCCGCCTTCGGCAGCGTCGTGCACGGGAGGTGCGTCGCGCCCATTCGCGCCTTCATCGTGCCGCACGGATGTTAGACCGGTTTGCAGCGCCGGCGCATGGCCAGCGGGTCGGCGTCGAGTGACCCCTGCCCGGCCATCGTGGCGGTCAGGTCAGTCTGGATTTTCGACTGATGGTCCGTCGCCTATTGATTTCATTGGTGACCCCGACAGGATTTGAACCTGTGACCCTCAGATTAGGAAATAGCTCGGGGCGGTTTTGCGCCTCGGCTCATGGCTCAATATTTCAGCCATTAAGTCGCTGCAATCGTTGACTAATATCGCACTCAAGTTGTTCATCGCTGAACAAGCGTGAACACGGCGAAACACGATATTCAAGTGCCTAGGAAGTGCCTAAGAGATCTCTCACTGAGCTGACGATCAAAAGCCTCAAGCCGCCGGCGAAAGGGCAGGTGACGACGTGGGACACTCAGCTCTCCGGGTTCGGTGTCAGGTGCTCGCAGGGCGGCACCAAGACGTTCGTGGTCATGCTGGGGAAGAGCCGCCGGCGTGAGACGATCGGTAGGTATCCGTTGTTCACACTGGCTGATGCCCGAAGGCGCGCCAAAGAGATCATTCTCGCGGCGGCCCTCAGTCCCGGCAAGAAGCCGTCGCCTCCATTCGACGAGACGGTGCAGCGATACCTCAAGCTGCGCGAGCCTGAGCTGAAGCCGCGTACGTTCGCGGAATACAAGCGGCTGCTCAACGCGCACTTCCAGTTCGGTCCGACGCCGGTCGAGGACATCACGGCGGCGGAAGCGTCGGATGCTGTCGACCGGATCGAGCGACCGGCCGAGCGCGCGCACGCCTACATGGCGCTGAAGGTCTTCTTAAACTGGTGCATCCAGCGCGAGTATTGCGACGTCAATCCGCTGGCGCGCATGCGGCGGCCGAAGCTGCCGTCGGCGAAAGAGCGCGTGCTCAGCGATGACGAGCTTGCGGCAGTCTGGAGGGCGAGTGAGCAGCTCGGCAAGTACGGCACGATCGTCCGGCTGTTGATGGTGACGGGGCAGCGGCGCCAGCAGATCGCGTGTCTCGCCGAAAGTTGGGTCGATTTCAACCGCAAGATCATCGCATTCCCGGCCGACGTGATGAAGAACAGCCGCGATCACGCGCTGCCGTTCGGCGATCTCACTGACTACCTGCTGCGCACCACGATGGCGAACCAGGGCTACTACTTCTCGCCGGAAGGTCTTGCCGGCCATCCGTTCTGTGCGTGGAGCAAGAACAAGCGCCGGCTCGATGCGCTGCTGCCGGACGTCGATCCCTGGACGCTGCATGATCTCAGGCGCACGTGGTCGACCAACGCCGCGCGCCTCGACATCCCGCCGCACATCACCGACCGCGTGCTGTCGCACGTCACCGGATCGCTGTCGCCAATCGCGCGCATCTACAACCGCTTTAAGTACGAAGGGGAGATGCGCGACGCCGTCCGGCGCATGGAGAGCCACATAATCGAGCTGGTGCGTCCCGATTGATCGCACTTTGTCGCGCGACGCAGCGACCCGTCGGGCAGCGAATTGACGTGGCAACTCGTAGGTTCACGCGAAAATACTGCCGTGTGTTCTGCAATGTTCAACGATGATCATGCGCCGAGATCCCGCACGGCCACAGAATCGGCGTGTTCTTCCATAGACTTATATTTGTCGCCTGGGCTAACCGGGTTGCATCGCGATGCTCCCTAACACGGAGATGTTGCGATGACAGACTTTCGGCTCGTCGACAAGAAAGGCCTGAAGACGCTCTATGGCATACCCTACTCGCCTCAGCACATCGCGCGGCTCGAACGCGCCGGGAAGTTTCCTCGCCGGATGCAACTCGGTCCATGTCGTGTCGCCTGGTCGTGCGCGGCGGTAGAAGCCTGGATCGCGTCCCGAGTCCCGCATGACGACGACAGCGACGCCTCCTGAAAAGGAGCAGCCCCCGGGTAGCTACCGGGGGCTTTTTCGTGGGCGGTCGTGACGGGTCGCGATAGGTCGTGGTCGATCGGGGTCGTGACCGCCGTATCCGGTGCCGTTGGCAAGAACCCGAAGCGGTGTCCGCTTGCCGACCGAGGACGACTGTCATTCCCACGTGTCGTGGCGGACCCTGAATCGATGATCGTGACCCACTGCGGCTGTAGTGCTGGGGCTCAACACTGATGTTGCAGCACTGCAGAGCACCGCGTCGAGCAGCTTGTGCACCGCAACAGCCGTGCCTTTGACAGGCCTCGGCGCCGATGACAGCTTACGCTCCGAGACCTGTTTGGTTCTCAATTTCGAGACGGGCCATCTGCTGACGTAACAGATCTTGGCGGTTCCGTGCTTTGGAGTGGCGGCTCTCTGAGAGCACAGCGGACTGCCGTCAACTACGAGCAATCGTTTAGCTGCTTTGGCCCCTTCGGGCATGCACGAGCTGCTTCAGTTTCCACCAAGTGCGTCTCGCAGCGGAGCGCAATCGCATCCTCGCCGGTGCGAAATCTGCTTCATCAATACACAACCTTTCCTGCAGGCGAACAAAGACCTTTGCATCTTTGCCGCCATACCTAACGCAGCTCAGATCTGAGACTTCCATTGCATTGATCATATGATCGAGGTCGTTATCCGTTTGCGGCTGCCTCCTCACGAAGCAGTGCCGGTCGTCGTCCCAACCGAACAGTTCCGGAGCTTCCTTTTCCGGCATTCCACATCGCGTGCAGCAGCCTTTAAGCACGTAGAAATCGCCGACCGCATTCCGAGGGTGCCGAACCTTCATCGCAGAGTTCCTCAAGTGAGTTCAGTTCGCCGGCATCGAACAGCAGCAGACGTATCCTGTCCATAGAATGTGCGGCTGCGGAACTTCGGCCCTGGGTCAGAACTCACGGTCTGCGGTCGAATGCCGACCGACGAGGTAGAGCCGAAAGCGGTCGCCAGACGCCCGAAGGTGCTTCACTCTTGATGCACTGCAGCGATATTCGAGGCGACGACTACCTGCTCGTTGAGCACGGAAAGCACATGTAGTCAGATCATCCGTGTCGTCGAACGGTCGGTCTTGGCCCGTCGCGACGCCCCGCCTGTCAACGAGCGAGCGGTCGCGATGCCCCCTTTCGCGTCCATCACACAGCACGGATGGCGACGGGGCGCAACGCCTTCAGCATGGCGCACTGGTCGATCCCGAGGTGTGAGACGACTGGCGCAGCCACTTGCCTTGCACGTCGTCCGTCCGCTGCTAGACTGGTTGCATATGAACTGGAAATGGATTGTCCTATTGGGTGTGGCGATGATCGCCGGCGGAAAGCTCGCTGCTGGCATCAGCGCCGACGAAACCTGGATTGCGAACAGTGAGGCGAGTGTGGCGATCGGCGCGTTCATATCGATCTGGAGTGCGATCGTGGCCGGTGTCCGGCACATCTCGAAGGCCAAGTGAAAGAACGAGGCCCCGCCGGAGCGGGGCCTGTGATCAGCGCGCGAGCGATCGTTGCTCGAGCGCCAACGCCAATCCGTCGCGGGACTGCGCCCGCGCGAACTCTTCGCCATCCACGTAGACGATCCAGTCGCACTCGTGCATGTGCTGCGCCGCGTCGTCCGACACGAAGAACGGTCGGGGATGCGAGCGTGGCGGCAGGACATCGACGCGGACGCGACTGCCGTCGTCATCGATCCACGCGCCGTAGAAATAGCCGAGGCCATCCTGCTCGGGGTTGAGCGTGAGCCGTCCCATCGATCAATACTCCTCCGGCAACAGCAGCGTCATGACGCGTTCGGTCGTTCCGGCATCGGCGGGGTCTTCGGCGCCGAGGTCAGGATCGGCCTTGTGGTAGTAGTCGATCTTGCCCCACACACGGATGCCATCGACGACGACGCGCACCATGTCGTGCTCGCCGTAGGGGTCGATATCGGCATCGAAGGCGTCGAACGCGACGACGGCCGCGATCACCTTGGCGGTGAACGCGGGACCGTGACCTGCGACGCCAGACGTCATGTAGAACTTGCCGAGCGATTGGCCGCTGCCGATCGCGCGGCGGAAGGCGTCGTTGAGCGCGCGAATGCGCGCGGTGCGATCGTCGGTCATTGCTGATCTCCGTCTCGTCAGCCGATGCGCGACTATTCGTGCATCGGCCTCAGAGCAGGAGAGGGAAGGGCCGCCAGCGCGATCGCCGGCGGCCCCATGTCGTCATCTCCGTGCCGTCTTGCCCTTCGCCTTGTCGTCTTGCTCCTCCTCCTTGTAGCGGCGGAGCACGAGCTTGCCGTCGAGCGGCAGTGCCTGCAGCAGCACGTTGAAGCCTTCGCCATCATCGTGGGCGAACGCGACGCCGAGGTTGAGCCAGAAATCCTCCTTGTCGCCGTCGCGCTTGATGACGCTGTAGGCGCGGTATGCCGGCTTGGCCATGGTGGCCTCCATCACTGAGTGAAGAACACCCTGCCCGGGCACGCGTGCGTGCCGCGCGCAGGCCACGCCGCACGATGCGCGCTCACGCGTCGCGGCCTGCTCGGGAGTGATCTGGAAGCTGGCTTGACTGTACCGTCAGACGGCTGATCGCGCAATGTGATGGAAAGGGAAGGGGCCCAGGTGAGGGCCCCTCCGTTATATCGGCTCACGCCACGCTGTCGGCCTTCGCCTTGCCGTTGCCGGCGAGCCGCGTCGTCGGCTTCAGCCCGTAGAGCGGATCGGCGGGCTTAAGCCGGTGGTGCTCGATGTGCCGGGTGTGGCGATCGGCGGTCTCGGCCGCCAGCCTACGGGCGATGGCGAGGCAGGCCGTCTCGATGGTCGCGAACGGCCCGTGCCAGGTCGGCCGCACCGCCGCGAACGTCGGGATGGCCTCGGCAACCCACCAGCCGTGGGCGCGCCGCTCGACCTGCCAATGCTTCAGCGCATAGAGGAACGACGTCGGCTGCTTGCCGTTCGGACCCGCGGTCGATGCCTTTGGCGTCGGTGCTTTCGGTTTCGTCGGCATGATCAAACTCCTTCGGCCGTGAACCGGCGCTCGTCGACCATTCGACCAGCACCGGAGATCGGCAGGGAGCCTTGCCTGATTGTACGTGACGGCCGACGCCGCGCCAGCGATCGACGCCGGATAGTACATGTGAGAGATCGGTACCGTCGTCTCGGTCGGCCTGATCACGTGGTTCTTCTCGGACATAATCGCGGTCCTGACGCAGGCCATCATCTTCGTGAAGGCGACCACGTGGCCCACGGCGACGATGATATTCGTCGAACTATCATCTACGGTGGCGCAGGTGATCGGCACTCACCGCTGACGGTATGAACCCCGCTCGTGTCAAAGCCCGCCTCGTCCAGGAGGCGGGTTTTTTTCTAACGACCCCACGAGGATCGAACCACGACGACTCGGTCCGCGTATCGCCTGCGCGAGCTCAGTTGACGCTTCGCTGTTCCACGTAGCGGCCCATCAGCTTCAACGACACCATGAACAGGGCGGATGAGACCAACACGCCGAGACCGGCCACGCCCGCCATCAGCGTTTCCGGGATCTCTGTCTCGGGGTGCATGTACGGCTGCAACCCGATCGTAGCCAATACGAAGCGCAACACCACGACCAGGAAGACGAACGACAGCCCCGCGAACGCCAGGACGTCCCACGCAGAGGCGGCAAGAAGGGCGGAACGGGCCGCACCGCGCACCTGATCATCCCATCCACGACCCACGCCCTGATCAATTCGATAGGCGTAAGCGATAGCGATGACGGCAGCCGCCGACGCGACCGGTCCAAGATAGCGGTTTTCGGAGAACAACGCGGACGGCGATCGGTAGATGAGCAGCGAGACGGCCGAGAGCAGTAGACTGATGACGCCGATGGCCCCGACTGCGAGCAACCCGAGCGTCACGATGTGACCGAAAACTGATCGCTTCAACATTACTCATCTCACCGTCGCCAGCGCCAGGATCGCGCGCACCACTCGTTCTTGATCATCTTCCGATAGTGATGGCCCAGAATCAACATTTGTGCACCAGGGGCCATAGAGGAACGACGTCGGCTGCTTGCCGTTCGGACCCGCGGTCGATGCCTTTGGCGTCGGTGCTTTCGGTTTCGTCGGCATGATCGCACTCCTTCTACCGTGAACCGGCGCTCGTCGACCATTCGACCAGCACCGGAGACCGGCAGGGAGCCTTGCCTGATTGTACGTGACGGCCGCCGCCGCGCCAGCGATCGACGCCGGATGGCCGAGACGCTTCGAGCGGCTCGGTTCACGAGAGCGCGGTCCGGCGAGCGTGATGCGCCAGACCACTCACATGCAGATCATTACTCCGGCACGTGACCGAGATCGGTGACGCGGGCGCCGTGCAGAACACGGGCGATCTCGACGCGTTGGCGCGCGTCATCGACGCGATAGAACACGGTGTAGGGGTAGCGGACCAGTGGCACGCGCCGCACGCCCGGCTCGTCGGTTGCCGCCGAGGCGTAGGGGAACTCGGCGAGCCCCTCGCAGACTTGGCGGATGCGATCCTCGACGCGCTGTGCGGCTTGGACGTCATGGCGGGCGATCGAGGTGTAGATGTCGGCGATGTCCTGCCGAGCGCGCTCGGCATAGACCACCTTCATGACCGGTTGCGGTTCCAGAACGCAGCCATCTCGTCGTCGGGCACAATGCGGCCGGCATCGAGGTCGGCAAGCCCGTCGCGCACCTGTCGACGCTCATCGTCTGAGAGCCGGTAGACATCGTCACCGGCTGCCGCGATCTGCTCGAGCACGTCGGCAGCGTAGCGCTGCCGCTCCTCGGAGAGCGACTTGACCTTTTCGATGGCGTTTTCGAGCACCTTCATCATGCAGGCATTCTACCATGCCCGGTGCGCGGCCACCACCGACAGCGATAGGCTTGATCCGTGTCCGGTCTTGTGTCGACATCATCGTGCCGTCTACAGCGGCCCGACCCCATGCCGGCGCCGCCGTTCGCATCGCCGCCCACCGCCGATGGCACCCCACCTGATTTCTGGTGAAGCCATGGCGCCACTGATTTCTGGAGCCAGCCACTGCCGTCAGGCCTGCGCGCCGGCCGGCCGGGTCAAGCACGAGGACGTGTCGGCGATGGCTGACCGGTGCTTGACGCGGCCGAAGGCCGGCGCGGTAGGCTCAAATGTGACCAGCGGCGCGTCGGTGAGCATTGATCAGACCAGGCTATGCGTCGCACCCGTCGCGTCGCGCCATGCAAAGTCGAAGATGTCCGACGGCTCGAGCGCGGCCCGATCGGCGACCAGGAACAGCCCGCGCCCTTGCTCATGTACGGTCTCGGTGATGGTTGCCAGCAGATTGTCGGCGCGCTGGCGCGTGTTGGTGACGACGAGCACGCGGAACGCCTTCCAGCCGAGCTGCCGCTGCAGCAGGCCGACGCGCTTCAACGCGGTGTAGGCGAGCACCTTGCGCTTGAGGCTGGTCTGCGCGAGACCGGGGCGATCGACCGGCATAGTGCCGCGGTCGCATTCGACGAGGTAGGCGCGGAAGGGGCCGTCCGGGTAGCGGACTGCGAACACGTGATCGGGGGCAACGCCGAGGTCGTGTGTAGCGTCCCCGTAGCGGACCGGCACGCGCCAGATCCATGGGCGCTCCGGCCTGCATGCTTCCGGCGGGGCGAGCGCCAGCAGATCGGCCGGCTCGAGGATGGCGAAGCCCGGCCGCTTGCGGACGGCCCGCGTCAGCGCCACGCGCACGTCGGCGATTGCCAGCGTGTGGAGGATGAACTGGCGGCCGGCCAGCTCGTTCTTGCGGCGCCAGTCGACGTCGGCGACATCGCTGCCGAAGTGCTCGATCAGCAGCCGCGCGCCTTCCGGTCCGAGCGCGTAGACCATCGGCGCCGAGCCGCCGCCCTCGCGATAGCGCTCGAGCTGGGCGCGCGGCCGGTCCAGAAAACCAGCATGGAACAGCCCGGTGAGCCGGTCGCACACCTTCTTGTGCGGCGCCACGACAAGCTCCGACAGGTGCGTCGAGCGCAGGAACCGGTGGCGCGCGACGTGATGGACCAGTTCGATATCGCGCGCGGTGAGTTGGAACGGCGAAGGCGCCTCGCGCACGAAGCGCCGCTTGCGGCGGGGTGGGGGAGTGAGCAGGGAGAGCGGGGTTGGCATGCAGAAAGGATAGCAGATTTTATCGTTCTATTTCAATTGTTTGTCGGCATTCCGGCAAGCATCGGAGAGTTCAGTTATGAGCAGAGTGTGGCACACGTAAACACCTTCAGGCCCCGCGCCCACGCCCCGGATTTCGCCGCGCTGCGTCGTGTCCGCTATGCTATCCAGACCTTCTTTGCTCCGCGGTTGCGAACAAAGGGCGTCAGGGCCATGTCTGGACGACGCCCGCATTGCAAGGAGTTTCTGGCGTGTCGTTTGCGGTCGGGCGCGGAAGGTTCCGACTGCATCGTTTAGTGTTTGCTTGAGCTTCTCATCGCTTGATGCAAGGCGCCCAACCTGAGGAATAAGCGAAGACGCCCCTCGGATTAACGCACATTGCCACACACTCGGATACGCTTCCCCCAGATACCACCGCTCTGCAGCACACTTCGCACTGCCGTCTCTTGAAGACAAGTTCAGCCTCTTGAATCTGCCGCCTTCGCTCGTGCGCTCGGCGAACTTGCTCGTCTTGAGCACTTTTCAACTCCGCTGCGTGCTCGCGCCGGCGTACTTCTTCTAGCCGTTGGTTTTCATCTGCTCTGCGTTTGGCTTCCCGCTCAATCTCTTCAAGTCTGACACGTGCGGCTAGTTCTGCTTCTTCCTTTTGCAAACGCGCGTTGCGTTCCATTTCCTCAGCGCGCAACGCGGCCTCTTTGGCGAGAGCCTCGGCGGCCTTTGCTCGTGCTGCGGCTTCCGCTGCCTTAGCAAGTTCTTCCCTTGCGAGACGTTGCTGTTCGGCGATCACACGTTGAGTGTTCGCTCCTTGCTCGAGCAAGCGAATTGCTTCGCTAGCTACAGATGCTGCACTCGCAAAAAATAGGACGAAAGCGATGCCACGAAGGATCTTCTTTAAACGAGGATCCTCAATCCGAAATGAAACAAGCGCGACTACACCCGATGTCGCAATGACTATAGGAGCAAAGTGAAGTAGCTTGAATAACATTGGCCCCTCCGACAAATTCACTCGCAAAGTTACCAAGCGGTGGCGCGGTTAGATTTTTGGGCTGTCATAACTCCGGGCATTAATATGCTGCGACTCCCCCGCGCGCCACGTTCAACCTCATGTCGTTCTGTACTTCCTGGCGCCACTATGCGGACCCGGTAGCCTCGAAGCAAGTGGTCACGTAGTGCATTGTAGGCCTGAGTGCCCCAGTCGCGAATCGCCAAGCTTAGCTTGTGTTAGGGCCATGGGGTCTCTACCGATTTGCGGGACAACGCCGGCCGCGTTCGTGGCGAGGCTGAAGGACCAAGACGCAGCGCCCGTGCCGGCGACGGGCCGGATCGCTGCGGTATGTGGAGCCTCCGCGCTCCGCCCCGTCGCGCAACCGCCTCGCAAGAGGCAAACAGCAAAAGCAACGAGGGCTGATCTCTCAAGCTAAGCGTGGCCCGAAGAAATTGGGCAGGTCAAATGAACGTTCTGGCAAGAGCCGGTGTGGGTCGCAACCTACGGTAGCGGAGTCACAGGTAGATGGCCTTAGTCCTCCAGGAAGCGGCCACGGTCACACATCGGATGAGACTACCGGCCGCAACGGTCACGGTCGCCACGATCCTGTCGTTCCAGATGTCCAGTCCGGATCGTCCTCACTGACCTCAGTTTTGACTTCGCTGGACACCGTCGCACCGGCGCCCACCACTTCTGCAGGCCGAACGCAATACCTCGCCCGGTTCCGCTCCCGCAGCACCCGGTGCTCGGCCTCGCTCATCTGCGCCATCCGGTCGAGCGTGCCGAACGGCACGGTGAGCGACAGCGCGGTCGGCGTCACGTTGCGCACGTAGGTGGCGAAGCTGGTGTGGTCGGCGCGCTTGACCTGGCCGGCGATGAAGTCGGCGCGGCAGCGCATGTCGGGGGCGAGCGCGCGGGCATCCTTGTCGGAGACGCCACCGGCGAGCTTGATCGCGGTGTTGGCGGCGAACGAGGCGCGCAACGCGCCGTCGAGTTGGTCGAGGTACTGGTGCGCGAAGACGAGACCGAGCTTGTACTTGCGGACCTGCGTCAGCAATGCGTCGACGTTGGCATCGAAGTAGTCGGCGGCCTCGTCGATGATCAGGAACGCCGGGCGGCGCTCGTCCGGCGGGATCGCCACGCGCTCGAACGCCGCGCGCAACGTCAGCGCGATCATGGTGCGGCCGAACAGCGCCGAGGCGGCCGACTTCAGCATCGCCTTCGACGTGTTGACCAGCACGATGGCGCCTGAGTTCATCGCTGCGAACATGTCGAGCTTGTTGACCGGCGACGAGAACATCCGCTCGAACGTCTTATTGCGGATGAAGTCGTAGATGCGACGTGCGATCTGGCGCTTGGTGTCGAGGACCGCCTTGGTGAAGAAGTGACCCTCGAAGAATGCCCGCGCGGTCGGATCGAGCGCCTGGATCGCGTCGTGGAACGGGCTCCGGTCGATCGACGGGCTCTGATCCTCCATCAGCTCGCGCAACGTGTGGATGGTGGCGCCGGGTATGGTCAGCAGCAGGCGGGCGACGAATGCGAAGGCGACGCCCTGCTTCGAGGTGAGGTCGGCCGACAGCGCGCGGAAGATGTAGTCGTAGAGCTCGATGGTCGCAGCCTCGACCTGCTCGCGCTGCGCCGGCGTATAGCGCGCAAGGCGATCGCCGCCCATGTCGAACATGTTGAGCGCCGGCGGGTGCTCGACGTCTTCGGGGTCGATGATGATCAGACGCTTGGCGAGTGCGCCGCGATCCGGCGCGAACAGCGCCAGGCGCTCGAGGCTCGCCAGCATATCGCCGTGGCTGTCGATGATGATCAGCGACGGCGGGTCGGGGGCTGCAAGATCGGTGGCGATCAGGTGCTGCAGCGTCTGCGTCTTGCCGTGGCCGGCGCCGCCGACGACGTGCATGTGCTCGAAGCGTGCTTCCAGCGGCAGCGCGAAGGGAAGTGGCGTTGTCGCAAAGCGGGCGAGCGGGGTGCCGCCGAGGTAGGCGTCGATCAGCTCAGGCGGGGAGAGGTCGCAATCCTTCGGCCCGACGATCTTGTGCGGTGTCGCATCGGCCTGCTCCGGCGTCAGCCGCGAGGCGTCGAGCAGGTTGCGCCAGAGCTGCGCACGCGTGCCGGCGAAGGCGAGCGCGGCAATGGGATCGGGGGTCTGCGGCGCCAGCTCGTACAGAACGGCGACGAGCAGGCGGCTGGTCAGCGTCGCGGCGTCGGAGAGCGCGTACAGCGGCACAGTGAACGGCGCCGGGCGATCATCGAACGCGGATGGCGGCAGGTCATCGACGAGACGCAGCATCAGCCCGGCGAGGTCCTGCGCGAACCGGCCGTGGATGCGCACATCATGCTCGAGCCGGGTCTGCACCTCGATCAGGCGATCGGTCAGAGCCCGCGCTTCCAGCGCCGTCAGCGCGCGATCGTTGGGCACGATCGGCAGATCGAGCATGTCGTCGTTCTGCAGCGTCAGGTCGACGGCGAGATCGGAGAGCGCCCGCTGCACCGGTTCGGCCGGTCGTCGGCCGTCGCATGCCTCCCGGTAGACGCTGTCAAGCAGTCCGGCGATGAAGCGGCCGGCCCGGTCGTTGTCGGCGTGCCGGGACGCTGTCCAGGCGGCATGCAGGCGAGCTATCCGTTCCGAGAGCGGCTCGGCGTGGTCGCGGATCGCGCGCTCGGGATACCACGGACGCAGGTGCAGCGAGCGGGCAGCGTGAGCGACCAGCAGCGCCCAGGTCGGCGGTACGATCATCGCACGATGACCAGCAAGATCCGCACCATCATGCGGAGCGGCCACGTCACGACGTTGTAGACAACCGCGAAGATGTTCCAGCAGATGACGCCGAAGTTGTAGACGCGGATGCCGGCATTGGCGGTGGCGATACCGGCGTCGTAGGCGCGCTCGGCCGCGCGTCGCCTTGTAGCCGAGGATCTCGGCGTCGCTCATGTTCTCGGCGCGGTCGAGCTCGACGCGATAGGTGATGTTGCCGGGTTCGAGCGCGACGGCGGCCTTCAGCGCCTCGACCGCCGCGGCGCGGTTCTTGTTGGCGGCCTGGATGAGCCCAAGGGCGAAGAAGGCGCGCGGATCGCTGGGATTGAGCGCCGCCGCGCGCGTCAGGGGCGGCACCGCCCGCCGCGTGTCGTAGGCCTGATGCGTCAGGCCTTCGAGCAGCAGCGCCTCGGCCTTCAGCTCAGCCATCGTCAGGCGATAGGGCGTGCCGTCGGCGTCGGCACCCTCGAGCACCGCATCGGGATCGGCCCGCTCGGCGGCTTCGAGTTTGCGCACGGCAAGGGCCAGCGTGTTGAGGCGCTGCCGGCGGCCGATCTCGTCCTCGGCGTCTGGCACGTCGGAGCCATGCACCTCGTCGAGATAGGCGTGCGCCAGTTCCAGACTGGCGATCGCCGCCGGCGTGTCGCGCGTGACGGCCGGAGCAGAACGCGGGGGAGAGCACGGGGCCGCAGCTGCGGCCGCCGGTTGCGGGACGGGGGATTTGATCGGCTCCGGTTCAGGGCTCGCCGTGACCGATGGCGCCGCCGCGGTGCGCTGAGCAACGCCGGTTGTCGCATCGGGCGCGGTCGTCGCCGCGACGGGCACGCGCCGGCCCCGGATCAGGATGAACAGCAAGGCCAGTGCCAGCATGGCGGCCAGACCCGCCGCGACCAGCGTCGAGCGGGGAATGGTATCCAGCGAAGCAAGGCCGCGCGAGATCGCCGCCGTCGGCGAAGCCAGTGCCGACGTGACGATATCCATGGTGGTCGGTGGTGGCGTCGCGGCCGCCAGCCACACGTGCAGCCGCACGCGATCGCCGTCGTTGGCTACAGGCGAGGAGAGCGCGGTTGCGCAGGCGTCACGGTTGCCGGTTGAGCAGGCCGCACTGTCGGCGGCAAAGGCCACGGCCACCTCTCGGAACGCATCGACGCGGTTGCGCTGTTCCTCGCTGATCAACTCGGATGCGCGGGCGGCATCGCAACGCGCGATCAGATAGCTCCGGCACCCGGCCATGTCGTCCGTGAGGGCCTGCAGCGCGACCCATCGCTGCTCGCGCGCCTCACGCTCCCGTTCGCGCTCGGCGGCCTGTTCGGCGCGCAGACGTTCGGCCTCCTCCTCGGCAGCACGACGCTCGACTTCCTGCGCGGTGACGATCGCCTGACGCCGGGCAAGCAGGCGCTGGCGATCCGTCCAGTTGAGCTGCGGATAGCTGAGTGCCGCATCGCAGGCTTCGACGGCCGTGCCATTGAAGCAGGCCTGCCACTGCTCGTTGAACCAGTTGTAGAGCTGTTGCGCCCCGTCACGCTGGCGCTGTCGATTGTTCTGGCGCTCGATCTCTTCCTGCAGCTTGCCCTGCAGGAAGTTGAAGATCGCGTTGGGATCGCGTGCGGTGGCCGGCGCGGCGAGCGAGACGATACTAATAAGAAGGATGATCAATCGGGTCATGAACGTGCTCCGCTGCGATACGCGAGCACAATGATTCGTGTCTAAGTGTAACCTGTGCCGTCGGTGTCAAGTGTGGCCACCGTGCGGCGTCCCCATGTCTCACGTGCCGAGGAACCGCGCGATGCGGGCCTCGACTTCGGCACGGTCGCGCCCGAAGCGGATGCGGCTGTTGGCGATCAGCCGCTCGGGATGGCGATGGACGGGGGCGGGCGGCCGCGCCAGCCGTACCCGCGTCGCCGCGGTCGGCCCGCGCCGCGACAGCGTACGGGCGAACGCCTCAAAGTCCGGCAGGCGCACCAGTTGCTCGTGCGGCGCGATCTCGTGCGTGCCAAGGCCGGTGATCTCGGTTTCGGGTTGCAGGCTCAAGTGGCGAGCGATCAGTGGCGCATCCTCCGCACCGAGCCGGAAGGCGATGAACGATGCCGCGTTGCCGAGCACCGCCTGGCGCAGCCCGTCGCTGAGCTGGCCGAGGTACTGATGGCCGAGCGTCAAGGCCAGCGCGTACTTGCGCGCCTCCGACAGGATCACCGCGAAGCCGCCCGAGGCATAGGTCTGGAACTCGTCGGCGTAGAGGTAGAACGGGCGCCGGAGCGCTTCAGGCGTGTCAGCCCGCGACAGCGCGGCGGTCGCCAGCGCAGTCGACAGGAGGGCACCCAGCAGGTGCGACGTGCCTTCGCCGATCGGACCCTTGGCCAGATTGACGATCAGGATGCGGCCCTCGTCCATGATGCGGCGCAGGTCGATGGTGCTCGTCGGCTGCGCCACGATGTTGCGCAGCCGGCCGTCGGCCAGCACCTTGCCGATCTTGTTGAGGATCGGCGCGATCGCCTCGCTGCGGAAGCGTGCATCGTAGGCGTCCCACTCGTTGCGCCAGAACGCGGCGAGCACCGGATCGCGCACGTTGGCGAGGATGCGGGCGCGGTAGCGGTCGTCGGTGAACAGCTTCGGCACGCCGAGCAGCGTCGCCCTGGGTTGGCGAGCAGCGCCCTGACGGCGTGCGTCAGCAGGTACTCGAGCCGCGGCCCCCAGCTGTCGGGCCACATGATGAAAGGCCGACACCACGCCGTCGGCGGCCACCGCATGCTGGTCGGGCGGCACCCGGTCGAGCACGTTGAAGCCTATCGGCCGCGCCATATCGGTCGGATCGAGATAGACCACCTGGTGCGCGTCGGCTTCGGCACGGAGCCGAGCGCGCTCGGCGAGCGCCCCGTGCGGGTCGATGACGCCGACGCCGTGGCCGGCGGCCAGATCCTGCGCGATCAAGTTCAACAGCAGCGTGCTCTTGCCGGCGCCGGTCTGCCCGATGACGTGGAGTGACGCCGCCGAGTTGCAGCATCAATATCGAACGGACCGTCGTCCGCGGTGCCAATACAGAGGGCTTTGGGTGTCGGCGCTCATGGTCCAAGGCGAGCCCCGAGGTCGTGCCGCCATGTGCCGATGGCGGGTGGCGTTGAGCCTTGCGCTGGCAAGTCTCGTCGCCCGCTGGCACTTGCGTGCTGCCCGCTGGCCAGCGCGCTCCATCGAGGCTCGATTGAGCCACAAAGGCTCTACCTGTCAGTGTACGCAATGCCATACCGACCGATACCGCCATCGTGGGATAGCGATCGCCATCGACCGGCGCGCGTCGACGGATTTCTCCGAACGCGCGAGACGGATTTCGTCGCGTCGCGTCCACTCGAGGATTTCGATCGGCGTCGCATCGCGCTCCCGTTTTCGCCAGCACGCGCCGTGACCGAGGCCCCCGCGTCGCGTCGGCCGCGCGCCGGTCGATGCCGCAGAGCATTTTCCATTGCTGAGTCCCGCCCGACCTCGGGTCTGAGCCAAGCATGCCTGCTGTCACCTCTAAGAAGGCCAGGCTTGCTCTCACGTCCTTTGGACGACGAGCAGCCTGGCCGGTGGGGTGTATTTGACGAAGAGCGTCTTTTTCCGTTTGATCGTGGCGGATAAGGAAAAAGACGCGAGGTCGGGCGGGTACGCCCGACGCGGGGCCTTGCTTCAAGCAATTACCGGCTTCTGGGTGGGGATATCGGGTAACCCCGGGCGTTTCCCTGGTATGAGTATCAAGGACACGAGCGTCCCGAATTCAATTCGACGGTACTATAGCAGGGCATTCGAGAAAGCACCAGAACATGGCGGCGCATTCGACAAGCGGAAGTCGGCAACGCGAGTGACAAGGGGACTGCCGAGGGCAATCCTGGGATCGATGTGGAGAGGAGCTTGCCGGGCGACCGCATCGGCCTGGCGCTGTTAAACTCGGCCGGCCGGGGCCTCGGACGTCTCGCGATCGTCGCCGGCGCCGCAGTCGAGGATGGCGCGTGCGATGCTCACCTGCTGATCCTCGGGCAGGCCCTTCGGCACCTGCACGGCATCGTCGAGAAAGCTGCTCATGGGGGAAAGTATATCACGAAATGCACCTATAAGGTCGCACAACATTTATTTTGCGACACGAATTACACCGGTTGTCAAGTTCTCCGTATCCTTCTTAATAGAAATAGTCCCTGGCTGGGTATTCTTAGATCTGAGTATTCTCAAATGCGTATTCTTATATAGAGTGACCGGAACATTTTTCCGCTCCAGACCGGAAATCCGTTCCGTTCCAGACCGGAAAATTTTTCCGGTCAGGACCGGAGTTATCGCCGCTTCTTCCCGCCACCCGGAAATGTAGCCTGTACAAGTTGGTCTTGCCGAGGCCGCGCTGCTCGACCTCGAGCAGGCCGGCGGTCTGCAGCTCTTTGACCCAGGTCCGCACGCTGCGGTCGGTCACACCGATGTCGGCGGCAAGCTGCTCCTGCCCTGGGAAGCAGTAGTCGTTGTGCCATGCGTAGCTCAGGAATTTGGCGTAGACGACGATGGCACCGATCGACAGCCCGGAGCCCTTGAACAGGAAGTTCGGCACCTGCGTGAAGCCGTGCCTCGTCACCGGATCGGCGCTGACGACCTCGATGTTGCGCGCGATCTCGTTGAGCCGACCGGCGATGTGGTCCATGGACCCAGTATACGCCCCGGCGATCCGTCAAGTGCCGTTATCAACAGCGCTGAAGATGCGTCGCGTCACACCATCGGCTGATCGGCACCGCGGTCGTCGTGGCGCTCATCGCGACGGCCGCCGAGCAGCGGCGCCAGCATGCGCTGCAGGCTGCCGACCAGAATGTTGGTCTCGCGGTCGCGCTCGAGCAGCGCGGCAATCTGCACGTCCTTGGTCTGCACCTGCTCGCGCAGGAACGCCTTGTCCTCCTTCAGGTGCTCGACTTCCCTCTCGAGCTCCGCGACATAGGCCGACGCGACCGCCGGCTCGGTCGCGAACGGTCGCGACACGTCCTCGGATGTCGTCGTCTGTCGGGCACTGTCGTTGTCGGCGTCGTGCCGTGGTTGCTGCGCGTCAGCCGCGACCGGCGGCGACGGTGTCGGCGTCTGTCGCGCGGGCTCTCCGCTCAGTGGCGCCGCGACAGCGGTCGCGTCCTGTCGCGACGCGTCGCGACCGGTCGTGCGGTTGTCGATCGCGATCAGCTCCTCGATCTGGGCGATGTGTCGGGCGACCGACGGCGCATTGACGAAGTACTTGTCGCCGAGCGTCGTCGCCTCCTTGACGCAGTCGAGATGGCCGGAGAGCGCAGTAGCGCTGGATGCTACGAGCTGTGCGCGGGTGACCGGCGCGGGCATAGAGCGCTGCGGCATCCTCGATCGTCATTTCATAGATGCTGTCGCCGCCGGTCGCGACCTGTCCGGACGATGTCGGGCATTAGAGAAGTGTAGCAGTCGGGCGACGGGCGGCGGGGCGGTATCCCCAGCGGGCGATCCGCCAAGCGGATCAGACAGTTGGTCGATCCCACAAGCGGAATTGTGCCGACCGCGGTCACTTCGCTGAGGCCGCCGTGAGAGCAACAGTCGGTATTGGAGGTTTACCTGCCACGCGCGGGACCCAAAGCCCCAATACCATTTGGAGACCCGCGTTCTGTCCTCACGCCATCATCCGCTCAAGCGCGAGCTTCCGCTTCTCCCAGTCGGGCATCATCTGGCTGAGTAGGTCGAAGAAGGCTCGGCCGTGGTTCGGGTGCCGACCGTGGGCCAGCTCGTGGACGATCACGTAGTCGATGCAGGGCAACGGGGCGCGGACGAGATCTACGTTCAGCGTGATCCGGCCCTTGGCGCTGTAGCTGCCCCAACGCCGCTGCATAGGCCGGATGGCGATGCTGGGCGTTCCCGGCACGATGCGCGCGAAGCGTGCCATGACGGCCTCGAAACGCTCGGCAAGCTTTGCGTCGGCGTGCTCGCGATACCATGCGGAAAGTAGGGATCGGACGCGCTCGGGGCTCGGCTCACCACGAACCGTGACCCGGAAGTAGCCGCCCTTGAGCCTGACGCCGTCGTCGTTGCCGATCTCGATCTTAAGGCGGTACTGCCGGCCGAGGTAGAGATGCGTCTCGCCGCCGACGTAGCGCCGCTCGGGCGTCCGGGGGCGGAACTGCTCGAAGTAGTGGCGCTGCTGGAGGACCCATCTTGCACGGCGCAACAGGCGCTGCTCGATGACGGTCTGACTGGTCCCCGTCGGCGCGACGACCTCAACCGCGCCGTCCGGATGGACGAAAATGGCCAGCGTCTTCCGCGTCGAATAGCGTGCGGAATAGCCGATCCTCTGTCCGCCATATTCGACAATTCCATCCATGCCTCAAACCGCCATCCGAGCGCGAGCTACCTTGAGGACGCTATCGACAATGACATCGATTTGGTCCGGCTCCAGCTTCACGCCATGCTCATCACGGATCACGTCGAAGAAGTAGTCGTCCATGCGATTGCGCATTGCGTTTTGAACGTCTGGATTCTCGGTCCAGTTGACGACCTTCAAGTCTTTCACGATACCGACAAGCTCAAGCGCAGCAGCCGCTAGTACCGGACGAATATTGCCCCCCCGGGGTCCGGCTAAGCTGCTCATGGCGTTGCCGAGCACATGAAAAACGGCCACGGCGTTCTCGTCTGACCTCACCTCTTCCGGTACGTCATCGTGTTGAGGCCGCCGCACCTGCTCGGCCGCTTCCTGGATGCGCTTCAGAAAATCGTTGTCGCTGAGCCGTTTCGCACGGTGCTCCGCAATGGCGTCCTCGATCAACTTAGAGATCTTTGCGTAGAAGACCGGGTCTTCGTCCATCCGCTCGACGATCGTGCGCTTGGTCTGGCTTGCGATGAGATCAGCCTTGGATGACGGCGTCTTCTGCTCCTCGACCGCTTCATTAAACGCGACGGCATCGAAGATGTTAACTGGCTTCGTCACAACATCGACGGCGTCAGCGCTGATGTGCGTATCGAGCAACTTTCGGATACGCGATTCGAACTGCTGGAAGTCGATTGCCTCGCGATAGCGCTTACGAACTGCTGTCCGAAGCTTTTGGAACCGCTTCAAGTCCGCCTTGTAGATATCGATCTGCCTGGAGTTCTTGGGGTCATTCACCCAGTCAGAAGTCGAGAGCGCCGTGGCGAGAAGACGCGCGAACTCTGAAAGAAGCTTGTAGAATGTCGACCGCTTCTCCTCATCCGCAAGGAACAGCTCGAAGGCTTCCTCGTCTTTCGCGTTCACCACGCCCTTGAAGTGATTCAGCAGGTCCGCATGGGCTTGCGGCAGCTTGGCGATTTGCGCGTGCACATCGATGATCGCACCTTCTAGGTCCTCCGGATCGAAATCGCCAAGGCTTGAATAGGTGCCCATGGCGGCGTCCAGCTCTCCAAGGACGCCTTCGTAATCGACGATGTAGCCGTACTCTTTGTCGTCCTCAACGCGATTCACGCGCGCAATGGCCTGCAGCAGGTTGTGCTCTTTCAGCCTCTTGTCGATGTAGAGCACCGTGTTGACGGGAGCATCGAAGCCGGTCAGCAGCTTCGAAACCACAATCAATAGCTCGGGCTCGTCGCGCTTCGAGAACCCCTCGACAATCTGGCGATTGTACTCTTCCTCACTACCGTACCGCGCCATCATGATCTTCCAGAAGCGGACGACGCCATCGGTCACTTCGTCAGCTGGGTCGTCTCCGGTCGACCGATCGTTTGGGGAGGACATGATGACCTCCGCCGAGATCGTCCCCATCTCGTCGAAGATAGCCTTGTATTTGACGGCTGCGTCGCGCGAGCGCACGGCGAACTGCGCTTTCCAGCGTGTGCCCTTCCAGAACCTGGTGAAGTGCTCCGCAATGTCATACGCAATCGCCGACAGCGTCTGATCGCCCTGGGCGATTTCGCTGTAGCGCGCCATCTTGCGCTTCAGGTCCGCTTTCTGGGCGTCACTCATGCCGGCAGTCAGCCGATCGAACCAAGTATCCATACCAGTCCGATTGACGTCGTGTCGGACTTGACGACCCTCGTAGATGAGCGGAAGGACGGCTTTGTCCTTCACGGCCTGGTCGATGGCATAGGTATCGATGATGCCGCCGAACCTGTTCGCAGTGCTCTTCTCGCGCTTCATCAGCGGCGTGCCAGTGAAGCCGATGTAGCAGGCGTGCGGGAACATCCGCTTCATCTTCGTGTGCATCTCGCCGTACTGGCTGCGATGGCTTTCATCGACGAGGATGAAGACTTCTGTTGATAGATCCCGATGGTCGCGATTGTTGAGCGCGGTCTCGAACTTATTGATAACCGTCGCGATGATCGCGGCGCGGTCGCGGGCGACGAGGTCGAGCAGATGAGCGCCCGTCTTGGCTTGGTCAACTTCTACGCCGCAGGCCTGGAACGTTCTTGTTAGCTGCTTATCCAGGTCGATCTGATCCGTCACTAGCACAACGCGCCGGTTGGGAATGTCGCCGTCGAGACCTAGCGCTTTGGCCAACATGACCATCGTCAGCGACTTGCCTGAGCCCTGCGTATGCCAGACCACACCACCACGCCGCGCACCATTGTCGTCGCGCTCGGACTTCACGCGGCGTATGATCTTGCGGATGGCAAAGAACTGCTGATAGCGCGCGACCTTCTTTATGCCGAGATCGAACAACGTGTACCGCCGCGCCATGTCCAACAGCCGCGCGGGGCGACAAAGAGCATTAATGAGCCGATCCTGGTCCGTTGGTGTCAGGCCACCCTCGCGGCGCGCGTCGAAGGGTGCTTGCTCCTCGGCAAAACCACCATCGAACGTTGCCCGCTTCTGCTCGTCGGAGAGGGGGGCGTTAATGAGTGCCGTCAGCTCCTTGTCGGTGAGTTCCTTCTCCTTCCAGAGGGACCAGAACTTGGCGATGGTGCCGACGGTCGCGTACTTGGCCTCGTTTTTGTTGACAGCCAGCACAAGCTGAACGCTGCGGAACAGATGCGGTATCTCGTCAGCGCGCTGATAGGTGATGATCTGCGCAACGCCTTCGGAGATATCCTTCTCCGGAGCCTTGCATTCTATGACGGCCAGGGGGATGCCGTTGACGAACAGCACGATGTCCGGCCGCCGCGTCTCATTGCTGGCAACCTTCTCGACCTCGAGTTCTGCCACAACATGGAAGACATTACTCGCCGGCTCATCCCAATCGATGTATTGGAGCGAGCGGCCGCGTGTGACGCCCTCGATGGTTTGGTCGAGCGAGGTGCCGAGCTGGAGCAAGTCCGTTGTCCGCTCGTTGAGCGTCATAAGACCAACCGGCTCAGGAGCTCGCAGCCGCTCGATGGCCGTGCGAATGTTACCTTCAGAGAACGGGTACTGGCGGCCCTCTTGCTCAATACGGTTCAACTTCGCGAGTTGACCCGCGAGAATGTCCTCCAGCAGCACGTTGGACAGCTTACCTCGCCGCTCTCGCTCGACCTGGCTTGCGGTCAAGAGCGTCCAACCCGGCCTCATCACCTGCAAGAGATGAAGCGCGGGAATCTGCGATAGGTGCTTCTCGCCGTCGCGAAACTGACTCACCTCACGCTCCATCGCCACGATAACCGTGCGCTCGGGCGATCCTGCCAAGGATGCCCTGCACGATGATGTCGAGCTGACTACCTTCGCTGTAGCGAGCCGCTGCCACGAAGTTCACCCGGTTCTCGGAAATCAGCCGATGGATCTTCTGGCGGTCTCGCGGCGTCGCCTCGGGATCATAGACGGCAATCGAGTTGCCGCCCTGGTGCGTCATCATCTTCATGGTCGGGATATCGGTATCCCCGTCGCCGAGAAAAATCATGCGGGCGAAGGGAATCGGCCGCTCTTCCTCGGGCGTCCACTCGTTGATGCGCACGTTGTCCCAGGAGTTGGGGATGCCCTTGTTGATCCGGAACAGGAACTGCGTCTTGGTGGTGTAGTTGATCGCCAGCCCCGGCCACATTGCGACGCCGTCCGCACCGTAGATGTAGCGGGAGGCGAAGACCATTTTGAAGCGGTCGAAGATCGGGCAACCCGCAATCATCTCGTGAATGCCCGAAGAGATGATGTAGTGCTCGAGCTCGAGTCCACGCTCTGACGCGAAGGCATTGATTCGGTCGAACCAGGCACCATCGGCGAGACCGTCGAACAATGGCGCGTCCCTACCGTGGGCCCGAAGCTCGTCCTTCGTGACCTGGATCTTGCATTCCGCAGCCTTGCGCAGCATGAGCTGCATGTAGACGAGGATTTCGTCGGCGTCCTCCTCACGCGTGACGGATTTGACCTCCTTCCAGAACGCTTCTCGCGCCATACCGATTGCAGGAATAAAGCTGCGCTCCTGGAGATTGCCGCGCGCCAGCGTCCCGTCGAAGTCGTAGACGAGAGCGGCTTTGAGAGGCTTGCTGGTCATTCCGCTGCCTCCTGCGACTTCGGCAAGGAAACGGGCCATTCGCCAGTCAGCAGCTTTTGCATCAGCCCACGCTTCTGCTTGGCGAGAGTGTCACGCTGGGCTTCGAGCAAAGCAATCTCGCGCCGGCCAGTATCAAGCACATCGACAATGCGCCTCTGCTCCGGTACCGGCGGCAGTTCAAAAACGAAGTCGGCAAGGTCATCGTAGTAGATGCGAACGCGTACTCCGCCGCTACCCGCTGTCTTGACGAACCGGGACCACAGCCAAGACCGGCGCAGGTAGTCGAAGTAGGCTGGTAGCAGCGCATCGGAGTTGGCCGAAAACGCCACGTAGTCCGGGCTGACGAGAACCTCGCGACCGTGCAGGTTCTGCGCAATTGATCCGATGTTGAGACGCATCGGGTTGTAGGCGAACGCCTCCGGCGCCACGACCTTGTAGCGGGAGAGATCGGCCGCGCGCACGTGATCCTTCATCGGGATCATGCCTAGAGACTTGTTCACGCCCATCACGACATCATCGCCGAGGCTGCCGCCGTTGCGCGTCGTTGCCTCACTCGTCACATCCGTCAGAGCCACGGATTGCCAGTTCGAGCGCGTAGACCCGAGCCGCTTCCGGCCGCTCAGTAGCATGAGCGACCAATGGTCGAATGCTTTCGACTTTGACGCAATCAGCCGATCGGTTTTCTCGATGGCCTCGTCCCAGGTGCGCAGGATGTCAGCGATGCGGCGCTGCTCACATATGGGCGGCCGAAGCGTCGGTATCGCCTCGCACACATCCCGGTTCAGCTTGGGCTGTGTGCTCCCAGTGTTGAAGGCATCATATCGAAGCCCTTCTAGGAATTGCGCAACATAATCGACGTCGTTGCCCGACCGTGCACGAAGAACGTGAGCATGGTTATTCACCCATATCTTGCCCGAAGCTCTAAAGGCAATTGGCGAACTTCGATTGATAATGTTGGCTCCGTCTTCTGCCAACAATACTAGCTCTTCATCGAAGATGAATCCGTCGACATAGTCGATTACGCCCGATGCCCCATAGTAGGGGTATGCCCCCTGACGCAAGGCTCGGTCCGCTTCCTTTATTGGAACGCGGAGAGAATCTAAGAACTCGACAACCTCAATCAGGGGTACTAATTCCCATCCCGATGGTGCCACCAGCTTCAGCGGATCAAGCATCGGCCCCGAGCTCCCGCAAATAGCCAGCCATGCGCTTCTTGACCTCGACCAGTTCGGCTTCGATCTGCTTGATCTCAGCCTGCACAGCCTTCACGTCGATCTCGGCTTCGGCTTCGAAGGTGTCGACATAGCGCGGGATGTTGAGGTTGAACTCGTTCTCCTTGATCTCGTCGAATGGTACGACACGCGCGTACTTCTCGACGGTCTTTCGCTTCTTGAAGGTTTCGATGATCTTCGTGGTATGCGCCGACTCCAAGATGTTCTGCGTCTTGGCCTGCTTGTAGTCGCGGCTGGCGTCGATGAAGAGCACATCTCTCCTCTTCTCCAGCTCGCCTCCCTTCTCGCGGCGCCGGTCGAACACCAGCACGGCCACTGGGATCGAGGTGGACTGGAACAGGTTCGACGGCAGACCGATCACCGCATCGAGCAGGTTCTCCTCGATGAGCTTCTGACGGATCTTGCCTTCCGCCCCGCCGCGGAACAGCACGCCGTGCGGCACCACTACGGCCACGCGCCCGAACTTCGGCTTCGCCGACTCGATCATGTGCGAGATGAAAGCGTAATCGCCGGTGCTCGGTGGCGGGATGCCGCGATGCCAGCGGTTGAACCGGTCGGGCTTCGGCTTGCCGTCCTCGGACTTCTCGTCGCCGCCCCACTTCTTGAGCGAGAACGGCGGGTTGGCCACAACGATGTCGAACGCTGCAAGCCTGTCACCCTCGATGAGAAGCGGATTGTTGAGCGTATCGCCCCACTCGATCTTGGCGCCGTCGATGTCGTGCAGAAACATGTTCAGCTTGGCGAGCGCATGCGTGCCGCCGTTCACTTCCTGCCCGAACAAGGCGAAGTCCTTGCTGCCAACCTCGTACGCCGTCTCGATGAGCAGCGAACCCGAACCGCACGCCGGATCGCAAATACGGTCGCCAGCTTTCGGCTGAACGAGTTTCGCCAGCACTTGGCTCACCTGACGCGGCGTATAGAACTCGCCGGCCTTCTTGCCCGCATCGGATGCAAACCGCTCGATGAGGTAGATGTAGGCCTCGCCGATGGCATCGTCCTCGACGACGTGCCCCGGTCGCAGGTCGAGCTTCTTGAAGTCCTGAAGCAGGTTCTTGACGCGCCGATTGCGGTCCTTGGTCTCGCCGAGCTTGGTCTGCGAGTTGAAGTCGATGTTGCGGAACACGCCTTCGAGCTTCGCCTTGTTGGCATTCTCAATGGCTTCCAGCGCCTGGTTCACCAGCTCGCCGATGTTGGCCGCGTCACGCTTCTCGTAAAGCTCGTCGAAGCTCGCGCCTTCCGGCAGGACGAACCGCTCTCGCTGCATGCGCCGCTTGAGGCGAACCTCGTCGCCTTTCAGCTCCTTACGATACTCGTCCTCGTGCTGCTTCCACACGTCTGAAATGAACTTCAGAAACAGCATGATCAGGATGTAGTCTTTGTATTCGGCTGGGTCGATCACGCCACGAAACGTGTTGCAGGCCGCCCAGGCGACACTCTTGATGTCGTCCATTGTGGTTTTCTCAGATTTTGAGCTCTGGTCGGACATGCGATTCCCCCTTCACTTGATCCGACAACTTATAGGGCGAGTCGGCCGGGGCGCGTGATACGCAACGCCCCTGCCGCTCATCCTGGCGAATATCTCAGCGGTCACCGCAGGGTGGGTTGAACCGCGCCCGCAAATCGCGCTCGATGCGCATGCGGGTGGCCTCGTCGCAGTAGAGCGCCGCATAAGAAAGCGGCAGCCCCTGACGGGCCCAAGCCGTGGAGCGGTCATGAGCCTGCACGCGGGTGCGGACCGAGCCCGATTCGCCGATGTCGATGACCTTCGGCCCATTCATCGTGGCGCCGAGCACGGCGTAAACGCCGGAGCGGTCAGCCAGATGGGCAGGCGACGAATAAGCGCCATCGAACTGGTAGTTGCCGATGTTGATTGCCATATGTAGTTTAGTCCTTGTCTTAGCAGTCCTAGGGCCATGGCCTGGGGGCGTTGACGCGCCCGCCAGACCGCTTCAGGAGCCGGGAGCGTTGACGCGCTTCCGGTTCCTCTTCGAGCACTCCTCTAGAAGCGCACGAAGCTCAGTGCGGCGAAGCTCGGCAAGCCGAGTCTCGAGCCGTGAAATCTCGCGCAGCGTTTCGCCGTAGGCCACGATGCGCTCTTGATCTTCTATCGATGGAACAAGCACTTGGAGCTGCTCAAGCGAGCTACGCTTCAGGTTCGCGATGGTTGCCCCAGTGGCGAGCGTCCGAAGCTCGGCCTGCGTGACCGGGTCGTTTAGGAAGTGGGCGAGGTAGGCAGGCCGGACAGCCGGGCCGGGGGATATGACCAACACGCTGGCTGTGGCCACGATTGGTTTGGCGTGGCTGGGAACGACGCCGGCCCGGTAACTCAGGCCGCGAGACTGAAGGAGTACATCCCCGACGGCCACTAAGGGAGCCGATTTTTGCATCGGCAGATTTACCACACGCAGCAGACCTTCGGTGTCGATCACGCCATCGGCGTCTATGTCGCCTGCCTGTACGATAGCAATACAGCCGCCCTCGACATGACGGATCGTTTCCCGGAATGAGATGCCGGACCGGATGCTGGCGATTGAACCGAGCGCGTTTTCCACCGCAGTAGCCCCTTTCGACGAAAAACAACTGCATGACCGCACGGGTAGCGCGAGTCGGGCGTCGAGTCAATTCGCTTATTCAGTAGCCTCTTTCGGTCTACCGAAATTTCTGCGGTGCACTGGTGAATAGTGCCGTCTGCTCAAAGCGGCTTGCTAACAGTCGGCGGTCGACGCGCGGTGTCGCGGCGCGTCGGAGCATGTCGCGTCTGGTCGCGCGGCGCAAATTGCTCTCACGGACTGTCGCT
>JAWKVY010000011.1:0-227353 GCA_041397745.1 Hyphomicrobiaceae bacterium | reverse complement strand
CCTGAGGTCATCCTCGCAGGACGTCGGATCAATGACGGAATGGGCGCCCACGTCGTCGACCGCGTCACGCGGCTGATGATGAAGCGTGGCTTTCCTGTGGTCGGCAGCCGCGTCCTGGTGATGGGGCTGACGTTCAAGGAGAACTGCCCGGATCTGCGCAATTCCCGAGTTGTTGATGTGATCCGCGGCCTACGCGACTACAATGCGTCGGTTGACGTCTGGGACCCGTGTGTCGATCCCCTCGAGGCGCACGAAGAATACGACGAGACTGTCCTAGCCGAGATACCCCGCTCCGGTACCTATGATGCGATCGTTCTCGCTGTGAGCCACCGCGAGTTCGCCGACCTCGGGGCGGCCAGGATCCGCGCTTTCGGCAAACGTAACGCGGTGCTCTTCGATGTCAAAGGCATGCTGGCGCGGGACGAAAGCGACGGTCGGCTGTAGAGAATACACTGATAAGGGTACCGAAGCAGATCAGGAGGTCAGATGAAGGTTCTGGTGACCGGAGCCGCCGGCTTCATTGGCTTCCATACCGCGAAGCGGCTCATTGCGCGCGGTGACGAGGTGGTGGGCTACGACGTCGTCAATGCGTACTACGACCCCCTCCTCAAAGAGCGGCGCCTCGAACTTCTCCAGGAGGCCGGCAGTCAGCAAGGCGGCACCTTCGACTTTGTGCGAGCGGACCTCGTTGACCAGGCGGCCGTCCGGGCGACCTTCGAGACCCACAGGTTTGATCGCGTTATCCATCTGGCGGCGCAGGCGGGCGTCCGCCATAGCCTCACCCACCCTCACGACTACGTGGCCTCCAACGTCACCGGCTTCTTGAACGTCATCGAGGCCTGCCGCCACGCCGGCACGCCACACCTGACCTACGCGTCGACTTCGTCGATCTACGGTGCCAGCACCGCCATGCCCTTCAGCGAAAGCGAGGGTGTCGACCACCCCGTCCAGCTCTATGCCGCCACCAAGCGGGCCAACGAACTGATGGCCCACGCCTACAGCCACCTGTTCGGGCTGCCGACGACGGGGCTTCGCTTCTTCACCGTCTATGGCCCCTGGGGGCGGCCGGACATGGCACTTTTCCTGTTCACGAAGGCGATCCTGGCGGGCGAGCCGATCAAGCTTTTTAATAGCGGTCGCCATACCCGCGACTTCACCTACGTCGAGGATATCGTTGAGGGGGTCATTCGCGCGAGCGATGCCATCGCGAGGCCAGATCGGGCATGGCACAGCGACGAGCCGGACCCCGCCACGTCCAGCGCCCCATTTCGCATCTACAACATCGGGAATAGCAACCCAGTTCAGCTTCTGGACTACGTGGAGGCGCTTGAAGCCGCGCTTGGGCTGAAGGCCACCAGGGAGATGCTGCCGCTGCAGCCGGGCGACGTGCCCGACACTTTCGCTGATGTCTCACGTCTGAAAGCCGACATGGGCTACAAGCCGTCGACTTCGGTCGAAGTTGGCGTTGCCCGCTTCGTCGAGTGGTATCGGAGTTACTACGGTATCTAGGTCTCGCCTGAAACAGCTGATTTCGACGCCTGAAGCGGGGTCGGTCACCTTCACACCCGAGGGGCGTCAGGCCGCCGTCCGCTCCACCTTGGAGCAGACCCCGGAGGTATAGAGATCGCGCCAGATCCTCTCGATGATCCCCTCATCCGTCCGCTCGCCGAACAGGACGATACCGACCGTCCGGACTAAGATCTCGAGGTCCAGCGCGAAGCTGGCATTCTGCACATACCAGACATCGAGGGCGGCCTTGTCGACGGCCGGGATATCGCGGCCGCCGACCACCTGCGCCCACCCGGAGAGACCAGGGCGCACGACGAGCCGGGCGCCACTCACACCGACCTGGTCACGTGGCAACAGCGGCCGCGGGCCGATGAACGACATGTCTCCGATCAGAATGTTGAACAGCTGAGGCAGCTCGTCCAGGCGGGATCTTCTCAAAAAACTTCCTACCGCAGAGACGCGCTCAGCGTCGGTGCGCTGGCGCCCGAGAAAGTCTCGGGCGGCACCCATCGTCCGGAACTTGTAGACACGAAATGGCCGCCCGCCACGTCCGGGCCGCTGCTGCCAGAAGATCACTGGCATGCCCATCGAAATTGCGACGGCGACGCCAACCACAAGGAAGACAGGCGCCAGCACGACGATGAGGACCGCCGCTCCGGCGACGTCAATGAGACGCTTGATGCGCCAGAACGTACGCTGCCGGATTGCCCGGCGATCCTTCTCGGCAAACCGAAACGCGACGCCGCCGGCCGCAGGCTGCGACGACGCAGTGACGACGGGATCGAGGCCCAGCATTTCCTCGATGAACTTCAGTTCGATCTCGGTCGTGGACTGCAGTCGCAGCAGGACATCGAGTGCCTCTTGACCGAGCGCCTCGCGCTTCATGGTGACGATGATTTCGTCAATCGTGACACCATGCACGGCAAGCTGGTCAATGACGTCTTCTGCTTGCTCGGGCAGCCCCAGGACGGGCTTCCCGGCCACGATCCGCCCGACGTGACGGTCAGTGCGCCCGAGCAGTCCAACGACAGCGTCCGAGCCGCCTGCCGTCTCCGCCGCCACCCGAAGGTACAGTTCCGCGATCGACCCGAGCCCGACCACGAGGACCCTCTTGTGAGCCGAGGTGGTTGTGTCGACGAGGAGGTCCAATCCTTTGGGCCGGCGGAGGCGGTAGGCATAATGCAGTCTGGCCGCGACGCGCGCTCCGACGAGCAGCGCCACCCCGACGATGGCCTGCAGGATCGGCAGCGACCTCGGTACGCTCTCCAAGCGGTCGTAGGCAAAGACGATCAAAGAGGCGCACGCGACGCCAAGTCCTGCCCCTAACAGCAGCCTGAGATAGTCAGGCAGCCGACTGAGACGCCAGATCGAGCGATTGATGCCGAGCATCGGCCACAGCGCGATGATGGATACGGCGGTTGCTAAGAGGTAGGGTGCCAGCACAGCGAGGCGCGCAAAGTCGAGGGCCTCGGCACCACGCAGAATGAGTGCCAGCAGGATCGCAGACAGGAACAGGAGTACGTCCACCAATAGCAACGCGACCAACTTCATCGCTCACCTCGTCCAGGCGTCCGCCAATGTAATGCAGCGTCAATGCGTTGTTTGAACTCGAAAAATCCCGATCCTCGGGCTTGCGCGCCTTCTTCTTCTCTCGAACGCCCGCAAGCGGTGGCGACGTGACCGAACCGAAACTAGGAACCGTCACTCGTCGGATGGACGGCTATCACGTCCGATGCAACGCGAACAGATGCTGCCAGCTGCAATGCAGCACAATATCACGGATGTCCCATATCGAAATGGCTCTGATGCATTGCAGCAACAATAAGCGCGCCTGCCGGTCGCCGGAATTCCCGGCCAGATCTGGTCGATCCTGCCCACGTAGGCAACGTCGCAGGTCTCACATCGATAGCGGCGGACTGCAACCAGTCGCGCGGTGGCCGAGGAAGACGGACGAGTTGCCGTTCGACCAAGGCAGTTGCGGGCGAAGGAGGCGGCCCTCAAGCCTGCGTGACCACCCGGTCACGGGTGGCGTCCCGGAGAGCGCGCGGCCGCCGGCTCGACGCGCCGTTCCGCAGTGATTTTCGCTGCATAAGAGCCTCGTGGACGACATCCATTTGGTTGGGCGTGAGCCTGATCCGCTTCGAGCCTGGCAGCCACCGCCGCGGCACCGCAACGATGGGCTGGCCGAAGTAGTCGGTGGCGACGCGGACGCGCGCACCGTCGGCAATCCTCGTCAGGATATAGTCGAGCTTGTCCATCTGCCGGTTTCCGGATCGTGGCTTGACGCTCCGAAACTGAACGGCATTCGTTAAGGTAACCTTTAAAAGACCGCGATAGAGTCACGCCACTGCCGTCTCGCCGACGGCGCTGCAGCCGCCCATCCACCGTCGGATCGGGACCGCGCGGGCCGCGGCGCGCGCAAAACCGCGCAAGACACGGCGGATTGCCGCCAGCCGGAGGGAGCACGACGTTGCGGATACTCGTCACGGGGGGAGCCGGCTTCATCGGCTCGGCACTATGCCGTCATCTGGTCAGCGAGGTCGGCGCCGATGTGCTCAACGTCGACAAGCTGACCTACGCCGGCAACCTGGCGTCGCTGGCGCCGATCGCGCAGGACAGCCGCTACAGCTTTCTGAAGGCCGACATCGCCGACCGCGACGCGATGCGCCGCGCATTCGCCGCGTTCGCTCCCGACTGCGTGATGCATCTCGCCGCCGAGAGCCACGTCGATCGGTCGATATCGGATGCGCGTGCCTTCATCGATACCAACGTCGTCGGCACCTACGTACTGCTGGAGGCGGCTCGCGAGCACTGGTCGGGGCTGCCGGCAGAGCGCGCGGCGGCGTTCCGCTTCCTGCACGTATCGACCGACGAGGTTTATGGCTCGCTCGGCGAGACGGGGCTGTTCAGCGAGACGACCCCTTATGACCCTTCCTCACCCTACTCCGCCTCGAAGGCGGCCTCCGATCATCTGGCGAGCGCATGGCACCGCACCTACGGCCTGCCCGTCGTCATGTCGAATTGCTCGAACAATTACGGCCCCTGCCATTTCCCCGAGAAGCTCATCCCGCTCGCGATTCTCAATGCCGTGCATGGCAAGCCGATCCCGGTATACGGCGACGGCCGGCAGGTGCGCGACTGGCTCTACGTCGAGGATCATGCTCGCGCGCTGCACCTCATCGCCACCCGTGGCAGGCCAGGTGAGAAATACAACGTCGGGGGCGGCAACGAGCGTCGCAACATCGAGGTCGTCCGGCAAATCGCGACACTGCTCGATGAGGCGCTGCCGGACAGGGCGCCGCACGAGCGCCTGATCAGCTTCGTCGCCGATCGGCCGGGCCACGACGCGCGTTATGCGATCGACGCCGGCAAGGTGGAGCGCGAACTCGGCTGGCGAGCGCGGGAGACCTTCGAGACGGGGCTCGGCCGCACGGTCCGCTGGTATCTCGACAACGAGGCATGGTGGCGGCCGCTGCGCGAGAAGTCGTATGCCGGCGAGCGGCTGGGGCTCATCGGCTAGCTGACCCGACGGAGCGTCCTTGGCCGTGGCGGACGCCGGCGGCCTTGACAGCCGACCGCTCCTTACCGGAAAACGCGTGCGACAGCGTACCCGCGCCGCCTGCAGGGCTGCTCGCGCGTCCGCCGTGACAACGATTGAGCCCATCGACGACGAGAGCGATCCGACGCCATGACAGCCCGCATCTACAAGCCCGCCAAGACCGCCATGCAGTCGGGCCTCGGCCGAACGCAGGAGTGGGTGCTGGAGTTCGAGCCGCAGGCGCCGCGCGACATCGATCCGCTGATGGGCTGGACGTCGAGCCGCGATACGCGCGCCCAGGTGCGTCTCGAGTTCGAGAACCGGGAAGCGGCCATCGCCTACGCCGAGCGCAACGGCATCGCCTACACCGTTTCGGAGCCAGAGACGCGCAAAACGGTTCGCAAGTCCTACGCAGACAATTTCAAATTCGGCCGCATCGGTTCGTGGACGCACTGACGAACGATCGCGGGTGGCGGGCGCACACCGTTGCCTTCCCGCGCACTTTGTCAGATAGCTCTTGCCGGCGGGCCACTCCCGCGATCCCGGCCGTGCCGTCGTCCCGCGGTGGCCGGCGATGGTCCCGTAGCTCAACCGGATAGAGCACCTGCCTTCTAAGCAGGGGGTTGGAGGTTCGAGCCCTCCCGGGATCGCCACTTCCGGTGCGATGAACCCTGTTCCCTGCGGTTGCCTGGAACGATGCTTGCGTCTGCGCCGGTGCACCGCATAGAAGCATCCGGCCGCGGCGCATGGCGTGATCCTGCAACGCTTCGGCACGAGAGCGGTGGGTGGAGGGAACGTGATTTCGCGGTCGGTCTCCGCAGCGCGCAGGGTGGGGCGCGCAATCGGCGGTGATGCGCGTGCGCAGGCGCTGTGCGCGGTCATCGGCATCTGGGCGGCCGTCGTTGCGATCCGCCTTGCGGGCGACTTCGTCGTGCCCTGGGACTCAAAGAACCAGTTCTACGCGTTCTTCCGCTTCCTCGCCGACTCCCTGCACGCCGGCACGTCGCCATTGTGGAACCCGTACCACTACGGCGGTCACCCCGCCGTCGCCGACCCGCAGTCGCTCATCTTCACGCCCGGCTACCTGTTCTGGGCGGCCCTCGACCCGGCCCCGACGATGCACGTCATGGACCTGATCGAGTGGGCACACCTGCTGGCCGGTGCACTCGGCGTCGTGATGTGGGGCAGTCGGCGGGGATGGCCGGCCACCGCCTCGATTGCCGCGGCGATCGTGTTCGCGCTCGGCGGAGCAGCCTCGGCGCGGCTCAATCACGTCGGCATCATCGTCGTCTACGCAACGTTTCCGCTGGCCTTGCTGGCCGTCGAGATCGCCCTCGCGCGCCGCTCGCACGGATGGGCCCTCGCCGCCGGCCTGATCGTCGCGAGCATCGTCGTCGGGCGCAATCAGGTCGCGCTGCTTCTCGTCATGCTGCTCGGCGCCTGGGTCGTGGCTGAGGTCGTCCGGTCGGACAGTCCACTCACCTATCTGCGCACACGGGTCGGCGTGCTCGCCCTGATGGCGCTGGTCGCCGGGCTGCTCGTGGCCGTGCCGGTGCTGCTGACGCTCGAGTTCGCGAGGCTCTCGAACCGGCCCGAGGCCTCGCTCGAGGCAGCACTCCTCGGCTCCTTCTATCCTGGCAATCTCACCTCCATGTTCGCCGCGAACGTGTTCGGCGTGCATGGCGACATCGGCGACTACTGGGGCCCGGACGGGGTGCGGATGCCGATCGTCGGCTCCACCGACGACAGCTTCAACTATCTCTATTTCGGCGCTGTGCCGACGCTCCTCGTCCTGTGGTTCGGCGTCGGCGGGCGGCTCTGCGGACGCCCGGGGGCGCGGCTGCTTTCGATCGCGCTCGTCGTGTCGCTGGTGTTCGCCCTCGGCCGGTTCACGCCGGTGTTTCCGTTCCTCTACGAGCACGTGCCGGGCATCGCCTTTTTCCGGCGACCGGTGGACGGGCTGTTCGTGTTCGGTATCGCGCTGGCGCTGTTGACCGGCGAACTGATGGCGGTCTACGCCCGGGACGGGTTGCCGCGCGTGTCGTTCGCCTGGGGCGGGCTGGCCATGGTCGCCGTGCTGTCGGTGCTCACCGAGACCGTCTCGTTTTCCCACGTGAATGGCCACGGCGTCGATGCGGCCCGTGAAATCGCGCGCGGCGGCGCCGTCGCGCTCGGCGTGGCTCTTCTGCTCTGGCTCGGTGACCGGCGCAATCGTCGCGGCATGGCACTCGCCGCCGTCGCGGGCATCGCGGTCTGCGAACTCGTCGCCTGGAACGCCGTGTCACGGCTCAACGGCGAAGGGCGCGCCTACTATCAGGTGCTCGAGAAGGCCGACGCCGAGGATGGCGAGGCGATCGCAATCCTCGCACGCGAGTTGGCGCGTCGCCATGCCGAGGGCGCGCGGCCGCGTGTCGAGATCGTCGGTCTCGGCGGCGCCTGGCAGAACCTCGCAGTGATACGCAAGTTCGAGGCGACCAACGGCTACAATCCACTGCGGATCGGCGCCTATGACCGGCTTGTCGCACCGGGCGAAATGACCTGGGATGTCGATCAGCGGGAGTTTCCGGGTTCGTTCTACAGCTACGACTGCGCGCTCGCTCGCGCCCTCGGCCTCGAGTACGTGGTGATCGACCGGCCGATCGAGAAGGTGCCGGCGCTCAGGCACCTGATGCGGGCCACGGCGCTGAAGTCCGGACCCGGCATCTGGATCTACCGATTGGCGCCGGCGGCCCCGCGCGTCGCCTTCACGGCGCACGTGCGCGTCGCCGATACCGACGCGGTCGGCCAGTTCGGCGACCTCGACAACCCGCCGACCGACGGATCGGTGACGGTCGACGACGAGACGCCGCCGGCACACCTCAGGCCGCTCGACGGCGGGCTGCGCGCGCGCCGCCGCAGCACCGGCGGCACGGCGCGCATCGTTTCCTGGCAGCCGGGCCGCATCGAAATCGACGTCTCGGCTGACGAGGCCGGTCTCGTGGTGCTGCACGACACGCATTATCCGGGCTGGATCGCGGAGGTCGACGGCCGGCCGTCCCGCATCCTGCGCGCCGACGCGCTGTTCCGCGCCGTCGAGGTACCTGCTGGTGCCCACCGCGTCGTATTCCGCTTCGCGCCGCTGGCGTTCGACAGGCTGCTGCTCGCGACGCGCAGGCTGCTCGGCAGGTAGACACGCCGACTCTTCCGTGATGGCGATGTGCCACGCCACGGACGAAATCGGCAGATGCGCGCCAAGGCATCAACATATGCAGCCGTCGCACGATTGCCAGTATCGCGCGGTTTGCTAGAAGCGGGTTGGGTGGCTCTGAAATGAGGTCCCGGTGGACCAGGGGGGCGTGATGTCTTGGCAGGCTGTCGATCGTATCGGAGCGCGCGTGCCGCTCGGGCTTGCGATGGCTGGGCTGGCATTGGCGCTGCTCGTTGCGGGCATCGGGGGCATCCCGGCGCGGGCCCAGCAGGCGTGGCAGGC
Organism: Hyphomicrobiaceae bacterium; assembly: GCA_041397745.1. Taxonomy (GTDB): domain Bacteria; phylum Pseudomonadota; class Alphaproteobacteria; order Rhizobiales; family Hyphomicrobiaceae; genus JAWKVY01. The sequence continues at coordinate 218,837 of JAWKVY010000011.1, read as the reverse complement.
GCCACCCCAGGCTCGAGAGGTGAGCGTCGCCGCGAGCGCCTTTGCCAAAGGGCTGGCAAATCCAGCCTGGGTGTTGCAGCCGGAGGACAGCCTGCCGGCGGCTGACACCAAGCCGCCCGTGGTCGTTCGCCTCGCCGATACGCAGTTCCGGGTGGACGACACGCCTGTCGTGTGGGTGCGACGCGCCGTCCAGGTCAACGACGCGACGATGCTCACCGCCACCGGCGAGATCGCCATCGGCTTCGTGCCCGAGTATCAGCGGCTCGTCCTGCATCACGTCGCCATCGTGCGCGGGGGGGAGCGCATCGAGCGGACGGCCGAGGTGACACCGCGCTTCCTGCAGCGCGCGAACGGGTACGACCGCGCTCTCTACACGGACGAGATCACCGCCTCCATCCTGGTCAGCGATCTGCGTGTCGGCGATACGATCGACTATGCCTACTCGGTCTCGGGTCAGAACCCGGTCTTCGGCGGCAAATTCGTCAATCTTGCGAGCTGGGACGGACCGAGCCCGGTTGTGCGCCGCCGCGTGATCGTCGATCATCCGGTGGCGCGGACGATCAGGTGGAATTTCACGGCGACGCCGAAGTCGGCAGCCGTCGCCCCGACGATAACGGACGAGGCCGGACGGCGGCGCCTCGTGTTCGAGCAGGTGTCGTTCGCCGAGGTGGTGCCGGAGCTGCAACTGCCGCCCGACGTCAACCCCTACCGCTGGATCGAGCTGTCGGAGTTCGAGAATTGGCAGGACGTGGCCAGCTGGGCGGTTGATCTGTTCAAGAGCGACGGCGTCGTCGATGGCGAGTTCAAGCAGCTGATCGACAGGATCAAGGCGGCGCCGACGCCGGAGCAGCGCATCGTCAAGGCGCTGGAGATCGTCCAGACCGAGATCAGGTATTTCTCCGTCGCGCTCGGCGAGAACTCACACCGGCCGGCGAGCCCTTCAGATGTGCTCAAACGCCGTTTCGGCGACTGCAAGGACAAGTCGCGGTTACTCGTCACGCTGCTCGGCGCTCTCGGCATCGAGGCAGGGCCGGTATTGCTGTCGGCGGGCCGCCGCAAGGGGCTCGACACCGCGCTGGCAAGCCCGCTCGCCTTCGACCATGCCATCGTCAGGGCGCGACTCGGCAAGGCCGATCACTATCTCGATCCTGCCCGCATCGGTCAGCACGGCCAGCTCGGGAACCTCGGCAACCCGTACGCGGATCACGACGTGCTGTTGGTGGCGCCGGAGACGAAGCGGCTCGTGCGCCTGCCACCGCCCTCCACCACTGGCCGCGCGACCAGCGAGATGGTCGAGGAGATGCGCCTCGCCGATCTGGCCGGCGTCGGCGAGATCACCACGCGGCGGATCTGGCGCGGCCTTGGTGCCGAGGCACTGCGCGTTGCGGTGCAGCAGATGTCTCTCGACCGCATCGCCCGCTCGTTCGGCGACGACATGATCCGCCGATATCCGAAGGCCGAGGCTGTAGGCGAACCACAACTCGTCGACGACCGTGAGCGAAACACACTCACCATCACGCAGCGCTTCAAGGTGCCGGGCCTCGCAACCCAGGAGAAGCAATTCTGGATCATACCGATCCGTGCAGACAACGTCGCTGGCACTTTCAACGGCAAGCCTTCGCCGCGCCGAACCTGGCCGGTCGCCATCGAGAGCCATCCGCGCCATGCTCGCTACCGGCTCGAGGTGACGCTTCCCGAAACAGTGGGCGTGCGGCTCGACCCGCACGCCTACGCGGTACGCGACAAGCATTTCTCCTATGAGATCGCCGGTACGTATCGCGGTAATGTCGCGACCCGCACGATCACCATTCGGACGCTCACCGATCGAGTCGCGCCGGCCGACGTGGCCGCGTTCAACGAGAAGCTCGACAAGGCCGGACACGGTCTCGCCCGCGCCGTCGTCGTTCCGAAGGTGTTCATCCGCAAGGGCAAGGTCGCCAAGAGCTACGAGCGTACCTACCGCGAGCGTACCGAGGCCGAGTTCGCGGCCGCAACGCGCGCGCTGCGGTCCGGCAAGCTTGCCGGAGAAAAGCTCGCGCTGGTCGCCTGTGCCCGCAGCACCGCCAACATCAATCTCGGCCGACCGGCCGATGGCCTCAAGGATGCCGAGCGCGCGATCAAGGCCCAGCCAGCGCACGGTCTGACGAGCATTTGCCTCGGCGAGGCGCAGGTAGCGTCGGGCGACTTCGCCGGCGCTGTCGGAACCTTCTCGAAGGCGATCGCGCTCGCCGGCAACGAGCGCGAGCGCCACCTCGCCCATCTCGGGCGCGCGCACGCCGCCCTTTATGGCAATGATTTCGCACGCGCGGCCGGCGATTACGAGATCGCCGCCTCGATCGCGCCGGACGACGCAGAGCGGCTGAACTCGACGATCTGGCTCGCCGTCGCGCTGCGTCGCATGGGCAAGCCGCTGCCCGAAGCGCTGCAGCAGGCCGCCGGCGATGATGCCGACGGCGACTGGCCGCGCCCGGTGCTCGCCATGCTCGCCGGAAAGCTCGCGCCCGAGAAGCTGCTCGCGGCCCTCGACGCCATGTCGGGTGAGCGCAAGCATCTGTCCTCGGTCGAGGGCTTCTACTATCTCGCCCAGCACTACCTGGCGTCCGGCGACGCTACACTGGCCCGTGCCTATCTCGAGCGAACGCGCTCGCTGAAGGTGATCGGCTATCAGGAGCACACGGCGGCCGGGCATGCGTTGAAAGCGCTGGCGGCAGCGTCGGCTCAGTCGGCGCAGCCGGCAACGTCCCGCACTGCGCCGCTGGCCGTCGTGGAGACCGGCTCGCTGACGCCGGCCGCAGCGACACCGGCAACGGCAACGGCAACGGTCGCCGCGCCCAAGCCGATCGCTGCCAAGCCGGCGCCGGAAAAGCCGCGCCGCAAGCCGGCCCGGCGGTCCGGCGCGCCGGCCTCGAAGGCTTGGTCTGGCGAAGGCGCGTTCGGCCGCAATTGAGGCCTCGCAGGTGGCGCTGCGGCGCGGCCTCTTTCAGCGCCGGCCGCGGTTCGGAATGTCGATCGGCAGGTAGTCGACACCCGAGCGCTGCACCGGCTGCGGGTAGAGCGTCATCAGGTCGAGCACGGCGCGCGGCATGCCCACCTTGACTGGCAGGCCGAGTGCCGTCGCCTCCTCGGCGGTCAGCGCGTAGTCGTGCGTCCAGTAGCCGCCGGCGAGCTTCTCGGCGAGTTCCTCGGCCTTGGCCTGTTCCATCTGCGGCGTCAGCAGTTCCACCGCACCACGCTTGACCTGCGCCAGCGCCTTCTCGCTGACGTCCGCCAGCACCAGCGTCAGGTCGAAAGTCTCCGACGGGTCCTTGAGCTGTCGCACGCGCACGATGCTGGCGGCCGGCAGCCCGGCGATCTGCGGATCGATCGGCCCGAGCACCGAGAATTCGCCGAGCACGATCTCGTCGGCCGCCAGCGCGATCAGCGTGCCGCCCGACATCGCGTATACCGGCACGTAGACGGTGACCTTCGCCGGGTGCGCCTCGACCGCGCGGGCGATCTGCATGGCGGCGAGCACCAGCCCGCCGGGCGTGTGCAGGACGAGGTCGATCGGCATGTCGCGCGGCGTCTCCTTGATCGCCGCGATGATCGTCTGCGCGTCCTCGAGGTCGATGTGGCGCGCCACCGAGAAGCCGAGCAGGCTGCGGTTCTCCTGGCGGTGGATCATGGTGATCACGCGCGACTTGTGCGCCGTCTCGATGCCCTTGATCGCCTGCAGCCGGCGCATCGCGTACCATCGCCCCATCAGCATCGGCTGCAGGACTACGGCGAGGAACACGATCCAGAGCAGTGTCGAGAAATCGAAGTTCACGGCGATTACCCTCCCGTGGCGGCGCCAGAGGCCTGAACGTGCGGGTTAGCCTACCAGTTCCGCTGGCGATGACGCGAGCCGACGCCGGCAGGGAGGTTTACGGATCTCGGACCTGCTCGGCCCGATCGGCGCGCCCGCCTCTTTCGAATGCGCAGTGCGAGATGGCGCACCATTGATGCTGATCATTAGATATTTGCCGCTCGGATCGCCTCCGGATCGGACGCGCGGTAGAAGCGGCGCTTAGCCAGTTCGGTGGCGCAGATATATGCAGCGACGATGGCGAGACCAATTCCGAGCAAGTGCGGTGGCAGCGGCATGAATCCGAACACTGCTGAGACACTGCCCATGTACGGCAACGCGATTGCCACGATTGCTACGGCTGCCGTCGATGACCACAGCAGCGTGCCTGGGCGGCTCTTCCAGCAGGGCAGTCGTGTCCGTAGCACCAGAACCACTGCAAGCTCGGTCAGAAGCGAAACGATGAACCACGTGCTCTGGAACAGCGCCTCTTGAGCGTGAAAGACGTGGAGCAGGACGAAGAACGTCACCAGATCGAACGCCGTACTGATGAGGCCAAAGACCAGCATGAAAGACCTGATGCGATCGATGTCCCATCGCTGTGCGCTCTCGGTCATGGCTGCATCCACGTTATCCGTGGAAATGGCTACCGAAGGAAAATCCGACAGGAAGTTGTTGAGAAGGATCTGTTTGGCAAGCAGCGGCAGGAACGGCACGAACAACGTGGCGATCGCCATGCTGATCATGTTGCCGAAATTCGCGCTGGTGGTGATGGCGACGTACTTGAGCGTGTTGGCAAAGGTGCGCCGGCCGTCGATGACGCCGTCGGTCAGCACGTCGAGATCGCGCTCGAGCAGTACGATATCGGCCGTCTCGCGGGCGACGTCCACAGCCTGGTCTACCGAGACGCCGACATCGGCCGCATGCAGGGCCGGCGCATCATTGATGCCGTCGCCCATGTAGGCGACCGCGTGTCCTCGGTGCTGCAAGGCGCGGACGATGCGCTCCTTCTGCTGAGGATCGATCTCCGCGAAGATCTCCGTCACCTCGGCGAGATGCCAAAGAGCTTCGTCGCGTGTGGCGTTGAGCTGCTGGCCGGTTAGCAGACACGATGCATCAAGGCCGATGGCACGCCCGACGTGCTCGGCCACATGCCGATTGTCGCCGCTGATGATCTTGGTTGCGATGCCGAGCCTCCGGAGCTCTGCAATCGTGGCCCCAATGTTCTCCTTCAGGGGATCGAGAAATAGCAGAAAGCCCTCGAACACCATCCCGGTCTCATCCGCACGATCGTAATGAGGCTTGGCGGTCAGCCGTCGCGTGCAGAGGCCGAGGACGCGGAACCCGTCGTTGCCCTTCTCGCTATTGAACCGCTGAAGCCTTTCAAGGTCGTCGTCGACGAGCGGGCGCTCCGCTTCCCCGCAAGCAATTCGGTCGCAGCAGGCGAGCACGGTGTCGAACGCGCCCTTAGTGACGATCAAATGTTCAGCGGACTCCCCCGTTTCGGCAACAACGATCGTCAGTCGCTTGCGAACGAAGTCATAGGGAATCTCGTCGATTTTCTTCAGATCGCGAAGCGCGATCTGCAAGCGATCAGCGCGCTCGACGATGGCAGCATCCAGGGGATTCTCGATTCCCGTCTCCAGCCGCGCGTTGATCGCCGCCAGCCGCATGACTTCGGTCGAGTTCGCGCCGGATGGGTCCAATGCTCCGTCAAGCTCTACGATGCCTTTGGTGAGTGTGCCGGTCTTGTCGGTGCAAAGAACGTCGATGGCTCCCAGGTTCTCGATCGCGGTCAGGCGCCGCACGAGAACGCCGCGGCGAGCCATCCGCTGCGCCCCCGCCGAAAGTGTGACGCTGACAATGGCCGGCAACAGCTCCGGGGTCAGACCGACGGCCAGGGCGACCGCGAACAGCAGCGAATCGATTAACGGACGATGCTGCATCATGTTCACCGTGAACACGAACAGTACGATTGCCATCATGATCCGCGTCAGCAAGTAGCCGAAACGGCGGACGCCGCGCTCGAAATCCGTTGCCTGATCCGCGGCCGCGATATTCTTGGCGATCGCCGCCAGCTCCGTCATCTCGCCCGTTCGTGCAACGAGGACCTTGGCCGTCCCGCTGCGGACCGAAGTTCCCAGGAAAACGGCGTTGCGTCGCGCCGCCAGCGGGGCATCGGCAGCAACGAGTCCCGGGGTCTTCTCGACGGGGAACGACTCTCCGGTCAGCGCCGCCTCGGTGACCAGGAAGTCTCTGGCTTCGAGAACGAGGCCGTCGCCGGGGACGAGGTTGCCGGCGGCCAGCATGATTACGTCGCCCGGCACCAGTTTCGAGGCATCCAAGGTGATGACCTGATCGTCACGCAAGACGCGCACCTTCAATGCCAGCCGGGCGCGCAGTCGCCTGACGGCCTCCGACGCGCGATACTCCTGGCTGAAGCCGAGCACGGTGCTGCCGATGACAATCAATAGAATGATGATCGCGTCGGCCCAGTCCCGCAGTACGAGCGATATGCCGGCACCGAACAAGAGGATCAGGACAAGAGGGCTCTCATACTGCCGCAAGAGCAGCCGGACCGGACTGGCTTGCTGTGTCGCCCGCACGCGGTTTTCGCCATACTTGGCGAGCCGTTCCTCGGCAATCCTGCTCGTCAGCCCCCTCGACTGCGAGCCCAATGCTTTGGCAAGCTCGTCCGCGGACAAAGTCCAGTAGGGCGACGAGATCCCCAAGCGTTCCTCTCCCGAGGTGTTTCCGTCCGGTTCCTCGGAACCCTCATTGGCATACTTCCGCAAGACATCAAAGACCGCCGATCGTTTGGAGCAGATAGGCCCAGGCGGGCATGGCGGCGGTTGGACCTCCAACCGAAGGCGCCGTCAGTCCGCCGGTACGCTCGCGTCCAGGGCGTGGCGGCGGTCCGTCGTTATCCCTCGCCCTTCACCGCGACCCGGCTGCCGACCTCGTCGGGGGCGCCGAAGTGCTCGAAGTAGCGCGGGTCGATGCGCTCGACGGGCAGCACGATGAGCACGTCGACGGTTCCGAACTGGTGGTCGACGACGGCGCCGTCGCCGACCCAGGCGCCGAGCCGCAGGTAGCCCTTGATGAGCGGCGGGATCGCCTTGAGCGCGGCCTTGGCATCGACCTTGTCGCGTGGCAGCCGGTCCATCGGCACATGCAGCCGCGGGTGGGCGCGGGCGCACCACTCGGGCGGCGCGAGGCGCTCGTGAAAGAGGAAGCTCAGCGCGGCGGCGTGCGCGTCGGGGTCGGTGCCCTCGAACGAGGCGCAGCCGATCATCACGTCCATCTTGTGCTCGCGGATGTACGTCCAAAGCCCATGCCAGAGCAGCTCGACCGTGCGCTTGTTGCGGTAGGGCTTCAGCACGCACGAGCGGCCGAGCTCCATGAACTTGTACTTCGGCGAGTGGTGGGCGACGACCGGGGCGATGTCGTACTCGGACTGCGTATAGAAGCCCTTGGCGCGCTGCGCGATCTCCTGGCGCAGCACCCTGTAGGTGCCGACCACGCGGGGCTTCTGGCGCCGCCAGCGCCGCTTCCGCGCCGGCTCGGCCGCCATGTCGACGACCAGCAGGTGATCGCAGATGGCGTCGTAATGGTCCTCGTCGCGCCGACGCATCTTGGCAGTGAGTGAGGGTCGCGCCGACATCTCCTCGTAGAACACCTGATAGCGCAGGCGCTGTGCGCGGCGCACGTCGGCGCGGGTGCGGGCGAGACGCACCTCCAGCGTGCCGATGCGTCCGTATACCTTGTCCGGCCGGCGGCGCTTGGCGAACGGCAGGCCGACACTGGCGCGCATGGTGGCGAGCCCGAAGCTGCCGATGGTGCGCAGCCCGCGTGGCACGGCGCGCATCCGGCGGTTCGCCCGCAGTCTGTCGAAAAGGCCGCGCTCGCGCATGATCACCCAGTTCTCGTTCCCGGACGGCCGCAGTTCGTCAAGCCGCGGCGTCCCGCAACTGCTGCGCGGCGCGTCCGCCCTGCGTCGGAACCTAGAGCAGCTTGGCGCCCGAGGGAATTCCATTCGTGCAGGGCCGCCCCGGCGTCAGCCGTCGGTCCAGCGAGAGAGCAGGCGCTCGATGTCGGCGCGGGTGAAGGGCTTGGCGAGGTAATCGTCCATGCCGGCCTCCAGGCAGGCCTGGCGATCCTCGGCGAACGCGTTGGCCGTCACGGCGACGATCGGCGGCAGAGGCCGGCCGGCCGGTGAGGCCGCCACCAAGGCGCGCAGGCGACGGGTTGCCGCAAGTCCATCGAGCCGCGGCATGTGCATGTCCATCATGACGAGGTCGAACGGCGGGATCTCGCCGGCCCGTGCCGACTCGAGCAGTTGGCACGCTGCCTCGCCGTCGCCGGCCATCTCGACCTCGCAGCCGGCGCGGGCGAGCATGGTGCCGGCGAGGCGCGCGTTGATCGGGTTGTCCTCGGCGATGAGCACGCGAGCGCGCGGCACGGCCCGAGCGAGCGCGCTGGCCGCACCTGCAGCCGGATCGAGTGCGTCGGCGTGGGCGCTGTCGTCGGCAGCCGCGGGGGCGGCGAGGCGGGCGGCGAGTGCGCGCGGACGCACCGGCCGCACCAGGTAGCCGCCGAAGCCGGCGTCGCGCCAGGGCGCAAGGCGCCGTCGCCGACAGGCATCGACCAGCACGACCCCGCGCGTGGCGTCGCCGCCCGGCAGGCGCCGCGCCGCCGCGAGCGCGGCCGCAGCCTCCTCGGCCCCCTCCTCGGCATCGATGACCATCATATCGTAGGCGAGGCCGGCGCGGCCGGCGGCGGCCATCTCCGCCTCGGCCAGGGGATCGTTGGCCTCGTCGACCAGCGCGCCGGCGTGGCGCAGCATGGTGGCCAGGGCGCGCCGCTCGATCAGGCGGCCGAAAGCGAGCAGCACGCGCCGGCCGGCAAGCCCGGCCAGCGTCGCATCCTGCGGGACCTCGCCCCGGGAATCGGCCTCCAGTGCGAGCGTCGCCGTGAATGTCGCACCGCGCCCCGGTGTGCTGTCGAGCGTGACGTCGCCACCCATCGCGTGCGCCAGCCGGCGCGAGATGGCGAGACCGAGCCCGGTGCCGCCGGCCGTCGGATCGACTCGCTCGAACTCGCCGAACAACGTTTCGGCCGCCTCCGGCGCGAGGCCGATGCCGGTGTCCATCACCTCGAGGGCAAGGCGGCCGGCCGCGTATTCGCCGCCGGCAGGCGCACGATGGACGGCCACCTGCACGCCGCCGCGCTCGGTGAACTTGACCGCGTTCGAAACGAGGTTGAGCAGGATCTGGCGCACTCGCGTCTCGTCGCCGACAAGCCGGCGCGGTACGTCGGGTTCGATCGTCCAGGCGATCTCGAGGCCCTTCTCGTGCGCGGCCGCGGCCATCAGCTCGACGACGCTCCGCACTGTCGCCTCGATGTCAAACGGCTCATGGCGCAGGGCGAGACGGCCCGCCTCGATCTTCGAGAAGTCGAGGATCTCGTCGATCAGGGCGAGCAGGGTTCGGGCGGATTGATCGATGGCCTCGACGTAGCTCTGCTGCTCGCCCGTCTGGCGGGTATCGCGCAACAGCTCGGCCATGCCGAGTATACCGTTCATCGGTGTGCGGATCTCGTGGCTCATGGCGGCCAGAAAGCGAGACTTTGCCCGGCTCGCCGCTTCGGCCTGGTCGCGTGCCTCGGCAAGTGCGGCCGCGTGCTCGCGCTCCGCCGTCACGTCGCGCCCCACGATCTGCGTCTCGCGGCCGCGCCCGCCGGGCCCCGGCACGTCATGCTCGCTCCACAGGAACCAGCGTGGCCCGGATGCGGTGGCGACCTGCTCGAGACGATGCCCCTGCTCGGCGGGCGCCAGTTCCTCGCGCGAGAGCACGTCGGGGCTGAAGCCGGACACCGTGACACTGTCCGGTTCGACGGCGAACACCCGACAGAAGGCGCTGTTGACAAAGGTGATGCGGCCGGCGGCGTTGCGGCGCGCGATGACGTGTTCCTGCGCGTCCAGCAGGTCGCGATAGCGCCGTTCGCGCTCGGAGAGTTGCCAGCGGGCGTCCGCGAGGGTCTCGAGCCGGTCTTCCAGATTGTCGAGGCGGGCATGCCGGGCCGTATCGTCGTCAGGGCGCGATGGCGGCGTGCGGGCCAGAAGCACGACAGCCGCCAGAGCGACGACGAGCCCGGCCGCGATCATGCCGTCGCCGGCGAGCGAGCCGGCGGGTACGGCGATCCGACCAAATGCCGCCAGTGCGAGACCGCCCGTGGCCGCCAGCGCCGGGCCGGCGATACGTCGTGCCACGGCCGGTCGCGGCAGCGGCACCGCAGGCGCGGCCGGAGCGCGCTCCACCGGTGCCGGCGACGACGCGCCGGCGTTCTCCATCGACTGGTGCTGATGCAAGGCTCACGTGCTCCGGCTTCCGTCGGACGCCCCATGGAGCCTAGCCAAACTGAAGAAAGCTTTAGGCGATAGGGTTAACGTCGCGCGAAGTCGCCGGTCACGCGCCGAGATCCTTTACGAGCTGCGACGCTGGCACCAGAAGCGATACATCGCGTCGAAGGTGCGCGGGTTCTCCGCCTCGAACCGCGCCCAGTCGACGAGCTTGCCCGGCCAGGCGCCGGCGGCGGCGCCGACGAACTCCTGGAACGCCGGGAAGGTCGGCTGCTCCAGCGTGAACCCGCGGAACTCGAGCCCTTCGGCCGCCATGAAAGCGGCGATCTCTCCGAGCGTGTGGGTGTGCTCGTTCTCGTGCAGGGCAAGGTCGCGGAAGGTGTTGAGCGCATAGAAATCGCGCGAGTGGACGAGGATGGTGCCCTGCGCCCCTGTCGCGCCTGCAAAAAATCGCTGCAGGATCGTCTGGCGATAGGCGCGCGCCGCGGCATCACTAGATCCGGGGCCGGGCCAGGCCGGGTCGTCCCTCAATGCTGTGATCTCGCGCCGCGAGATGCGCGAGTAGAGGCCGACGTACATCATGCCGTCGGGCTTCAGCGCCGAGAGCAGCTTGCGCCAGCCGGCGAAGGGGTCGGCCATGTGGTGGAGGACGCCGATCGACTCGATCATATCGAACCGGCGATCGAGCTCGGCGACATCGAGGATGTCGGCCTGCATGAACTCGACGTTGGCGATGCCGAGTTCGGCCGCCTTAGCCTTGGCGAAGGCGAGGCTCGCCCGCGAGATGTCGATGGCGAGCACGCGCGCGTTGGGGCCGAGCGCGGAAGCCGACTGCAGCGCGTGCTGGCCTGTGCCGCAACCGGCGCAGAGCACGTCGAAGGGTCGGTCCATGTAGGCCAGGCGCTCGGCCGGGAAATACAGCTCGAGTGCCTTGCGGATCATGCCCGGCGGCGTCTGCATGATCGACTGCCAGCGTGGATAGGGGCTCTTCTCGTACTGGCCGGCGACGCGTGCGGACGTTTGATCGCGCAGCGGCTTCAGCGTGGCCAGACCAGCAGCGATGCCGGTCATCGTCTCGGCCTCGGCGAGGCGGCGGTTCAGCATGTCGCGCAGCGGCTTCGGGCGCACACCCGTGGCGAGCGCGCGGGAGAGTTCGTCCGCCCGCACGCCGAGGGCGACGGACAGCGGCCGGTAGAGACACTTCACGAGGAGTTGCCGACAGGCCTCGAAGTCGCCTGCCGCTATTGCGCTGCGATCCGGCGTGAGCCTGTCGATGAGGGCGGTTTCTCCCTCCTGCTCTGCCCACGCGTAGTCGGTCGCAGCGCCCTGCTCGGCGAGCGCGACCATGAACGGCGGCAGGTGCCGATCCTCCATGCGCTCAGCCGGAAGCTCGAGTGCCAGCACGCGGCGGACGGCGGTGAGCAGACGCTCGATCTCGGGCTGGAGCACCTTGCCGTGAGCAAGAGCGGTCAGCAGCAGGTCGTCCTTGAGGCCGTCGGCGGTACGTTTGAGAACGAGGCTCCGTGCCGCGTCCAAAGCGGCCTTGTCGTCGCCCGTATCGATGCCGCCGCGTGCACCGATCAGCGCCCGGTGCAGCGAAGGCTCGGTGAGGAAGAGGTGGTCGAGGATGGCGCCGACGATCGGCTGGTGGGCGATCTCGTCGTGGCCGAGCGCAGCACGCAGTCCGAACCGGTCGAGCCCCTTGGGATCGTCCAGCCTGTATCGGGTGAGCAGGCGCGCGAGATGCCAGGCGGCCGGCGCGCTCTGCGGGTTGATGCGCAGCGCCCGCGTGAGATCGATAGCGGCGGCGTCGATCTCTTCGATCTCCATGCCGATCAGCGCGCGCGTGATGAGGTGGTCGGGGTTCTTCGCGTCACGGGCGACGACATCGCCGAGGATGGCGTGCGCCAGCGGCAGGTTGCCACCCTCGGCGGCATTGCGTGCGGCCACGACGAGATCTTCGATGCGGGGCGACTTGCGGGATGTCTGGGTCATGGCTTTCCCTGCCCGCAGCGAGGCGCCAGCGTCAAGAGACAACGCGGCACTCTGCGCAGCTGCGGAGGCCGCACGGGCTTGGCATAAGATATCCGTGGACAAGCATTTCGGACGGGCGCGGCGCTGCTTCCGCCATCTTCCGCAAGCAGCGCCGGCGCGCTTTAGTATGGCCGCTTCGAGGGGGACACATGCAGAACATTTCCAGGGCGGCACTGGCCGTCGTCGTCGCGGGTTCAGTGGTCGGGTGCGCATCGTCCGGGCCGACCGGGCGGGAGGCGCTGACGGGCAGCATCGCCGCCGGCAAGTCTCGGCTCGTTCTCTATCGCACCTCGCCACTCGGGTTCGCGATCCAGCCGAGCTACCAGGTGAATGGCAAGGCCGTGGCGGCGAGCCAGCCGAACGGCTTCTTCGTCTGCGAGTTGCCGCCGGGCCGTCACGAGGTGTCGATCGCCAATCTCAACCCGAGCCTGACCGGGGGCAGCGACAAGGTCGCCGTCGATCTGGCACCGGGCGGCACGTCCTATGTCAAGGCCGAGCCGCAGATCGGTCTCGTCGTCGGCGCGATCACGCTGACCGCGGTCACCGAGGGGCAGGGCAGGATCGATACCGCCGACTTGCATCGCATCGAGGGCGCCTGCGGCGCCTGACCGGAGTACCAGGCGCATGAAAGTGGTGGTGCCACGCGCTCAGCGCCGGCAGCGCCGTTGCGCTTCACGCTTCAGGTCGCGCGCCACCTCGTCGCCGAGCATGGCGCCGCGCGCGATCTGGCCGTGAGACAGGCCGCGGCCGGCCGGCCCGCGCAGCACGCGAGCGGCGTCGGCCGCTTCGCGTTCGCCGAGCTTCAGTTCCTCGCACGTCAGCTCCCTCCGGCGCTGCTTGTAGGCGAACAGGCGCACGCCCGAGGCGTAGCTCGAAACGCTCGCCGGCTGGCGGATCCAGGCGCGCTGACGGTCGGCCATCAGCGCATCGAGGGCCAGCCGCCGCTCGTGGATGCAGCGCGCACTGTCGTCGACGCAGTCGAGACCGCGCGGCGATGGCGGGCCGTCCGAGATGGTGCTTACGGCGCAAGCAGCGACCAAGAGCGCAAGCGCGGGTGTCGCCATCGGCAGGCGTCGCAGAAACGTGATCAAGCCGCTCATCCCTCTCCGGTCCGCCGCTGCGATAGATTTGCTCAATGGCGGCTCTGTGGCGCCGGACGGGCAGCAGCCGGGCAGCACATCGGCCGTACAGGGTGCCTTGCACGGCGCGCACGCCCTCTGGCATTGCAATCGTCGGTGCGCAAGGCTTAGGTCACGCATTCGCGCGCGCTCGAAGGCCGCGCGGGACTTTTCCACATGACGGAACAGCAGAAGAACACCGAAGAGGAGACGCGGGATGGTCAAGGCGATCCGCATTCACGAGCACGGCGGCCCGGACAAACTGAAGTGGGAGGACGTCGAGGTCGGCGCCCCAGGCAGCGGCCAGTTGCGCATCCGCCACCATGCCGTCGGCCTCAACTATATCGATACCTACCAGCGCTCGGGCCTCTACAAGCTGCCGAGCCTGCCGGCAACACTCGGCATGGAGGGCGCTGGCGAGGTGACTGCGGTCGGCGATGGCGTGACCGGCTTCAAGGTCGGCGATCGCGTCGCCTACGCCAACCCGATGGGCAGCTACTCGGAGGAGCGCATCGCCCCGGCCGAGCGCATGGTGAAGCTGCCTGATGCGATCCCCTACGAGACCGCGGCGGCCATGATGCTGCAGGGCATGACCGTGCGCTACCTGCTGCGTCAGACCTACAAGGTCGGCCCCGGCACTACGCTTTTGTTTCACGCTGCGGCCGGTGGCGTCGGGCTCATTGCCTGCCAGTGGGCGAAGCATCTCGGCGCCACGATCATCGGCACCGCCGGCTCACCGGAGAAGTGTCAGCTCGCCAAGGACCACGGGGCGACGCACGTCATCAACTACCGGACCGAGAATTTCGTCGAGCGGGTCAAGGACATCACTGGCGGCAAGGGCTGCGACGTCGTCTACGATTCGATCGGCAAGGACACCTTCCCCGCCTCCCTCGACTGCCTGAAGCCGCTCGGTCTGTTCGTCTCGTTCGGCAATGCGTCGGGCGCGATCACCGGCTTCGACCTCGGACTGCTGGCGGCCAAGGGCTCGCTCTACGTCACCCGGCCGACTCTGTTCACCTACACGGCCAAGCGCGAGGATCTCGTCGCCAACGCCAACGATCTGTTCGAGGTGGTGGCGAAGGGCGCGGTCAGGATCAACGTCAACCAGACCTATTCGCTGGCCGATGCGGCGCAGGCCCACATCGATCTCGAGGCACGCAAGACCACCGGCTCGACGATCCTGAAGCCCTGACGTCCGGCCGGGTCGCTACATCGCCGCATCGCGCAGCGGTCGCCCGAGCGACGCCTCGACGTCGAGCGGGCGGCCGATCCGGCGGGCGGCGAGCATCATCGCGCGTTCGGCTAGGCCGGTGATGGTGAGCAGCGGGCTCACTCCGACCGACGACGGGATCGCGGCGCCGTCGAGCACGTAGAGCCCATCGTGTACGCCGGTCGGGCCTTTGGTCGGATCGAACACGAGCCCGTCCGGACTGGTGACGCCGGTGTCGACCGTGTCGGCCATGCCGGCGCCGCCGAGCGGGTGGGCGATGACGCGGTTGCCACCGAAGGCCGTCATCGCGAACGGGTTGCTGTGGAACGTGGCGCCGGCGGCCTCGATCACCGCCTTCACCTTGCGCTCGGCCCTGAGCCGCAGCGGGGACGTGCTGTAGCCCGGCCAGTCGACCCACAGCCGATCGTTCTCGAAGCGCAGCTTGCCGCCGGCGTCGTCGTGCGAGACGATATAGAGGACCTGCGTGTGCCGCAGCGCCTCGCCGAAAATGCCGGAGCGCAGGAGCGCGAAGGCGCGAGGCAGGTTGAAGCGCAGCAGCTCCTTCAGCGGGGCGAGGGTCGCCATTGCCGTCAGCATGGTCCCATCGTGCAGCCAGAGCGGACCGTCGTCATCGCCGAGATCGATCAGCGCCATGCTGTGCGGGCCGACAGCGGGCGCACCACGCGGTGCCTGCGACGGATAACCGATGGCGACGCCGTGGACGGGATCCGGCATGTCGCCGGCAAAGACGAGGTCGTCGCCGTTTGCCGAGAAGCGCTCGCCGAGCCGATCCGAAAGCGCGAGGCCGTCCCGCCTGGCCCTGAACAGGATCTCGTTGGTCCCCATGGTGCCGGCTGCCAGCACGACGACGGGCGCGCGGATGGCGTGGCGGGTGCCGCGGTCCTCCAGGTCCTCGACAACGACTTCCCAACCGTCCTCTCGCCGGGCAATGGAGTGGGCGCGGCTTTGCGCGAATAGGGAGGCGCCGTGGTCGACCGCATCGGCGATGTAGGAAACAGCTGTCGTGCCCTTGGCGCCGAGGTTGCAACCCGACCAGCAGTCGCCGCAGCAGCGGCAGGCATACTGCAGGATGCCCGTGACGGTCGGGCCGGGGGAGTGCGCAATGGTCATGCGCGAGAGGCCCGCCGGACGCCCGGCGGCGGTAGCCAGCAGCCGCATGGCGGCGTACTTGCCGAAGCGCTCGGGTGCCGGCACCTGGGCGACGCCGAGCATCGCTTCGCCACGCGCGAGCCCCTCCGCGAGAAGACCATCCGATAGCACCGCTTGCGGCCAGCCGGCCCGCCGCAACAGCGTCGTGTCCGGCCGCAGTGCCACGCCGGCGTTGATCAGCGAGCCGCCACCGACGCCTGACGCGCCGAACACGGTCAGGCCCTTGCCGACGGACAGGTAGTAGAGGCCGGCCGGATCGCCGATGCGCGGGGCGCGACCGGTGAGTCGCATCTGGCGGCGTCGCCCTCGGAGCGTCGTCGGGAAATCGCCGGCCCGCCAGTGCCGACCCTGCTCGAGCACCGCAGTGCGCAACCCCATCCGCGCCAGCCGCGAGGCTGCTACGCTGCCTCCGTACCCGGTGCCGATGACCACCGCCTCGTAGGCCGGCAGCAACTCGCCGGCATGCCTCGTTGCAACGACCATGATCCGCCCGTGTCAAACCATACGGCGCGCGCCGTCCTCGATCATGATTAGTCGCTCCATATCAACGCGACCACCGGCGCGCGGCATCGTGACTAACGAGCGCTGCCGGTCGGGCCGGACCGCTATCGCCGCGACAGGAAGAAGCCCGGCCCCGTCGGCGGCCGCGCCTTGATCGCCTCTTCGATCGGCTCGGTGCCCCAGCCCGGCCGGTCCGGCACGACCAGGTGACCGTTCCTGAACTCGGGGAGGTGTGTATGGAACTCGTGATCCCAGGCGAGGCGGTCCTGGTCGGTCTCCATGATCCTGAGGTTCGGCACGGCGGCTGAGAAGTGCGCCGCCATCATCGTGCACAGGTGGCCGTAGAAGTTGTGCGGCGCGACGTTCACCTCGTGGATCTCGGCGAGGCTCGCCATCTTCATTGATTGCCAGATGCCGTTCCACGGTACGTCGATGATCGCCGCATCGACCGCGTAGTTTCGCAGGTACGGCAGCAGCTGCCGCCCGCCGAACAGCGTCTCGCACGACGAGATCGGATGGCGGCTGTGCTGGCGCACATAGGCCAGCGCCTCCGGGCTCGGCATGTCGATCTCGACCCACAGCAGCGGAAAATCGTCGAGCATGCGCAGCGTCTTCAGCGCGCCTTCCATGCTGACGTTGAAGTTGAGGTCCAGCAGGATGTCGACGTCCGGCCCGGCGCCGTCACGCAGGGCTTCGAGGAAGTCGCGGAACGCGCGGAGCTGCGGCGTGTCGATATTGCGCTCGGGGTAGTACGGCGCCGAAACGCCCGGCCGCCAGCCGCGGAAGCCGCCGCCGTCTGCAGGCAGGAACAGGTTGGTCTTGAGCGCGGTGAAGCCCTTGTCGCGCACGGCAGCACCACGCGCCTTGACGTCGTCGAGCGTACGCACGGCCGGCTCGTAGAAAGCCGGGTAGTTGATGTGGTAGCTCGCGCAGTGCGACCAGTAGCAGCGCACCGTGTCCCGCACCTTGCCGCCGAGCAGGGCGTAAACGGGCACGCCGAGCGCCTTCGCCTTGGCATCGAGGATGGCGTTCTCGATGGCGCCGATGCCCTCGCCGACGACGCCCCCCGCCGCCGGCCGCGTGCGTGCGTAGAGGTCGGCGAACACGCGCTCGTTGTCGAGGATGTCGATGCCCTCGGCGAGCGGCGCGAGCTTGGCGATCACCTGAGAGACGCCGGGCGAGCCGAAGCCCTCGTCGAACTCGCTCCAGCCGGTGACACCCTCGTCCGTCGAGAGCTTCACGAAGTAGTAGGCGCGCCAGCCGGCGTCGCAAGACATCGTCTCGATCTTCGAGATGCGCATCGGCCTTCATCCCCCTGATCAATCATCGTGCCGGCAGGGCTGATACCCGCTACGGTCTATTTTCCAGCGAGACCCTTCGCTTTCGCCGCCACCGCCGCCGCCGTGATGCCGAAGTGCTTGAAGAGGTCACCGGCAGGCGCCGAGGCGCCGAAGCCTGTCATGCCGACGAAGCCGCCATTGTCGCCGAGCCACTCGTGCCAGCCTTGCGCGATGCCGGCCTCCACCGCGACGCGAGGGCCCGAGCCCAGCACCGCCTTGCGATAGGCCGCATCCTGCCCCCGGAACAGCTCGAACGACGGCATCGAGACGACGGCGGCCTTGACGCCGTCCTTGGCCAGCAGGTCGGCTGCCTCGACCGCGAGGCCAACCTCGGAGCCCGTCGCCAGCAGCGTCACGTCGCGCTTGCCGCCGGTCGCCTCGCGAAGCACGTAACCGCCCTTTGCCGAAAGGTTTTCCGCCAGCGTGTCGGGCTTGCGCAGGTTGGCGACGCCCTGCCGTGTCAGCGCCAGCACGCTCGGCGCGCTCGTCGATGTCACCGCGATCTCCCAGCACTCCGCCGTCTCGACGCCGTCGGCCGGGCGGAACACCTGCAGGTTCGGAATCGCGCGGAGCGCTGCCAGATGCTCGACCGGCTGGTGCGTCGGCCCGTCCTCGCCGAGGCCAATCGAGTCGTGCGTCATCACATAGACGACGCGCTGGCCCATCAGCGCCGAGAGGCGGATCGATGGGCGGCAGTAGTCGGTGAAGACGAGGAACGTGCCGCCGTAGGGAATGATGCCGCCATAGAGTGCCATGCCGTTCATGGCGGCGGCCATGCCGTGCTCGCGGATGCCGTAGTAGATGTAGCTGCCGGAGAAGTCCGCCGCCGTCACCGGCTTCTGCGCCTTGGTCTTGGTGTTGTTCGAGCCGGTGAGATCGGCCGAGCCGCCGATCAGTGCGGGGCATGCCGGCACCAATTTCTCGAGCGTCGCCTCGGACCACTGCCGCGTCGCCTTCTTCGCCGTCTCGGCGGCGGCTGCGGCCTTCATCTCGGTGATGGCTGCCTTGATCGCCTCGCCGTAGGTGCGCGCCGGGTGCTCCAGCGCCGCCCGCGTCGTTGCATCCACCTTTGCCCACTTGGCGTCCCACGCCGTGCGCTCAGCCGCACCCCGGCTGCCCGCCGCCCGCCATGCACCGAGCACCGCCTCGGGGATCTCGAAGGGGCCGTGCCCCCAGCCGAGCTTCTCCCGCGCGCCCTTGATCTCGTCGCCGCCGAGCGGCGAGCCGTGCGAGGATGCCTTGCCCGCCTTCGTCGGCGCGCCGTAGCCGATCGTGGTCTTGCAGGCGATCAGCCAGGGCTTCGAGGCGTCCGCCTTGGCCGACGCGAGCGCCTTGGCGATGGCCGCGGGGTCGTGTCCGTCGATCGCGAGCGTGTTCCAGCCGGCCGCCTTGAACCGCCCGATCTGGTCCTCGCTGGTCGACAGCGACGTCGGTCCGTCGATGGAAATGCCGTTGTCGTCGAACAGCACGATCAGCCGGCCGAGCTTCAGGTGGCCGGCAAGCGTGATCGCCTCCTGGCTGATGCCTTCCATCAGGCAGCCGTCGCCGGCGATGCAATAGGTGTGATGCCCGATCGCGCCGCCCGTGCGCGCTGCCCAAAGCCGCTCGGCGATGGCCATGCCCACCGCGTTGGCGATGCCCTGGCCGAGCGGGCCGGTGGTCGTCTCGATGCCCATCGCGTGGCCGAACTCGGGGTGGCCCGCCGTCTTCGCGCCGAGTTGGCGGAAGCGCTTGATCTCGTCCAGCGTCATGTCCGGCGAGCCGGTCAGATACAAGAGCGCATAGAGCAGCATCGAGCCGTGCCCGGCCGACAGCACGAAGCGGTCGCGATTGTGCCAGCCCGGCGCGCTCGCGTCGTAGCGCATCACGTCGCCGAACAGCACCGTCGCCACGTCCGCCATGCCCATCGGCATGCCCGGATGCCCCGACTTTGCCTGCTCGACGGCGTCCATGGCGAGAGCGCGGATGGCGTTGGCCATGTCGGAATGGGAGGCGCGCGCGGCGCTGGCAGCGGCCATGGGATGTCCTTTCGGCAGGGGAAGCATGTGTCGCCGCGCGGTTTAGCGGGCGGGGCGGAGAGAGTCCATGGTGGCACCAGCCACGCGCACTGTGCGCAACTGCCTGCACCACCTGCGCCGCCGCGCCCCGTTGTCGCGGTGGCCGTGCTCGGCTAGGCGTGGGCGGCAGGGCGAGAATGGAGGACGAACATGGATCTCGGCAGGCTCAGGGCGGTGAGGGATGCGGACGTCCGGGGCAAGCGCGTGATCGTGCGCGCAGACCTCAATGTACCGGCCAAGGACGGCAAGGTGACCGACGCGACGCGGCTCGAGCGGATCGTCGCCGGACTGCGCGACCTCTCCGCGCGAGGCGCCCGCACAGTGGTGATCTCGCATTTCGGCCGGCCGAAGGGGCGCGACGAAAGCCAGTCGCTGAAGCCCGTCGCCGAGGCCCTGGCCGCGCTTGTCGGCACGCCGATCGCGTTCGCCTCGGACTGCGTCGGTCCGGCGGCGTCCGGCGTGGTCGACGCGCTCCGGCCGGGCGCGATCGCGGTGCTCGAGAACCTGCGCTTTCACGCGGGCGAGGAGAAGAATGACGCGGCGTTCGTCGCGAAGCTTGCCAAGCTCGGTGACATCTACGTCAACGACGCGTTTTCGGCCGCGCACCGCGCGCACGCCTCGACCGAGGGACTTGCGCATGCTCTGCCGGCCTACGCCGGGCCGCTGATGATGGAGGAGATCGACGCGCTGCGGTCCGCACTCGAGGCGCCGAAGCGGCCGGTGGCGGCGATCGTCGGCGGTGCCAAGGTGTCGACGAAGATCCCCGTTCTCGAGAACCTGGCGGGCAAGGTCGATCATCTGGTGATCGGTGGCGGCATGGCCAATACATTCCTGCTGGCCAAAGGCCTCGCCGTCGGCAAGTCGCTCGCCGAGCCGGACTTCGCGGAGACCGCGCGAAAGGTGCTGGCGGCCGCTGAAGCGCGGGGCTGCGCCGTATTCCTGCCGACCGATGCGGCGGCCGCCGCCGAGTTCAAGGCCGGCGCGGCGCACGAGATGGTTCCGGTCGAGCGCGTGCCGGCAGGCGCCATGATTCTCGATTTCGGACCGGCCTCGGCGACGGCGCTGAACAAGGTGCTCGACGGCTGCGCGACGGTGCTCTGGAATGGGCCCCTCGGCGCCTTCGAGATCGCTCCGTTCGATGCCGCGACCAACGCCGTCGCCCGCCATGTCGCGACATTGACCAAAGCCGGCAAGGTGGTCTCGGTCGCCGGCGGCGGCGATACCGTCGCCGCCCTCAACGCGGCCGGCGTGGCGGGTGATTTCAGCTACGTGTCCTCGGCTGGCGGCGCCTTCCTGGAGTGGCTGGAGGGACGCGAGCTGCCGGGCGTTGCGGCGCTCGCCCACGGCAAGCGTTAGCGGCAGGCCGGGAGGCGCCCGATGAAGGCGATCGCCAAGCTCGCGGCCGGGCCCGGCCACATGGCGCTGATCGACGTGCCGGAGCCGGTCCCCGGCGAAGGCGAGGCATTGGTCGAGATCGCGGCCGGCGGCATTTGCGGGACCGACGTCGCCATCCGCCACTGGCACGAGGCGGTCGTCGGGCAGTACGCGCCGGCGTTCCCGCTGATCGTTGGTCATGAGTTTGCGGGGCGCGTGATCGAGGCGGGGCCTCGCGGCACCGCGAAAGCCGGTGACGTGGTCGCGGTGAACCCGCAGATCGCGTGCGGGCGCTGCTACTACTGCGGCCTTGGCCGGCCGACGCTCTGCGATGATCGCCGTCTGATGGGCGGGCGCATCAACGGCGGCTGGACCGAGCGTATCGCCGTACCGGAGGCGAACCTGTATCCGCTGCCCTCCGGCACCGATCCGGCGGTGGCGGCGCTGCTCGAGCCATTGTCGGTCGCCACCCACGCCGTTGTCGAGCGCGTGCCGCCGCGCCAGGGCGACGTGGTCGTGATCATCGGCGCCGGCCCGATCGGGCTGCTGACGCTGGTCATGGCACGGCACGCCGGTGCCGGCGCGGTCGTGATGACCGGCATCGCCGCCGACCGCGAGCGTCTTGCCCTGGCACGCTCGCTCGGTGCCGTCACCGTCGATGTCTCGACCGGCGATCCGTTCCAGGCGCTGCGTCGCCTCCAGCCCGACGGCGCCGACGTCGTCTACGAGACGAGCGGCAACGCCGCCGTTATCGACCAGTCGATCGCCATGGCGCGAAAATCGGGCCGCGTCTGCCTGATCGGCCTGTGTCACCGGCCGTCGACACTGGCCAGCGTGCCGATCGTGCTGAAAGAACTCGAGGTGATCGGCTCACGCGGCTACAACGACACGACGTGGCGCCTGATGATGCGGGCTCTGCCGGCGGTGGAACGGGACGTGCTGAAGCTTGTGACGCACCGGCTCTCCTACGCGCGGTTCGAAGAGGCACTCGACCTCGTCGAGGCACGCGCCGGCACCAAGGTCTTGCTCGTTCCGGACTGAAGCACGGGCGACGGGCCGCCTCGGCCGGACGTGTGACCGCCCCGCGTCCGCGCCTGCCGCCCGTCTGTTCTTCGCGCGCAGGGCTGCCCGCGCCGGCGCGGCCGGGGCAGAGTGGCCCGCAACCGGCGGGCAGCTCCGGCTGGACCCGCCTCACTACGACGGATCGGGAGGTACGCAATGATCGTCGGTTTCATCGGACTCGGCAGGATGGGCCTGCCGATGGCGCGCAATCTGGCAAAGGCCGGGCACGACGTGCGGGCGTTCGACACATCCGAGGCCGCACGCGATGCAGCAAGGGCCGCGGGCCTCGCCCTGGTCGCCGAAGCCGAGGCGGCAGCCGATGGCGTCGCAACGCTGATCACCATGCTGCCGACCGGGCGCGAGACGCTGGCGGTCTACGAGGGCACGACGGTGCTCGCCGCGGCAGCGAAGGGCACACTGTTCATCGACTGCTCGTCGATCGACGTCGCCTCGGCCAAACGCGCGCACGGGCGAGCCGGGACGGCCGGCATGGCCTCGCTCGATGCGCCGGTGTCCGGAGGCATCGGCGGTGCCGAGGCCGGCACGCTCACGTTCATGGTGGGCGGCACGGCGGAGGCGTTCGCGGCGGCGCGGCCCGTGCTCGAGGCGATGGGCAAGAAGATCATCCACTGCGGGGCGGCGGGCGCCGGCCAGGCGGTGAAGATGTGCAACCAGATGATGGTTGCCGCCAACGTCGCGGTCGTCGCCGAGGCCTTCGTGCTCGCCGAGCGGCTCGGCATCGATCCCAAGGTGCTCTACGACGTGGTGGTCGGCTCGTCGGGCAACAGCTGGGCGTTGGAGAAATACGCGCCCGTGCCGGGCCTTGCGCCGATGAGCGCCGCCGATCGCGGCTTCACGCCCGGCTTCACGACGGCGCTGATGCTGAAGGACCTCAAAATCTTTCAGGATGCCGCCCGGGCCGAAGCGAGCGCCTCGCCGGTCGGCGCCAGCGCCATGCAGCTCTACCAGTTGATGCATGACGCTGGTTACGACGCACATGACTACTCCGCGGTGATCGATTTCCTGCGCGGGCGGAAGGCGGGCATTCCGGGAAACTGACGTGCAGGCGCCGACATGATGCGGTCGTCACGGCATCTCGACTTGCAGGTGGCGTCGCCGTCGTGCGTCACTGACGATTGCACCGCCACTTGTTGGCCACCGGGAGACCGTGATGACCCTCCATGCCGTCTACGCCTTCGACGCCTACGGCACGCTGTTCGACGTGCACTCTGCGGCTGCCCGCCATCGCGCTGCGATCGGCGACCGGTGGGATCGCCTGTCGCAGACGTGGCGCACCAAACATCTCGAATACACATGGATCTGGGCCCAGACCGGCCGGCACACGTCCTTCTGGCGGCTCGCCGAGGAGAGCCTGGACTACGCTGCGGCCGCTGTCGGCGGCATCACGCCCGATCTGCGCGACAAGCTGCTCGAGGCTTACCGCTCGCTCTCTGCCTACCCGGAAGCGCCGGACGTGTTGAAGGGTTTGCGAGCGCGGGGCGCGCGACTGGCCATCCTCACCAACGGCGATCCTGAACTCATCGCGCAATCGGTGGCATCGACCGGTCTCGCTGGGGCCTTCGACGCCATCCTGACAGTGCACGAGGTCGGCGTCTTCAAGCCGGACCTCAGGGTCTACAGGCTGGTCACGGATCGCTTCGGCTGCCGGCCGGCGGACGTGTCCTTTCAGTCGTCCAACCGCTGGGACGCGACCGGCGCCAAAGTCGCCGGCTTCCGCACGGTTTGGATCAATCGATCCGGCGCGCCACCCGAATACCCGGAGACGGCGCCGGATCTGACGGTATCGGATCTCGCGCCTCTATTGGACGACTGAGCCCGGCACGCCGTAGCGGCTACTGGACGAGTTGGTAGGCTTCGCTGGCAAAGCCGAGGACCTGATCCGAAATCTCGATCGGCAGATCCTTCTGGTCGTAGGCGACGCGGCGGCAATGCAGCAGGGTCGCGCCGTCCTGGTCGGCGAGCCCTGCGTGCGCCTCTGAGGCCGCCACCGGCTTGAAGCTCCAGACGGTGCGGCCGACGGTCGTCCGGAAATGGTCGGTGTAGATTGCAAACAGCGACTCGGCGGCGCTGGCCGCCACCTCGGCGAGGCCGGGGAAGCGCGCCTCGTCGACGACCACCGTCTCGAGGCAGATCAGGCGGTTGGCGGCGCGCCATTCGCGCCGGATCCGCAACACGCTGGCGATCATCGAGGCGTGCCGCATGATGCGCAGCGTCGTCGCCTCTGCGGCGGTCGGACGGCCGGAGACCGTGGAAACGGTGCGAACGTCCGGCGACAGGGAGCGGCCTTCCGCATCACAGAGCCGGAAGCCCTGCGGTGTTCCAGGCCAGCGCTCGGCGGCGTCCTTGACGAACGTGCCGCGGCCGCGCTCGCGCACGACGATGCGGTCGCGGGCGAGTTGGTCGAGCGCCTTCCTGACCGTGCCGACGCTGACGCCGAGTTCACGAGAGAGGTCGGCCTCGCCGGGAATGGGCGCGCCGCTGCGCCATTCGCCGGAGGTGATACGACCGAGTAGATGAGCGTGAACCTGCTGATACAATGGACCCGAAAAGCTCGGTTGGCCCCCCACGATACGCCCTCCTGAGAATGTAGTTGCCGCCTTGCGTGTGGTGGAAAATTCTCGCCACCTGCGGTAGGTAAGTTCCGCTTACGTCTTATGTCAAGCACAACTTCGTTCTATACTGAGTGTATCAAAGCCGTCCGTTGCCGTGTGGCCCCAGCCGGCCCGGTCGTATGAAGCGGCACGATCCAGGATGAACTCGGCATGAGCCTCGGACCCCGATTGAAGGAGTTGCGTGAAGCGGCCGGCATGTCGCAGAACGAGCTGGCTCGCGTCGCCGGCGTCTCGCGCAACGCCGTTTCGCAGTGGGAAGCCGGGCGTACGCAGCCGACCACCCGGCGTCTGGCGCAGATCGCGCGCACGCTGAAGGTGTCGCTCGACCACCTGATGTCGCCGGCAACCGGACAGCGAGAGCACGTCGTGCAGGCAGCGGTGCGGCTCTACAGCGCGGCGGGCTACGAAGAGACGACTGCGGCGGAGATCGCCGAGGCGGCCGAGATCAGCGAGGCGGAGCTCGCGGTGCTGTTCCCGACCAGGGAAGCGTTGCTTCACGCCGTGGCCAAGTCGTACATGGAGGCGACGTTCGCCGAGGTGCGCCGGATGCCGCCCAAATATGGCTCGCTGCTCGCCCGGCTGAAGTATCTCCTGCGGACCCTCGCCAGCCGCGATATTGCCCATCTGAACCTCGTCGTTGCCATCCACGCGGATGCCTGGCGCTGGCCGACCAGCCAAGAGCGGGAGCACGCGCGGCTCCTTTCTGAGTTCCACGAGACGGTGGTCGCCATGTTCGACGAAGCGGTCGCCAGCCGCCAGGTCCAGCCCGGCCATTTCCGGGCGGCCTCGGGGCTCGTCCTGGCAGCCTACGTCGCAGCGCTCAGGAGGTCGGTCTTCGAGCCGGGCGACGCCGACAGGTTGGTGACGATGGTCGAGCCTCAGCTCGCGATCATCCTGTCGGGCTTCGGCTATTCCGACGCCTATGGTTTCGCCGAGGATGCGCAGGATTCTGCCTGACCTGCGAAGCTGCCTTGGCGCTGGCGCCGGGCTCGGCTATCACACGCCGTTCGCCACCCTGGCTGTACATAGTCGTCGGAAAGACCTGCCATGTCCTCCTCCGCGCCGCGCCCCAACACGGGCATTCTCGATATCGATGCCTACGTGCCCGGCGAAAGTACGCTGCCCGGCGGTGTGAAGCCGATCAAGCTGTCGTCCAACGAGACGCCGCTCGGGCCGAGCCCGAAGGCGATCGCGGCGTTCAAGGCGGAGGCGGATCACCTGGCGCTCTATCCGGACGGCGCTTCGACGGCGCTCAGGAAGGCGATCGGCCGCACTTACGGCCTTGATCCTGACCGCCTCATTTGCGGCGCCGGCTCCGACGAGATCCTGAATCTGATCGCCAACGCCTACCTCGCGGCCGGCGACGAGGGCATCTTCACCGCCTACGGCTTCCTCGTCTACAAGATCGCCATTCTCGGCAACGGTGCGACTCCGGTCGTCGCACCGGAAAAAAACCTCACCACCGATGTCGATGCAATCCTCGCGCGGGTGACGCCGCGCACCCGCGTCGTGTTCATCGCCAATCCGAACAACCCGACCGGCACCTACATCCCGATCGACGAGGTGCGCCGGCTGCGGGCCGGTCTGCCCGGCGACGTGCTGCTCGTTCTCGACGCCGCCTATTGCGAATATGTGCGCCGCAATGACTACGAGGCGGGCCTCGAGCTCGTCGCCACCACCGAGAATACGGTGATGACTCGCACGTTCTCCAAGATCCACGGCCTTGCCGCCCTTCGTCTCGGCTGGGCCTACTGCCCGGCCGGCGTCGCTGATGTGCTGAATCGCATTCGCGGGCCCTTCAACGTATCGGCGCCGGCCATCGCCGCCGGGGTTGCCGCCATCGAGGATCGTGCCCACCAGGAGAAGGCGCAGGCGCACAACGAGCGATGGCTGCCGTGGCTCACGGCCGAGATCGAGAAGGCCGGGTTTCAGGTAACTCCGAGCGTCGGCAATTTCGTCCTCGTACATTTCGCCGATGCGCCGGGCCGCGATGCCGCGGCCGCCGACAAGGCGCTGAAGGCGGCCGGCATCATCGTGCGGCGTATGGGCGGCTATGGGCTGCCCAACGCGCTGCGGATCACCATCGGCTCGGAGGAGGAGAACCGGGCGGTGGCGCGCGCGCTCACCGGATTCGCGGACGGCCTTGCCGCCGGGGCGGGCCGGTCATGACGGCGAGCGGCGACAGCGGCGCGCCCCTGTTCGACACGGTCGCGCTGATCGGCATCGGCCTCATCGGCTCTTCCATCAGCCACGGCGTGCGGCGCGGTCGCCTCGCCCGTCGCCTGGTCGGCGCGGCGCGCACTCCGGCGACGCGGGCGACCGCGCTCAGGCTCGGCCTCGTCGACGAAGCGTTCGCCGACGCGGCGGATGCCGCTGCGGCGGCGGATCTGGTGATCCTGTGCGCGCCGGTTGGCACCTACGGCGCGCTCGCCGCGGAAATCGCGCCGCGCCTGAGGGCTGGCGCCATCCTGACCGATGTCGGCTCGGTCAAGGCCGCCGTCGTGCGCGATGTCGGCCCGCACGTGCCAGCAGATGTCCACTTCATTCCTGGACACCCGATCGCCGGCACGGAGAACTCGGGGCCCGAGGCAGGCTTTGCTGAGCTGTTCGACAATCGCTGGTGCATCCTGACACCGCCGGCCGGCGCGGACCCCGAGGCGGTGACGCGGCTCGCGCTGTTCTGGCGCGGGCTCGGCTCGAACGTCGAGACGATGGCGGCCGACCACCATGACCGCGTTCTCGCGATCACCTCGCACCTGCCGCACCTGATCGCCTTCAATATCGTCAACTCGGCGGCCCACCTCGAGCGCGTCACCGACAGCGAGGTGATCAAGTTCTCGGCCGGCGGCTTCCGCGATTTCACGCGCATCGCCGCGTCCGATCCGACGATGTGGCGCGACGTGTTCCTCAACAATCGCGAGGCGGTGCTTGAGATGCTCGGCCGCTTCACCGAGGACTTGTTCCATCTCCAGCGCGCCATCCGCTATGGCGACGGCGAAACCCTGCACCGCCTCTTCAGCGAGGCGCGCGCCATACGATCGGGCATCATCCAGGCCGGACAGGACACCGCAGCGCCCGACTTCGGACGGACGCCTGCGGGGGCCGGAGCGGTGCCCGCCGCGTCGCCCGTCGGGCCGCGAAAGGTCTGAGGCCGTGGCACGCGCCGGACTGACAGGCGAACTCTGGGTGTTCGCCTACGGCTCGCTGATGTGGCGGCCCGGCTTCACGCACGACGCGGCCGAGCCGGCGACGCTCGCCGGGTACAATCGCGCCTTCTGCATCTACTCGACCCACCATCGCGGCAATCCGGCACGGCCGGGCCTCGTCCTCGGGCTCGACCGGGGCGGCCGCTGCGATGGCCTTGCCTATCGCGTGCCGCCGGAACTGGCGCGCGCCACGCTCGCCTATCTCAGGGCGCGAGAGCAAGTGAACGGCGTTTATCGCGAGGCGCACGTGCCGCTCAGGCTCAAGGCGTTGCCGCACCGCGAGGTGCAGGCGGTGACGTTCGTGGTCGAGCGCGCACACCCGAGCTATGCAGGGGGGCTGACGCTCGCGCGCCAGGCGCGGCTGATCAGGGGCGCACGCGGCATCTCGGGTGCCAACGTCGACTATCTCGTCAACACGCTCGATCATCTCGGCGAACTCGCCATACGCGAGCCGCGGCTCGAGCGGTTGCTGGTCGCCGTCGGCGCCTTCTTCGGCAGGGACCCGGCGGCGGACGCCGCCAGTGGCCGCGCGCGCGCGGCAGCACTCGTCAGCTGTTGCCGTGACGACGGTTGCGGGGCGAGGCTGCTCAGGAAAGGTGAGCGGCGGCGCTTCGTTCATCGCCTGCAGATCGACGTCCAATCGGGCTGGCGCGCCTGATCCGGCCCGGGCGCCGCCCCGGAACTGTTCAGCGAGCGGTACGCGCCGCCTCGGGCATCAGGCCGGCTGCGAGGTCGATGCGCACAGCGGCCCGCGCCGACGGCCGGTCGGCGAGCAAGTGCAGGTGGATCTCGCCGGCGCCGAGCCGGGCCGCGCGGTGACGCAGTTCAGCGCGATTGAGCGCAGGGGCGTAGTGCTCGACCACACCGACCTTGAGCACGGCCGGCTCGCCGCCGCGGCCACGGCGCACCAGCACGTAGTTGGCCGCCGGCAGCTCGGGGCAGGAGACGGCGTCGAACACCGAGTGGACGTAGCGCCGACCCGAGGCTCCCGTCCAGAACGAAACGCTGTCGATGCCAGGGTTGGCCTGGTGCGAGGCCGTCGCGCTCTCGCAGGTCTGCAACCGCAGCGCGGCCATCTCGGAAAGATCGAAGATCCGGGCACTCATGATACGCTCCCCGCACGACGCACGGCCACTGACGGGCCTTTTACTCACCTCGCGCCGGGCTCCCTCGGCCCGTCGCGCAATCACAATCGCCGATCGCGTTTACGATGCCGTTCGTTTGAAGCTTCAATTTGTCCGCATCTCGACGATGGCATATCCGGGCGTCCGCCGACCCGCATGCCTAGAAGTGGTGGGGCGATCGACCGGGTGGGCCTGCAGGGCCGGCGACGCAGGGCCGCAGCGGACCTTCAACCGCAGCGGGAATGTCCACAGCTCTGGCAGACCCAGCACCCCTCGACGCGGACGAGCGCGCGCTCGCCACAGCGGGGACAGCCGCGCGCCCGGCCGGCCGCGACGGCCGCTCTGGGCTCGCCCTCGAGGGCGTGCACCGAGCGCGGCGCCATGAAGCCGATCCGCACCAGATGCCGCTCGATGACGGCGCCGATCGCCGCCTGGATCGACGGCACGTAGGCGCCGTCGATGAACTGGCCGCCCTGCGGGTCGTAGACGGCCGCCAGCTCCTCGACCACGAACGACACGTCGCCGCCGCGGCGGAACACGGCGCTGATCATACGCGTCAGGGCGACCATCCACGCCGAGTGCTCGAGGCTCTTGGTGTTGATGAAGATCTCGAACGGACGCCGCCGACCGTCGCGCTCGATGTCGTTGATCGTGACGTAGATGGCGTGCTCGCTGCCCGGCCAGCGCAACTTGTAGGTGTAGCCGGCGAGAGCCTCGTCGCGGGCGAGCGGCTCGGCCATGTAGACGACGCCGTCCGGCCGGCGCGACTCGCGCGAAGGAACCCGGAACGGACCTGCGATGGGCTCCCCCTGGGCGGGCGCCGCCGCAGGCGACGACGACGTCGGCAGCGCCGCCGTCGCGCTCAGCACGGCGCCAGTGACCGCATTCGGCCGGTAGGTGGTGCAGCCCTTGAGGCCCTGGTCGTAGGCGTCGAGATAGATGCTCTTGAAGGACTCGAAGTCGGTCGCCTCGGGTACGTTGACGGTCTTCGAGATGGAGCTGTCGACGTGTCGCTGGATGGCCGCCTGCATGGCGAGGTGCTGGCCGGGCGTCAGCTCACCGGCGGTGACAAAGGACGCACGTGCCGCGTCTCCGTCCTGCTCCAGGCCTGTCCGGCGGGCAAGCGCCAGGGCGTAGTCGACGACCGTTTCAGGCCGGCGCGAGCCGTCCGGCTGGAGCACGTTGCGCGTGTAGTCGCGCGCGAAAATCGGCTCGATGCCGCTCGACACGTTGCCGGCGAGCAGCGAGATGGTGCCTGTCGGCGCGATCGAGGTGAGACAGCCGTTGCGCAGGCCGTGTCGCGCGATGTCGGCCCTGACGTCGGCGTCGAGACGGGCGATGAAGGGCCGCGCCAAGAGTTGTTGCGCATCGCACAACGCAAACGCGCCCTTCTCTGCGGCGAGCCTGCTCGATGCGAGATAGGCCGCGCGCGTGATGCGCGCCATCAGCGCCTCGGCGCGCGCGACGCCTTCGGGCGTGCCATAGCCGAGCCCCATCAGTGCAAGCGCGTCGGCAAGGCCCGTGACGCCGAGGCCGATGCGCCGCTTCGCCTTCGCCTCGGCACGCTGGCTTTCGAGCGGATAGTTGGAAATGTCGATCATGTTGTCGAGCAGGCGGACGGCAACGGCAACGCGCGCGTCCAGCGCCGCCTCGTCGATCGCCGCCTCGGGCGTGAGTGGCCGACGCACCAGCCGCGCGAGGTTGAGTGAGCCGAGCAGGCAGGCGCCGTAAGGCGGCAGCGGCTGCTCGCCGCACGGGTTGGTCGCGTGGATCGTCTCGCACCATGCGAGGTTGCTGGTCTCGTTGATCCGATCGATGAAGATGACACCGGGCTCGGCCGTCTCGTAGGTGGCCCGCATCAGCCGGTCCCACAGCGCGCGGGCCGGCAGGCGCTTGTATACGCGGCCGGCGAAATTCAGCGCCCACTCGCCGTCGGCCTTGACGGCGGCGACAAAGGCGTCGGTGACGAGCACCGAAAGATTGAAATTCCGCAGACGAGCGGCGTCACGCTTGGCATCGATGAATGCTTCGATGTCCGGATGATCGCAGCGCAACGTGCCCATCATCGCGCCGCGCCGGGCGCCGGCCGACATGATGGTGCGGCACATGGCATCCCAGACGTCCATGAAACTGACCGGCCCCGACGCTCCCGCGCCGATCGAGGCGACGAGCGCTCCCTTTGGCCGGA
This sequence comes from Hyphomicrobiaceae bacterium, assembly GCA_041397745.1. Lineage (GTDB taxonomy): Bacteria > Pseudomonadota > Alphaproteobacteria > Rhizobiales > Hyphomicrobiaceae > JAWKVY01. The sequence continues at coordinate 187,633 of JAWKVY010000011.1, read as the reverse complement.
GCGTCGAGAAGTCGTGGCCGATGCCGCCGCCCTGCTGCATGGTCAGCGCGGCCTCCTTGACGGCATCGAATATGCCGCCGAGGTCGTCTGGGATCGCACCGAGCACGAAACAGTTGAACAGCGTGACCTGACGGCCCGCGCCGGCGCCTGCGAGGATCCGCCCTGCCGGCAGGAAGCCGAAATCGGCCATCGCGGCGTGGAAGCGATCCTCCCACGCCTGGCGCGCGTCCTCCGCCTCGACAGCGGCGGCGGCGCGGGCGACGCGCCGGAAGGTTTCGTCCACCGTCGCGTCAAGCGGCTGTCCATCGACGCCGTAGAGACGATACTTGGCGTCCCAGATCTCGCGCGCGATCGGCGCGATCTCGAAGGGATGGGGATGGTCAGTCGTAACGCCACTCATGAAACCGGCCTGCAACGCGATGGGACGAGCGATAGTTACGCTCCGACTGGGCCGGGCGCGGGTGCACCCGCAATATCGCCTCGCGTGCCGGCGTTGTCAATGAAATGTTCTTGTTAAGTTCTGCTTTGCGTCAGCTCGACCTCGCCCTCTCGCCGCAGCGCTTCGCTCGCGGTCTCGATGCGCTCGATCATCGTGGCCTTGAAGGCCGCGCGCGGCAAGCCAGCAGGGATCGGCTCAAGGATCTCGACGATGATCGTGCCTGGCCGGCGGATCAGCGAGCGGCGCGGCCAGTAGAGACCCGAGTTGAGCGCCAGCGGCACGCAGGGCAAGTGCAGACCGTCGTAGAGCAGCAGGATGCCCGGCTTGTAGTCCGGCGGCGCGCCGGGTGCACGCCGGGTGCCTTCGGGGAACACCAGGATCTCGCGACCGGCGCTGGCGCGATCGCGGGCGTGGCGGATCATCTCGCGCAGGGCCGAGGGCCCGGTCTCGCGCCGCACGGGGATCATGCCGAACTTGCGCGAGAACCAGCCGTAGAGCGGGATACGCATCAGCTCCGCCTTCATCACGAGGGCGGGGTCGCGAAACAGCGGCACAAGCGCGAAGGTGTCCCAGGCCGACTGGTGCTTGGCGGCAACCAGGAACGGGCCGGCCGGCAGTCGCTCCCGTCCGCGCACCTCCGTGCGCGTGCCGGCGATCACTCGGAGCAACCAGATGCACGTGCGCGCGTGCGCCCTGAGTCCCGCCATGGCCCAGCTTCGCGGCGCGACCAGCAGAGGCGCCCCGAGGATGAGGAACAGCGCGGTTACCACGTAGAAGGTGACGGCGTAGGCGAGCGAGCGAAGGAGCGTCACACCGGGCCTCGGGGATCATGAACGGAGGCTCCTGCACTGCGGCGCGGCATAGCGCGCGTCAAGCGCTCAATGGCCCATGCCGAGCTGGCCGGATGCCGAATGCGTAGCCGGTCTCTCATCCGGAGCAGGGCGGCGCGGGGTCGCGGGCGGCGGATGCGACGTCGCCGGACCGCTCACCGTGGCGAACGCGTAGCGCGCAGCGACTGGCAGCAGCTTCACGTACTCGCCCGCGAGCAGCCGTATGCTGGACGGGCTGAGCCACCAGGGCGAGCGCCTGAGCCCGCGCGGCAAGACCGGGTGGGTATGCAACTCCAGATCCGGCAGCGCGCTGGCCAGTTCGAGCCGCGAGCGCAGCATGTGATAGGTTCCGGTGACGACGATCAGACTTTGAAACTTGTGCTGTGCCACCCAACGGCGCGTCTCGACAGCGTTGCCGTGCGTGTCGAGCGCCTTGCGGTCGATGTCGACGCAGCAGGCGAAGAGGTCGGCGGGCAGGCTCGCCAGCCGGCGCACGTCGGCCTCGCTGGTGCGGGCATGCACCCCTGATACCAGAAGGCGACGGCCGCGGCGTTCGGAGAGAAGCCGTCCCGCCTCCGCGATCCGCAAGTCGCCGCCGGTCAGCACGACGATGCCGTCAGCCCTGGGGGGATCACCCGCCCGCTCGCGCGTGGCATCGGCCGCGAACAGCAGGAAGCCGAGCAGCAGTGCGGCGAGTCCTGCCGCCGCCACTGTGCCCATCAGCACGGAAAATCGCGATCGCCACCGCATGCCGCCCGGTGCCGGTTCCTTGTCTGCGAATAACAAATCAAATTCTACGCTCCGTTGAAGGGCAGCGGCAAGCAACACGGTGCGCCGTCGTTCGATCGCGGTTCATAAAGTGTTGAGACGATCTCGCCGTCGCGGCACCCGGTCCCGGGCCTCCCGAGACGCGTCAGGTCTGGGTGCGCAGGATGCGGTAGACGCCGAGACGTGAGGTCACCATGCAGATGCCGGCGATGATGAGCACGACGGAGCTCAGAACGCCGTAGCCGAGGGTATCGAGGATGCCTGCGCCGATCAGGCGCTCCAGCTCGAGGAGGGCTAACGTACCGCCGCCGAGCACCTGCATGATCCAGGGCATCAGGAAGAACACCGCCATCGCGGCGAGCGCTCCGACGAGACCGGCCTTGACGCCGAGCAACAGGAACTGGCGCTCGAACTCCCTGGCGATGAAGCGGTCGGTGGCGCCAACCAGATGCAGCACCTCGACAATCTCGCGGTTCGACAGCATGGCGCTGCGCGTGGCCGAGATGATGATCGCCGCGGTGGCCGCGCAGACGAGCAGTAGGATAGCGAGCCCGCCGAGCGCGAACGAGCGGGTCACGGTACGGATCTGCCGTTGCCACTGTCTGTGATCGTCGAGGCTTGCTGTCGGAAATCGCTGGATCAGCCTGACGCGCAGACTCTCGAGGTCGGGTGCTGCACCGCGGTCGACGCGTACGGCGATCAGCCGCGGGATCGGCAGCGCGGCGAGGCTGCCGGTCTTGCCGATCCACGGCTCGAGCAGTCGCTCCGTCGCTTCCCTGGCAAGCGCCCGCGCATCGGCGACGCCGGGCTGCGAACGCAGGAAGCGCTCCGCGTCGGCCACCACCCGGTCGGTATCGACGCCGTCCTTCGGCTCGATCTGCACGGTTATCTCGCTCGCGATGTCGCGCAGCCATGCGTTGGCCGACTGGTTGATCAGCCACACCGCACCGACGGCCAGACAGGCGAGGAACGTCATGATCGAGATGACCAGCGTCAGCGAGCTGCCGGTCACCGTACCCGCGGGCACGATCGGGCCGGCCTGAGGCGGACGATCCTGCGGGTCGACGGGCCCCGGCGCGTACAAGTCGTCGTAGCCCGGCCCCGGCGCGGTCTGCCGCCAGTCGTCGGCGGCCGATGCGAACGCGGCACCGTGCGCCCCGCCATGACCATGGTGCGTCGTCAGCGCGGAAAGTTCGGAGCCGGCGGGCTCGTCGTGGCCGCCATGCTGCGGCGACGCGCCACCATAGGCCGCAGGCTGGCGGCCGTGATGCGTGAACGGGCCGACGGGCGGCCGCCTGTCATACGATCCGGACATGGCCCTCGTGCAGCTCCAGTCGCGGCGCCTTGGTCTGGCGCATGAGTTGGTGGTCGTGGGTGGCGATGACGACCGATGTGCCGAGGCGGTTGAGCTCCACGAACAGCCGCAGCAGCCGGCGCGCCATCTGCGGGTCGACGTTGCCTGTAGGCTCGTCGGCGAGCAGCAGCTCCGGCTTGCCGATCACCGCGCGGGCGATGGCGGCGCGTTGTTTCTCGCCGCCCGACAGCACCGACGGGAACTGATGCATGCGGTCGCCGAGACCGACCCACTGGAGAAGATCGGTCACGTCCTCGCGGTAGTCGCTCTCTCGCCGGCCGACGACGCGCAGCGGCAGCGCCACGTTCTGCCAGGTGGTCAGGTGGTCGAGCAGGCGAAAATCCTGGAAGACGATGCCGATGCGCCGCCTGAGTTCGGCACGTCGGGTCGTCGTCAGTCGGGCGATGTCCTGGTCGAACAGCTCGACGCGCCCGCGGGTCGGGGCGAGCGACAGGAACATCATGCGCAACAAGGACGTCTTGCCGGCTCCCGACGGGCCGGTCAGGAAGTGGAACGACCCGGCAGGCAGATCGAAGCTGACGTCGCGCAGCACTTCGATGCCGCGCCCGTATTTCAACCCGACATTCTCGAGCCTGATCACACCCGGTCGTCCCCATTGTCGCTTACCTGATCGCCTCGACAGCCACGCGTGCCGCAGACGGCTCCGGCCCATCGCCCGGTTCGCTCACGGCGCGATCGCGCCCGACCGGGAGTCTACGGACCGATTCGCAGGCCGGCGTGAACCCCGAAAACTTCGCGGCCGGCCAGCTCGACGGCGCAGCGAAGGCGCCGACATCTCGCACTACTGCTAGCGACCGATTATGGCGCACCCGTGAGCGTACGATGACAACCCAGGATCTAGCCCAGGATCCGGCGGAGGAAGGCCCCGGAACAACTCGCGGCGGATCACACCGGCCTGCCCGAGCCGGCCTTCGTGGGCACGATGGCAGTGGGCGCCGGCCGCGGGGACGACGACGCTAGCCGCTGGTCCGGCCGGCGATCATGCGAATGATCGCGGCATAGTCGCTAGCCCCGTTCCCCTGGCCGACGAACAGACGGTAGAGCTGCATGGCGCTCGCTCCGAGCGGCGTCGGCGTGCCGGCGGTGCGTGCAGCCTCCTGTGACAGTGTCAGGTCCTTCAGCATCAGATCTGCGGCGAACCCGGGTTTGTAGCCGTTGTTGGCGGCCGAGCCCGGAACCGGTCCCGGCACCGGGCAGTGGTGCGTCAGGGCCCACGTCGAGCCCGACGAGGTCGACATCACGTCGAACAGCACCTGTGGGCTGAGGCCGAGCTTCTGGCCCATGGTCATCGCTTCGGCGGTGCCGATCATCGCGATGGCGAGTACCATGTTGTTGCACAGCTTGGCGACCTGTCCGGCGCCCGCCTCGCCGCAATGGATGATCCTCTTGCCCATTTTATGAAGCATCGGCTCGGCCTTGGCGAAGGCGTCCGTGCTGCCACCGGCCATGAAGGTGAGCGACGCGCCCTCCGCACCACCGACGCCGCCGGAGACGGGCGCGTCGAGCGACAGCATGGATTTCCCGCGAGCCGCTGCATGGGCGGCGCGAGCGCTGTCGACGTCGATCGTGGAGGAATCTACGAACAATGTTCCTGGCGCTGCCGCTGCGAGCGCCTCGCTCCAGACGGCGAGCACATGCGTTCCGGCCGGCAGCATGGTGACGACGACATCGACTTCGCGGGCGGCATCGGCAGCCGATGCCGCCTTCGCGACGCCGCGCGCCACTGCCTTCTCGACATTGCCCGCGACGAGGTCGAACCCCTTCACCGCGTGGCCGGCTTTGACCAGATTGCCGGCCATGGGCGCGCCCATGTTGCCGAGCCCGATGAAGCCGATCCTCGCCATGACGTTTCCTCCTCTGCTGTGTCGGTGGCGACAATCGCTCGCACCTGTGCGGCCAAGCTAAGCAACCGTCGGAAGCGGAACACTAGCGGTCCCGACTTCGGGGCGGCAACAGCCGTGAGGTGATCGCCGCCTGCGACGTGTTGCGCGCCGCTGGCCACACCTGCCGGAGAATCCCCCGTCATGACCCTGCCGGCTATTGGAACGCCTTCTCCCGGACGGATAAAATGAAGTCGAGGCGACACGGCAGGTTCGCCGCCGCCTCGCCTCATCCTCAGGTACACCAGGAGACGTCCATGTTCGCATCGGGTTTCCGCGCGTGCGCGGGCCGCGTCGGGCGGGTCGCCGCGGCAGCTTTGACCGCATCGGTGATCGCAGCATCGGCGGCGTCAGCCGACGAAATCACAGTCCGCATCGACCGTGTCCGCGCGCTCGACAAGATCGACTCCGGTCTCGCCGGCCAGGCGGACTTCTACGCCATTGTCACGATCGCCGGCGAAGAGTTTCGCACGAAGGTGGCGCGCGGCAAGGATGACCTGCGTCCTGGCTGGGTGTTCCGCAAGCGGGTCAGCGCCGGCAAGCACGATGTCAAGATCCGCATCTTCGATCGCGATCCTCTGAAGGCCGACACCTCCGTCGATGTCAACCGTGTCGACAACAAGCGCGACCTCGACTTCGCTGTCGACACGCGCAGTTGCATCATCACCGGCTTCTCGACGCCGCAGCGCTGCGGTCGCACGATCAACCGCTCGGGCCAGGAAAAGAAGAAGGCCGAGATCTGGTTTCGGGTAAACGCCCGCTGAGCTGAACTGCGATAATGGCACCGGCGGGCTGGAACGCATGTTTCCCGCCGGCGCCGACTGCTTCGCAGGGCGGCTACGCCGTCATCGACCACCCGTGGTACGCGCGCCGCCGGAAATATCGGCGATCAGCTTCTTCATCTCGGCTATTTCGCGCACCTGCGTCGCGCTGATCTGGTCGGCGAGCTTCCTGACCCGCGGGTCCGTGATGCGCGCCCGCTTGCTGGTCATGATCGCGATGGAGTGATGTGGAATCATGGCGCGCATGTAGCTGACGTCATCGACCGTCGCCTGGCTGCGGACCAACCACAATGATCCGGCGAAGGCGATCGCAGCGGCGACCAATATGAGCACGTTGCGCCAACGGTTCGCATACATCGACCACATGAAGCCCAGCATGACGATGGCCATCGAAGCACCCATCAGCACGGCCATCCACAGGCGCGTCTGGCTGAAGTCGACGTGGTCGAGTTGGTAGGTGTTCAGGTACATCAGAGCGAACATGACGACGGTACTCGTCACGATCATCGCCCCGAAGCGTGCATAGGTCATCGTCGCGTCTCCTCGAACGCAACGATCCTTTGTCGCGTCCGGTTCCAACACCCGGTGGCATGTCGCTGGATGGGCGCCGTCCGATTCCCGTCAGGCGACCCACTCCGAGACCGGCGCGCGCGCCTCGTTCAGCGGTTGCGCGATGACATCGATCAGCGCTGGTCCATCGTGTGCGATCGCCTCGCGCAGTGCCGTCTCGAGCTGTCGCGGATCTTCGACCCTCGAGGACTTCACGCCATAGGCGGCCGCGACCGCCGCGTGATCGGTCCGCGAAAAGTCCACCGAGAAATAGCGCTCACCGAAGCCCGCGCGCTGGCCCGCCTTGATCCAGCCGTACACGGCGTTCGAGAACACCACCATCTTCACCGGCAGGCCGAGGCGAACGACGGTTTCGAGTTCGCCGACCGAGAAGCCGAACGACCCGTCGCCCATGATCGAGCAGACGATCGCGTCAGGTCGGCCGACCTGCGCGCCCATCGCGGCGCCAAGCGAATAGCCGAGCGCGCCGTGCGCGCGATTCGAGATGAAATGCCTGCCAGGTCGGTCTGCCCTGTAGAACGCCGAGAAATAGGGGCACGGCGTGCCAGGGTCGCAGACCACGACCGCGTCGCCGGGCAGCACGCGGTTCAGCGTCGCCACCACGCGCTCAGGCTTGATCGGCGTATCGTCGGAACTGGCGAGCGCCTCGAATGCGGCGAACTTCGCGGCCTTGGCGCGGGCGATCCGTGCCGCGCCGCCGAAGCTTCGCTTCGCCCCGTCGGCATCGAGCGCCGCGTTGAGCGCGGTCAGCGCGAGGCGGGCATCCGCGACGACGGCGACGTCCGTTCGATAGCTCGCCGAGATCGCCATCGGGTTCGTATCGATGTGGACGACCTTGACGCCGGGCTTCGGATAGCGCCAGCGTTCGGTGGTCACCGAACCTGCGCGGCAACCGATGAACATGACGAGGTCGGCCTCCTCGATGACGGCGCGGGTCTCGACGACGCCGCCGTTGGAGCCGACCACGCCGAGGCAGTTGGGGTGGCTGTCGGCGAGGCTGCCCTGCCCTGAGACAGTGGTCGCGACTACCAGATCGAGCCGCGTCGCGAGGCGCGCGAGTTCGGCTTCGGCGCCAGCGATCACCGCGCCACCACCGCAGACGACGACGGGACATGTCGCTGCGAGGAGAGCGCTCGTCGCCTCGTCGATCGCCTGCGGTTCTGGGGCAGACGGCCAGGCTGGAAATGTGCCGTGACCGGGCTGGGACCACACATCGTCGGCGTCGACGGCCGCTTTCTGGACATCGAACGGCAGGCCGAGGTGAGCGGCGCCGGGCGTCCCCGTGGTCATGGCGCGGAAGGCCGCACGCACCATGTTGGGCAGCCGCTGCGCCGTGTTGATCAGCCCGTTGTACTTGGTCAGCGGGCGAAACAGCGCCTGCTGGTCCAGCTCGGTGAGAGGAAATCGCCCGGCCGACGACACCGAGACGTCGGAGGTGATGGCGAGCACAGCGATGGAGCTTTCGCCGGCTTCGACGACCCCGGGCAGGATGTAGGTGGCTCCGCCGCCGCTCGGACCCTCGCACACACCCACCCGGCCGGTGACGCGGGCATAGCCATCGGCCATGTAGGCAGCATGGCGCTCGTCGCGCGTGAGGAAGTGCGTCATGCCGTGGTCGAGGCGATAGAGCGCATCGTAGAATGGCAACGAGGTGTCGCCGCACAGCCCGAAGATGTGCTTCACGCCGTTCTGGCGCAGCATCTCGACCATCGCCTCGGCGCCGGTCATCGTATTGGGTCGATCAGAGCTCATGGTGCGGTCCTGTCCGGGGTGTCCGAGGCCTTTGCCGGGCGAGTCGGGAACTGCGCCTCTCTGTAGCGCCGGTGCGGCGGCCGGCATAGCGCCGAGAGCCGGGAGCGATCACACGGATGCAAAAACCGGCATGTAATCACACGCGATTTTCTCGGGGTGACGCATGCGACAATCTTGACATCGCAAGCGACCTGGGTAGTTTGCCGTCTGTCGACTTTCGACGGGGTCAAGAGACCGCAGAAGCGGCCCAAGTCTAGGGAGAATACGCACCGGAGGCCCGCCTGAGCGCGGCGTCTCCGGTTGTCGTTTCGGCGCCATGCCGGCGTACGGCTGCCGACCGCTCAGGAGCCCCTCATCCCCTCGTCGTCCACCGGCTGCCGAGCGCCCTCGCGCGATCGGTGGGCTCTCCGCGGACGTCGCCCGCATGGTCAGCCCAGGCGTGCGTGACGCTAGCTCGTGGAGGCGGGTCTCGTCATCTATAAGCGCCCCCATCATCTGTTTGAACGAGGAGAACGCGCATGTCGGATGCGGCTGCAAGGGCGAACGACAGCACCACCGCCGGCCGCGCGCCGCGCCCGCTCGACGGCATCCGCGTCATCGACGTCTCGAGCTTCATCGCCGGGCCTTTCGCGGCTGCCCAGCTGGCCGAGTTCGGTGCGGAAGTCATCAAATGCGAACTGCCCGGCGTCGGCGATCCATTGCGCAAGTTCGGCTCGTTCCTGCCCGCGGACCAGGGCGAGGGCGAGACGCTTCCCTGGCTCTCCGAGCAGCGCAACAAGAAGGTCGTCACCCTCGACCTCAAGAAGCCCGAGGGCGCCGCGATCCTGAAGAAGCTGGTGGCGAAGGCCGATGTGCTGGTCGAGAACTTCCAGGTCGGCACGCTCGAGGGCTGGGGGCTCGGCTGGGAGACGCTCAAGGCCATCAACCCGCGCCTGATCATGGTGCGCATCTCCGGCTACGGGCAGACCGGGCCCTATGCCGGTCGGCCCGGCTTCGGGCGCATCGCCAATGCGTTCGGCGGCCTGTCTTATCTGGCCGGCTATCCTGATCGACCGCCGGTGACGCCGGGCTCGGCGACCATCCCCGATTACCTCGCCGGCATCTACGGAGCGATGGGTGCGCTGCTCGCCCTGCGTGCCCGCGACAGCAGCGGCGAGGGCCAGTACGTCGACATCGGCCTCTACGAGCCGGTTTTCCGCATCCTCGACGAGTTGGCGCCGGCCTACCAGTCGCGAGGTTTCGTGCGCGAGCGGATGGGCCCGGGCACGGTCAACGTCGTTCCCCACAGCCACTACCCGACCAGGGACGGCCGCTGGATCGCAATCGCCTGTACCAACGACAAGATCTTCGCGCGACTGGCCGAGGCGATGGGCGAGCCGGAGCTGGCGAGCGAAGCCCGTTGGGGCCTCTTGAGGAACCGCGAGCGCGACCGTGCCGAGGTCGATGCCTACGTCGGAGCCTGGACGGCGCGCCACGATCGCGCTGATCTGCTCGCGCTCTGCGACAGGGGACAGGTGCCATGCGGGCCGGTCTATGCCATCGACGAGATCTTCTCCGATCCCCAGTACGCAGCGCGCGGCAACATCGCCTTCGTAGAGGATGCGCGTTTCTCGAAGCCGGTTGCCATGGCCAACGTGGTGCCGCGCCTGTCCGCCACCCCGGGCGGCATCGACTGGCTCGGCCAGCCGATCGGCACGCACAACGACGAAATCTACCGCGGGTTGCTCGGGCTTACCGAAGCCGAGTTGCAGTCGCTTGAAAAGGCTGGTGTAATCTGAATTTCGTCGGGTGCAGCCCCGCAAGCGGGAGCAGCCATGGCACCGACGGGGCCGCAGACGGGAGAAGCCCGCGCGGCGACGCGAGCCGGTTTTCCGGCTCAATGCTCCGTGGGAGGAGACGACAGATGGCGAAGCGGGACGGGGCCGCCCCGAGGGGCCGGTCGCGCGCTGTCAGGCGCGGATCGAGAGCCGGGGAGACGGGCAACGGCGCGGATGGCGCGATCGCAGCACGCGAGAAGCACGACGCGCTGGCGTTGCCGCCCCGCCGCTCGTTGCCGGACATGGTCGCCGAGCGCCTGATGGAGGCGATGCGCTCCGGCGAGCTGAAACCGGGCGACCGCCTGATCGAAACCACGCTCGCCCGACGTCTCGGCGTCAGTCGGGCGCCGCTGCGTGAGGCGATGAAGACACTCGCTGCAGGCGGTCTCATCGAGACGGCGCAAGGTCGTGGCGCCACCGTCCGCGCGGTCGCCGACGGCGACATGGTGCGCATGGTCGCCGTCCGCGCGACGCTCGAGGGGCTTGCGGCGCGGCTCGTTGCCGGCGAGGCACCCGACCCGGCGCTCGCCGAGCTCGCCCGCTTGCACGATGAGATCGAGGCGGTTGCTGCGTCGGGCGACATGGTGAGGCTGCGTCAACTCGACTGGTCGTTCCACGAGCGCGTCTGCCTCGTGTCGGGCAACCCGTTCCTGCTCGAATCGTGGCGCTCGATCTCGAACCTCGTGCGCATCAACCTCGGCCGCCGCGTCGGCTACCTGGGCACGCCGGCCGGTGTCCTCGACAGCCACCGCCTGTTCATCTCGGCACTTCAGGCGCGCGATCCGGACCGCGCGGAGGCTGTATTTCGCGCGCGCCTGATCCTGACCGGCTACGCGGCACTGGATCTTCCCGTGCCGCCCCACCTGCGCTCCTGGCTAGGCGACGAGGCAATGCCGCCGGCGAGGCGCGTGAAGTAGCGCAACGACGTTTTTTGCTGCGACGCGTCAGCGGCCACGGTAGACGCCTCCGGGTACCCGCCGTATCATGCAACTCGTTGAATCGTATGCTCCGCGGGCGTGGCGGTGGCGGAGCCGTGAGCGCAATCGGGCAACCTGGGAACGATGTCGGCCGCATCCGAGAAATATACCGGCGACAAGGCGTTGAGTCGCATAGCGCGGCTCTGTGTCGAGGCCGGGCTGCGATTGACCGGGCCGCGGCGCACCATCGCTCAGGTTTTGACCGACGCCGAAGATCATCCGAGCGTGGAGGAGGTGCACCGCCGCGCCAGCCAGCTCGATAATCGCATCTCGCTCTCCACGGTTTATCGCACCGTGCGGCTGCTCGAGGAGAACGGCATCATCGAGCGCCACGACTTCCGTGACGGCCGCCGCCGCTACGAGGAAGCCCCGCGCATCCACCACGACCATCTGCTCGACCTCGAGACCGGCACCGTGATCGAGTTCCGCAACGAGGCGATCGAGGCGCTGCAGGAGCGCATCGCGCGTGAGCTCGGCTATGAGCTCGTGGGTCACAGGCTCGAGCTTTACGCGGTGCCGCTCAAGAGCCCCAAGCCGGAGCCGGACCGATCATGAGGCGCTGCGCGTGGTCGCGGTGCGACCAGTGGGGCCGGCCTCACGCCCCGTCGGGAGGCCCAGCCTCCCAAACCCTCCAGCGTCTTAGGTGCAAAAAGGAGGGGGTTCGGGGGATACGTCCCCCGAGCGGGTCGGAGGGCGGCAGCCCCGCTCGTGAAGCGAACAGGCGCTTGCGATGAGCCCAAAACCCCTGCGCACCGGTTCACCCGCGCGCGGCGCCACGCGGCTCGCGGCCTTCGCGGCTCTCACTGTCCCTCTGATGCCGGTGCAGGCTCTGTTGAAGCGCACCAGCGCGCCGGCTGCGCGCCGCTTTCCCCACTGGTACCACCGACAGGTCTGCCGCCTGCTTGGTATCCGCCTGCACGTCGAGGGCCACGTGGTGCAGAGAAAGCCCGTGCTGCTGATCGCCAATCACACGTCCTGGCTGGATATTCCGGTGCTCTCGGCGCTCGCGCCGGTGTCGTTCGTCGCCAAGAAGGAGGTCGGCGGCTGGCCCGGCGTTTCGGCGCTGGCCCGCCTCCAGCGCACCGTGTTCGTCGACCGCGAGCGCAAGGCCTCTGCCGGCGATACGGCGGGCGAGATGCTGGAGCGGCTGGTCTCCGGCGACACGCTGGTGCTGTTCGCCGAGGGAACGTCGAGCGACGGCAATCGGGTGCTGCCGTTCAAGACTTCGCTGTTTGCCGCCGCCAAGCCGTCGCGCGCCGGTCGTCGTGGCGGCTCTGGCGGCACCGATGCCGGATCTGCCGACGTCGACAGCGGCATCCTCGTGCAGACCGTCGCCATTGCCTACACGCACCTGCATGGCGTGCCGCTCGGCCGCGCCGACCGCCATCTGACCGGCTGGTACGGCGACATGGACATGGCCCCGCACGCCTGGGAACTGCTGAAGGCGGGGCCGCTCGATGTCGCCATCAAGGTGGGAACGCCAGTGCCGCTCGAGGCGTTCGCCGACCGCAAGGCGCTCGCCCGGCACGCCGAGTCGCAAGTCCGCGCCGCCCTGCTCGCGCTGTTGCACGGCGGCCAGCGGACGGTGCCCGAACGACCGCCCGCGACCACGGTGCGACAGGAGAATGACAGTCCGCCTCTGGACGCCTCGCCACGCAGCGACTAGAAACTCTACATATTGTTGCGGCGCAGCATGGCGATTCGTCTTTTCGCCACGTGCCGTGCGAGCGCGGGAGCGCGGGAGCGCGGGAGCGGCCACCATGGACGACAGGCTGAGCGAACATCCCGAGCCGGCAGAGCCGGTCGAAGCATCGTCCGGGCCTGCGCCGCTGACCGGCAGTGCGCCGCGCCGCGTCCACATCAAGACGTTCGGTTGCCAGATGAACGTTTACGACAGCGAGCGCATGGGCGAAGCGCTGGCGCGGGCCGGCTACACCGAGACGGCGTCGGTGGAGGACGCCGACCTCGTCGTGCTCAACACCTGCCACATCCGCGAGAAGGCGGCCGAGAAGGTCTATTCAGAGATCGGCCGGCTCCGACAGCTGAAGACCGCGCGCGCCGCCGTAGGCGCCGACACCGTCATCGCAGTCGCCGGCTGCGTCGCGCAGGCCGAGGGCGCAGAGATCGTGCGCCGCGCGCCCGCCGTCGACCTCGTCATCGGCCCGCAGAGCTACCACCGCCTGCCTGAACTCGCGCTCCGCGCCGGCCGCGGCGGCGCTGCCATCATCGAGACTGAGTTCCCCGACGAGGACAAGTTCGCGGCACTTCCAGCGCGGGCAATGCCAGCCACCGCCCCGCGCCGCGCGCCGTCCGCGTTCCTCACGGTGCAGGAGGGCTGCGACAAGTTCTGCACGTTCTGCGTCGTGCCCTACACGCGCGGCATGGAGTACTCGCGCTCCGTCGCCGAGATCGAGGCCGAAGCACGCCGCCTCGTCGCCCAGGGCGTCGCCGAGGTGACGCTGCTCGGCCAGAACGTCAACGCCTTCCATGGCGCCGGGCCTGACGGGGCGCCGTGGTCGCTCGGCCGCCTGATCCGCCATCTGGCGGATATCGAGGGCCTCGCCCGCATCCGTTACACCACCAGCCACCCGCGCGACATGGACGACGAGCTGATCGCCGCCCACCGCGACGTCGCCGAGCTGATGCCCTACCTGCACCTGCCGTTCCAGGCCGGCTCCGACCGCGTGCTCGCCGCCATGAACCGCAAGCACACCGCCGACGAGTACCGCGCGCTGGTCGCCCGCATCCGCGCCGCCCGGCCCGACATCGCGCTCTCGACCGACATCATCGTCGGCTTCCCCGGCGAGACCGAGGCCGAGTTCCAGGCCACACTCGATCTCGTGCGCGAGATCGGCTACGCACAGGCCTATTCGTTCAAGTACTCGCCCCGCCCCGGCACGCCGGCCGCCAACCTCGCCGAGCAGGTGGGCGAGGACGAGAAGTCCGAGCGCCTGCAGCGGCTGCAGGCCCTGCTCGAGGAACAGCAGCAGGCCTTCAACCAGGCCCAGGTCGGCCGCACGCTCGATGTGCTGCTTGAAAAGCCCGGCCGCCACGCCGGCCAGCTCGTTGGCCGCTCGCCCTATCTGCAACCGGTCCACGTCGCCGCCGACGCCGCCCTCGTCGGTCGCATCGTTTCGGTCGGGATTACGACCGCCGGTCCGAACAGCTTGAGCGGCCTGCTCCTGTAGGTCGGGTCAAGGCGCGATGGCGCGCCGCGACCCGACAGAGAGGAGCGCGCGAAGCGCTCGATATCCCGTCTTCGCTCAACCGGCTGCCCACAAAACGAATGCTAAGCTTCGCGCCTGTGCCTGTCGGGTCGCGGCCCCGCTGAATATGCGGGCCTTGACCCGACCTAGGGGCCGACAAGCATCGAAGATCGCGGGCGGATCGCGGGATCTTGGGCTCGCGTTTCAGGCGAGGATCGAAACGCCGCTCACGGGGCCGGCGGGTCTGGGTCCCGGCCTCCGCCGGGATGACGCTAGAAAGTGGGGCGCCGCTCGTACACAGCCGTGATAACAAGGGCGTCCTGATCTCCGCGCTCACCCCACCCGAAAACCGTCATCCCGGCGGAGGCCGGGACCCAGGCCAACTCTCGATTGCACACGACACGAGTCCGGAAACGGATCGCTGCGCGGTGAATTTTGCCTTGCGCGAGGCTTACCGTAACAACTGTAGGGCGGGTCGAGGGGCCTTGCGGAGTATGGCAACGCCATACACGTGAAAAATGCCGACGAAGCCGTCTATATTGATCTTCCGCACGGAGTTCGATGTGACGCCGATGCTGGGTCGGGTGCGCATGGCGCCCAAGTCTCCGCAGCGCCGACCGCAACCAACCCCGTCATCGCACCCCGCACACTTCCCTGCCACCGTCGCCCCGCCGTCGCCATTCCGGTCTATGCTCGCCGCAACCGCTGCCAAGGAGACCGCCCATGACCGCGCCGCGCCCGTCCAAGACGCACATCGGCAATCACGCCCTGCATCCCGAGACGCTGATGCTGTCCTACGGCTTCGATCCGGCGCTGTCGGAGGGCGCCGTCAAGCCGCCGGTGTTTCTCACCTCCACGTTCGTATTCCGCTCGGCGGAAGAGGGCCGCGACTTCTTCGATGTCGTCGCCGGCCGAAAGCCGGCACCGGCCGGTGGCGCCGGCCTCGTCTACTCGCGGTTCAATCATCCGAACGCCGAGATCGTCGAGGACCGCCTCGCTGCCTACGAGGGCGCCGAGGACGCGATCCTGTTCTCGTCCGGCATGTCGGCGATCTCGACGGCGCTGCTCACCCACGTGCGCCCCGGCGATGTGATCGTGCATTCGCAGCCGCTCTATGGCGGCACCGAGACGCTGATCGCGCGCACGCTCGCGCCGCTCGGCATCAAGGCGACGGGCTTCCGCGACGGCACCAGCGAGGCGGCGATCCGGGCGGCGCTGGTGGAGGGGGGCAGGCTCGGCCGCGTCTCCGTCATCCTCGTCGAGACGCCGGCGAACCCGACTAACGCGCTGGTCGACATCGCGCTCGTCCGCCGCCTCGCCGACGAGACCGGGGCCGCCACCGGCCATCGCCCGGTCGTGATGTGTGACAACACGCTGCTCGGGCCCGTCTTCCAGCGCCCGCTCGCGCACGGCGCGGACCTCTCGCTCTACTCGCTCACCAAGTACGTCGGGGGGCATTCCGACCTGATCGCCGGCGCCGCGCTCGGCTCCGCCGAGGCGATCCGGCCGGTCAAGGCGCTGCGCGGCAGCATCGGCACCGGGCTCGATCCGCATTCCTGCTGGATGCTCGGCCGCTCGCTCGAGACGCTCGGCCTCCGGATGGAGCGCGCCAATCGCAATGCGGCCGTCGTCGCGGAGTTCCTCGCCAGCCACCCGAAGGTGCAGGCGGTCCATTCGCTGGCGCTCGGCGGCGGGGATGCCGCGCTGCGCGCCGTCTTCGAGAGCCAGTGCACGGGCGCCGGTTCGACCTTCTCGTTCGACATCGCGGGCGGTGAGCCGGCCGCCTTCCGCTTCCTCAATGCGCTGCAGATCTTCAAGCTGGCGGTCAGCCTCGGCGGCACGGAGAGCCTCGCGAGCCATCCGGCCTCGACCACGCATTCCGGCGTGCCGGCGGACGTGCGCGCGCGCATCGGCGTGCTCGACACGACCGTGCGCCTCTCGGTCGGCATCGAGCACCCGGACGACCTCGTCGCCGACGTCGCGCAGGCGCTGGCGGCGGCCGGGTGAGGCGGGGCGCGCGCCATGTGGAAACGGGTCGCAGCCGGCAGGGAGGAATTCGCAAGCTGGGCGGCCGGCGCGCCTGGCTGGAAGCGTACGCTGGCGCTCGGCGCGCTGGTGGCGATGATCGCCGCCACGGTGTTTGCGCTCGTCGTCATGGGCCCGCGGCTCGTACGCGAAGGTTCGCTGATGTTGTGGGGCACGCGTGCCGAGGCGGTCGTGCGTGATGTCCGCATCGATCAGGTCGGTACCTTCAAAGGCGGCGACCCGAAATACCGGATGCGGCTCGGCTATACGTTCAGCGACGCGAAAGGCGGGCGGTTCGAAGGCCGGACCGAGCGCAACGACCTCAGATTCTATCCGCAGCTGAAGGCGGGCGACCGGATCGAGGTTCTTTACGATCCGACCGATGCCCGCTGGTCGGTCGCCGACTACAATCTCGCGATCGATGTCGTGGCGCTGGCGCTGTTCCTCCCGTTCCTCACGGTGCTCGGACTGATCGTCCCCGTGCTCTACATCGTGCGTTGGATGCGCTGGGTGCCGCGAACCGACTGAACGATCCGCAGGCTCATTGCGTCGTCTTGAGCGGGCTGCGCTGCACGAGCCACACGGTTGCCACCGGCAGCGCCACCCCGAGGGCGGCCACGACGATCAGCAGCACGCCGAGCTGGCTGTAGTCGGCTACCACCGTCACTGCGCCCGTGGCCCGGTCCCTGACCTCGCGGGTGACGACGAAGATCTCGTTCAGATAGCGCGTCGCGAGACTGGAGGCTGACAGCGCAAGGTTGGTGAAGGAGGCCATCACCGCGAAGAACGTCGCCTTAAGGTTGGCCGGCGCGTGCTGCGCGATCCACGCCAGCATCGGGATCATCGCGATCTGGCCGAGCGGGCTTTCGATCGCCGCGTTGATCAGCGCGATGGCGCGAGCGTCGACGACGCCGCCGGTCAGTGCGCTCGTCCACTGGTGGAGCCCGTAGTAGAGGCCGATCGCCGGCAACGCGAGAACGCCGGCCGCGATCGACAGCAGCACGGTGATGTCGGCGATCGAACGGGCCGCGATCAGAGGCCTGAGTGCCACCATGCCGGCGAGCGCCAGAGCCGAGGTGATCAGCGACAGCACGGCCAGAAAGCGCTGGTCGAAGCCGAGCACGTCGATCTGGAACCAGTCGAGACCGGGGCCCGGCAGCGGCACCGCACGGAACACGAAGATGATGATCGCCGTGCCGATCAGCGCGCGGGCATGGGACGGCGCGAGTTCGCGGATCAGCCGCGAAATGAGGAACGTGACGATGGCCATCGAGCCGGCGAACACCACCTCCTTTGCGAGCGGCATCCCCGATGCGCCGACCGAGATCGTGAAGAGCGCGAAGGCGAGCCCGCCGCCGAGCAGCCAGACGTTCGGCTTGGTCTCGGCCTCGTCGGGCGCCAGCGCGCGGCGAATCTCGTCCGCACCGACACCTTCCGCCCGCATTCGTGCGATCCGGCGGGCGAGCGTCACCTCGCCGAGTATGACGCCGGCCACCGAGATCAGCGGGATTGCAAGCGCGATCAGGTAGATACGGGCGTAAACCTGCGACACCGCCTCGGGCGGGCGACCTTCTAGCCCGGAGAACATGAAGATGTTGAGCGCGGCCACGATCACGAGGCCCGAAATGATGGCGAACCGGCCGAGCGTCTGCATGGTCGTATGCGCGGCCTTGATTTCGGCCTCCGGCACCGGCGTGCCGTCGAGACGCACCGTCGGCACGGCTTCGACCGTCATCGCGTCGGCCACCACGTCCTGGACGACGTAGCCGACCGGCGAGAGCAGTGCCGCCAGCACGTACCAGGCTTCGAGGGGCATGACGGCGGACATCATGGCGCGCTGCGAGATCAGCAGGTACATGATGAGAAGGCTTGAAGCGATCAGGCTCGCGCCGAGATAGACGAGCAAAGACTTCCATCGCCACATCAGGTCGACGAGGTGGCCGAGCGGCATTTTCAGCGTCCACGGAATGCCGGTCCAGAACGTCAGGCCGGCGAGGAACGCGGCGGAAAGCCCCAGATAGTCTTTTATGAAGAACACGCCGACGATGGAGGTCAGACCGGCCACGCCGGCCGCGAAATAAACCATCAGCGGCGGTAGGAAGGACCAGCGCATCTGGCGAGCGAGGTCGAGGACGGTTGTGTCGAGCCAGCGCCACAGTCTGTCGGTCATGATCGTGCCGTCGCTCCGCTGCCAGTGTCCCTTCGAGCGCGAGCCGCGGACACAAACCGTGTTCAACTCTCGCGGCCACAGGATGGCTGTAATCCCGCTGCCATTGACGCTATGCTAGACTGCAAAGCGGTGCGGCGAGTCGCCGCTCTGTTCAACGGGAGAAACCGTACTTGACAGGTCTCAGAGGACCGAATGGCGCCGGCTCGCGCGAGCAAGCGAAGGCGCGGGTTATCGTCAGCTTCGATAACAACCGACTGCTGCCGCGCCTCCTGGGCGAGCACGACGTGCACCTGGCGCTGATCGAGGACCGCCTCGGCATCGACGCGCACGCTCACGGCAATCAGGTCATCCTGTCTGGGCCGCCGAGCGAGTGCGCCATCGCGCGCGAAGTTCTCGAGGAACTCTACCAGCGCGTTGCGCGCGGTCACGAGGTTGGTCCCGGCGACTTCGACGGGCTGATCCGGCACGGTCGTCAGCCGGAGGTCGGTGTCGCTGGCGGACCGGCCGAGATCGCGACACGCCGTCGCCTCGTCAAGGCGCGCACGCCGACGCAGACCACATATATCAAGTCGCTGGCCGAGGCCGACCTGGTGTTCGGTATCGGGCCGGCCGGTACCGGCAAGACCTACATCGCTGTGGCCTATGCGGCGCACTGCCTCGAGCGCGGACTCGTCGAGCGCATCATCCTCTCGCGGCCGGCGGTCGAGGCGGGCGAGCGGCTCGGCTTTCTGCCTGGCGACATGCGCGAGAAGGTCGACCCGTACCTGCGGCCGCTCTACGATGCGCTCGACGACGTGCTGCCGCCCGAGAAGGTCAAGCGCGACATCGATTCCGGCGTGATCGAGATTGCGCCGCTGGCTTTCATGCGCGGCCGTACGTTGTCGAACGCGTTCGTCATCCTCGATGAGGCTCAGAACACTACGTCGATGCAGATGAAGATGTTCCTGACTCGCCTCGGCGAAAAGTCGAAGATGGTCGTCACCGGTGATCCGACCCAGATCGACCTGCCGCCCGGGGTGCGCTCTGGGCTGATGGATGCGGTTGGCCTGCTCGACGGCGTTGACGGCATTCGGGCCGTTCGTTTCGAAACAGCCGACGTGGTGCGCCGCGACCTAGTCCAACGCATCGTGGCCGCGTATGACCGTGCGCAGGAGCGTGCTTCCGGCGCCGGTCGTCCCGCTGCGGCAAGCCCCGTCGCCGACGATGGCGGCGCGTGAGCGGTAGAGGCATGAGCGCCGAAGGCGACATAGGAAACGGCGGCGAGCACGTGGCGCGCGATGGGCATCGCACGCGACCGGTCGAGCCCGATCCGGAGCCAGACCCTCCCACCCTTTGTGTCGACGTGGTGCGGCTCGGCGGCGACTGGGCGGCGATCGAGCCGGTCGAGGTGCTCGTCGGCGCCATTGTCGGCGCTCTTTCACAAGAGATCGAACTCGGCGGCGAGACAGTGCGCGCCACGCTCGCGCTGTCGACCGATGCCCACGTGCGCGACCTCAATCGCATGCATCGCGGCAAGGATGCCTCGACCAATGTGCTGTCGTTTCCCGCGCCCGCGATCGCGCGCGGTCCGGGTGCCGACGACTTCCTCGGCGACGTCGTCATCGCATCCGAGACGCTCTCTCGCGAGGCTGCCCACGAGACGAAGCCTCTCGCCCATCATTTCCAGCACCTCGTCCTGCACGGCCTTCTGCATCTCGCCGGCTTCGACCACGAGAGCGATGAGGACGCGGCCGAAATGGAGGACGTCGAGGTCGCCGTGTTGCGCCGCCTCGGCGTGCCCGATCCCTATCGTCAACTCGACAATGAGGAGCAGACACCTGGCAACGGGTGAGGCATCCGCCGCCCCTGCCGGCCTGAATAGTGCGTCATGAGCATCGAGCAGACCCCGACGAAACCACCCGGCCTCGGCGCAGAGGAGCCGCGCAGTCCCGCCACAGGCTGGCTGCAGGCACTCCGCGCCAGACTGGGATTGCAGGGCGGCCAGACGCTGCGCGAGACGCTCGAGGCGGCGCTGGCGACCGAAGACGCGCGTGAGGGAGCCTTCTCGGCCGAGGAGCGCGAAATGCTGCTCCGTCTGCTGCGGTTCGGCGCGATGCGTGTCGACGATGTGATGGTGCCGCGTGCGGACATCATCGCAGCGGAAGAGACAGAAACCGTTGCCGAGCTTCTGGCGACGTTCGTCGAGGCGGGCGTTTCGCGCATTCCGTTGTTTCACGAGACGCTCGACGACCCGCGGGGCATGGTGCATGTGAAGGACCTGCTCGGCTGGCTCGCTGGCGGCGCATCGCGCGAGACGGCGGCGGCGCCCAGCGGTGAGAGCGGACCCGCGACACCGGCCGACGTCAGCCTCGCGCGCGCCTTCGCCGGTCTCGATCTGTCGACGCCGGTCGCGGCGACGAAGCTGCGCAGACAGGTTCTCTACGTGCCGCCCTCCATGCCGGCCATGAACCTGCTCATCCGCATGCAGTCGACACGCAATCACATGGCGATCGTCGTCGACGAGTACGGCGGCACCGACGGCCTCGTCACCATCGAGGATCTGGTCGAGCAGATCGTCGGCGAGATCGAGGACGAGCACGACGAGGCCGATGCCTCGCTCATTTGGGAAGATCCGAAGCTCGGCCTCGTCGCCGCTGCGCGCACGCCCGTCGACGAACTCGAGGAGCGGCTCGGACTGAAGCTCCTGACACCGGAAGAGGCCGACGAGATCGACACGCTCGGCGGGCTTGTATTCTCGATGGTCGGTCGCGTCCCGGCGCGTGGGGAACTGGTGCGACATCCCGCCGGCGTCGAATTCGAGGTGCTCGATGCCGATCCCCGCCGCATCAAGAAGCTGCGGATCCACGTGCGCAACGGCCAGGCCGAGGATCCTTCCACCGGGACCGGACCGTGACGCAGCGGTCGGGCGAGGTGCAGCGTGGCTGAGCGCGAGCTCTGTGCCGGCCGGGCGCTCGCGGGGAGAACCGCGGCGTGGCCGCCCGCCGCGGCGTTGCGCTCGGCGGTGGAGAGACTGCACGGGTGGCAACGCCTCGCCATGGCGGTCGGTGCCGGAGCGGCGAGCGCTCTGGCCATGGCGCCGTTTCACCTGGCGCCCGTCCTGCTTGTCACGTTGCCGGTTCTCGCTTGGCTGATCGCCGCGCCGCCGGCATCGCCGGCCGAGCCGACGCTCGGCCGGCGCCTCAGGTCGGCTGCGGCCATCGGCTGGCTGTTCGGCTTCGGCTATCACTTCGCCGGGCTCTACTGGATCGGCTCGGCGTTCCTCGTCGAGGCCGAGAAATTCGCGGTACTGCTGCCGTTCGCCGTCACGGCGATGCCGGCTGGGCTCGCTCTCTTCACGGCGGCCGCGACAGCGCTCGCTGCGCTCGCGCCCGATCGCTGCTTGCCGCGCATTCTGGCACTTGCGTTGGCGCTGTCTGCCGCCGAATGGCTCAGGGGGCATGTGCTGACCGGATTTCCCTGGAACGTCGTCGGCTATGCGTTGACCGGTCCGCTCGTGTTGATGCAGGCAGCCGGTCTTCTCGGAATCTACGGTTTGACGCTCGTGGCGGCGCTCGTCGCACTCGCTCCGCTCGTCGTGCTCGCCGATCCGCGAGCGAACGATCGGACCAGGCTGGCCGCGCTGATGGTGCCGCCTATCGCCCTTGCCGCACTTGCGGGCTATGGCGCTCTCCGGCTCGCGGCGCCGCGACCGCCGGACGTTCCGGGCCATCGCCTGCGCATCGTGCAGCCGAGCATCGCACAGACCGACAAGTGGCGGCCGGAAAAGCAGCGCGAGATTTTCGAGCGCCACCTTGCGATGTCCCTGCACGGACCGGACGGCGGTGCGAAAGGTCTCGACGGCATCACGCACCTTGTCTGGCCGGAGGCGGCGATGCCTTTTCGTCCGCTCGAGAGCGCGGAGGCCCTGGCGGCCATCGCGCACCTGCTGCCGGACGGCGTGCATCTTGTCGCTGGCGCGCTCAGGGTCGAAGCACCGACTGCCGCCAATGGCTTCCGACGGCGGGCTTACAATTCAACGATCGTGCTCGATGGTGACGCGCGCCTCGTCGCGCTCTACGACAAGATCCACCTCGTGCCCTTCGGAGAATATCTGCCGTTCCAGGAGACGCTGGAGGCGGTCGGGCTCGAGCAGCTCTCGCGCATGAAAGGCGGTTTTGCCACCGGCCGTGCCCCGCGGCGCGCCATGGAGATCCCGGGCCTCCCGCCGACCGCCATGCTGATCTGTTACGAGGCGATTTTTCCGGGCGCGGTGGTGCAGGATGGTGTGCGGCCGGCAGCAATGTTCAACCTGACCAACGACGGCTGGTTCGGCCGCTCGACAGGTCCTTATCAGCACCTGCACCAGGCGCGGGTGCGCGCCGTCGAGGAGGGGCTGGCGCTGATACGCGTCGCCAACAATGGTGTCTCGGCAGTCATCGACCCGTACGGGCGGCTTCTTGCCACTATCGCGCTCGATGTCGCGGGCACCCGCGACGTGGCGCTGCCCGGCGCCGCAACGCCGCCGCCCTACGCACGCCTGGGCGATCTGCCGTTCGTCGTCCTGATGCTGATCGGCGCGATTTGGCTGCTCGTCGCTTCTGCCGGGCGCAGAGGTCGCTGATCCGACGGCGGATCTCGATAGTGGCGCGCGGGCAACTTTAGCAACATGGCGATCACATCGGACCGCGTCGCGACGCTCGGCTGTTGACGCTCGCGGCATAGCAGCCATAGGAAGTCTGAGGGGCAGAGTAAGGGGCGGGCCTTCCAATGATCAAGGACGACGACGCAGCGGTGCTGTCAGATGGCGACGAGCGCGGCGCGCGTCGCCCCAATCCGGTGGATGCGCACGTGGGCAGTCGCGTGCGCCTGCGCCGCATGCTGCTCGGCATGAGCCAGGAGCGGCTCGGCGAGCAACTCGGTCTCACATTCCAGCAGGTCCAGAAGTACGAAAAAGGCATCAACCGCATCGGCGCGAGCCGCCTGCACGAGCTGAGCCGCATCCTCGGCGTAAGCGTGCAGTTCTTCTTCGACGAGGCACCCGCGAGTTCTGCAGGCGCGGCTGCGCGTGCCGGTTTCGCCGAGGACCAGGCGGAAGGGTTCGTCGTCGACTTCCTGTCGAGCAAGGAAGGAATCGAGCTCAACCGCGCCTTCGTGCGGATCGCCGATGCAAAGGTGCGCCGCTCGATCGTCGAACTGATCCGCACTCTGGCCGGCGAGGACGCGCCGGGCTGACCCTCGGTAGCGTCGGCCCGCCGGTTTCTCCGGATTTCCCCAAGGTCTGCGCGGGCGGGCGCCCGGCCGCGCCTTGACCCATTTCTTAAAGGCTGCCAGAAGGCGGCCCGCGCCTGAGAGAATCCAGTTCCGATCGCAGCCGACACGGGGAACCGAACGTGGCACGCAAATCCTATCTCTTCACGAGTGAGTCCGTCTCCGAGGGCCACCCCGACAAGGTCTGCGACCGCATCTCCGACGAGGTGGTCGACGCGTTCTATCGCGAAGGCGCGAAAGAAGGGCTCGATCCATGGGTGATCCGTGCCGCGTGCGAGACGATGGCGACGACCAACCGCGTCATCATAGCGGGCGAGTACCGCGGGCCGCATGGCGTCAACGTGATGACGATCCAGGATCTCGCGCGCAAGGCGATCCGCGACATCGGCTACGAGCAGGACGGTTTCGACTGGCGCACCTGCAACATCGAGGTATTGCTGCATGGCCAGTCCGCCGACATCGCGGCGGGTGTCGATGCCAAGCAGCCGACCAATCAGGAGGAAGGCGCAGGCGACCAGGGCATCATGTTCGGCTACGCCTGCCGCGAGACGCCGGAACTCATGCCGGCGCCGATCTACTACAGCCACAAGATCCTCGAGGACCTCGCCCGCGCCCGCAAGGCGAAGCAGGGCGACGCGGCCAAGCTCGGCCCCGATTCCAAGAGCCAGGTGACCGTGCGCTACGAGGACGGCAAGCCCGTCGGCGTAACTGCCATCGTCGTCTCGCACCAGCACATCGTGAAGGATCTGACCTCGAGCCAGGTGCGCGCGATCGTCGAGCCCTACGTCCGCAAGGCGTTACCCGAGGGCTGGATCACCGCCGACACTGCGTGGCACATCAATCCGACGGGCGCCTTCTATATCGGTGGCCCTGACGGCGACTGTGGCCTCACCGGCCGCAAGATCATTGTCGACACCTATGGCGGTGCGGCCCCGCACGGCGGTGGTGCGTTCTCCGGCAAGGATCCGACCAAGGTCGACCGCTCTGCCGCCTACGCGTCTCGCTATCTCGCGAAAAACGTGGTCGCCGCCGGTCTCGCCGACCGCTGCACGATCCAGCTCTCCTACGCGATCGGTATCGCGAAGCCGCTGTCGGTCTATGTCGACACCTACGGCACGGGCAAGGTGGACGAAGCGGCGATCGAGCGCGTCCTGTCGATTGGTGAGATCATGGACCTCACACCGCGCGGCATACGCAAGCATCTCGATCTCAATAAGCCGATCTACGCGCGCACGTCTGCCTATGGCCACTTCGGCCGCAAGCCGGACAGCGACGGTGGCTTCTCGTGGGAGAAGACCGACGTCGCGGATAAGATCAGGAAGGCCGCCGGCGGCTAGCCCCTCGGCCGAGGCAGCGCAGAAAATACACGGCCGCGGTGCGAACCGCGGCCGTCGCCGTCATGGAGGCGGATGTGGCGGGCGGCGGCGACCGGGACGAGAGCGCGACACGCAAGGGGCCGGCCGAATTGCGCTCCTTCGGACGGCGCAAGGGACGCCGGCTCTCGGCGCACCAACAGCACCTCATCGAGTCGTTGATGCCGCGGCACCGGATTGCGGTCGATGCGCCGGCGAGCGAAACGGAATGGCTTCCGGCGGACGCCCACCGGCTGTGGCTCGAGATCGGCTTCGGCGGTGGCGAACACCTCGCGTGGCAGGCGCGAGCCAACCCCGGCGTGGATTTCATCGGCTGCGAGCCGTTCCAGGACGGCGTGATCAAGGTGCTCGCTGCCATCGAGACCGAAGGGCTCGGCAACATCCGGATCCACGACGGTGATGCGCGTGATCTCCTGCGGTGGTTGCCGCCGGGATCGGTCGGGCGCGTGTTCATCCTTTTCCCCGATCCCTGGCCGAAGAGGCGGCATGCCAAGCGTCGGCTCGTCAACGCGCATACGCTGGACCTGCTCGCCCGTGTCATGGTGTCCGGCGCCGAGTTGCGCTTCGCCAGCGACATCGCCGACTACGTGCGCACGGCGCTCTTCGCGCTGACCTCGCACCCGGCGTTCCGGTGGGATGCGCGAAGTCCGGCCGACTGGCGCACGCGGCCCGGTGACTGGCCGGAGACGCGCTACGAGCGCAAGGCCATCCGCGAGGGCCGGCGCTGCTATTATTTTTCGTTTCGCAGAATCTAGCGCGCCGAGGCGGCGCTCTACGCGCCGCCGCCGCCCGCTGTGCCGGCATGTCGCGTGCCCGCTCGGTCACGTGCACGTCAAACAGTCAGAACCGCCAAAAAAGTGTCAAAATGTGCTTGCTTCCGGCCGCGCGTTCGCCTAGCTTCAGATTGCTCATGATCATCTCAACTCTGAGAGTGGGTCCCTCCGGGGGCTCGCTCTTTTTGTTTTGATCCGGGCGCCCGGTCGTCTAGGTTCGCCGCAACGACATGGGGGCGCGCCGGCCGACGGCTGGCAGGCGCCCCGTTTTACTTTTACAGATCAGAGGCCGATGGCTCACGCCAAGGACGAAATCGTCGAAACCGGACTGCAAGCGGCGCTCCCATCGGGGCCGGCGGCGCGGTTCGTCGTCGAGACCGGTATTGCGGCGCGCATCGCCAAGCTCGTCGAGCCGGTGATCGAGGGGCTGGGTTACAGGCTGGTCCGCGTGACGCTGACTGGCAGGGATGGCCAGACATTGCAGATCATGGCCGAGCGGCCGGACGGGACCATGGCGATCGAGGGGTGCGAGGAGATCTCGCGTCAGCTTTCTCCGCTGCTCGACGCCAACGATCCTATCGCGGGTGCCTACCGGCTCGAGGTATCCTCGCCTGGTATCGATCGCCCGCTGGTGCGCCCGTCGGACTTCGAGACCTGGTCCGGCCACGAGGCGCGCATCGAGATGCGCGAACCGGTCGCCGGCCGAAAGCGGTTTCGTGGCGTCATCGAGGGCTACCAGGATGGCGAGGCACGCCTGATCGTCGATCTCGCCGAAGTCGGGCGGCAGGTGATCGGCCTCGATGTCGCAGCGATAGCGGATGCGCGGCTCGTGCTGACCGACGATCTGATCCGCGAGTCGCTGCGGCGCGGCAAGGCGGCGGGCCGGTATGCTGATGGTGCCGAACTCGACGAGAGTGGGCTCGAGCAGGGGGCGGTCGACGGCGACGAGGCTGTTGCGCCGCGCGAAAAAAGTGCGGCAGGGCCGACGGCGCGGCGCCGATCCTCCGGGGCGGCTGGGACGGCGGGCAGGAAGAAGTCGAACGGCAAGGCATGACCATCGGCGCGGCCCCGCGTGGGCTGGCCGGCGCATATCGAACGAGGAACCGAGACCATGGCCATCGCAGGCGTCAGCGCCAACCGGCTCGAGCTGTTGCACATCGCGGACGCGGTCGCGCGCGAGAAGCTGATCGATCGCAGGATCGTCATCCAGGCAATGGAGGACGCGATTCAGAAGGCAGCAAAGGCCCGCTACGGTGCGGACAACGACATCCGCTGCGAGATCGATCCGCGCACCGGCGAAACGAAACTCACCCGCGTCCTCGTCGTCGTCGAGAAGGTCGAGAACCCGGCGACCGAGATCGATGTCGCGGCAGCGAAGGCGCGCAAGTCGGATGCGGCGGTCGGCGACATCTTCTCCGAGGGGCTGCCGCCGCTCGATTTCGGCCGCGTCGCTGCGCAGAATGCCAAGCAGGTCATCGTGCAGAAGGTCCGC
Source organism: Hyphomicrobiaceae bacterium (assembly GCA_041397745.1). Lineage (GTDB taxonomy): Bacteria > Pseudomonadota > Alphaproteobacteria > Rhizobiales > Hyphomicrobiaceae > JAWKVY01. Next base: position 160,157 of record JAWKVY010000011.1, on the reverse strand, counting down.
GACGCGGAGCGCGAGCGCCAGTTCGACGAGTACAAGGAGCGCATCGGCGAGATCGCCAATGGCACGGTGAAGCGTGTCGAGTACGGCAACGTGATCGTCGATCTCGGTCGGGCCGAGGGCATCATTCGCCGCGACGAGATGATTCCACGCGAGGCGCCCAGATACGGCGATCGCATCCGTGCCTACATCTATGACGTGCGCCGCGAGCCGCGCGGCCCGCAGATCTTCCTGTCGCGCGGGCGGCCCGAGTTCATGGCCAAGCTGTTCGCCATGGAGGTGCCGGAGATCTACGACGGCGTCGTCGAGATCAAGTCGGTGGCCCGTGATCCGGGCTCGCGGGCCAAGATCGCGGTGGTTTCGAAGGACAAGGCGATCGATCCGGTCGGCGCCTGCGTCGGCATGCGCGGCAGCAGAGTGCAGGCCGTCGTCAACGAGCTGCAGGGCGAGAAGATCGATATCATCCAGTGGCCGGGCGAGCACGACGCGGCAGCCTTCGTCGTCAATGCGCTGGCGCCCGCCGAGGTCGCCAAGGTGGTGCTCGACGAGGACTCCAACCGCATCGAGGTGGTGGTGCCCGAGAGCCAGCTCTCGCTCGCCATCGGTCGACGCGGCCAGAACGTGAGGCTCGCCTCTCAGCTCACCGGCTGGGACATCGACATCCTGACCGAGCAGGAGGAGAGCGAGCGTCGCCAGAAGGAGTTCAACGAGCGCACGCAGATGTTCATGGAGAGCCTCGACGTCGACGAGACGATCGCCCAGCTGCTCGTCACCGAAGGCTTCGGCTCCGTCGAGGAAGTCGCCTACGTCGATGGCGCCGAGATCGCCAACATCGAGGGCTTCGACGAGGGCACGGCGGAAGAGATCCAGGGGCGCGCGCGCGAGTACCTTGAAAAGATCGAGGCCGAGCGCGATGCCAAGCGCCGTGAACTCGGCGTATCCGACGATTTGGCCAAGGTCTCCGGCGTCACCACCCAGATGATGGTCACGTTCGGCGAGAACGGCATCAAGACGCTCGACGATCTCGCGGATTGCGCCACCGACGATCTCGTCGGCTGGGTCGAGCGCAAGAAGGAGAAGGGCCAGGATGCCGTGAAGCACAAGGGCATCCTCGACGGCTACGAGGTCAGTCGGCAGGAGGCGGAGGAGATGATCCTTGCTGCCCGTATCCTCCTCGGCTGGATCAAGCCCGAGGATCTCGCGGTATCCGAGGCCGAAATCGAGGCAATTGCATCGGGTGAGGATGGCGACGGCGCGGCGCCCGGTCGCTGAGCCATGGTACGGTCGGGAACAGGACGCGGATGGCGCGACGGCGTGGACACACGGCAAGCCGGCCCGAGGGACCGGAGACGGCGGATGCCGGTCACGGCACCGGGCCGGTGCGCACGTGTATCGTCAGCCGCGCGGAAGGGCCGCCCGACCGGCTGATCCGCTTTGTTCTGGATCCAGCCGGCGGCGTGGTGCCCGACATCGCGCGCCGTTTGCCTGGGCGTGGCGTCTGGGTTACGCTTGACCGGGTCATTCTCGCAGAAGCTGTGAAGCGCCGTGCGTTCAACCGTGCTTTCCGCCGCGAAGTCACCGTCGCGACCGACCTGGTGGAGCGTGTCGACGGTTTACTGGCGCGACGCGCTACGGAAGCCCTGAGCATCGCCAACAAGGCGGGGCTCGTCACCACTGGCTTCGAAAGCGTTCATCGGGGGGTGGAGACGGAGGGCGTACTCTGTGTGCTGCACGCCAGCGATGCCGCCGCCGATGGCAGTGCCAAGATCGATCGCAAGCTTCGCGCCATCACTCGTGATCGAAAAACGACGGTGGCGATACTGACGCCGCTCACGATTGATCAATTGAGTTTGGCCATCGGGCGGTCACCTGTGGTACATGCCTTGGTGGGCACGGGGCGTGCCGGCGAGAATTTCGTGCGGACGGCCGAGCGTTTGATCCGCTATCGGTCGGGCGCGTCTCAATCGTTGCGCGAAGACGATGCCGTGACGGGCGGCGACCGCGAGGCGGCGGTCGAGGACGCACCGCACGGCGAATGACCGGCTTCAGGGCTCACGCCCGAGGCATGGATCTGGCATTTGGACGGACGCGCCATGCGGCAAGGAGCGTCTGGCCGCAACACGCATGGGCCGAGAGACGGAACAGGTATGAGCGATTCGAAAGAGACGACCGAGAAGACAGGCGCGACGGGCGGCCGCAAGCCGCTCAGCCTCAGCCGCACGGTCGAATCCGGCCACGTGCAGCAGAAATTCAGCCACGGTCGGATGAAGTCCGTCGTGGTCGAGAAGAAGAAGAAGCGCACCCTGAACACACCCGGAGAAGAGCCGGCCGGTCGGCCGGCGCCGACGGGCGGCGGCCAGGGTGGCGGGGCGCGCAACCTTTCTGACCAGGAGATGGTATCGCGCGCTCGGGCCCTCGCTGCCGCGCAGGTACGCGCGGTCGAGGAGGAGCGGCAGCGCGCCGAGGAGGCCAAGCGGGTCGCCGCCGAGGAGGCCGAGCGCCAGCGCAAGGCTCAGGAGGATACCGCACGCGCCGCCGCGGAGGCCCGCGAGGCAGCCATCGCACGTGCCCGCGAGGCAGAAGCGAGGGCTCAGGAGCCGGCAGCGCCCGTCGCGCCGCCCGCCTCGCCTGCTGCAGAGCCTGTCGAGGCAGAGCCGACGGCGAGCGCGCCGCCGCCTGCCGCCGCGCCCCGTGGCGCCGAGGCGCCGCCGGCTCGGACAGGCTACGTCGCGCGTGAGCGTGCGGCCCCGTCGTCGCGCGCCAGCGAGCCGCTGATGAAGCCCGTCGGCATGACGCGGCCGCAGATCGTGACCCGTACCGACCGGCCGCAGCCGAAGCCACCCGAGGCCAAGAAGGCCGAGGTCGAGGTGCCGCGTCGTCCGGCGCGTCCGGCGCCGGGCAGCGGCGCGCCCGCGCGAGCCGGCGACGAGGACGAGGGGACCAAGCGCAAGGTCGGTGGCAAGGTGGTGCGCACACCCGGTCCCGCCAAGGGCGGCGACGACAAGCGCATCGGCGGCAAGCTCACGCTCGAGAAGCTGCTCAATACCGAGCAGCGCGAGCGCTCGTTGGCCTCCCTCAAGCGCAAGCGCGAGCGCGAGAAGATGAAGGCGATGGGCATCGTCCAGCCGCGCGAGAAGATCACGCGCGAGGTGGTGATTCCCGAGGCGATCACCATCCAGGAACTCGCCAACCGCATGACCGAGCGCTCGGTCGACGTCATCAAGTACCTGATGAAACAGGGCGCGATGCACAAGATCAACGACGTCATCGATGCCGACACGGCGGAGCTGATCGTCACCGAGTTCGGCCACACGCCGAAGCGCGTCTCGGAAGCCGATGTTCTTGAGGGCTTCATTTCGACGGCCAGCGAAGGCGACGAGCATCTCGAGCCGCGTCCGCCTGTCGTCACCATCATGGGTCACGTCGATCACGGCAAGACGTCGCTGCTCGACGCCATCCGCAAGGCCAACGTGGCGAGCGGCGAGGCGGGTGGCATCACCCAGCATATCGGCGCCTATCAGGTGATGACGCCGACAGGCGACAGGGTGACTTTCATCGACACGCCCGGTCATGAAGCGTTCACCGCAATGCGCGCGCGCGGCGCCAAGGTGACCGACATCGTCATCCTGGTTGTCGCCGCCGACGACGGTGTGAAGCCGCAGACGGTCGAGGCGATCGCACACGCCAAGGCGGCCGGCGTGCCGATGATCGTCGCCATCAACAAGATCGACAAGCCGGGCGTCGATCCCAATCGGGTGCGCACAGACCTGCTCCAGCACGAGGTCGTCGTCGAGAGCATGTCGGGCGAGACTCAGGACGTCGAGGTTTCCGCGCTGAAGCAGATGAACCTCGACAAGCTCCTAGAGGCGATTTCGCTGCAGGCCGAAATCCTCGATCTGAAGGCCAATCCCAACCGCTCGGCGGAAGGCTTCGTCATCGAGGCGAAGCTGGAGCGCGGACGTGGCCCCGTCGGCACGCTGCTCGTGCAGCGAGGCACTCTGAAGATCGGCGACATCGTCGTGGCCGGCATGGCCTGGGGCCGCGTGCGCGCGCTCATCGACGGCATGGGCACGAACGTGAAGGAGGCGGGGCCGTCGTTTCCGGTCGAGGTGCTCGGCTTCGATTCCGCCCCGGAGGCCGGCGACCAGTTCGCCGTCGTGGAGAGCGAGGCACGCGCCCGCGAGATCACCGACTACCGTATCCGCAAGCGTCGCGAGACGCTCGGACCGGCAGGCGGCACCGCGCGCACGCTCGAGCAGATGATGCAGCAGCTCAAGGATTCCGGCCGCAAGGAGTTCACGCTGATCGTCAAGGGCGATGTGCAGGGTTCCGTCGAGGCGATCGCCGGTGCCTTGAAGAAGATCTCGACCGACGAGGTCGAGGCGCGGATCATCCATTCCGGCGTCGGCGCCATCAATGAAAGCGACATCGGTCTCGCCAATGCATCCGGCGCCGTGATCGTCGGCTTCAACGTGCGCGCCAACGCCCAGGCCAAGGCGCACGCGGAGCGGGACGGCGTCGAGATCCGCTACTACAACATCATCTACGATCTGGTCGACGACGTGAAGGCGGCGATGTCCGGCCTGCTCGCGCCGACCATCCGCGAGGTTTTCCTCGGCAACGCGCAGGTGCTGCAGGTCTTCAACATCTCGAAGGTCGGCAAGGTGGCTGGCTGCCGCGTGACGGAAGGCAAGGTGGAGCGCGGCGCCAAGGTGCGTCTGATCCGCGACAACGTCGTCATTCACGAGGGCTCCCTCAGCGTCCTCAAGCGCTTCAAGGACGACGTCAAGGAGGTCAGCAACGGCCAGGAGTGCGGCATGAGCTTCGCCAACTACCAGGATCTGCGAGAAGGCGACGTCATCGAGTGCTTCCAGGTGGAGACGGTCGCACGCACACTCTGATCCGCCTCCCGGTCATCACGTGGCAATGTCATCACTCGGCCCGCCCCGGAAGGTGCGGGCCGTATGTCTCTATTGACGGCAGGCGCTGACGGTGCTGCCCTGCCGCTGACCCCAGAAGCCGAAGTCTCCATGCTTCCCAATTCTGCTTGCTCCACGTGCGCAAGTCTGACGGCTGGCACGAGCTCAGTCCGAGCGTGCTGCCGCGTTTCGCTACCGGCGACGGCCGGGGCGTGATGCCCGGAGTGCAGCATGCCCATCGCCACCACGCCGACCCTGCACATATCTTACGCCGAGCATGGCCCCGCATCGGGCTATCCGCTCATGCTGCTGCACGGCTGGCCCGACAGCCCCGCGACCTGGGACGGCGTCGTCCCACACCTAGCGGCCGCCGGCTACCGCGTGATCGTGCCGACGCTGCGTGGCTACGGTGCGACCCGTCATCTCGATCCCGCGCGTCCTCGTTCCGGCCAGCCAACGGCGCTTGCCCGAGACGCGCTCGAACTGGCCGACGCGCTCGGTCTCGGCCGCTTTGCACTCATCGGCCACGACTGGGGAGGACGCGCGGTCTTCCCCGCCGCCATCATCGGCGCCGAGAGGCTCGATGGCATCGTCTCTCTCTCCGTGCCATGGGCGCCGTCGCATGCGCCGGCCGTCCTTTCCCTCGAGCAGGCACAGGCGTTCTGGTACCAGTGGTTTCTCTGCTCGCAACAGGGCGAGGCGGCCTACAGGCTTGATTTCGCCGCGTTCGAGAAGCGCATGTGGGACACCTGGTCGCCGGCCGGCTGGTATGAGGCCGCCGCCTGGGCCGAGGTCGCCGCCACTGCCGCAGCCAACCCCGACCATGTCGAAACCGTCCTGCACTTCTACCGCAGCCGCTGGGGCCTCACGGTGCCGGATCCGGCCTGTGCCGAAGACGAGGCGCGGGTAGCGGCGGCGCGTGCGATCGGTGTGCCGACGCTCGTCATCCATGGCGGCCGGGATACCTGTACACTGCCGTCGATCACCGAAGGCATGGCTTCGCACTTCACAGCCGGCTTCGAGCGCGCAGTGATTGCCGCCGGCCATTTCCCGCAACGCGAGGCGGCGCAGGACACCGCGGGCCGGCTCATTGCGTGGCTTTGCACCGGCCTGCGAACCGTGTAACAGGACGCCATCCGAAGCCCTGCGGCGACGCGGGCGTAACAGATCAGAGGCCCGCCCGGTTCGATCCCGCGCGGGTAAAGGACAATGCCACGACATTCCCAGAGTCAGGGCCCCGGCAAGGGACCGTCCCAGCGACAGTTGCGCGTCGGTGAGTTGATCCGACATGCGCTCGCCGAGATGCTCGCACGTGGCGAGGTGCACGACGATGTGCTGGCGAGTCACGTCGTCACCATCTCGGAGGTGCGAATGTCGCCGGACCTGCGGCTTGCGACCATCTACGTGATGCCGCTCGGCGGCGTCGACGTTGCGCCTGTGCTCGCTGCCCTCGAGCGCAACAAGCGCTTCATCCGCCGCGAGGTCGCGCACGCGGTGAACCTGAAGTTTGCCCCGGACATCCGCTTCCGCGAGGACGAGAGTTTCGAGGAGGCAAGCCGGATCGATCGCCTTCTCGATAGTGACCGCGTGCGTCGCGATACGAAAGGACAGGGATAAGGCGAGAGGCCGCAGGACCAGTGAGGGCTCCGGATACGCCGCCGGAACCATTGCCTGTCCGACGAGGCCCGGCCGCCCTTCCGCACCTCCGCGAATCCGATCCGCCGAAACCTGTTTCCTGGAACCCATCTCCTGATCCCATGGCCCGACGTCCAAAAGGCAATCCCATCCACGGCTGGCTGATCCTCGACAAGCCGATCGAGATGACCTCGACCCAGGCGGTCGCGGTGGTGAAGCGACTGTTCAATGCACAGAAGGCCGGTCACGGCGGCACGCTCGATCCGCTCGCGACCGGACTCCTGCCCATCGCGCTCGGCGAAGCGACGAAAACCATGAGCTTCGCAGTCGAAGGTGCGAAGGGTTATCGCTTCACCGTGCGCTGGGGCGCCGAGACGACAACCGACGACGCCGAGGGCGAGGTGGCGCGGGCCAGTGACGCGCGCCCGACGCTCGACGACATCGAAGCGCTCGCACAAGAGTTCATCGGCGAGATCGAGCAGGTGCCGCCGCAGTTCTCCGCGATCAAGGTCGAAGGCAACCGCGCCTATGACCTCGCGCGTGATGGCGAGACCGTCGATCTCAAGCCGCGCATCGTCGTTGTCGACGACCTGCGCATCGTCGACATGCCGGATGCCGCCACCACAGTGTTCGAGGCCGATTGCGGCAAGGGCACCTATGTGCGCGCCATCGCCCGCGACATGGGACGCCGCCTCGGCTGCTACGGTCACGTGATCGCGCTTAGGCGGACCCGCGTCGGCCCCTTCACGCTCGACGACTCGATCGGTCTCGACGCTCTTCGCGCCGCGGCCGGAGAAAACGGGGTTGCGCCCCTCGCCGCTTTGCTGCCGGTCGAGGCGGCGCTCGCCGATCTCAACCAGGTCGACGTGGCTCCCAACGATGCTGCGCGACTGCGGCGCGGGCAAAGTATCATCCTGCGCGGCCGTGACGCGCCGCTGCCGGGTTCCGCCTACGCCATCTGCCGCGGCCAGCTCGTCGCCCTCGGTGAGGTGGAGCGCGGTGAATTGCTGCCAACGCGTGTCTTCAATCTCGGTGGCGGCCAGCGCTGACGCGCGTTTTCACCTGAGGCGCCGATGGCCGTAGCGGGCCGGCTGGCGAAGGCGGGGCATGAATTGGACGCGCTTCTCCCGCGGCAATAAGACCCCATGCGACGTCGTACGACCGCGGTCGCGCGTTCTCCGCCAGCGCGGCGGTTTGACGTACGGCTGGCGGCTGATCGAGGGCGGCAATCCACCATCGATGCACGGATTGGCCTTCACATGACACGTCCAAATGCCGCCGCGCATCGGTACACACCAACGCGTTACATTGATGTTGAACGCGATCTTGCCGTAGGCGGCGGTCGCCTTCTGAAGGTAATCGGCCTGCGCCGCCTTTCTGGCAATCTGGCGGTTCGCATCGCTGCCCGTGCCGGTGATCGGCGGCTTGCAGGCGTGCTGCGACTTGGCTTCGGCGGCGGCAGGCCACAGCAGTCCCGTGGCGACGACTGAGAGGACGACTGGCTTCAACGGCATGGCTGCTCCCTTCGGCGGCCGGCGTCGGCGCTGGCGACGAGGCCATGCACCATGCGTCGCACGGCGCCGCCATTCGGTTCACCTGCGGTGCCGGACTTTGGCGGCGGACGAGTTGCGGCCGGCCCGCAACGCTATGCGGGCGTCCGTCGCTTGCCACTGCAACGGCCCAAGAACCGCCACATCCTGGTCGCTTTCGATGGCCGGAAACGTTTGGGGGATGACAATGAGCTTCGACGTCTTCGTCCGGCGCGCGCCTGCGCGCGCCATGCTGTATACAGCCTGTTTCCTGGCGCTCACGAGCGTGACCCGAGCGGCGACACCGCTCGTTGCCTGCAAGCCCGATCCGACGGCGAAGGGCGTCCCTCTCTACGATAAGCCGGGCGGCAAGGTGGTGCGTAAAGTCGATGTCGAGGCGGGCTGGCAGGGCGGTCCCGGCCTGTCGCTGATACAAGGCAAGGATGATGTGTCGCCCGCCACCATGTGGCTCGAGGTCAAGGACGCGAGCGGCAGGATCGTCGGCTATCTTGCTGGCGCCGACGGCGGTATCACCTGTCACACGCCGAGTTGACGGCTTTAACGGAGCCGGACGCTGCCCTTCGTCGATCTGCTGGGCCGAATTGGCTGGCTTCCCGCGTTCGTTCGTGTATAAGAGCGCCGTTCGCCGGGCCCGGGGCTTCCCCGCGCCCGCGACCAGCTATGGCGACCCTGCTGGACGACATCCCGGCCGTGGCCGCCCCGAATAACCCCGACAACCCGAAAGGATTCCCGATGTCGATGACCTCGCCCGAGCGCCGGGCAGCCAAGACCGAGACCATCAAGGCCAACGCGACAAAACCCAACGATACCGGCTCGCCGGAAGTGCAGATCGCGATCCTCACCGAGCGCATCAATCACCTGACCGAGCATTTCAAGACGCATAAGAAGGACAACCACTCGCGGCGCGGCCTCTTGAAGATGGTCAGTCAGCGCCGCCAGCTGCTCGATTACGTCAAGCGCAAGGATGTCGCCCGCTACCAGGGGATCATCGAGAAGCTCGGCATCCGCCGCTGAGGGTGCCGGCGGCCTCACGGCCGGCCGCTTTGTCGCCAGCCGCAGGCCATGACGTTCCTGGCGCCGGGCCGCTCGAGGCTCGGCGCCGCATGCGTTTTGGAGCCTTGCCGCAAGACGGACCTCGGCAAGCGCGCGCGGTATGCTAGAAGTCCGGCGCACAGCAAAGACCGACAGAAGACCGACCGAAGAGAGAAACGGAAGACAATCGAGATGTTTGATATTCATCGCGTGGAGATCGAGTGGGGCGGCCGTAAGCTCAAGCTCGAGACCGGCCGCATGGCCCGCCAGGCCGACGCAGCCGTGTTCGCCCAATATGGCGAGACGAGTGTGCTCGCAACCGTTGTCGGCGCCAAGGCGCCGAAGCCCGGCATCGACTTCTTCCCGTTGACGGTGAACTATCAGGAGAAGACCTATGCCGCCGGCAAGATTCCGGGCGGCTTCTTCAAGCGCGAAGGTCGGCCGACCGAAAAAGAGACGCTGACGTCGCGTCTCATCGACAGGCCGATACGGCCGCTGTTCGTCGAGGGCTTCAAGAACGAGGTGCAGGTGGTCGTGACCACGCTCTCGTTCGACAACGAGAACGATCCGGACATCGTCGCCATGGTTGCAGCCTCGGCCGCGCTGACGCTTTCCGGCCTGCCGTTCCTCGGACCGATCGGTGCCGCCCGCGTCGGCCTCATCGACGGCGACTTGGTGCTGAACCCGCTGCTCGACGAGATGGCCAAGACCGAGCTCGACCTCGTCGTCGCCGGCACTCATGACGCGGTCATGATGGTCGAGAGCGAGGCGAAGGAACTGCCCGAGATGAAGATGCTCGAGGCGGTGATGTTCGGACAGAAGCACTTCCAGCCGGTGATCCAGGCGATCATCAAGCTCGCCGAGACGGCGGCGAAGGAGCCCTGGGACTTCCAGCCGGCCGACAATTCGTCCTTCGTTTCGAAGGTTCGCGACCTTGTCGGAGCCGATCTCGCCGCCGCATTCAAAACACCCGAGAAGCAGAAGCGCAACGACCTCGTCGACAAGGCGAAGGAGAGGGTCTTCGCCGAGATCAAGCTCGCCGAGGACGATGCCTCCCAGAAGGTGCTGCTCGGCGCAGCCTTCAAGGCGGTCGAGATGGAGGTGATGAGGGGCACGGTGGTCAAGACCGGTGTGCGCATCGACGGCCGTGACCTGAAGACGGTGCGTCCGATCCTTGCCGAGCCGGGCATCCTGCCTCGTACCCATGGCTCGGCATTGTTTACGCGCGGGGAGACGCAGGCGCTGGTTGTCGCGACGCTCGGCACCGGCGAGGACGAGCAGTTCGTGGACGGACTGGAGGGGACGCGCAAGGAGCGCTTCATGCTCCACTACAACTTCCCGCCGTACTCCGTCGGTGAGACCGGGCGCATGGGGTCGCCCGGCCGTCGCGAGATCGGTCACGGCAAGCTGGCCTGGCGTGCGCTGCACCCGCTGATCCCAGGCCCGGAGGAATTTCCCTACACCATCCGCGTCGTCTCCGAGATCACCGAGTCGAACGGCTCCTCGTCGATGGCCTCGGTCTGCGGTGGCTCGCTCGCAATGATGGACGCGGGCATTCCGCTGAAGCGGCCGGTCGCCGGCATTGCCATGGGTCTCATAAAGGAGGGCGCCGACTTCGCCGTGCTCTCCGACATCCTCGGCGACGAGGATCATCTGGGTGACATGGACTTCAAAGTGGCCGGCACCGAGATCGGCGTCACCTCGCTGCAGATGGACATCAAGATCACCGGCATCACCGAAGAGATCATGCGCGTCGCCCTCGAGCAGGCCAAGGGCGGTCGCATGCACATCCTCGGTGAGATGGCGAAGGGGCTGTCGGGCGCACGTGGCGAACTCGGCGAGCACGCCCCGCGTATCGAGACGATCACCATACCAACGGACAAGATCCGCGAGGTCATCGGCTCGGGCGGCTCGGTCATCCGCGACATCGTGGCGACATCGGGCGCCAAGATCGACATCAACGATGACGGCACCGTGAAGATCGCCGCGTCGAAGCGCGAGTCCATCGAAGCGGCACTGAAGCGCATCAAGGAGATCGTCTCCGAGCCCGAGGTCGGCGAGATCTACAAAGGCAAGGTCGTCAAGCTGATGGAGTTCGGCGCTTTCGTGAACTTCTTCGGCGCCAAGGACGGTCTCGTGCACGTCTCCCAGCTTTCCTCGACGATGCGACCGAACCACCCGTCGGACGTCGTCAAGGAGGGGCAGGAGGTGTTCGTGAAGCTGCTCGGCTTCGACGACCGCGGCAAGGTCCGCCTGTCCATGAAGATCGTCGACCAGGAGACCGGCAAGGAGATCCCGCGCGGCGAGGGCGAGCCGGAGGAGACCTTCGAGAGCCGACCACCGCGCCGTGACCGCGACGGCGGCGGCGGTCGTCGTGGTGGCGGTGACCGTGATCGCCGTCCGCGCCGGGATGACTGAGCGCTGCGGCGACTGACACGACGGCCGCCGGAGCACTCCGGCGGCCGCTTCCATTTCGGGAGGTTCGGTTGAAGCTCGTCGTGTTCGATTGTGATGGCACCATCGTCGACAGCCAGCACCTGATCGTGGAGGCGATGACGCGCGGCTTCGCAGGCGAGGGCCTCGTGGCGCCGGGACGGAACGAGATCCTTTCGGTGGTCGGCCTGTCGCTGCCGCAGGCGGTCGGGGTGCTGATGCCGGGTGCCGCACCCGATGCGGTGATGCGCGTAGCGGAAGGCTACAAGGCGGCATTCGGCGCACTGCGACGCGATCCGGCGCATCACGAGCCGCTGTTCGACGGGCTCGCCGCGACCATCGATGCCCTTTCTGCCCGCGACGACATGCTGCTCGGCATCGCAACGGGCAAGTCGCGGCGCGGCGTCGACGCGCTGCTCGAGCGGACCGGTCTCGCAGACCGCTTCGTCACGATCCAGACCGCCGACGACAATCCGTCGAAGCCGAGCCCGGTGATGCTGTTGCGGGCGCTCTCCGAGGCCGGCGGCATCTCCGCGGACCGAGCCGTGATGATCGGCGATACGACATTCGACATCGACATGGCGCTGTCAGCGCGCATGAAGGCGATTGGCGTCGCCTGGGGCTACCATCCCGTCGCCGCGCTCGAGGGGCGGGGCGCTCACGTCATCGCGTCGGCTGGTAGCGAACTCGTCAGCCTCGTCGATCGCCTGATCGGCGACGTGGAGTCGGAGATGGCATGAGTGGAGTCGGCGACACGAACGGCAGCGGCAACGGCGCCCGCCCGGCAGCCGGCGCCGGTCGGCCGGTCATGGCGAAACGATTCTATAAAGTGGCGCACGTCTCGCAGGGCGACGCGCCGTTTCGTGTCTTGCTCGACGGGCGCGGCGTCCGGACGCCGGGCCGGCGTGAGATCGCCTTTTCTTCGTTGGCCCTGGCTTCACTGCTGGTGTCGGAGTGGGAGGCGCAACGCGATGTCATCGACCCCGCCACCATGCCGGCGACCCGCATCGTCAACTCGGCACTTGACGGCGTGGCTGGACGCATGCCGGAGGTCCGCGCCGATATCGTCGCATACGCCAGCCACGACCTCGTCTGCTACCGCGCGGAGGGGCCTGCCAAGCTCGCCGCACGCCAGCATGCGCGTTGGCAGCCGGTGCTCGATTGGGCAGCGGCGGAACTCGGCGCTCGGCTGACCGTGGTCGCCGGCCTGATGCCGGTCAAGCAGGACGGGGCCGCGCTCGCCGCTGTCGAACGGGCACTCGCGCCACTTGATCCTCTGCGGCTGGCAGCGACGCATGTCGCGACGACGCTGACGGGGTCCGCCCTGCTGGCACTCGCGGTTCTCGTCGGCCGGCTTGATGTGGAGACGGCTTGGCGTGCCGCTCACGTCGACGAGGACTTCCAGAGCGAGGCGTGGGGCGAGGACCCCGAGGCGTCAGCGCGCCGCGAACGGCGGTGGCAGGAGATGCGGGCCGCCGCCGCGATCATGGCGCTCGCGTCGCCGGACTGACCTCCCGCCACGGAATTCCCCCGCCAGGGCCACGAAGTCGCCCCATGACCGGCGTCCTTAAAGCAATGGCGGCTCGCAGGAGCCAGCTCATGGGGGACGTCGATGGCCATCATCCGCACGATGCGGCGCCGCGCCCTGGCGCTCGCGACACTTCTCCTCGTCGTACCGGCCTTCGACGGGCTCGCGCGCGACGCCGGCCAGCGCCCGGGCGGAGCTGGCCCCATGCGTCAGAAGCGGGCCGATCTCGTACGGCAGGCGAAGCTTGCAGAGGAGACGCAGCGCCGCTTTGGCACACCCGATGCGGTGCTCGCTTGGGTCAACAACTACCGGTTGGAGCCGGAGCCCGAAAAAGTTGCGATCGCGGTCAAGGCGATGGCGCGGCTCGGCATGTTCGACGAGCCGGAGCGGGCCGGCGTCTACTTCGGCTTTCTTGGTGGCGTGATTGCCGACAACCAGGTGAAGGCGAAGGAGCTGATCGGATCGTTCTTTCCTCTGCGCCCCGAGCACCAGATCGGCGTGATTCGTGCCATTGCCGCCTCCGGCCTGCCGGAATGGAAGGATCTGCTCGGGCATTTCGCGGAACGTATGCCGGCGCGGTCCGGCCTCATCGCGCAGTATCTGACCGGCAAGCTGAAGCCGCTCTCCGAGCGCAAGTTCGAGGAAAGTCCCGAGGTGCTCGATAGCTACTGGGGCTACTATTTCGCGACTGGCGCGCACCAGCCGGTGATCCGCATCATCTCGGCACTCCCGCTCGCTGCCGACCGGAACAGCCTCGAGAAGCTCACGGTCGGCGCGATGGCGAAATGGACGCTTGCGACGAATGCGCAGCGGGAGAAGGATCTGCTCGATCTCGCGCGCGCCGAGATGAAGTACCAGCCGAAGGCGGTGAAGAAGGAACTCGCCGAGGTGATCAAGGCGGCAGAAAACTTCGAGACCGCCAAGCTGAGGAAGAACGCTGTGGCCGCGATCGAGCGGCTCAGGGCAAAGGGGCCGGAGGCGGCGCGCAACTGGGTCTGGTGGGGAACCGCGGTGCAGACGGTAATCGCGGTCGGCTGTGTCGCGCTGAGTGTCGCCGGCATTCCGGAAGCGGGCATCCCGTGCGTGATCGGTGGTGCGGTGGCGACCGGCGCCACCCGCATGCTGGCGCCGACGTTCGGCGCGCAGCAGTAGGGCTGGTGCTCGGGCTCAGCCGCCGAGGCGCGCGAGCCGCGTCGCTGCCGCCGCGTTCGCAGAGCCCTTCGGCGCGCGCCCGGCGAGGATGCCGGCGACCTGATCGACGGTCTCCAGCGCCTGCCCCTCGATGGCCGCCTGCGTCAGGCCGCCGATGTGCGGGGTTGCGGTGACGTCGGCGCGACGGGCGAGGCGGGGCGAGGGCATCTGGTCGGGTGCCCGGCCGACATCGAGCGCGGCACCGGCGATGATCCCGCCATCGAGCGCGGCCTCCAGCGCCACCTCATCGAGCAGATTGCCGCGCGAAAGGTTGACGAGAAACGCGGTCGGCTTCATGGCGGCGAGGCGGTCGCGATTGATGAGGTTCTCCGTCTCCTGCGTGGCGACCGCGAGAGGCACGACGAAGTCGCTCTCGCGCATCAGCTCGTCGAGCGGCACGCCCACGTGGCCTGGCTCGAGTGAGGAAACGTAGGGGTCGCTGACAAGCACGGTCATGCCGAACGCCGCGCACAGCCGTGCGACATTGCGGCCGAGCGGCCCGTAGCCGATGATCCCCGCCGTGCTTCCGGATAGCTGCCGGCCCATCGTGACCTCCGGTGCCTCCCCATGCTTGTAGGCGATGTCGGCGCGCGAGATGCCGCGCGCTGCATCGATCATGAGGCCGATCACGAGCTCGGAGACGGCCGGCACCCATGACCGGCTCGCCTGCGTGACGAGGATGCCGTTGCGGCTCGCGGCGGCGACGTCGATGTTGCGGATATCGACCGCGACGCGAACGACGGCTGTGAGATGGGGCAGTGCGTCGAGTACATCGCCCGGCACTGCGGTGGCGCGGTCGGCGACCATCAAGTGACAGCCTTGCGCGGCGTCGACGAGTGCTTGGTTCTCGAGTGGCGTGGCGTCGTCGTGAAGCACAACCTCGCCCAATGCCTCGAGGCCGGCGAGTGCGCGCGCACCGAAGTAGTTGGCGCGCATGTCGGGTGTATGGGTGAGCAGGATACGTGCCATGATGCGTCTCCGCGCCGTGGTGGCGTTCAGGTGATCGGTGCCGGGTTGAACAACGCCAGCGCGTTGAAGATGCCGAGGCGCTCGGCCTTCGTCTTCCGCCCGCTCGCGACATCAAGGTAGCTCTGCAGCACCTCTTGTCCGACGTCTTCGATCGTCGCGAGACCGTCGGCGATGGAACCGGCATTGATGTCCATGAGGTCGTGCCAGCGGCGCGCGAGATCGGAGCGGGTGGCTACCTTCAGCGTCGGCACGGCAGCCAGATTATAGGGCGTGCCGCGGCCCGTGGTGAAAACGTGCAGGTTCATGCCGGCGGCCATCTGCAGCGTACCGCAGACGAAGTCGCTCGCCGGTGTGGCGCAATAGTTGAGGCCCTTGGCCACGACGCGCTCGCCGGGCGGGACGACGCCTACGATCGGCGCCGTGCCCGACTTGATGATCGAGCCCATCGCCTTTTCGACGATGTTCGAGAGGCCGCCCTTTTTGTTGCCCGGCGTCGTGTTGGCGGATCGGTCGACCGAGCCGCGCGCGAGATAGCGATCGTACCAGTCGAGTTCGTGGGTGAGGGCGCGCGCCACCTCGGCCGTCGCGGCGCGCGCGACGAGCTGAGCGGCGCCGTCGCGCACCTCGGTGTTCTCGGAGAACATGACCGTCGCGCCGGCGCGCACCAGCAGGTCGGAGGCGAAGCCGAGTGCTGGATTGGCGGTGACGCCCGAGAACGCATCCGAGCCGCCGCACTGCATGCCGACGACCAGTGCTGACGCCGGACACGGCACGCGCCGTCGTCCGTCGAGGCGGCCGAGGTGAGCCTCCGCCGTCGTCATGATCGAGTGGATCATCGCATCGAAGCCGATGTGCGCCGGATCCTGCAGGGTTACGAGATCGAAGCCGCGATCATCGCCTCCGGTTCGTGCCGGCAGGCTACCCGCCGGAAACAACCGTTCGGGTTGCAGCTTCTCGCAGCCGAGCGAGACGACCATCGTGCTGGCACGAAGGTTGGGATTGAGAGCGATATTGCGCAGCGTGCGGATCGGGATTGGCGCCTCGGGGGCATCGATGGCGACGCCGCAGCCATAAACGTGCTCGATGGCGATCACGTCGTCCACGCCCGGATAGCGCGGCAGCAGCTCGGCCTTGATACGTCGTACGGCGTGCTCGACGACGCCGGCCACGCACTGCACTGTCGTCGAGATGGCGAGGATGTTGCGGGTGGCGACCGAACCGTCGCCGTTGCGGTAACCGTCGAATGTCAGCCCCTCGATTGGTGGACCGATGTCACGCACCCGCGTGCCGACCGCCAGGTTGCCGAGGGCAGGTGCAGCGGGCAGCACGAGGCGCGCTTCGTTGATCCAGGAGCCAGCCGGCAGCGGCTCGGCGGCGTAACCGATGACGACGTCGTAGCGGCGCACCTCGCCACCCTTCGCGATGTCTGCGAGCGCAACCTTATGGCCCTGAGGCACGTGCTCGCTGAGAGTCTGGCCCGTGGCCAGCCGGGTGCCCTTCGGCAGCCCGAGATCGTTCGCCACGATGGCGACGTTGTCGGCCGGGTGCATGGCGATGGTGCGGGGAGAAGCTGGCTCGGTCATGACGGGTGCTCGGTCGTCGCTGCACGTGCAGGGCGCGCTACCAAGGCATCGCTCGGAAAGAACGCCCGTCCAGGGGGATTGCCTGTTGTTCTACGGGGCCGGCCTGCTGGCAAGTGAAGATGTCTGCACGCCACGCGGGGCTCGATTGACAGGCGCGGGGCGTCGCGCAATCTCAGCGGCGAGAAATCGGGAGCGGAGACGCGCGTGATCATCGTATTCGGCTCGCACAATGTCGATCTCGTGACCGAGATGGAGCAGGCGCCGCAGGCCGGCCAGACCATCCTTGGCGACTGTTTCCGGATGGAGGCCGGCGGCAAGGGCGCGAACCAGGCGCTTGCTGCAGCGCGCGCTGGCGCAGAGGTCGTGATGGCCGGTGCCGTCGGCAGTGATCCGCTCGCGGTCATCGCACTCGCGGATCTGCGTGCGGCGGGCGTCGATGTCACGCGTGTCGCCGAGGTCGGGGAACCGACCGGCACGGCGACGATCTGGGTCGAACGCGGCGGTGTCAATCGGATCGTCGTGGCGGCGGGCGCCAACAGCAGTGCGCGGGCCGGCCAGATCGACGACCGGACACTTGCTGGCGCGACAGCCCTTCTCATGCAGATGGAAGTGCCGGTCGCGGAGAACGCGGTCATGATCCGACGCGCCAAGGCAGCGGGCGTGCGCGCGATCCTGAATGTGGCGCCAGCTATCCCGGTCGCCTCAGAGGTGCTTGCCGGCTGCGCACTCATCGTCGTCAACGAGGACGAGGCGGGAGCGGTCGCCGGCTGGAACGGTTGCGGTGCGAGCGCCCGCGAGTTGCGCGCCGCGCTCGGCTGCGACGTCATCCGCACGCTCGGCAGCAGTGGTGCGGAGGCTGCGACCTGCGAGGGGGAATGGCTGACACCGTCGTTCACCGTGGAGGCCGTCGACACCACGGCGGCCGGCGACTGCTTCGTCGGAGTGCTGGCAGCGGGTCTCGATGGAGGGCTTGGCTTGCGCCAGGCCATGCTGGAGGCGAGTGCCGCGGCGGCGTTCGCCTGCACCCGCAAGGGCGCCCAGTCGAGCCTGCCGACGCGCACCGAGATCCAGGAGATGCTCCAGCGGGCGCGATGAGCGCCAAGCCGTCTGTTGACGTACGCCCGACTGCGCGCCAGCCTGAGCAAGACCCGCGATACGACAAGACGGGTGCGCGACGGGAGGGCTCCATGGATGGCGAGCAGGCCGAGCAGATCGCCGCGATGCGTGCGCTGCATCTCGGCAAGACGGCAACGGCGCGCGAGGCGGTCGAACTGATCCGTGCCGGCGATACAGTGGCAACCGGCGGTTTCGTCGGTATCGGCTTTCCCGAGGCGATCGCGATCGCGCTCGAGGAGCGCTTTCTCGAAGGGGCGAAAGATGCGCACGACGGCATCGGCAACCTCCGCGACTTGACGCTGGTCTATGCGGCGGGCCAGGGCGACGGGCGCGAGCGCGGTCTCAATCACCTCGGCCACCGCGGCCTGGTCAGCCGCGTCATCGGCGGACACTGGGGTCTCGTGCCGAAGTTGCAGGCGCTCGCCGTCTCGGGTGACATCCAGGCCTACAACTTGCCGCAGGGTGTCATCACCCACCTCTATCGCGACATCGCCGCCGGCAAGCCGGGGCACCTTTCGCGCATCGGCCTCGGCACGTTCGTCGACCCGCGCCATGGCGGCGGCAAGATCAACGCGCGCACGACGGAGGATCTCGTCCGGCTTATGGAGATCGACGGCGAGGAATACCTGTTCTATCGGGCGTTCCCGATCAACGTCGCGCTGGTCCGGGGCACGACGGCCGATCCCGACGGTAATGTGACGATGGAGCGTGAGGCGCTCACGCTCGAGGTACTTTCGATTGCGATGGCCGCGCACAACTCGGGTGGCGTCGTGATCGTGCAGGTCGAGCGGCTGGCCGAACGCGGCTCGCTGTCGCCGCGGCAGGTGAAGATACCCGGCATCCTCGTCGACTGCGTAGTCGTCGCGGATAAGGCCGAGCACCACATGCAGACGTTCGCCGAGCCATACTCGCCTGCCTATGCCGGCGAGATCAGGAAGCCGATGAGCGAGATCAGGCCGCTCGCCCTGAACGAGCGCAAGATCATCGCGCGGCGTGCGGCGCTCGAACTCAGGACCAACGCGGTCGTCAACCTCGGCATCGGCATGCCCGAGGGCGTCGGCGCCGTGGCGGCGGAAGAGCGTGTGCTGGACCTCGTGACGCTCACGGCCGAGCCGGGCGTCGTCGGCGGGCTGCCGGCATCGGGGCTCAGTTTCGGCGCGGCGATCAATGCCGCGGCGATCATCGACCAGCCTTACCAGTTCGACTTCTACGATGGTGGCGGGCTCGATATCGCTGTGCTGGGGCTCGCCGAGGCCGACGGCGCCGGCAACCTCAACGTGTCGAGGTTCGGCCCCCGGCTCGCCGGCGCTGGCGGCTTCATCAATATTTCACAGAGCGCGCGCGAGGTCGTATTCGTCGGCACGTTTACGGCGGGCGGGCTCGTCGTGCGTGTGGACGAGGGCAAGCTCTGCATCGAGGTGGAGGGCCGCGTCCAGAAGCTCGTACGCGCCGTCGAGCACCGCACGTTCTCGGGCGAGGAAGCGGTGCGGCGCGGCAAGAGCGCTCTCTATGTGACGGAGCGCTGCGTATTCCGGCTGACGCCGGAAGGCCTCGAGTTGGTCGAGGTTGCACCCGGTATCGACATCGAACGGGACATCCTCGCCCGCATGGGGTTCGCACCGGTCGTGCGGGCGCCGGCCCCGATGGACCCGGCGATCTTCGCGTCGTCACCGATCGGATTGCGTGAGCGAATGCTCGATCTGCCTTTCGACAAGCGCTTCAGCTACGACCGCCGCACCAATACGCTGTTCCTGAATTTCGAGCGGCTCCGGATCACCAGCGAGCGCGAGGTGGCGCGCATCCGTGCGGCCGTGGAGAAGCGCGTCAGCCGCCTCGGCCACAAAGTGCTCGTGGTTGTCAACTATACCGACGCTGCGATCGAGCCGGAGGTCGTGGACGTCTACGGCCAGATGATCGCAACGCTCGCCAAGGAGTACTACCTCGACGTCACGCGCTACGGCACCAGCGGCTTCCTGCGCATGAAACTGGGTGAGGCGCTGGACCGGCGCGGGCTCGCCTCGCACATCTACGAAAGCGCGGAGGAAGCTGCAGCGCACGTCGGCAAGGACGACATGGTGCAACCATCGCGGTTGCGGCGCATGGGCAAGGCGGGGGCGTGAGGTTCCGGCCGCGGGCGTCGAGCCCTGTCATGCAGCCTCGGCTGCTTTCACCATGGCGGCCAACTCGGCCTGCTCTTCGCCAGTCAGGTCGGTGAGCGGCGGACGGACGGGGCCGCTGTCGCGCCCGACGACCTTCATGCCGGCCTTGACGATCGACACGGCATAGCCCCTCCGTCGATTGCGCAGCTGGATGTAGGGCAGGAACAGGCTCTTCAGCAGGCGATCGGTGGTTTTCGTGTCGCCTGCCTTCAGCGCCATGAAGAAGGTCGTCGCCGTCTTGGGCAGGAAGTTGTACACGGCCGACGAGTAGGTGGTGAAACCGGCCGCATAATAGGGAACGGCGAACACTTCGGCGGTCGGCATGCCGCCGACGTAGACGAGTCGGTCACCGACGACTTGGCGGACGCGCACGAGCTGTTCGACGTCGCCGTGGCCATCCTTGAAGCCGATCAGGTTCGAATGTCTGTCTGCGAGCCGCGCAACTGTCTCGGCCGCAAAGATCGAATTGTCGCGGTTGTAGACGATGACTCCGATGCCGACTGCGGCACACACAGCGGAAACGTGCGCTGCAAGCCCCGCCTGCTCGGAACCGACCAGATAGGGTGGCAACAGCAGGACGGCGTCGGCTCCCGCACGCTCCGCGCGCTTTGCGAGATCGACGGCGAGCGCGGTACCGTAGGCCGCGCCACCGAGGATCGGCACGCGGCCCATCGCCTCTTCGACCGCTGCGCGTGTGACGCGTTCGCATTCGTCGGGCGTCAGCGAGAAGACCTCGCCCGTACCGCCCGGGCAGAACAGCGCGACGGCACCGTGCTCGATGTTGGTGTGGATGCTCGCCCGGTACGCCGCCTCGTCGAACGAGAAGTCGGCCTTGAAGTTCGTCACGGGGAAGGCGAGCAGTCCGGCGCCGATCGTCTTCTTGAGCGCCTCGAGGTCGCGTGCCATGGACTCAGCTCCAGATGTCGGATTTCGGACCGGTGAACTCCGCCGAGCAGAACGTGCCGCCCTGATAGAAATCGCCGACCGGATCTGGCGCGAGCTTCGCCTGCTCGGCGAGCGCATGCGCCACGTGGTGCTCGGCGCGGTGCCGCGGGCGATAGCCGAACCTGTAGGCATTTGAGTTATCCCACCACGAGCGCTCGTTCAGGGAAGCTCCATAGAAGATCTCGCAGCGGATGTCGGGATGCTCGAAGCCGATCTTGACGAGTTGCACGAGATCTTCCGGGTGTAGCCAGATCGCGAGGCGACGCTTGTCGATAGGCATGTCACCGAAGTTTCCGATCCGGAGACTCGTCACGCGCAGTCCGTGCTTGTAGGCATACATCGCCCCGAGCGCTTCGCCGAACGCCTTGGAGACACCATAGCGGCTGTCGGGGCGTACGGGTTCGTCGATGCCGACGTGGTGGGTGCGGGGGTAATAACCGACGGCGTGGTTCGATGATGCGAACACGACGCGTTTGACGCTGTTCCGGTGCGCTGCTTCGAAGAGATTGTAGCAGCCGATGATGTTGGCGTTGAGGATCTGCTCCCAGGTTCCTTCAACCGAGTGGCCGCCGAAGTGAACGATCGCGTCGATGTCGCGGGTCGCGCGTTCGACCGCCGCGAGGTCGGTGAGGTCGGCTTGGATGAATTCCTCATCGGGGCGCAGGTCCTTCGGGGCCGCGATGTCGGAAAGCCTGAGGCTCGGATATTGAGCCTTGAGAAGCGTGCGGAGACGGGTGCCGATGCCCCCTGAGGCGCCGGTCATCAGGACGCGCATGGATCAGTTCCCTTCGTGTGTGGTCGGGCCGGACTTGGGCGGGGTTTCGGACCTCTCGGCGAGGCCTCGGTACCTTTGCAGGCTGCGAGCCAGATGCGTGCGCATGGCCCGGCGTGCCTCGGCGGGGTTCTGCTCGACGATCGCCTCGACGATGCGGGCGTGCTCGCGCTCGATCTGCGCAAGGTAGGCCTGCTGTTCCGCGGCCGTGCCGATTTCGGTGCGGATCGACTGGCGCGGGATCACATGGCGTCCGAGGAAGGTCAGGAAGTCGGAGAACTTTCCGTTGCCCGTCGCATCTGCGATCGCCTGGTGCAGCGCGAAGTCCTCCTGGATCGCATTCTCGCCCCGCTTGACCGCACGTGCGAAGGCGGTGAGAGCCGTCTCGATGACGCGCCGCTTGGAGTAGCTGGCGCGCTCCGCGGCCAGCGCTGCCGCCTCGATTTCGACGGCGACGCGCAGTTCCATGACCTCGATGATGTGGCCTAGCGTAGCCGCGCCATCGCTGTCGATGCGGAAAGCGGCGCGACGGAAATCGTTGGCGACGTAGGCGCCGGAGCCTTGCCGTGTGACGACGAGGCCGTCGGCCTTCAGCGCCGCGACCGCTTCGCGCACGACCGTGCGTGAGACGCCGAGCGCGCTCATCAATTCCTGCTCGGTCGGCAGGCGCGTGCCGGCGGCGAGATTGCCGCGCGTAATCTCGTCGGCGATCCGTGCGACGACTTCCTGCGTGAGGTTGCGGCCGTGCTTCAAAGGTCTCAGCAGGGAGCGCTTGTCAGCGGAGGAGGGCGCTGCTAGGTTCTGATCATGTCGGGTCATCGTACAAATTCGATAGCACTCCCTGCGGAGGCTTTCAATACGCGAGGTTCGGCAGGCTAGAGGAATTGCCGCCCCGGCGGGCGGCGTCGGCACTGGGTGACGCTCGGCGCCACCCCAACAAGAACAGTCAGCCGCACCAGAGCGGCGAAGGACGACGGCAGCGCGATCGCCGGTCGCACCGTCGGCGGACGCCCCGGCGCGATTGCCGGGCGCGACCGGTACTGAGGACCAAAGGAGGAAACTCGATGAAGCTCGCTTCCAGCTCGACGGCGCTCGGCGCCTTCGCGATTGCCGCTGCAGCTTTCGCCGGCCCGGCGATGGCTCAGACGTCGATGACGATCAAATCGTCGGACGTCCACCCGCTCGGATACCCGACGGTCGAGGCCGTCGTGCAGATGGGCAAGAAGCTCGAGAAAGCAACCAACGGCCGCCTCAAGATCCAGATGTTCCCCGGCGGACAGCTCGGCGGCGAAAAGGAGATGATCGAGCAGGCCCAGGTCGGCGCACTGCAGATGGCGCGCATCTCGGTCGGCCCGATGGGCACCATCATCCCCGAGCTCAACGTGTTCAACATGCCGTTCGTGTTCACCGGCGCCGCGCACATGCGCAAGGTGATCGACGGTCCGATCGGGCAGGAGATGCTCGACAAGATCTCCTCCAACCCGCGCACCAAGCTCATCGCGCTGGCGTGGATGGATGCCGGCTCGCGCAACGTCTACACCGAGCGCGCGATCCGTAAGCCGGCCG
Organism: Hyphomicrobiaceae bacterium; assembly: GCA_041397745.1. Lineage (GTDB taxonomy): Bacteria > Pseudomonadota > Alphaproteobacteria > Rhizobiales > Hyphomicrobiaceae > JAWKVY01. The sequence continues at coordinate 136,762 of JAWKVY010000011.1, read as the reverse complement.
ACCTCAAGGGCCTCAAGATCCGCATGATGGGCAACCCGCTGTTCGTCGACACCATGAATGCAATGGGCGGCAATGGTATCTCGATGGGCTTCGGCGAACTCTACAACGCGCTGCAGACCGGCGTCGTCGACGGCGCGGAAAACAACGAACCGACGTACGTCACCCACAACCACTACACCATCAAGAAGTTCTTCTCGAAGACCGAGCATCTGATCATCCCGGAGATCCTCGTCTTCTCGCGCGCTGCATGGGACAAACTGTCGAAGGACGACCAGGCGCTCATCAAGAAGCTCGGCCGCGAGGCACAGACCGAGCAGCGGGCACTGTGGGATGCCATGGTCGAGAAGTCGATCAAGACGCTGAAGGAGAAGGGCGTCACGATCGTCTCCGACGTCGACAAGAAGGCGTTCCAGGATGCGGTCAAGCCGGTCTACACCAAGTACGGCAAGCAGTTCGCCGACCTCATGAAGCGGATCGACTCCGCGAAGTGAGCACCTGAAACCGGGCCCCGCCGACGTCGCTCGGCGGGGCTCTTTGTCTCCGTCGACTGCGACGACACGGGGTTCTCGATGTTTGCGCTCTACCAGCGCCTGATGGGCGTGCTGCACACGCTGTGCATGTGGATCGCCTCGCTTTGTCTGCTCGTCATCACTCTCATCATCCCGTGGGGCGTCTATACGCGCTACGTGCATGGCTTCGGATCGCAGTGGCCGGAACCGATCGCCATCATCCTGATGATCGTCTTCACGTTCTTTGCCGGTGCGGTCTGCTACCGCGAGAACCTGCACATCGCCGTCACCGCCGTGCCCAGCATGACAAGCGGCATCTCGCGGCGCCTGCTCGGATTGATCGTCGAGATGCTTACTCTGGTGATGTGCGTGTTCCTGTTCTGGAAGGGCTCCGAACTCGCCGCCGAAATGATGTACCAGGTGATGGCGCAGATGCCCGAGATCCCGGTCGGCGTCACCTATGCTCCCATCCCGATCGGCGGCGGCATCATGGCGCTGTTCGTCATCGAGAGGATCTGGGGCGGCACGTTCTTCGACGGGATCGGCGGGCCGGACCACGGCACCGGAACCACCAATTGACTGCCTGCAGCACCGACGACCATCAACCGAGATGTGGCCGCTGTCGATGCGGCCGGGACAGGTGAGATCATGGATGCCCTGGTGCTCCTCGGCAGTTTCGCACTGCTCGTCATGCTCGGCGTGCCCGTCGCCTTCGCGCTTGGCCTGGCGGCGATGGCGGCCGCGCTTTGGGCCGACATCCCGCTCGAAGCGGTGATGCTGAAGATCGCCGACGGTGTCGACGAGTTCGCGCTGCTCGCCATCCCGTTCTTCGTGTTGGCCGGCGCGATCATGGCGGAGGGGGGTATGGCCCTGCGCCTCGTGAACCTCGCCAAGGTTTTCGTTGGGTTCATTCGCGGCGGACTCGCGCTGGTCAACGTGCTCGCTTCGACGTTCTTCGGCTGTATCTCGGGGTCATCCGTCGCCGACACCGCCTCGGTCGGCTCGGTGATGATCCCGCAGATGGAGAAGAACGGGTATCCGAGGGTGTTTGCCACCAACGTGACGATCTGCGGCTCGGTGCAGGCGATCCTGATCCCGCCGTCACACAACTCGGTGATCTATTCGCTCGCCGCCGGCGGCACGATTTCCATCGCTCATCTGTTCCTCGCCGGCGTGTTGCCGGGCATGCTGCTTGGCTTCACGCTGATGTCGATGATCCTCGTCATTTCGCACCGTAACGGTTACCCGAAGGGCGAGACGATCACTCTGCGCGAGGCCGGAAAGGTCATCGTCGACGCCATGCTCGGCCTGATGACGATGTTCATCATTCTGGGCGGCATCCTGTCGGGCATCTTCACGCCGACCGAATCGGCGGCGATCGCCTGCATCTACGCGTTCATCATCACCATGTTCGTCTACCGCGACTACAAGTGGCGCGAGTTGCCGCTGCTGATGACGCGGGTCGTGCGCACGGTCGGCATGGTGATGATGCTGATCGGTTTCGCGGCTGCCTTCGGCTACATGATGGCGATCATGCAGCTACCAGCCAAGGTGACTGCGTTCTTCCTGTCGGTTTCCGACAACAAGTACGTCATCCTGCTGCTCATCAACATCCTGCTCCTGATGCTCGGCTGCATCATGGACATGGCACCGCTGATCCTGATCTGCACGCCTATCCTGCTGCCGGTGGTTGCCAAGTTCGGCGTCGATCCGGTGCACTTCGGCATGATCATGCTCGTGAACCTCGGGATGGGCCTCGTCACGCCGCCGGTCGGCGCGACGCTGTTCGTCGGGTGCGCGGTCGGCAAGGTGTCGATCGCCGAGGTTTCACGCACGATCTGGCCGTTCTACGTCGCCATGCTGATCGTGCTGATGCTGGTCACCTACGTGCCGTTCATTTCGCTGTGGCTGCCGAGCTTCCTCAACTGAGCGGTGCGTCGGACGCGGGTCTCGGAGCTTGACGTGCGTCGGGGCGCCCGTGTATCGCCTCTCGCCATGATCATCGCCGCCAACAAAGCCGCCTGGGCCAGCGTCGTCGTACGACGCGACGGTACCGGCTGCGTGGCTCGCTGATCAGACCTCCCTCACTGAAGAGACGTCCAGCCCCACCCGCCCGTCCGACGAGGCGAGAGGGGGACCGACGTCACCCACGAACGCTTCGTCCGAGCCCATCGAGGATGAAGCGATGTACATTCCCCCACCTTTCCGGTCCGACGAGGACGAGGCTCTGGCGTTTGCGCGACGGCGTGCGTTCGGCACGCTGATCGCCATCGATGCGGCACGGCCGGTTGCCACGCACGTGCCGTTCCTGCTGGCGAGGAACGACGGGCCGGCGCTCATAGAACTGCATGTGGCGCGGGCCAATCCGATGCACGAGATCATCTTGCGCCAGGACCAGGTGCTGATGGCGGTCACGGGACCAGATTCCTACATCTCTGCCGACTGGTACGAGAGCGCTGACCAGGTTTCGACGTGGAACTATGTGAGCGTGCATCTGGCAGGAACGGCGCGCATCATGCCGGCGGAGTGGACGCGCGAGCACGTCGACCGGCTGACGGCGCTCAACGAGGCGCGCCTGGCGCCGAAGAAGCCCTGGACCACGGCGAAGATGACTCCGGCGCGGCATCAGGCGATGCTATCGGCGATCGTCGGCGTCGAGATCGCAGTGACGCGGGTCGAGGGCCAGTGGAAGCTCGGTCAGCACAAGTCGCCGGCAGATCAGGCGAGCGTGTTGAAGATGCTGGGCTGGCGCGGTGACTGGGCCGGCCTCGCGCTCTGCGAGATCATTCGCGATCGGCTGGATCGCTGGCAGGGCGCACGGCGGAAGGTCGGCTAGGACGGTCGGCATCGGTCGACAATGAAGCAGGGAGGGTGAAATGCGCATCTTGAATCCGGACAACGTGGTGAAGCCTGCGTCGGCCTACGCGCAGGGCGTCGTGCATAACCTTGCCGGCGAACGGCTCGTCATTTCCGGCCAGATCGGTGTCGCGCCGGACGGCGGGGTCGCGAACGGTCTCGAAGCGCAGGCAGACCAGGCATGGGCCAACGTGCTCGCAGTGATGGCGGCGGCCGGCTTCGAGCGGCGGCATCTGGTCCGTGCCATCGTCTATGTGACGGTGCCGGGACAGGTCGGTGTCTATCGCCGCGCGCGAGACCGGGCACTCGACGGCCACCTCGCGGCGATGACCTACATCGAGGTCGCCGGGCTTGCCGCGCCCGAATTCCTCATTGAGATCGAGGCCGAGGCTGTGAAGGAGGCTTGCCCCGGATGCTGGCGTTGAAGCCCAACTGCGAGTGCTGCGACAAGGATCTGCCGCCTGATGCTCAGGATGCGTTGATCTGCTCATTCGAGTGCACTTTCTGTGCGGATTGTGCGCGTACCCGCCTGCCGGGCGGGGCGTGCCCCAATTGTGGTGGCGAGTTGGTGCGCCGGCCGGTAAGGTCGGTGGTCAAGCTCGCGAAGTTTCCGGCATCGACCGTGCGGGTGGTGAAGGCCCACGCCGGATGCGCTGCCGCCGAGTGAGGCGGCAGGCACGGCCGGCTTGCCGACCAGGGCCGGGACGTGCCGCCTTGCGCTTCGACGCGTTTTGCGGCATATGAGCGGCCTCGTCCGCTCCGGTTGGGGGCTGAACGGAGGGTCGTGCTCGTCCGCAAGGCAGGTGCACGGCAGGGGCCGCACGGTCCCGTCGCTCCGGTGTCTCCACTCTTTGGGTCGACTTGCTGGGCCTTCCGCCGGCTGCCGCTGCGCTGCCGGTCTCGGCCCGACAGGGGCTATGCGCCGGGGCGAAAGAAACGGAAGGAAAGGCCACAGCATGCCGCTCTACGAGCATGTCTTCCTGGCACGCCAGGACATTTCACAGCAGCAGGTCGACTCACTGACCGCCGAATTCAAGCAGATACTCGAGGAAGGCGGCGGCAAGGTCGCCAAGACCGAGTACTGGGGCGTCAAGTCGCTTGCCTACAAGATCGCGAAGAACCGCAAAGCCCACTACTCGCTCATGAATATCGAGGCACCGGCGACCGCGGTCGCTGAACTCGAGCGGCGCATGGGGCTGTCGACCGACGTGCTGCGCTTCATCACTGTGCGTGTCGATGCGCACGAGACCGAGCCGTCCGTGCAGATGCGCAAGTCCGATCGCGACGAGCGCGGCGATCGCGGTGACCGCGGCGGCTTCCGCGGTGATCGCGGTCCGCGTGGCGGCGGCGGCGGCGGTTTCCGCGGCGACCGTGATCGCGGTGGTGAGGGAGGCTCGACCTATCGCGCCCGTCCGCCGCGCGAGGGTGGTGACCGGCCGCCGCGCGAGGGAGGTGACCGTCCGCCGCGCGACTTCGGCGATCGCCCGCCCCGCGCCCCCCGTCCGCCGCGCGACAGCAATCCCACCAGCGGAGCATAACCGATGAGCACCGGAGCCACTGGAGGCGGCGCGCGCCGCCCGTTCCACCGCCGCCGCAAGACCTGCCCGTTTTCGGGCGCCCAGGCACCGAAGATCGACTACAAGGATGTGCGTCTGCTCGGTCGCTACATCTCCGAGCGCGGCAAGATCGTGCCGAGCCGTATCACCGCGGTATCGGCCAAGAAGCAGCGTGAACTGGCAACTGCGATCAAGCGCGCGCGATTTCTCGGATTGCTGCCTTACGTGATCCGCTGAGGCGGCTCGCGCTGGACGACAGACGAAGGGCGGGACCGAGTGTGGCCCGCCGCCAAGGCCAGCGAGGCCCCCGGGTCTCGCCCTGGTTGGGATGGAACCCCATCTCTAACCGCTGAACGCGGGACAGCTGAGCCATGTTGAAATCCATCGTCATCGGAGTGGGCGCCGGCCTCGTGTCGGCGCTGCTTCTGCTATCTATCGCCACCGGGACCGGCATCGGCCTGACGCTCGGTCTGTTGGCCGCCGTGCCGAGCCTCATCGCCGGCCTCGGCTGGGGTGTGCCGGCGGCTTCGGCCGCGGCGCTCGTCGCTGCCGGAATTCCGCTGCTCGTCGGCTCGCTTCCGCCGGCTCTCGTGCACCTGATCGCCGTCGGCGTGCCTGCCGTCGCCTTCAGCCACTACGCGCTGCTCTGGCGCGAGGCGGGGCCGGACGGCACGCGGGAGTGGTACCCGCTCGGCCGCATCGTCACAGCGGCGGCTGTTTGGGCGGGTGTGATCGGCGCCATCGTACTTCTGCAGATCAAGGCGCAGCTCGGTGCCAGCGATGTCGCCGACATGGTCGACAAGCTCAAAGTACCGATGCAAGCGTGGATGAAGCGCTTCGAGGGAATGCTCGCCGAGCCGATGAAGGCGGGCGACATCGAGAACCTGGCGCGCGTCAGCGTTCTGATGCTGCCCGGCATGTTCGCGACTGTCTGGCTCGGCTTCATCGCGGTCAATGCCTATGTAGCCGGTCGCGTAACGGCGCTGTCCGGCCAGCTCGAGCGGCCCTGGCCGGACCTTTCGGAACTGCGGCTGCCGCGGTTGATGCCGGTGGCGTTCATGGTGTCGGTCCTGCTGGCATACGTCGGTGGCATCCCGGGCCTGATCGCCTCGGGGTTCGTGTCGGCGTTCACGTTCGCTTATGTGCTGGTCGGCCTTGCCATCATCCACAATGTGACGCGTGGGCTCGTCATTCGCCCGATGCTGCTCGCCGCCGTCTATTCCGCGCTGATCTTCCTCGGCCTGATCGCGAGCCCGGTGCTGGCGCTGATCGGGCTTGCCGAGCCGTTCTCGCCGCTAAGGCGCAAGCCACCACCGGCGGGCCAAGGCGGTGGTGCGCCGGGCCCCGACTGATCGAGCGCCGGAAATATCCACGTTCTAACGACCAGAGACCTCGAAATAGAAGGAGTGACGACATGCAAGTGATCCTGCTCGAGCGTATCGCGAGCCTCGGCCAGATGGGCGACGTCGTGATGGTGAAGGACGGCTATGCCCGCAACTTCCTGCTGCCGCAGAAGAAGGCACTGCGCGCAACGAAGGACAACATCGCCGACTTCGAGAAGAGCCGCTCGCAGCTCGAGGCGCGTAACCTGGAACTCAAGAAGGAAGCCGAGGCCGTCGGCGCCAAGCTCGACGGTCAGGCGTTCGTCGCGATCCGCCAGGCCGGCGACACCGGCCAGCTCTACGGCTCGGTTTCGCCGCGCGACATCGCCGAGCTGATCACGGCCGGCGGCTTCTCGGTCGACCGGCGCCAGGTCATTCTGAGCCAGCCGATCAAAGAACTCGGCGTGCACGAAGTGACCGTGTCGCTGCATCCGGAGGTCGACGTGAAGGTAAAAGTGAACGTCGCTCGGTCCGAGGACGAGGCCGAACGGCAGGCACGCGGCGAAGATGTTACCGTCATCCGCGACGAGGCGCTCGACATCGAGACCTACGATCCCGAGGCCGAAGAGGGCGGTGAGTCCCAGCCCGGGGCCTGATCTGCATCGGCGAATGCCGTCGCGAGGGCCGGACCGGGGCTTGGCGTCCCGGGCCGCCCTTCGTATATTCTGCAACCATAGGGCACTGTCGTCGTTATTTTGATCGTCGGATTGGGGGAGCCGGCCGCGTCGCGAGGGCGCTGCATGTACTGGCTTCTCGATACTCTGCTTCGCCGGGTGGTGGAAACCGGCCGCCTGGATGTCGTCGATGCCGACGGTCGGCGGCACGCCTACGGAACGGGCCGCGCATCGCCTGTCGTCATGCGACTGCACGATCACGCGACCGAGACACGCCTTGGGCTCGACCCTGAGATGGCGCTTGGCGAGAGCTACATGTCCGGCGCGCTGACCGTCGAAGGCGGCGACATCTACGACCTGTTGGCGCTTCTTCAGCGCAACGTCGGCTGCGACGTGGTGCCCGGATGGGCCGGGCTCCTGCAACGGGTACGGCTCGCCCTGCGCACGACACTGGCCCGCAACACGCCGCGCCGCTCACGCACCAACGTCGAGCATCACTACGATATCGACGATCGCATCTATGCGCTGTTCCTGGACGGTGCTCGGCAATACTCGTGTGGCTATTTTCCTCGCCCCGGCATGGACCTGGAGGCGGCGCAGATCGCCAAGATGGATCATATCGCCGCGAAGCTTGCGCTCGCGCCTGGACGGCGCGTGCTCGATATCGGCTCGGGGTGGGGTGGGCTCGCCTGCCACTTGGCGGAGACGCATGAGGCGAGCGTGACAGGCATCACGTTGAGCCCGAGCCAGCTCGACAGGGCGCGCGCCCGGGCCGCCGGTAAAGGGCTCGCAGGCAAGGTGAGCTTCGCTCTCGAGGACTACCGCCAAACGCAGGGGCCGTACGAGCGCATCGTCTCGGTGGGCATGCTGGAGCACGTCGGCGCCAAGGCGCTCGGGGCCTATTTCCGGCAGATCGCACGCCTGCTGACGCAAGACGGCATCGCTCTGGTGCACACGATCGTGCGGTCCGACGGTCCGGGCATCACCAACCCGTTCGTCGCGCGATATATTTTCCCCGGCGGCTACTCGCCGGCGCTGTCCGAGTTGATGCCGGCGATCGAGCGGGCCGGGCTGATGGTGAGCGACATCGAGATCCTCCGGCTGCACTATGCCGAGACGCTCCGTCACTGGCGCGCGCGCTTCACGGCGCGGCGTGAGGAGGCCGTGCGGCTCAAGGGCGAGCCGTTCTGCCGGATGTGGGAGTTCTACCTCGCTGGCGCCGAGGCGGGCTTTCGGCACCAGGGTCTTGTAGTGGCGCAGATCCAGCTTACACGATCCATCGATGCGCTGCCGATCGTGCGCGACTACATGGTCGACGGCGAGCGGGCGCTGGCGGCGCGCCGCTGGCGGGCCGCGGAAGACGGGCGGCGCTGGCCGCTGGCGGGCGAGTGAGCGGGTAACTCGCGACGCAGGCAAGTCAATTCAAAAAAAACGGGCGGTCCGGAGGGTGTCCCGCCGGCGGAGCGCGAGGCGGGCCTCGCTCGCGAAGCGAGTTTCCGGGAGTGGATCGCGAGTCTCGCCACATTGTAGTCGCAGCCGCAATCATACACGCCTTTCCACACAGATACATGTGGAGAAGAGCCCTGTGGCTAGGCCCGCGCGACTCGCTCAAACACGCGGCCATGACCACACGCACCGCACCCGCCACCATCCCCACCCTGATGGCCGACCAGCTCAAGGCGCAGGCTGCCGCCGACGAGCCGCTCGCCTGGCGTAATCCGCCGCACAATATCGAGGCCGAGCAGGCGCTGCTCGGTGCCATCCTCGTCAACAACGAATCGCTCGACCGCGTCTCCGGTTTCCTCGATGCGACGCACTTCTACGATCCCTTGCACGGGCAGATATTCGAGGTGGCGCAGAAGCTGATCGGCGCCGGCAAGCAGGCGACGCCGATCACCCTGCGCACCTTCTTCGAGACGGCCGAGCCGATCGACAAAGACCTGACCGTTCCGCAGTACCTCGGGCGGCTCGCGTCGCACGCGACGACGATCATCAACGCCCGCGACTACGGGCGCACGATCTACGACCTCGCTGTGCGCCGCTCGCTGATCACCATCGGCGAGGAACTGGTCAATACCGCCTACGACAGTCCCGTCGACCTGCCGCCGGAGACCCAGATCCAGGAGGCGGAAAGCCAGCTCTATGCGCTGGCCGAGAGCGGCAAGTACGGCCAGGGCTTCCAGACCTTCGGTCAGGCGCTGACGACAGCGATCGAGATGGCCAACGCCGCCTATCAGCGCGACGGCCATCTGTCGGGCCTTTCGTGCGGGTTATCCGATCTCGATGGTCGCATGGGCGGACTGCAGAAATCGGACCTGATCGTGCTCGCCGGGCGTCCCTCGATGGGCAAGACGGCGCTGGCCACCAATATAGCCTTCAACGTGGCGAAGAACTTCAGGACCGAGCGCCAGACCGACGGTACCGACAAGCCGGTCGACGGCGGTGTCGTCGGCTTCTTCTCGCTCGAAATGTCGGCCGAGCAGCTCGCCGCCCGTATCCTGTCCGAGCAGGCCGAGATCCCCTCCGAGAAGATCCGTCGCGGCATGATCTCGGAAGAGGAGTTCCGTCGTCTGGTCGCCGTCTCCCAGCAGATGAGCCGCATTCCACTCTACATCGACCAGACCGGCGGCATCTCGATCGCGCAGCTCGCTGCGCGCGCCCGCAAGCTGAAGCGTCAGCACGGTCTCGGGCTGCTGGTGGTCGATTACCTGCAGCTGCTGTCGGGGTCCTCGAAGTCGGCGTCGGCCGGCCGCGTGCAGGAGATCACCGAGATCACCACCGGCCTCAAGGCGCTGGCCAAGGAGCTGGAGGTGCCGATCATCGCGCTGTCGCAGCTGTCGCGTCAGGTCGAGACTCGCGAGGACAAGCGCCCGCAACTCTCGGACCTGCGCGAATCGGGCTCGATCGAGCAGGACGCCGACGTGGTGATGTTCGTGTTCCGCGAGGAATACTACGTCGAGCGCACGAAACCGAGCGAAGGCACGGCCGAGTTCGCCGAGTGGCAGCAGAAGATGATGATGGTGTCGGGCAAGGCCGAGGTGATCATCGGCAAGCAGCGCCACGGCCCGGTCGGCTCGGTGCAGCTCTCCTTCGAAAACCAGTTCACCCGCTTCGGGAATCTGGCGCGCGAGGATAGGATGCCGGAGCGGCTGGAGTAGACAGGCGGGAGTATCGCATGACGTTGGCGACCGACGGGCAGGCCGGCACGCTACCGGACCGCGCGGCCATCGCGCAGGCGGCGATCGCTGCGCCGCCGGAGGCGCGCGCCGTGCTGCAGATCGACCTTGGCGCGCTCAAGGCCAACTGGGCGACGCTCAACGCCGCGTCCGGCACGGCCGAGTGCGCGGCGGTGGTGAAGGCCAACGCTTACGGCCTCGGCATCGAGGAGGTGGTGGCGGCGCTGTCCCGCGAAGGCGCCAAAACGTTCTTCGTCGCCACCTTGCAGGAGGCGCTGCGCGTGCGCACGGTGGTGCCTGGCGCCATCATCTACGTGCTCGACGGCTTCCTCGCCGGCGCCGGCGATTATTACGGTGGCTTCAACCTGCGCCCTGTGCTTTCGAGCCTTGCCGAGGTCGAGGACTGGTCGGCGCTCGCCGGCAAGCGCGGCCGGCGCCATCCGGCGGCCATTCACATCGACACCGGCATGAACCGGCTCGGCCTGACCGATGCCGAGGTGGACCGCCTCGCCGCCCGGCCGGAGCTGCTCGAGCCGTTCTACGTCGCGCTGGTGATGAGCCACCTCGCCTGCGCCGACGAGGCGGACCATCCGCTCAACCGGGCGCAGCTTGGCCGTTTCGAGGCGCTTAGGGGACGGTTGCCGGCGCGGCGCGCAAGCCTCGCGAACTCGGGCGGCATCTTTCTCGGCCCGGACTATCACTTCGATCTGGTGCGCGGCGGCATCGCCATCTACGGCGGTCGCGCCTTCGTCGGCGCTCCCAATCCGATGCGCACGGTGGTGCGCCTGCTCGCGCGAATCCTGCAGGTTCGCGAGGCGGCTCCCGGCGAGACGGTCGGCTATGGCGCCTCGTACCACCTGACGCGCCGTTCTCGGCTGGCCACCATCGCCTGCGGCTACGCCGACGGCTTCCTTCGTGCACTGAGTGGCGATGACGCGCACCCTGGCCCGGTCGGCTTCATCGGCGATCATCCGGTGCCGGTGGTCGGACGCGTATCGATGGATCTCACGACCGTCGACGTCACGGACGTGCCCGAGCATCTCGTGCACCGTGGCGCCTGGGTCGAGGTGATGGGTGAGCGCGTCACGCTCGACGACCTCACCGATCGCGCCGGCACGATCGGCTACGAGCTGCTCACACGCCTCGGCAGCCGCGTGCATCGCGTGTACGTGGGCGGCTGAGCATGGCGAAGCCGGCGCGCAACCAGTTCGTCTGCCAGTCGTGCGGCGCCGTTTCGCAGCGCTGGGCAGGCAAGTGCGTCGCCTGCGGCGACTGGAACACCATCGTCGAGGAGCAGGCCGGGCCGGCCGCGACGCCGGGCTCGGGGCTGACCAAGGCGGGAAAGGGCAGGCCGGCGCGGCTCGAGACGCTCGCCGGCGCGATCGACGAGGCACCGCGCATCCCGACCGGAAATGGCGAACTCGACCGTGTGACGGGGGGCGGCGTGGTGCCGGGCTCGGCAATCCTGATCGGCGGCGAGCCGGGCATCGGCAAGTCGACGCTGCTGCTGCAACTCGCAGCTGATCTGGCGTTGGCCGGCCGGCGCACAGTCTACTTCTCGGGCGAGGAGGCGACGGCACAGGTGCGGATGCGAGCCGAGCGGCTTGGCCTCGCCAAGGCGCCCGTGGCGCTTGCCGCCGAGACGAACCTGGCCAACATCCTCGCCACCCTCGGCGATGGTCCCCGCGCCGATCTCGTCATCATCGATTCGATCCAGACGCTGTGGGCCGAGGCGATCGAATCGGCGCCCGGCACCGTCGCGCAGGTGAGGGCCGCGACACAGAGCCTGATCCGCCACGCCAAGCAGGTGGGCAGCGCGCTGATTCTTGTCGGCCACGTCACCAAGGAGGGGCAGATCGCCGGGCCCAAGGTGGTCGAGCACATGGTCGACACCGTGCTCTATTTCGAGGGCGACAGCGGCCACGCCTACCGGTTGCTCAGGGCCGTGAAGAACCGCTTCGGCCCGGCCGACGAGATCGGCGTGTTCGAGATGGTCGAGCGCGGCCTGCGTGAGGTGACCAATCCGTCGGAGCTGTTCCTCGGCGACCGCGACGCCTCTGCGCCCGGGGCCGCCGTGTTCGCCGGCATGGAGGGCACGCGGCCGCTGCTGGTCGAGATCCAGGCTCTGGTCGCTCCGTCGGCGCTTGGCACGCCGCGACGCGCCGCGGTCGGCTGGGACGCCAATCGTCTCAACATGCTGTTGGCGGTGCTCGAGGCCCGCGCCGGGGTGTCCTTCGCACATCACGACGTCTACCTCAACGTGGCCGGCGGCCTCAGGATTACCGAGCCGGCGGCCGATCTCGCTGCCGCCGCCGCGTTGCTCTCCTCGCTGAGCGGTGAGCCGCTGCCTGTCGACCGCATTCACTTCGGGGAGATCAGCCTTTCCGGCGCTGTCAGGGCGGCAGCGCACATGCCGGCACGACTGAAGGAAGCGCAGAAGCTCGGCTTCAAGTCGGCGCTGCTGCCGGCGGCCGGCGAGATCGAGACCCGGGGCCTAAAATTGTCGCTTTCGCGCATCACTCATCTGAAGAGTCTTGCAGATGGACGTAACGCATGCGACTGAGCCCCTTGTCATGAGGGGATCCGCCGCGCTCTCATCCTCGCTGAAGCTGTAACCGCGCCGCAACGATAAGAGATCCTGATCGCCATGGTCGGACCGCTGTCCTATCTCGACATCTTCCTGATCGCGATCTCGCTGATCTCGGGCTTGCTTGCCATGTATCGGGGGCTCACTCGCGAGTTGCTCTCGATCGTGTCGTGGGCAGCGGCGGCGGTCGCTGCCGCAGTGTTCGTGCTCTCACAGAAGCGGGTGGCTGAGGATATTGCCCAGCAGATCGGAGCGCCAGTGCAGGTGGCGCAGATCGGCCTCGGGGCGCTGATCTTCCTGGTCGTGCTGATTGTGGTTCACCTGATCACGTCCCGGATCTCGGATTCGATCCTCGACAGCCGGGTCGGCATGATCGACCGGTTGCTCGGGCTCGTGTTCGGTGTCGTGCGCGGCTTCATCCTCGTGGTCATCCCGTTCATGTTCTACGAGGTCGTCTACCCGAAGCCCGAGCAGCAGATGGCTTTCGTCGCCCAGTCGAAATCGCTGCCCTATCTGCGTTCGACCGGCGAGGTGCTGCGCTCGACGCTCGTCAGGCTGATCCCGCGCTCGCTCACCGAGCCCAAGGAGGAGCAGCGCCAGGGTCACCGAGACGACCGCGACAACAGTCAACGGATCGTTTTCGCTGCGACGAAATCGCGGTGCGCTGCCTAGTTGATAAGTCCGTAGCTTCATATATCTGTCACACGCACGTGCGCTGCCGACGAAGCCACCGCCAGCCGACTCGCGTATAGTCGCAGGCATGGCGGCGTCGACGCGAACGCGTTAAGTCGTTCAGTCGGCGACGCAGTAGACGGCACCAGCCGCTCAGGCGCGGGAGATCCTCATGACTGATCTCGGGCATCTCGACAGTCAGACGTCCCCGCCACTAAACGAGTGCAGCGCGGAGAGCCCGCTTCACGGGAACGCGATACACGACGTGCAAGTGTCCGGCGAGGACGACCGCCTGCACGAGGAGTGCGGCATCGTCGGCGTGTTCGGTGTGAAAGACGCGGCGGCGATAACCGCCCTCGGGCTCCACGCCCTACAACATCGCGGACAGGAAGCAGCCGGCATCACGACATTCGATGGCCGGCATTTTCGTACCGAGCGCCGGCTCGGCCTGGTCGGTGACTACTTCAACCGACAGCGCGTCATCGACGTACTGCTAGGCGAGTGCGCGGTCGGCCACGTGCGCTATTCGACGACCGGTGGCTCCGGCCTCAGAAACGTTCAACCGCTGTTCGCCGATCTCGAGGGTGGTGGATTCGCGGTCGCCCATAACGGCAACCTCACCAATGCGCTGACGCTGCGCACCGAGCTGGTCCGGGACGGCGCCATCTGCCAGTCGACCTCGGACACCGAGGTCATCCTCCACCTCATCTCGCGCTCCCGCAAACGCGGCATCGTCGAGCGCTTCATCGATGCCCTGCGTCAGATCGAGGGCGCCTACGCGCTCACGTGTCTGACCAACGACATGCTGATCGGCGCGCGCGATCCGGTTGGTATCCGGCCGCTCGTGCTCGGCCGTCTGGGCGACGGCTTCATTCTCGCTTCCGAGACGTGCGCGCTGGATATCGTCGGCGCCACGTTCGTCCGCGAGATCCAGAACGGCGAGATCGTTGTGATCACGGCGGAGGGCATCACCTCGCACCGGCCGTTCCCGCCGCGGCCTGCCCGGCCCTGCATCTTCGAGTACATCTACTTCGCCCGCCCGGACAGCGTCGTCGGTGGTCGCAACGTCTACACCATCCGCCGCAATATGGGAGGCGAGCTGGCCAAGGAGAGCCCGTGCGACGTCGATGTCGTAGTACCAATTCCCGATTCCGGCGTGCCGGCGGCGATAGGTTATTCCAATGGCATCGGGCGCCCGTTCGAACTCGGCATCATCCGCAATCATTATGTCGGACGCACGTTCATCGAGCCGCAGCAGTCGATCCGCCAACTCGGCGTCAAGCTCAAGCACTCTGCCAACGCCGCAGTGATCCGCGGCAAGCGCATCGTTCTGATCGACGACAGCGTGGTGCGTGGCACGACCTCGCAGAAGCTCGTGCGCATGATGTACGAAGCTGGCGCCCGAGAGGTGCACATGCGCATTGCATGCCCAGAAATAAAATACGGCGACTTCTACGGCATCGACACCCCGAAGCGGGCTGAGCTGCTGGCCGCCAACATGACGGTCGAGGAGATGCGCGCCTTCATGGGGGCGACAAGCCTCTCATTTCTTTCCGTCGAGGGGCTCTATCGCGCGCTCGGCGTCGGTGCGCGCGACCCACGCATGCCGCAGTTCACCGATCACTGCTTCACCGGAGACTACCCGACAGGCCTCACCGACCAGGAAGGCAATTCGACCGAGCCCTGCCAGCTCTCGCTGCTCGCCGAGGCTTGAGCCGCATGGTACGTCGGCGGCGTGCCGGCACGGCAGGTGCGATCTTGGCCGCGATCACGCTGATCACGAGTGGCGCCGCGGTCGCAGAGGTCAGCCCCGAATATACCGACTGGATGCGCATCGGACGCGCCGCCTACAAGGCCGACGATTTCGCGGCGGCTGAGACGGCCTTCAAACTCGTGCTGCAGGCCGCCCGGACGCCGCGCCAGCGTGCAACGGCGAACGGATACCTGGCCATGACAGCCGAGCAGCTGAAGCGTCCTGACGCTGCGCGCGCCTACGCACGTGAAGCGCTGCGCCACTTTCCCGAAGAGGGGCGCGCGACGGCGGTTCTCGGCCGGTTGCGCTGACGGTCAACGGGCGCACGGCGGACCGGCGCCACATCGTCACTCCCAGTCCGTTCTGCCCGCGACGGCACGACGCGGAGGTTTGGCCGCCCCTACGCGTTCGGCCAACTCGCGGGCAGCGCCCGCCAATGGCTCGAACGTGAATCGAACGCGCACACGTCCCGCCGGTACGGCGACGGCGCGGAACATGACGTTGGCTTTCAGCACCTCTGAGGGGCGCCCGTCGACGGTGGCGCTCCACCATGGGTGCCAGACGTCGTTGAGCACGACGTAGCCCGGTCGCCTGCTCGCGGCCTCTATCTCGACCAGGGTGTTCTCGTAGCGCAGAAGGCGCACCGCATCGTCGGGAGCGGGAATGCGATGGCGCATGAGGATAGCGGCGGCCGTCGCGAGGCCCGCTGTCGAACGCGGGCCGCCAGTGCCGCGCCGTGAGGTCGGGGCGCGGACAGCGCGCGTCCGTGAGGCTTCGGGTGGGATCTCCTCGAGCAGCACAGTGCGCGTGGGATCGAACGACGGCCAGGCGCCGGTCGCGATCAGGTCGCCGAACTCGGCCGGCAGGAAATCGCGCACGAGCATGACGCGCGGCAGGGCACGCGGGTTCTCGTACACGAAGGCGTCACGGGTGCGTGCTATCAGGCGTACGTCGCCTGGTTTCAGGCGGTGATCGATCTTTCCGATCTCGATCGGAGTCGCGATGTAGCGGAGACCGAGAAGGTCGGCGAGCCGCGAGCGGTAGGAAGGAAAGAGCGCCGTGAACTGGCGCTGGTCGGGGCCGGCGATGGTATCGCCTGCACCGATTGCTTCGGTGACCACCTCCAGGCGCAGCGGATTGTAGCCGAGCACGTGATCGAAGCCATGCACCATCGCCGCGTTCGGCCATTCGAAACCGAGCCCGGCAAGCTCGACGCGGTCTCGGCGTGGCGAGCCGGGCGGCTGGCGGGTGAGCGACTTGATGAGACGGATGGTGGAGTTCCTCGTGTCGGGCTTCAGGATATCGTAGGGGGCGGGGGCGAGCGCGGTCGATTCGTTCGGGCCGTTGTTGAGCGCCAGGTCGGCGGTGGTGAAGCCGGCGGCAAGTGCGACGGCGAGGATGCCATTCGGTCGTGGCAGGCGGGTGAGCAGAGCCAGCAGGCCGAGGGCGCATGCGATCCAGCAGCCAGCGATCATGATCGGGAGGCGGGCCTCGCGCCAGTGGTCTTCCAGGTAGGCGATCGCGCAGCCGGCGGCGAGAAGCAGCACGAATATGGCGAGGCTCGTTGGCTGCAGTCGCGCCGGTCCCGGCTGTCCGAGCCAACGATGCAGGAGGTAGCCGCCGACGATGCCGAGTAGCGCGCCAATGAAGAACGTGGCGTCGGCGGGCCGCCGGAACATCGCGACGCCCGGCAGAACGTCGAACATGACGCGGAATACTGGCGTCCACGATCCGAGCGCATAGAACGTGACCAGAGCCAGCATCATCGCGTAGGGGCGGATTTCGCGCGCGAAAAGCCAGCCACGGCCGAAGCCCACGACGATGATCAACACGACCGGCAGGATGCCAGCATAGACTTGGCTCATGTTCTGCGACAGCGTCAACTCGTTGGGATCCCACGTCTCGCTGTAGGGACCCCAGTAGTCGACGGTCTGGCTGAGAGCTCCGAACAGGTCGGCGATGATGGCCGTCAGCAGCGAAACGGGATGCAGCGAGCCGCGGGCCGCCTCTGCAAAGGGGATGGCAGGTCGGCTCGAAGCGGCAGCGAACAGCACAGTCATCACCAGCGGCACCAGCACGATGAGGGCGCCGGCGATCGCGCCAGCCGCCAGCGGTGCCGCGATGCGCCGGCTCTCCACCAGTCGGCGACCCGGGCAGGCCATAACGTGCACGATCACCAGCATCGCAAGCAGATATGCGCCGATCAGCGCCACCTGATCCGGCTCTACGATCATGAGGCCGGCGGCCACACCGGCGCCGACGCCATAGACGATCGATCCTCGATCGAGTGCCCGGGTCAGCGCCAAGAGCGCGACCGCGAACAGCGCGTAGCTCTGCACCTGGCCGATGTGCTGTACACGCCAGGATGCCGAGGCGCCGAACGCGAAGACCAGGGCAGCGAGGAGCCCGCCGGCCGGATGCCAGCCGCGATCCCGGAAGAAGGCGATTATCGCGATGCCTCCGATGGCCAACAGGGTCAGTACATAGCCATCGAACAGCTGGAAGCTCGGCGCAGGCGAGATCGCCGCGATTAGATAGGCGGGCGAAAAGATCAGCGACTGCGGATCGGCGATCTGCGGGCTGCCAGCGAACACGTTGGGCGACCAGGCCGGCGACTGGCCCGCGTGCAGGGCGTTGGCGAGGAACTGGATCTGCGCCTGGAAATGAGCTTTGGCGTCGTAGGGGATCGTGACGCGCCCGGTAAGCCACGGGCTTGCCAGGACGGCCCATGCGAGGATGAAGATGAGGGCTGCAGCGAGCTGGCTGCGGCCGGTGGGCTCGGACATCGAATGGGCTGCCGTGGAGAGGGTTGGACGGCGGGCCTTCTGCACATGGATCACGTCGGGCGCAAGGCGCAGCGTTGCCTCATTGCGATTTCGCTTTACCTGCGGCCTTGGCCACTGCGTCGCGCTCCTGCATGCGGGCGATGTGGAAGCGCTGGAAATTGCGATCCTTCTCGTAGATCCGCGAGCGGACCCACGAGAACATGTCATAGAAAGTCCCGGCACCGATCCCGAGCTGCATGCGGGCAATTTCGAGCGGCGGGCCGAACTTGCCGTCGAGGCCGGTCAGATCGTCCTTGTAGAACACGATCGTCGGCGTGAAGAGGACACCCCATCGCTCGGCCAACGCCTTCTCGGAGAGCTTCCTGCCGTCGAAGTCGGTCACCTCGCGCGCGCCCCAGAGGTCGAGCTGCACAATGTGAAAATTGGCGCGGACGTAGTCGTTGATGTAGCGCTGGGCGAGAACCTCCGTATGCATCTTCGTGCAGTAGATGCATCCGCGCTGCTCGAAGATCACCGCCAGACGCTTGCCGGCGGCATTGGCGTCCGCGAAATCCTCACGCAGGTCGAGGAACGACGACGAGAACCACGCCTGATGGTAGATGCCATCGTCTCCCTTGCGTGGCGTCACCTTCGGCTCGACCGGGCCGCTGAGCGGCGGCAGGGCGGGCGGGTCGGCGGCAGCTGCGCCGCGCCCGATCAGGAGCGATGCGAGGCTCAGGGCGAGCAGAAGATGGCGGAGCATTGCGGTCGTCTCCAGCGCCGTTCAGGAACTGATGCAGAATAGCGCATGTATGCGTGGTCTGGCGAGAGAGGCTGGTCGGACGCAGGCCTGCTATTTCTCGCCAAGCGGGCTGCCGCCGGGGCGGGCCGGTGTGATAAGCGTTCAAGGTTGTGCATTTGGGAGCGAGGGGGAGCGATCGCGTGCGCCGATTGAACAGTACCTTCGGCAGCCTGTGGCGTGGCGCCAGGAAACTCACTACGGGGGGCCTCAGCAGGGCCGCGGCCTTGTGTTCGGCCTTCGTCATGGCCGGCGTCCTGGCCGTGGGAGGGGCGCGGTCGCAGACCGCCGCGGAGGCGGCGGCCGGTCCGCCGTACGTCGTCGCCGTGCTGGTCTCCTCACGGCCAGATCTCTGCTACGACAATGGCTATGTCGCTGCGATCACCCGCCTGGTGCGGCTCGAAGAGGCGCGGATCAATCGCCAGGGCGGCATCGCCGGCCGGCCGGTCAGGGTCGAAATCTTCGATGATGCCCGTGAGCCAAATCGCGCCATCGGCAATGTCGAACAGGCTCTCGCCATGCCGGACCTGCTCGCCATCGTCGGATTGACCAACTCCAATCTCGCCAAGGCGGTGTTCGACAAGCTGGGCACCGAAATCCGTAAGTCCGGCGTGCCGTTCCTCACCGACACCTCTGTCAGTTCGCTCATCGAGGGACAGCCGAGTGTGTTCACCACGCGCGCCTCGCAGGAAGAGGAACGCGTGCCGATCATCACGCAGTTCGTCTCGCATGTCGGATTCGCGCGGCCGGCGTTCGTCGGCCTCGGCGGCTCTGTCTTCTCGGCCGCGCTTGGCGATGGTCTGAAGCAAGCGTTCGCTGAGCGTGGCATGGCCGGCGATCATCGGCTCGCATTGTCAAAGGACAAGCTTGACGCGGCGGCGGTCAAGGCGGCCGTCGCCGACCTCAAGACGAAGGAAGCCGATTTCGTCGTCCTGTCCGTCGGCACGCAACGTACAGCGGACGTGATCGCCGAATTGATCGATGCCCGCCACACGCCCGCGCTGTTGATGACGGGGCGGATCGCCGACCTGCCGAAAGACATCGTCGACCGCTATCCGAACGCCATCTACCAGCTCGCCTGGGACGGCCTTCCCGAACTGTATTCCGAGCGTCTGCGTCGGCGCGTGGCTGGCGCCGACAGGGAGAGCTGGGTCTTCGAAGGCCGTCGCAATGACGCCGCTCCCGGTTGGGCGAGTGGCACCTGCAAAGCGCGCCCTGCCGATCAAGCGGTCGATCCCCTCGATGCCGCCAACCTTCGCGCCATCGGCTTCGGCGGACAGTTCGCCGACATGGTGTCACTTGCAGCCACCTCCGCCGCGGCGACCGTCCGGCGCGCGGGGTTGGCGGAGCGGCGGGCAGCCGTCGTGAAGGCGCTGACGACGACCTATGCGACCGGCCGCGGAGCTTTCAAGGGCACTTTCCAGAACTGGTCGTTCAAGCCGTCTTCGCGCACGGCGGCGCGCACGCCATTCATCCTCATCCTGCCTCAGGGACTAGGGCGCGTGCAACTCGCACCGATCCAGTTCCAGCGCCTGAGGAACGACACCCTGAAGCGCATCGAAACGGTCTATCTCGACATCGACCTCATCCGTGCGCATCGCATCGACGACAACCAGAAGACGTTCGCGGCCGAGTTCTACCTGGCCATGCGCAGCCAGGGCGGGGCGGCGATCGAGCAGGTCGACTTCACCAACGCCTTTCTCGATCCTTCGTCCAACGGTCGCCAGCTCACCATCGAGATGCTGCACGACGGCAAGCGCTCGGACGCTTTTCCCGAAGCGACGAAGGTCTATCGCGTGACGGGGCGCTTCGTGTTCAATCCGGATCTGGCGAGCTATCCGTTCGATCGGCAGCGCTTCACCATCGATATCCAGCCCAAGCGCGGTGACGTTCAGTTCATCGTGCAGCCGCCGCCGCAGGAACTGCGCGATACCTCGGTGGCAACGGACGGCTGGGACCCGAAAGCACAGTACGTCGGCTACGACGAGGACTTCGTCCCCGTGCTCGACGCCTATTCGCTGTCGCCGAGCGTGGTGCCGTTCTACAAGGCCAGCTTCGTTTGGGAGATGCAGCGCCAGACCACCGACTACTACCTCAGGGTGATCGTACCGCTCGGCTTCATTCTTATCGTTGCCTATCTGTCGATCTTCATCCCGCTTTCGAACTTCGAGGCCATCGTGACCATCCAGGTCACCGCGCTGCTGTCGGCCGTCGCGCTTTATCTCTCGCTTCCGAAGCTCGATGCCGATACGGCGACAGTCTCCGACAAACTGTTCGTGTTCAACTATATGATGGTTAGCCTGATGATCGTCATCTCGATCCTGATGGTAAACCGGCATGTGGCGCAGCGAGCCTGGGTGCGCGCGATCCTGCAGACGATCCATATCGCCGGGATCCCGGGTATGGTGATCGGCATGGCCTGGTGGGTGTGGAAGCTCTCGAATACCGGGGCGTGACGCCCCATGTGAAATCGATGATCGAAACGCATCTCCTCCCTGACGATGGCCTCGTGCCCAACAACCCGCGACTGCCCTTGATCGTCATGGCGGGCGTGGTCGGCCCCGACCAGCGCGGCGCCGCGGCGATCATTGCGCGCCTCGGCGCCAACGGTTGGCGCGGCGCGTGGGTGAACGGCATCTACCCGTTTCATCACTTCCACGCTCGCGCGCACGAGGTGCTCGTCGTCGCACGCGGTACCGCCCGCGTGCAGTTCGGCGGGGCGTCAGGGCCTGTGGTCGATCTGGCGGCCGGCGATGCCGTGGTGATTCCGGCCGGCGTCGGACATTGCCGGCGCGCGGCGAGCGCGGATCTCAGTGTGGTCGGCGCCTACCCCGCCGGCCAGGAGGACTGGGATCTGAAGCGCGCGACCGTGGCTGACCATGCGCGAGCGCTGCGCGAGATTGCCGATGTGGCGCTGCCCGCTCGCGACCCGCTCGACGGGGATGGCGGAGCCGTGGTGAAGTGGTGGCTGGCGGCCTGAAGGCGCAATACGCGCCTGACACGACGACACCGAGAGGGAGGCTTGCATGGCATCGATTGATCAGGCGTCGTCATCGGATCCGACGGTCGAGGCGGCCATCGCACGGTTGCATGCGGCGATGGCAAGAGTTGCGATGGGCGATGTCAGCGCGATCAAAGCGCTCTACTCCCACAGCAGCGATGCAACGAGCTTCTATGGCTGGGGCGGCTACGAGAAGGGCTGGCAGGCCGTCTCGCGGCGTTGGGATTGGGCCGGACAGCAGTTTCAGGGCGGCAGCGTCAGCTATCAGCGCATCTCGACGGTGGTTGCCGGCGACATGTTCCTCGTCACCGATGTGGAGAGTTACACGGACCAGCAAGTCCGCAACGTCGAAGGTCTGACCGGGTGGAGCAACCGCGTGACGCACGTGTTCCGTCGCGAGGGCGGCGAGTGGCGGCTGGTACATCGCCACGCAAACCGGCACGAGCCTCAGTTCGAGCCGTCGACGCGATTGGCCAGGAGGTAGGACCGGCTCCGTGATGTCGTCGGCTGCATAGTTGACGGCACCGAGGGCATGGTGCGGCACTCGCTTCTTCAGCGCATCATGTGGACATCGCCGCAGACGCTGATCGCCTGTCCGGTGATATTGCGGCCGAACGACGACGCGAGATAGAGCGCCATGTTCGCGATGTCCTCCCGTTCGACATTGCGCTGCAATGAAACCACGCTCAGATACTCCCGTCGCATGTCGTCCACGGGGATCTCCTTGGCGGCTGCCTTCGCTGCGACGACGCGCTCGAAACGATCGGTTCGGACGTGGCCCGGCAGGATCGCGTTGACGCGGATGTCGTAGGGGCCAAGTTCGGCTGCGAGGCTCTTTGAGAAACCGACGACCGCCCATTTCGATGCAGCGTAGGGCGAGCGCATGGCGAAGGCAAGCCGTCCGGCGATCGAGCTGAGGTTCAGAATCGTGCCGGAGCGTCGGGCCTTCATACCTGGCACTGCTGCGCGCACCGCCGCGAACTGGCTCGAGACATTGATGGCCATTGTCTCATCGAGCGCCTCGGTCCCGACGTCCTCGACGTTTGCGGTAGGGCCGGCGATGCCGGCATTATTGACGAGAACGTCGATGCCTCCGAAAGCGGCATCGGCTTCTGCAACGAAGCGGGCCGTCTCTGCCGCGGATCGGAGATCGACGCGCTCGCGCATAGCGCCGGGCAGGCTGGCGGTGGCCCGTTCGAGCGCTGCCTCGTCGATGTCGCAGATGGCGACACGGGCGCCGCGGGCGAGGAAGCCCTCGGCGATGGTGTGACCGATGCCGCCGGCAGCGGCGGTGACGACGACCCGTGCGTCGGCCAGGTCGACGGGCAGGAAGCGCGCCTGCGGCGGTGTCGTCATGTCGTCACCTCGTAGACGCTGGCAGCGGCAAAGATGTCCAGTACCACCACGTTCGCTCGGCGACCCAGCCGTCGGTGTCGGCCCTGTACCGGGCGAAGTGCGCCGAGGCGCGGTGCGCATCGAGGGCGGCCTGGTCCACGTACTGTTCGATGAGCAGGAACAGCGTCGGATCGTCGACATCTTGATGGACGTCGAAGCGAAGGCACAGCCCCGGCTCTCTTTCGAGGCTGGTGCGCGCATGACGCAGGAGACGCGCCTTGTATTGTTCGACGTGCTCCGAGTGGGCGCGCAGGTGGGCGGTGTGAAAGATGGTCATGATCTGCCCCCGACCAGCTTGCGGCGAAGGTCGTGTCGCGGCTCGAAGCCCAGCCGTTCGCGGGCCGCAGCGCGATCGTACAGCGGTGCGTAAGGGTCCGACTCGTAGATTTCCGGGCGGGTCACTGGGACGCGTCGCCCGTCCATAAGTCGAGCCAGGCGCTCGGTCGTTGGCTCGGGCGCGAGCGTGTTCGGCCCGGTGATGAAGTACGGACCGAACCCTGGCTCGTCGGCGTCGAGAGCCAGCGCGAAGGCATGGGCGAGATCACGGGGATCAACGTAATGCCACATCGGGCCGCCGCCTGCGGGCTGACGGCCGCCCGCCGCAGGTCCCTTGTAGCCACGGGGGTCGGCGGCGCGTGCCACGACTTCGCATTCGAACTCCGGATAGAGCACGTAGACCGGCCGCAGCATGACGACTTCGATCTTGCCGCGCGCCACGAACGCGCGCGCCATCTCCTCGGTGAGCTTCTTGCTGATGGCATAGGCGTCGGTGGGGCGCGTCGGGTGAGCGGCGTCGACCGGCAGATAATCGGGCGGAAGCATGGCGCCCTGGAGCACGGTGTAGCCGACGACGGAGTCGCTCGATGTCACGACCACACGACGGACGCCGGCGTCCTCGGCAGCCTGCAGGACGTTCCAGGTACCGGTGACGTTGGTGTGGATGATTTCGCTTCCGCTGCCGCTCCAGATATTCGGGCGCGCTGCGACGTGGATCACGGCGTCCTGTCCGTTCATCGCCGAGCGCACCGCGTCGGCGTCCTCGATGCTCGCTTCAGTGAAGCTTGCCAGCCCATGGTCCGTTGTCGGCTTGACGACATCGAGGCCGCTTACACGGGCCACATCGGTGAGCGCGGCCGTGACGTACCTGCCGAGCAAGCCGGCAGCGCCGGTGACGAGGACGTTATTGAACCTCATGAGATCCTCTTCATGGCAGGATGCGTGCATCGCGATAGCGGGCGAGAAGCGCGAGGAACTGCTCCTCGCTGTCGATGACGTCGGAGAAGCCGGACCTGCGCAGCCGTGTCGTGCTGGAGACGACATCGAAAGTCTGGCGGAACAATGCGTCGGCGAAAGACCACAAGGCGATTTCTTCGAGACGAGCGGGGCGGAGGCGATGCTTGGCAACCATGCCCTGCCACAGAGCATTCCTGTCCCGCATCGCTTCGGCAAGGGAGAACGGTCTGACTATGCCACCCTTCAACCCGAAGGCATCGGCAATGCGCGGCCAAAGGTGCTGCCAGCGAAACACGTCGCCGTTGGTGACGTTGAAGGCCGCGTTCGCGCACGCCGGTGTCGTCATGATGTGGCGCACGGCCCGCGCGAAATGCGTAGCGTCGGTGATTTCCGTAAGAGCCGAGAACTGCTTCGGCTCCCCGGGGAAGTCCAGCGGCAGAGCCAGTTCGCGACAGATCGCAGCGTAGGCACCGACGATCGAAATGATGTTGCGTGGCCGCCCCGGCGCGAAGTCAACGATCACGTTGGGTCGCGAGGCCGACCACGTCCAGCACTGATCGGCTTGGCGCGCGCGCAGGAGATCTTCCTGGTCGAAGTAGAAGTTGGGTGGCAGGTGTCGCGGATCGTCCTCGCGCGCCGGAGTCGTGTACGGCCCGAGGTGCTGACCGTACCATTTGCCGCCTTCGACGAGATGGATGTGACGCAAGCTGCTGTGTGCGGTCGCCGCGTCGAGGACATGGCGCAGCATCGCCACGTTCTCAACGACGCTCTCCGACCCGCCCTCGCCATGCTTGGCGCGCGCAGAATAGACGACGTGAGTGACGGGTGGGAGATCGGCCACCGCCGACGCTACGGCGACCGGATCCATCAGATCGACCGGGACGAACGTGACGGCCTTTTGGGATGTAGGGAATCGAGATCGACAAAGGGCGAATACGACCCATCCCTCGCTTGCCAGCAGCTCGACGAGGCGTGAAGCGGCAGCACCTGTTGCGCCAGCGATCAGTGCTACGGCCGGCGCATCCACGGCGGGCTCCTCAGGTGACTGCCCGCAGTGTGCTGCGCCCCTCGGGACCGGAAAGCGAAGGCTCCGCCGAACCCGTCACGATCATGCGCAGGATCTCCTCCTGACTCGTTTCGGTGGTCTTGCGCGAGCCGACGATCCGCCCGGTCTTCATGACGGTGATGCGATCCGCGTTCTCGAACACATGGTTCATGTTGTGGCAGATCATGAGCACAGCGAGGCCCTGCGCCCGCATCTCGCCGATGAGCTCGTAGACCTTTCGCGTCTCTTCGACACCGAGCGCCGCTGTGGGCTCATCCAGGATGATCACAGTGGCATTGAAGTAGACGCTCCGCGCGATCGCGACCGATTGGCGCTGTCCTCCGGACATCGAGCGCACCTTGTGTCGGACGGACGGTATGTTGATCTTGAGCCTGCCGAGCAGACGGCGCGCCTCTTCCTCCATGCGGCGTACATCCATCAGGAAGCGCAATGGTCCGCGGCGCATCAGCTCCCGGCCGAGGAAGATGTTGGCGGGTACATCGAGATTGTCGGCGAGGGCGAGATCCTGATAGACGGTCTCGATGCCGAGCGCCTTGGCTGAGCGCGGGCTGTCGATGTGGGCCTCGCGCCCGCGAAACGTGATCGTGCCGCTGTCGCGCACGACTGCGCCGGAAAGGATCTTGATGAGTGTCGACTTGCCGGCCGCATTGTCGCCGACGAGGGCGTGCACCTCGCCGGCATAGAGGTCAATGCCCCCGTCTGCCAGCGCGATGACGCCGCCGTAGTGCTTGCCGAGGCCGCGCGCCGACAGAACCGGTGTCTCTTCGCTCATGTCACCTCTCGCTCGAGATCCGGCCGGAGGCGGGCTCCGGCCGGCCAATGTCAGTGAGGGCCTGCTGCTACTTGCTCACGACCTTATCCCAGCTCGGCGGTTTGCGCTCTTCTGGCGTCTTGGCGACGGTGGCGACATTGCCCTTGTCGATGATGAAAACCGGCAACAGGATCTCTGGCGGTACCTTCTCGCCCTTCAGATGGCGCACGGCCGCCTGTACCGCGAGGTAGGACTGGTCATGCCCGGAGAAATCGACGGTCGCGAACATTTTTCCGGCAGCGATGGCCTGGATCGCGTCAGGGATTCCGTCGATGCCGACGACCTTCGTCTTGCCGCCGCGACCGGCTGCGTGAAGCGCCTCGACGATGCCGACCGCCATGTCGTCATTGGCCGACACGACTGCGTCGATCTTCGGGAAGCGCTGCATCAGGTTCTCGAACACCTGTTGTGCGGGAAGGCGCCGGTACATGCCGGGTTGCGAAGCGAGCACCTTGATTCCCGGGAACTCCGCGACGGCCTTCTCGAAGCCCTTCTTGCGCATCTGCGCCGTGATTGCGGCGGGCACGCCGTCGATGTGAACGACGTCGCCTTTGCCGCCCATCGACTTGAACAGGTACTTGCACATCTCGTACTCGAAGTGTGCGTCGTCGGAGCCGATGAACGTCACCTTGTCGATGCCGGTCATCTTGTTATTGTAGTTGATGACGGGGATGCCTGCTTTGTTCGCCTTCTGGATGCTCGGCACCAGCGCCTTGTAGTCGACTGGCACGAAAACGAATGCGTCCGGCTTCTTGACGATCCAGTCCTCGACGAGACGCGTCTGCTCCTCGATGTTGTCGGGCTTGGTCGGAGCGACGACCTGAAGATCGACGCCGAGTTCCTTCGCAGCCTTCTCCGCGCCGATGCGGCAGGCCTTCCAGAACGGGTTGGTGACGTTTTTCACGAAGAACGCGATTCGTTTCTTCGCCTGGGCTCGTGCCGGACCGGCTAGCGGCAGCAGACCGGTCCCGACCGCTCCGGCGATCGCGAGCGATCCAGCGGCAAATCCACGTCTTGAAATGGTCATGGCGTCCTCCGTTGGGGTGATCTCAGCTCTTTCTTGTTCAGGCCGTTCGCTTGTCCTCAGGACCGCTCATGGCGACGGCCTGTTGATGCGCCGGGCCACGAGCTGGTCGGCGAGCACGGACAACAGGATGATCAGGCCGAGCACGCCGGCCTGCCAGAACGTCTTCACTCCGATCAGGTTCATGCCGTTGAGCACGACCGCCAGGATGATGGCGCCGACTGCCGTTCCGGCAACGCCGCCGACACCGCCGAACAGCGACGTGCCGCCGAGACAGACCGCAGCGATTGCCGGCAGCAGTTGCTCCTCACCGAGGCTTACGTCAGCCGCATTCGTACGCGCGATGACGATGAGGCTGGCGATCGCGACCATCAGCCCGCTAAGCACATAGACGCCGATGAGGCGGCGCTCTACCGGCATGCCCGAAAGACGGGCGGCGACCGGGTTTCCGCCTATGGCATAGACACCACGCCCGAACGGCGTGCGCTGCATGACAACCGCGAGCGCAGCGAGCAGGACGAGCATGATCACGACCGGCACCGGGACGGGCCCCAGCATCCCTGTGCCGATCACCCGGAACGATGCCGGCAGTCCATAGATCACCTCGCCGCTCATGAACACATAGGCGAGGCCGTTGGCGATCCACAGCATGCCGTAGGTTGCGATGAATGCGGGAATGCGGGCGTACGCGACGAGGATGCCGTTGACGAGGCCGCAAGCCAAGCCGGCGCCGAGCGCGGCGAGCACGCCTAGTTCCGGTTGTCCGGTCGAGATCAGGGAAGCGGCGAGGCATGCACAGAGGCCGAGCACGGCGCCGACCGAAAGGTCGATACCTGCCGTCAGCACGACGATCGTAAGGCCGACCGACATCACGAACAACGGAGCGGCGTGGCGAAGAATATTGACGAGGTTCGCCCAGGTCAGGAAATAGGGCGACATGAATGACAGCACGACAATCAGCACGACCAGCGCGGTCAATCGCGAGATGGCGACGAAGGCGCGATCGGGCGACAGCCCGAGGAGCTCGGCAGGCGATGCAGTCACGGCCGAACTCGCTCCGATGCTCATGAATTTCGCCCTCTCATCGAATCGAGCCCGACTGCCGCAATGATGATGAGGCCGACGATGGCCACCTGCCATTCGGTCGAGACACCCATGAGGTTGAGGCCGTTGCGCAGCACACCGACCGCGAGTGCTCCGATCAGCGTGCCCGCAATGCCGCCGCGCCCTTTCTCGAAGGAGGTCCCGCCGAGGATCACGGCGGCAATGGCATCGAATTCTAGTCCGACGCCTATCGTCGGATGCGCGGCGTTCATGCGCGCGGTCATGATGAACGAGGCCAATGCCGTCAGCACGCCGGCGTAGACGTAGACCAGCACATGGAACAGCCGAGCGTTGCTGCCCGACAGCTCGAGAGCCCGGCGATTGCCGCCGATCGCGAACGTGTAGCGCCCGAACCGCGTGTGATAGAGCAGCAGATAGGTCACGGCGAAGGCGATCGCGGTTGCCCATAGCGGGATAGGCAGGCCGATCAGGCGCCCCTCGTTGAACCAGCGCACGTAGGACGGCAGCCCGGTGATCGAGTTGCCTTCGGTGAGCATCGTGGCCAGCGACTGGGCGATGCCGAAGGTGGATAGCGTCACGATGAAGGGCGGCAAAGCAACGTAGGCGACGAGCAGGCCATTTGCAGCACCAAAAGCCGCGCCGATCAGGACAGCCGCCGCGATCGCGAGCCAGAGCGGCGTGCCAGAAACTACCAGCATGCCCATCACCACGCCGCACAGACCGAGCACGGGCCCCAGGCTGAGGTCGATGCCCTCGGTGAGGATGACGAGTGTCATGCCGAGTGCCACGATCACGAGGACGGCGACCTGGAGCGCGACATTCGTCAGGTTTTCGACCGAGAAGAAGTTCGGTGTCAGCAGCGTCAGGCCGATCGACAATACCGCCAGCAAATAGACCGCGCCGGGCGCATCGGCGAGCCGTCTCAGACTGGCACCGCGCTCCGTCCGTGCGCCGGTGTCTGCGGCCATCGTCATGCGGTACCTCGAGTGCCCTGCCAGCGCGCCCTGTTGTTGCGCATCCAATCGGCGAACGCCGCGATGCCTGCGTCGAGGTCGAGACGCGGGCGGAAGCCGGTGTCCTCGAACAGGCGGTCGCCGGACAGCGGCCCGCGCATGCCGGTGTGATCCGTGTAGGGCGCTGTCCCTGGACCCACGCGCAGGCGAGCGCCCGGAACAGCCGCCTCGACGGCACGCATCACGTCGGCGGTGGTATAGTTGCGCCCGGAGCCGAGATGATAAACGGTGTGGTTGAGGCGATCGGCCTCGTAGGCGGCGAGAAGGCCAGCGGCGACGTCGGAGACGTGCGTGTAGCTGGCCTGGAAGTCGCGACCGCTGCCGTCGTCGATCGCGACGCCGGAGAGCGCACAACGCAAGAACCAGGGGATCGGACCGCGCGGGTGATCGCGCACCACTGGCACCAGTGGCGGTCCATAGACCCACGAGATGCGCACCGTCGCGGCCGACACAGCGAGTTCGCGTGCGTACATGTCGACCAGCATCTCGCCGCACGCCTTGGTGGTGCTGTAGATGTTGGTGACCGCAGGTCGGCGCGACTCCAGCACGGGCTGCGAATGATCGCTGGCGTCCTGGAATACCGAGCCGGTGCTGACATTGATAACGCGGCGGAACCGGTGACGCCGCGCCGCGTCAAGCAGCACGGCGGCGGCCATCACGTTCGAGCGCACGGCAGCCAGAGGGTCTTTCCGGGCGACGTTGTCGTTTGGCACGGCGGCAGGATGGATGGCGCCATCGATCTTGTGATCAGTGACGAGTGCGTCGACCGCGGCCTCGTCGGCGAGATCCGCCTGGACCCACACGACGCGATCACCGACGCTTTGGATCGAGTCGGCATCGAAAGTTTCGCGGCGTAGCGCGATCACCTCGTGGCCGCGCAGGGCAGCCTGCCGGACGACCTCTAGTCCGACATGGCCCATGGCGCCGGTAACGAGAAGGGCCATCGCACCCCTCCTGTGCCCGCGATCGATCCACGCCGTTACGCGAGATCTGCGGGCTGGCTTCCTCCGCGGCAGCCATTCACATGATGGCAACCATTTTCAATTGGAGAAAGTATCTGGTGCCGCTGACCCGCCTGTCAACTGCAACTTGCCGGGTAAACGCTACTGAGGGGCTGCCCTGCGTCGGCGTGTTGCGGTCCGGCTCGCCGGGATCTCCTGGCGTGCTTCGAGCTGCGTC
Source organism: Hyphomicrobiaceae bacterium (assembly GCA_041397745.1). Classification (GTDB taxonomy): domain Bacteria; phylum Pseudomonadota; class Alphaproteobacteria; order Rhizobiales; family Hyphomicrobiaceae; genus JAWKVY01. Next base: position 106,306 of record JAWKVY010000011.1, on the reverse strand, counting down.
GCGGCGGCATCGCCTGAGTAGCCGAACGCTACGGAAAGCTGTCCGGCCGCAGCCTGGACATGCATCGTCTTCTCGTTGAGCGCCTGCAGTGAGAGACGCCAGACGGCGCCCGAGATGCCGATGGCGCCGATGATGCGGCCCGTGAAGTCGCGTACGGGAACCGCGACGCAACGCGCTTCTGTGTTGAACTCCCCGTCATCGTACGCAATGCCCTTGGAGCCGACGACCCTGATTTCGTGCACGAGCAGCTGTGTGTCGGTGATCGTACGGGGCGTCAGCGCTGTTGGAGGGCGCCGTTCCAGGTAAGCCAGCAACTGGTCCTCCTCGAGGCCTGAGAGCAGAATCTTGCCGAGCGCCGTGGCGTGCGCTGGCCTGACCGCACCGACCCGATCGGCGAGTTGGAAAGCGCCACTGCCGACCGTGCGCGCCAGCACGATGACATCGTCGCCGCTGCGGATCGCGAAATGACTGGTCTCCCCCGTCGCTGCCGACAGCCGTTCGAGCACCGGCGCTGCGAGCCCGGACATCTCGACATCATCCAGCGCACTGCCGGCGAGCCTGAACAACAGCGTGCCGATGCGATACGTCTTGTCTTCGCTGACCTGCCGCAGGTAGCCAAGCTTCACCATGGTCTTGACCAGGTGGAAGGTCGTCGATGTGTGCAGGCCGAGGCTGCGGGCCAGTTCTGCCAAGCGCACGCCGTCGCGGCGCCTCGCGACCTCCTCGAGAATGGCAAAGGCGCGCTCGATCGACTGCACGCCTGTGCGCTCCTTGCCACCGAACACCGGCTCGGCCTCCGGTTGGACCTCAGTGCGCTCGTCTGCGTCTCTCACGTTCGATCTTCGCCTATAGGTTGAACACGACCAGCCGCTCGTCCGTCATGTCCTTGATTGCATACTTCGGCCCCTCGCGGCCGATGCCACTGTCCTTGATGCCGCCGTACGGGAGTTGGTCGGTGCGCCATGTCGAGGTGCCATTCAGAATGACGCCACCGGTTTTCAACGCTCGGATCGCCTTGAAGGCGAGATCCATGGACCTCGTGAAGAGGCCGCACTGCAGGCCGTAACGGCTGGCGGAGATGGTGCGGAACACCGCATCGATATCGGAGAAGCGCTGAACTGAGACCACGGGGCCGAACACCTCCTCGCAGACGACCTTCATGTCCGGTCGGGCGTCGACAATGACCGTCGGCTCGACCTGCGCGCCAGAACGACGACCACCCGTCAGCACCCGCCCACCAGCTCTCGCGGCCTCCGCGATCCACGCCTCGACCCGGCGAGCAGCGGCTTCGTCGATCAACGTGCCGACGTCGGTCGCAGGATCGAGTGGATCACCGACCTTGAGTTTGCCCACTTCCTCTACAAGTCGTGCGACGAAGCTGTCGTGCAGACTCTCGTGCACGTAGACATTCTGCACTGAAATGCAGCTTTGACCGGCCAGGCGCATCGCGTTGCGGGCGCACAGCGGCGCGCTGGCTTCGATCGAGGCGTCCGCGGCGACGATGGTCGGCCCATCGCCGCCAAGTTCCAGTGCGACGCGCTTGAGGCCGCTCGATGCCTTGATCTCGGCACCCGCTCGCGCCGATCCCGTGAAGCTGATGAAGTCGACGTCCTGATGGCGCACCAGCATCGGTCCGACGCGATCACCGTAAAGCACATTGAGTGCGCCAGCCGGCGCACCCGCGTCGACGACCATCTGTGCGAGTGCGTGCACAACGCCGGGGGCTTGGGGCGACGCCTTCAGCACGATCGAGTTGCCGGCAGCGAGGGCCGGGGCAACCTTGTGGCAGGCGAGGTTGAACGGTGCGTTGAATGGCGTGATACCGGCCACCACCCCGACCGGGAAGCGCAGCAGGAATGCGATCTTGCCGGCGCCCATCTGTGACTGGTCCAGCGGCGCCTGCTCACCCGCGATCCGGACGGCCTCCTCGGCGGACAGTTGAATGGTGTCCTGTGATCGCGCTACCTCGCCGCGGGCGTCCTTGATCGCCTTGCCCGTCTCCCGTGACATCACTTCGGCGACCGCATCCACGCGCTGGTCGAGCAGCACGCCGACGCGCCGGAGCAACGCGGCCCGCTCGTAGCCGGGCATGGTCGCCATTGCATCGCGTGCGCGCACCGCCGCGCGCATGGCCCGTTCGAGATCGTCGGCCGAGGAGCGGGCCACCTCGGCGACGACCTCTCCACGATAAGGATCACGCACCGAATAGGACTCCGCTGCGCGGACCCACTCTCCGCCGATCAGTTGCGGGATCGAAGTCGTCACGGACCTGTTGCTGCTCGCGCCCGCCATGGTCAACGTCCTCCAATGGGCTCATATGCGTACGTTTCCCAGGGCCATTGCGATCCAGAAGACATACGCCAGCGTGTCACCGCCAGGCCAAGATGCGCACGCGGTGCAAATCCGACTTTCTCACGTTTTGGGTTGACTTCGCAAATGGTGAAAATACGGTGCTCCTGGGTCGGCCTCTGACCGACGACCGCAGGCAAGCCGAGGGCGGGGTCATGGCATTCGAGCGTATCGTCGTAACCGGCGGACTTGGTCGTCTCGGCCGCGCTGTGGTCGGCCGACTTGCGAAAAAGGCCAGCATAACTGTGCTGGACGTCGTCGAACCGACCACAGCCATGCCGCCGGGAGTCGGTTTCGCGAAAGCCAGCATCACTGATTATGACGCCGTGCTCGCGGCGTTTCGCGGCCACGATGCGGTCGTGCATCTCGCCGCCATCCCGAACCCGCGCACCGCGCCGGCGCCGGTCACCTTCAACAACAACGTCCAAGGCGCCTGGGTGGTCATGCAGGCGGCAGAGGACGCGGGCATCCGGCGAGTCAGCGTCGCCTCAAGTGATTCCGTCTTCGGCCTCTCGTACAACCCTCCCGACTGGCCGCCGAAATACCTGCCCGTCGACGAGTCTCATCCCTGCCGGCCGAGCGAGTTCTACTCGCTGAGCAAATACGTCACCGAGACGATTGCGCAGAGCTACGCAGCAAGGCGCAAGCTCGAGGTGTTCGCGATCCGCCCGGTGCACGTCGTCTTCCCGCCCGAATACCCGGAACTCGACGCGCGCGGCAGCGACCCGCAGAACTATCATTTCTGGGCCTATGTCTCGCCCGCAGACGTGGCCCAGGGCTTCGATCTCACGCTGAGCGCGCCATACCGGGGCTACGACGTCTTCACGATCTCCGCAGCCGACGGCCTCAATACGCGGCCTACACTCGAACTGGCGCGCGAGCGCTGGCCGGTGCTGCCCGAGATCCGCCGGCCCGAGATCTACGCGGCCAATCCGCTGGCGTCCGTCATCGACATCACGAAAGCGCGCGAGGTGCTCGGCTACCAACCGGCCGACGATTGGCGCCGGATGCTCGCCGGTGTCATGCCCCCAGCCTGAGAAGAGAACCGACATGGCCAACATCGAGAGCCCGCTGGCGCGCTTCGGCATCAACTCTTACGCCTACACTTTGGACCACACCGCAGAGCAGTTCCTCGACAAGATGGCCACGCGCGGAGTCAGCGGGGTCGAATTGATGATCTACCCCGGCCATCTCTGGCCGAAGCATGCGACCGCTGGCATGCGAAGCGGGCTGCGACGGCGCGCTGAGGCGCACGCGATACGTATCGTCTCGCTCAACATGGCGAACATAGACGTCAACATAGCTGCCGCGTCCGAGGACGTGCGAGCACTGTCGCTTGATCATCTCGAGCGCATCGTCGCACTCGCGGGCGATCTCGGTGCGCCCGGTGTCATCGTCGGTCCCGGCAAGGCGAACCCGCTGTTTCCCATGCCGAGAGAGGAACTGATGGGGCATTTCATGCGCGCACTCGAGCGACTGGTCCCGCGGGCCGCGGAGGCGGGGACGCGGCTCTGGCTCGAGAACATGCCGTTTGCATTCTTGCCAGGCATCGACGACATGCTGGCGGCGCTGGAGAGGTTCGGCAGCGACGAGGTTCGCATCATCTACGATGTCGCGAATGCCTACTTCATCAAGGAGGATCTCGGCTACGGGCTGCGCAAGGCAGCCAGCCGGCTCGCCCTCGTGCACGCCTCGGACACGCATCAGACGATTTATCGCCACGACGCGGTCGGTCTCGGCAGCGTGCCGTTTTCCAGCGTGCCGCCGGTACTCGCCGAAATCGGCCATACCGAACAGGTGATGCTGGAAATCATCGCGGCGGATGCCGACAGCCGGATCGAGGACAGCGCGCGGCGACTGATCGCAGCCGGCTTCTAGGGTCGTGGTCCTGGCACTTGAGCCGCTCGTTCCACCATGCCGGCGAAGGCCGGCACCCAGACAGGCCAGATGGCGTCAGTGGCACCGCACGTCGAAGTAAGAGCACGAGCAAGTGCGGCCGGTCTAGCGGACGGCTGCGAAGCTGCGTCGATGTGGGGTCACGACGTCGTCGGTCTTGCCTGCATCGACGCTGCGCATTGGTAAAGGGAGGGCTGTAATGAGTCGCGTCAAGGGCGCCGAGTACATCGTCGATTTTCTCGTGCGCGAGAAGATCCCATACGTGTTTGGAATCTGCGGGCACGGCAACGTCGGTCTGCTCGATGAGCTCTACAAGGCGCGCGACAGCATCAGGCTGATCTCACCGCGCCACGAGCAGACGGCCGGTCATATGGCGGACGCCTATTTCCGCGTGAAGCACGAAGCCGTCGCAACTCTCACGTCATGCGGACCGGGCTCGGCCAATCTCGTCATGGCACTCGCCGTCGCGCAGACCGACAGTTCCGCCTTCCTCGCCATCACCGCCAACGTGCCGACCTCGCAGTTCAATCGCAGCCCGTTCCAGGAGGTGAACCGGCACTACCAGGCGGATTTCCCAAATATCGTACGCCCCGTCGTAAAGCGCTCGTTCCAGCCGACGCGCGTCGAGCAGCTGCCGCTGATGATGCGGCAGGCCGTGACCACGATGACCAGTGGTCGCCCGGGTCCGGTCAACCTGGACGTACCTTTCGACCTGTTCCAGGAGGAGGCGGACATTGCCGCCGAGCCCGCGTGGAACGGCTTCAACACACGCCGCAGCGGTGCCTCGCCCGATGATATCGCGGCGACGGTCGATGCCCTGCTCGCAGCCGAGTGCCCCGTATTGTTCATCGGGCACGGCGTCACGCTCTCGGAGGCCGGCGCCGAGCTGACGGCGCTCGCCGAGCGGCTCTCCGTGCCGGTGATCAGCTCGCCGAACGGCATGGGCTGTATCGACATGACCAATGCGCTGTCGCTCGGCTTCATCGGACGCAACGGCGCGTTCCCGGCAAACCAGGCGGGGCGACACGCCGACCTCGTGCTTGCCGTCGGCGCCCGCTTCGACGACCGTTCCGCGTCTTCCTGGCTGCCCGGATATTCGTGGAACTTCCCCGCCGCGAAGCTCATCCATGTCGATGTCGACCACGGCGAACTCGGCCGCAACTATGTACCTGACCTTGCCATCCTCGCCGACGCGCGCACGTTCCTGCGCCAGCTGCTCGCGGAACTCGACCGGCGTGGCGTCGGCCGCGGCGGCCGGCTCGCGGCGTGGCTCGAGCGCATAGCCGGTTGGCGCAGAGAGTGGGAAGCATTCGTGGCGCCGGGCTTTGCAAAGCACACGACACCGCTGCGCCCGGAGCGCGTCGTCGCCGATCTGCGATCCGTGCTACCGGACGACGCGATCCTCTCGCTCGACTCGGGCGTGCATCACAACTGGTTCATGCAGTTCTGGAACGCGCGCCAGCCGCAGACCATGCTCAACACATGGGGGTTCTCGGGGATGGGGTTCGGACCAAGCGGCATCCTCGGCGCCAAGCTCGCCGCGCCCGACCGCCCGTGCATCTCGGTCTGCGGCGATGGTGGGTTCACCATGGTGCCACACGTGCTGTGCACGGCCGTCGAGTACAATATCCCAGCGATCTGGGTGGTATGGAACAACTTTGCATGGGGCGCCATCCGCGACATCCAGTACGGCTTGTTCGACGGCCGCGAGATCGGCACGGCCTTCTATCAGGGTGACAACAACAAACCCTACAATCCGGACTTCGCAGCCTGGGCGCGCGCATGCGGCGTCGAGGGCATCACCGTGACTCGCTCGGAAGACCTCAAGGGCGCACTGGAGCATGCCATCGGCCTCGGCAAGCCCGTGCTGCTCGATGTGCACGTGGACGCCAATGTGCGCCCGCCTGCGACCGGCACATGGGCGCTGCCACCAATTCCGCACAAGGAGCCGGCATTCGGCAAACCTGTCGTGCGCAAGGCTTGAACGGAGTGCAGGGCGATGGCTCGTATCCTGGTAACGGGTGCCGGAGGTTTCATCGGATATGCCGTGACGGCCGCCCTGCTCGCCCGCGGCGACGACGTGGTTGCTACCGACATCGTGGCCAGTCCGCGGCTCGCCCGACTCGCGGCGCAAAATCCGCGGCTCGCCTTCACTGCCGGCGAGATCACCGAATGGCCGCTGGTCATGCGGCTGATGACCGAAGGTCGGCCTGACGGGATCGTCCATTGCGCGGCGGTTGTCGGCGTGCCGGCGTCGGTCGGCACGCCGGTTGCAACCTTCCGCGTCAACATCGAGGGCACGATCAATTTGCTCGAGGCCATGCGCTTCACCGGCGTGCGGCGCATGGTGAACATCAGCTCGGAGGAGATCTATGGAGCCTTCCTGGCGGACATCATCGACGAGGAACACCGCTGTTTGCCGACAAAGCCCTACGGCATCTCCAAGTTCGTCGTGGAGCAGGTCTCGCGCGATTACGCGGCGGCGCACGGCCTCGAGGTCATTCACGCCCGTACGTGCTGGGTCTACGGGCCGCATTTTCCACGCGTGCGCATGCCGCGCAACCTGCTCGACGCGGCGATAGCCGGTCGACCGCTGCATCTCGAGGGCGGCGCCAGCTATGCGGTCGACCAGGTGCACATCGACGACGTCGTGGCCGGCGTGCTCCTGGCGCTCGACAAACCACAACATGCATTCGACGCCTACCACATCACGACCGGCGTTGCGGTCTCGTTTGCCGAGGTCGTCGACATCATCAGGTCGCGCCTGCCGAAGGCGGATATCTCGGTCGGACGGGGTCCCCTTCGCTTCGTGGATGGCACCGAAGCGGTGAAGAAGGGAGCGCTCTCCATCGAACGGGCCCGCCGCGAACTCGGCTATGCTCCACGCTGGAGCATGCGACGAGGCCTCGAGCACTGGATCGATCTGCTCGAGACCGGCGAAGGCTGAGGCGGTCTCGTGCGCTCGGTGCGAAGGGGCTCCGGCGGCGCGGGGCGAGCCTCGGCGCTCGTCACCTCGGTTCCAGCGCCACGGCCGCGCCTGGCCGGCGGACTGCTGACCCTCACCTCTCGACGAGCTCGTGCAGGCTGAACAGACGGTCGGCATCGGTCCACACACGTGCATGGCGCCAACCGGCGCGGCGCGCCAGCACCGAAAAATCGTCGATCGTGTACTTGTGCGAGTTCTCGGTATGGATCGTCTCGCCGGCCCGAAAGCGGAACGCGTGCCCGAGCACACCGACGGTCTGATCGCGAAGACTGACCAGGTGCATCTCGATGCGACGGCGGGCCTCATCGTAGACGGCGCGGTGCGCGAACTCGTCGAGATCGAACGCCGCATCGAACTCACGGTTGACGCGGGCCAGCAGGTTTAGGTTGAACGCCGCGGTCACACCATCGGCGTCATTGTAGGCGCGGAGCAGCGTCGCGCGGTCCTTGACCAGGTCGACGCCGACGATGAATCGACCGCGTGGCGCCAGCATCGCACGCGCGTCGGAGAGCAGGTTTACCGCCTGTTCCCGGTCGAGGTTGCCGATCGTGGAGCCCGGGAAAAATCCGAGCTTGTCATGCCGCCGCACGTCTTCGGGAAACGGCGGCAGTCGCGAGAAGTCGGCGACGATCCCGCGCGTGTCGAGTAAGGGATGCCTTGCCGCCAGCCGACTACGAGCTTCATCGAGCGCAGCGGTGGAGACGTCTATGGCGACGTAAACTTCGAGTTCGGGCATGACGTCGATCAGGATTTCCGTTTTCCTGCTGGAACCGGAGCCGAGCTCGATCAACGCAGTACCCCGTCCCGTGCCGTTCGCGATCTCGGCCGCATTCTCGGACAGGATCGCCGTCTCGGTTCGGGACGGATAGTACTCCACCAACCGCGTGATCTCTTCGAACAAGGCACTGCCTTCGGCATCGTAGAGGTAGCGGCTCGGCAGGCTCTTCTGCGGCTGCGAAAGCCCATGCAGGATTGCCGCTGCGAACTCGGGATCGTAGCTCTCACGCTGATCGACCTGACGTCCTGCACACACGTTCATGGCCGTACTCATGCGCCGGCGTCCGCAGCAAGACGGACACCGGTGAACTGCCAACGTTGCGCCGGATAGAAGAAGTTCCGGTAGGTCAGTCGCGCGTGTCCCGCCGGCGTGACGCACGAGCTGCCGCGGAGGACGTGCTGGCTCACCATGAACTTGCCGTTGTACTCCCCGATGGTGCCCTCAGGCGGGCGATAACCGGGATACGGCAGGTAGGCGCTCGCGGTCCATTGCCAGACGGCGCCGAATGCCTGGTGCAGTCGGCGTTTCTCACTACGGGCAACTTGCTCGAGCGGCGCCGGGCGGATCTGCACGTCATCGGATGCCGGCGGATCGCCGCCGTCGGCGGCGACAGCGAACTCCCACTCGAACTCCGTGGGAAGCCGCTTGCCGGTCCAGCGGGCGAAGGCGTCCGCTTCGAAATAGCTGATGTGTGAGACAGGTGCGCTCTTCGGAACAGGCTGCAGGCCGGCAAGCGTGAACTGCTGCCACACGTCATCGCGCAGCTCCCAGTACAGTGGCGCGATCCACCCCTCGTTCTTCACCGTAGCCCAACCGTCCGAGAGCCAAAGCAGTGGATTGCGATAGCCGCCGTCGGCGATGAACTCGAGCCATTCCGCGTTGGTGACCAGCCGGTCGGCGAGGCGGTATGGCTGCAGCAGCACACTGTGGCGCGGCGTCTCGTTGTCCCAGCAGAAGCCTTCGCCGTCGTTGCCGATGCTGCGGATGCCGCCAGGATGGGAGAGCCATTGAACGGTGCTGGCCGGCTCGTCGACCACGACTTCCGGTAGCTCGCGATATGCCGGCGCCAGTGGGTTGCAGGCGAGGAGGGCCAGGATGTCGGTAAGCATCAGCTCCTGATGCTGTTGTTCGTGATTGATTCCCAGCTCGACGAGCTGGTGGATCGTCGGGTCCGGCGGCACATCGTGCAGCAGCGTTGCGAGAGACGCATCGACATGCGCGCGGTAGTCCATGACCGCGGCGCTCGATGGCCGTGTCAGGAGGCCGCGGCGCGTGCGCGGATGACGCGGCCCTGCACCCTCGTAGTAGGAGTTGAAGCAATACGCGAAGCTGTCGTCAAAGCGCCTGTAGCCCGGCATGTGCGGGCCGAGAACGAAGGTTTCGTAGAACCACGTCGTATGCGCGAGATGCCACTTCGTAGGACTGGCATCGTCCATGGCCTGCACCGTCATGTCTTCCGGTGACAATGGCCGGGCAATGTCGATGGACCGGCGACGGCTGGCTGCCAGACGCTCCGAGAGCGACTGCGGAAGAAGTCCTGCACTCACGAGTCGATGAGTCACCGCTTCTGGCATTGGGTCCTCGCGTTGGCCGGAGGGGAGCGCAGCGAGCATAGCTCTGCCACTCGGCCAGAACGCGCCCTGTCATCAACCGTTCCCTGGCGAGTGCCACGCGCCATCATCGGCCCGGTTTGAGGACGACCTTGATCCACTCGTTCTGATTGTTCTTGAAGTTGTCGTAGGCGTTTGGAGCCTCTTCGAGTGACAGGCGATGACTGATGAGGAACGTGGTATCGATCTCGCCAGCCTCGATGCGACGCAAGAGTTCGCGGCCGTAGCGCTGGACATGAGTCTGGCCGGTCTTCACGGTCAAGCCCTTCTCCATCAGCGCGCCGAGCGGGAAGGTATCGAGCAGGCCACCGTAGACACCGGGCAACAGACCGCGGGGCGCACAGAGCCGACGCTTGCGACGGCCTCTGGCGGTCAGAGAAGCACAGAAACGTGATGCTGGACCGGTCGGTTCCCCTGAACGCTGACACGAACGCCCTGGAGCGTGCCGACGCCATGGTCACTGCGCGGCCAAGCATCGGCTCTTCGTGGAAAGGGCCACCCAGCCGGAGGCGGGGGCTCAGCCGCGGCGGTCAATGGTCACGTGAGCAAGCGCTGCCTCGTCGATCTCGATGCCGAGGCCGGGTCCGGCCGGCAGGTGGCTGGCACCGCCCGAGAGATCGAGCGGTGTCGCCAGGATGTCGACGCCGAGGACGTGATTGGCAGTGTAGAACTCCGCGCCGAGGCTGATGTTGGCGGTCGATGCGACGGCGTGAATGCCGGCGGCGAGTGCGATGCCGGCCTCGTACATCGTGCCGCCGTATGCAGGCATGCCGCCCGCGCCGGCGATGGCCGCGATTTCCTTTGCACGACGGATGCCGCCGCACTTCATCAGCTTGATCGAGACGGCGTCGGCGAAGCGGCTCCTCACCATTTGGACCGCCTCGGCCGGCGTGAACACACTCTCGTCAGCGAGCAGCGGCGTGTCGATGGCGGCGGCGATCATTGCCATCACATCGCGGCGCTCGCGCGCGACTGGCTGTTCAATGAAGCCTGGCGCGAAAGCTTCGACGTCGCGAACCTTGCGCAACGCATCGTAGGCATCGAGACCCTGGTTGTAGTCGATGCGCATCTCGGCGTCGGCCGGCAGCACGGCCTTGAGGCGCTCGAGACGGCGGAGATCCTCGCGATGGGTGAGAAAGCCGGTCTTCACCTTGAACAACCGGACGCCTTCTGAGACGCGCTCGGCGGCGAACTCGAGATCTTCATTGAAATCGGGATTGGCGATCGAAACGGAGAGGGGGATCTCACGTCGGACAATGCCGCCGTGGAGTTCTGCGACCGCAACGCCGAGCGCCTTGCCGCGAACGTCGTCTAGGGCCATTTCGAGCGCGGCCTTGGCTTCGCCATGGCCAACGATGACATGATCGGCCTCGTCCAGGAGGCGCGCGATCTCGCTCGCCGGACGGCCGACGACGAGAGGCCTTAGATATACGTCGAGCGCGGCGGCATTCGCTTCCGCGGTGCCGGAGAATACGGACCAGGGCGCCGCCTCGCCCCAGCCGATGATGCCATCCTTCGTCGTCAATCGGATCACCACGCCGGGCAGCGATCGCTCGACATCGCCGACGCCATGGCGTCGCTTCATGCGCAGCGGCCAGCGGACGAGGATGACCTCCATGCGGTCGACGACGAGGGCGGCGGGCGAGGGATGTGTCATTGTCGTACCGGGTGAGAGGGCAGGAGGGAGAACAAGAGGTTATGGTGGGGTGGCATGGGCATGCTCAGCCCGATGCCTGGTCGGCGGCCACATCCTTTCGGAACAGTTCCTTCACGATGTCCCGCACGCGCACCGGCTCAGCGTCGAGGAACGGCAGCGGGCGGATGACGGCGATCGCGGTCGCGCCGATGCGGGCGGTGAGCGCGCCGTTGAACAGTCCTTCGCCGAGACGGCGCGACAGCCGGCGCACGAGATCCTGGCCGAGGAACTGGCCGAGCAGGTCGTCGGTGAGTGCCACGCCGCCGGCTGCAATCAAGTGGCCGACCACCATCGCGCCCAGTCGAAGCGCGCCCATCAGGCCCGGCTGGCCGCCGTACACCGTCGCCACGCGCCTCAGCAAGCGCACGTTCTCGATGAGCACGTAAGAAACCGTCACCAGCGCGATCGGCGAGAGCGCCGTCACCACCGAAACGCGCTTGGCCGAGGTCAGCACGATGCGTCGCGCCGCGCCGTCGAGGGGCGCCAGAATCTCGCGGTCGGCGAGCGCCAGCAGCTTACCCGGATCGTGAACGTCGCCCTGGTGCTCTCGAAACCGTGCAAGGCCCCAGGCGGTATCCGGCCGGCTCTTCATCACCGAGACGAGGCGGCGGGCTGCCCTGCGCTCCCTGGCGATGTCGCGGGTGCGCAGTGCCGCGTCCGCTTCCCTCCTGAAGCGGCCGAGGCGGGCGAGGCGGGCGAGCCCGATCAACTCCTTCAGGACCATCGCGGCGAGCGCCAAGCCACCCAGGGCGAGAAGTCCGGTTGCGGTCCAGCCGACCCAGTCGTCGCGGGCGAGCGTCACCGACACGAAGCGTGCGAACCAGACGCCGAGCGCGAGCAGCGAGAGCGATACGAAGGTCGAGAGGAAGATGGCCCCCCAGCGGATGCCCCGGTCGATCCCCGCACGGGAGGGCAGGCCGTAGCGCGCGGGCTCCGGTGCGACGGGCGCGGCAGCCTGTTCGGCCGGCCGAGCCGTCTGTGGTGGTGGCGCGTCGACGATCACCGTCTCGTCGACGGTGAAGGCGCGGGGCTGGCGCGGTCGCTCGGGCGTCGTCATGTGAGGCGGTCTCCGACGAGGAATTCGATCGCGCGGTCGAGGCGGACATGAGGCCACGGTGTTGGCATGGCACCGCCGGCAGACCCGAGTGCGGGCGGGCGGAAGCGGACGATGCGTACATCGCCCGACGGGCGCCTCGGCGCGGCGAGTGCGGCGGCCGGATCGGCCGGCAGGTCGCCGGGGAAGACCGCGGCCTCGGTCGCCCCGTCGAACGAGCGGCCAGCAATCCGCTCTCCGGGAAGTGGCGTGCCGCGAATGACGGCGAGCGTCTCGCCATTTGCACGGACTTCCGCCTCGCGTGTCGCCCGGAGTGCGGCGAGCGCGATCACACCGACCTCGGCGCCTGCAAATCGGGCACGTTCGGCTGCTTTGTCGGTTACGAGCCTGAGTACGGACTCGAGCCGGTCGTGACTAGCCGCAGGCAGGTGGTCGGCCTTGGTGGCGGCGAACAGGATTCGGTCAACGCGGTTCATGCCGACGAGGCGGCCGAGCACGCCCGAGGTGCCGGGCCGGAAGGCAGCCAGCGTCGCCTCGAGCGCCCGCGTCAGATCCTCGACCGCGGCGCTGCCGCCGTCGAGGGCGGCGAGTGCGTCGACCAGCACGATCTGGCGGTCGAGGCGGGCAAAGTGGTCGCGGAAGAACGGGCGGACGACGTGGTCCTTGTAGCTCTCGAATCGGCGCGCCATCATCGCGGCCAGTGTGCCTTTGCGCGGTTCGCAGTCGAGCGCAAGCGGCGCAAAGGTGAGCAGCGGCGAGCCAGCGAGGTCGCCCGGCATCAGGAAGCGGCCGGGGCCGATCATGGCGAGGCCGGCTGCGGCACCCGACTGGCCGGCGCGTAACGCCGCCAGATAGTCGGTGAAGGCACCCGCAAGGCGAATGGCACCCTGCTCGTCAGCGGCGGCCTGTGCGTCGGTCGATGCCAGCGTCTCGAGGAACGGGCCGGCTGCGGCGGCACGGCGGGGCCGACGGGCTTCGGTCAGCGCGGCAGCGGCCCACGCCGTATAGGACATGTCGAGGAGGGCGAGGTCGAGCAGCCACTCCCCGGGATAGTCGACGATGTCGATGTGCAGGCGGCGCTCGCCGAGCGTGCGGGCCAGCAGCCCGGTCGGCATGAACCTCAACGTGATGCGCAATTCGGAAATGTGGCGCGTGCTGTCGGGCCAGTCCGGTGGGCTCGCCTCAATCCGTGCGACGTGAGCCTCGTAATCGAAGCGGGGCACGGCGTCGTCCGGTTGCGGCTCGAGATGACCTGCGACCAGGCGGCCTTCGGCCGCGACCTCAAGGTAGGGTAATCGTCCAGCCACGGTTAGGGCGCGCACCAGTGCGGTGATAAAGACCGTTTTGCCGGCGCGCGACAGCCCCGTCACGCCGAGCCTCAGCGTCGGCGTCGTGGCATCGGCAACCTGTTCGCGCGCCCAGGCCAGCGCGTCGGCGGCCGAGGCGGCAATGTCAGTGAGACGCACGAACTTCCTCGTGGCTGGTCACAACGATCGGACGCACGACGTCATAATGCGCTGCCGGTCTCCGGCAAAGCTGCCATGCGAAGCGGGACGTGGCGTCCCGGAAAACGCGACTGCTACTTGCGCCGACACGGCCCGCCGTGCTCGATTGCAGTCCTCTCGTTGCAAAGCGAGCGCAAGGGGCGGTGCGCAGGGGCACCTGGCGGCACCGGCTACCCCCGCACGCGCGCATAATTCCGAGGAGACGATGCCCTGATGGCACCCCATGAGCCTTCGATCGCGCTCAACAGGCCGGTCGGCGACACCGTCAAGACGACCACATGCTACATGTGCGCCTGCCGCTGCGGGATCAAGGTGCATCTGAAGGACGGCAAGGTCCGCTACATCGAGGGCAATCGCGATCATCCGGTCAACAAGGGCGTGATCTGCGGCAAGGGTGCATCGGGCATCATGCAGCACTATGCGCCCTCGCGGCTCTCAGCGCCGATGAAACGCGTCGGCCCGCGCGGCTCGGGCGAGTTCCAGGAGATTTCCTGGGAAGAGGCCCTGACGCTCGCCGCCGGCTGGCTCGGTGACGTGCGCCGCGACGATCCGCGAAAGCTCGCCTTCTTCACCGGCCGCGACCAGAGCCAGGCGCTGACGGGCTGGTTCGCGCAGCAATACGGCACGCCGAACTTCGCAGCACACGGTGGCTTCTGCTCGGTCAACATGGCAGCGGCCGGGCTCTACACGTTCGGCGGCGCCTTCTGGGAGTTCGGCGATCCCGACTGGGAGCGCACCAAGTACTTCCTGCTGTTCGGCGTCGCCGAAGACCACGCGTCCAATCCGATCAAGACCGCGCTCGGCAAGCTGAAGCAGCGTGGCGTCAAGATCGTCTCGATCAATCCCGTGCGCACCGGCTACAACGCCATCGCCGACGAATGGCTCGGCGTGAAGCCCGGCACCGACGGCATGCTGGTGGCGGCGCTGATCCACGAACTGCTCCGGACCGAGAACGTCGACCTCGACTATCTCGTGCGCTACACCAACGCGCCGTGGCTGGTGATCCAGGCGCCGGGGGCCGCCGATCACGGCCTCGTCGCCCGCGGCGAGAACGGCAAGCCGCTCTGCTTCGACAAGACCACGGGCGCTATTGCGGATGCCTCCCGCGTCGACATCGCACCCGCCATGGTCGGCTCGTTTACGCTCGCTGACGGTCGTACGGCGGTGCCCTCTTTCCAGCTGATCGCCGAGCGGTTCCTGTCGGCCGAGTACACGCCCGAGAAGGCGGAGGCCGAGACCGGCGTGCCGGCGTCCACCATCCGTCGCATCGCCGCCGAGATGGCAGACGTCGCCTTCAAGCAACAGATCGAACTCGACATCCCGTGGACCGACTGGTCCGGACGGCGTCACGAGAAGACGATCGGCCGGCCGATCTCGATGCACGCGATGCGCGGCATCTCGGCACATTCGAACGGTTTCCACACCTGCCGCATGCTGCATGTGCTGCAGATCCTGCTCGGCTCCATCGATTGCCCCGGCGGCTTCCGCTACAAGGCGCCGTTCCCGCGTCCGACGCCGCCGCCGCTCAAGCCCTTCGGCAAGGCAGGCACCATCAAACCCGATACTGCGATGGGCGGGCCGCCGCTCGGTTTTCCCGTATCGCCCGATGACCTGCTGGTCGATGCGCAGGGCAGTCCGCAGCGCATCGACAAGGCCTATTCGTGGGACGCGCCGATCGCCGCCCACGGCCTCATGCACATGGTCATCACCAATGCTGGCACGCAGGACCCGTATCCGGTCGACGTGCTGTTCATGTATATGGCCAACATGAGCTGGAACTCGTCGATGAACGTTCCGGCGATGCTGCGCTATCTGACCGAGAAGGACGCCAAGACCGGCGACTACAAGATCCCGAAGATCATCTACTCGGACGCCTACTTCTCCGAGATGGTGCCCTACGCCGACCTGATCCTGCCCGACACCACCTATCTCGAGCGCTGGGACTGCATTTCGATGCTCGACCGGCCGATCTCGGAAGCCGATGGGCCGGCCGATGCCATCCGCCAGCCGGTGGTCGAGCCGGATCGTAATGTGCGGGCGTTTCAGACGGTGCTGCTCGATCTTGGCGCGCGGTTGAAGCTGCCGGGCTTCGTCAAGGAGGATGGCGCGCCGAAGTTCCCCGGCGGCTATGCGGACTACATGGTCAACCACGAGCGCGCGCCGGGCGTCGGCCCGCTCGCCGGCTTCCGCGGCGTCGACGGCAAGAGCTTCGGCAAGGGTGCTGTCAACCCGCGCCAGCTCGAGCAATACATCGAGAACGGCTGCTTCTATCAGCACCACCTCGCCGACGATCAGCGCTTCTACAAGCACGCCAATCTCGGCTACCTGACCTGGGCGAAGGACGCCGGCCTGATCGGCGGCACCGATCCGATCGTCTTCCAGCTCTATCTCGAGCCGCTGCAGAAGTTCCGCCTCGCAGCCGAAGGCCACGGCGCCATACAGCCGCCCGACAGCCATCGTCGCCGGATCAAGACGTTCTTCGATCCGATCCCGTTCTGGTATCGCCCGTTCGAGGGCACGATGATCGACGAGGCCGCATTCCCGATGCATGCCATCACGCAGCGCCCGCCGCATATGTATCATTCGTGGGGGTCGCAGAACGCGTGGCTGCGCCAGATCACCGCCGAGAACCGCCTTTATCTGAGCCACAAGAAGGCTGCCCAGATCGGCGTTGCCGACGACGATTGGGTGTGGATCTCGTCCGCCATCGGCCGCGTCAAGTGCCAGGTGCGCCTGATGGACGGCGTCAACGACGACACCGCCTGGACTTGGAACGCCATCGGCAAACGCTCCGGCGCATGGGGCCTCGCGCCCGACGCGCCGGAGGCGACGCGCGGCTTCCTTCTTAATCACCTTATCTCCGAACTGCTTCCCGAGCGCGAGGGCGGATACCGCTTCTCGAACTCTGACCCCGTCACCGGCCAGGCCGCCTGGTACGACCTGCGGGTGAAGATCGAGAAAGCCGCGCACGTCGAGGCCGGCGAGACGTCGCCCCACTTCGAGCGGCTGGTCGATCCCAAGCCACGGCCGAGGCCCGAGACGCTGAGCTTCGGCGCCGAGTTCCGGGAGGCCGCACGATGACCACGCTCCCGGAAACTACCGCGAAGAAACTCGGCCTCGTCATCGACCTCGATACCTGCGTCGGCTGCCAGGCGTGCGCCACGTCCTGCAAGGAGTGGAACACCGGCGGTTATTCCGCACCACTGTCCGACCAGGAGCCCTACGGCGCTGACCCCCACGGCGCCTGGCTCAACCGCGTCCACACCTACGAGGTGCGCCCGCCGGACGGCGGCACCGGCGAAAGTCGCACGGTGCACTTCCCGCGCTCGTGCCTGCATTGCGAGACGCCGGCGTGCGTCACGGTTTGCCCGACCGGCGCATCCTACAAGCGCGCCGAGGACGGCATCGTGCTCGTCAATCCCGAGACGTGCATCGGCTGCAAGCTCTGCTCCTGGGCCTGTCCCTATGGCGCCCGCGAGTACGACTACAGCCACGGCGTCATGAAGAAGTGCACGCTGTGCGTCGACCGCATCTACAACGAGACGTTCGAGCCCGAGGACCGGGTCCCCGCCTGCGTCAAGGCCTGCCCGACCGGCGCGCGCCACTTCGGCGACATCGGCGATCCTGAGAGCAAGGTGTCCAAGCTCGTCGCCGAGCGCGGCGGCTACGACCTCATGCCCGAGATGGGTTACAAGCCGGTCAACAAGTACCTGCCTCCGAGGCCGAAGCGCGACGCGAAGGCGGCCGGCGACAGGACGGCAAGCGTGCCGATCCGACCGACCGACGGCGAGGCCGGCACGCTCGCTGCGAAGTTCTTCACCTGGGCCGACAAGGCGCTGTCGCGTTAGGCAGGGAGAGAGCCATGGATCTCGAACTTTCCGGCCGCACCGCGCTCGTCACCGGCGCAACCACCGGCATCGGCCGCGGCATCGCCGAGGTGCTCGCCGCAGAGGGCGTGCGGCTGGTGATCAGCGGCCGGCGGACGGATGCGCTTGCAGCCGTCGCCGATGCGATCGGCGCGAAGGGTGCCACACGGCCGCACGTGATCGCGGCCGACATCACGAATGGCGCGGCGGTCTCGCAACTTGCGCGCGAGGCGCTGGTCATGAATGGCGGGCGCATCGACATTCTGGTCAACAACGCCGGCGCCTCGCGGCCGCTCGCCGACATGGCCGACGAGGCAGCGTGGGACGAGAGCCTTGCGCTCAACTTCGCGAGCGCGCGCCAACTCGCCAATGCTCTGGTGCCTGCGATGAAGGAGGCACGCTTCGGACGGATCGTCAACCTGACCGGGGCGATGGTTGCACCGTCGCCCAACGCCGCAGCGCCTGCCAAATCGGCGCTCAACTCGTGGTCGCGATCGATGGCGATCACGCTCGCCCCCCATGGCATCACGGTCAATGCTATCGCACCCGGCCGCATCAATTCCGAGCAGATCGCCACGCGACTGCATCCGACGGAAGCCTCGCGCGCCGAATACATCCAGAAGTTCATTCCGGCCGGCCATTTCGGCGAACCGGAGGATATCGCCCACCTCGTCGCCTTCCTTGCATCGCCGCGCGCCCGCTACATCAACGGCGCGGCGATCCCGGTCGATGGCGCCATGCTGCGCATCGCCTGAACGCACCGAGCCCCGGAACGCCCATGCACCCTGCCTATTCCGTGATCCTCTTCACCACCGCCTCTGGCGCCGGCTACGGCCTGTTGATCTGGCTGTCACTCGGCGCTCTCCTGGGCCTGCTCTGGCCGGAACCGTGGCTCGGCGTCGTCGGCCTCGGCCTCGCGCTGGCGCTGATCGCCGGAGGGCTGCTCTCTTCGACATTCCACCTCGGCAGACCGGAGCGGGCCTGGCGCGCCTTCTCGGAGTGGCGGACGTCGTGGCTGTCGCGCGAGGGCGTCGTCGCGGTCGCGACCTTCGTGCCGGTGGGCATCATGGCGCTCGCCTGGGTCTTCGGTGGGCGGCTGATATGGCCGGCGGCGATCGCCAGCATCGTCGGTGCGGTGGCGACGGTTTGGTGCACCGGCATGATCTATGCGTCGCTGCCGACTATCCGCGCCTGGAACAATCCGCTGGTGACGCCGGGCTACATCGTGCTTTCGCTGGCGACCGGTGGCGTACTGCTCGCCGTCATCCTGGCCCTGTTCAGCCGGGTCGAGGCATGGGTGATCTGGGTGGCCGTCGTGCCGCTCGCCGCCGGTTGGGTCGTAAAGGCGTTGTACTGGTCCGAGATCGACGATGCGCCGCGCACACTCACGGCAGGTGCGGCGACAGGGCTAGGTCGCTTCGGTCGTGTGCGCCCGCTCGATCCACCGCATACCCAGCCGAACTACGTGATGCGCGAGATGGGCTATCAGGTCGCGCGCAAGCACTCCGAAAAACTCCGACGGCTGGTGATCATAGCACTGTTCGCCGTGCCTATCGCAGCGCTGCTGGCGATGATCGTGGCGCCGCACGCGCTCGACGCGGTGTTGGCGCTGATCGCGGTGGGCTCGGCCGCAGTGGGCGTCGGTACTGAACGCTGGCTGTTCTTCGCCGAGGCCGAGCACGTCTCGATGCTCTATTACGGCCGCGATATCGCCTGACCACCGGCCCACGGTGCAAGGAAACGCTTGACGTCACGCCGTGACGGCCCGAGAGGAAGCCGGGTTTCGCGCGGGGACATCATGCGCAGCTGGATCGATTACTGGGACAGCGATCACGCAATCTATGTGAACGCGCGTCACAAGGCGGCGCACGCGGCCGGCATCGCCGCCGATTTCCGTCGCCATATCGCGGCTGCCGGACCTGCAAAGCCCGTCGTGCTGGACCATGGTTGCGGTGAAGCCCTTTACGCCGAGGCCATTGCGCCCAGCTGCGACACGCTGCTGCTCTGCGAGGCGGCCCCCACCATCCGCAAGAACTTGGTCGAGCGTTTGGCCGGGCTCACCAACGTGCGGGTCGTCAACCCGGACAAGGTGAAGCCTGGCGCGATTCCGCCGGTCGATCTCGTCGTCGCCAATTCGCTGCTCCAGTACCTGGGACGACCGGAGCTCGAGGCGTTGCTCGACGCCTGGAGACAGGTGCTGGCACCGGGCGGTCGGGTGCTGCTGGCCGATGTCATACCGCCCGGCGTAAGCCCGGCGACGGACGCGGCGGCGCTGCTCCGATTCGGCTGGCGTGGGGGCTTCATGGTGCCGGCCGTGATCGGCCTCGCGAGAACCGCGCTCTCCGACTACGGCAAGATCCGCAAGAGCCTCGGCTTCTCGATGTACTCCGAGGCCGACATGCTGGCGCTGATGGCCGCCCACGGCTACCAGGTCCGCCGCATCCACCCGAATTTCGGACATAATCAGGCACGCATGACCTTCGAAGGGACGCTGAATTGATCGCGTGCCACACGTTGCCGTTACGTCCGCGCTCCACGCCATGCCGACCTCCCCGGCCAACGTCGCTTGTTGCGAGACGGGTGCAATACCAGCTACACGCCTGACGGCGCTCGATAGTCCGTTTCGCGCCACGCTTGCGTCGCTGCTGCACACGAGATGTCATGCCTGCTCCGCTGATCGCGCTGAAAGACGTGCACTTGACGTTCGGTGGCACGCCTCTGCTCGTGGGTGCCGAACTCTCGGTGGAGCCCGGCGAGCGCATTTGCCTCGTCGGGCGCAACGGCTCCGGCAAGTCGACGCTTCTGAAGATCGCAGCCGGCCAGATCGAAGCTGACGCCGGCGAGCGCTTT
Organism: Hyphomicrobiaceae bacterium; assembly: GCA_041397745.1. Classification (GTDB taxonomy): domain Bacteria; phylum Pseudomonadota; class Alphaproteobacteria; order Rhizobiales; family Hyphomicrobiaceae; genus JAWKVY01. Next base: position 85,716 of record JAWKVY010000011.1, on the reverse strand, counting down.
GCCCAGCCGGGCGCCCGCATCGCCTATCTGCCACAAGAGCCGGACGTTACTGTCGCCGCGACAACGCTGGACTACGCGGAAGGCGGCTTTGCTGCGGGAGAGGATCCCTGGCGCGCCCGCCTGATGCTCGACGCGTTGGGCCTCAGCGGCCGCGAGCCGACGGCCCATCTCTCGGGCGGTGAAGCACGGCGCGCAGCGATTGCACGGGCGCTCGCGCCCGAGCCCGACGTGTTGCTGCTCGACGAGCCGACCAATCATCTCGACCTGCCGGCCATCGAGTGGTTGGAAGCAGAGCTCGAGGGCTTCCGTGGCGCGCTGGTCATGATCAGCCACGACCGCCGCTTTCTCGAGACGCTGTCGCGGGTGACGGTGTGGCTCGACCGTGGCTCCTCGCGCCGCCTGGAGCGGGGCTTTGCGAGCTTCGAAGCGTGGCGTGACGAGGTATTCGAAAAGGAAGCGGCCGAGGCACACAAGCTCGACCGCCGCATCGAGCGCGAGATGGAGTGGATGTACGGCGGTGGCGTCACCGCGCGCAGGCGGCGCAACATGCGACGCGTCGCCGAGATGCATGCGATGCGCGACAAGCGGCGCGAGGCGCGCAGCGTCGTCGGCAATGTGCGTCTGGAAGCCTCCGAGGCCGGCAGCTCCGGCAAGCTCGTCGCCGAAGCGCAGGCGATCAGCAAGGCGTTCGATGGCAGGCCGGTCGTCGCCGACTTCTCGGCACGCATTGCGCGTGGCGACCGCGTCGGCCTCGTCGGCCCGAATGGCGCCGGCAAGACGACGCTGCTCAAGATGCTGACCGGTGAACTCGAACCCGACAGCGGCACGGTTCGCCTCGGTGCCAATCTCGAGATCGTCACGCTCGACCAGCGGCGCGAGGCGCTCGATCCGGAGGAGACCGTCGCCGACACCCTTACCGGCGGACGCGGTGACTGGGTGACCATCAACGGCGAGCGCCGGCACGTCGCGACGTACATGAAGGACTTCCTGTTCCAGCCGGAGCAGGCGCGAAGCCCGGTGCGGGTACTTTCCGGTGGCGAGCGGGCGCGACTGCTGCTCGCCCGCGCACTGGCCAAGCCCTCGAACCTGATGGTGCTCGACGAGCCGACGAACGATCTCGACCTCGAGACGCTCGATCTGCTGCAGGAGCTGATTTCCGACTACGCCGGCACCGTGCTGCTCGTCAGCCACGACCGCGACTTTCTCGACCGTGTGGCGACGAGTGTGATCGCGTCGGAGGGAGGCGCGCGCTGGGTCGAGTACGCTGGCGGTTACTCGGACATGCTCGCGCAGAGGAGGGGAGCAGCGGAAACGGGGCGTATCGCGACGCGTCCGGTGCGATCCCCGTCAACCGCCGACGCGCCGTCCACACTGCCGCCGGAGCCGCGCAAGGCCGGCAAGCTGTCGTTCAAGGACAAGCACGCGCTGGAGCTGCTGCCGGCGACGATCGCGAAGCTCGAGGCAGAAATCGCAGCCATCGACGGCGCGCTCTCCGACGCAGGTCTCTACGTCCGCGATCCGGAGTCGTTCGCACGGGCGACGGCGAGGCTCGCCGACGCGCAGGCGGCACTCGCGGCTGCCGAGGAGCAGTGGCTCGAACTCGAGATGCGGCGCGAGGAATTGGAAGGCTGAAGCGCGGGCATCTCAGCTCACAGCCGCCCTTCGCCAGCGATGTCCACCGCCGTCGAGACCGCGCCGAGTGCCGCCTTGAGCTTCGTCTTCTGGCCGGCCGACAGTGCGCGGACATCGACGCGCGGGCTGGGCGTGACACCTTTGGCGATATCGGCGAGCTGTTGCGTGATGATGAACCCGAGCAGCGTTTCGTGCGCATCGATGATCCGCTCGACATCGCTCTCTGAGCCGATCTTGCGGGCGGTGAGCCCCTGCCAACGCGCCAGGGTCGGGCGCTCCTTGATGCCGTGCTTGATAGACAGCACGCGGGCGGCGGCTACGATCGAGAAAAGGCCGGTCATCTTGAGGTCGAGGCGGCCGCTGTCGTCCTGTTTCAGGCTTCCGAACAACGTCAGTGCAGGGGCCTTTACACGCGCCTGTTCGGTCAGCAGGTTGACGAAGTCGCGCGCAGCACCGCCCTTGTCGTAGGCATACGCCCAGATCTCACGACCGAAGGCTCGGTCGCCGTACACCGGCATGGCGTCGTAGAAGATATCGACGTTGAGCAGATCCTGCGGCGACTGCTTGACGATCCAGCCGTCGATGGTGCGCCGCCAGTCATCGACGCTCTTCCGCCACTCGGCGTTGCGCGCCATGATGCCGCCCTTGCAGAACGGCACCCCAGCGGCATCGAGGAGCGCGTTGAGGATCATCGCGAAGCGCTCGAACCACTGATCTTCCGGTCCGCCCGGTGCACCCTGCGCGAAAACGATCGCGTTGTCCTGGTCGGCGGCGAGCAGGCTTTCTCCGCGCCCGCCCGAGCCGAGCAGTAGCAGGCAAAAGGCGCACGGAGGCGGGCCGAGGCCCTCCTTGCCCATCCGGGCCTCGGCGAGTTCGGCGCAGCGCCGTGTCAGAAGGCGGATCTCCTCGCTGATCACCGCCGCCGTGGTGCGCGCGTCGACGCCGTCGGCGACCATGCGACGCGCAACGGTCGAGATCTTGCTCCACGCCACGGCCAGGGCGGGCGCGTCGTCTGCCGACTGGATCTCGTCACCGAGCATCATCGGTGCGGCCGTGCGCCCGGCAAGCAGGTTGCGCGCGGTGACGGCGCCGACGATGTTGCCGTAGTCGTCGGTGACACCGAGGTGGCGATAGCCGAGCCGCTGCATGCGTCCGATCGCGCGATAAAGAAAGGCGTCCTGCCAGACCGTGCCGATCGGCACGGATTGGATGCCGGCGATGGGCAGGTCGAGCGCGGCATTGCCCTGCTCGGCGATGGCACGCAACGCGTCACGCTCGGTAACGATACCGATGCGGCCGTCCTCGTTGGCGATCAGCGCCGAGCTGATCTTCTCGCGCATGAGCTGGCGGACCAGCTCGGCGAGCGTGGCCTTTGCACTCGCCCAGTGTGGCGGCGTGCTCATTACGTCGCGCACGCGGTGACGATAGGCCGAGCTGTCGATGCGGTGAACCACCTCGGCTGAGGGCTCGGTGTCGTCGACAGTGCCAGGCGCCGCCGCTGTCAGTCCGCCGGCGCTGCGTGCCTCGCGCTCGCGCAGGGTTTTGAGCGCGAGGTTGGCCTCGCCGACGGTACGGATGTCGCGCTCGCGAAGGAGCGGCACCAGCCTGATGAAGGCTTCCGCGGCGGCGCGAGCGTCGCCCGAGGCTGTGTGCCGGCCAGTGATGGTCACGCCGAGCACCTCGCAAATGTTGTCGAGCGTGTGTCCATTGAGGGTCGGCAGCGCGATCTGGGCGAGGTGGCGAATGTCGAGCACACGCGGACGTTTCCACCTGAGACCGGCATCGGCAAGCTCGCGTTCGATCACCGCGATGTCATAGGAGAGCGTATGACCGACGAGCACCGAGGGGCCGAGGAATGGCGAGAGTCTCCGCCAAGCCTCGACGAAGCGCGGGGCGCCCTTCACCATGGCGTCGGTGATGCCGTGCACGGCAATGGTGGCCGGGGGGATAGCGATACCCGGATCGATCAGCGTCTCGAGCGTGTCGGTCTCGACCAGCGCGCCGCCGCGAATGCGAATGGCACCGACCTGAACCAGCCGCGCATTGCGCGCATCGAGTCCGGTCGTCTCGGTATCGAGCGCAACGGCGTCGACGGCGATGAGCTGGACGGCGTGAACGTCTGTCGACACGTCGCATTCCCCCGATTCATGGCGAGCGAGGGAGCAGTCTAGCCAAAACCGCCGCGCGGCGCTTGATGCGTATCAACACGTTCGCCGGATCAGGCCGGCGGGTTCGCCTTGAAATCGGCGATCACACTGGCGCCGTCGAGCCGCTTGGCCAGTTGCTGACGGACGTCGCGCCAGCGGAAGCGGATCGAGTTCATGACGATTTCGCGATCGAGATCCTTGAACTCGTCGATAATCGGCGCGAAGCGGACGAGGTCACGTGCGCTGCCCGTGAATGCGCCTTCGCCGAGTGCCGCGTTGGCCCATATCGTGCCTTGCAGCCGTTCATCGAACTGCGCCATCATGTCGGCCGGCAGCTTCGCGCGGTCATCGGCTTCGAGGTTGCCGGCAAGCCCCAGCCGGTAACAGTAGCGCGCCAGTGCCCGCGCCTCATCGGGCTCCAGCGCGCGGTCCCTACCGACCAGCGCCACGGCGTGGACCGTCAGGTCGGCGAGGCAAGATGCGAAGACCTTGATGGCGCTGTCCCGGATGACGTCGGAGAATCGCTCGTCGGTAAACGCCTCGACGTAGCGCGTTCCCATGCGCGTCTTGAGGTAGCCGTAGAGCGAAGTCTGGGCGATGTAGGAGGCTCGCGTGCGGACGAAGTCGGCGAGCGAATCGGTCGTCCCCAGGGGGCTGCGATCAAAGCGGACGGCCAGAAATTTCAATGGCTTGGGAAGCAGCCGCTCGATCAGCTTATGCACGGCGCGCGCCCTGTCCCTCGGATTGCTGCGGTTAGCACTTGGTCTAGCTTGCTACGTAACGTTTTCGACAGGTACCGTCCAGCCTGCCCGAGCGTGCACCTTGAGGTATCGGGGGCGTGCATGCGCGCCACGCGGGCGGGAGAGCAACGGACCGGGAGGCCGAGACATGGACGACAAAGCCGCGCGTCGAGAGCGCCATTGGGCTCAAACGAGATTACTCACCATCATCACACTCATTCTGTGGTTCGTGGTCGGAACCCTGGCGCCCTGGTACGCCAAGGAACTCAACCAGTTCACCTTCCTGGGCTTCAGACTCGGCTACTACATGCTGGTTCAGGGCTCGCTCATCGCCTTTGTTCTGCTGATCATCATTCCCAACATGATCCAGGACGGCATCGACAACAAGTACGGCTCCGGCGAGCGGTAAGGGCAGGAAACCAATGGCTTCACCAGCAGCAAAGTCGGGCAAGTTCACCGACAACCTGGGCAAGGTGTACGGTCTGTACACGCTCGGGTTCCTAGGCTTCTTCGCACTCATGGCCTTCGCTGAGACGCAGGGCATGAGCGCGCGTACGATCGGCATCTGCTTCCTCGCCTTCACGATCGTCATCTACGCGCTCATCGGCTGGCTGTCGCGCACGATGGAGGTCGATGCCTACTACGTGGCGGGACGCGAGGTGCCGGCATTCTACAACGGCATGGCGACGGCGGCCGACTGGATGTCGGGTGCGTCGTTCGTCGCGCTCGCCGGCGGCATCTACTTCGGCGGCTATCCCTATCTCGGCTTCGTGGTCGGCTGGACCGGCGGCTACGTGCTGGTCAACTCGCTGATGGCGCCATACCTGCGCAAGTTCGGCTGCTACACTGTGCCGGACTTCATCGGCACGCGTTACGGCGGCAACCTGGCGCGCTTCATCGCCGTCGTCGTGCTCGTCGTCGCCTCGTTCACCTACGTGACGGCGCAGATCAACGCGACCGGCACGATCGCCTCGCGCGCGCTCTCGATCCCGTTCGAGGTCGGCGTGTGGTTCGGGCTTCTCGGCATCCTGCTCTGCTCGATGCTCGGCGGCATGCGCGGCGTGACCTGGACCCAGGTTGCGCAGTATATCGTGCTGATCATCGCCTACATCGTGCCCGTCCTCTGGATGTCCAACAAGCAGGGCTTCGGCTTCATCCCGCACTTCAGCTACGGCGAGGGCGCACAGCACATTGCCCAGCTCGAGGCGCAGTACGGACTGAAGAAGGCGGCGCAGGCGGTTCCGGGGCTTTCCGTGCTGACCACGCCGCACTTTGCCCCGAAGGGCACGTTCGAAGACAGCTGGAAGTTCGTGACGCTCGCCATCTGCATGATGGCCGGAACGGCCTCCCTGCCGCACATCCTGATGCGCTACTTCACGACTCCGACCGTCAACTCCGCCCGCAAGTCGGTGGGCTGGTCGCTGCTGTTCATCTTCCTGCTCTACTTCACGGCACCCGTGCTCGCCACGCTGACCAAGCTGCAGCTGCTCGACCCGGCCCTGAAGACTGCGATCATCGGCAAGCCGTTCGCGGAAGTGGCGAAGCTGGCCTGGATCCAGAACTGGGAAGCGGTCGGCATGTTGAAGATCGTCGACCAGAACAAGGACGGCATCCTGCAGTTGAACGAGTTCTTCATGCGGCCTGACATCGTGGTTCTGGCGACGCCGGAAATCGCGGGCCTGCCGTACGTGATCTCGGGCCTCGTCGCCGCCGGCGGCATGGCGGCTGCAATGTCGACGGCCGACGGTCTGCTGCTGGCCATCGCCAATGCGCTCAGCCATGATCTCTACTACAAGATCATCAGCCCGCGCTCCGACACCGCGACCCGCCTGATCGTCGCCCGCGTTCTGCTGGTGATCATCGGTGTCGCCGCGGCGCTCGTCGCTTCGATGAAACTGACCGGCATCCTCGGCGCGGTGGCCTGGGCGTTCGACTTCGCCTGCTCCGGCCTGTTCTTCCCGCTGGTGCTCGGCATCTGGTGGAAGCGGGCGAACGCGGCCGGCGCCATCGCCGGCATGCTCGGCGGCTTCATTGCCGGCTCGTGGTACCTGTACATGGTCTACAACGGCCTGATGGCGCCGTGGTGGGGCATCGACCACATCCGCTTTGGCATCATCGGCATGCCGGTCAGCCTCGTCGCCATGGTGGTGGTGAGCCTGATGACTCCGGCGCCGGACGCCGAGACGCAGGCGATGGTCGACGAGGTGCGCGATCCGACGGGGCCGACCATCCTCAAGGCCGACCACTGAGGCTCGTGCAACGAGCGTGAGACGCGGGGGCGGGATCCGCAGGGATCCTGCCCCCTTTTCTTTGCGCCGGGTGCAGTGTACTGCGCCTTGCCGGCTCTTACGCAATCTACCGCAAGAAGAGGTTCCACGTTCCAATGGCCCCAGTGCTCGCAGGCATCCCGCTCTGGGCGATCGTCCTCGACTATGTGCTCGGCACCATCATGTGGACGCTGATCGGGCGGGCCGCGATGAACCTGTTCCTCGACGAGCGCTCAGATTTCTTCTTCATGCGCTTCTTCGTGAAGGCGACCGACCCGCTCATCAGGTTCTTCGCGCCGATCACGCCGGGTTTCCTGCTGCCCCCGCTGGTACCGCTGTTCGTCGCCTGGTTCTTCTACATGTTCCGGTTCTATGTCATGCCGTGGCTGCTCGGCTATTCGGTGATGGGCATGCTGTCGTTCCCTCTCGAGGGCGAGGTGGCGCGCTTCATCCAGCTGCTGTTCACGAAACAGTGACCGCAGATCGCCGGGGCGGACGACGGGCGTGGTGGCGTTTGCCTGTGTCTTGGGCTTGCGGAACAGCGTGCGCGGCGGCAGCGTTGGCTCCCGGTAGACGAAAGTCTACGAGGTGAGCTGCGCGGGGCTTCCGACATGGACCGCATCGAGCGACTGGCCTTTCTTTCCGTCGGGCGTGGCTGCGGGTTCTCCATGTTCGCCGTGGTTCTGATCGTCATCGCGCTTTCGACCAATTTCGCGCTCGCCATGCTGGTCGGCGGTCAACTCTGCCTGCTCGGCTGCCTGGTGCTGCTGCTGCGAGCGCGGCTTGCCCATCGCTGGCCGCACGAGCGCACGGAGGTCTGGATGATGCTCGACGCGGGCGATCGACCACCGAAGCCGGTCGCGCAACGGATCGTGGCGACGGCGCTGCGGGGGGCGTACCTGGTATTCGCACGCGAGGCGGCGACCCTGGCAGCTGGCATGTCGGCATTGTCGCTGATGCTGCGCCTGGCCGACTGACCCGTCGCTTCCATCACTTTGGTCCTGGCGACGGCGCGGCCGGTAGCGAAGCAGCGCCCGGCAATGCTAAGAAACGCCGCCGGCACCACCCGGACAAGCAGCCACCGGAGCACCGCATGTTTTCCCGCGCCGAGATCGGCCGCATCTTCGGCATCCCGATCTACCTCGACATGTTCTTCGTGCTGGTGCTGATCCTGCTGTCGTACCCTTATTTCACGCGGGGCGACACGCAGTACATGTCGGCAGGTGTTGTCATCATCATCGGGCTGCTGGTCTCGATCCTGCTCCACGAACTCGGCCACGCGCTGATGGGCAGGCTGTTCGGCGCCGAGGTGAGCCACATCGAGTTGACCGGCCTCGGCGGCGTCGCCCATTTCGCGCGCTCGCTGCCCGCGAGTACCTGGAAGCGGATGCTGATCTTCCTTGCCGGCCCCGCCGTCAACCTCGTCCTCTGGCTGGGGCTCTACGAGGTCGCAGTGGCACTCTATTCGAGCAGCCGGCCGCTGCTTACCGAGGCGCTGCTGACGATCGCGGTGTGGAACCTCTACCTGATGATCTTCAACCTGCTGCCGGCCTTTCCGCTCGACGGCGGACATACCCTGGATGCCTTCCTCGGCCTGATCGTCGGACCGATCTGGGCGCAGCGCGTCGTCGGCGTGCTCGGTCTGATCATCGCCGTCGCGATCGCGGTCTTTTCCGTGCAGAGTACGAATCTCTGGATGCTGCTGCTTGCCTTCATCCTGTTCATGGCCAACTCGGAGGCGCTGAAGAGTGTCGGCGGCTGGCGCGGACGCGGGTAACCAACGCGCCCGCACTCCCGCCGCCTGCACTCAGGCAAACAGATCGGACGAGAAATAGCGCTCGGCCGAAGAAGGCGCGACGGTGACGATCGTCTTGCCGACCAGGTCCGTCCGCTTCGCGACCTCGAGCGCCGCCCAAACGTTGGCGCCGGTGGAGATGCCGGCCGGCAGGCCCTCGACCCGCGCGAGCCGCTTGGCGGTGGCGAAGGCATCCTCGTTGGCGACCTGCACCACCTCGTCGACGACTTCGCTATCGAGCACCGACGGCACAAATCCGGCGCCGATGCCTTGTATCTTGTGCGGACCGGGCGCACCGCCCGACAGCACCGGGCTTGCCGTCGGCTCCACGGCGATCATGCGGACGCCGGGCTTCCTCGCCTTCAGCACGCGGCCGACGCCGGTGATGGTGCCGCCTGTGCCGACGCCGGCGACCACCACGTCGACACCACCTCCGGTGTCGGCCCAGATCTCCTCCGCCGTCGTCTGCTCGTGCACGGCCGGGTTCGCAGGATTGTCGAACTGCTGCGGCTGCACCGCATCGGGGATTGTGTCGAGCAACTCGTTGGCGCGGGCGATGGCGCCCTTCATACCGAGCGCCGCAGGCGTGAGTTCCAACTCGGCGCCGAGATGGGCGAGGATCTTCCGCCGCTCCAGCGACATCGATTCCGGCATCGTCAGGATCAGCCGATAGCCGCGCGCGGCGGCAACGAAAGCAAGGCCGATGCCGGTATTGCCGGAAGTCGGCTCGACCAGCGTCGAGACACCTGGCTTGATTTTGCCGGCCGCCTCGAGCGCGTCGATCATCGCAACGCCGATGCGATCCTTCACGCTCGACAGCGGGTTGAAGAATTCGAGCTTGACCAGTACGTCGGCTTTCGCACCCACTTCCTTCGCAAGGCGCGGGATGCGCACCAGCGGCGTGTTGCCGATGGTCTCGGCGATCGAGTCGTAGACGCGGCCGCGGCCCCAGCTCTTGACCGCCTCGAGTGTCTTGATGCGCAAGCTCATGGGTGCTCTCCGGATCCAGCGTGAGGATGTGTCGCCCGCATATCGGTGAGCCGGCGCGCGCCCGCAAGCCAGCCCATTAGCATGCAATTTCTCAGTCGCGCGATTTTCCGGCCGCGCTGCCACGTCGCTGTCGCGGTGCCGGGGCTTCTTTGCGCGACGCCGGCTCTTTGCGCAATCCGTTGCTTTTTTTCGTGCCCGCAGGTGTGCGCGGCTCGACACCGGTGGAGCCGAACCCACCGGCCCCGCGCGCGGTCTCGTCGAGAACCTGGACCTCGACGAGACGCGCCTGACGCACCTCGGCGATCACCATCTGCGCGATGCGCTCACCGCGGCGCACGACGAACGGCTCCTGGCCATGGTTGATCAGGATCACCTTGACCTCGCCGCGATAGTCGGCGTCGATCGTACCGGGCGCGTTGAGCAGCGTCACGCCGTGTCTGGCCGCAAGACCCGAGCGCGGGCGCACCTGCGCCTCGGTCCCTGCCGGCAGCGCAATGGCGAGGCCGGTCGGAACAAGCGCGCGAGCGCCCGGCGGCAGCGTCACGGGGGCGTCGCGAGGAAGAGCGGCCATCAGATCGAGACCCGCGGAATGTGCGGTCTGGTAATCGGGCAACTCCAGCCCTTCGGCATGTGGCAGTCGCATGACGTCGACGCGGATCGACTTCGACATCAACGGTCTCTCCCGTGCTGTTTGCCCGGACGCGCATCGGCGCAGTCCGCAAATTCGATCTCGATCGTGGCGTGGTGGATGCCGTATCGCTGGCTCACATGCTGCTTGATGCTGCGCGTCACACCTTCCGGGGCGTCGGTCGGCGCGGTGCGCACGTGCATCGTGATCATGCGCCGCTTCTCGGTAATCGACCAGGCATGCACGTGGTGAACATCCGCCACGCCCGGCACGGCCTCGCGGATCGAACGTCCAATCTCGCGCGTGTCGACGCCGACCGGCGTTGCCTCGAGCAGGATATGGCCGCTCTCGACGACGATTTGCCAAGCGGAGCGCAGGATGATGACGGCGACGAGCACGGACAGCAGCGGGTCGATCGGCGTGAATCCGGTGGTGAGGATAACGCCGGCCGCAACGATGGCGGCAACGGAGCCGAGCAAGTCGCCCGTGACGTGCAGCGCGGCAGCCCTCACGTTCAGGTTCCCGGCATCGGCGCCCTGCAACACCAGGAAGGCCGCGATGTTCACCGCGAGGCCGGCGAGCGCTACCCACAGCATGATGCCGCCCAGTACAGGCGCAGGTGTTTGCAGCCGCCCGATCGCCTCGACGACGATCCAGCCGGCGATGGCGAACAGCGCGAGCCCGTTGCCGAAGGCAACGAGCACGGAGAAGCGGTCGAAGCCGTAGCTCCGCTGCCAGCTCGCCGGCCGGCGCGCGAGGCGGAACGCGAACCACGCGAGCGCGAGCGCTCCGAAATCGGTCAGCATGTGTCCGGCGTCGGCGAGGAGCGCGAGCGATCCGGCTACCAGCCCGCCGACGATCTCAGCCACCATGAAGGCGCCGGTCAGCGCGGCCGCAACGGCGATGCGCGTCTCGCTCGCGCCGCTCGTGTGGTCGTGGCGATGGCTTTGCACGTGATCATGACCACGGTGGTGACGATGGCCGTCGCCGGAGGCGGGCGCCGGTCCCAGTCCCGACTTCTGATCCTCCGCCGGGGGCGCCTTCGCGTGGTCGGGGCAGTCCGACATCACGCCTCCGCCGTGGTCAGTGCCAGATGGTCGGCGATGCGCCGTGCCAACGCCTCTGCGACGGAGCCCTTGTCCATCTCGGGCCAGCTCTCGACGCCCGTGGCGGTGATGATGTGCACCGTATTGTAATCGCCGCCCATCACGCCACTTCTGGGCGACACGTCATTGGCGACGATCCAATCGCAGCCCTTGGCCTTGCGCTTCTTCTTCGCATGCTCGATGACGTGCTCGGTCTCGGCGGCAAAGCCGACGACGAGAGCGGGGCGAACCGGCTTCATGCCGGCAACCGTGCGCAGGATGTCGGGATTTTCCACGAGACCTAAGGTTGGCGGGCCCTTCGCGCCCTTCTTGATCTTCTCGTGAGCGGCATGGTCGACGCGCCAGTCGGCGACGGCGGCGGCGAACACCGCAGCGTCCGCCGGCAGCGCCGCCTCGACGGCTTCCAGCATTTCTGACGCGGTCTCGACGCGGGCGACGTCGACGCCGTCCGGGGCGGCGAGGCCGACCGGTCCGGAAACGAGCGTCACGCGCGCGCCGAGCCGAGCCAGTGCCGCGGCTATGGCATAGCCCTGTTTGCCCGACGAGCGGTTGGCGATATAGCGCACAGGATCGATCGGTTCGTGCGTCGGACCCGCGGTGACGAGCACGTGGCGGCCTGCGAGTGGCCCATTCGCGACGCCTGCCCGACCGGACAGTATCGCTTCGGCGGCGGCGAGGATCTCCAGGGGTTCGGCCATGCGCCCGGCCCCTGCCTCGCCGCGCTCGGCCATCTCGCCTGAGTTGGGGCCGACCAGATGGATGCCGTCGTCTTCGAGCTGCGCCACGTTGCGGCGGGTCGCAGGATGCTGCCACATCGCCGGGTTCATGGCGGGGGCAGCCAGCACCGGCCGGTCGGTCGCGAGCAGCACGGTGGTGGCGAGGTCATTGGCGAGGCCCGACGCCATGCGCGCGAGAATGTCGGCGGTCGCAGGCGCGACCACGATCAGATCAGCCTCGCGGGCGAGCCTGATATGGCCGATGTCGTGCTCGTCGTCGCGGTCGAGAAGGTTCGTGAACACGCGCTCGCCCGAGATCGCGCCGACCGAGAGGGGCGTAACGAAGGCCGTGGCCGGCTCGGTCATCACACAACGCACGCGGAAACCGCGCTCGCGCGCACGCCGGATGAACTCTAGACACTTGTATGCGGCGATGCCGCCCGAAATGATCAGAAGAATGGTCTTGGTCGAACCGGCCATGGGCATTCCGTCCTGACGATTGCCGGGCACCGGGCCCGCCTGAGAGGATCATTCTAGCACGCGCGCCGGCAGCGGGTGCAGCCGACGGCGCAGGGCTCGGCACGGACGACTGGCTTTCCGGGGCAACCTCGGGCGAAACTCGCTCCGATTCGCCCCGCCACGCACGAGGAGGCCTCCATGCCGGCCGCACGAGATGACCTTCCGCCCGCCCGCCGTATCCCTGGCGTCGCCGGCATCGAGCACATCGGGCTCACCGTACCTGACCTCGACGTCGCGACGCGCTTCCTGATGGACCTACTCGGGGCGGAAACGCTCTACGACATCGGTCCTTTCGCCAGCGCCGACGATTGGATGGCGAGCCACCTCGCCGGCCATCAGCGGGCGCAGCTCAACCGGTTGCGTATCCTGCGCATCGCCAACGGACCCATGCTCGAGCTGATCGAGCTGGCTGGGACCGGCGGGGCGGCGGACGGCGCCGGTCCGGCGGGCGGGCTCCACCTCGCATTCTACGTAGAAGACATGGAGGCGGCGCTCGCCGCGCTCAAGACGCACGACGTGGAAATCCAGTCGGGTCCGGTAGAGATGACGGAGGGGCCCAGCCGCGGTTTGACGTGGCTCTACTTCACGGCGCCATGGGGCCAACAGCTCGAACTGGTCAGCTATCCGAGCGGCGTCGCAGCCTGTGCGGGACGAGATGATATCTGGCGTCCGCAGAATTGAGCGCCGGTAGATCATCACGACGCCGAAGCGGAACCCGGTCTCAGCCGGCCTTTGCGGAGTGGGCGGTCTTGAGCAGCCGGAACGCGAGGTTGACCTGTTTGGCCATCGCGTCGAGATAGCGGGCAACCTCCGGCGGCAGGTCGAGACCCGCGTAGCGGTCGGGATGATACTGCTTGACGAGCCGGTGATAGGCGGCGCGGATGTCCTCCCACGGGGCATTTCGGGCGACGCCGAGAACGCGGGCGGGGTCGATGTCGCGGGCGGTCGCACTCGGCTGGACGAGCGGCTGCGCCGGGCTGCCACGAACCACCTTAAGGCCACGGATATCGGCCTTGGGAAGGAAATCGGCATCCCCGTCGAAGCCCTCAAGGTAGAGAAACCCGTCGCTGCCGTCGAGCAGCTGGTGGATGCTCCTGCCGTGCGCGAGCGCCGCGCGTCCCGCGAGCTGGCGCCCATCGGCGAGCGTCACTTCGACGGCGATGGTCAAGGCCGAGAGATTGTCGACGGGATTGCGCTCGAACATGGCAACAGGCTCGCGCTATCGGGGCGTGGAGCGCGCATTCTGCAGGCGGTTGCGGTAAGGCGGCGTTAACGGCGCATGCCGATCCCGCTGGACGGGCGAGAGCCTTGCGAAACCGCGGCACTATGCGTATCTCAGCCCGTTGCGGCGCCAATCAGGGCGCCGCGCGCCCGGCAAACGAGGTTCAACAGGCAAGATGGGCTACAAGGTCGCTGTCGTCGGCGCCACGGGCAACGTGGGCCGGGAGATGCTCAACGTGCTCGCCGACCGGAAATTTCCGGCGGACGAGGTGTATGCGGTCGCTTCGCGCCGCTCGCTCGGCACCGAGGTCTCGTTCGGCGAGAAAACGCTCAAGTGCCAGGATCTCGAGCAGTTCGACTTCACCGGCGTCGATTTCGTGCTGATGAGCGCGGGATCGGCGGTGTCGAAGGAGTGGTCGCCGCGGATCGGCGCCAGGGGCGCCATCGTGATCGACAACTCGTCGTGCTGGCGCTACGACCAGGACGTGCCGCTGATCGTGCCCGAATGCAACGCCGATGTTCTGGTCGCCTACATGGCGCGCAACCACCGCAAGAACATCATCGCCAATCCGAACTGCTCGACGGCGCAGATGGTGGTCGCCTTGAAGCCGCTGCACGACGAGAACCCGATTTTGCGCGTTGTGGTTTCGACGTATCAGTCGGTCTCTGGCGCCGGCAAGGACGCAATGGACGAACTCTGGCACCAGACCAAGGGCAAGTACGTGCCCGGCCAGGAAGTGGAAGCGAAGAAGTTTCCGAAGGAGATCGCCTTCAACGTCATTCCTCACATCGACGTCTTCATGGAGGACGGCTACACGAAAGAGGAGTGGAAGATGCTGGTCGAGACCAAGAAGATCCTCGACCCGAAGATCAAGGTGACTGCGACATGCGTGCGCGTTCCCGTGTTCGTCGGCCACTCCGAGGCGCTCAACATCGAGTTCAAGAACCCGATCTCGGCGGCGCAGGTACGCGCGCTGCTGCGTGAGGCGCCGGGCGTCATGGTCGTCGACAAGCGCGAGCCCGGCGGCTACGTGACGCCGGTCGAGGCGGCCGGCGAATACGCGACCTACGTCTCGCGCATCCGCGAGGACGCGACGGTGGAGAATGGCATCGCCATGTGGGTCGTCTCCGACAACCTGCTGAAAGGTGCCGCGCTCAATACCGTGCAGATCGCCGAAACGCTGATCAGCCGCGGGCTGATGGCGAAAAAAGCCGCCTGAGCAGGCGTGGGCGCTCGCGCTCGGGCGCGAGGCCCATCCGCACCGGCACCCCAAACGCGTGGCCGTCGCCGACCCGATCCCCCAACTCCGGTTCCCCGGAATGCGTCGCTCGCGCCAGCGGGCGTTGGCAGTTCGGCGCGTCACACGTTGCGAGCGAGGTGCCGGGCCGTCCCATGGCTGCATGCCACGGCGTCGTGCGCTCACCCACACCCCGTGCCGCGACCCCCTTCCTTTTCCGCCGAACAGCACTACATTGCGGGCCTGCTGCGGGGTGCGTCAGGGGCAACATTTCCCCTGGGCCGATAAGACTGCCACGGGTGCTGTCCCTGGCCGGAGCCGTGGTTCCGGACACACGGTGCCCCCCTATACCTTAGGGACCTGGCGGGATTACAACGCCCCAACGGCCTTCGCGGCTCTTTCCCATTCCGGAGGGTGGCAGCGCCTTTGCGGGTGCTGCCACCCGTGCCGTCTCAGGGGCTCCTGATGAGTGATAGCGGCGCCGGTATCGTCGAGGCCAAACGGGACATGCGCACGTCGGCGCTCGCCCGGCGCGGCGCGGCACGGGCCCGCCACGGCGCAGCCGTCCCCGAGGCGGCGATGGCGATTCGCCTCGCCGCAGCCGGGCTGCTGGGAACTTCGGACGTCGTTGCGGCGTGGTTGGCCATCGGCGAGGAGATCGACGCCATGGCCGTGCTTGCCGGCATCGGCCGGGGCGACGAGCCGGTCGGCCTGCCGACGATGGTGGCCAAGGGCCAGCCGCTCGTTTTCCGGCTCTGGCGGCCCGGCGAACCGCTCGCCGAGCGTATGTGGGGCATCCGCGAGCCGCTGCCCGAAGCGCGCGAGGCCGAGCCGGACGTGCTGCTGGTGCCGCTGCTGGCTTTCGATGGCCACTGCCGACGGCTCGGCTACGGTGGCGGCTTCTACGATCGCACACTCGGGCGTTTACGCAAGGTCAAGCAGATTTGCGCGATCGGACTCGCCTTCGACGAGGTGGAGGTCGACAGCGTGCCTTGCGCCGCCTATGACGAGCCACTTGACCACGTTCTGACGCCGACGCGCCTGCTGACGCGGCCTCTCGGCTGACCGAGCCCCACTGGGATTTTCGATGCGCTTTCTGTTCCTCGGCGACGTTGTCGGCCGCACCGGCCGGCGTGCCATCATCGAAAGCCTGCCCGGGCTGCGCCGGCGCTGGGCGCTGGATTTCGTCGTCGTCAACGGCGAGAACGCTGCCGGCGGTTTCGGCATCACCGAGGCCATCCTCAACGATCTTCTCGATGCCGGCGCCGATGCCGTCACGCTCGGCAATCACGCGTTCGACCAGCGCGACACGCTGGTGTTCATCGCGCGACAGGACCGGCTCGTGCGTCCGCTCAACTTCCCGAAGGGAACGCCGGGGCGCGGCGCCGGCCTCTACAAGGCGGCCAACGGAGCCGAGGTACTGGTCATCAACGCGCTCGGCCGCGTCTACATGAATGAGATCGACTGCCCGTTCCGGGCCATCGACGCCGAGGTTACGGCCTGCCAGTTGAAGCGGGGTGCGGATGCGATATTCGTCGACTTCCACGCCGAGGCGACCAGCGAGAAGCAGGCGCTCGGCCACTTCCTCGACGGCCGCGTCTCGGTGGTTGCAGGCACACACACACACAGCCCGACCGCCGACCACCGTATCATGAAGGGCGGCACGGCCTACGTCTCGGACGTCGGCATGTGCGGAGACTACGATTCGGTGCTCGGCATGGATTCGGCTGAGCCGATCAGCCGCTTCATCACACGGATTCCGAAGGAGCGGTTCGAGCCGGCCTCCGGCCCTGCCACGGTGTGCGGTCTCGCGGTCCAGATCGACGACAGGAGCGGGCTTGCGACCGCCGTATCGCCGGTGCGGCTCGGTGGTGCGCTTGCACCAACCGAGCCGCACTTCTGGCAGACAGGAGAGTGACGGAGCATCGGCCGTCGATTTGGCCGCACACTCCGGATCGGCGCTTCGGGACGGCTGATCGTCGGGAAGCGCGGGCAGTGTCCGAGCGTTACTCGGCATCTTGTCGGGTCGTCTCCGGGCAGAGAGGCGACTCGACTTCTTGTAGCAGGCCTGATGCGCGAACGCTGCGCCCCAATGGTTAACGAAAGGTTAACGAGGGCGAGCGTGTTGCCGGCGCGCCGCGCCGCATCTGGATCAGTCGGCTTCGGCAGGATTATAAGAGCGCCAAAACGAGTCACCGTCCGGCGCGCGCAGCGTCGGGCGCTCATGCAACCCGACGAGCATCCTCCATGGCCGGTCACTCTCAGTTCAAGAACATCATGCATCGCAAGGGCCGCCAGGATGCGGCCCGCGCCAAGCTGTTCACCAAGCTTGCCCGTGAGATCACGGTGTCGGCCAAGAGCGGTACGCCCGATCCGGCCATGAACCCGCGGTTGCGCCTCGCCATCCAGGCCGCACGTGCGCAGTCGATGCCGAAGGACAACATCGAGCGCGCCATCAAGAAGGCGCAGGGCGGCGACGGCGAGAACTACGAGGCGGTGCGCTACGAGGGATACGGGCCGGGCGGCGTCGCCCTTATCGTCGAGGCGCTGACCGACAACCGCAACCGCACGGGAGGTGCGATCCGCTCCTATTTTACCAAGCACGGCGGCAATCTCGGTACGACTGGCGCCGTCGCCCACATGTTCGAGCGGCTCGGTGAGATCGTCTATCCAGCCGGCGCGGCAAGCGCGGAGGCGATGCTGGACGCTGCCATCGAAGCCGGCGCCGACGACGTTGCCACCGACGCAAACGGTCACGTGGTGACCACCGGTTTCGACAGCCTCGGTACGGTCGCCGGCGCGTTGGAAGAGAAGCTCGGTGAGCCGGAGAGCGTCAAGGCGGTCTGGCGGCCGTCCGTGACGGCGGAACTGGACGCGGATGGGGCGCAGGCCATCATGAAGCTGGTCGCCGCCATCGAGGACGACGACGACGTGCAGGCCGTGTTCTCGAACTTCGAGGTCGACGAGGCGACACTCGCCAAACTGACGGCGTCTTGAATTTACGGGCGCTGCGCCACCGTCTCCACCCCGCACCACTCGGCGACGAACAGGGCCATCGCAGTCGTGATGCGTTCGACGGAGGCGAGGTCGACGGCCTCGTCGAAGCCGTGGATGTTGCGCGAGATCGGGCCGTAGCAGAGCGCCGGCACGCGATCATAGAGGGCGTGCACGCGCGTATCGAGATATCCCGCCGTCATGAAGCTCTCGAGTTCGCGGCCGGTCGCGGTCCGGTGCGCGCGGCCGAGCACGGCTTCCGCGTCCGAGTCAGGCGTCAGCACGTAGCCCTCGGCGAAGAAGCCGTTGAAACTCACTTGCGGCGGGTTGTTCGCCAAGTAGGGGTCGGTACGCGCGAAGCGCGTTACCGTGTCCTGGATCTCTCGTGCGGCATCGGCAGCGGCGACGCCCGGATAGATCGCGATACGGCAGTGCAGGCGACACCACGCCGGCACCGACGACGCCCAGTCGCCGCCCTCGATGCGCCCGATGTTGAGATTGATAGGATGATCGACCGATTCGAAATGCGGTCGCACATCGTCTGGCAGTGCCGCTTTCGCCTCGTTCCAGCGCGTCTCGAGGTCACGCAACGCACCGACCACCCGATAGGCCGCGTCGATGGCATTCGCACCCGCCCCCATTTCGCGCACGTGAACCGGAAGGCCGGTGACCTCGACGGTGAACCAGATCACCCCGGTATTGGCGCGCACGAGCTTCTCGTCCTCGGGCTCGGGGATCAATACGGCATCGGCGCGGTAGCCGCGGATATGGGTCATCAATGCGCCGTTGCCGGTGGATTCCTCCTCGACGACCGATTGCAGGGTGACGGTGGCCGCCGGCTGCAGGCCGAGCGATCTGAGCGCCTTAAGCGCGAACGTGTTGGCGGCGTGGCCGGCCTTCATGTCGGCTGCACCGCGCCCGTGCAGCCAGCCGTCGCGAATCCGCGGCTCGAACGGCGGCGACTGCCAGAGCCCGGCCGGACCTGACGGCACGACATCGACATGCGCTTGCAGGATGAGGGTGCGGCCGGTCTCCTCGCGCGGGCGATGGATGGCCGCGATCAGCGGCGCGGTCGAGTGCTCCGTCGTGAGTGGACTGCCACCCGGATGCCGGCGCAGCGCCTCGCCATCCATGGCGAACCGCTCCATCACGTAGCCCTGGCGTCGCCAGTCCTGGAAGACGAAGTCCTGGATGGCGTGCTCGCTGCCGCGTGTCGAGGCAAACCGGACGAGTTCGGAGGTGTGCGCGACCTGGGCCGCGAAGCCGTCCCGAACGGCAGCGGCGATCTCGCTGGCAAGGCCATCGTCGAGTGGGGTGACTGAGGACGGCATGGCGGGTTCCGTGCTCCCGGCTCAGGCAAGGCCGGCCAGCGCTCTGGTACGCGCTTCCGCGCCGGCGATCAGGTAGCTGTGGTCGGAGCCGGTCAGCACGAAGCGTGCACCAGCCTCGATGTAGCGGCCCGCCGTCTCAACATCATAGACGCCGCCCATGCCGAGAACCTTGCCGCTGGCGCGGCACGCCTCGCCGACCACGCGATAGGCCTCGACCACGCGCGGGTGCGCGATCTCGCCCGGGATGCCCATTTCCGCGGAAAGGTCGGACGTGCCGATCAGCAGCGCGTCGATGCCTTCGGTCGCCGCAATGGCGCGGGCGGAGGCGACCGCCTCCACACTTTCGATCATGGCGATTACCATCACCTCCGCGTTGATTGCGCGCTGCGCCTCAGCGGCGGCCGGCGGCCGGAAGCCGTAGGGCGCCGCAGGGCCGCCCCAGCTGCGCTTGCCGAGCGGCGGATAACGGAACGCGCGTGCCACACGGGCAGCGACCGCGCTATCGTCGACATGTGCGACCATCACCCCCTGCGCGCCGTTGTCCAGGCAGCGGGCCGCTTCGTCGAGGCCGTCGAGCGTGGTCCGCACGATCGGCGTCACGCCGGTTGGCAGCGCGGCGAGCGCGATCTGGGTCGCCTCGTGGACCGAAAGCGCCCCATGCTCGAGATCGATGAACAGCCAATCGTGCCCGCTGGCCTTTGCCAGCAGCGCCGCCGCGCTCGTCCGCAAATGATGCACGCCGAAACCGAGGGCGAGGCCGCCGGCGGCAAGCTTGCGCTTCGTAGAATTGGGGATCAGCGTCATGGTCGAAGGCTCCGGGCTGAAAACGACCACCCGACCCTACTTTGCCGTATAGCCGCCGTCGACGCCGAGGATCTGTCCGGTGATGTAGGCTGACGCGCGCGAGGCGAGGAACACGGTGGCGCCGTCGAGGTCGGGCAGTGCGCCGTTGCGGCCGATGGCGGTCATGCGGGCATGGTGGGCCGCCACCTCGGGTGCGGCGAATACGGGTGCGGTCAGCTCGGTCGGGAAGAAGCCGGGCTGGATCGCGTTCGCCGTTACGGCGTGGCGTGACCAGGCTTCCGCCATCGCCCGGGTGAGTTGTCCGACGCCGCCCTTCGAGGCGCCGTAAGCGATGCCGTTGGTGAAGGCGCGATAGGTCTGCAGCGACGCGAGGTTGATGATATTGCCGCCGCCCTTCGCGATCATGCCCGGCACGCATGCGCGAGCGAGGAAGAACGGCACCGACAGGTTGAGCGTCAGCGTGTGGTTCCACTGCTCGGGCGTGTAGTCCTCCGCCGGCTTGCGCAGGTTCACGCCTGCCGCGTTGACGAGGATGTCGGGCGCGCCGAGTGCGCTTGCAATCTCGGCCACCAGTTTCTCGTGCGATTCGAGGTCCATCAGGTCGCGGGCAAGTGCGAGCGCCCTGCCGCCATCAGCTTGGATTTCGGCGGCGGCCGCCTTCAGTTCGGCCTCGCGGCGGGCGACCAGCGCGACGCCGGCGCCGGCCCGCGCCAGCGTCAGCGCCATGCGCCTGCCGATGCCGTTGGACGCGCCCGTGACGATCGCGATGCGGCCCTCGAGCGAGAATAGGGAGGAGAGGAAGGCGGCAGGCGTCGTAGATGGATCGGCCATTTCGGCAGCTCCCCGCTCAGCTTTCCACCGGCCGGCCCTTCTCGAAGGTCTCGCCGGGGAAGTAGCGCGCGAGGCGGATGTCGCCGGTGCGCGCGTGCGCCTCCATGCCCTCGAGGCGCGAGATGCGCGCGGTGACCTGGCCGACATCGCGGTTGCCTGCCCTCGTCGCACGCTGCCAGGTCAGCGGCTTCATGAACTTGTGCACCGAGAGGCCGGCCGAGTATCGCGCGGCACCCTTGGTCGGCAGGATGTGGTTGGGGCCCGACGCCTTGTCGCCGTAAGCGACCGTGGTTTCCTCGCCGAGGAACAGCGAGCCGTAGTTGGAAAGGTTGGCGAGCCACCAGTCGAGGTCGGCGGCCTGAACCTCAAGATGCTCGCTCGCGTAGCGGTCGGAAACCTCGACAACCTCCTCGCGGCTGTCGCAGAGAACGACCTCGCCGTAGTCACGCCAAGCTGCGCCGGCCGCGTCGCGGGCAGTGGCGGGAAGCGCGTCGATGAGACCGGGCATGGTGGCAATCACTTGATCGGCGAGGGCGCGCGAAGTGGTGAACAGCCAAGCCGGGCTCTCGTGGCCGTGCTCGGCCTGGCCGACGAGGTCGACGGCGACCACGAGGGGATCGGCCGTCTCGTCGGCAATGATGGCGATCTCGGAAGGGCCGGCGAACACGTCGATGCCGACCTTGCCGAACAGCATCCGCTTGGCCTCGGCGACGAACTTGTTGCCGGGGCCGACGATGATGTCGGCGGGCTTGCCGGTGAACAGCCCGTAGGCCATCGCGGCGATCGCCTGCACACCGCCGAGGCACATGATGACATCGGCTCCGGCGACCTTCATGGCATAGAGCACGTCAGGGTGGATGCCTTCGCCGCGATAGGGCGCGGAGCAGGCTATGACGGTCTTCACGCCCGCCGCCTTCGCCGTTGCGACCGACATGTAGGCCGAGGCGATATGGGCGTAGCGACCGGTCGGCACGTAGCAGCCGGCGACGTTGCAGGCGACGAGTTTCTGGCCGGCGGTGAGCCCTGGTGAGACCTCGACAGAAAAGTCCCGGATGCTTTCGCGCTGGGCGAGTGCGAAGGTGCGCACGCGCGCACACGCCCACTCGATGTCGCGTCGCACGTCGGCTGGAATGTCCTTTATCCGCGCGTCGATGGCGGCCGGGCTCATCACGATATCGCCCGACCACTTGTCGAGCTTCTCCGCGTAGTCCCGGACCGCCTGCTCGCCGCCAACCTGGATCGCCGCCAGCATCTCGGACACGACCTTGCGGGCGCTGTCGGTCTCGGTCTCGGGCGTCTTGCTCGCCTTCTTGAGATAGGTGACGGTCATCGTGCTCCTCCCTCGGCAACTGTCGCTATTTCGGCCAGAGTGCCCAGAGGTAGCCGGCATAGCAAGCGACTAGCAACGCGCCTTCCATGCGATTGATGCGGAACCCGGACCGCGCGAGCACGATCAGCAGCACGCTGGCGGCGACCATCACGTAATTGTCGAAGCGCACGACCTCGGCCGGCATTCCGGTCGGCGCCATCAAGGCAGTGGCGCCGCCGATACCGAGGGTGTTGTAGATGTTGGAGCCGAGCACGTTGCCGAGAGCCACGGCGGAATGACCCCGCACTGCGGCAACGAGTGACGTGACGAGTTCCGGCGCGGAGGTTCCTACTGCGACGATGGTGAGCCCGATCACCGTCTCCGAGATGCCGAATGCGCGCGCCATGCCGACGGCCCCATCGACAAGCAGCTTGCCGCCCCCGACAACGAGCGCTAGTCCGGCCAGCGCCATCAGAACCGGCATCAGGGCGCCGAGTCGCTGGGCCAACCGCTTGGCGGCCGGTTGGCTCTTCAATGGCCCGTCGTGCAGCTCCTCGAAAGCCTCCCCACGCTCGTAGGCAGAGGTGTGCCCCTCGACAGCAACCTCACGGGGACGGCTTTCCTGTCGCCACGCATAGACGAGATAGGTGACAAGAAGCACCAGCGCGGCGGCGCCGACCGCACGGTCGAGCTGCCAGAAATGTCCGACGGCGGTGAAGGCGATCGCCGTCGCCACGACGATCATGCCATCGCGGGCGAGCGCTGCCGAGGCCACGACGATCGGCGAGACGACGGCTGCGAGCCCGAGAATCAGGAAGATGTTCGAGATGTTCGAGCCGACGATGTTGCCGATGGCGATGCCGGGAGAGCCGGCAAGCGAGGCTTGCACGCTGGTCACGAGTTCCGGTGCCGAGGTGCCGAAGCCGACCAGCGTGAGGCCGATCAGCAGCGGCGACATGCCGGCGCGCTCAGCGACCGCGACGGAACCACGCACGAGCAACTCGCCACCGACGAGCAGCAGGGCGAGGCCGCCCGCCAGCATGATGATATCCGACATCGGCTCGCCCCCCTCGACAACAGTGTGGTAGATGGCAACCGACACGGCCCGGAGCAAGGGCCAAGGCGGCGAAGGTCAGCGACCCGTCCGGATTTCCTCGACGCTGTAGCCCTGCAGATGGAGCAGAGCGGTGAGATCGGCATATGTGACGACGGCACCGTTCGGCATCGCTGCGGCGGCCTCGCGCACCTTCGGTTTGGCGCGGAAGGCGACCCCGAGGCCCGCGGCGCCGAGCATGGCGAGGTCATTCGCGCCGTCGCCGACGGCGAGGGAATGGACCGTGTCGATACCGAGGTGTTCGCACAGGCGCAACAGAGCGGAGAGCTTGGTTTCGCGGCCGAGAATCGGCGGGCTCACTGAGCCGGTCAACCGCCCGTTGCGGATTTCGAGCGTATTGGCCTGGTGCTCGTCGAAGCCGAGTGCCTTGGCGACCGGTCCTGTGAAGCAGGTGAAGCCGCCCGAGACCAGCGCGCAGTAGGCCCCGTTGGCCTTCATGGTGGCGACCAGTTCGCGAGCTCCCGGCATGTAGGTGATCCGCTCGGCCGCCATGCGATCCAATACGCCGGCGTCAAGGCCCTCCAGCAACGCGACGCGCTCGGTGATCGCCGCCTCGAAATCGAGTTCGCCGCGCATGGCCCGCTCGGTGATGCCGGCGACCTTGTCGCGCAGGCCGATCTCGCCGGCGAGTTCGTCGAGCATCTCCTGCTCGATGATCGTGCTCTCCATGTCGGCGACGAGTAGGCGCTTGCGGCGCCGCTGCAACTCGTCGGATATGATGTTCACGTCGGCCCCGTCGACGGCGGCGGCAACGGTGTCACGGACAGGTGCGAGGCAGTCGGTGCCCTCCGCCGTGAACCTCAGTTCCCACGCCTCGTCAGGGGCGAGCCAGCGCTCACCGAGGACCGTGCCGGGGGCGACGGCTGCGCGCGCGATTCCGAGCGCCGCATCGCCGATGGGTCGTCCGGCCGGGCTGCACAGTGTCAGGCAGAATGCGTGGTGCATCCGGGGATCCTCACGAGGGCCATGTCGAAAATGCTTGTCGCGTCGAGCCCCTATTGGCAGGTCGGATCGAGGCGGGCAAGCAGAGGACAAGCGAGCGCAGGTAGGACATCGAAGGCTCATGGCAGAAGCATCGACAGGCGCACAGT
Organism: Hyphomicrobiaceae bacterium; assembly: GCA_041397745.1. Lineage (GTDB taxonomy): Bacteria > Pseudomonadota > Alphaproteobacteria > Rhizobiales > Hyphomicrobiaceae > JAWKVY01. The sequence continues at coordinate 61,243 of JAWKVY010000011.1, read as the reverse complement.
TGCCCGCCGCCATCCTGATCGCGGGGCCGACGGCATCGGGCAAATCGGCGCTGGCGTTGCAACTCGCAGCCGAGCGGGGCGGCGTGGTGATCAATGCCGACAGCATGCAGGTGTACCGTGAGTTGCGTGTCGTTACGGCGCGTCCCACGACCGAGGACGAGGCAGCGGTGCCGCATCGGCTCTACGGTCACGTGCCGGCGACCGAAGCATATTCAGCCGGCCGTTACCTGCGCGACGCCGAGGCCGAGATCGGTGCTGCCATTGCAGCCGGCCGCGTGCCGATCGTGGTCGGTGGCACCGGCCTCTACTTCAAGGCGCTCATCGAGGGGCTGTCGCCCATACCGGAGATTCCGGCCGATATCCGGGCGCACTGGCGGGCGGAAGCGGAGCGACTAGGTCCGGCGGCGCTTCACGACCTGCTCGGCGCGCGCGATCCCGCCATGGCGGGGCGGTTGCGGCGCTCCGATCCGCAACGCATCGTGCGAGCGCTGGAGGTCGTCGAGGCGACCGGCCGCTCGCTGGCCGTCTGGCAGGCCATGCCGGGCCGCCCGGTGGTCGATCCGCGACGATCGGAGAAGATCGTCGTGGCGCCGCCGCGCGAGGTGATCGCCGCACGCGCGGACGCCCGGTTCGAGGCGATGATGGCGGCCGGCGCGCTCGCCGAGGTGGCGGCGCTGATGGCGCTCGGGCTCGAGCCGGCGCTGCCTGCGATGCGCGCGCTCGGCGTTGCTCCGCTCGCTCGGCATCTGTCGGGAGAGGTGGGCCGCGACGCGGCGGTAGCGGAGGCCAAGCGAGACACGCGCGCTTATGTGAGGCGGCAGCAGACGTGGCTCAAGAGACATATGATTGCGTGGAAGTGGCTTACATAGCAATTATAAAACAATTGGCGGTTATCAGGAGACCGATTGTTGTTTTGCGTCTTGACGCGCGATCGGCGCGCGCCTAGCCCACTGGCGATTGCCGCGCGGCAGCGCGGCGCGATGTCGAGGAGGACGAGGCGATGGCACGCACGATGACCGGCGCCGAGATGGTGATCAAAGCACTGCAGGATCAGGGGGCAGAGTTCGTCTTCGGCTACCCCGGCGGCGCCGTGCTGCCGATTTATGATGAGTTGTTCCAGCAGGAAAAGGTGAAGCACATCCTGGTGCGCCAGGAAGGCGGCGCGGTGCACGCGGCCGAAGGCTATGCGCGCTCCACCGGCAAAGTCGGCGTGGTGCTGGTGACCTCAGGACCCGGCGCCACCAATGCCGTCACCGGCCTCACCGACGCTCTCATGGATTCGATCCCCGTCGTCTGCCTTACCGGCCAGGTGCCGACGCATCTGATCGGCTCGGACGCCTTCCAGGAGTGCGACACGGTTGGCATCACCCGCTCGTGCACCAAGCACAACTACCTGGTGAAGAACGTGAACGACCTCGCGCGCGCGCTGCACGAGGCGTTCTATGTGGCAAAGAGCGGCCGGCCCGGCCCCGTCGTCATCGACATCCCGAAGGACGTGCAGTTCGCATCCGGCAATTACGTCGGGCCTTCGAACATCCAGCACAAGACCTACAAGCCGAAGGTGAAACCGGATCAGACAGGCGTCAGGGTCGCGGTCGATCTACTGGCGAATGCCAAGCGGCCGGTGTTCTACACCGGCGGCGGCGTCATCAACTCCGGTCCCAAGGCCGCCCAATTGCTGCGCGAACTGGTCAGGCTGACCGGCCATCCGATCACCTCGACGCTGATGGGGCTCGGCGCATATCCGGCCGCCGACAAGCAGTGGCTCGGCATGCTCGGCATGCACGGCACCTACGAAGCCAACATGGCGATGCACGACTGCGACGTGATGGTGTGCGTCGGTGCGCGCTTCGACGATCGCATCACTGGCCGGCTCGATGCGTTCTCGCCGAGGTCGAAGAAGGTCCACATCGACATCGATCCCTCGTCGATCAACAAGAACGTGCGCGTCGACGTGCCGATCATCGGCGACGTCGCCTATGTGCTCGAGGACGTGCTGCGCATATGGAAGACCAAGGCTGTGCAGCCCGACAAGGCCGCCGCCAAAGCCTGGTGGAAACAGATCGATCAGTGGCGGGCGCGCCGCTCGCTCGCGTACAAGCCGAATGCCGACGTGATCATGCCGCAGTACGCGCTGGAGCGGCTGCGCGAGCTGACCAAGGACCGCGATCTCTATGTCGCGACCGACGTCGGCCAGCATCAGATGTGGGCGGCGCAGTTCCTCAAGTTCGAGGAGCCGAACCGCTGGATGACCTCGGGCGGCCTTGGCACCATGGGCTACGGCCTGCCGGCGGCGATCGGCGTGCAGATCGCGCATCCGAAGGCGACGGTCGTCAACGTCTCTGGCGATGCCTCGATCCTGATGAACATCCAGGAGATGTCGACAGCGGTGCAGTACCGCGCGCCGGTCAAGAACTTCATCCTCAACAACCAGTACATGGGCATGGTGCGCCAGTGGCAGCAGCTGCTGCACGGCAACCGCTACTCGGAGAGCTACACCGAGGCGCTGCCCGACTTCGTCAAGCTCGCCGAGGCCTACGGCGCCGTCGGCATCCGCTGCGACCGGCCTTCAGATCTCGACGACGCGATCAAGGAGATGCTGAAGGTCGATGCGCCGGTGCTGTTCGACTGCCGTGTCGTCTCCCTCGCCAACTGTTTCCCGATGATCCCCTCGGGCAAGGCGCACAACGAGATGCTGATGGGCGAGGAGGTCTCCGACGAGGAAGTCGGCTCGGCGATCGACAAGGAGGGCAAGGCGCTGGTGTAGGCCCAGCCGTCTCGCCGACGTCTCACGAAATGATCTGGAGCGCGACGCCATGCACCTCACTATCGGCAACAAGGTCTATTCGTCATGGTCGTTCCGGCCGTGGATCATGCTGCGCCATCTCGGCGTGCCGTTCTCCGAGACGGTGATCCAGCTGCGTGACGGCTCGACCAAGGATCGCATCCTCAAGCACTCGCCGTCGGGCAAGGTGCCGTGCCTCGTCGACGGCGACGTGACCGTGTGGGACAGTCTCGCCATCCTCGAGTATCTGGCCGAGCGGTTTCCGGCCCGCCACGTATGGCCGGCGGATGCCAAGGCCCGCGCGCTCGCTCGTGCCATTGCGGCTGAGATGCATTCGGGCTTCCAGGCGCTCAGGCAGGCCTGCCCGATGACCATCACCAAGCGTTATCAGGCTAGGGAGCGCGCGCCCGAGGTGATGGCCGACGTCGCGCGCATCACGGCGATCTGGGGCGAGGCGCGGGAGAGGTTCGGCGGCAACGCGCAAGGCGCGGCGGCAGGCCCGTTCCTGTTCGGCGCGTTCTCGGCGGCGGACGCGATGTATGCGCCTGTCGTTTCGCGCCTCCACAGCTATTCCATCCCGCTCGATCCTGTGTCGCAGGCCTATGTGGATGCGATGCGCGGCCTGCCGGCCTATCGCGACTGGGTCGCTGGCGCGGTGGCAGAGCCTTGGGAGATCGGCGAGGTCGACGAGCCGGTGATCGAGAATCTACGAGAGAAGAAGGCCTGACATGCCCACATCCCAGTCGCACTACCCCGAGCAGGTCGGCCGCCAGGAGATCGTCTCGCGCACGCTCTCCGTGCTCGTCGACAACGAGCCGGGCGTGCTGTCCCGTATCGCGGGGCTGTTCTCGGGGCGCGGCTACAACATCGACAGCCTGACGGTGACCGAGACCGAGCACGAGAAGCACCTCTCGCGCTTCACCATCGTCACGCGCGGCACGCCGGCCGTCATCGAGCAGATCAAGCATCAGCTCGAGCGCATGGTGCCCGTTCACAAAGTCATCGACCTCACCCTGCAGACCGAGTCGATCGAGCGCGAGCTGGCGCTCGTCAAGGTCGCCGGCAAGGGCGAGAAGCGGATCGAAGCACTGCGGCTCGCCGAGATCTATCGGGCGCAGGTGATCGATGCCTCGACCGAGCATTTCGTGTTCGAGATCACCGGGCCGACGCCGGAGATCGAGCGGTTCCTCCGGATCATGAGCGAGCTCGGCCTCGTCGAGGTGTCGCGCACCGGTATCGCCGCCATCGGGCGCGGGCCGGCGGGCATCCAGTCGTGAGCGGTCCCCTTCGCATAGCCTGCCTGCATTCGGCGGCGATGAACGAGCCGGTGTTCAGGGCCGAGGCCGCGCGATTGCCTGACGGGTGCGTCGTCACGCACGATACCGGCGCGGTGCCGCATCTGATCGCTGCCGAGGCGGCAGGCGGGTTGACCGACGAGATAGCGGGCGCGACGGCGGTGCTGCTCGAGCGCCTCGCAGCCACGAGCGATGTCGTGCTGTTGACCTGCTCGACACTCGGGCCGGCGGCGGCCATTGCGGCGGAGCGCACTGGCAAACCTGTGCTGCGCGTCGACGCTGCGCTGGCGCGGGCGGCGGTCGCTGCGGGACGGCGCATACTTGTTCTCTATGCGGTCGAGACGACGCTCGCACCGACGCGCGCGCTGTTCGAGCAGGCGGCTGCCGGCCGTGACGTCGAGATCGACTATCGCTTAGTCGAAGGGGCCTGGGGCCGCATGCGGGCGGGTGATGTGGCGGGCTATCACGGCACCATTGCCGAGGCGGCCGACCGTGCTCAATCAGGCATGAGCGGTCCGGCCTACGATGTCGTCGCTCTTGCCCAGGCCTCGATGAGCGGGGCGGCGGCGCTGACATGCATCGCGCGCCCGCTGACCAGCCCAGCGGCCGGTCTGGCCGCTGCGGTGACATGTGCAGGGAACCGCTGAATCCGTCGCGCCTCACTCAGATCAGCATGCCGACGCCGTGCAGTGTCCTCGCGGGCCCGAAGAGCTAGGAGAAGCGCCGGACGAGCCGAACGGCCAACCGCCCCGTCAAACGGACTGCGCACAGTGTCTGGCGTTGGCGATGACCTCGCGCAGCACCTCTCCCATACGCGGCGTGCTGACCCGGTTCTCGAAGCTCGCCTTCACGCGATCGATGGCGGCGCGCATGCGTGCTTTCTGCGCCACCCAACGCTCGGCACCGACGGCCTCGTGGATGCCTTCCGCGAACCGGTACTCGTCGCCGGTCCTGATGCTCGTCGCAAGCGTGTCCGTCAGGCACGCGCAGTAGGCATCGCCCCGCCCGAAGTTGCCGTTGATCTGCCGGTTGCGGGTCAACGACGAACACTGCCGGGAGAAGTAGGACATGCCCATCGCAAGATCGCGCTCGGGCGTCGGCGCTGTAATTCCCGGCAACATGGCGGCACCGCCGACCAGGAATGTTGCGACCCCGAACAGAACGTACTTTGTGACGGCCATCTCGCCGAACTCCCCTGCGGCTGCGACGTGGGCGAATGATGGGCGAGGGGTGCTAAATGCGGGTTAAGCAGGTAGCGAGAACGGGCGCCCGAAGTGGGTGCGCTGCTGGAGCCGAGAGGTGGACGGGCGAACCTGCGCGGCCGCGATAGTCGCCGATCTTCGAACCGGGAGCATCGCCGACGCGACACAGCGGGTAACCGGTCCGTCATCATCGCGTCAAATATACCTTAGCGATCAGATGGTAGGCTGATCGTGCGTGCCGGCAGAGCCGCCGCCGCGCGAACGTCCACAGGCGAGGCTCGCTGCGCTTACGGGAGTTCTGTCATGCGCGCCGTTCAGTTCAATGAAGCTGCCGTCGGGGAGACGCGGCTGCTACGCCACACGCTGATGCAGCTGCCACAGTTCTTCTTCGCGCTGACGAGGTCGCTGGGCGGCTCTCGCTACCGTCCGGAGAAGCATTACATGCGTGGCACAGGGCCCAAGGCGCGTGCCAAGCAGCAGGCGGCATTCGCCAGCTCCAGCCGCTGAGCGCTCAAGCGCCGACGGGCGTCCAGTCGTCGGGCGTGTCGCGATCGGGGTGCTGATAGCTCACGATCCCCGCGACCGTCTCAGTCCCCATGTTGGCTGCCGTTGAGCGTCCGGGAAGCGCGGGCAGCGTGTCCACCCAGTCGACCTTGCTCTCCGTGCCGACCACATAGGTGGGCACCACCTTCTCAGGGGCATCGAAAGCACCGCACATTAGTTCGATCTTATCGCCGCCGATCTTGCGGTAGGTGAGCGGCGTGCCGCATGTGCCGCAGAAATCGCGGTCGGCCCGCGAGGACGAGCGGAACGTAGCGGGCGTGCCACGCGTCCACGCGAAATCGGCAAGCGGGACGTCGGCCAGCGCCATGAACGGAGCGCCGGCCGCCTTCTGGCACATCCGGCAGTGGCAGACACCGACGCGAACCGGCTCGGCATAGAGCGCGAAGCGGATAGCGCCGCACTGGCAGCCGCCGGAGTAGAGCGGCGCATGTTCAGACCGACTTGACATCGAGCACCTCGTGCAATCGGGTCAACGCGGCCAGAATGTCCTGACCTGCCGCGAGATAGCCGGAGACACCGGCCGCCGACAGCGCCGCTTCGAGCGTGCCGGGCCGGCCGGCGACATAGACCCTGGTCGCGCCGGCGTTGGCGAGCGCCTGAGCCGTCGCCTCACCCAGTAAGGCATAGGTATCGTCGCTGCCGCAGATGACGGCGACGTGCGCCCCGGAGCGCGCGAAGGCGGCGCCTGCCTCTCCCGACGCGGTGAAGCCTTCGCCCTGGCTGACCACGGCGATACCGCCGACGGCGAGCAGGTTGGTGATCCACAGCGCGCGGGCCGAATGCTCGGCGAGCGGACCCAGATTGGCCAGGAACACCGTGGGCCGTGTGCCGGTGCGCGCGGCGTGCGCGGCCGCCCTCTCGGCCAGCGCCTCGAACGGCTCGGCGAGCCTGCGTGAGGGCAGGGGCGGGAATGCGGTGCGGGACGGCGGCACTGCCGGCCGGCGTGGTACGCCCAGCACCTTGGCGATCGGCTCGGCAAGGGGCGGAAATTCGCTTGTGCCAGTGATCTGGATGCGGCGGCGGGCAGCATCGCCCTCGCGCGCCAGACGCACCTTTTCGATGCGATCCTGAAGCGTGCCGGCCTCGAGCGTCGCGACGATGCCACCCTCGTGCTCGATTTCCTGCATTAGCGTCCAGGCGCGGTCCGCGAGCTCGTCGGTAAGGGCTTCGATGGCGCCGGAGCCGCCGGCGGGATCGGCGACGCGTGCAAGCTGACCCTCATCGATCAGCACGTGCTGGATGTTGCGCGCAATGCGGCGGGCGTCGGCATCCGGCAGGCCGAGTGTCAGGGTGTGCGGGAGCACCGTCATGCTGTCCACCCCACCGACGCCGGCGGCGAACGTAGCGAGTGTCGCTCGCAGCATGTTGACGGCGGGATCGCGCCGCGTCGCCATGCGCCAGGCGGTCTCGCCATGAACGAGCACGCGTTCCGGGGTAAGACCAAGCACCTGCTCGACGCGTTGCCAGAGCCGGCGCAGTGCCCTGAGTTTGGCGATACCGAGGACTTGATCGGCATCGACCGCGATCGTGAAAGAAACGCTGCGCCGCGCGGCGTCGAGCGTCAGCCCGCCGCTTTCGAGGGCGCGGAGATAGGCGAGACCTGTCGAGAGCGCGATTGCCAGCTCCTGCACTTCGGAGGCGCCGGCCTCGTGCGCGGGGCGCAGGTCGACAGTCAGGAAGGGGCCATTGAAGCCGCGCTCGGAGAGCGCTCGCGCATCGGCTGCCACCTTTGCGGCTCGCTCGCCCCACGGACCGGTGAAGCCGCCGGCGATCGCGGCTTTGCCGATGCGGTCGACGCCGAAATCAATCTGCAATCGGGAGGGGTCGAGGCCGCGCCGCGCGACAAGATCGGCGAGGCGTGCTGCGGCCAATCCCTCGGCGTCCGGCTCGAGGCGGATGGCGATCATGTCGAGGGCGATACCGGAGAGCGCGCGGTCGAGCGCATCCACAGTCGCCGCCTCGAGGCCGAAGCCGCGGGCGGAGCGCCGCGCAGCGACCGGCAGGACGAGCATGTCGGCGCCGCCCTCGAGGTCGGCGATTGCGAGTGCGCTTGCCGCAACGGGATCCGGATGGTCGACGCGCTGGGCGATGCGCCATGGAGTGGCGCCTCGGCCCGGAACTGCGCGGCCGGCCCCCTCGGCACGGCGGTAGACCGGCCGAACCGGAATGCCGTCGGCGGTGCGGGCGACGAGGCGGCGCTCGAAATCGGCCCCCTTCAGGGCAGCGTCGACCAGCGCGCGCCAGCGCGGTTCGTCGGCAGGCGGAAAATCGGCGGCGAGCGTCAGGGGGGAATCTGTCATGATCAGGTCTACGGCAGGCTTTCTTGATGCGATCGTCCCTCTTTACGCTACGTGAAGGAGAATGTCCTCGCCATCCGGCAAACGTTGAACGCTCGTTGCTGTTGCTCTTATACTCTTGGGCGTCGACGGGGCGTCGGTGTGGGTGGAAATATCAAGCGAAAGCATAGATTGATGCGGCGGGGCTCAGACTTAACTCAATTCATGACACGGGTTCTCGTGGCGCTCGTTGCGGGACTGCTGCCGGCACTTGGCGCGATGGGGCCAGCCGGCGCACGCGGCAACGCGAAGGAGCCACCGGTGACCAGGGCTGTCGAGGTGCCCTTCAAGCACGAGTACCCGAAGGGTGCGATCGTGATCGTCAACAAGGAGCGCGCTCTCTACCTCGTGCTCGGTGACGGCAAGGCGCGGCGGTATCGGGTCGCGGTTGGCGAAGAGTTCGAGGTGTGGACCGGCCGCACCTTCGTCTCGGCCAAGAAGGAGGATCCGTGGTGGTACCCGGTCGACGGCTCCGATCCGGTGCCGGGTGGCGACCCCTCCAATCCGCTTGGCCGGCGTGCGATGTACCTCGATTGGTCGCTGTTGCGCATCCACGGCACGCCGAGCCGTCATTCGATCGGCCGGGCGGTATCGAATGGCTGCATCCGCATGCTCGACGAGGACGTCAAGGACCTATACGAGCGCGTCCATCTCGGCGCGCCGGTGATCGCCATCAATTCGATGGCCGACGCTGGCAAGTTCGCCGAGGCCAAGTTCACCGGCAAGATCCAGGAACACGTGGTCGTCAACGACGACAACGGGTGGTCGCAAGGGGGGGGGCGGCGAGCCGGTCGCGGGGCTTGGCCGTGGGACGATGACGGCTGGTCGTCCGGCCGCCGCCGGCGCTCGAGCCGCTCGCGCGGCTATGCCGAGAGCTGGTGAAGTGGCGCGGCACCGGATCGACCGGGATCCGGTGCCGCGAACTCGCCTGCCGGACAGCGGTTATTTTGCGTCGATCAGGCTCTCGACGTAGTCCCAGTTGACGAGGTTGTCGAACCACGCCTCGAGATACTTCGGCCGCGCGTTGCGGTAGTCGATGTAGTAGGAGTGCTCCCACACATCGACGCCGAGGATCGGACGTGCGCCGTGCATCAACGGATTCTCGCCGTTGGCCGTCTTCATGACCTCGAGCTTGCCGTCCTTGACCGCGAGCCAGGCCCAGCCCGAGCCGAACTGCGTGACGCCGGCGTTGATGAAATCGGCGCGCATCTTGTCGAAGCCGCCATAACCAGCCGCCAGCTTGTCGACCTTGCCGGGCAGCTTGTTGCCGCCGCCGCCCTTCTTCATCCAGTTCCAGAAGTGGAGATGGTTGTAGTGCTGGCCAGCGTTGTTGACGAGGCCGGCGTTCTTCTCGGCGTAGGCCTTCTTGCAGATGTCTTCGAGGCTCATGGACTCGTAGGGCGTGCCGGCCTTCAGCTTGTTGCCGTTGTCGACGTAGGCGAGGTGGTGCTTGTCGTGGTGGAACTCGAGCGTCTCCTTCGACATGTAGGGGGCGAGCGCATCGTAGGCATACGGCAGATCGGGGAGCTTGAATGTCACGGTGGTCCTCCGGTGGGTTCTCGACGTGTTCTCGAGGATCAGACGAGCGGCGGCCGTCGCCGCAGGGCAGCCGCAAGAAGGCCGCTCGGCTCCATATAGTGTAACCGGCCGGCCTGCGAAACGCTCATCAAGCGTTTGCCGCCCTGAACGCAGCGCGAGGCTGGCGCGACCTATGAATGCCGCTTGAACGGTCTGTTCAGAGCGGGGCGGTCACGGCAGGCTATGATGCCGGCGAAGGATCCAGCGCCGGAAAGCGCGAAGCCGCTCCGTTATAGTGGTTGGCCCGTCGCATGGGCGGATGCGTCGACGAGGGACGGGCAGGGCGTGTCGAGTAGACGAGGACCGGGATGAAGGCGCCGATCAGATATCTCTTCACACTGGCCGTGCCGATTGCGCTGGCGGGACTCGGCGCGGTCTGGATGATGGATCTCGGGCGAGCGTCGGGGAGCGGCTATGCCTACGACACCGTCCCGATCGAGCGTGGCGGCATCAAACGCATCGTGTCGACGTCGGGGCCGGTCCGCGCGGTTGTCACCGTCTCGGTTGGCTCACAGCTGTCCGGCCAGATCCGCGAGCTCGGTGTCGACTTCAACTCGGAGGTGAAGTCGGGCCAGGTGTTGGCCGTGCTCGACGATCAGACGTTCGCCGCGCGTGTCGCGCAGGCGCGCGCGGACGTCGCTGCAGCGCACGCCCAGCTCGAGAACCAACAGGCCGCCCTCACCCGAGCCGAAGCCGTCAAGCGTAACGCCGGGCGAGTGGAGGAACGGCAGAAGACGCTCGCGCGCAAGGGGATCAGCGCCCAGGCCACCGTCGATACCGCGCGTCGCGACATGGAGACGGCGGAAGCCGAGATCGCCGTCGCCAAGGCGCAGATCGCCGCCGCGCATGCGGCCATCGCCCAGAAGGAAGCGATGCTGAAGCAGGCAGAGATCGATCTCGACCGGACGCGCATCCGCTCGCCGATCGACGGTACGGTGATCTCGCGCACCGTCGACGTCGGCCAGACGGTCGCGGCGAGCCTGCAGGCGCCAGAGCTGTTCAAGATCGCACAGGACCTGCGTCGCATCCAGATCGAGGCGCAGGTCAACGAGGCCGATGTCGGCCAGGTCAAGGCCGGCAACCCGGTGACGTTCCGGGTGGACGCGTATCCCGAGCGCCAGTTCGCCGGCCGTGTCGGACTGGTGCGTTTGGCGGCAACCGAGTTGCAGAACGTCGTCACCTACACCGTCGTGATCGAGGCCGACAACGAGGATCGCGTGCTCTTTCCCGGCATGACCGCCAACGTCGCCATCGAGACGGCGCGCCGCGACGACGTGCTCAAGGTGGCGTCGGAGGCTCTGCGCTTCCGTCCGCGCCCGGACGCGGGTGTCGTCAACAAGGCGGCGGAGCGCGACGGCGGCAACCGCGGCGAGCGCCTGCTCGCCGGGCTCGTCTCCCGCCTCGGCCTCGACGCCGAGCAGGCCGATGCCCTGAAAGGGGCGCTCGGCGGCATGCGTCGTGGTGCAGGCGGCGGCCGCGGCGGCGAACGGGCACGAGGTGGTGCGGATGCTGCCGGCGGCGATGGGGGCGGCGCGGAAGGGAGCGGCGATCGTCGCGCTCAGCGGCAGGCGCGCATCGAGAAGGCGATCCTCGCCGTACTGCGTCCCGAGCAGCGGCCGGCCTACGAGGAATGGAAGCGCAACCGCGACGGGGTGCGTACGGGCAGCCTGTACCTGGTGACCGCCGACGGCCGCCTGGAGCGGATCGGTGTGCGCCTCGGCCTCAGCGACGACCAGGCGACGGAGTTGCTGCGCGGCGGCATCGAGCCGGGCGCGCACGTTGCCGTCCGCACGCGCAAGGCGAAGGGACGCTAGCGTCATGGCCGCCGAAACGCCCAGAGAGACCGAGGTCGAGGCACCCGTTCTCATCCGCGCCCGCGACGTCGCCAAACTCTATCGGCTTGGCGACCAGGAGGTGCGTGCGCTCGATGGTGTCTCCTTCGACATCCATGAGGGTGAGATGGTCGCCATCATGGGACCCTCGGGTTCGGGGAAGTCGACGATGATGAACCTGATCGGTGCTCTCGATCAGCCGACCGACGGCACGCTCGAGATCGCCGGCAAGGACATCGCTCACATGTCGAGCGATGCGCTCGCCGAGCTTCGCAACCGCACCATCGGCTTCGTGTTCCAGCAGTTCAACCTGCTGCCGCGCACGAGTGCGTTGGCGCAGGTGATGCTGCCGCTCGCCTACGCGACACCGAAGCCGGCCGATCCGAGGCAGCGCGCCGCCGAGCGCCTCGCACAGGTCGGCCTCGCCAACCGCATGGATCATCATCCCCGCCAGCTTTCCGGTGGTCAGCAGCAGCGTGTCGCCATCGCGCGGGCGCTGGTCAACAATCCCAAGCTCATCCTCGCCGACGAGCCGACCGGCGCGCTCGACACCCGGACGAGCGAGGAGATCATGCGCCTTTTCACCGAGCTCAACGGCGCAGGCATCACCGTCGTGCTGGTCACGCACGAGCCCGAGGTCGCCGCCTACGCCCGCCGCACCATCCTGTTCCGCGACGGGCGCATCGTCGAGGATCGCAGGCAGCCGGGCATAATCGCCGCCACGGCCACCGGAATTGTCGTGGAGGCCGCGGCATCATGAGACTGCTGGAGAGCTTTCGCACCGCATTGAGGGCGCTGCGCACCAACCTGCTGCGCTCGATCCTGACCACGCTCGGCATCATGATCGGCGTTGCCTCGGTGATCGTGATGGTCGCCGTCGGCTCCGGCGCGCGCAACGAGGTGGAGAAGCGCATCGCCGCGCTCGGCACCAGTCAGCTCCAGCTACGGCCCGGCTCCAGCCGGGTCGGCGGCCGCTTCGCCGGTGCAGAGACCAACCTGCCACTCTCGGAGGGTGACGTCGCGGCGATCCGCGAGAAAGTGCCGGGCGTGGTGGCGTTGACCGGCACGATCAGCCGGGCAGCTCCGATCGTTAGGGGAAACCAGAACTGGCTGACCACGGTCGCCGGCGTACATCCCGATTTCACGGTCGTACGTGACTGGGAGGTGAGCGACGGGCGATTCTTCTCGAGCCTCGAGAACCGCTCGGCTGCGAAGGTCGCCGTGGTCGGCGTCACCGTCGCCAAGCAGATCGCCGGAGACGGCTCGCCGGTCGGGGAAATGGTGCGCATCCTCAACAGCCCATTCCGCATCATCGGCGTGCTCGAGGCGAAGGGGCAGTCCGGCTTCGGCCGTGACCAGGACGACGTGGTCTACGTGCCGATCGCCACCGCGCGCAGTCACCTCGTGACCCGCAACACCCTTGTTCCCGATCAGGTCGGCGCCCTGTCGATCAAGTTCGACGGGGAGACCGATCTCGGCGAGGCGAAGGGAGAGCTCGAGACGCTGATGCGCGCGCGCCGGCGCGTTCAGCCGGGCCGCGACGACAACTTCTTCGTGCGCGATCTCGCAGAGCTGGTGCGTACGCGTGCCTCCACGACACAGACGCTCGGGCTCCTGCTGGGCGCGACCGCCGCCATCTCGTTGATCGTGGGCGGCATCGGCATCATGAACATCATGCTGGTGTCGGTGACCGAGCGCACGCGCGAGATCGGCCTCAGGATGGCGGTCGGAGGGCGGCGGCGCGATATCCTGGCGCAGTTTCTCGTCGAAGCGGTGGTGCTGTGCCTGATCGGCGGGCTGATCGGCGTGACGATCGGTGTGCTGGCGACCGTCGCAATAGCGCAGAGCGCCAACTGGCCGGTGCTCATCGCGCCGGAGATCGTCGCAGTCGCGCTGGCCGCATCGGCACTGACCGGCATCGTGTTCGGTTTCGTACCGGCGCGTCGGGCCGCGCACCTCAATCCTATCGATGCGCTTCGCAGCGAGTGAGGCGCCGGACGCCGGGAAAAGCGAAACGGCGAGGGAAGTTTCCCTCGCCGTCCGCATTTCCAATGCTGCCCGGTCAGCAGCCGTGCAGGCGCATGCAGCGGCGGAAGCGCCAGCCGAGGCCGGGCCAGCGATTCGCGCAGATATGGCGCCACTTCCGGCAGTGCGGGCGGTACTGAACATGGTCGACGGTCGATGCGCGCGCCGTGAGGTCCTTGAGAAGCGTCAGCGGAGCGGGGCTCGCCGCATTGGCGGAGCCGGCCGAGAGGGCGAGACCGACGGCGACGGCCGTCGAGGCGAATGCGAGCTTCAGCGTCATGGATGTCTCCAGTCGTGATCATTGGGCGGGACGCTCGGTCCCGTTGCGCCGCCCTCGCGCCCAGGGGCGGTTCGCGGCACGACGCCACAGTGCCGAGCCCCGCGTGAAAGGACCGTGACACCCGCATTCACCGAGCGTTCAGGGCGCTTTACGTGGCCGGCCGACAGGGCTAAGGCCTGTGGCAAGCCGCCGGCCGCACGTGGCCGTGCAGCCGACGAACCACCTCCGCGCCGGAGCCACACCATGCACGACACGCAGCCGAAGTCGTCCTCACGCGTCCAGCTCGACTGGACCGATCCGCTGCTCCTCGACAACCAGCTCAACGACGACGAGCGCATGATCCGCGACACGGCGCGCGACTACTGCCAGTCGAAACTGCTGCCGCGGGTGACGGCTGCCTACCTCGGGGAGCGCACCGACCGCGAGATCTTCAACGAGATGGGCGCCCTCGGCCTGCTCGGCGTCACAGTGCCGGAGAAATACGGCTCTGCGGGCGCCGGATATGTGGCCTACGGACTGGTGGCGCGCGAGGTCGAACGGGTCGACTCGGGCTACCGTTCGATGAACTCGGTGCAGTCTTCGCTCGTCATGTACCCGATCTACGAGTACGGCAGCGAGGCGCAGCGCCAGAAGTACCTGCCGCGGCTCGCCACCGGCGAATGGGTCGGCTGCTTCGGCCTGACCGAGCCCGACGCCGGCTCGGACCCCGCCGGTATGCGCACGCGGGCCGAGAAGGTCGCCGACGGCTACCGGCTCACGGGGTCCAAGATGTGGATCACCAACGCACCGATCGCCGACGTTTTCGTCGTCTGGGCGAAGAGTGAAGCGCACGGCGGCGAGATCAAGGGCTTCGTGCTGGAAAAGGGCATGAAGGGGCTCTCGGCTCCGAAGATCGAGGGCAAGCTCAGCCTGCGCGCCTCGGTCACCGGCGAGATCGTGATGGACGGCGTCGTCGTCGGAGACGAGCATCTGCTGCCCAACGTCGCGGGCCTCAAAGGCCCGTTCGGTTGCCTCAATCGCGCCCGCTACGGCATTTCGTGGGGCGCGATGGGAGCTGCGGAAGACTGCTTCGTCCGCGCCCGCCAGTACACGCTCGACCGCAAGCAGTTCGGTCGGCCGCTCGCCCAGACGCAACTCGTCCAGAAGAAGCTCGCTGACATGCTGACCGAGATCTCGCTCGGCCTGCAGGGCTCTCTGCGCGTCGGCCGGCTGATGGACGAAGGCCGTGCGGTGCCGGACATGATCTCCATCGTCAAGCGCAACAATTGCGGAAAAGCGCTCGACATCGCTCGCATGGCGCGCGACATGCACGGCGGCAACGGCATCCAGGCCGAATACCACGTGATGCGTCACGCCGCGAACCTGGAGACCGTCAATACCTACGAGGGCACGCATGATGTGCATGCCCTGATCCTGGGACGGGCGATCACCGGAATGCAGGCGTTCTTCTGAAGCGCCCGCAATCCATGATCTGCGATCGTGCGACGCGCGACGGCGGCGCGCCGTCGGCTATTGATTGTAGACCTCGTGCATGGCGATCGCCTTGGCGATGATCGCGTCGGCATCGAAGCGCACCTTGCTGGCTGCGGGCGGGCCGGCCTCAGCGCGACGGCGCGGTTCGGCCGGCACCGGGGCGACGTAGGGCGCAGGCTCCGCTCGCGGCTCGGATGCGCGTCTTCCGGTATCCGGGCGCTTGCCGTAGTTCGGGCTCCACGGCTGGCTCGGATCGTCTTCCTCACGGCCGGCGCGACGCACGGGCGGGCGCTGTACGGGCAGGCCGTCGTCCTCCATCTCTAGCGCGCGGCGCGGCGGGACAGCCATGTGCGCGATCTGGCGAGGGGCGCCGACGTATGCGGTGCCGGGGTAGGGACCGGTGTGAAAGCAGCCGCCAAGAGCGACGGCAGCGCCTGCGACGAGCGCGAGGCGCGAAACATGGCGGCCGGCGAAGGGGCCGGCGGCAAGGTAACGGGGACGCATGGGACAGCACTCCAACGCAACGGACGAACGCGGACTCGCGTTGCGCGCATCATGCACATTGCGTGGTTAAGCGGGCGTTAGCGCGGGTGCCGTTTCCGGTCAGACGCCGGCTCGATCCGCATTCAGGTCCTGACGGATGGCGGCGAACACGGCATCGAACATCGCCTCGGTGAGTACGCCCGTATTGGTGTTGTAGCGCGAGCAGTGATAGCTGTCGGCGAGGACGAGGCCGCCCGGCAGAGTGTGGCGAGCCCCATGTGCGAACGCATGATGCGAACGCTTCAGACCGAGCGCCGACAGCGTCGCGTCATGGGCGACGCGGCCAAGCGCCAGCACGATCGCAAGACTATCGAGGCTGGCGATGCGCGCGGCGAGAAACCCGCCGCAGGTGCGTACCTCGACAGGCGTCGGCTTGTTGGCCGGCGGCACACAGCGTACCGCGTTGGTGATCAAGCAGTCGACGAGCGACAAGCCGTCGTCGGGGGCGGCACCATAGGTTCCGGTGGCAAAGCCGTGGCGCAACAGGGTGGTGTAGAGCAGGATGCCGGCGTGATCCCCGGTGAACGGCCGGCCGGTCCTGTTGGCACCGGTGACGCCGGGCGCCAACCCGACGATGAGCAGCCGGGCCGTAACGGATCCGAAGGACGGAACGGCGCCGTTGTACCAGCCGGGCTCCGCGGCGCGGTTGCTTGCCCGGTAGGCGACCAGCCGCGGACACAACGCGCAGTCGGGCCGCGGTTCGGGGGGCATGCCGGCGCGGACCGTCTAGAGTGGGTCGTCGTCCTCGAGCGACACCGGCTCGGCGATGTTGCGGGTGCCCTGCGGCTCGCTCGCCCCCCGCCGTGACACCGGCCGATCCGTGCGAGGTGGCCGGGTCGCCGGGTCGCGTCCGACAAACTGCTCGAGCTCGGCAAGGTCGATGAACTGGTCAGCCTGGCGGCGCAGCTCGTCGGCGACCATCGGAGGTTGTGTCTGCAGTGTCGAGACGATGCTGACTCGCCGGCCTTCCTGCTGCAGGCCCGCGACGAGGGCGCGGAAGTCGCCGTCGCCGGTGAAGATGACGATGTGGTCGACCGCCCGGGCCATCTTCATGGCATCGACGGTCAGCTCGATGTCCATGTTGCCCTTGATCTTGCGCCGGCCCATGGAGTCGGTGAACTCCTTGGTCGGCTTGGTCACCATCGTGTAACCGTTGTAGTCGAGCCAATCGATCAGCGGACGTATCGAGGAATATTCCTGATCTTCGATAAGCGCGGTGTAGTATTGAGCGCGGACAAGATGGCCCTTCTGGCGGAAGTAGGCGAGCAGGCGCTTGTAATCGATGTCGAAGCCGAGCGACTTCGCGGTTGCATACAGATTAGCCCCGTCTATAAATAGCGCAATCCGTTCGTTCGAATAGAAATGCATTTGCTAGGCCCTTGTTCTCATTGTAGTTCTAGGTTCAGAGGGACGACAAAGGGGCGTGTGCCCGGCGATGGGTGTGTCGACGATCCTGTTCGGCTGCGGATTAAAAATTCTCGCGCTGACATCGATAAGCACAACAGACAGTCTCTTGTACGAATCCGGTGCAGACCGAGCGCATATTGCGATCTCGCGCATCGGGCACAACCCGATGATGGAGCGAAACCGTTTTGACCGCAGGTAATAGTTCTGTGACAGTTCTTGCACTAGGCGCAAACGTCGCAGGCCGTTGGGGCGGGCCACGTGAAACGATCGCCCGCGCTGTCGGGTTGCTCGCGCAATCCGGCGCGCGGGCACCCGTGCAAGGTCCCTTGTATCGCAGCCGGCCTGTAGGGTCGATCAGGCAGGCGGAATATCTGAACACGATCGTGGCCTGCCGGTGGGCGGAAACGCCGCTGAGAATCCTGCAGAGATGCAAGCTGATCGAAGCAGCGGCTGGCCGCCGGTCCGGCCCACGCTGGGGGCCGCGCTGCCTGGATATCGACATCATCATGACGCGGGGCATCCAGAACGCTTTCCGGCGGCCTGAAGGTCCAGTGAACCGAGCTGGTTACCGGCCGCGATGCGTTGTTTTGCCGCATCCGGAATTCCACCGCAGGGCCTTTGTGTTACAGCCGCTCGCCGAGGTGGCGCCGCGTCTGGTGCATCCGGTGCTCGGGCTCACGGTGCGACAGATGCTTGAGCGCCTGCCGGCCCGACACCGGCATGGGCTACGCCGCATGTCGGCGACGACGATCGGTTGACGCACTCGCGACAACCATCTATCAGCAGCGTTGGCGGGTCCAAGTGGCCCGCCTTGTCTTTTTGCGCACCCGTGGCGCCGGCTGAGGCCGGCCGCCTGTCGGCCTGTTTCAGGGCAGAGGAGGGGGCGCTCCAGGCTGACCAATCGAACAGCACATCAGGAGTGCCGGAATGACCAAACGCGTGACCGCGAAGCACAAGATCGACCGCCGCCTCGGCGAGAACATCTGGGGCCGCCCGAAAAGCCCTCTCAACAAGCGCGAGAGCCGCCCTGGCCAGCACGGCGAGCGCCGCGCCGGCAAGATGTCGGACTTCGGCCAGCAGCTGCGCGCCAAGCAGAAGCTGAAAGGCTATTACGCCAATATCGGCGAGCGCCATTTCCGCAAACTCTACAGTGAGGCGTCTCGTCTCAAGGGCTCGACCTCCGAGCATCTCATAGGCCTGCTCGAGCGCCGGCTCGACGCAGTCGTCTATCGCGCGAAGTTCGTGCCGACGATGTACGCCGCGCGCCAGTTCGTCAGCCACGGCCACGTCTCGGTCAATGGCCGCAGGGTCAATATCGCCAGCTTCCGTTGTCGCGTCGGCGACGTGGTCGAGGTGCGTGAAAAGGCGCGCCAGATGGTGCTGGTACTCGAGGCAACGAAGAGCGCCGAGCGCGACGTGCCCGACTACCTCGAGGTCGATCACGGCAAGTTCACCGCCAAGCTGGTGAGAGTTCCGTCGCTCTCCGAGGTGCCGTTCCCGGTGCAGATGGAGCCGAACCTGGTGGTCGAGTTCTACTCGCGCTGAGCGCCGCGCGCCCACAGCCGAAATGCCCGAAGGCCGCCCGGTGCAGGCGGCCTTCGTCGTTTCCCAGGCCCCTCGTGGGCCGGATCACGACTCGGTGGTGCGTTACTTATGGTGCGCGGAAACGCCCTTGATCATCTCGCCGGACAGATCGGTCTTCGCCGCGTGCGAGACGTCGCCGAGGCTCAGCATGCCGACCATCCGCTTGTTGCCGTCGATCACCGGCAAGCGTCGGATCTGGTAGCGGTGCATGTGGGCAACGGCGTCCTCGATGTCGTCCGCCTCGGCGCAGCAGTGGATGCCCTTCGTCATCACGTCACCGGCCGTCATCTGGCGGACATCGCCCGAATCACGCGCCACGGCCTTCAGCGCGATGTCGCGATCCGTGATCATGCCGACCAGCCTGTCGTTGTCGCCTACGGGAAGCGATCCGACGTCGTGCTGCTTCATCAACTTGGCAACCTCGCCGAGCCGCATCGTCGGCTCGACCCAGGTGACGCCCTTGTGCATGGCTTCGGAAACTTTCATGGCTCGAGGCTCCTTTGTCGCGGCCTCCCTCGAAGCCGCCTGCAGTGCCCCCGACAGCAACAGCGCTGAAGCCCGCGGCTCCACGATGGTGCAGCTGCAAGTGTAACGGCCCGCGGCGCGGTATCCAAGTCCCCGGCGTGGGGTTGTGACACGGCCTTGGCGGTGACCGTTCACGGCTCGGGAAAGGTCCCCTCGCCGGCACGAGCGGCACCGCCGGCATACCGGAAAACGCTCAGCCGTCCGGTCGGCTCGAACCAGGCCCACTCGACCTCGCCGGTATTACGGACGCCTTCGGCTCGCAACATGGCAAAGAGCTCACCGCGCGTCAGGGTGCCGTGACCGAGAGCGGCCTCGAGTACGACGCCGTCCCTGACGATCATCGCCGGCTGTCCCTCGAGATAACGGGCCGCGCGGCCGCCTCGCGCCGCCAGCATCTGGGTGAAGCGGTGCAACAGGATGACGACGGTGATGACGAGCAGACCGTGCGCCAGCGGAACTTCGGGATAGAACATCGGATCGCCCGCCGCCGATCCGACCGCGATGACGATGACCAGCTCGAACGGGCCGACCTGACCGACCGAGCCGTTGCCGACGAGACGCGCCAGCACGACCGTCCAGCCGAACATCACCGAGGTGCGGATGACGATCTCCAGGTAGAACAGCAGGCTCGCCCGGTCGCCGGCGCCGAGCATCATGCGCATGAGATCGAGGGGTACGAACTGATCGCTCATCGGTTTCTCCTGATTTCGCGGCCGCGCGCCGTGCGGGCGGATAACGCGCGCGAAGATCAGGATTTCCGTGCCGCGCCTGCCGAACGGACGCGTTGCCGGCCGGACCGTGGCGATCGGATGCGCCTCACGCGGCGCGGGCGCCGGCCTCGCTGCCGGCCACGAGGGTCGGAACGCGGCGACGTCCGGGCACTGTATGTGCCCAGCCGTAGGCGAGCATGGTCATCATCACGGAGGCGGCGAAGAAGTAGGCGCCGGGCAGCACCGAGGCCTCCGTATAGCCGGACGAGTTGACGTAGAAGATCATCAGCGCCAGCACCATCACGTCGGTCATCGAGTAGCGGCCGAGCCATTCCATGGTCGAGATCGAGCGCTTGCGGAACTCGGGGGAGAGGTCCGGCGAGGTAACGAGGGTCAACAGGTAGAAGAGCTTCAGGAACGGGAAGAAGATCGAGAACGCGAACAGCACGCCGCAGAGGAAGAACTCCTGGTTCCGGTAGAGCGCGTAGATGATGGTCGCGATCGAGTGCTCGCGCGTCCACACGTAGACGGTGGTGAACCGGATCACGGGCAGGATCACGCCGAGCGCGAAGAACACGGTGGCAAGGATGATGAGGAAACTCAGCGCGAAATTGCGAAGCGCGCCCGTGCGCCGGGTCGCCGGGTCGAGGTCGGCGGTGGCATCGGGCGTCGCGCGCGCCGGCTCCGGCAGGGGCAGGCGGGGCATCGCGGTCGCGGTCGGCGGGTCGGCGTCGACCGGTTGCAGCCGCAGACGACTGCCCGGCGCCTCGGCGGTTGCGCCCTCTCGCGGCGTCGTGCGCAGCCACGCATAGGACAGGATCATCAGCACCACGGCAGCCGTGAAGAAATAGACGCCCGACAGGCTGGCGGCGTCGAACAGGCCCTGGCTCTTGATGAAGAAGATGGTCAGCGCCAGCACGAGGACGTCGTGCATCGACCACTTGCCGATCCACTCGAGCGCCTTCAACTGCCGCGACATCCGCCTGATTTCATTGGCAGGCAGCGTCGAGACCATGAGCAGGTAGAACAGCTTCAGCACCGGGAAGACGATCGAGAACACGAGCACGGTGACGCCGAGGAACGTCTGCCCGTCGCGGATCAGCACCTGCACGGTCGAGATCAGCGAATGCTCTGTCGACCAGAACACGAACTTGGTGAGCTTGATGATCGGCAGCGTGACGCCGAGCGCGAGGCAGACGGAGGCCGCCAGGATCGCGAGGCTGAGGAGAAAGCGCCGGCCGCCGAGCCGCATCAGGGAGCCATCCGTCGTGACGTGGAAAATGAGCCGCCGCCTTCGAGCTTATCCTCGAAAGCGGCGGCATCGGGACGGTGGCGCCTCGGGCGCGACATTGCAGTGTGCGTGCGTCGCTCAGGCGACGGCGGGGCTGTTGTTGAAGGGGATGCCCTTCTCGGCCAGCATCGCCTGCAGTTCGCCGTGCTGGTACATCTCGCGGACGATGTCGCAGCCGCCGACGAACTCGCCCTTGACGTAGAGCTGCGGGATGGTGGGCCAGTCGGAATAGGCCTTGATGCCCTCGCGCACGCCCATGTCCTCGAGCACGTTGACGTCCTTGGCGTCGACGCCGAGCAGGCCGAGGATCTGCGCCACCTGCGCCGAGAACCCGCACTGCGGGAACTTCTGCGTGCCCTTCATGAACAGCACGACGTCGTTGTCGGCGACGGTCTTGGCGATCCAGCTCTGCACGTCCTGCGGGCTGCTCATTGCGGGGTCCTTTCGGCATGGCCACGGCGACAGGCCCGCGCGCATGCGGCGCAGGCATTGGCCAGGAAGATGTGGGGCGGCCCGGCGGGTGTCAATGGGCGGGGTGGCGGCGGGGTCGGGTTGTCGGCGTACTTGCGGAGCGGACGTTCACCAAACGGGCGTTGACTTGTCTACGCCGTGGTCTGATCATGACCGTAGCCGGGGTGGTCCTGTCGTGTGGCCGACGCCGCTGATGCGTGCAGGTGGCCCCAAGCCGACCTGAGCAGGTGCGCAGCATCGGGGTCATCATCAATCGCGAAATTCACTTTCCGCCTCGCCCTGTGGCGGCGTGGTCGGGCGGCGGCTCGATCAGCGGGGGTGTGTTGCCGGCAACCGCTTCAGCTCACCGATCACCTCTGCCGTGTGGCTGTAGAGGGCGTAGTGTCCGGCGCCTCGAGAATGCGGGCCGAGACGTTGGCGCGGTCGTCGCAGTAGGTAGTGAGCGGTGCCGCCGGCAGCGCGATCATGCTGTCGCCTTGCACGAAGTGCAGCGGCATGGCGGCGGCCACGCGATCCGCGACCGCCTGCCAATCCGAATACCAGAGACCGACATGGCGCACGATCAGCGCGCAATCGACGTAGGTGAAACGATAATTGCGGATGGCGATGTCGCGGATCTCGGGGTCGGCGAGGTCGCGGTGTCGACCGGGTCGTGGTCGTGCAGCGCCATCATCAGGTATTCGACCGTGCGATCGCCGCCGGCATCCATCACGCGCTTGATGAGGCGGAAGGCGGTTTCGGCCGCGAAGGTGTAATTCTTGGTGATGCCGGTCAGCGCGGCCATGCCCTTGGGCACGCTCGCTGGCGGGTAGGCGCCGCTCGGCGCTGATGTGTCGATGACCAGCAGGCCGGTCGCAACATCCGTGTTAGCTGCGGCGAAGTGGGCGGCGTAGATGCCGCCTTCGCGGTGGCCGGCGACGCGGCAGCGCGTGATGCCGAGAGTGCCGAGCAGATCACGCGCCACGCGCGTGCGGTATCGGCGAAAAGCTGATCCTGCGCGACCATGCTGCCACGCGGTCGGCTGAGCGGGGCGATCACCCGTAGCCCCGCTTTGGCGAATAACGCGGCGCGCCGCTCGCCCGGGAATGGGTCGGACGTGGTGTGGAACATCACGACCGGCGCACCGTCCGGCGCGCCATATGTCACCAACGACACGTCCTCGCCACTGGCAAGGCGGACGACCTCGGCGCCGCCGCGCGCTGCCGCCGGGCGTTCCTCGACGCTGACGGCGGCCACCATCGCGATCAGCGCGCTCTGGCTCGCGCAGGCGGTCTTGCGCATGACGCTCTTCAACTGCGTGCGCACGGTGTCGACGGCACGGCCGCGCGCGTCGGCGATCTCGCGCACGCGCTGGCCGAGATAGAGCGCTTCGACGAGAGCTAGTTCGGCCTCTGAGAGCGCGAACGTTGTGCGCAGGCGCGCAGCGATGCGGTCGTGCCAGGGCTGGCCGACGAGCCGGATCAGCAGGAGCGAACTTGTGGTGTCGGTGTAGGGTTCAATGGCGGCGAGGCGCGCGCGGCCTTCAGGCGCGAGCTGGACGATCTCGGAGCTGCGATCGAGCGCCGTCGAGAACGCCTTCACCGCCTTGCGCACCGCCGCCTTGGTCTCCGGCTCCCAGTCCTGCGCGAAGATGTTCGAGCCCGCCGCGACGCCGAACAGCCGGCTCATGGCGGAGGTAGCGGCGACGACGTGGCCCTTGGCGTCGACCAGCATGGCGCCGAGCGGGTAGCGGGTCTCGAGTTCGTCGGAGAGGCGGTCGAGATCGCGGCTGTCGCCGCCGAGGCTCGACAAGCTGGTGACGAGCCCCGCGCCGACGCCGCCGGGCGCGCCTTTGAGCAGGGACTCGAGACCGCGCAGTGCGTGCAGCGCTTCCGAAAGGTTGCCGGGCGGGCCGGCGGACGCCGCGCCGGACGGCGGCGTCTTCATCTCAGGCGTCTTCTTGCGACCTGCCATGTGCCGGGCTGCCTCTCGCGCTCTCGAAACTCACCCTGCCCTCGATACCCCAGCGAGGCAATGCCGGGGCATACCCCAGTTGGGGTATTAACAAACTCAGCCTTCGCAAAGAAGATTGGAAACTGCCACGCACGAGAAAAGCATGGCGCTCGTCTGAAAGTCGATCCATTGGTCGCAGGGCCCTCGATGGCCATGAACAATTCGGAGGAACAACATGAGAAACGCTGCCCATGCGGCCGCATCGCTGAGCACCGCTCTGGTTCTTGGGTTTTTCCCTGTATCCGCCAATGCTGCGGATCGGTCTGTACAGCTTCACTTCCAGAATGCGACCCAGGCAACCCTGAACATCGTCACGAACAAGCTATTGTGGGGTAAATGGTCCACGCAGGACAAGCCGCCCCAAGTTGTCAAAAGCAACGGCAAGGTTCAGTTCGGGAGCGAATCGGATGGTTTCATGACCGGCACCGAAGGGTATGTCGAATTTGCAATGACGACAGAGCCCGGCATCGTCAGAATCAGCTGGGACAATCCATTTTTCGGCTCCAACTCAGGATCGTGCAGCGCGCCGAAAGGCTATGTTTGCCAGATGAGCAACATATCTGAGAATAATTCGAACTATGTCGTTATTCTGAGGCCTGGTCAAAACAAGCGAAATTGATCTTAAACAGCGGGTCGTGTTGACGGGAGGTCGCGAATGCCTCTCTGCGGGTCCCGTCAATACAATTTCATGCCATACGTCACCGTAACGCCCTCTGTCCGCGTCGCGTTGCGCTCCAGGACTGACGTCAGCGCCTTGATCTTCAATATGCCGCCGAGCTCGGGCAGGTCGAACGAGACGACCGGGCCGAGGCTCAGGCCTTCGACGCGGCGGCCGTCGGGCGGCACGGTAAAGCCGAACTGGCGGTCGTCCTCGATCTGGCGGCCGTAGAGGCCGGCGAGGCCGACCTGCAGGCCGCCGATGCGCTCGGTGATGGCGAAGTCGACGGTGACGAGATCGCCCGAGCGGTAGGCCGTGGCGTCGTTGGTCAGGTAGTTGTTCCAGTAGGCCTTGGCGCTGAACTCGGTGCCCTCGGCGATGAGCGGCGGCGTCATCCAGGTGAAGGCGGCCATCGGCGCGATATCCCAGATGTTGTTGCCGATGGAGAGGCCGCGCGTGGTGGCCGCTGTCGCGTCGTACTGGCCGGCCGGGATCAGTACGCCGAGGCCGAACTGGACCGACAGGCCTTCGGCGATGGGGTAGGCGCCCGAATACGCCGACGGCCGCATGTGGCCGAAGAAGCGCGACCAGCTAAGTTCGAGGTAGGGATCGCCGAAGCCGGTGGCGCAGCGGTTCGGCTGGAACGCGAACAGCCGGCCGCACTCGCGCCCCCAGGACACCGCGCCGATGAGGCCGATGGAGCCGCCGAGCACCTTCACATCCGGCACGTAAACGAAGGCAAGCGCCGCGCTCTGCCCGGCGAAGTCGAGGTCGACGGGAAACGGCGCCGGGTTGCCCTGGCCGTCGTAGAAGTTGCGCGAGCGGCTGGCGGCGCCGATCACCGCGCCGTAGAGCCCGGGCGGCGGCAGCCGCGCCGCGCCTATATCGGACCCGCCGGAGACGCCCGCAACGCTGCTACCTTCGGCGGCGTGCGCCGCAGGTGAGGCCAGAAGCGCTACAATTACAGCAACGCATGTCAACCTGATCATAATCATCACAGACGCCCACAGACTGAAACGGTCGATCACCTTTTCAGCAAAGCGATGAGCTGACCATTCAAGAACGGTCCGTGGAGGCAGGATGAGCCGCATTGTTGCGTGATGAGCACAAATGATCGCGCGCCCTGGCGTTGAAGCCGCACCGCAACATCGCAAGCGGAGGGATGTCCGTAGATGGCCCTATGGCAGAAGTAAGCTCGACTGTCGGTCCCGGATGCACCTCTGCCATTGCCTTCCGCGTACGTCAGGGCCGGACCGTTCTTGTAGTCAACGTCGGGAACGTCCGCGTTTCAGCCATCGACGATCTGTGCAGCGCCGAGCTGGAGGTGACCATCGAGAGGTGTCTGGGGTCCGGGCCTCCGCCGGGATGACGGCGCGGGGGTGGGAGAGGGGAGCGGTACGACGCTTGGTCGGCGTGATCGAGGCCGCGCGAGTTATCCCCGCGCCCCGGACCCGTGCCATCATCCCTCTCACGACCTTCGACTGACGGGCCCGGGACTCGAGCTGGGAGCAACGGAGAGGGTTGGCGCGCCGGGGAAAGCCGTCTGCCTTCAGTGGGGCGGCGGCGCGGCAGCTTCGGCTCGTGTGGTGCTCACACGGGTCGGGCGACGGCGGAGGTCTGGAAGACACTCTCGCCGGCCGCGTTCAAACCTCGAAATGAGGGCCCACTCTCGATGCGCGCGGCGCGGCGGTTCTTGCCGTCTTCCATTTCTGTTTTCGAGGCGAGGCCGCCGCGCTGCCCGTTCCGGATTGCCGGCGCTTTGTTGGGTGTAGATACATCTTGCGGGCTTCGCGACGGCGCGATGGAGGGGCGCGTCTCGAGCAGTGCCAAGCGGCGGCGGCGTGCGCACCGCGCAGCGTCGCGCACGCGATACCGTGGGCCCCGGTGACCGCTTTTCTGTCGGGTCGCGTCGCGCTGGGCGCGCCTTTGACCCGACCCACGGCAAGAGGTGCCTGCGGCGCGGCCGACTGTGCGCCTCACGCCATCCCGCGCCGCTTGCGCTCGGCCTCGTCCCAGGCGGTCAGCGCCTGGAAGTCGGGCACGAAGCCGAGGCCCTTCCTGGCGTCCGACGAGACGACCGTCTGCGACGTGACCACGTCGACTACGGCGGGCGCATTGGCCAGCGCGCGCTTCAACGCGGGCGCGATGTCCTCCGCCTTCTCGACGCGTTCGCCGTGAGCACCCAGCGCCCGCGCCATGCCGGCGTAGTCGGAGTGGCGCAGCGTGGTGCCGACGACGCGGCCGCCGTAGTTCATCTCCTGGTCGAGGCGCTCGATGTTCCAGGCGGCGTTGTTGGAGACGATGACGACGATCTTCGCGTTGTGGCGGACGGCGGTGTCGATCTCCATGGCATTGATGCCGTAGGCGCCGTCGCCGGTGACCGTGATCACCTGCCGGCCCGCCTCGGCGAGTGCGGCGGCGATCGCATAGGGCACGCCGACGCCGAGGCAGCCGAAGGCGCCGGCGTCCATGTAGGTCGTCGCTTCCAGGCCGACGCGGGCGAAGCTCAACAGGTCGCCGCCGTCGGCGATGGCGATGAAGCCCGGGTCGGCGACCTCCTTGATGGCGTCGAAGATGGCGGCGGGGTGAACCTTGCCGTCGCTGCCGGTCGTCTCGGCCTTGCGCGTGCCGGAGGAGCGGGCGACATGCTTGGCGCGCAGCCCCGCGCTCCAGGCGCGATCGACGGCCGGCTGGCGGTTGCCGGCGGCCTCCACCATGGCGGCGATGGCGAGGGCCGGGGTGGCGAGCAACTCGGGCGTGCCGCGCCGGTTGTCGACGAGCTCGCCGGCGTTGTCGGCGATGCGAATGAAGCGGGTGGCGGCGGGGAACACGGCCGGCGAGCCGTAGCCGAGCTGGTAGTCGAGCTTGCGGCCGATCACGAGCACGCAGTCGGCCTCGGTCATCGCTGCGGCGCGCATGGCGCCGACGAAGGCGGCGTGATCGGATGGCACGAGGCCGCGGCTCTCCTGCGTGTCGAGGTAGACGGCGCCCGAGGCGTCGAGCAGGCGGACGAGGGCGGCGGATGCGCCGCGCGCGCCACGGCCGGTGACGACGAGCGGACGCTTCGCGCCCCACAGCGCCGCAGCGGCCTCGGTGACGGCTGCCGGGTCGGGCTGGATCTCGCGGTAGGTGCGCGGCGCCATCCACTCGTCGAGGATCAGTGGCTTGGCGACGGGCGTGCGCAACACGTCGGTCGGGATCTCGAGGTAGACGGGGCCCGGCTCGCCGAGGTCGCCGAACGCGCGCGACACGGCCTCGTCGAACTCGCGGATCACCTGGTCGGCGACGCGCAGGGTGCGCGACTGGCGGCAGACGGGGCGCAGAATGTCGACGTGCGGAATGTCCTGCAGCGGGCCCATGTTGGCCTGCGGGCGTGAGGTGCAGCCGCCGATCAGGAGCACCGGCATGCGCGCCAGCGAGGCGTTGGCCATGGCGGTAACGCAGTTGGTGACGCCCGGGCCGGCGGTGACCATCGCGACCCCGAGCGTACCGGTCAGCTCGGCGTGGGCGTGCGCCATGTGTACGGCGGCGCCCTCGTCGCGCACGTCGATGATGCGGATGCCGATGCGCGCGAGATGGTCCCAGATCGGCTGGATGTGGCCGCCCTGCAGGCCGAATACGCGGTCGACGCCGCGCGCCTTGAGGAACTTCGCGATCCATTCGGCGGCGGTATCGGGTGTCGAATTGAGGTCGAGGGCGGGAGCGGCGGTGGGGGCTGCCATTGTTATCCTCCGGGTGTGCGGGCGTGATAGCTTGAGGCTCGGTCAGCTGAGGGGCGGCTGACGGTTCACCTGCCGCCGAGCCGCTCGCGCAGAATGCGGTGCTGGATCTTGCCGGTCGCCGTGCGCGGCATCTCGCCCTCGGCGATGAACGAGACGGAGCGCGGCCGCTTGTAGCCGGCGAGACGGTCGCGGGCATGGGCGATGATCTCGTCGGCGCTGGCGTGCCGGCCCTCGTGGAGGACGACGACGGCATGCACGCGCTCGCCCCACTTGTCGTCGGGCAGCCCGATCACGGCGACGTCCTTCACGGCCGGGTGCGTGCCGACGGCGATTTCGATCTCGGTCGGATAGACGTTCTCACCGCCCGAGATGATCATGTTCTTCTTGCGGTCGACCAGCCAGATGAAACCGTCCGCGTCGCGCCGCGCCATGTCGCCGACGGTGCAATAGCTGCCGCGGAAGGCCTCGGCCGTCTTGTCGGGCAGCTTCCAGTAGCCGTCGAAGGTGTAAGGGTTGCAGGAGAAGAGTTCGCCCGCCTCGCCGTCCGGCACCTCGTCGCCGCCGTCATCCAGCAGGCGGATAGGCGCCGAGCCGACACATTCGCGCCCGACCGAGCCGAGCTTGGTGAACTGCTCCTCCGGGTGCAGCATCGTCACCCAGCCGGCCTCGGTGGAGCCGTAGAGTTCATAAAGTCCGGAGTTGCGGAACATCTCCATGATGGCGCGTTTGGTGTCGGGTCGCGCGGGCGCCGAGGAGATCATCAGCTTCGTCACCGCGTCGCACACGTGGCGCGAGCGCACGGCCTCGGCGAGCGACAGCATCATGATGTAGTGCGTGGGCACCAGCGACGTGAACGTCGCGCCGCAGCTCGCGAGTGTGGCGAGCGCATGCTCGGGATCGAAGCTTTTCCTGGAATAGATGGTCGACGTGCCACCGCAGTAAGCGTGCGCGCCGAAGAAATAGAGCGAATTGGCATGGCACATCGGCATGACCAGCAGCGCGCTGTCGCGGCGGTGGATCTTCAGCTCGATCTCGGTGACGAGCGAGACCAGCGCCGAACCCTTGTGGCTGCGGATGGCGCCCTTCGGCTTGCCTGTGGTGCCGGAGGTGTACATCAGCATCCACGGATCGGTCGCGACGACGTTGGCGCCAGGCTCGCGGTCGGCACCGCGTGCGAGCAGCGCCTCGTAGTCGTGAAAGCCGGCCGGGCAGGCCTTTACGCCGAAGTGGATGAAGCGGTCCTTCGGGCAGGCGAGCGACGCGCGGATTTCCTCGACCACACCCGCCAGTTCGTCCTGCACGATGAAGGCCGACGCCTCCGCATTGTCGGCGATGAAACGGACCTCTGCGCCGACGAGACGGAAGTTGATCGGCACGGCGACGATGCCGGCCTTGGCGGTCGCCGCGTAAATCTCCGCCCACTCGATACAGTTGTAGGCGAGCACGGCGACCCGGTCGCCCTTCTCCAGCCCGAGTCCGACGAGCGCGTTGGCGAGACGGCAGGCCCGCTGGTTCCACTGCCGCCACGTCATCTCGCGCTCGAGGTCGCGCACGGCGAAGCGGTCGGGGGCGAGGCGGGCCTGGGCAGCGACGATGTCGCCGAGCGTCAGCAGATCCTGATGCATTCAGCGTTCTCCCGTGGTGCTGATGGTGCGTCTGGCGCGCACCTTGTCGGTGGTCGTGATCGCGGGCGGTGTCGTCGGTGCCGCAGCCCGCGCGAGTGCCGCCTCGAGACGGCGCGCGGCCGACCGCACATGCTCGATCGCGGCAGCCTCGGCATTCGCAGTGTCGCCCTTGACGATGGCGCCGAGGATCGCCGCGTGCTGACGCCAGATGGCCGCCGGCGGCTCCGCATGGCGCAGCACCTCGCCCATCACCCGGCGCATGCGGCGCCAGTGCATGGCCGCGGTTTCGCCGATCAGCGGATTGGCCGAGGCCTCGTAGACGAATTCGTGAAAGCCGACATCGGCGGCGACCATGCGCCCGATGTCGCCGCTGGCGAGCGCGGCGCGGCCGTCTGCGAGGCACTGGCGCCCGCCAGCCTCGATATCGCGCGCGCGCTGGCGGTCGCCGGCCGCTGCACGAGCCGCAAGGCGTGCTGCAAGACCATCGAGCGCCGCGCGGATCTCGTAGTGATGCTGCATCGTAGCGGGGTCGAGCGGGGCGACGAACAGCCCGCGCCGTCCGAGTTCCTGAACCAACCCCTCGTTCTTCAGCATGGCGAGTGCCTGCTGGATAGGTTGGCGCGAGACGCCGAGGGCGGCAGCCAGGTTCTCCTGCACGAGATGGCTGCCGGGCGCGAGGCGTCCGTCGGCGATCTCGTCGAGCAGTGTCTGGTAGACTTGCTCGGTCAGGCCGGGGCGCGGGGAAAGTCGTTTCATTGCGAATTCCGAACTCTGAATTCAGTATGCGATAGATCTCGCGCGGCTCTCTGTCAAGCAGGGTCCAAGCTGCGGCAACCGGCCAATGTCAAGACGCACCGGACGGGCAAGCGCGCGCCGCTGCAGGTCCGTTGCTGCGGTCAGTGACCATCGGCGTAGCGGTGCGCGCGGCCAAACCTGTCGATCACGTGGTAGATGCCGCCGCCACGCGCCACCACGTGCGGCGGGGCGATCGGCACCTTGCCGTGCCCGCCGGGCAGGTCGAGCGTATAGCGCGGCAGCGGAACGCCGGGCAGGCGGGCAGAGAGCGACGCCATCATTGCCATTCCGCGTGAAATCGGCACGCGGAAATGCGCGGTGCCGGGGGCTGGGTCGAGGTGGTGGATGTAATAGGGCGCGACGCCTGCCGCGATAAAGGCGGATACGAGATCGGCGAGCGCGGCCGCATCGTCGTTGACGCCGGCGAGCAGCACGCTCTGGCTGATGAGTTCGATGCCCGCCGTGCCAAGACGCGCGAGGGCGTCGCGCGCAGGAGCGGTGAACTCGCGCGGATGATTGGCATGGATGGCGATCCGCACCACGCGGCCCGGCGCGGATAGGGCGGCGACGAGGTCGGCCGTCACACGCTCCGGCGCCACGATCGGCACGCGCGAGTGCCAGCGGATGGCGCGGACATGAGGGATGCTGGCAAGGAGGCACGATACTTCGGCGATACGGCGGGGCGAGAGGATCAGGGGATCGCCGCCGGTCACGATCACCTCGGCGATGGCCGGCGTCGCCCGGACGTATCCGATGGCCTCCGCCAGCGCCGCCCGATCGAGTGTGCCGCCATGGGCGGGACCGACCATTTCGCGGCGAAAGCAAAAGCGGCAGTAGACCGGGCAGACGGTCGTCAGCTTCAGCAGCGCGCGATCCGGATAGCGGTGGACGATGCCGCGGACGGGTGAATGCGGGCCATCGGCGATCGGGTCGTCGGTCTCGTGCGGGAGCGTATTCAACTCGGCGGCCGCCGGAGCGAACTGGCGGGCGATCGGGTCGGCCGGGTCGCCTGCTTCGATCAGCGACGACATCTGCGGTGTGATGGCGATCGCGTATCGGCGTGCGATTTCACCCAATGCCGCCTGATCCGCGTCGGTCACGAGCCCCGCCGCGGCGAGATCGGCGACGGTTGTAATGTTGCGCAACGGTGCGTTCATGGCTGCGGCTCTGCCCTATTCGGCGATCGGCGTCCAGATCACGTCGTCGATGCGCGGCGCTCCTGTCGCCAGCATCACCAGCCGGTCGAAGCCGAGTGCGCAGCCCGATGCCTCCGGCATGTGCGCGAGGGCGGCCAGGAAATCCTCGTCGATCGGGTAGGCCTCGCCGTAGACGCGCTGCTTCTCCGCCATCTCGGACTCGAAACGTCGACGCTGCTCCTCGGGATCGGTGAGTTCGGCGAAGCCGTTGGCGAGTTCGACCCCGCAGCAGTAGAGCTCGAAACGCTGGGCGATCGCCGGATCGCCGGGAGCGGGGCGCGCCAGGGCGGCCTCGTGCACCGGATAGTCGTGCAGGATGGTCGGCCTGACAGTGCCGAGGTTTGGTTCCACGCGTTCCGTCAGGATGCGGCTGAAGATGTCGGACCATGTATCGTCTGCGGCGACGCGGATGCCGATCCTTTCGGCCTCGCTGGCGAGGGCGGCGCGGTCGGTGGACGTGGCGGTGAACGTCGCGCGGAGATCGATGGCTGCTTCGACGCGGAAGGCCGCGGCGACCGTCATGAGTGCCGTGGCGGCGGACCCGATCGCGCAGGTCCGTCCGCGCCAGGTCAATGTATCCCGCCCCGTCTCGAGCGCCGCCAGGTCGACGAATTCGGCGCAATCCTGCCAAAGTCTCTCGACCGGCTCGCCCGCTCGGTACCATTCGAGCATCGTGAATTCAGGATGGTGGAGCGGCCCGCGCTCCCGGTTGCGCCAGACCGGAGCGAACGAGAAGATGCGCGTCTCCCCGGCCGCCAGCAGCTTCTTCATGGCGAACTCGGGAGAGGTGTGCAGGTAGAGCGGTATCCGCGCGAGATCGGTGCCCGTCAGTTCGGTACGGAAGGCATGCAGATGGGCCTCGTTGCCGGGAGAAACCTGCAACGCCGCCGTCTCCACCTCGACGAAGCCTTGCGCCGCCAGATGCGCCCGGATCGCCGCCTTGATGCGCCCGCGCGCCATCAGCAGCGGGCGGCGATCGGCGTGGCGCTGGCGGTCCCAGAACGGCGTCGGGCCGGGGCTGCGGCTCCTCATCGGCGGGCCCGGCGCGAGCGAGGCCGCCGGTCGCAGCCGCCGCGCCCCCCTTGGCGATGCAAACCGAACCGGCTAAGAACCCGGCCACCGAATTGTGCAGGCGACCGATGGCCGGCCGCCCGACGCGCCGTATCCGCGCGCTCACCCGACATGGAGAAGACTCCCTTGGCCAAGGTCATCGCCAGCTCTATCCGCAAGGGCAACGTCCTGGATCTCGACGGCAAGCTCTGCGTCGTCATGAAGGCCGAGAACATCCATCCCGGCAAGGGCACGCCCGTTACACACCTCGAAATGCGGCGCATCTCCGACGGCGTCAAGGTGACGGAGCGCTATCGCACCACCGAGCAGGTCGAGCGCGCCTACCTGGAGGAGAAGGACTTCAACTATCTCTATCAGGACGACGCCGGCTATAATTTCATGCAGCCCGAGACGTTCGACCAGATTTCGGTCTCGGCCGACATCCTCGGCGACAGCGCGCAATGGCTGCAGGAGGGCATGACCTGCACGCTGATGCTGCACGAGGGCAACCCCATCTCGATCGAGTTGCCGCCGCGCGTGACGCTGACCATTACGCAGGCCGACCCCGTGGTGAAGGGCCAGACGGCGGCCTCCTCCTACAAGCCGGCGATCCTGGAGAACGGCGCCCGCGTGATGGTGCCGCCCTATATCGAGAGCGGCACGCGCGTGGTCGTGTCGACGGCGGAGGGAGAATTCGTCGAGCGGGCGAAGGATTGACGTCGGGCGGTGGCCGGCGAGGGGGAGCACGAGACATGACGCGCCTTCCCGGCACCGTCGTCTTCGACCTCGACGGCACGCTGGTCGACAGCATAGCCGACATCGCCGCGGCCATGAACCGCGCGTTCGCCGAGGAGGGGCTCGACGGACTGCCGGTCGAGACGTATCGCGAACTGGTCGGCGAGGGGGCCACCGTCACGCTGACGCGTGGCCTCACCCTGCTGACGGGCGTCGCCGATGCGGACCGCGTGGAAGCGCTGCACGAGCGCTTCGTGCACCACTACGAAATCGCGCCGGCGAGCCACTCGCTGCCCTATCCGGGTGTCGTCGCGCTGCTCGATGCGCTCGGCGCCGCAGGCACGCGGCTCGCCGTCTGCACCAACAAGGACCACGGCGCCACGCTCGCCATCCTCGATGCGCTCGACCTCGCGCGCCATTTCCAGGCGATCGTCGGCGTCACGCCGGAACTGCCGAGGAAGCCGCATCGCGCGATGCTGGAGGCCGCCGTCGCGGGAGCCGGCGGCAATCTCGCCGACGCGGTGATGATCGGCGACAGCAAGACCGACGTCGCGCTCGCCCGGGCCGGCGGGGTGCCGGTCATCGCGGTGTCGTTCGGTTATTCGCAGACGCCCGCGCGTGCCTTGGGCGCCGATGTGGTGATCGACCACTACGACGAGGCGCTGGGCGCGCTCGCGACGCTGGCGGCGCGGCGGGTGGGTTAGGGGCGTGCGATAGCGCGGTCATGCCGGAGGGGAAGCTGGGGAGGCATTGACACGTACGCGCCGCCAACAGCAACGCACCCAAGTGAAGACCGGACAAAACTCGACGGTTGGCGATGCGTGCAGGTGACCCGAAGCCAACGACGTGGCGAGGGACCAAAGCGGACAAGTTGGCGACAGCTATTGGACGGTTCAGAGGACACTTGAATTTGGTGGAGGTTGCGTCATTCGGATACGCTACCAACGAAATGACATCTGCGTCTGTCGGGATGGACCATGCTGCGAGAGCTAGTAGATCCGCCACTCTGTGTGTTCTTGGACACCCAAGTCTACCGCGCAACCTCCTTTGATTGGTCCGCCGGAAACTTCGCGGCACTTAGAGAGCGCGTTACCAAGGGCTCGATCGAGTTGGTCACGACTAAGATCATCAGGCAGGAAATCCAGAGAGGCATCCGCGAGGTGCTGAACGAGTTTGCACAGGACATGCGGAAGGTCCGGCACACGGCACTGGTGCGCCAGCTGAACGCCGATCACGCAGATGCTGTTGCTTTCTCAAGAGTGCCAAGCTCGACTACGAGAAGCTCTGGACGGCGGCAGAACGCTTCGGCTGATGTGCAAACTACCGTTCTGGAACCACCCCGTCGACATTCGAAGACCTGTTCAATCTCTACTTTTTCCGGTTCGCCGAACATGCGTGGGTGAAGGAATACAACGAAATTGTATTTCCAGACCAAGGGGAAATCATCGGCAGGCGGCGAGCCGAATCACTCGCAACAAAACTTCCATGTATCGCTTCGCACTTGAATAGGAAATTATGGATACTCTCGTGGGCGATCGCGTCCAAAAGACGAATGACGGACACGTCAAACGTAGGCCAGCAAGTGAGCAGTGAAAGTCCGACATGGCGATCGAATGTGCCTGAGCAAAACTGCGATACCGTTGTGTCCAGTCGAATTGACAACACGTGAGTGTGCCGTTGAATGAAATCTAAAACCACGCAATTGCTTGCGCGAAGGCGCTCTTCTAATTCGATAATTAGAGATGATATTTTTGCCTGATGGGCGATCGGCAAGGTCTTGTAATCGCTCAAGCTGGGTGGACTATTGGAGCTCGGGATTGCATAAGGTACGTCGAAATCGATTTCAAGCGCATTTTTGGGTGTTTGCTTATTGGTGGAAAGAAGACGAATGATTTCGTCTTGAAGCGCACGCGATACCACTACTGGGCCGTCCACTCGCAGTAGGCCATCGGAGACCCAAGGGTTCCGCGCCAACTGCTGACGATGGCTCTCTGACAATAGGAAAATCGCTTGAGCCCAAGCTTGCTCTATATGCCGCTCGGCAAGTGCAAGAAGTTTTTCATCGAGGACAGCAACGAAGCGTTGATCTATCGCTGCACTTAGCGCAGGGGTCTTCCACCCAATGGCAGATTGAAAATCGAGCGGCGAAGGCACCTGACCAGCACAAGTTGGCTCAACTATTGCCTGATACATCGTTGCCCCGCGTCTTGCTGACTCGACGACCCTCACGGAACGTCCGCTAGCATATCAAAAAGCGGAAGGGTGACAAGTGGTCGCTCCGACGGTCGCTCTTGGCCCACAACGTCGGCGCCCCTACGGTCGCTATCGGGTGTACCTCTGCCATGATGCCGAACGCATGCCGGGGCTTGCCGCTACCGGTTGGCTCCGTCGGCACGGCTGCCAGTCGCCGCCTCCAACGCCGCTCGCACTCAGTGCCGCCTGCGACGCCGCCGCACAGCTGCCTCACCGCCGCGTGAGTTGCTTCGGGCGGTCGTGGCTCCTAGGGTGCCGTGAAACATTCGGAGTTCTGCATGTTCGCGGACGCGCATATCTATCTCGGCGTCGCCCTCGCCGGGCTGGTCAGCTTTCTGTCGCCCTGCGTGCTGCCGCTGGTGCCGCCCTATCTCGGCTATCTCGGCGGCGCAACCATCAGCCAGGCGACTGCGGACGGCATCGACAGCAAGGTCTGGTGGCGGGTCGTCATCGGCTCGGTGTTCTTCGTGCTCGGGTTCACCACCGTGTTCGTCGGGCTCGGTGCCGGCGCGTCGGCCTTCGGGCAGGTGATCCAGGCCTACAAGGGGCCGATGTCGGTCGTCGCCGGCCTCGTCATCATGGTGTTCGGCCTGCATTTCCTCGGCCTCGTGCGCATCCCGCTGCTCTATCAGGAGGCGCGCTATCACGCCGAGGTGCAGGGCGCGAGCTACCTCGGCGCCTACGTGCTCGGCCTCGCCTTCGCGTTCGGCTGGACGCCGTGCATCGGGCCGGTGCTGGCCACCGTGCTGACGCTCGCCGCCAATGAGGCGAGCCTCGGCGCCGGCGTGAAGCTGCTGCTCGCCTATTCGGCAGGCCTCGGCGTGCCGTTCATCCTGGCAGCGATCGCCATCCGTCCGTTCCTCGGCTTCATGAAGCGCTTCAAGCGCCATCTCGGCGCGGTGGAGCACGTCATGGGGGCGCTGCTGGTGCTGACCGGGATCATGATGCTGGCCGGCCCGGTCCACAACGAACTTGCCTACCGCGCACCGGCCGCGCTGGCGGCGTTTCAGAAGATCGGCATGCCGCTGGCGCTGATCGGCCTGTTGCTGCTGCTCGGCACCGGCGGCTGGGTCGTGCGCCGGGTCAATGGCGACGGGACGATGTCGGTCGCCGTCGACACGGCGGGCCGTGCCGCCGGGGTGGTGCTGCTGGCGGTGGGCCTGTTCATCGTCGGTGGCTCGCTCAATTTCCTCGGCCAGTGGCTCATCGAAAACGTGCCGCTGCTCTCCCAGATCGAGGAGTGGGTGACGCCGAAGGATCTCTCCCGCGACATCATGAAGAAGGGGCTGGGGCAGTGACTGGCGAGGCCCGCGTGGCGAGCGTGGGCCGTGCGCGGTCGTAGGCCAGGAACGGCGCGCCTGCCTCAACCACTGGCGAAGCGCGCCTGCACACGTTCGATGCCGCGCCCGCCGGCCAACATCCGCGAGGTCCTCCGATGTCCCGCCCCATCGCCCTCACCGTCGCCGGCTCCGACAGTTCGGGCGGCGCCGGGATACAGGCCGACCTCAAGACGTTCTCGGCCCTCGGCGTCTACGGTGCCAGCGTGATCACTGCGCTGACCGCGCAGAACACGCTCGGCGTGCAGGGCGTGCATGCCGTGCCGGCCGATTTCGTCACCGCGCAGCTTGCGAGCGTGCTTTCCGACCTCGACGTCCGCGCTGCCAAGACCGGCATGCTGGCGACCGCAGACATCATCAGCGCGGTCGCGCGCGACATGGCGCTGCGCCCGGCGGTCCCGCTCGTCGTCGATCCCGTCATGGTTGCTACCAGCGGCGACCTGCTCATCGCGCCGGAGGCGGTCGACGTGCTGGCGCGCGAGCTTCTGCCGGTGGCCGCCCTCGTCACGCCCAACCTCGCGGAGGCCGCCCGCCTCTCAGGCCGGCCCGAGGCCCGCACGCGTGCCGAAATGGAAACTCAGGCGCAGGCGCTGGTCGGAGCGGGCTGTCGCGCCGTTCTGGTCAAGGGCGGTCACCTCGCCGAGGCGCCGGATGAAGCGGCGGACTACCTGCTGATGGCCGATGGCGGCACCTGGCTGGTCGGCCGGCGCATCGCGACGCCTCACACGCACGGCACCGGCTGCACGTTGTCGGCGGCGATCGTCGTCGGGCTCGCCACAGGTCTCGCCATGTCGGAGGCGGTCGCGGCCGCCAAGGCCTATCTCGCGTCGGCGCTGGCTGCGGCCAGCAGCCTCGGCATCGGCCGGGGGCGCGGACCGGTCGATCACTTGCACGCGATGCCGGGCGGTCCAGTGACGGTCGCGCGCCAGCCGTGACCAGCGCCGACCGAGCGAGGGTGCATTTCACTGAAGATGAGGGTATAGAGTTCGCCGCCTCGACCGGCCGCGCGCCAGTCGGGCTGTGTTCAGGTGGCGTGGTGCGAGATATCCCCGATGGTCGGGCGCGCCGGCCGGCGAAATGCGGAGCCCAGAATGCGGTTTTCCTTCAAGGGTTGGATTGCAGCCGCGACGGTTGCCGCGACATTCGCCGGTGGCGCCGCCGTGGCGCAGGCAAACGTGCTTGCCAATTTTCCCGGGCGGTGGACGGGCTGGGGCTCGGTCAGCCTGGAGAGCGGGGAAAGTGAGAAGGTGAAGTGCGTGGCGACGTACTTCGTCGAGAACGGGCAGAGCGACCTGCGCCAGAACCTGCGCTGCGCCTCGGCGAGCTACAAGATCGACGTGCTGGCCAACCTGAAGGTCGCCGGCAACGCGGTGAGCGGCATGTGGCAGGAGCGCACCAATGCATCGAAGGGGCCGGTCACCGGCCGGATCGACGGCAACGGCATCAACGTCTCCGTCAAGGGCGAGACGTTCACGGCGACGATGGCGATCACCACCACCACGTGCCGGCAGTCGATCAAGATCGCGCCCAAGGGGCTGGGCATCAAGCGCATCTCGATCGATCTCGGCAAATGCTGATCGTGCACGCAACCTCTGCTGCACCGCCGCAAATGTCAGCAACCGTGTGACCACGGAAGCACGGCCGGTGGAGAATCGGGCACGTCCCGGCTCGTTTAGCAACCATTCCCCGTTGTGAAGCCACGCGCCTCGCGTGTAGCTGTGTGTCAGCAATGTGGCAACGCGGATCGCAGGCATCGAGCCTGCGAGGGCCGCACGGGGGGAGAGCAGATGATCGCGACAGGGAAGATGCGTGCGGGCGGCGTATCGTTCGCAGCGTTGGCCGGCGGCTCCTTGGTCGCCATGGCACTTGCCGCGCCGGCACTTGCGGGCGGCTTCGCCATTCGCGAGCAGTCGGCGTCGAGCCAGGGTGCTTCGTTCGCCGGCAGTGCCGCGAACACCGACCTCTCGGCGATGTTCTGGAATCCAGCCGGCGCCGCAAACGTGTCGGGACCGGGCCTCAACACCGAGAGTCACATCGCGGTCATCATCCCGTCGGCGACCGTGACGGTCGAGACCATCGGAGGCGCGCCCGTGCCCGCCGCCGTCGCTTCCTCCGACATCGCTGATTGGGCGGTCGTACCCGCGAGCTATGCCAGCATGCAGGTCGGCGACCGGCTGTTCCTCGGCATGTCGACGAACGGCGGCTTCGGTCTGACGACGAAGCCGGACAACCTGAACTATGCCGGCTCACCGCTCGGCCGCACGTCGAAGTTGTTCACCACCAACATGTCGCCGACGGTGGCCTATCAGGTCGCGCCGTGGATGACGATCGGTGCCGGCCTGCAGGTGCAGTACGCGACCGGCAAGTTCGCCTTCGGCCTGGGGCCGGTCGGCACGTCCTTCGAAGGTGACGACATCGCCTTCGGCGCCACCGCCGGTATCATGCTGACCCCTGCGCGCGGCACGCGGATCGGCCTTGGGTGGCGCTCCGCGCTGACACACGAGCTGAAGGGCAACTTCTCGACGTTCAACGGTGCGGCCCTCATCGCCAACGTCAACGGCAAGGCTGAACTCAACCTGCCCGACATCGTCACGCTCAGCATCAATCAGGCGATCTCTCAGAACGTGCGGTTGCTCGGCACCGTCGAGTGGTCGAGCTGGAGCCGCTTCAAGCAGCTGCAGGTGATCACCAGCGGGCCTGGCACGGCGTTCGCGAACCCGCCGGGCGTCGTGGTGCCGGTGCCGGGCGGCCTGCCGATCGCCACGGTGCCGGCCGGCTGGAGCGACGGCTGGTTCTTCTCGCTCGGCGGCGAATACGACTACAGCCGTCAACTGACACTGCGTGCCGGCGCCGGCTACGAGATCTCTCCGGTCGACGACCCGACGAAGCGCATCATCGGCATTCCCGACAGCGATCGCATCTGGCTCAGCCTTGGCGGCACCTACAGGCTCACCGAGATGACCTCGATCGACTTCGCCTATACCCACATCTTCCTCGACGACGCACGTTTCGTGCGTAACCCGCCCGGTAGCGCCACCGTGTTCACCGGTTCGGTCGAAGCGTCCACCGACATCGTCTCGTTCTCCTACAAGACGCGCTGGGGCGGTCACACACCGCTGAAGTGAGGTCGGCTGGCAAGCAGCAGGATCGACACGTGCGACGGCCGGCGGAGGGTGCTCCGCCGGCCGTCGTCCGTTAGCGCGCTTGATGCCGGTGCTCAGTTGCGGTGGTTGCCCTGCAATTCGAGCAGGCGAGATGCGCGCTCGGTTCGCGCGGCCCAGCCTTGCATGCTGCCAGCTTGCCGGTTCACCGCCTGCTGCTACCGTTCACGAGCGTGAACAACGGAGGATCCCGCGATGGCGAACCTGCCCACCATCCGCGATGTCGAAGCCGCCGCCGAATGCCTCGCCGGCCTCGCCGTCGTCACTCCGTTGATCGAGCACCCAGCCCTCAACGACGCTGTGGGCGGGCGGGTGCTGCTCAAGGCCGAGAACCTGCAGCGCGTCGGCGCCTTCAAGTTCCGCGGCGCCTACAATGCGATCTCTCGCGTCGACAGGTCGGCTCATCCCGGCGGTGTCGTTGCCTGCTCCTCGGGCAACCACGCCCAGGGTGTAGCGCATGCAGCCACGCTCTGCGGCCTGAAATCCGTCGTCGTCATGCCGGCCGACAGTCCGCGTCTCAAGATCGCGCGGACGCGCGAGTTCGGCGCCGAGGTTGTCACCTACGACCGCGTGACCGAGGATCGCGAGGCGATCGCCCGCCGGATCTGTGCCGAGCGGGGGGCTGCCTTCATCCACCCCTTCGACGACCCGCTCGTGATTGCCGGGCAGGGCACCGCCGGGCTCGAGTTGATGCGTCAGGCCAAGGCGCTCGGTGCGGTGCCGGAGGCCGTCGCGATCTGCTGTTCGGGTGGCGGCTTTGCCTCGGGCGTCGCCCTCGCCGTCAAGTCCGTGGCGGCGTCGGCTGAGATCTTCACCGTCGAGCCGGCCGGCTTCGACGACATGGCGCGATCGCTGGTCTCGGGCCAGCAGGAGACGAATGCGCGGGCTTCAGGTTCGATCTGCGACGCGCTGATGGCGACGAGCCCCGGCGTCAACACGCTCGCCATTCTCAGGGCCACCGGCGCGCGCGGGCTGTCGGTCACCGATGACGAGGCGCGCCAGGCCATGCGTTTCGCCTTCCGCGAGTTGAAACTCGTCGTCGAGCCGGGCGGAGCCGTGGCGCTCGCCGCCGTTCTGACGGGGCGGATGGCCGCGCGGGGGCGCACGGTCGCCGTGGTGCTGTCCGGCGGCAATGTCGACCCTGCGCTCTATGGCGAGATCATCACCGGCTGACGAGGCCTCGTGATCCTCTGGGAGGAGCTGATGACCACCGTCCCCGAGAATGCCGGCCAGGATTGCGGTAGTGCTGCCGCCCTCGCCGACGGCGTTGTCCGGCTGCGCGAGTGCCGGCTGAGCGTCGCCGACCGCCAGTGGACGTTTCAGCGCGACAATGTCGATGCGATCGAGCGCCACTTCCGCGCCGCCGTCCGTCGCACGCCGGAGTTCTACAACGGCCGCGTGTTCGTGTTGACCGAGGTGAGAATCGAGGACGGCCGCCTCGACGGGGTACTGCTGCCGACCGATTTTGCAAGTTATCTCTACTGGCGCGAGAGCGGCTTCGACCCCTCGCTCGGTCGCGACGTCTTCGGCAAGGCGATCATCGAGGCGGCCGATGGCGCGCTGCTGTTTGGCCGCGCCGCCGATTACACCATGAACGCCGGACGCGCCGATCTCGTCGGCGGTTTCATCGATCCCATCGACGTCGGCTTCGACGGCGCCGTCGACATCGACGCCAGCATCGCGCGCGAGCTCGGCGAGGAGACCGGTCTCGAACTGGCGTCGCTGGAACGTCGTCCCGGCTACGTCATGGCGGTCGAAGGTGCGTTGGTTGCGCTCTGTGTCCACCTGCGATCGCCGCTATCGTCCGACGAGCTTTCGGCCCGTATCGGCGCGACGCTCGCGGCGCAAGGCAAGCCGGAAATCGCCGAAGTCGTGGCGATCTTGCCACGTCTGCACGCTGACAGAGGTGCGCTGGCCGGGCTCGGCGTCCCGGATTACGCCATCCGTCTGTTGGCTGCCCTGTCGGCGGAAGTGGACTGAGCGCGCCCGCTCGACCTCCGCGCTTGACCGCCGCAGTCGCCAAATCCTAAGCAGGGCACTTGTGGCAGGCCGCTACGGCCGCGGAGCGAGGGCCATTCCATGACAGCAACGATCGTGATTACAGGCGCAAACCGCGGCATCGGCCTTGAGATGACGCGTCAGGCCGCGGCCAGGGGCGACCGTGTCTTCGCGCTATGCCGCGATCCGGCCCGCATGCCTGCGCTAGCCGGTGCCGTAACGGTCGTCGCGGCCGACGTCGTCGACGAAGCCTCTCTCGCCGCCGCGGCCCGTGCCGTGGACGGGCCGATCGATCTGCTGGTCTGCAACGCCGGCATGCTCGAAGGTCGTGGCGGGATCGATGATCCGGCTTTCTCGGCCGCCGGCTGGCAGCGCTCGCTGATGACGAACGTCGCCGGACCGTTCCTGACCGTGCGCGCGTTTCATTCCGGCCTCAAGCGCGCGGCGGCGCCTCGCGTCGCCATCATCGCCTCGGTAATGGGCTCGACCGCTCGGGCCAACGGCGCCGCGCTCTCGTACCGTGCGTCGAAGGCGGCCGCCGTCAATCTCGCCGTCAACCTCGCCAAGGCGCTCGCCGGCGACGGCATCGCAGTCGGCGCCTATCATCCCGGCTGGGTCAGGACCGACATGGGCGGCGCCGGCGCCGACATCGAAGCGAGCGATAGCGCCGCCGGTCTGCTCGCCCGCTTCGACCGGCTCGACATGGCATCGAGCGGGGTATTCGAGGACTATAAAGGCGCGGCGATCCCGTACTGAGCAGACGCGGGGACCTCAGGGCGCGAGGGACAAGGGGCGATGGCGAAGGCTTCGAACGCCTACCTGCCGCATGTCGATGGCCTGCGCGGCATCGCGATCCTGGCGGTGGTGATCTTCCATGCCTTCCCGGAATCGCTCACCGGCGGTTTCATCGGCGTCGACGTGTTCTTCGTCATATCCGGCTTTCTCATCACCGGTCTCGTCCTGCGCGAGATCGAGGCCGGAAACTTCAGTCTCGCTACGTTTTTCGCGCGCCGCATCCGGCGGTTGGCGCCGGCGGCTATCGTCGTGCTGTTTGTTACGACGCTTGCCGCGCTCGTCGTTCTGATGCCCGACACGCTGATGCTCTACGGCGAAAGCCTCGCCGCGACCGTGGCACTGCATGCCAACTACTACTTCGCCGACAACAGCGGCTACTTCGATGGCGCCTCATACACGAAGCCGCTGCTGCACATGTGGTCGCTGGCGGTCGAAGAGCAGTTCTACCTGGTGTGGCCGCTCGTCATGCTGGTGCTGGCGACGCGTGGCCGATGGCTACTGGTCAGTGTCGCCGTGGCGCTTCTGCTCGTCTCCCTCGTCCACGCCGAACTCGTGTTGCGCCGCAA
This sequence comes from Hyphomicrobiaceae bacterium, assembly GCA_041397745.1. Classification (GTDB taxonomy): domain Bacteria; phylum Pseudomonadota; class Alphaproteobacteria; order Rhizobiales; family Hyphomicrobiaceae; genus JAWKVY01. The sequence goes on along the minus strand of JAWKVY010000011.1, from coordinate 17,459 downwards.
TCCCGAGTTCGCCTTCTACAGCCTGACGACACGGGCGGCGGAGCTGCTGGTCGGTGCCGTGCTGGCAATCCTCGTCGGCCGGCATGGGCTGGGGCGGTCCCTTTCACGCAATGTCGGCGATGCCCTCGGACTCGCGGGGCTCGCCATGGTCATGGTCAGTCTCGTCGTCGTGAACGAACGCTGGACGTTTCCCGGTCTCACGGTCATGCCGGCCTGCCTCGGCACGGCGCTGCTGATCCTGGCCGGACTTCACGGCGAAAGTCGCATCGGTCGCCTTCTCGCGATCGCGCCGTTGCGCCTGCCCGGACTGATTTCCTACTCGCTCTATCTCTGGCACTGGCCGGTGATCGCTCTCGCCACCTATACGCTCGAGCGCCAACCGTCGGTCACCGAGATGAGCGCTCTCGTGGCTGCGAGCTTCGCACTGGCCACGCTGTCACTGGTGTGGGTGGAGCGCCCCTTCCGGCGGCCGGGTGGCGCGTTGGAGCTTTCAGTCCGCCCCGCATTCGGCTTCGTATTGGCCTCGACCGCGCTTTTCGCCGGCATCGGCCTCGGCATGAAGCATTTGAAGGGGCTGCCGCAGCGCTATCCGGCGGACACGCAGGCTCTGCTCGCGGCCGTCGAGCGCAAGCGCCCGCTGCCGCCCGGTTGCGTACTCTCGAGCAAGGAGCCGACACTCTACAGTTTCGGGGAATGCGGTGCGGGGGCCGCGCACATGCCCAAGCTGCTGCTCGTCGGCGATTCCAACGCCGAGCACTTCTCTCCGTTCTTCGAGGTGGTGGCGAAGCGAGAAGGCTTCGCCGGCATCTCGCTGTCGCGCGGCGGTTGTCCGCCGCTGCCTGGCTACTATGGCCGCAAGTGGGTCGGACACAAGGTGAAGCGCTGCGCCGTCATGCACCGCGAGATGATCCGACTGGTCGAGACGACGCCCGGCCTGACCCACGTCATCCTCGCTGCGCGCTGGCCGCGACACGCCCGCGAGGCGCGTCTCGACGCGGCTGCATTTCCGAGGCTGGGCGCGCGCCACGATGCGGCCGCGGCGTCGCTGGAGGCGCAGCTCGAGGCGACGGTCGCGTGGCTGCGCGGGCGAGGCCTCAACGTGCTGATCGTCGACCAGATTCCAGACTTTGCCGATGCCCTGCCGACGCGCTGCGTCCTGACCTCCGATGCCGCGTCTGCGGGCCGGTGCGGTATCGCCCGCGCCGAGGCCGAGGGGCGGATGCGGGCGACGACGGCGGTGCTGCATCGTGTCGCCACCGCGCATGCAACCGGCGTGTACATTTATACCCCGCTCGATGCCCTCTGCACGCCGACGCGTTGCCCGATCCTGATCGACGGCGGGCTTGTCTACCACGACTACGGCCACTTGAGCGTGCACGGTGCCGAGGTGCTCACGCGGATGCACGCCGGCGGCCGGCCACCGCAGATTCCAGCGGAGTTCTGGCGCGCCGGCCGCAGCGCGCGAGCTGAGGCGAGACCGTGAGTTTCGCAGGCGAGCCGTCGCGGCTGCGAGGGGCTCGCCACTGGTGCCGACCGGCCGGAGTGCGATATGACCCGGCCTTCGCTTCCTCACGAGCCGGAGCCGCCCGACATGACCGACGTCCTCACTCTCGATGCTCAGATCGTCGCCACCCTCGAGAAGGTGACGACGGCGACGCTCACCACGATCCTGCTCAAAAAGGGCCTGCGCAACGTCTGGATGCGCGGCACGAAGCCGATCCGGGCAGGCCAGCCGCGCACCGTCGGGCGCGCTTTCACGCTGCGCTTCGTACCGGCGCGCGAGGATCTCGCCACGCCGGCGAGCTGGGCCTCGCCGATCTCGACGCGCGGCGCCATCGAGGCGATGCCGAAGGGTGTGATCGCAGTTGCCGACAGCATGGGCACGACGGACGCCGGTATCTTCGGCGATATCCTGTGCGCGCGCATGGTGAAGCGCGACGTCGCGGCCCTCGTCACCGACGGTGTCATGCGTGACATGGCGGGCGTTCTGTCGACGGGCATGAACGTCTGGTGCCAGGGCGCCGCCGCGCCGCCCTCGGTCGCAGGGCTCACATTCGTCGGCTGGCAGCAGCCCATCGGCTGCGGTGGTGTCGCCGTGTTTCCGAACGACGTCGTGGTGGTCGACGAGGACGGCGCGGTGTGCATTCCACAGGCACTGCTCGACGATGTCCTGAAGGAGGCCCCCGCGCAGGAGCGCATGGAAGGCTGGATCATGGACGAGGTGGCCAAGGGCGTGGCGCTGCCCGGCCTCTATCCAATGAACGCCGAGACCAAGGCCCGTTACGAGACATGGGAGAAGGGGCAGAAGTAGCGAGCGGCTTCGCGGCGGCTTGCGTTGGTTCGCGTGCGCGACACGGGGCTGCCGCCCCGCCCCGCGTCAGGGACACCCCTGACGACCCCCTCTCTTGGTTTCGAACAAGATGGCGCTCGGGGGATACATCCCCCGAGCGGGTGTGGTCGGCAGGCCGCTCGGGGAGCGAAGTCTTTAAGCCGGCGGGGCGACCGACAGCCCCTCGACCTTGTGCTTGGCGATCAGGTTCGCGACGAAGCCCGAAGCCTTCGCTTCCTCGACGAAGGCGGCGAGCCACTTCGCGGCCTTCACGTTCCGCTTCTGCGTGCCGACCGCCTGCTGCACGGCGGAGAACTGGCCGTCGATGATCCGGGCGCCGGGCAGCCGCTTCACCTCCGACATCAGCTTCGGCCGCAGACCGGCGAGCGCGTCGGCCTTCTCGGCGATGAACAGGTCGTATGACGCCTCGAGCCCGTCGTTGGTCTTCAGCAGCGTCGCGTTGCGGATGTTGGCGTTGAGCCAGAGGCCGTAGGCCGTGCGATCCGCCATGGCGATGCGGACGCCCGGCTGGTCGACGTCGGCGATGGTCTGAAGCTTCGAGCCGGCCGGCACGAGGTACGTCGACTGGATCTCGCAGTAGGCGGCGGTGAAGGCGATCTTCTCGGCGCGCTGCGGCTCGGCGCCGATGTTGCCGATGTCCCACTCGTCGTTGTCGACGGCGTCGCCGAGCAGCGCCGGCGTCTGGTAGGGCACAAGCTTCAGTGGCACGCCGAGCCGGCGCGCGATCTCGGCTGCCATGTCGGGCGACACGCCCTCCGGGTCGCCGTTCGCGGCCTTGCCGGTGACGAGCAGGAAGTTCGAGAGGTTGATGCCGGCGCGCAGCACGCCCTTGGGTGCGAGTTCGGCGACGATTTCGGGGTTCATTGTGTTGTCCTCAGTCTTGTCCGGCTTATCGGGCCACGCCTCAGTGTGCACGCGTGAACTTCATCAGTGTATCTCGCACCCATCGGTTTTCATTCACACCGCCCCAAAACTACCGTCATGCCGGCGGAGGCCGGCACCCAGATACACCTCAGCGCACAAGGCGGGCGCGACTGGATCCCGGCCTTCGCCGGGATGACGACCAGTACTCGCGGAAGGCATCAGTGATTATCGCGCGGGATGCCCTTGGTCTTGGCGACGCGCTGGTACTTCACCGCCGGCTTCAGCACCATGCCGTTCGACAGTTCGTCGACGATACCGCGCTGGATCTCCTGCCAGGGCGTCTGGTGATCGGGGTACTTGTAGCCGCCGGCGGCTTTCAGCTCCTTGCGGCGCTTTTCGAGTTCCGCCTTGGAGATCAGTATGTCGGCGGTGCGCTTGTTGAGGTCGATGCGCACCTTGTCACCGGTCTTCAGAAGCGCGAGCCCGCCGCCGGTCGCAGCCTCCGGCGACGCGTTGAGGATCGAGGGTGAACCCGACGTGCCGGACTGCCGGCCGTCGCCGATGCAGGCGAGCGAGTTGATGCCCTTCTTCAGGAGATAGTCGGGCGCGCGCATGTTGACGACTTCCGCCGCCCCCGGGTAGCCGACAGGGCCGGCGCCGCGCATGAACAGGATGCAGTGCTCGTCGATCTCGAGCTTCGGGTCGTCGATACGGTGGTGATAGTCCTCCGGCCCGTCGAACACGATGGCACGGCCCTCGAAGGCGTTCGGGTCCTTCGGGTTGGACAGGTAGCGGGCGCGGAATTCATCCGAGATCACGCTCGCCTTCATGATCGCGGACTCGAACAGGTTGCCCTTGAGGTTCAGGAAGCCGGCGTGCGTCTTCATCGGCGCATCGTAGGCCTTGATGACGTTGCGGTCCCAGGTGAAGCGGCCCTTGCAGTTGTCGTGCAGGGACTTGCCGTTGACCGTGATCGCCTTCTTGCTGATCTTGCCCTTGGCGATCAGTTCGGCGACCACAGCAGGCACGCCGCCGGCGCGGTAATATTCCTCGCCGAGGTATTCGCCGGCCGGCTGCAGGTTGACGAGCAGCGGGATCTCGTAGCCGACGCGTTCCCAGTCGTCGTTGTCGAGTGCGACGCCGATGTGACGGGCGATGGCGTTGAGGTGGATCGGCGCGTTGGTCGAACCGCCGATCGCCGCGTTGACGGCGATGGCGTTCTCGAAGGCCTCCTTGGTCAGCACCTTCGACGGGGTGAGGTCCTCCCACACCATCTCGACGATGCGCTTGCCGGTCTCGTAGGCGTTCTCCTCGCGGTCGCGGTAGGGGGCGGGGATCGCCGCCGAGCCGGGCAGTGACATGCCGAGCGCCTCAGCCAGCGAGTTCATGGTCGAGGCCGTGCCCATGGTGTTGCAGTGGCCGGCGGACGGCGCCGAGGAGGCGACCAGGGCGAGGAAGCCTTTGTAGTCGATCTCACCGCGCGCCATCATCTCGCGCGCCTTCCACACGATGGTGCCCGAGCCGGTGCGCTCGCCGCGGAACCAGCCATTGAGCATCGGCCCGCCGCTGAGCACGATCGCCGGCAGGTCGACGGTTGCGGCCGCCATGATCTGTGCCGGCGTGGTCTTGTCGCAACCGGTGGTCAGCACGACGGCATCGAGCGGATAGCCGTACAGAACCTCGACCAGGGACAGGTAGCAGAGGTTGCGGTCGAGCGAGGCGGTCGGCCGCTTGCAGGTCTCCTGGATCGGGTGCAGGCCGAACTCGATGCAGATGCCGCCGGCTTCGCGGATGCCTTCGCGGACACGTTCGGCGAGGAAGATGTGGTGGCGATTACAGGGCGACAGGTCGGAACCGGACTGCGCCAGCCCTATGATCGGCTTGCCCGACTGTAGTTCCTCGAGCGACAGGCCGTAGTTCATCGTGCGCTCGAGATAGAGCGCGGTCATGTCGGCATTGGCCGGATTGTCGAACCAGGCCTTGGAGCGGAGCTTGGCGCGTTGGGCGGCAGTCGGAGCATTCTTTGGCATTTCGCGGTCCCTGGACTGTGACAGGCATTTCGGCGATGGCCCATCGACTCGCGCTTCGCATGACGCGCACAATGGGTGGCTGGCCCGGAAGCTTCAGGGTATCACGTGCTCTCGCGGCCGGGTCAACGGGGCCGGGCACGAAGGCCATGCAACATGAGCGGAACTGTCGGGCGTCGGGGGCCGGAGTGAACATCAGCATCAGGAACGGTCGCGTGCTCTCGGAAAGCGCGCCGATGATGACCGACATCGACGTCGCCGAGGGTCGCATCGCCGGTACCGACGAACGCTGCGGCACCGGGCGACGGCTGGTTCTCGATGCCGCGGGGCTCCTCGTGCTGCCGGGCATCGTCGACCTGCACGGAGATGCGTTCGAGCGCTCGCTGATGCCGCGACCCGGAGTGATGATCGACTACGCCGTGGCGCTGCGCGAGGCCGACCGGACGCTCGCCGCTTTCGGTGTCACCACCGCCTTCCTCAGCCTGACCGCCACCTGGGAGCCGGGCCTGCGCAGCCTCGAGGCCGGCCGCCGGATGGTTGCGGCCCTGACGGCAGAGAGGGCGCGCCTTGCCGTCGACCACCGCCTGCACGTGCGCTGGGAGACCTATGCGCTCGATGCCATGGACGACGTCATCGGCTGGCTCGATCTCGATCCCGCCCCGGTGCTCTCGTTCAACGACCACACCGGCCAGACGCTCGACAATCGTACCGACCCGAAAAAGCTCGCAAAGTGGGGCGAGCGGGCGGGACTGTCGCCCTCGGAGTATCTCGCCCTGGTCGAGCGGGTCGCCGCGCGTGGTCATGAAGTCGGCCCGGCTATCGCCCGGCTGGCGGCGGAAGGCCGCCGTCGCGGCATCGTCATGATGAGTCACGATGACCGGACGCTGGAGGGGCGCGCCTTCTACCGCGAACTCGGCGCGACCGTTGCCGAGTTTCCGATGACACGACCCGTGATCGAGGACGCGGCTCGCCGCGGGGAGCCGACCGTGCTCGGAGCACCCAACGTGCTCAGGGGTGGCAGCCACAACGGCATGCTCGGTGCCGCCGAGATGATCGAGGCCGGCGTCTGCGACGTGCTGGCGTCCGACTACTTCTATCCGGCGCAGTTGCTCGCCGCCTTCAAGCTCGCGCGCGAGCACGGTCACGCGCTGGGGCGCATCTGGCCGCTCGTCTCGGCGAACGCCGCCAGAGCGGCGCGGCTGGACGATCGCGGCGACATCGCGCCAGGCCGGCGCGCCGACATCATCCTCGTCGACGACAGCGGCGCCGTCCCTGAGGTCGTCGCGACGATCGCCGCCGGCCGGCTCGTCCACCTGACACGCGGCGAGATCGTGAGGTCGGATATGTGAGGAAGTGCGCTGCTGCGACCGCTGACGGCACTCGCAGTTGCGCGAGCCGCCGGTTGAAGCGAGAGCCGCGCAAGGACACACCGGCGCGTCATTGGCCGTCCGAGGCTTCCGCCAAGCCTCACCCGCCACTCATCAGGTCGCTCTCCGAGCGCCCGGCGCGGGACCGCGGGCTCAGCGGGCGCACCCGGATGGCGGTCAGGCGATTGCGGCTCTTGCGCAGGATCTCGAAGCGGTAGCCGTGAAACGTGAAGGCCTGGCCCGGCTCGGGAATGGTCTGCGCCTCGTGGATGACGAGACCGGCGATCGTCGTCGCCTCCTCGTCCGGCAGGTCCCAGTCCATCTCGCGGTTGAGGTCACGGATGGCAACCGCGCCGTCGACGTTGACCGTGCCGTCCGCCTGCGGGCGGATCGACGTGTCGGAGGCGTCGTGCTCGTCGGTGATCTGCCCGACGATCTCTTCGAGGATGTCCTCGAGCGTCAGCAGGCCCTGCACCTCGCCGTACTCGTCGACGACCAGGGCGAGCTGTGCCTTGCTCTTCAGGAATGCGTTGAGCTGGTCGTTGAGGCTGGTCGAGTCGGGAATGAACCAGGCCGGCTTCGCGAGAGCCAGGATGTCAAGCCGCGCGGGATCCCAGCCGACTCGTCCGAGCGCTGCGAGCAGGTCCTTGGAATGCAACACGCCGACGATATTGTCGGGCTCCTCGCGCCAGACCGGCATGCGCGTGTACTGGCTCTTCATCAGGTCGTCGACGATCTTCTGTGGCGGGTCCTCGGCGTTGATGGTCTCCATGTTCGTGCGATGCACCATGATGTCGGAGACCTCGAGCTCCTTGAGGTCGAGCACACCGCCGAGCATGTTGACGTCGCCCTTCTCGACCGCTCCCTCACGGTGGGAAAGCTCGATGGTACCGCGCAGTTCCTCGTGGGCTGCAAGGATGTTGGCCTCGTCGTCCCGGCGGGTCGGTGTGATCCTCAGGATCAGCCGCACGATGCTGTCGATCGCGAACGTGAACGGGCGCATCACCACGATGAGCACGCGCATCACGGGGGCTACGGCGAGCGCGATGGCGTCGGCGTAGGCAATCGCATAGGTCTTCGGCAACACCTCGGAGAAGATGACGACCAACACCGTCATGATGATCGTCGCGTAGAATACGCCACTGTCGCCGAAGAACCCGATCAGCACGCTCGTGGTCAGCGACGAGGCGAGGATGTTGACGAGATTGTTGCCGAGCAGGACGGTGCCGATCAGTCGCTCGGGACGGGCGAGCAGCGCATTCACCTGGCGGGCGCGCTCGCTGCCTTCGCTCTCCAGCGCATGCATCCTGGCGCGGGAGGCCGCCGTGAGGGCCGTCTCGGAGCCCGAGAAGAAGGCCGACAGCGCGAGGAGAACCACGAGGGCGATGATGATCGAGACGAGGAAGAAATCGAGACTCATGTGTCCTTGACGTGCGGATCGGGTGGGCCGCGCGGCTCCGTTGCGTGAGGTGAGCCGGTCGCAGCCGGCTCCACCGAAGTCCTAGCAGATCATCCGGCAAAATGCGCGCTCGAGGACAAACCTGCCGGCGCGGGTCATGCCGCCTCGATTTGGCGGGCGAGGAAGTCGGCCAGCCGGTCTGGCGGCACCTCGCGCGTGACGAACGCCGAGCCGATGTCTCGCGCGAGGATGAACGTCATGCGCCCGTCCCTGACCTTCTTGTCCTGCGCCATGGCAGCTATCAGCCGCTCGACACGGGCCGGCTCGGCAGCCCGGACCTCGCCGATCGTCGTCGGCAGGCCGGCGGCACGGATATGCGCTTTGACGCGCGCGGCGGTTTGCGGCGGCGCGAGCCCCATCTCTTCCGACAGCGCGAAAGCGAGGCACATGCCGATGGCGACGGCTTCGCCATGCAACAGCGTGCTCGTGTAGCCGGTCCACGCCTCGAGAGCGTGGCCGAACGTGTGGCCGAGGTTCAGAAGCATGCGGTCGCCGGTCTCGGTTTCATCGCGCGCGACGATTTCAGCTTTCATGGCGACACTGGTGCCGACGGCACGCGCGAGCGCCGAGGGGTCTCGGGCCAGCACGCGGAGGGCATTCTCGTCGAGCCAATCGTAGAAGGCGCGATCGCCGAGGAGGCCATACTTTACCACCTCGGCATAACCCGCTCGCATCTCGCGCTCGGGAAGCGAGGCGAGCACAGCGGTGTCGGCGATCACGAGCGCCGGCTGGTGGAACGCGCCAACGAGGTTCTTGCCTTGCGGAGTGTTGATGGCGGTCTTGCCGCCGACCGAGCTGTCTACTTGCGCGAGCAGGCTGGTGGGAACCTGCACGTAACGTACGCCTCGCCGCAGGATGGCGGCGGCGAAGCCGGCGAGGTCGCCGATCACACCGCCACCGAGCGCGATGACCAGATCGCCACGTTCGAGCCCGGCGGCAAGCAGTGCCTCGCTGAGGCGGGCGAGTTCGGCGAAGCATTTCGTAGCCTCGCCCGGTGTCAGCACGACCTCGGAGGGGGAGAGGCCGGCGGTCAGAAGGCTCGCCCGGACCGTCGCAAGGTGATGGCTGGCGACATTGGCGTCAGTCACGACGGCGGCGCGGCGCGCCTGCAAACGCGCGGTGACGAGGGAGCCGGTGGCTGCAAGCAGACCGCCGCCGATGAGAACTTCGTAGCTGCGGTCGCCGAGAGCGACAGGAATGGTCTGCATGGGGACCTCGACGCGACGGGATCAGGTGGCGGACGGCTCGGAGGGGGGCGGCATCTGACCGGACCTCTCCGGCACCGTCCCGGCGCTGGCATCCAGCGGGTCGGCGATGGCGGCTCCTATGCCCGTTCCGTCCGCATCGAGCGCGCGCGCCAGCGTTTCGATCAGCTCGCCGACGATAATGTCGTGCGGCACCTCGCGCGTCTCGACGGTGAGATCGGCCTTGGCATACACGGGATAACGCAGGGCCATCAGCTCCCGCATCTTGGCTTCAGGGTCGGCCGCCTTCAGAAGCGGCCGGTTCGAGCGGCGCATGACCCGACGCATGAGGACGGAAAGTTCGGCCTTGAGCCAGACGGCGATACCCCGTTCGCGGATCGCTGCCTGCGTCTCCTCGCTCATGTAGGCGCCGCCACCGGTTGCAAGCACCTGCGGGCCGTGCTTCAGGAGGCGGGCGATCACGCGGCGCTCGCCGTCACGAAAGTAGGCTTCGCCATAGTCTTCGAAGATCTCGGGGATGGTCTTGCCGGCGGCCCTCTCGATTTCGTCGTCGGCATCGACGAATCCGAGCGACAGAGCTGACGAGAGCCGTCGGCCGATCGACGACTTGCCGCAACCCATCAGCCCCACGAGCACGATGGATCGATCGCCCAGTCGCTCACGGATGCGCCGCGCCGACTCGCCCATCGGGCGTTTCATGGAATCGGGGCTGGGGGCTCGGCTCATCTCTGACAGGGGTAATGATGCAACGGGCAGCGGCTGACGGCCGCTCGCGACTCCGAGCGCGTTGAATCCCGTGCACTCACCCGCTACACGAAACCGGGGTGGTTGAAACGATTCCCGCGCGCCGGCCAGAGGGCCACCCGCACGGCTTAGCGTCAGCCGCCGCGCAAGTCGAGTGCTGCCGCATCAGATGCCCGTTTCTGCGGATTTTGTCCGGACGGGCCATAATGGCGCCATCGCTGGCGCCGACACAGCAGGCGGAAGGGTCTACGGGACGATGCCGAGCCTGATGCGTTTCCTGTTCGTCGTCGGACTGCTCGCCGCGGTCTCGTACTCGGGCCTCTATGTGCTTGCACATCATTTCGAGCCGGAGCAGCGGGAGGTCGTGAAGCCCCTGCCGGCCGTGAAGATCAAGCGCTGAGACCCGAATAAGGCCGGAGTGCGCCCGCGACGTTCGCGGGCTGGAGACGAGGTGGGGGCTGTTATGGCCGGCGGGACGAGGCGCGCACGACGGGTCGACGTGACGGCGCGGTGTGTCGTGGCAACTGTGCTCATGGCGGTCTTGCAGTGCGCAGGCGTGTCGAGCTGGGCGCAGGCTGCCGACGACGGGTGGAACCCGTTCCGAGAGCGTGACGAGCGGCGCTCGCGAGAGCGCGCGCTGCGAGACAGGCCGGGTGACGAAGTGCGGCCGGCACTACCACCGTTCACCGGCGAGCGCCCCTGGCGCCAGGGCGCCGGCGGCGGATCGCAGGCGAATGGCGCTTCGGGTCATGGCCAGCAGAGCGCAGAAAGTCCTTTGCCGGGCGGCACCGGAATTGTGACAGCACCGAGCCGGTACGACGTTCCGCCGCCGGGTTTCGACGGCGCTTCCGGCGCCGGGGCGGCGAGTGCCGCCGTCGAGCGCGTGGAACTCGCACCGCTGGCGCCGTTGGCGCCTGCCTCGGGCAGCAATCCGCGGTCCGGCGATCGGGGAGCGGCCGGCGCTGACCGGATGGCTCCCGTGCCGGACCAGCCGCATCTGCCGGTCGGCGGCGCGCCGGAAATGTGGCGCGGGCTCGACACCGCCGCTGTGGTCGAGCTGATCCGTCCGCTCGAATTGCCGCCACGCTCTCCGGCGCTGCACGGTCTGTGGGTTCGCCTGTTGGCGTCCGACCCCGGTCAGGGGGATCGCCGGCTCGATGCCATGCGGCTCGAAACACTCTCTCGCTCCGGACTTCTGGCGACCGCTCGGCAGGTTGCGGCGGCTGTAGCCCGCGATGGCGATCCGACGACGTCCGCAATCGCGGCGCGGCTGGAAGTGCTCGCCGGCGACCGCGAGGCCGGCTGCCGTCGGATCAAGGAGATCACGGCGGGCAAGGCAGCGTTGCCGCCGCCGTTGAAGGGCGAGGCGGTCGTACTCGCCGGCTACTGCGCGATCGCAGCCGGCAATCGGGCGGCGGCAGGGCTTGCCGCGGAACTTGCCCGGGAGGAGCGTTTCGACGGCGCCTATGCGCTGGCCCTGCTCGAGGCGATCGCTGCTGGCGGCAAGGCGCCGTCGCGTCTGCCGAAGCATCTGACACCGCTCGACTGGCGGCTCGCCGAGACCGCCGGCGGGCTGAAACCTGGAGACGTTTTCGAGCGTGCCGATCCAGCCCTGCTGGCGGTGCTTGCAGCGCCGCGCAGCGGCAGCGCGGATGCCCGTCTCACGGTGGTTGCCGCCGAGGCGGCTGCGCGTTTGAACATTCTCTCGCCCGCGGCGCTGGCTGCCGTCTATCGCGGCGTCGATGTCGGCGACGGCGATCCGCTCTCCGGCGAGCGCGATCCGATCGTCCAGCGCGCGCGGTTCTACCGTGCAGTCGAGCGCGAGCGCACACCGGCCCGCGTCACGCGTCTTTCGCGCGCGCTGATCGACGACGCGCGCCGCAATGGGCTTCTGTTGCAGGCTCTCGTCATGCTCGACGTCGTGGTCGATCGCCTGCCGCGCGAGCCGGAGATCGGTTGGTTCGCCGAGACCGCGATCGAGGTCATGCTGGCGGCGGGTCACTACGCGAAGGCGCGCGCCTGGGCGATTTTCGCCGGCGCCATGGACGGCGGAGCTGGCGCCCTGCAGCACTGGCGCGCGCTGATCGACATCGCCGACCCCGCACGGGTGGCGCAGAGCAGGGGCCAGAGCCTTGCTTCCGTCGAGGAACTGGCGTTGAGCGGCCGCTTCAGTGCGACGATGCTGCACCGGCTGGCCACCGTGCTCGACGCACTCGATTACAACGTGCCGATCCCGCTTTGGGAGGCGGCCAGCCGCACGCCGCAACCAAACACCGGGCATCTGCCGGCAACCGGTGTGCTGCCACGCCTCGCCGAAGCCTCGAAGAAGCGCGAGCAGGGCCGTACCGTGCTGCTCGCCATGCAGACGCTGGGGGTCAACGGCGCGGAAGGGGCACACATCATCGCCCTGGGAGACGCGATGCGGGCATTGAAGCGCGCCGGCTTCGAGGCGGAGGCGCGCCGGTTGGGACTCGAGGCGCTGTTCGCCGGCTGGCCGCGCGCGGTCAGCCATTGACCGGTGCGCCAGAGCCCTCCGCTTCGACGCTTGTCGCAGCCTTTCTCGAGGCGTTGGCCGCTGAGCGCGGTGCCGCCGCCAACACGCTCGAGGCCTACCGGCGCGATCTCGACGACTTCCTCGGCCATCTCGCCAGCATCGAGCGGCCGCTTGCCGCCGTCACGCCGGGCGATCTCGCACGATACGGCGAGACGCTTTCTGCTAACGGGTTGGCGCCCGCGTCGATCGCCCGACGCCTTTCGGCGGTGCGTCAGCTGTTCCGCCATCTAGCCGCCGAAGGCATCGTCGAGGAGAGCCCGGCGCTCAATCTCAAGGGTCCGAAGCAGGCGCGTGCCTTGCCCCGCACGTTGTCGGTCGCCGAGGTCGATCGGCTGATCGCGACGGCGCACCGCCTGACCGAGGGCACGATAGGCCGCGAGCGCGCCCGCGCCGTCCGCCTCGCTTGCCTCATGGAACTCCTCTATGCGACCGGAATGCGCGTCTCCGAGCTGGTCTCGCTGCCGCGTGCCGTGCTCGCAGGCGATCCGCGCCTGCTCACCATCCGCGGCAAGGGCGGGCGCGAGCGGCTCGTGCCGCTCAACACTGCCGGCCGCCGCGCGCTCGATGCCTACCTCTGTCTCGGCGAGGACGCGGAGGACGGTGTCGCGCCGATGCTCAGGGGCCGCTATCTTTTCCCCTCGCGTGGTGCCGAAGGACACCTGACGCGGCAGGCCTTCGCCGTGGAGTTGAAGGCGCTGGCCGAGGCGGCGGGGCTGTCGCCGGAGCGCGTCAGCCCGCATGTGTTGCGTCACGCCTTCGCCAGCCATTTGCTCGACCGTGGCGCGGACCTGCGTGCCGTGCAGCAACTGCTCGGACACGCCGATATATCGACCACGGAGATCTACACACACGTACTGGAGGAGCGCCTGCGCGAGGTCGTCAACACGCACCATCCGCTGGCGCGTCGTCGAGATGAGGAGCCGCCGGGCGCCTGACGATCTCGAGCGCCTGCTTTCGTGCGCGTCACGGTTCAGGCATGGTGTTGGTATGCCGGCCCATCGGTTCTGTCGTACGGCAACTTCTCGCTCCAAGGAGCAGCCATGCAGCTCGCCTTCCACACCCTGGACGTGTTCACCGATACGCGCTTCGGCGGCAATCCGCTGGCGGTGGTGCTCGGTGCTGACGACCTGACGCAAAATCAGATGCAGGCCGTCGCGCGCGAATTCAACCTGTCCGAGACGGTGTTCGTCCTCAAGCCGTTCAACCCGGCGCACTCGGCTCGGGTGCGCATCTTCACGCCGGCCGTCGAGTTGCCGTTCGCAGGCCATCCGACGGTCGGCACCGCCATCCTCCTCGCCGAACTCAAGAGTTCGGGCGACGACGACGGCGATGCGAATGCGATCGTCGTGCTCGAGGAGCAGATCGGCGTCGTCCGGGTCGGCGTGCGCTTCCGCAAGGGGCGCGCGCCGTTTGCCGAATTCGACGTACCGAAGTTGCCCGAGGACATCGGCGGGGCGGCATCCGGCGAGCGCATCGCCGCGGCCCTCGGCCTCATCCCGAGCGAGATCGGTTTCGCCAACCACCGTCCGACTCGGTTCTCGGCGGGCGTGCCCTACACGTTCGTGCCGATCGCCTCGCTCGACGCGATGGCCAAGGCGCGCGTCAATCCGGCCTCCTGGCAGGCCGCGTTCGGCGAGCAGACGGCTGCGTATCTCTATACCTCCGCGACCACGCACGCCTCAGCGCATCTGCACGCGCGAATGTTCATGCCCGGTGGCGGCATTGCCGAGGATCCGGCGACCGGCTCGGCAGCAGCAGCGCTCGCCGGCGTGGTTCACCGCTTCGACCAGCCTCCCGAGGGCAGCCATCGACGCATGATCGAGCAGGGCTTCGAGATGGGACGTCCCAGTCACATCTCACTGACGCTGGAAGTCCGTGCGACGAAGCTTGCCGGCGTGCGCATCGGCGGGCACGCGGTGCGGGTGACCGAGGGAACGGTGAGAGTGTAGCGGAACGGCCCGATCATCGGTCGCACCGGCGCGTGAAGTTCATCTTGCCAAGACACGTCGTTTGCCGACGATCGGATACCTGATATATCTCATTGCTCGCAATTTTCTTGTTAAGCGCCGGCAACGATCGTGATCATCGTTCGCGCGGAGCGGTCAGCATATTGCGCAAGTGGAGTGTGTCATGGGCGTGCTCACCTTCAACACTGCGGCCGGCTTCGAATCTGATGAATTCTGGGGAGAGGAGGCGCCGGGAAATCCCGTCTCCGACGGGGGCTTCCTCGGCAACGGCATCCTGCTGTCGGCGGTCGGCACCGACGCCACGATTTCGCTCGACGAGGACACCACCCGCGTCCTCTCAACCGCCGACTTCGGCTACTCTGACCCGGAAAATGATCCATTCGCCGCGGTGCGCATCGACGCGCTGCCGACAGCGGGCGCGCTTCTGTTCGATAGTGCCCTTGTCGGCGCTGGGCAGGTGATCGATGCTGCCGACGTCGCGGCCGGCAGACTCACCTTCACGCCGACGCACGACGCCAATGGCACTGGATATGCCAGCCTCCACTTCTCGGTCAGCGACGGTACGGCGTTCGACGCGACGCCGAACACGCTGACCTTCGACGTGACGGCCGTGAACGACGCGCCGACGTTCGCGGTGGGCGATGGCATCGTCGCTGTCGCCACGGTGGCGCAGGAGCGTGCCTTTGCAGGCGCGCTGCAGCCGGACGGCAAGCTGCTGGTGACCGGCAGCTCGGACGGCCGCCTCGCGGTGTGGCGGTATCTGCCCGACGGCTCGCTCGATCCGACTTTCGGCACCAACGGCGCGGCGATCTACGATGTCAGCCCGTTCAATCCCGCGATCGGCAACCCCTCGGGCGACGAGGGCCATGCGATCCATGTGCTCGACGACGGTCGGATTCTTGTCGGTGGCAAAGCGGCCGACGTCGAAAGCGGCTTCGCGAGTGGCGACATGGTCGTTGTGCGGCTCAATGCCGACGGCAGCCTCGATGCCACTTTCGACGGCGACACCAACGGCAATGGCATCGTCAGGATCGAATTCGGCACCAGTACCTTCGAGGCCGCCTTCGGTATGGCGGTGCAAGACGATGGCAGCATCGTGCTGGCCGGCGGAACAGGGCCGGCTACGCTCGGTGCCGAGGATTTCGCCGTTGTGCGACTGACGGCGGATGGCAGCCTCGACGTCGACAATCCTGCCGCAAGCCATGTCGGCTTCAGCGGCGACGGCAAGACCAGCTTCAGCTTGTTCGCGAGTGGCGGGCAGGAGGTCGCCTACGACGTTGTGCTGCAGGGCGACGGCAAGATCGTGGTCGCAGGCGAGTCACGGTTCGAATTCGGCGTGGCCAGGCTCAACCCGGATGGTTCTCTCGACACTGGTTTCAGTGGCGACGGGCTAATCCGGGACGACATCAATCGCGAGGACTACGCGCATAGCGTCCTGGTTCAGCCCGACGGCAAGATCCTGGTTGCCGGCTACAGCGAGGGCGCCGGCAGCCCTGTAGATCCGGCCGACTTCACGTTGACGCGCTACAATACCGATGGCACACCGGACACGACCTTCAGCGGAGACGGGCGCGTCACGCACGCCTTCACCAGCACCGATCGCGCTTACGCAGTAGCGCTGACGCCGAATGGCAACATATTGGTTGCAGGCCGGGCGTCATTCCCCGCAAACGCCAGCAACGGCATCTTCGTCCTCTACGAGTACGACAGCAGCGGCACCCTGCTGCAAACGTTCGGCCAGGATATCGTCGGCACCGAGGATGTCGTCAACGACCTGATCATCGCTCCCGATGGCCGCATCATTCTGATTGGCGACGGCGGCACCAGCAGTTCGCGCGATGTTCGCATCATGCGCCTCGGCGGCGACATTCAATTCGACGCCACCTTCGATCCGGTGAACACACTCGGTGGCACTGCAGCCTTCACCGATCACGGCGCGGCGACCGTGCTCGACCCCAACGTCTCGATCTACGATGCCGAACTCTCGGCGCAAGGTCATTACGATGGCGCCACGCTCGCGCTGACACGCCATGGGAGCGCCGACTCGAAAGACTTCTTTGGTGCTTCCGGCGCGCTGTCGTTCGTCGGTAACGATGTGATCCTGTCGGGCGTGACCATCGCCACCTTGTCGCAGGCGGCACCGACGCTGGTGCTCACGTTCAACTCGAACGCCACGCAAGCGCGGGTCGACGAGGCGTTGCGGCTGATCACCTATGGGAAGTCGCTTGTCATCGCCGATGAGACCCTCGCTATCGACTGGATCTTCGGCGACGGCAACGCGGGCGCGCAGGGTCCCGGCGGGCCGCTGTCGACCATCGGCACGACCACAGTCAACATCACCAACGTCGTCACCGACGTCGACGTGCCCGGCAGCAGCCCCGCCGACCAGGGCCTCGCCACGGCCGAGGACGAACACTTCACCGGCATCGACCTCTTGAACCCGGCGAAGCCGAAGAAGCTCGTCACCTATATCGACTCGCCGGCGGGCGTGCAGGTGAACCTCGCCATGCACACCATCGCGGGCAGCACCGCGTCGGGCGGCTTCGCTGAGGGCGACTTCTTCACCGACATCAATTTCGTCGCCGGCTCCAACTTCGTTGACCAGCTCATCGGCGACGGCTTCGCCAATACGCTGATCGGCTACGATGGCGCCGACACGCTCTCCGGCGCGGACGGCAACGACGTCCTCGACGGCGGCCTCGGCGCCGACACGCTGAGCGGCGGCGAGGGCGACGACGCGCTGATCTTCGACGGCGACGACGTGCTCTCTGGCGGCAACGGCAACGACTACGCGGTGGTCGGCGATCAGTCCGGCCCGGGCGTCGCCATGGCATTCACCCAGGTGATGAGCATCGAGACCGTACTCGGCGGCGATGGCGACGATACGTTCAACGCTTCCGGCATGGCCGGCAGCAGGATCAC
>JAWKVY010000010.1:0-294458 GCA_041397745.1 Hyphomicrobiaceae bacterium | reverse complement strand
TCGTGTCCCCGGCGATGGTGTAGCTGGCCGGTCATGGCCTGAACCGATTTGTCGGCTCGGGCCATTTGCTCAGGCCGCGGCGATGCGCTTTGGCCGGGCCTGTGGATCATCGCTGAACTGGGCGAGCTTTTCCAGGCTCATGTAGCGGGCGCGGCTCGCCGCCCATTCGTCGTTCTGCTCGAGCAGCATGGCGCCGACGAGCCTCACGATGGCTGCCTCGTTGGGGAAGATCTGGACGACGTCGGTGCGCCGCTTGATCTCGCCGTTGAGGCGCTCGAGCGGGTTGGTCGAGTGCAACTGCGGCCAATGCTCCTTCGGGAAGGCGAGGTGGGCGAGCACGTCGTCCTCCGCGTCGTCCATCAGCTGGGCGAGCTTCGGGAAGCGCTCGCGCAGGCGGTCGGCGACGGCCCGCCACTCGGTGCGGGCGGCCTCCTGCGTCTCCTGCGTGAAGGCGGTGCGGATGGCGGCGGCCACCATCGCCCGCTGCTTCGAGCCGACGTGGGCGAGCGCGTTCCGCATGAAGTGCACGCGGCAGCGCTGCCATGTCGACGAGAGCACTTTCGACGCCGCCTTCTTCAGGCCCTCGTGGCTGTCGGAGATCACCAGCCTGACGCCGCGCAGGCCGCGTCGCGTGAGGCTGCGCAGGAACGAGGTCCAGAACGGCTCGGCTTCCGACGGGCCGACCTCCATGCCGAGCACCTCGCGGCGGCCATCCGTGTTGACGGCGACAGCGATTATCACGGCAACGGAGACGATCCTGCCTGCCTGCCTGACTTTCACGTAGGTCGCGTCGATCCACAGATACGGCCAGCTGCCCTCGATCGGCCGGTTGAGGAAGGCGTGCACGCGCTCATCGATTTCGGCGCACAGCCGCGAGACCTGGCTTTTCGAGATGCCGGTCATGCCCATCGCCTTGACGAGATCGTCGACCGAGCGTGTCGAGACGCCATGCACGTAGGCTTCCTGGATCACCGCCGTCAGCGCCTTCTCGGCCGTCCGCCGCGGCTCCAGGAACGCCGGGAAGTAGCTGCCCTTGCGCAGCTTCGGGATCTCCAGCTCGACCGTGCCGGCGCGCGTCTCCCACGTCCGCTCGCGATAGCCGTTGCGGTGGTTGATGCGCGAGGCCGAGCGCTCGCCGTGGGCGGCACCGGTCAGCCCCTCGACCTCCATGTCCATCATTCGGTTGGCGACGTAGGCCATCATCTCCCTGAGGAGATCGTCGTCGGAGCCCTTCTCAACGAGGGCCTTCAGCGTCATTCTGTCGATCGTCATGGTTCGCTCTCCTGGTTGCGTTTGGTGTTCGCAACCCGAGCCAACCTCGATTCGGACCATGACCTCGCCCCGCCCGCCCGGCGCCCTGTGGACGCAATGGGGAAAAGAGCTCTTGCGGCGTTGCCCTCCGGTCGGCCTTAAGGCCTCCCTCCGCGCAACGCCGCCGCTCCGCCTCCTACACCACGCCCCGGGACGTCAGCGTCCCCGGCTGTGGGGGTAGATCCCACGCGGTATGACCGCTCAGAAGAGCCAAGGGCCAGGACCTTACGAGCTTCTCGGGCGCGCCGCTGCCAAGCGGTGCGTTCCCCGCAGACGGAGGTCCGACGGAAAAGCCTGCCGCGGAGCGGCGTATGGTGCTGCTTCTCTTGTCTACCTCGCGGCGCCTGCGCCGCTCCGCCCCGTCAGATCCCGCGGCCTCCGGGCCGGCGGGCGGCGTCGTGCTGCACGATCCACCACGCGGTCACGCCTCGCCTGTTCCGCAACGCCCGTAACCGTTGGTCGATGGGTCCCGGTGACGGGCACCGGGATGACTGTTGTGGGTTGGTCATCAGCAGTTGCCCCCCGGCCACGACTCCCCCTACTTACCCCTCATGATCTCCTTCCAGCAGATCCACGAGCCGGATTCCGAGGGCGGGCGGCTGCTGCTCGAGCAGGCGCGCGGCGTGTTCCGCCGCGCGTTCCCGCACGAGCCCGAAGGCATCGACCGCATCGCCCGGCTGCTCGACAAGCGCGCGAGCCTCGACTTCGACCCGCTGCTGCTCGTTTCGCTCGATCGGCGCGCGGTGACCGGCCTCGCCTTCGTGTTCTATTTCCCGTCGATCCGCATGGGCTACCTGCAGTACATCGCTTCCGACCCGGACGCGCGGGGGCGCGGCATCGGAGGCGCGCTTTACGAGGCGATCCGCGAGCTCATCATCGCCCGCCATGGCAAGGCCATGCTGCTCGACATCCCGCCGGTCGACGCCGACAAGCTCGACGAGCCCGAGCGGCTCGCCCTCAACCGCAAGCGGCTCGACTTCTACGAGCGGTACGGCGCCCGCATCGTCGAGAACACGATGTGGGATCGTTACCCGAACCCGCGCAACGCCGGCTATCTGACACACCTCCTCTATGATCCGCTCGGCCGCGGCGGCAGGCTGCGGCGCTCGGAAGGTCGCCGCATCGCCCGCTCGATCCTGGTCGCCCAGTACGGCTACGAGGCCTCCGACCCGTTCGTGCGCTCGATCGTCAGATCGTTCGCGGAGGATCCGGTGGCACTGCGGCCGACCGCAGCACCGGCGCCGCGCCCGCTCCCCGGCAGGCTGCGCCGCATCACGCCGATCAAGCTCGTCGTCACCGAGGCGCACGAGATCCATCACCTGAAAGAGCGCGGCTACGTCGAGCGGCCGGTGCGCGTGCGCCAGATCCTCAAGGGCCTTGCCGACCTGCCGATCGAGCGCGTTGCGATCCGCAAGTTCCCCGACAAGCACCTCACCGCCGTGCACGACCCGAAGTTCGTGTCCTACCTCAAGGCGGTCTGCCAGCGGCTCGGCCCGAAGGCGATCGTCTACCCGGAGGTGTTTCCGATCCGCCGGCCGGACCGTGCGCCACAGGCGCTGGAGGACCGCGCCGGCTATTTCTGCGCCGATACGTTCACGCCGCTGACCCACAACGCCTATCCGGCGGCGCGCAACGCCGTCGACGTGGCGCTGACGGCCGCCGATCTGGTCCTTACCGGCGAACGGTTCGCCTACGCGCTCTGCCGGCCGCCCGGCCACCACGCCGAGCGGCGCATCTACGGCGGCTTCTGCTATCTCAACAACTCGGCCATCGCCGCGCAGTATCTCGCCGCCGACGGCAAGGTCGCCCTGCTCGACATCGACTATCACCACGGCAACGGCGCGCAGGACATCTTCTACCAGCGCAACGACGTGCTGACGCTGTCGATCCACGGCCACCCGCGATCGGCCTACCCGAATTTCTCCGGCTATGCCGACGAGCGCGGCGAAGGGCCGGGCGTCGGCTTCAACCGCAACTGGCCGCTCGATCCGCCGGTCGACGATGCGCACTACCTGCGCGTGCTCGAAGAGCCGCTCGCGATGATCCGCCGCTTCCGCCCGCGCTATCTCGTCGTCTCGCTCGGCTTCGACATCATGCAGGGCGATCCGACCGGCGCCTTCTCGATCTCGACCAGCGGGCTCCGCCGCATCGCCGAGGCGATCGGCAAGCTCAGGCTGCAGACACTGATCGTGCAGGAAGGCGGCTACGCGGTGCGCAATCTGCGCGTCGGTGCGCAGGCGTTCTTCTCGTCGCTCGCCACCACCTGGTACGCGGACTGAGGCGACGGTTACCTTGCCGGCCCCGCCTGTCGGCCGGCCGCGACCTCCCGCAGCCGCTCGAGCACGGGACGCGCGGCATCATGTGCCGGATCGGCCCTGAGCCAGGCCGAAAGGAAAGGTCGCTTCGCCAGCGCCTCGGCGAGCATGGCAGCCTTCAGGGCATCGTCATCGCCGCTCCCGTGCTTTCGCTCCAGCGCCTGCCGGAGCGACGGCTTGGCCAGGGCGAGGTCGTAGCCGCCCCAGGCAGTGACGAGCTGGCGCGCCTCGCGCTTGGCCCGTGCCCGGCGCAAGGCCGAAAGAAACGGATGGCCGGCGGCGGCGTCATGCGCCGCTGCGTCCTTCGCGCGATTGTCGAAATAGACCTCGAGCGCGCGCCGCTGCGCGTCGGCTGGCGCGCTCAGATCGTAAAGCCGGTCCTCGACGGTCGTCGAGATGAGGTTGGCCTTGAGCCGATCGGGCAGCGTCAGCCAGCCCGGCAATTCGGCGCCGAAGTGGACATATCCGAACGCGAGCGCGGCGCCAGCCGCCAGGCCTGTGACGAACCCGCCGATGCCGCCGGACCATGCTCCCATGTCCTCAATCCCCGAGTGGCCGAGCCAGTCCGCCGAGTTCGGCGAGCACCTGCCTATAGACCCCGCGCTTGAACGGCACGACCATGCCGAGCAGTTCATCCACACTCGCCCAACGCCAGCGGTCGAACTCGACAGAGTGCCCGCCGGGCGGCGGATCGATGCGGATCTCGGTCTCCTGGCCGAGGAAGCGCATTGCGAACCAGCGCTGCTTCTGGCCGCGATATTTGCCGCCCCAGGCCTTGCCGATCAGATGCTCGGGCAGGTCGTAGGTTACCCAGCCGGCCGTCTCGCCGATCACCTCGATCGTCTCCATGCCGGTTTCCTCGCGAAGTTCGCGGATTGCCGCCTGGCGGGCATCCTCTCCCTCGTCGATGCCACCCTGCGGCATCTGCCACCAAGTGTCATTGCCCTCGGCGTCGTCGGGTGCGCCCACCCGGCGCCCGACCCACACTCCACCGTCGCGGTTGATCACCATCAGACCGACACATGGCCGGTAGGCTGTCGGTTCCGCATTCATGCCTGTCATGGCCGCCTCCTCAATCGCAGGCGCTCCTGGTTGCGCTCGGCGCGCTTACCAAACCGGCACGGCGCCGGGCAATGGCGATCGCACCGTATCCCGGAACGATCGTTCCCGGGAGGCGTTGCTCCAGCATTACAGCAACGGGCGGTCGGCCGCTCCGGCGGTCCGTCCGGAGAACGGAGGTCTTTCACGTGAAACATCGCAAGACATTCATGGCCCTTGCCGCGGCGGGGCTTCTCGGCCTGATGGGCTGGCATGCACCCTCATCGGCTGCCGTCGCCCCACTCGCCGTACAGGCGGGTTCGGCCGCCAAGGCCGGCCAGCCGGTCGAGAAGGTGAGAATGGGCGTGCGTCGAGGGTTTCGCGGCCTGCGCGGTCGCGGCGTCTTCCGCCGCGGCGGCATCTTCAGGCGTGGCGGAGAGTTCCGGCGACGCGGCGTGTTCAGGCGCGGCTGGCGCGGTCGCCGTTACTGGGCGCGCCGGCGCTGGCGCGGTGGTCGTTGGGTAGCCCCGCTCGTGGCGGGCGCCATCATCGGCAGCTATGCGTATCCTCGCTATTACCGTTATCGCCGATCGGGCAGTGCCTGGCAGCGGTGTGACGACCGGTTCAAGTCGTTTCGCTGGTCGGACGGTACCTATCAGCCCTACGGCGGAGGTCCGCGCCGAGTCTGTCCCTACCTGCGCTGATTCCTAGCTCGGTGCCCTGCGGGCAAGTGGAAGTGCAGCGGCGGTTCCTCCGGGGACCGCCGTTCTGCGTGGAGGTGGCTCAGCCGCCTGCGATCTTCGGGAGTATGTGCACTTCGCTCGCCGGGCCAACCGGCTCGAGCAGAGCATCCTGGTAGATCTGCCCGTCGATCGCCACAGCTACACCGTCCGCAAGATGCGGAGCCAGCGCCGGATGCAGCCGGACCAGCTCCGCGAGCACCTTGCGCACGTTGTCCGCCGCGACATGGATCTCGCTCACCCCGCCGGTGAAGTTCCTGAGGTTCCCGATCAGCGTCACGTGCGCCATCGTTCGCGCTCCTCTGTCATCTCCGAACCCGGCTTCCCATGCGCTCTGCACCGGACAGTGGCGCTCGCCGGCATGTCGGTTTCGCTTTGCCGCATCCGCGGACCATATTATCTCTGGCGGCCCGATCCCATAGCCGGCAGTCAGCACTCCCGGCTGCATGTAGGCCGAGGTTCTACCGCCATGACAGCCCCGTCAACGAAACGCAGCTCGGCACTCGACGTCGCGCTGTCCATATTGCGCCAGCGCTTCGGCGACCGTGTCCAGACGGGCGAGGCGATCCGGCGCCAGCATGGCCACACGCTGACCTGGATCGCTAATCAGCCGCCGGACGCCGTCGTGTGGGTGGAGAACGGCGGCGAAGTGCAGGAAATCGTCCGGATCGCCCGCGAGCATCGTGTGCCGATCATCCCGTTCGGCGCTGGCACCTCTCTCGAGGGCCACGTGAACGCCCCCGAGGGCGGCCTCTCGCTCGACTTCAGCCGCATGAACCGGGTACTCGCCGTGAACGAGCGGGATCTCGACTGCGTCGTAGAGCCCGGCATCTCGCGCAAAGCGCTGAACGACTACCTCCGTGACACGGGCCTGTTCTTTCCGATCGACCCCGGTGCCGAAGAGGCGACGATCGGCGGCATGGCCTCTACGCGGGCATCCGGCACCAACGCCGTCAAGTACGGCACCATGCGCGAGAATGTGCTGAACCTGACCGTGGTGCTCGCCGACGGCAGCGTCGTCAAGACCGGCGGCCGCGCCCGCAAGTCCTCGGCCGGCTACGACCTCACCCGCCTGTTCGTCGGCGCCGAGGGCACGCTCGGTATCATCACCGAGCTCACCGTTCGCCTCTATGGCGTGCCCGAGGTGACGCTGGCCGCCGTCTGTCCGTTCCGGACACTGGAAGGCGCCTGCAACTCGGTCATCCAGGCGATCCAGCTCGGCGTCGGCATGGCGCGCATCGAATTGCTGGACGAGATGCAGATCCGCGCCGTCAACGTTCACTCCAAACTGGGCCTCGATGAGGCGCCGACACTGTTCCTCGAGTTCCAGGGCAATGAGGTGACAGCACGCGAGCAGGTCCGCCAGTTCGAGGAGATCGCAATGGCCGAGGGCGCGTTGCGCTTCGACTGGGCGGCCGAGGAGGCCGAGCGCCGGCGCCTGTGGAAAGCGCGGCACGACGTCTACTGGGCGGTCCGTTCCACTTGGCCCGGCAAGAACATCCTGGCGACCGACGTCTGCGTACCAATTTCGCGTCTCGCCGAGTGTGTGATGGAGACCAAGCGTGACATCGAGGCGCACGGCCTCATCGCGCCTATCGTCGGTCACGTCGGGGACGGCAATTTTCACACGTCGCCCGTCTTCGACATGTCCGCCCCCAACGAGGCGGAGAGCATCCGCGCATTCCTCAATCGACTGGCCGAGCGTGCCATCGCCATGGAGGGGACCTGCACGGGCGAGCACGGCGTCGGCCAGGGCAAGATCAAATACCTCGACCGGGAACTTGGTGCCGGCCTCGGTGTGATGGCGGCCATCAAGCGCACGCTCGACCCCGACAATCTCTTCAATCCAGGAAAGATCCTGCCCGCCGCTGAGTGAAGGTAACGCGCGGATCTTACCGAAATTCTTTGTTTTCAACGCGTTGATCTGCTCCGCATCGGGCGCGGACCGAATCCGTCGGCTACTCGTCAGCGGCCGGCCAAATCAGCTGTTAACCCTTACCTGCGATACCTGAAGATTGGATGCCGGTCTGAATGGCAGGGCGGCGCGTGGCTTCGGGGTTCGGAACGCCGATGGCGGTGAAGGTAAAGCGGGAGCGGCCGGATCAGCGGCGGCATCACCGTGTGACCGCGCCATTGCTGGTGAACGTGGGCGGATGGCGCATGCGCGCCGCCGACTGGAGCCTTGGCGGCCTGCGCATCGAGGGCTACCCGGAGAAAGTACCGGAGGTCGGCGACGAACTCGCGCTGCACCTCACGTTGCCGTTCCAGGGTTTCGATGTCGCCTTCCAGGCGAAAGCCCAGGTCGTCCGCAACGATCCCGTCGCCGCCATGTTCGCCGTTCGGTTCACCGAGATCGGCGAGCGCGAACGCGAGCTGATGCAGCACTTCATCGAGGAGCTGGTGCGCGGCTCCATGGTGGAGATCGATGACACCATCAACCGCATCGACGTTCCGGTCACGCCGGCCTCGCTGAAGCCCGACCCGAACCCGGCCAGCGAGGTGCCGCTCAGGCGCCGGCCGTCGAAGACACTGGTCATGAGCGCGCTCTACGGCGTACTCGGTCTCATCGTGTTCGGCTACACGGCACTGCTCGGCTACACGAATTTCTATCGCCTCGAGGTGCAGACTGCGGTCATAGCCGCGCCGGTCGCCCAGATCGAAGCACAGGTCGATGGCCGCCTGAAGTCGGTCGCCGTCGTCCCCGGAGATCACGTCGAGAAGGGCCAGGTGCTGATCGACGTGGTCGACAACCAACTCGAGCGCGAGATCGAACTCGCCGCCATCGCCGTCAAGGAGCAGAAGGCGCGCCTTGCCTACCTCCGCCAGCGCCAGCTCGACGAGCTCGACAAGGTGGAGAGCTATGCAACTCTCGAGATGAAGAACGTGCAGCAGTCACGGCTCGACCTGGACAGCCTCAAGGCGCAACTGCTCGCCGCCCGCCGCGACCTCAAGCGTATTGAGACGATCCATCGGCAAGGCTTCGCCACCGACGCCCGTCTCGACCAGTCGGTGAAGGAGGCCGCCCGCCTGGAGAAGGCGGTCGAGCGTGCGCAGATCGAACTCACCTCTCGCGCCCGGCTCGCGCAGTCCAACCTCGGCAAGCGGCTTTTCACCGGGGAGCGGCTCGAGGGGACGCTGGCCGACGTCGAGGCGCAGGTGCATCTCGCGGAGCACACCATCCGGATATCGGAGCAGAAGGCGGAGACGCTGGTGCGTCAGCGCGAGCGGTTGGCGGTGCGGGCTCCGTTCACCGGCACCGTACTCAAGGTGCCGCGCGGCGCCGACAGCTATGTGCGGCGGGGCGACGTCATCGCAGTCGTCGAACAGCGCCAGTTGCGCCGTGTCGACGCCTATCTCACCCAGGACGAGGTATTGCGGGTCGGGCTCGGTGACAGGGTGACGCTCTTCGTGCCGGCGCTCGCCCGGACGCTCGAGGGGAGAATTGCCGAGATCGATCGCACGTCCGGGTTTGTGCGAGAGCAGGATCAGCGCGCCAATCCAGGTTATGCGTGGCGCGGGCCGACCGACCGCTCCGCGCGCGTGGCCATCGCTTTCACCGATCCGAAGAGTGTTGCCGACGCGGACGTCTATCGCGCCGGCCTGCCGGTCGTCGCGGTGTTCGAGCAGCGTTCGACCAATTCGCTGCTCGCTGCGCTTCGCAAGAAGCTCGCGGTGATCGAGTGAGGCAGGCCGTGGCCAGCGCTGCCGTCAACGCCGAGATCCGATCGGAGCGAACGCTGGCCCAGCGGCTGCTCGACCCTGCCGCTCCGCTCGCCTTCTTCGAGAAGTGGTCGCCGCAGATTCTCGTCAACCTGGCGCTCTACTTCTGCGCCTGCTTTGCGCTGCTCTCGCTGGTTTCCAATCAGATCTGGAATCAGGACGCCCGCGAGTTCGTCTACGTGATCGGCATCCTCGGCATCTGGCGCTACGCATGGTGGCTCAACCATTGGGTACGTGCCGGCATCTACGCAGGCATCACCTACCCCGCCATGCGCTCGCGTGCCGACGCCTTCTGGAACGCCGGATGGCGGCCGAAGCGCGTGCACATCCTGATGACGACGTTCCGCGAGGCGAAGTCCACGGCGCACGCTGTCGTGCAGTCGATCTGCAACGAAGTGCGTCGCTGCGAGTGCCCGGCGACGATCTGGATCGGTTCCAGCGAGCCCGAGGACGAGCGCACGCTCATCGAGCACTTCAAGCTGGTCGGCAGCGACCTCGACGTCGAGTTGCGCGTCATTCGTCAGAACCAGCCCGGCAAGCGCATCGCCATCGCACTCATCCTGCGAGCCATGTCGCGCGCCGGTCTCGGCCGCGACGACATCGTCGCCTTCATGGACGGCGACTTCGTGCTCGATCACGACGCCTTGCGGAAATGTGTTTCGCTGTTCGCCGCTGACCCCGAGTTGCACGCAATGACCACCGACGAGGATGTGCTCGTCGTCGGTCCGCAGTGGCTGCAGTCTTGGCTATCGATGCGCTTCGCGCAGCGCCGCCTCGCCATGCAGAGCCATGCCCTGTCCAACCGAGTGCTGACGCTCACCGGCCGCTTCTCGGTGTTCCGCGCCGAGCATATCACAACGCACGAATTCATTCGCCTGCAGGAGGCGGACTTTCTCAATCATTGGCTGTGGGGCACGTTCCGCTTCCTGTCGGGCGACGACAAGAGCACCTGGTACGCGCTGCTGAAGACCGGCGTGAAGATGACCTATGTGCCGGATTCGCGCGGCTACACGATCGAGATAATCGAGGGCTCGGCCAAGAAGCGCATGATCGAGAACCTCAGGCGCTGGTCCGGCAACATGCTGCGTAACGGCCAGCGCGCCATTGCGCTCGGGCCCTGGCGTATGCCGGTGTTCATCTGGTGGTGCTGCGTCGACCAGCGGCTTGCCATGTGGACCATGCTCTTCTCGCCGCTGCTTGCCATTGCCGGCGCGATGAAAATGGGAATATCGTTTCTACTTGCCTACTTCGCGTTCATTGCCGTGACGCGTGGATTGCTTTCCCTGGTTCTCTTTTTCTATTCGCGGACGGTCGATCTGAATTACATCTGGTGTCTCTATGTCAACCAGCTCGTGAACGCCGCCGTGAAGGTCTACATGCTCTGGCGGCTGGCCAAGCAGAAATGGGCCAATCGAGGCAACCAGAAGCAGGGTTTCGCGGGTGATGGCTGGGTCGCAGCGGCGCGTGAGTGGATGGCCTTCTACATGACGCTGCTGTCCTTCTCGGCGCTGTTTCTCGTCGTCATGATTTACACGAAGCTTCTCGTTGTCCCGAGCTGGAACGCCGTCGTGGCCGTTTTTTTCGGTTAGTTCCGACAAATTTTACACGTCATTTTCAGCAGCTCAAAATGTCTCTCTGACACTCTCATCGTGCGTTGCTGCGGGATGTCTCGTCGATCCGATGACGTCCCGGCCGATCCTCGAGCACCGGAAAACAACGGGTGCAGGCGATCGCGCAGCGGCGTGACGGGGTGGAGCACCAACGTGTGCCAGTGTGGGAGTCGTCGAGTAATGTATGCAGCGCGTCAGATCGTCGAAACGAAGCCCCAGGATCAGGCTTTTGTCGTCCACAAGGGTGGGCTAGCCGAGTTGCCGTCGATCAGCGTGATCGGTCTCGGCTACGTCGGCGCGGTATCGATGGCCTGCCTGGCGAAGCTCGGTTTCCGCATGGTCGGAGTCGACGTGTCGCCGGAGAAGGTCGCCTCGATCAAGGCCGGCCGCTCGCCGATCGTCGAGGACCAGCTCGGCGAGCTGCTCGCCGATGGCGTGGCCTTGGGCCGCATCGATGCCACCGACAACCTTGTCGCCGCCGTGCTCGAAACCGACGTGACGTTCATGTCGGTGGGCACGCCGACGGCCGCGGACGGCAGCTGCGATCTCACCTATGTGCGTCAGGCGAGCCGCGCCATCGGCCAGGCGCTGGCGATGAAAGAGGGCTTTCACGTCGTCGTGCTGCGCTGCTCGGTGCCGCCGGGCACCACGCTCGACGTCGTCGGCGTCGAGATCGCCAAGGCGTCGGGCAAGACGCTCGGCGTCGACTTCGGCCTTTGCTTCAACCCGGAGTTCCTGCGCGAGGGTGTCGCGGTCGCTGACTTCTATGCGCCGCCGAAGACCGTCATCGGTGCCTCCGACAAGCGCTCCGAGGCCATCGTCTCGCGGATCTACACCGAGGTCGACAGAAACCTCGTGTTCGTCTCGATCGAGGCGGCCGAAATGGTGAAGTACGCGGACAATGTGTGGCACGCCACCAAGGTCGCGTTCGGCAACGAGGTCGGCCGGCTCTGCAAGCGCCTCGGGATCGACAGCCACGAGGTGATGAACGTGTTCGTCAAGGACACGAAGCTGAACCTCTCGCCCTACTACCTGCGTCCGGGCTTCGCCTTCGGCGGCTCCTGCCTGCCGAAGGAGGTGCGCGCGGTTGGCCATCTCGCCGAGGACCTCGGAATCGAGCTGCCGCTGGTCGACAGCCTGATGGCGACCAACGACCGCCACATCGAGCAGGCTGTCCGACTGCTGGCGCCGTTCAGCGGCAAGCGCATCGGCTTCCTCGGCGTCACCTTCAAGGCCGGCACGGACGACCTGCGCGAGAGCCCGACGCTCGAGCTGATGGCTCGTCTCGACGCGGCCGGAGAAGCCATCGCCGCGTTCGATTCCAATCTTCATTTCGGCCCGCTGCTCGCTGGCCAGATCGCTTATGTGCGCCACGCCTGCCCTAGCCAGGCGGCGCTCATGGACCAGCTCGAGGGGCTTTGCGCGAAGAGCGCGGAGGAGCTGGTGGACCAGTCGGATGTCGTGGTCGTCAGCCACGCCACCGACGCGTTTCGTAAGGCAGTCGCGTCACGCCGGCCCGGCGTGCACGTGCTCGATCTTGCGCGCCTCTGGAAGGAGCTCCCGCAGGACGAGACGTACGAGGGCATCGCCTGGTGAGAACATAAAGATCAAGGGCATCGCGCAGTACGGGCTCCGGCCCAAGATTCGAGAATGAGCACGGGAGCAGAAGAAGATGGCAACGCTTAACGGAACCGACGTGGCCGACGATCTTGTCGGTACGTCTGGCAAGGACACGATAGTCGGCAACGCCGGCAACGACGCAATCACCGGTGACAGCGGTGCCGCGCCAAACCTCCTCGTCGATGGCAGCTTCGAGACGGCGAAGGTGGCCGACGGCACCTGGTCGAACTTCGCCAAGGTCGGCGGCTGGCAATCGGACACGCGGGTCGAGGTCTGGGGCAAGGACTTCAACGGCATGACCGCCACCGACGGCGACAAGCTGATGGAGCTCGACTACGACAACAAGCAGTCGAACGTCTGGCAGCTCGTACAGACCAACGACGGCGAGAGCTACACTTTCGCGTTCGACTACGCCATGCGTCCAGGCACGGCCGCCGCGACCAACACCATCGAGGTGTGGTGGAACAATGAGAAGGTCGGCGAGGTCGATCCGACTTCGACTGACTGGACGCGCGCCGAATACACCGTCGTGGGCACCGGCGGCAAGGACCGAATCGAGTTCCGTGAGGCAGCCGGCGACAACGACAGCCTCGGTGGCCTGATCGACAACGCTTCACTCACGCTCGCCGGCAATGGCAGCGCGGACGTGCTCGACGGCGGCGCCGGCAACGACATGATGGCTGGCAACGCGGGCGATGATCTCATGCTCGGCGGTGGCGGCGACGACACCATGTCGGGCGATGCCGGCAACGACCGCATGTTCGGCGCCAGTTCGCTCGGCGGCGCGGTCGACATGGACAAGTTCCGCATCGCCGAGGCGGTGACCGGCACGGTCACCTTCCAGGGCGAGAGTGCCGGCTATCTCAACGCGCTCGGCATGTACAAGATCGCCGCCGACGGCACGATCTACGACGTGGAGGTGCTGTTCGAGAATGCCTCCCTCAAGGGCTCGGGCGGCAGTCTCGTCGCCGGCAAGAGTTCGGTCGACGTTGACCTCGCGGCTGGTGATCGCGTCGGATTCTTCGTCGTTCCCGATGGCTACAACCAGAAGGACATGGCGAAGCTGCTCGGCGATGAGAAGGGCACGTTCAAATTCGTCGATGCCAAGGGCAACGCCGGCACCATCGACGGCGGTCCGCTGACGCTGGTTCACGTGTCCGAGGCGGGCAAGGAGACCAACATCAAGTCGGCCTACGGCACCGACGTCTTCCACTCCACCCTGGGCACAGCCGGCACGCTCAACAGCGACGGCCTCTCGCACGTTGTGGGTAGCGTCGACGTAGTCTCGGGAACCGTCAAGATCGGCTTCGAAGATCTGAAGAACGGCGGCGACAAGGACTACGACGACTCGGTCTTCACGTTCGAGATCGGTCAGACCAATGCCGCACTCCTCGCGCGTCCCGCTGATGGCGTCGGCACCTCGTCCGACAAGGATGTGATGACTGGCGGTACCGGTGACGACACGATGTTCGGTATGGCCGACGACGACGTCATGAGTGGTGGCGATGGTGACGACCGCATGTGGGGCAACTCGGGTAACGACGAGATGCACGGCGGCGCCGGCAACGACGAAGTGCGCGGCGGCTCGGGCAACGATGCCCTGTCGGGCGGCGCGGGCGACGATCTGCTCGTCGGCAACTCCGGCGACGACAAGCTCGACGGCGGCGAGGGCGACGACGTGCTCGAGGGCAACTCGGGCAACGACGTGATCGCCGACGGCGCCGGCAACGACGCGGTCGACGGCGGCTCCGGCGACGACGTGTTCATCGCCGGCGAGGGCGACGACGCCTACCGCGGCGGTTCGGGCTTCGACACGATCGACTTCTCGGCGGCAACGGGCGCGATGACGATCGACATGTCGAAGAGTTCCGCTGTCGGCATGGGCAGCGACACCTTCACGGGCGTCGAGGCGGTGATCGGCGGTGACTACGACGATGTCGTCAAGGGCTCCAAGCGCGCGGATGTCATCGACGGCGGCGCCGGCGACGACACGCTGCGCGGATTGGGCGGCGAGGATCTCCTCACCGGTGGCAAGGGTGCGGACACGTTCACGTGGCTCGCCAAGGACATCGTGCTCGAGGGCAACCACCTCGGTGTCGACGTCGTCACCGACTTCTCGGTCGTCGACCGCGACGTGCTCGACTTCTCGGCGCTGCTCGCTGGCACGCCGACGAGCCTCGACGGGCTGGTCGAGCTCACCGACACGACGGAGGGCACGCTGGTCTCCGTCCTGCTCGGCAAGGACATGGTCGATGTCGTCATGCTCGAGGGCGTCCACAACATCGATGCCAACGACCTTCTCAAGGACGGCCTGATCCTCGCCTGAGGCGGCAGGCGGCGAAGAGACCGGAGGCGCGCGACGCCAGTCGCGCGCCTCCTTGTCGTTCAGCGTTCCGGCGTGCTGGACAGTGTGGCGAGGAAGGCGACGAGCGCGGCGATCTCGCGGTCGCTGAGCCGCAGCCCGCGCGCAATGTTCGGCGAGAGCGTGCCGCGAGTGACGACGCCTTCGGAATAGTGGTGGACCACTGCCTCGAGCGTTGCCAGTGTGCCGTCGTGCATGTAGGGCGCCGTCGCGCGAAGCTCACGCAACGTCGGCGTCTTGACCTCTACGAGACGCCCTGCGGCTGCCGGCCGGCCGATGTCGTGCAGCCGGTCGTCGGTGAACCGCCAGCCGGCGTGGCAGGTCGCGCAGCGCGCACGTCCGACGAACAGCAGAAGTCCTTCCTGCTCGACACCCGTCAGCGCGTTGTCGTCACCGGCTGCCCAGCGATCGAAGCGGGTCTGCGGCGAAGCCAGCGTGCCGAGATAAGCCGCGAGCGCCACCGGTATGTCGCCGGGCGCGACCGTCGGCGCTGCCGGAAAAGCGGCTGCGAAACGTTCGCGCATCGCCGCATCGGCGGCGAGCCGGCCGGCGGCAATGGCGAGCGAACCGGCCATCTCCTCCCGGTTCTCTATCGGGCGGCGGGCATGGTGAGCCAGGTCACGTTCGCCGCCGTCCCAGTTGAGCCTCCGGGCGTCGCCGACGTTCCAGAGTGTCGGCGTGTTGCGGGCGAGCGGGCCGGCGCGTCCCCGCGCCCGCGGCAAACCGTCGGTGAACCCGCGGTCTGGCACGTGACATGACGCACAGGAGCGGTCGCCCGGACCCGACAGTCGCGGGTCGGCGAACAGCAGTGCACCGAGCGCAGCACGCGCTGGAGAAGGTCCGGATACCACACCGGCGTCCGATCCCGGCGGACGTACGAGCAGGCTGCGCCAGAGCGCGAGACGCCCGGTAGTGGCCGACGCCGCGTCGCCGACGCTGCTATCGGCGGCTCGCGGTGCGGCGCCGCTCACCAGAGCCATGGCCAGACCAGACGCGAGTACCGTGACGAGAACGCGGGCCATGGCGAGAAATCGCCGCGCTCGCGCTCGCGGGCGGTCCAGTCTCACCGAGAGTTGATCCAGGGTCGCTGGCATGTGTTATGGTTTCGGGCGCGGTCGGATTGCATTCTGCCATGATCTTGCGGCTTCGTATCGTTTCTCGCGAGGCGACCGTCATCGAGAATTGCGTCGGTTCCATTTCCAGGGAGAGCGTCATGCGCCAGGTGTTCGAGCGTCTTGCCATCGGTGTGGCCGCCGCGGCAGTGGTCGGCTTCGTCGGGCTTGTCGGTCATGGCGTGACGCATCAGGCGCTCGCCATGGGGACGGAGGCGCCGGCCGATCCCTGCGCCAAGCACGCAAAAGGCAGCAAAGCGTGGAAGGACTGCCGCCGCAAGGCGGGACTGCCGACCGCCAACCAGCCCGCGGTCGATGACGCTGCGACGCTCGGCTACGCGCTCGCGAAGGCCGGCCGCCATACCGAGGCTCTGGCTGTGCTGAAGCCCCACGAGGCCACCGACGACGTCCGCGTGCTGACATACATCGGCTTCGCGGAGCGCAAGCTCGGCCGTATCGACAGTGCGATGAGCTATTATCGACGCGCGCTCGCCATCGAGCCGCGGAATGTGGCGACGCTCGAGTATCTGGGCGAGGCGCACCTGCAGAAGGGCGATCTGGCCGCGGCGCGGGCGACGCTTGCGGTGATCGCCGGCATCTGCGGCATGGAGTGCGAAGCCTGGCGCCAACTCTCGGACGCCATCGAGGCTGGACCCAGCCGGTCTCCGGTCCGCAAGGCGGGCTAGCCGGGGCCGGGCTGCCGCCGGTTCCGATCAAGGTCACCTCCTTCCGGAATTGCCGTTGCCTGGACTGCCGCGCCGATCCTACTGTGGGGGGCGCGCGTTGGGTTGAATGGTGTCTGCGCGCCGCCGTTGCCGTCCGGCTGCGGCCGAGACGAGGTTCGCATGGACGGTACTGCCGACGGTCGAGAGCACTGCGCGGGAAGCGCCGATCTCCTGAGGATCGAGCGCCTTCGCGTCGGCTTCAGCCTGCTCGGCCATTCCCATGAGGTGTTGCGCGGTATCGACTTGCGGATCCGGCCGGGCTCGGTCGTTGCGCTGGTCGGCGAGAGCGGCTCGGGCAAGTCGGTTACCTCGCAGGCGATCATGGGGTTGCTGCCGGCGGCGGCGGCGGTGACCGGCGGCTGCATTCGCTTCAACGATCCGGCTACCGGCTCGTCGACCGACATTGCCTCCCTCGGTCGCGACGCGCTGCCCATGCGTGCGTTGCGCGGCTCGCGCATCTCGATGATCTTCCAGGAGCCGATGAGTTCGCTGTCGCCACTGCATACGGTCGGCGACCAGGTCTCCGAAGCACTAACCATCCACAGCAGGGTCGATCGCAAGGCCGTGCGTGGCCTTACCGAGGAGATGCTCGCCAAGGTCGGTTTCCCCGATCCGCGTCGCGCCTTCGATATGTATCCGTTCGAGATGTCCGGTGGCCTGCGCCAGCGCGCGATGATTGCGATGGCGCTGATCTGCAACCCGGCGCTCCTCATCGCCGACGAGCCGACCACGGCGCTCGACGTCACCATCCAGGCGCAGGTGCTCGCACTCCTCAATTCGCTGCGCGTCGAGCGCAACCTCGCCATCCTGCTCATCACGCACGATCTCGGTGTCGTCGCCAACATGGCCGACGAGGTGGTGGTGGTTTATCGTGGCGAGGTCATGGAGGCGGGCCCCGTCGAGGCTATCTTCCGCCGGCCTGGACACGCCTATCTGCGGGCGTTGCTGAAGGCTGTGCCGCACTTCGATATGAAGCCCGGCGAACGTCTCGTCTCGCTGCGCGACGTGGCGACGGGCAGGCAGGAACTCGGTGGCATCCGCACGCGCCCGTCGGTCGGCGAGCGCGGAGCGCCGCTGATCGAGATCCGCAACGCCGTCAAGGAGTTCACCATCCGCAAGGGTGGGTTCCTCGGTTTCGGGCTCGGCGCGCAGCGCGCCGTGCGGGCGGTGGATGGCGTCACGCTCGACATCCGCCGCGGCGAATGTCTCGGTCTCGTCGGTGAATCGGGCTGCGGCAAGACCACGCTCTCGAAGCTCCTCATGCGTGCGCTGAAGTGCGACTCCGGCTCGATCCGCTATCACGACGAGGAAGGCGCGATGGATATCGCTGACCTCGAGGGAGAGAGGCTCGCCCGCTTTCGTGCGCGCGTCCAGATGGTGTTCCAGGATCCGGTCAACTCGCTGTCGCCGCGCATGACGGTGAAACGAATTCTCACCGAGCCGCTCGAGATCCATGGCGTTGGCGATGCCGCATCGCGCGACGAGCGGGCGCGCCTACTGATGACCGCCGTCGGCCTCGATCCGCGTTTCCTCGGTCGCTATCCTCACAGCTTCTCGGGTGGCCAGCGCCAGCGGATTGGTATCGCGCGTGCGCTCGCGCTCTCACCGGACCTGATCGTCTGCGACGAGCCGGTCTCCGCGCTCGACGTTTCGGTACAGGCGCAGGTGCTGAACCTGCTCAACGATCTGAGGACTGGGCTCGGCCTGACGTATCTGTTCATCTCTCACAACCTCGCCGTGGTCGACTATGTCGCCGATCGCATCGCGGTGATGGCACGCGGCCGCATCGTCGAGTTGGCCCCGCGCGAAGAGCTGTTTTCCAATCCCGTACACCCCTACACGCGCACCCTGCTCAGGGCGGTACCCTACGCCGACCTCGACCGTCCGCTGGATTTCACGACTGCCGCAGTTCGCGATGCCTCCGAGCCGGCAGGCTGGCCGTCGGCGTTCCGCCCGGATGATGATCGAACGACGACCGGCGACGGACCGGGCCTCGTCGAGATCGACCTCGGCCGCGGCCACTACGTCCTCGCCAGGAGCGGCGTCGATGCGCGGGAGCTGTCGTCATGAGCCACCGTGTGATGCGTCGCCGTGACCCGGGGCACCGTGCTGGCGGTGGAATGTGCTTGCTCGGCGCCGCCGTCGTGTTCGCCGTTGCCTCGCTTGTCGCGGGATACCAGCAAGCCCGCGCCGATCAACCAGCACGCCTCATCGAGACGCCGTCGCTCGCTGGCGATGTCGCGGCGGGCCGGCTCCCGCCGGTCGCCGGGCGTCTGCCGCAGGTGCCCCGCATTGTCGACGTCGCAGCAATGGGCCGTAAACCCGGCCGCCACGGCGGGTTTATGCGCTGGCTCATGGGCAGCGAGAAGGATATCCGCATCGCCTACTACACCGGCTATGCCCGCCTCGTCGGCTATAGCCTGAACTACGCGATCGAGCCTGATCTCCTCGAGCGCGTCGAGGTCGAGGACGGTCGCATCTTCACGTTCCGGCTGCGCAAGGGGCATCGATGGTCGGACGGGACGCCATTCACATCGGAGGACTTCCGCTACTGGTGGGCTGACGTCGCCCACCATCCGAAGCTCGATGACGGAAACCTGCCGGCGGAGCTCATGGTGGACGGCAAGCCGCCCATCTTCGAGGTGCTCGACGAGGTGACGGTGCGCTACACGTGGCACGCACCGAATCCCGGCTTCCTGCCGGCACTGGCCCGGGCGCTGCCGCCGGTCCTGTTCCTGCCGTCACGCTTCCTGAAGCAGTTCCATGCGAACTATGCGCCGAAGAAGGAGCTGGCGGAGCGCGTGCGCGAGGCCGGCTTGCGCAACTGGCGGGCGCTGCACCGTCGGATGGGGCGTCTCGCCCGGCCGCTCGAGCCGACGATGCCGACGTTGGACCCGTGGATCAACACGACGCGGCCTCCGTCGTCGCTCCTTGTGCTGCGGCGCAACCCGTTCTTCCACCGTGTCGATGCCGCCGGACGACAGCTTCCGTACATCGACGGCATCGAGATGGCGGTCGGCTCGGCATCGCTGATACCGGCGAAGACGGGAGCAGGCGATAGCGACCTGCAATTCCGCTACCTTGGCTTTGAAGACTACACCTTCCTGAAGGCGGCCGAGAGGCGAGGTGTCATAAAGGTCCACCTGTGGCGACGCGGCGCCGGGTCACAGATCGCACTGGTGCCGAACCTGACGACCGCCGATCCTGTGTGGCGGGCGTTGATGCGCGACGTGCGCGTCCGCCGTGCGCTCTCGCTCGCGATCCGGCGCAACGAGATCAACGCGGCCGTCTATTACGGCCTCGCTCGCGCCAGCGCCGACACCGTGCTGCCGGACAGCCCGCTCTATCGAGATGCCTACGCCAACGCATTCACCGCCTGGGATCCGGCGACCGCCAACCGGCTCCTCGACGCCGCCGGGCTGTTGCGGCGCGACTATGACGGCATCCGGCTGCTGCCAGATGGGCGCCGTGCGGAAATCATCGTCGAAAGTGCCGGCGAGAGCAACGAGCACGCCAAGGTGCTCACGCTCGTCAAGGATCATTGGCGCGCGGTCGGCATCGCAATGTTCGTGCGTCCGACGCAACGAGACCTGTTCCGCCGACGGGTCTACTCGGGGGAGACGGTGATGTCGGTCTGGTGGGGCCTCGACAACGCCACGCCGACGCCGGACATGAGCCCGGCGCGGTTGGCGCCCGTGGCCCAGGACCAACTGCAATGGTCGGCGTGGGGCCACAACTACGAGACCAAAGGCGAACTCGGTGAGAAGCCCGACATGCCGGTCGCGCGAGAACTCCTCGCGCTGCTCGACCAATGGAACCACACGCGCGCCACGGCGGAGCGTGCCGCAATATGGCATCGCATGCTCGCGATCAGGGCGGACCAGGTATTCACCATCGGTCTCGTCAACGGTGCGCGGCAGCCAGTCGCCGCCTCCCCGCGCCTCGTCAACCTGCCGGCCTCAGGAATTCTGTCGTTCGAGCCGGGCTCCTATCTCGGCGTCTACATGCCCGATACCTTCTTCTTCTCGGATGCGCCGCCCGCCGGCGACAGCCACGGCAAGGGGGGCTGAGAGGCCATGCTCGCCTACATTCTGCGCCGGATTGCCCTGATGGTCCCGACGCTCTTCATCTCGAGCGTGCTCGTATTCACCATCATCGAGTTGCCGCCCGGCGACTACTTCGAGAGCTACATCGCCGAGCTGCAGGCACAGGGCGAAAGTGCCGACAAGGCCGAAATCGAGCAGCTCAAGAAAGAGTTCGGCTTCGATCGACCGCCGGTCGAGCGTTATTTCATCTGGGTCGGCGGCCTGCTGCGCGGCGATCTCGGTTACTCGTTCGAGCATCAGATGTCGGTCAACAAGGTGGTAGGGGACCGGCTGCTGTTCACCATCCTCATCTCCTTCGTGACCATCATTTTCACCTGGCTCATCGCCTTCCCGATCGGCATCTACTCGGCGACGCATCAGTACAGCTGGGGCGACTACGGGCTGACCTTGCTCGGCCTGCTCGGCATCGCTACACCCAACTTCCTGCTCGCGCTCGTCCTGATGTACGTTTCGAGCGTCGTGTTCGGCACGACCATCGGCGGTTTGATGGCGAAGGAGTTCGTCAACGCGCCGATGAGTTGGGCGAAGCTCCTTTCCGTCCTCGAGCACATCTGGATCCCGGTGATCGTCATCGGCACCGCTGGCACCGCCGGCATGATCCGCACGCTGCGCGCGAACCTGCTCGACGAGTTACAGAAGCAGTATTACGTGACGGCTCGGGCCAAGGGCCTGTCGCCCTGGCGGGCATTGGTCAAGTATCCGCTGCGCGCGTCGCTCAATTTTTTCATCGCCGACATCGGCTCCATCCTGCCGCAGATCGTCTCCGGCGCCGAGATCGTGGCGATCGTGCTCTCTCTCGAGACGACCGGGCCGCTGCTGGTCAAGGCGCTGCAGGCGCAGGACATGTACCTTGCGGGCTCGTTCCTGATGTTCCTCGCCTTCATGACGGTGATCGGCGTGCTCATCTCCGATATCATGCTCGCCATTCTCGACCCGCGCATCAGGCTCGGAGCGGAGCGGACGCGATGAGTGGCGAGGAGGAGATCGCCAACGCAGCGAACGCTGCGACCGCCGGCGGGGGCTGGCTACCGCCGGATGGCGCGGCGCTGCCGCATTATGTGAATCCTGCCCCATTCGATGCGATGGCCGCCGAAACGCTGTCGCAGGCCCAGGAGCGGGTGTGGCTCGCCTCGCAATGGCAGCTCATCTGGTGGAAGTTCCGCCGACACAGGCTGGCGGTCGTTTCGGCGGTATTTCTCGGCCTCGTTTATCTCGTCGCGTTGTTCGCGGAGTGGTTCGCGCCGTACAACTACCAGTCGCGCCACGTCGATCACATTCACGCGCCACCCCAGGCGATTCATTTGTTCCACAACGGTGAGTTCGTCGGCCCGTTCGTCTACGGTTACGACTACCGGCTCGATATGGAGACGATGCATAGGGTCTATACGATCAACCGCGAGAAGGTTCAGCCACTGCGCTTCTTCTGCCGCGCCGACCGCTACCAGTTCTGGGGACTCGTCGAGGCGCGCTTCCATCTCTTCTGTCCGGCGATCGGCGGACACGCATTCCTGCTCGGCACCGACGAACTCGGCCACGATCTGCTCTCGCGCATCGTCGAGGGCGCGCGCGTGTCGATGACCATCGGACTCCTCGGCGTCCTCACCAGCATCGTACTCGGTGTCGTGCTCGGCGGGCTCGCCGGCTATTACGGCGGCATCTTCGACACGGTCCTTCAGCGCATCATGGAAGTGCTGCAGAGCCTGCCGACCATTCCGCTCTGGCTCGCCATCGCTGCCATCATTCCGATCAACTGGAGCCCGCTCGCGGTCTATCTCATGATCACGGTGATCCTCGGCTTCGTCGAGTGGACCGGGCTGGCGCGCGCCGTACGCTCGAAGCTGCTGTCGCTGCGCGAGGAGGATTACATCCTTGCCGCCGAACTCAATGGTGCGGGCACCGCGCGCATCGTCGGCATGCATCTCGTACCCGGCTTTGCGAGCCATCTGATCGCCGCCGCATCGCTTTCAATTCCGACCATGATACTCGGCGAAACGGCTTTGAGCTTTCTCGGACTGGGGCTGCGGCCGCCGGTCACCAGCTGGGGCGTTCTGCTCACGGAGGCTCAAAACATCAATGTCGTGGCTCTGTATCCGTGGTTGATTCTTCCAGTCGTGCCCGTCATTCTCGTCGTGCTCGCTTTCAATTTTCTCGGTGACGGTCTGAGGGACGCCGCCGATCCCTATCGCTGATGCACGACACGATCTTGTGACGGCGCCAATACCCATCGTGACTGGATGAGGCATGAGGTGCGTCGTACCAGATGCCGTAATCGCGCCGGGGGGCCCGACGCGGACGTTTTTGCAGGGAACGGTTTTATAGTCGCGGAGAGGGACAATGCGATCGGTATCCAGGACCCGCGTCCTCATGTATTCCCATGATACTTTCGGTCTTGGTCATCTGCGCCGCACGCAGGCGATCGCGCACGCCCTGGTCGCGCGACACAAGGGATTGAGCGTGCTCATTATATCCGGCTCTTCAATTGCCGGAGCCTTCGACTTCAAGGCACGCGTCGACTTCGTCAAGGTTCCGAGCGTGATCAAGCTCAGGAGCGGTGAGTACAGCTCGCTTTCCGAGCACATAGACATCAGTTGCACGCTCGAGATGCGCCGCTCCATGATCGAGCAGGCTGCGGTGCATTTCGCGCCAGACCTGTTCATCGTCGACAAGGAGGCGCGTGGACTGAGGCGCGAGCTCGACCCCACGCTGCCGCGCCTCAAGGCGATGGGGTGCCGACTGGTGCTCGGCCTGAGAGACGTGCTCGATGAGCCAGAGGTGGTCCGCGCCGAGTGGGAGCGGAACGAAATCCAGGCGTCCATCGAGGCGTATTACGACGATATCTGGATCTACGGCTCGCGTGACTTCGCGAACCCGCTCGCTGGCGTGCCGCTGTCGCCCGACATCGAACGCAAGATCACCTACACAGGCTATATCGCGCGCTCGGTGCCGCGCGTGCGGAACTCGCGCGCTGCCGCACTGCCGGAAGGCTTCGTGCTGGTCACCGCGGGCGGTGGTGGCGACGGAATCGAGTTGATGCGTCAGGTGCTCGCCGCCAAGGAACTCGACCGTGCCAATCGCGACGTTTATGTGCTCGTGCCGGGTCCGTTCATGAAGCTCAGCGAGAAGTCGGAGGTGCGTCGCCGTGCCGCCCGCGTCGGCAATGTCCATGTCTTCGATTTCGATAGCCACATCGAGGCGCTGATGCAGAAGGCTGGCGCCGTCATCTCGATGGGCGGCTACAACACGTTTTGCGAGCTGATGTCGTTCGACAAGCGCGTACTGATGGTGCCTCGCGTCGCTCCTCGCAAGGAGCAGTTGATCCGCGCGAGGCGCGCCGTCGACTTCGGCCTCATCGATCTGATCGAGCCGGCCGAGGCTGCCGACCCGGTGCGCATGGCGGCGGCAATGGCCGCGCTCGTCAAGCGTCCCCGGCCGTCGCAGATCTCCTATCGCATCGATCTCGGGGGGCTCGATCGCATCACCCGCATGGCCCAGCCGCGCCAGACGCAGGTGATCGGGCGCGATCATCCCGCGCACGTCTAGCCTGTCATGGTATTGCCTACCTCCAAGCAGCCGCAGAAGACGGTCGCCGTCATCCTGAAGGGCTATCCGAGGCTTTCGGAGACCTTCATCGCCCAGGAGTTGCTCGGGCTGGAGCGGGCCGGTTACGCGCTGCGCCTGTTCTCCATGCGGCGCCCGACGGATGCCAAGCTGCACCCGGTGCATCGGGAGATCCGCGCGCCGGTCGTCTACTTGCCGGAGTACCTGCACGAGGCGCCGTTGCGTGTCGCGCGGGCTCTGTGGCAGGTGTCACGGCAACCCGGCTTTCGCACCGCGTTCGCTCGCTTTGTCGCCGATTTCCGGCGTGATCCGACGCGCAACCGCATCCGCCGCTTCGGACAGGCCGCCGTGCTGGCCGCCGAACTGCCGGATGATGTTGGCTGGCTCTACGCGCATTTCATCCACACGCCCGCTGCCGTCACGCGCCATGCAGCGCTGATGACCGGACTCGCCTGGTCGTGCTCGGCGCATGCCAAGGACATCTGGACCTCGCCGGACTGGGACCTCACCGAGAGCCTCGTCGCCTGCCGCTGGGTGGCGACCTGCACCGCGGTCGGCCATGACCATCTCGCGCGACTGGCCGCGGATGCCGGCGCGTCGGGAAGCGTCAATCTCGTCTATCACGGGCTCGATCTCGCCCGCTTTCCCCGTCACGAAGCGGCTTCCGTCGGGCCGCTGCGCGACGGCTATGATCCGGCACACCCGGTCCGCATTCTCTGCGTCGGTCGCGCCGTTGCCAAGAAAGGCATCGACACGCTTCTCCGTGCGCTGGCCATGCTGCCGACGGACTTGGCTTGGCGTTTCGAGCACATCGGCGGCGGTGGCGAGCTTGCGGGTCTGCGACGGCTCGCAGAGAGCCTTGGCATCGCCGATCGCGTGATCTGGCGCGGCGCCGAGGAACAGTCGGCCGTACTTGCAGCCTATCGTGCCAGCGATCTCTTCGTGCTGCCTTGCCGCATCGCAGGCGATGGCGATCGCGACGGGCTGCCGAACGTTCTCGTCGAGGCGCAAAGCCAGCGACTTGCTTGCATCTCGACGACAGTCTCCGCCGTGCCGGAATTGATCGAGGATGGTGTCACGGGGCGGCTCGTGCCGCCGGACGACGCTGCCGTCCTCGCCGAGGCGATCAAAGCGCTCGGGCGCGATCCGGCCGCACGCAGGGCGATGGGCGATGCCGGTGAGGCGCGCGTACGTGCCGCGTTCGATCATGCGGCGTGCCTCGATCGCTTGCTCCGCTTGTTCCCGCTTGATCTCGCCGGGGAGTCGCGTGCCACGACCTCCGTGAACAACACTGCCTGCCGGTGCCGCATGGAAAGCGTACCATGACGGCGCGCGTGCTGTTCTACGTGCAGCATCTGAAGGGCATCGGTCACGTCGTGCGCGCGGAGCGCATCATCGACGCGATGGTCCACGCCGGGCTTGACGTCACTGTCGCCTTCGGCGGCACGCCGGTCGCCGGATTCCAATTCACCGGTGCGGATTTCCGTGCGCTGGAGCCGATCCGCGCGGCAGATGG
This sequence comes from Hyphomicrobiaceae bacterium, assembly GCA_041397745.1. GTDB lineage: Bacteria > Pseudomonadota > Alphaproteobacteria > Rhizobiales > Hyphomicrobiaceae > JAWKVY01. Next base: position 268,725 of record JAWKVY010000010.1, on the reverse strand, counting down.
TGGTTTCTCCAAACTGGTCGATGCTGCGGGCCGCGAGATCGACGACGCCTTCAAGGCACGTCGCGTGGCGGCTCTCCTCGCCCTCTATGACGAGGTGCGGCCGGATGTGGTCGTGACCGAAATGTTTCCGCTCGGCCGGCGCGCCATGCGCTTCGAGTTGGTGCCGCTCATCGAGCACGCGGCATCAGATCCGCGCCGGCCGCGTCTCGTAGCCTCCGTCCGCGACATCCTCCAGCGGCCTGGCAGCGCAGGCAAGGCTGCCAGTCAGGTGCAGCTCGCATTGCGTTACTACGACCTCATCCTCGTGCATGGCGATCCGACATTCGCCTCGCTCGAGGCGAGCCTGCCCGAAACCGCCGTGCTCGGCGACCTTGTGCGCTACACCGGCTTCGTCGGCCCCCGCCTCGATGGAGCGAGGCTCGCGGCCGGCGAGGTGGCCGACGTGGTCGTTTCGGTCGGTGGCGGTGCCGTCGGTGCGGAAATCCTCGCCGCAGCCATCGAGGCACGGGCACACTGTCGCCTCGCCGATGCGCGCTGGCTCCTGTTGACGGGTCCCAACATGAGCCCCGTTACTGTCGACCGGTTGCGACACGCAGCCACTTCGCGGGGCGATATCGCCATCGAAACCTTCCGGCGCAATCTGCCGGAGACCATGCGGCAGGCCCGCCTGTCGATCCAGATGGCCGGATACAACACGGTCGCCGACCTGATGGCGGCGGGCTGCCGTGCCGTGCTCGTACCCTATGTCGAAGCCGGTGAGACCGAGCAGGCGACCAGGGCGGCACGTCTTGCTGCGATGGGACGTGTGATCGTGCTCGACAGTGGCATGCTGAGCCCGGTCACGCTGGCTGCAGCGATCGACGCAGCGCTCTGCCTGCCGGCGCCCGAATGCACCGCGATGCCGGCTCGTGACGGTGCGACGGAGAGCGCGCGTCTCGTCATCGAGATGCTGAGTCGGCTGCGGCGATGACCTCGCGCGGATGCAGGAAGCGCACGGCCGCATGGTTTGCGAGGTGGCCGAGCAGGGTGTCGAGCGTCTCGCGAGCGTCCGCATCATGCACGAGGTGATGCGTGAGAATGCCGACCGGGTGATCTCTGCCGGTGCGTGTGCGGGCGCATGCCAGCATGGTGGCGACTTCGCCGGCGACGATGTCGGGTCGCCGTCCGCCACGGGCACCGGGACTGAACATGACGTCGATATGGGCATTGGCGACTATGATGTCCTCGCCATCGTCGCCGACATGCGCGTCGGCAAACGTCGACAGAGCACGGTAGCCGCTCGCCACGAGGTCGCGGGCGATGCCGGCATAGGCGCGGTTCCACGGCGGCACGAAGACAGGCAGCGCCACGTCGCCGAATGCGTTTCTGATGTCGGCGAGTCCGCGGGCCAACTCGTCGCGCACTGTCGACCGATCGCGGCCTGCGGGATATTCCGATTTCTTGACCCCGGCCGCCGCGTGGTTGACATGGGCATGGCCATGCACTCCGACCGCCACGTCGCAGAGGCCGGAGAGGCGTGGTGCGAGCGAAGCTTCGAGCCTGGCCGGAATCGCCGCGATGAGCACGGGAGCGCGGTGGCGTCGGAGTGTCGCCAGCAGATCGTCGAGCGCAGGGCTCGCAGCCACGGCGTCGTCGTCGCGGAGCCACAAGCGCGCGATGCGCCCTGCATCCGCCCACCGGCGGAGTTCGTCGTCGAGTGGGCGCAACGCTGCCGTCATCGCTTCATCTCCCGGTCGGCCGAGGCTTGCCCACAAGGGGGTACAGCACGTCCGAGAGCCGGACCGAAGCCTGCGCCAGCGAACGCTCTCCGGTCGCGAAGGTGCGGGCAGCTGTCGCCAGTCCCGCGCGTCGCACCGGGTCGTCGATCAGCGCTGCAATCGCGCCCGCCAGCCCGGCGACATCGTGCGGCGGCACCATGATCCCGGTATTGCTGTCGCGAACGACGGCGGCGACGCCGTCACTCGCATAGGCGATCGCCGGCACGCCCGCTGCCGCCGCCTCGAGATAGACCATGCCGAAGGCTTCGCCGATGCCGGGCCAGACCAGGATGTCGCTGCCCCCCAGCACGGCGCGCACGCCGGCGTCGTCGGCGAGACCGGCCCAGACGATGCGATCTCCCGGCAAGTGCGTGAAGGCCGCCTGCACCTTGTCGCGAGCGGGCCCGTCGCCGACGATGGTCAGGCTCCACGCCCGGTCGCCGAGCTGACCGAGCGCCGCGGCGAGATGGCGATAACTGTCGAGCTTCACGCCCTCGCGCATCATGGCGACGGCCACCAGTCGCGTCGGCGCGCCGGGCGCCGGCTCCGGACGGGCGAGCATGGCGAACGGCGCCGTATCGAGGAACGGCGGAAAATCAAAGAGGCGAGCATCGGCTACCAGTGGCGCGATGCCGGCCCTGTCGGCCGGAGAGAGACAGAGCACTGCGTCGGCCTGTCGGAGCTGACCGAGCATCTCACGCTGCCACGGCGCCCAGCCGTCGCGATCACGCTTGCCGGCGTAGGAGGCTTCGGCGACCACGTAGGGGACGGCGAGCGCGCGGGCGACCGTCGCCCCGATCCAGTCCGGCGCCTTGTAGTAGAGGTGATAGGTGAGCCAGACGTCAGGGCGCTGCGCCTCCCCGCGGTGCACCATCGCGATCAGCCGGCCAGCCTCGGTTTCCGCCGCAGCGCGCAACCGGGACATCTCCTCGCCATCGCCTGTCCGCGCTCGTGTCGGGAGCCGCGACGGCATCGTCACCTCGGCACCGGCTGCGGTGAGCGCCGCCAGAATGAGCCGCGCTACCGTGCGGTCGCCCGACGGTGTCGGGTGATCGGGCGGCTTCAGTGTGGCGTGAAAGGCAACCTTTAGTACACTCACTGCGAATGGCCTCGCCTCAGCCGGCGCACGCGGCACACGTACGGCCGACGGCACTGTGCATCATCCAACGCTTGTTACCGAAATTTGATCGCGATCGATACGTCTGGCGCGTAATGTCGGCTCGCGCCGACCCGTCCCACCGAAAGGCAGCGATTTGGAGCCCAATCTCTTTCGCTACATCTGGCGGCACAGCCGGCGCGGGCAGCTGATGATCCTTGCGCTGATCCTTGCCTCGTTGCCGTTCTACTGGGCTTCATTGGATATTCCCAAGCGGATCGTCAACGAAGCGTTGCAAGGCCGAGCGTTCACTGATGGCAAGCAGACGGCCGTACTCTTCGCGCTGCGTCTCGACCTGCCGGAGTGGCTCGGCGGCAGCTGGGTGGTGAGCGATGGGGTCGCACTGGAGCGGCTCGGCTACCTCCTCGCCCTGAGCGGACTGTTCCTGTTCTTCGTCGTCTGCAACGGTGGTTTCAAGCTCGCCATCAACCTCTCCAAGGGCATTCTCGCCGAGCGCATGCTCCGGCGCATGCGCTTCGATCTATTCTCGCGCCTGATGCGCTTCCGCCCCGAGGATATCCGTGTGGTGAAGCCTGCCGAGGCCGCGAGCATGATCAACAACGAGGTGGAGCCGGTCGGTGGCTTCATCGGCGATGCTTTCATCCAGCCGGCGTTCCTCGGCACGCAGGCACTGACCGCGCTGATCTTCATTCTGGTGCAGAGCTTCTGGCTCGGCCTCGTCGCCGCGGCCGTCGTGCTGGCGCAGGCGGTGCTGATTCCCTATCTCAGGCGCGAGCAGGTGCGTCTCGGCCGTGAGCGCCAGCTGGCGTCACGCCGGCTCGCCGGTCGTATCGGCGAGATGGTGGACGGCGCGCAGCTTCTCGCCGGGCACGGCCTCACGCGGTATGGCCTGGCCGAAATCGGTGATCGCCTCGGCCGCCTGTTCGACATCCGCGTGCGTCTCTTCAAGCGCAAGTTTGCGGTCAAGTTCCTGAACAACTTCCTCGCGCAGGTCACGCCGTTCTTCTTCTACGCCGTCGGCGGGTATCTGGCGCTGAAAGGTTCGCTCGACATCGGCCAGCTCGTCGCAGTCATTGCCGCCTATCGCGATCTGCCGCCGCCGATCAAAGAGCTGATCGACTGGGATCAGCAGCGCGCCGATGCGGCCGTCAAATACGAGCAGGTCGTCCTTCAGGTTTCAGGCCGGATGCTGAAGCCTGCCGACGATGGCGCTGCGCTGCCGGCGGGTCGTATCGCCGACGAGCCGGATCTGCAGTTCGATCAACTCCGCGTCGACGACCATCGTGGTGCTCCGATCCTCGCGGACCTCAGTGCCCGCATCCCTGCCGGCGCCCACGTTGCCGTCGTCGGCCCGGCCTCATCGGGACGCGACATCCTCGCCCGCGTGATAGCCCGACAGATTTCGCGGCACGGCGGACACGTGCGCCTCGGCGGTGTCGATCTCGCCGACCTCGGCGACGGCGCGGCGAGCCGCCTCGTCGGCTACGTGCCGCCGGAGCCGGTGCTACTTTCAGGAACGCTGCGTGAAAACGTTGCGATCACCATGCGCCGGCAGGTGCCGACGCCGGCATCCGGCGACGAGCGACGGATCGCGGAAGCCCGGCTGAGCGGCAATCCGCTCGATCCTATCGATGGCGACTGGCACGACTATGCGGCGGCCGGGCTGGTGGGGCCCGAAAAGCTGACGCGAGCGATCGTCGCCGCGCTCGCAGTCGGCGGCATGGAGGACGACCTCTATCGTCTCGGCCTCGAGGCGAGGCTTGACCCGGACAGCGATGCGGCGACGTGCCAGCGCATTGTCGCGGCGCGCCGCGACTTGCGCGCGCGTATCGTCGATGCCGGCCTCGACCGGCTCGTCGAACCGTTCGACTTCGCCCGTTACAACCGGCATACGACTGTCGCCGAGAACCTGTTGTTCGGTGTCGTCGCCGGATCGCGCCTCGCAGGGAGCGGTCTGGCCCACGACGTTTTCTTCCGTCGCATCGTGGCCGCCGAGGGCCTGGAGGCACCTCTGGTCGAAATGGGGCTGCGAATCGCGGAGAACGCGATCGAGGTGTTCTCGGGGCTGCCAGCGGATCATCCGATCCTCGAGCGCTTTTCCATGGTCAAGTCGGGGGACCTGGAGGAGTTCGCGCGCATTGTCGCCTTGGCGCGCGCACCTTCCCGAACACCATCGCTCGCCACCGGCGATCGCGAGCGCCTGATGACCCTGGCGCTCGGCTACATCGAGCCGCGCCACCGACTTGGCCTGATCGACGAGCGGCTGCAGGAGCGGGTGCTGAGGGCGCGCGCCAGCGTCCGCCAGTTCCTGCCACGCGACTATGTGCGCGATATCGAATTCTACGATGCCGACGCGGCGATGCTGGCGGCGACGGTGAGCGACAACCTTCTGTTCGGCCGCGTCGCCGAGAACGTGGCGATGGCCGGGGAGCGAATTGCCGCGTTTCTCAGGGAATCGCTTGTCGACCTCGACCTCGAGGATCTCGTCTACGAGCGCGGTCTCGAACTCGACGTGGGCGCCGGCGGTCGCAATCTGTTTGCGCCGCAACGACATGCCGTCAGCATCGCACGCAACCTCGTCGCGCCGCCGTCCGTTCTGGTGATCGAAGGTGCACTGCAAGGCTTTCCCCCGGAGGAGGCACGCGCCATTCTGGATCGCATCCGTGCCGCTATGCAGGGGCGGACGCTGCTGGTCACCCTGCCGACGGAAGCCGAGACGATCGTAGGAAACTTCGACGCCGTTCTGCGCTTCGAGGGGCCGCGCGGCCGGCTCGAGCTGCGCGAGAGCAATGCGGCTGTCGGGGCGGACAGAGCACCGGAAGGGAGCAGCGGCAGACGCGGGACGGTAAGCGCCGGCGCGGCACCGGCAGGAGGTGTGCGGCCATGAGTATCGACAGTGAGATGGATCTTCTGCTCTCGATGCCTCTTTTCAGTGCCGTGCAGCCGGCGCGCTGCAAGCTCGTGGCGATGTCGAGCGATCGGCTGGAGTTCGCCCGAGGCGACGTTGTGCTCGCTGAGGGCGAGCCCTCGGTCTCTGTGCTCGTCATCGTCTCGGGCCGGGTGCGCGTGACGCGCGCGTTGGCGGACCGTAGCGTCGAGATCGCCGAGCTTGGCGAAGGCGCGGTGATAGGTGAAACGGGCGTCATCAGCGGTCGAGCACGCAATTCCACCGTGACAGCGACGGAGCCGACGACGGCACTGCGCATCGACGGCCGGGTGTTCGTCGAGCTCCTGAAGCAGGTGCCGGAGCTCTGCTTTGCGATGGTGCGCGAGTTGGCGGTTCGCATAGAGCAGACCAACGAGCGACTTTCGTACGTCGCTACCGATCTCTAGTCGCCGACAACGCCGATCGAGGTGTCATGAGCAAGCCCCAGCCTGTCGAGACGGCCGCGCCGGTCACCCGCAGCGAGCGGGCCTATGCCTGGGAGCGCAGTGCGAGGCTCTGGAGCGGCCTCGTGCTGTTCGTATTCGTGCTGACGCATCTCCTCAATCATGCAATGGGCATTCTTGGCGTCGAGGCGATGGAGCATGTGCAGGTCTGGCGCTCTTTCCTGTGGCGCACATGGCCCGGCACCTTCGCCCTTTATGGCGCGGCGGCGATCCACATCAGTCTCGCCTTGAAGCGCATCGTCACCCGTCGCACATGGCGGATGCCGCTGCAGGAGGCACTACAGATCGCACTCGGGCTAGCGATCCCGATCCTGCTCTTGGAGCACGCGCTCGGCACGCGCTATGTCGCCTCGTTCGCCGGTGTCGATGACAGCTATGCCAACGTGCTGCGCATCCTGTGGCCTGCCAAGGCCACCGGACAGATCCTGCTGCTCGTCGTCGTCTGGCTGCACGCAGTGATCGGCATCCATTACGTACTTCGTGCGCGCCCGTGGTTCCCGCGCTGGCGCGAGACGCTCGTCGTGCTGGCGGTGCTGATCCCTGTGCTTGCCATCGCTGGTTTCATCGCCGGCGGCCGCGAGGCGATGATGATCGATCGGGCCAGCGCTGGCTGGACCGCCGCGCAGGTGAAGACAGGGCAAGCGGCGCTGCGATTTGCAAATATGTCGCTGCTTCTGGCGGCTACCGCGGTCGTCGGCACCATCCTGCTGCTCGCATTCCTGCGCCGTATCGGGCGCAACGTGGCGGTCCGCTATGTCGGTCATGGCATCGTGCGCTTGCCGCGTGGCTCGACGCTGCTCGAAGCGAGCCGCAGCCACGCCATCCCCCACCCTTCGCTGTGTGGAGGCCGGGCGCGCTGCTCGACCTGCCGCGTACTGGTTACCGAGGGGCTGGAGTCGCTGCCCGAACCGGGGCCGGCCGAGGCAGCGATGCTCAAGCGCATCTCTGCGCCGCCACGCGTGCGTCTCGCCTGTCAGGTGCGACCGACCCAGCCGCTCGCCGTCCAAGTGCTGCTGCCCGTCGCGGTCTCGGAGGGCAACATCGACTGGTCGGAGGAGGGTTACAAGTGGGGAACTTCGCGCACGGCGACCGTGCTCATCGTCGATTTGAGAGCTTTCTCGCGGTTGGCGGAGACGCAATTGCCCTACGATCTGGTGCTGATGCTCAATCGGTTCATCGGCGAGATGCGCCAGTCGATCGAAGCGCACGGTGGTCGCGTCAGCTCGGTCGAGGGCGACGGCGTTCTCGCACTGTTCGGGCTCAGCGGGGAACGCGGCTTCGGCAGTCGCGGTGCCATGGCCGCTGCGCGTGACATGCTGCGGGCGGTCACTACCCTCAATCGGGAGTTGCATGCCGCGCTCTCGATGCCATTGCGCATAGGCATAGGCATCCATACCGGCCCAGTAGTGCTCGGCCGTGTCGGCGACGAGGTGCGGGGATATCAGATGTCGGCACTCGGCGAGACCGTCTCGATCGCATCCCGGCTGGAGCAAGCGACGAAGGAAGCGCTGGCCGACTGCATCGTGTCGTCGGAAACGCTGGCCGCTGCCGGCCGCACCGCGACCGCGGCTTCGCGCAAGCTCGAGATCCACGTCGCTACCAGGCCGGATCCCGTCATCGCCCACGCGCTCGAGATCTCTGCGACGCCCGATGAAGTCGGCGCCGTAGCACAGTAGTGTGCCTGTTACGGCGATCACGCGGCGGAGACATGGACGGGGCAGACGACAACGGATTTGGCTGCTAATTATCCCGGGACCGTGGTCCGCAAGCGGATCGGGCGGCAGAAATGTGATTTGGTCCATTCTTCAGGGCGGGGCTTCGTTCCGTCCCGGCGATGATCTGGTGAGGTCGTCACATGCTGGTGCGAATTGCCCTCGTCCTGGTCGTTCTGTTCGGCGGCATTTGCGTCCTCGCGCCGAAGGACGCATTGGCAGAGCGTCGCGTCGCTCTCGTCATCGGCAACTCCAACTATGCCCACGAGAGCCGGCTGGTGAGCCCTGCCCAGGATGCCCGCGACATGGCGGCGAGCCTCAAGCGGTTCGGCTTCGACGAGGTTCAGGTCCATACCGATCTCGATCACCGCTCGATCAACGCAGCGCTTCTTGCTTTCGGCCGGCTGGCAGACAGCGCCGATCTGGCGCTCGTCTATTATTCGGGTCACGGTATCGAGGTCGACGGGCAGAACTACCTGATCCCCGTCGATGCTCGGCTCGATCGTGCCGCCGACGTGGACTTCGAGGCGGTGAACCTCAATCGTGTGATCGCGGCGGCCGATCGCGCCGACAAGGTCAAGGTGATCATACTCGACGCCTGCCGCAATAACCCGTTTCGCTCGCGGATGCTACGCCAGCAGGGCAAGAAGTCCGTCGGCAAGGGTCTCGCGCCGGTGCAGGTGTCGTCGGGCACGCTCGTCGCGTACGCCGCGCAGATCGGCGCGGAGGCCGACGACGGTGTCGTCGGTGGCAACAGCCGGTTCACGTCGGCACTGCTGTCCCATATCGAGGAGCTGGACGATATCCGTCTGCTGCTCGGGAAGGTCCGCGATCGGGTGGTGCGCGAGACGCGCTCACAGGAGCCTTACGTCTATACCTCGCTTGGTGGCGACAAGGTGGTGCTCAACCGGCGTGCGCCGGCGATCTCCACGGGCGATGCCTCCGTGCTCGCGCGCCTGCAACAGCTCGAGGAGCTGATGAAGCGGCAGAACGCCGGACAGCCGGCGGGCACTGGCAAATCGACGGCTCCCGTTGCAGCCGCCGGCCGTGACGAGCGCCGGGAGCCGCCGCCAGCCGCAGGCCCGGGACGTGCTGCAGCGGGGCGCTCGCCACCGGCACAGGGTGGCTCCGCCGCGCCGTCGCCTGCCACCGGTGCGCCCCGCGGCCATCCGGGCTCAGGCGCGGCACGCTTCGCCGGTCAGGCCGCACAGGCACGCTGCAACCTGCTCGGCGCCGATCCGATAGAGAGCCTGCTGTTCGTATTCGGTTTCGTCGGACCGAGCGAGGAGACGACGCACCTCAGGAACCTCACGTCGGAAGCACTCGATGCGTGCCGGGCGGCCGAGATCGCCGAGCCGCGCGACGCGATGTTCAAATTGCGCCGTGCGCTCGCCGAGATGCTTTTCGAGATGTTCCAGCGTGAGCACGGCGCCTCCGACAGCGAATTCGCCCTGCTCGGCGAACGGCATCTCAAGCCGCTGTTGGCCACGGGTGGCGCGGACGCAAGTGCGCTCTATGCAACGTCCCAGTTGATCGGGCTCGGCCCCGGCGTGAAGCGCCAGCCCGCCAGGCTGGTGGAAATCGAGAAGCTGGCGCTGGACGCGGCCAACAAGGGCTCGCCTTGGGCTGGGAGCCTGATGGCATTCATCCACGGTGTCGTGCGAGGCGGCGACAGCGATGGCGTCGGCACGATTGCCGCGTGGCGTGAGGCGCGTCGCTGGGTCGAGCGCGTTGCCGCTGACCAGCGGACACCTCCGGGGCTGCTCGCCGGCATCGGCTTCCTGCTGACGTTGCCTGAGTTCCATAACAAGGCGCAGGATCCGTCGCTCGCCGCGCTCGGCATCGAGCTGTTGCGCAAAGGCGCCGAGCGCCAGTCCGATTTCGCGCGCGTGATGCTTGCCATTACGCATGCCGAGGGTAAAGCGGTGCCGCGCAACCAGGAGGAAGCGATCCGCCTGTTGCGCATCGTCGGGCGCGAGGGTGGCGCGATCGGCAAGATGGTTGCCGGCGTGGCGCTGCTCAAGGGCGGTCTCGGGCCTGCCACGTCCATCCTGCCGCAGAGCGTGGAGGACGGCGCAGAGCTGCTGAAGGTGGCGGCGCGCTCCGACCTCGCGCCGGTTGCGCTGTTCGCCACCGACATGCTGGCGTCCGCACGCGATGGCCTCCTGGTCTCGCCGGATGAAGCGACAGCCCTATACGATCACGTGCTGACGCTCGCAAATCCTCACGTCGACTTTGCCGTGGCGAAGCGCTTCGCCTCAGGGGCGGGCGTGCCCGTCAACCTTGAGCGGGCGATGCGTATTCTGGCGGGCGTTGCGGAACGTGGGGACGCGCGGCTTGCCCTGCAGGTCGCCAACGCCTTGCTCAAGGGCGCCGGTGGTTTTCCGAAGGACGTCGCGCAGGGCCGGCTCCTGCTGGCCAAGGCCGGGGAGAAAGGCAATCCTGCGGTAGCGCTCGAGGTGGCCCAGCAGTTGCTCGACGAGACGCCGCAGCAGGGTGCTACAGATGTCGCGAACGCCGTCAGGTTGCTGCGCATCGCCGCCGGTTCCAGTGACGGCCGGATCGTGCTCATGGCCGCTCAACGCCTCGCCGCGCTCGGACCGGAGCATAAGACCGAGGCCGTGAAGCTATACCGCGCCGCTGCGGAAACGGCCCGCGGCAAGACCGTGCTCGACATCATCGACATGATGGTCAAGGGCGATCTCGGCCGGGTAAGCCGCAGCGACATCGCACGGCTGCTGCGGCGCGCTGCCGAGACCGGCGATGCCGCGGTCTGGCTCATCGTCGGTGAAGCCTTCGGCGCCGGCACCAACGTCTATGTCAACCAGATCGAAGCGGTCAAATGGCTCGCCAAGGCCGGCGAGCAGGGCGGCCCGACAACCGTGCTGAAGGTTGCGCAGCACTTCGTCGAAGGCAAGTTGGTGCCACGCGATCCGGGACGAGCCGACAGGCTTATCGCCGCCGTCTCCGGTCGCGTCACCGAGCCGGCCGACATGTCCGCACTCGGCTTCTACTACGTCGTGCGCAACGATCCAGCGAGCAAGCACAAGGCTGTCGAGTGGCTTGGCAAGGCGGCCGACGCCGGCCAGCAGCGCGCGCTCGAGCCGCTCATCGGACTGCTCGACAAGGACAGTCTGGTGCGCAACGTCGACGAGGCGGCGCGTCGCGCGTTGCAACTCGTCAAGGCACGAAAGCCCTCGTCGCAAGCCGATGCCGACAAGCTGATCGGGGCCTGGAGTGAGGCTCTGCGCGACAAGGTGCAGACCGCGCTCGGTCTCATCGGCTATCGCAACGTCAGATCGACCGGCGGGTTGGCGAAGGCATTGCAGGACTTCGCCCGCAAATAGTGGTCGGTGGCCGAGACGGCCTTGCTCTCACGTCACTTCCATCACGATCTTGCCGATGTGCGTGCTCGTCTCCATCAGGCGATGTGCCTCGGGCGCCTGGTCGAGCTTGAACGTCTTGAACATGACAGGGCGCACGGTGCCCGCTTCGATCAGCGGCCACACCTTGGCCTCTAGCGCGTTCGCCATCAACCCCTTGTCGGCGATCGAGCGCGGGCGCAGCGTCGAGCCGGTCCATGTCAACCGCTTGATCATCAGCATCATGAAGTCGGCCTCGACCTTGGAACCGCCGAGCCAGGCGATCTGCGCGATGCGCCCGTCGACCGCGGCCGCCTTGATGTTGCGGGCGACGTACGAGCCGCCGACCATGTCGAGGATGACATCGACGCCCTTGCCACCGGTCAGCTCCTTCGTGACCTCGACGAAGTCCTCGGTACGATAGTTGATCGCCCTCTCGGCGCCGAGCCTTTCGCAAGCCGCTGCCTTATCGGCGCCGCCGACGGTACAGAAGACGCGGCTGCCGAAAGCCTTGGCGAGTTGTATCGCTGTCGTGCCGATGCCGCTCGAGCCGCCGTGCACCAGCAGCGTCTCCCCGGGCTTCAGCCGGGCGCGATCGAAGACGTTGGTCCAGACCGTGAAGAAAGTCTCGGGTACGGCGCCGGCTTCCGCCATCGTCAGTCCCTTCGGGATCGGCAGGGCCTGCACCTCGGGCGTCAGGCAATATTGCGCATAGCCGCCTCCGGGCGTCAGTGCGCATACCGCATCTCCGACCTTGTAGCGCGTGCAGCCAGCACCGACGGCGGCCACTTCGCCCGCCACTTCGAGGCCGGGGATCGGACTCGCTCCAGGCGGCGGATTGTACTGGCCCATGCGCTGCTGCACATCCGGCCGGTTGACGCCGGCGATGGCCACCTTGATCAGGATTTCGCCCGCGCCCGGCTGTGGCACCGCCATCGTCGCCGTCTTGAGCACCTCGGGTCCGCCGTGACCGTCGAGCGTCATGTAGGTCATCATCGCTGGCAGCGTCATGGTCGGCCTCCCTTGGCATCGTCGGATCGCTGGCCGGCGCGGAGGCAGGTCCGAGCCGTGTCGGGCGGTTCCTTAGCGCGTCGGCGTCGCCGCGTCATCGCCCGACCGCACCGATGTCCAGCCATGCGTAACCCGGCTTGCCCCGCTCGGCGTGCTGCCGCACCATTGCTTCGCGCTAATTGGAGAGTACGCGGATGAAGGGCGGCAATGAGGGCGTTGCCTGGCCACCGTCGCTGTGGGCGGCGGTGACGCCGCCCGGCCGGGAATTGCCGCCTTTGGACGGCGATCAGACGGCCGACGTGGTCGTTGTCGGAGCGGGTTTCACGGGCCTTGGTGCGGCGCTCGATCTCGCCGGCCGCGGCGTCGACGTGCTGGTGGTCGAGGCCGCGGAGCCGGGCTGGGGCGCGTCGGGCCGCAACAACGGGCAGGTGATCCCGACGCTGACGCGGCCCGAGCCGGACGACATCGAGCGCCGTCACGGCGCAGCCGGTGAGCGCCTCGTCGCTGTCATACGCGACAGCGCAGCCGACCTGTTCGATGTCATCCGCAAGCACGATATCGCCGCCGAGGCCGAGCAGACCGGATGGATACAACCCGTCCACTCGCCCGGTCGCATGAAGATCGCAGAGCGCCGGGTCGCGCAGTGGTCGAAGCGTGGCGCACCGGTGCGCCTGATATCGTCCGACGAAATGGCGGCATTGACCGGCTCGCGGTTCTGGCACGGCGGCTGGACCAACCCGACCGGCGGGCACATCAACCCCCTGGCGCTGGCGCGCGGCATGGCGGCGGCGGTGGTTGCGAAAGGTGGCCGCGTCGTGGTGCGCACGCCCGCCACGGCCATCGCGCACGGCGGCGGTCGCTGGACCGTCGAGACGCCACGCGGGCGCGTCATGGCGCGGGCGCTGATCCTCGCCTCCAATGCCTATACCGGCGAGCATTCGCCATCACTCGCGCCGGCCATCGCGCGCGAGGTGGTGCCGGTGCTTTCCTGGCAGATGGCGACCAGCCCATTGGGCGACAACGTGCGCCGTGTCGTGCTGCCCGGCCGCGAGGCGCTCTCCGACACGCATGGCGACCTGCACTTCTGCCGCTACGACGCGCGCAATCGACTCGTCACCGGTGGCGCGCTGATGGTGCCGGTGAACGGCGCCGCACGGCTCAGGACCCGCATCGGCGCGCGACTGAAGCGCATGTTCCCCGAAGTCGGCGACATCGGTTTCGACTACGTCTGGAACGGTTATGTCGGCATGACGACCGACTTCATGCCGCGGCTGCACCGGCTTGGGCCAGATGGCTATGCGTGGGTCGGCTGCAACGGCCGGGCGGTCGCGCTCGGCGCGGCACTCGGCCGGGAGCTCGCGCGTGCAGCGACCGGTACGCCCGAGAGCGATCTGGCGCTGCCGTTCACGCAGCCGTCTCCGCTGCCCGCCCACGCTGTACTGCGCCGGCTCGCGCCGCTCAGGCTGATCGAGTACCGTTGGCGCGACGCTCGCGAGATCACATGAAGGAGCCGCCGATGACCGACGCGACCAAGCCCGACGCCGCCAGCCCCGCGCCGGCGCCCGTGATGCCGATGATAGAGAAGCGGCGGATCGAGGCGGCGATGTTGAAGCATGTCTACGACACGTTGAAGGAGAGCCACGGCAAGGAAGTCGCCCAGGCGACCATCGGCAAGGCGGTGCGCGCTTCGGCACTGGAACAGGCACGCGAGCTTGCCGCCGCCGTCGGCGGGCGGACGTCGATGCAGACCTTCATCGACCGTCAGGCCCAGTGGCGCATGGGCAATGCGCTCGAGACCGAGCTCGTCGAGCAGACGCCGACGACCTATGCCTATAATGTCACGCGCTGTCGCTATGCGGAGATGTACCGCGAGATGGGGCTCGGCGAGATCGGCCATCTGCTTTCCTGCATGCGCGACGGCACGTTTGCGGAAGGATACGATTCCCGCATCCGCATGACGCGGACGCAGACGATCATGCAGGGCGCCAGCCACTGCGACTTCCGGTATAGGCTCGTGCAGCCCGACAAGGCGGAAACGCGCTGAGGCTCCGAACTCGCCACTGCCCGAATCGGCGACGGTGCGAGGCGATCGACGAACGGCACCCAAGGAGGAAAAAAACCTATGCGCGCAGCTGTGCTGACCGAGATCAACAAGCCGCTCGAGCTGCTCGAGCTCGAGCAGGAAGGACCGCGGGCAGGCGAGGCCCGCGTCAAGGTCAAGGCGACCGGCGTCTGTCTCTCCGACTGGCACATCATGAACGGGGATTGGCCGTTCCCGCTACCGTTCGTACCGGGCCACGAGGCGGCCGGCATTGTCGCCGAGGTCGGCGAGGGCGTCACCGCCGTGAAGCCGGGCGATCACGTCATCTTCTCGTTCCGGCCCAATTGCGGCTACTGCAAATACTGCAACAACGGCCGCTCGGTGCTGTGTGTAGGCCACAACGATACGCCGCGATATCGCATGCACGACGGCACGGCGCGACTGAAGCTCAACGGCGAGCCGGTCAACCAGATGGCGCGGATCGGCACGTTCTCCGAATTCGTCGTGTGTCCGGCTGAGCAGCTCGTGCCGGTGCGCAAAGACCTTCCATGGACTTGGGCGGCGATCATCGGCTGCTCGGTGGCGACCGGTGTTGGCGCCGTCATCCGTCACGCCAAGGTGGAATCCGGCTCGTCGGTTGCCGTCGTCGGCTGCGGGGGCGTAGGTCTCAATGCGGTCCAGGGCGCAAGGATCGCGGGCGCCGCTCAGATCATCGCCGTCGACCTGCTCGACAACAAGCTAGAGTTCGCCAGGCGGATGGGCGCGACGCACACCGTCAACGCCGCGAAAGAGAACGCGGTCGAGCGTGTGCGCGAGATCTCGGGCGGGCTCGGGTGCGACTATGCGTTCGATGCCATCGGTTCGGAGAAGACCGCGCTGCAGGTGATCGACATGATCGCGCCGGGCGGTCACGCCGTGCTGGTCGGCATGCCGGCGATCGATACCAAGGCCGGCTTCTCGCCGTTCCACATGGTGTTCTTCGAGCGCAAGGTGACCGGTACCTACTACGGCTCGATCCGCCCGCGCATCGATCTCGCTACCCTCGCCGACATGGCCATGGCGGGTCAGCTCGACCTCGACGCGCTGATCTCGCGCACCTACCGGTTCGATGAGATCAACGACGGCTTCAAAAACCTCGTCGCCGGAAGCGTCGCCCGAGGTGTCGTCGTCATGGATTGAAGCGTTGGGCCGCCTGTCCTCAGTTGGGTTGGACGGCCATGTTGTCCGGCAGCCACGTGGCGAGGCCGGGATAGGCAATCAGCAGGAATGCCATCACCACCATGATCAGGAACATCGGCATGGCGGCGCGCGCGATGTAGTTCATCTCGTGCTTCGTCATGCCCTGCAGAACGAACAAATTGAAGCCGATCGGCGGCGTGATCTGCGCCATCTCGATGACCAGCGTCAGGAAAACGCCAAACCAGATGACGTCGATGCCGGCATTGCGGATCATCGGCTCGACCACGGCCATGGTCAGCACAACCGCCGAGATGCCATCGAGGAAGCAGCCGAGCACGATGTAGAAGATCAGCAGCGAGATGAGCAGCTGCAGCTTGGTGAGACCCAGTGAGGCGATCCAGTCGGCCAGCGCCCGTGGCAGCCCGGTGAAGCCCATGGCCAGAGACAGAAAGGCGGCGCCGGCGAGAATGAGCGCGATCATCGCCGACGTGCGGGTCGCGCCCATCAGGCTCTCGATGAACGACTGCCAGCTCAGCGACCCCTGTGCCGCGGCGAGCGACAGTGCGCCGATCACACCGAAGGCCGCTGCCTCCGTCGCTGTTGCGAAACCGAGGTACATCGAGCCGATAACCAGGAGGATCAGGCAGAGTACCGGGATGAGGAAGCGCGACGCTGCGACCTTCTGGCCGAGCGTGAGCGGCGCCTCGCGCGGCGGCATGCTGTTCGGCGCGATGAACGACCAGAGGATCACGTAGCCCATGAACAGCGCGGCAAGCACCAGGCCCGGGATGATGCCGGCCATGAACAGCTTGGTGATCGATTCGTTGATCGTCACGCCGTAGATGATGAACGTCAGCGACGGCGGGATCATCAGCCCGAGCGTGGCGGCGCCGGCGAGCGTGCCGATTACCATCGACTCGGGATAGTTCCGTTTGCGAAGCTCGGGAATCGTCATTTTGCCGACGGTCGTCAGCGTGGCGGCGGAGGAGCCGGACACGGCCGCGAAGACGGTGCAGCCGGCGATGTTGGTGTGCAGCAGTCCTCCCGGCAGGCGGCCAAGCCAGGGCGCGAGGCCCTTGAACATGTCCTCCGAGAGCCGCGTTCGGTAGAGGATCTCGCCCATCCATATGAACATCGGCAGTGCGGTAAGCGCCCACGACGAAGAGGCGGTCCACACCGTCGTGATCATACTGTCGCCGGGCGGGCGCGTGGTGAACAGCTCGATGCCGATGAAGGCGACGCCGAGCAGGGCGAGACCGACCCATACGCCCGTGCCGAGCAGCATGAACAGCACGAACAGGAAGATGGCGGTGTAGGCGAGTTGCTCCATGGCCGAGGCTCACTCCGTGCGAGGCTGGTCGACTGCCTCGGCCTCGATGTTGTCCTTGCCGACAGCCAGTACGCAGACGAGGTTGTCGAGGAAGGCGATGGCGAGGAGGACGGCGCCGACCGCCATCGGGATCTGCGGAATCCACAGCGGCGTCTCATCCTGGCCCTGGCTTATGTCGTGAAGCTTCCAGGAGAAGTAGACGGCGCGGATGGCGAACCATGCGAGGTAGCACGTCAATGCACTGCCGATCGCGTAGCACCAGAGTTCGCCCCAGCGGCGGTGACGCCCGAGCGCCGACAGCAGGAGGCCGACGCGGATATGGCCACCGCGGTTGAGCGTATAGGCGAAGGCCATGAACGACGACGTCGCCATCAGGTAGCCGGCATAGTCCGTGGCTCCGGGAAACGGCACCGAGAACCAGCGCGAGGCCATCTGCAGCACGATGACGACGAGGAGGGCGAGAAGGGCGAGGGCGCCGACGATGCCGCCAGCGAGATAGAGCCGGTCGAGGCCGGTCCTTATTAGCGTCAGGTCGGGCAAGGTTGCTCCGGTCGGTTTCGAGGCTGGTGCCGGCTCGAGCCGACATTGCGGGGCCCGCCTGCAGCGCACCGCGGCGCCGGATCATCGGTGGCGGGCGACAACATTGTGCTAATGCCCGATTCAATCGTGCGTGGAAAGTGTGTCGCACCCCAATCTGCGGTTCCGTTGCGCCGTCAACACATGTCGCGAAGGGAAAGTGGAGCTACGACAGCAGACAACACGAAGGGGAGAAGGCCCCGCCTTCTCCCCTTGAGCGTCCACCATAACCGGATTGCCACTCGCCCTACATCTTCTTGTAAGCGTCGACGATCGCCTTGCCATCGGCGCCGGCCTTCTTGAGCCACTCCTCGGTCATCTGCTCGCCGATCTTCTTGAGGTCGGCCTTCATCTGGTCGCTCGGCTTCTCGACGCTCATGCCGCCCTTCTTGAGGCCTTCGAGCGTGAAGGTGGTGTAGGCCTTCGCCCGCTTGAGACCCTCCGCCGCCGCCGTGTCGGCGCAGGCGCGGACCGCTTTCTGCGTGTCCGCGTCGAGCTTGCCCCACACGTCCTTGTTCACGACGATGTGGTTGCGCGGCATCCAGGCATCGACCTCGTAGAAGAACTTGAGGTGCTCCCAGACCTTCGTGTCGTAACCGGTCGCGCCCGACGAGATGAACGAGGAGGCGACGCCCGTCGCGAGGGCCTGGGCAAGTTCGGCCGCTTCGATCTGCACGGGCTGCATGCCGGCGAGCTGGGCCAGCCGCGCTGTGGCGGCGTTGTAGGAGCGGAACTTCACGCCCTTCATGTCGGCGACGGACTTCATCGCCGTCTTGAAATAGAGGCCTTGCGGCGGCCAGCTGACCGAGTAGAGCAACACGAGGTTCTGCTTCTCGAGGAGCTTCTCGAGCGACGGGCGGGCCGCCTTCCACAGCTTCTCCGCGTCGTCGAACGACGTTGCCAGGAACGGCACCGAATCCACGCCGAACAGAGCGTTCTCGTTCTGGTGGGCGGACAGTAGCCGCTCGCCGATCGGCGCCTGGCCGGTCTGCACCGCGCGTTTGATGTCGTTACCCTTGAACAGCGAGCCGTTCGGATGGGTGACGATGTTGATCTTGCCACTCGTTCCCTTGTCGACGCACTTGCCGAATTCGGCGGCGTTCTCGGAATGATAGTTGGTGGCCGGGTAGGCCAGCGGCATGTCCCACTTCTCGGCTCGCGCGGGCGCAACCGCCGCAGACGCGGCTAGCGCCAGTGCTGCCACGCCAAGGACCGACGACCTCGACACCATCATCCGCACTCTCCCCGTATGTGCCCGCAGGCGATCTGACCCTGCACGGCGCCGCCATTCCAGCTACCGTTGACAATTACTTAAAGCGGACCGGACCGTAGTTGGCAATATCCACGTTGGGCCGCCGGCCGACGATCATGTCGGCCAGCAGGCGACCCGTTCGAGGACCGCCGGTAAGGCCGATGTGATGATGTCCGAAGCCGGCGAAGACGCCCTTGGTGTCGGGCAGTTCGCCGATGACCGGCACGGAGTCGCTGGGCGCCGGCCGGTGACCCATCCAGCGCTCCTCGCGTTGCCATGTCAGCCCCGGCAACGCCTCCCGGGCCCGTGCCAGCAGCAGGCGATAGGGCGCCTCGCTCGGCGGCGCAGCAAGGCCGCCGAATTCGACGATGCCGGCGAGGCGCAGGCGGCCGTCCATCGGGGTGGCGACGAACTTGCCTGCCGCTATCATCAGAGGCGCCCGCGGCATGATGTTTGTGTCATATAATTCAATGTGGTAGCCGCGCTCGGTTTCGAGCGGCACGGTGGTTCCGGCGCGTGCGGTGAGCGCCTTGGACCAAGCTCCGGTAGCGATGACGGCAGCCCGGCAGGGGATCGCCCCGGCGTCTGTGATCACGGCCGTCACCTTGCCGCCATCCTTGACGAAGTCGGTGGCGCGGGCCTTGATGAAATTCGCCCCACGGTCGATGGCGTGGCGGGCCAGATCCTTCACGTAGCGCCCGGGATCCTTGATGTGGCCGTTGCCGTGACAGGCTGCGGCGAAGCCGCAGGCCGGGCCGAGCGCCGGTTCGTAGGCAGTGAGCGCAGCACCTTGCAACTCGCTCCAGACGACGCCGTGGTCGCGGCGCAACTCCCACGTGAAAGCATCCGCCTCGAAGGTCGCACGGTCCTGGTAGACGTAGACGTAGTCGGACGGTGCGATCCAACGCTTGGCCGGCGTGCCTTCGGCCAGCGCTTGGTGTTCGTCCAGACTGCCTGCGACAATGCCGTGGATCAGGCCGGTGATGCGGCGGGTATGCTCCACCGTGCAGTGGCTGAGGTAGCGAACCAGCCAGGGCGCCAACCGCGGCAGGTAAGACCAGCGCAAGAAAAGCGGGCTCATCGGGTCGAGCAGCATGCCCGGTGCCTTGCCGACGAGGCCCGGCGTCGTCACCGGCACGACGCCGCTCGAGGCGAGCACTCCGGCATTGCCGTAGGACGTGCCTTCGCCAGGCTCCAGGCGGTCGACCAGTGTTACGTGGTGGCCGGCGCGTTGCAGCCATATCGCGGTCGAAACTCCGACGATGCCGGCCCCGATCACGACGACCGTACCGCGGTTCTGAACGTTATCCATATTGCCCTGCCGTCTGAACGACGCGATGCTGGCGGTGCGGCCCAGGCGACAGAGCCGACGGCCCGCGGATGCGTCGCGGCTTACCGGAAGACAGACATGACGATCGCAAAGGGTGGCAAGACTGTCTACGGCGCGTCGGTCGGCATTCTCATGCTGGAGACCCGCTTCCCACGCATACCGGGCGACATGGGCAATGCGCTCACCTGGCCGTTTCCGGTGCTCTATCGGGTGGTGCGCGAAGCGACGCCGGATCGCGTCGTGCGACGTAAGGCGCACGGCCTGCGCGATGCCTTCATAACTGCGGCTCGAGACCTGGTGCGCGATGGTGCGGACGGCATCACGACCAACTGCGGGTTCCTGTCGCTGTATCAGGATGATCTTGCGGAGGCCGCGGGGGTGCCGGTCGCGGCCTCGTCGTTGATGCAGGTGCCGCTGGTTGAGCGCTTGCTGCCGCCAGGAAGGCGAGCCGGCATCCTGACGATCTCGCCGGCGACGCTGACCGAGGAGCATCTGGTGAAGGCCGGTGTCGATAGGGCGACACCAGTCGGTGGCACGCTCGCCGATGGTGAATTCACCTCGCAGATTCTCGGTGACGAGATGACGCTCGACGCGGCGCGGGCCAGGGCCGAGAACGTCGCTGCGGCGCGCGAGCTGGTCACTCGACATCCGGAGATCGGCGCGATCGTGCTCGAGTGCACCAACATGGTCCCGTACGCGGCCGACATACAGGCGGCGATCGGCCGGCCGGTGTTCTCGATCTATTCGTTCGTGACATGGTTCCAGTCGGCGCTGGTACCACGGGCATTCGGCATCTGAAGTGGCCGATCTCAGCCGCGACCGACACGATCAGGCCGATGCCGAGAGTATGTAATTGACCGCGATGTCCGACGAGAGCTGCCAGCGGTCCGCGAGGAGGTCGTAGACCAATCCGTCGGTCGCGCGTGCCTGTAGCCCGGCCGAGGCGAGGTGGGCGGACAACTCGGCCGGCGTCACGAAACGTGCCCACTGATGCGTTCCGACAGGTAGCCAGCGCAGCACATACTCGGCTCCGACGATCGCCAGCGCATAGGACTGCAACGTCCGGTTGATGGTCGAAACGATCAACGCGCCGCCCGGCATCATCAGCCGGGCAAGGGTCGCGACAAACGAGGCCGGATCAGGGACGTGCTCGATCACCTCGAGCGAGACGACGAGATCGAACCTTCGGCCCTCGGCAATCAGCGTGTCGGCGGCGACCGTCCGGTAGTCGATGCTAAGGCCTTGTCCAGCGGCATGGTGCCGCGCCGCTGCGATGCTCTCGTCGGCAAGATCGATCGCCGTGACGGTAGCGCCAAGACGAGCGAGCGGCTCGCTGGCCAGCCCACCGCCGCAACCGACGTCGAGCGCGGTCAGGCCGTCGAGCGGCCGCAGTCCGGAATCCTCACGCCCTATCAGCCGGCACGCTTCGCGGCGGATGAAAGCCATGCGCGGCGCCGTCAGCTGGTGCAATGGCCGGAATTTACCGTTCGGAGCCCACCACTCGCCGGCCAGCGCGGCGAAGCGGGCGATCTCTCGCGCGTCGACGTTGTCGGCCGTCGCACCGCCCCCACGATGGTCGGGCGGCGTCTGCACCGGCGCATCGGCCGGCCTGCCCGTCGCATTGTGGTGCATGGCGGACTCCTCGGTGACATGCTGGGGCCGCGGCGGCGCCTGTCGGCCGTCGCAAGTCCGACTGCAGCCCTTGCCGGACGCCTGGAACCATAGCATTGCCGCGGTCCGGAGCCGCAGGTTGCAGCATGGCGAGGCTGCGGCTAATAGTGCGCGCGAATTCGAATGGTAAATGCGCTCTCGCGGTGCCGTCACCTATCCTGTGCGGTCGCCGCCGGGGGATGCCGGTCGTGGGCATGCGGCCGGAAGAAAACGGGCGGAATCTCGGAATGGCAGTCGTCGTCATGAAGTTCGGCGGCACGTCAGTCGCCAACGTCGATCGCATCCGCAATGTCGCGCAGCACGTCAAGCGCGAGGTCGATGCCGGCAACCAGGTGGCCGTCGTCGTCTCCGCCATGGCCGGAACCACCAACCAGCTGGTCGCCTGGGTGCGCGAGGCGGCGCTACTGCACGACGCACGCGAGTATGACGCCGTCGTCGCCTCCGGCGAGCAGGTGACGGCGGGCCTGCTCGCCATCGTCCTGCAGGCGATCGGCATCCCTGCGCGCTCCTGGCAGGGCTGGCAGATCCCGATCCTGACCAATTCCGCACATGGCGCGGCGCGCATTGCCGGCATCGAGGGCGATCGGTTGAAGGCGCGCATGGCCGAGGGTGAGGTCGCGGTGGTGACCGGATTTCAGGGTCTCGAGCCAGAGCGCGGACGCATTGCCACGCTCGGGCGCGGCGGGTCCGATACCAGCGCCGTCGCACTCGCCATCGCGGTCGGTGCCGACGTCTGCGACATCTATACCGATGTCGATGGCGTCTATACCACGGATCCGCGTATCGAGCCGAAGGCGCGGCGCCTGCCCAGGGTCTCCTACGAGGAGATGCTGGAGATGGCCTCGCTCGGCTCCAAGGTGCTGCAGACGCGTTCCGTCGAACTCGCCATGGTGCATCGCATGCGCACGCGCGTGCTCTCGAGTTTCGCCGACCCGGGCGCGATACCGCCGGTGCGCGGCGGCAGCAACTGGCCGGATATCGGTACTATCGTTTGTGACGAGGATGAGATCGTGGAGAACCAAGTCGTTAGCGGCATCGCTTACGCGAAGGACGAGGCGAAGGTGACCATCCGCCGCGTTGCCGACAAGCCGGGCGTGGCCGCGCGTATCTTTGGTCCTCTGTCGGATGCCTCGATCAATGTCGACATGATCGTGCAGAACCTCTCGGCCGACGGCGGCCATACCGACATGACGTTCACGGTGCAGGCGGCCGAACTTCCGCGCGCCCTCGAGGTGCTGCGCAAGGCGAAGGAAGACGTCGGCTATTTCGACGTCGAGAGCTCCGCCGACGTCGTCAAGATCTCGGTCATCGGCGTCGGCATGCGGTCGCATGCTGGCGTCGCCGCGACCATGTTCAAAGCCCTCGCCGAGAAGAACATCAATATCCTTGCCATCACGACGTCGGAGATCAAGGTCAGCGTCCTGATCGACGCCGCCTATGCCGAGCTCGCCGTGCGCACGCTGCACGCGGCCTACGGTCTCGACCGCGCCTAGTTGGTCCGGCCGGCGGCGGAGAGCCGATGAGACGGGTGGCCATTTGGGGGGCACCCTCTCGGGGGGCGTACGGTCCGCTGGCCATGCTGGCCGCTGCCGGACGTCCCGGTGGCGACCAGGGAAAAATTCGAGCTGAGGTCGAGCAGCACGAGAACGGAAAGCGGAGGCGATGAGACGCGCGAGCGAGCACAGGTCCGGGCCACCTGAGCCGGCGTTGCGCGTCATCATGCGGCGGCTCCGGGAGATCATGGCAGAGCCGGGTGACGGCCAGGCCAGGCTCGACAAGATCGTCCGCCAGATCGCCGGCCTCATGGTCGCGGAGGTGTGCTCGATCTACCTGAAGCGCCAGGATGGCTCGCTCGAGCTGTTTGCCACCGAGGGTCTCAACCAGACTGCCGTGCATAGCACGCGCATGAAGCGTGGCGAGGGCCTCGTAGGGCGCTGCGCCGAGCTTGCAACGCCGGTCAACGAGCCGGACGCGCAGAGCCATCCGGCCTTCTCCTATCGCCCCGAGACGGGCGAGGAAGTGTACCATTCGCTGCTCGCCGTCCCCATCCTGCGCGGCGGCATTGTGCTCGGCGTCATTGTCGTGCAGAACCGCACGCCGCGAGAATACTCCGAGGACGATGTCGAAGTGCTCGAGACCACCGCCATGGTGGTCGCGGAAAATCTCGCCTCCGGTGCCGTCGCCGGCGCTCGCGGCCCCGATCTCGAGAGACCGCAGTCCGACAGCATGGCCGGTACACCGCTGTCGAGCGGTATCGCTCTAGGCCACGTGGTGCTGCACGAGCCGCGCGTCGTCGTCACGGAATTGCTGGCCGAGGACCCTGTTACCGAGCTGTCGCGGCTCGATCTTTCGATCGACCGGCTGCGCGAGAACATCGACGACATGCTGCGGCACGATTCGCTTGCCCAGGCTGGCGCCCACCGCGAGGTGCTCGAGGCCTATCGCATGTTCGCCAATGACCGCGGCTGGGTGCGCCGTATGCGGGATGCGGTACGCGAGGGGCTCTCTGCCGGCGCCGCGGTCGAACGCGTCCATAACGCAACGCGCGCGCGCATGCTGCGCCAGAACGATCCCTTCTGGCGTGAGCGCCTGCGCGACCTCGACGATTTGTCGGATCGGCTGCAGCGCATACTCGCCGGCAAGCTCGATGTCGCCGCGGACAAGCTCGCGCTTCCCGAGGACGCGATCCTGCTCGCCCGCAACATGGGACCGGCGGAGTTGCTCGACTACGACCACAAGCGGGTCCGCGCACTCATCGTCGAGGATGCGAGTGCGCAAAGCCACGTCGCGATCGTCGCCAAGGCGCTCGGCATCGCGTCGGTCGGTCAGGTGTCCGGCCTCACAGAGCGCGTCACGCAGGGCGACGCAGCGATCGTCGACGGCGAGACCGGCGAGGTCCACCTCCGCCCCCAACCGGAGCTGGTCGCCGCCTACGCGGATAAGGTGCGTTTCCTGGCGCGTCGGCAGAGTCAGTACCGGGCGCTGCGCGACACACCGGCCGCGACGAAGGACGGCGTGCGCATTCGCCTGCTCATGAACGCGGGCCTGCCCGTCGACATGCCGCACCTCGACGACAGTGGCGCCGACGGCATCGGGCTGTTCCGCACCGAACTGCAATTCATGATTGCCTCCGCGTTCCCGCGCCTGGAGCGGCAGACCGCGGCGTATCATCAGATTCTCGAGGCGGCGGGCGACAAGCCCGTGGTGTTCCGCGCGCTCGACATCGGCGGCGACAAGGCGCTGCCGTACCTGCGTCATCACAAGGAGGAGAACCCGGCGCTCGGCTGGCGGGCGATCCGCCTCGCACTCGACCGACCCGGTCTGCTGCGCCTGCAGGTCCGCGCGTTTCTCCGCGCGTCGGGCGGACGCACGCTCAACGTCATGCTGCCGATGGTGACGGAGGTCAGCGAGATCGATCGCGCTCGCGAGCTGATAGGGGAGGAATTGGCGCGCCTCGCGGCGACCGGCCACGTAGCGCCGGTGAGCGTCTCCGTCGGCGCGATGGTCGAAGTGCCGAGCATCCTGTTCGACCTCGAGGCCCTGCTCACCCGTGTCGATTTTCTGTCGGTCGGCTCGAACGACCTGCTGCAGTTCCTGTTCGCCGCCGACCGCACCAATCCGCGCGTCGCGGACCGTTTCGACCCGCTGTCGGTGCCGGCACTCAGGGCGCTCAGGCGCATCGTCGAGGCGGCCGTTCGCGCCGACCGGCCCGTCACCTTGTGCGGCGAGATGGCGGCCCGCCCGCTGGAGGCGATGGCCTTGATCGGACTCGGCTTCCGCTCCATTTCGATGGCGCCGGCCTCGATCGGTCCGGTGAAGAGTATGATCCTGTCGCTCGACGCGGCGCGTATCGCGGCCGTCATGGAGGGCTTGCTCGCAGCGGGCAAGGGCGGCAGCATTCGCGAGTCGCTGCGTGCCTTCGCCGAAGGCGACAGTGTCGAAATCTGACCGTCGATGGCCCCCCCGGGGCCGTATGGTCTGCGTCCACCACCTGCAAGCCGAGACCCGAACACGATGAGCGCCATCCCGTCGGACAAGCTCGAGCGGCTCGTCGACCGCTGGGAGGTACTGCAACGTGAGCTGCACGCAAGCTCCGGTCAGAACATGTTCGCCAGGCTGTCGAAGGAATTCGCCGGTCTTGATCCGATCGTCGCGACCATCCGCAGGTTGCGACGCGCCGAGGCCGAGCGCGCCGACCTCGAGGCGTTGAGCTCGGATGCCGCGGCCGATCGCGAGATGCGCGACCTCGCCGCTGCCGAGATCGACGAGGTGCGTGAGCGCATCTCGGTCCTCGAGCACGAGCTGAAACTGCAGCTGCTGCCGAAGGACGAGGCTGACGAAGGCAATGTCATCCTCGAGGTTCGCGCCGGTACCGGCGGCGACGAGGCGGCGCTGTTCGCGGCCGATCTCTATCGCATGTACGCCCGTTATGCCGAGCTCAGGGGCTGGAAAGTAGAGATCATCGAAGCCTCTGAGAACGATCTCGGCGGCTATCGCGAGATCGTTGCGGCCATCTCGGGGCGTGGCGCCTTCGCGCGATTGAAATTCGAATCCGGTGTGCATCGCGTGCAGCGCGTACCGGCGACGGAGGCCAGCGGTCGCATCCACACCTCGGCGGCGACCGTCGCAGTGCTGCCGGAAGCCGAGGACGTCGATATCGACATCCGCCCGGAGGATCTCAGGATCGATACCATGCGGGCGTCCGGCGCCGGCGGTCAGCACGTCAACAAGACGGAGTCGGCAGTCCGCATCACCCACCTGCCGAGCGGCATCATGGTCGTCTCGGCCGAGAAGTCGCAGCATCAGAACCGGCGTCTGGCGATGCAGGTTCTGCGCGCGCGCATCTACGAGATCGAACGTGAGCGCGCGGCCAGCGAGCGAGCCGAGACCCGCAAGGCTCAGGTCGGCTCGGGTGATCGCTCGCAGCGGATCCGCACCTACAACTTTCCGCAGGGTCGCGTGACCGATCATCGTATCAACCTCACGCTGCACAAGCTGCCGTTCGTGCTCGACGGCTCCGCGCTGGACGAGATCATCGACCCGCTGATCACCGAGCATCAGGCGGCACTGCTCGCAGAGCTGGAGGGCCGAGTGTCATGACGGGCGGCACGTGACAAATCATCCGGCAGTGCGAGGCTGCACGCTTGCCGAGGCGATTGCCACGGCCGCGGGGCGGCTGGCGGCGGTGGGCATAGACGGCGCGGCACGCGATGCTCGGATCATCGCCGCCGCCGCTGTCGGCATCAGCGCCGAGACGCTGCTCGCCCGCCCTGAGATGCCGCTCGGTTCCGACGCGCAGGCCCGTCTCGACGTCCTCGTCCGCAGGCGCGCCGCTGGCGAGCCGGTCTCCCGTATTCTCGGCCGTCGCGCTTTCTACGGGCGCGATTTCTTGATCGCGCCGGCCGTGCTCGATCCGCGGCCCGACACCGAGACACTGGTCGACCTCGCCCTTTCCCTGATGCGCCAAGCGGGGCAGGATCGCCCGTTGCGCCTCCTAGATGTCGGAACCGGCAGCGGCTGCCTCGCACTGACACTGCTCGCCGAGCATTCCCGCGCGACGGCGGTTGCGACCGACATATCTGCTCCCGCGCTGGCGATCGCCGGTCGGAACGCCGATCTGCTCGGCGTCGGGCACCGGCTCACGCTGGTCGAGACGGATCTGGTCGCGGCCATTACCGGACGCTTCGACCTCATCGTCTCCAACCCCCCCTATGTCGCCAGCGGGGACATCGCCGACCTGGCGCGGGAAGTGCGTTGTCACGACCCGTTGTCGGCTCTCGACGGCGGGCCGGATGGCCTCGCGTTCTATCGTCGCATTGCGGCGGACGTGACGCCACTGCTGGCGGCTGGTGGATGGCTGGCGGTCGAGGTGGGCGCGGGGCAGGCCGAGGCCGTGGAAACCTTGCTCACGGCGGCCATTTACGGAAGCACCCCACCGGGCGCCCCGCTGGACGTGCTGCGCGCGGGTCGAGATCTCGCCGGCATCCACAGATGTGTGGCCGTTCGGGCACGTTCTGTGAACGGAGCCTAAAACCTCTTGGAATTGTCGTGCAACATCGCTATTGTGCCGTAACAAGATCCAGAGCGCATGCTTTAGAAGATCGACGGTATCTCACGACCCGTACCGATCGCATGCGACGGAAGCAATCTTCGTCCACGAAACGATGGCACACGTGACGCCCTGATCGAGATGGGTTCACTGGAAATGAACCGGGCCTGGAGGGCGCGGTTCAGCCACGGCGTTGACGATGTGCTGTAGACGTCACGATCGGTGCGTCCGCGCAAGCGGTGGTTCGCTCTGGTCGACGCTACGTGGTTTTTCCGCGCGCATGCGCCGAGGGCCCGGGAACGGTTCGGGGGCGATCGTCCGACGTGGCGGTGTATGTGGAACGGCAAGCTGCGGGCTCTGGCCGAGCCGCGCTGTTAGGCTCGCGAACGGGATCTGGGGAGCGGTCAACCGGGATGGCCAGCGAGGAGGTACGCGAGCGGGCACGCTCGGCAGCTGCGCATGATCAGCAGCAGCGACAGGCGCTCCGCATCGACGTTGCATTCCACATCGCGGATGCAACTTTCGCGCCCCATCGATCTTTGAGTTTCAACAACCGACCGGGAATGGAAGCCGAATGAGGCAGGGACAGCAGAACCGCAGGGGTCGCGGAGGCCGGCACAACAACAATGCTGGCAATCAGCACCGCAAGGGGCAGAACCCGCTGACGCGGAGCTTCGAGTCCAACGGTCCCGACGTCAAAATCCGCGGCACGCCTGCGCACGTCGCCGAGAAATACATTTCGCTCGCCCGCGACGCGCTCTCTTCCGGTGATCGCGTGCTCGCCGAGAATTATCTGCAGCACGCCGAGCACTACAATCGCATCATCCTGACCTATCGCGAGCAGCATATCGGCCAGCACCAGGACGCGCCGGGCAGGTTCCGCGTCGCCGGCATGGCCGATCTCGAAGGTGGCGACGACGTTGGTGACGAGGATGGCGAGGAGGGCATGGACGCCCAGCAGCCGCCGCGTGGCATGGAGCCTCAACCGTCGACAGGCGGTCAGCCCCGTCAGGACGATCGTGGCGATCGGCACATGCGTCACGAGCGCCAGGACCGGTTTGATCGGCAGCCACGGCACGAGCGACCGCATCGCCACGGCGACCAGCAGCGTTATGAGGGACGCCAGGATAACCGCTCCGACAATCGCCAGGACAATCGTTCCGAAGGGCGCGGGGAGGCTCGCGAGCGGGCCGACAACCGCTTCGAAGGCCAACGTGGCGAGGGCCAACGCGGTGAGAGCCAGCGTGGCGAGGGCCAGCGTGGCGACGGTCAACGCGGGGAAGGGCGGCCGCGCTACCGGGATCGGGATCGTGAGCAGCCGCGCATGGATCAGGGCCGCGGCGAGCAGCCATCGGTCGCCGCTGAGGCCCCACCGGCCAGCGGCGAGGCGACGCAGCGCGCCGAGCCGCAGCGTCGTCGCGAGCGTTATTCAGAACCGCAGGATGAGCAGCCCGCCTTCCTCCGCCGGTCCGTGCGGCGCAGCCGGCGCGAGAGTGCCGAGGACGGTAACGGGGTGCCGGAAGCGGTCAACGAAGGCGGCGACGGCAAGCCGGCTGCCTGATGGGCGAAACCGGCTCCTGCTTCCGTACTGGCCTGTCCGATGACAGCGGTGCAGATGCGCGGGCTAGTATCGGCGGCCTGTCGATCGCCGATCTCGAGAGCGGGGTGAGGCGCGGCGATCGCGCCACTCTCGCGCGCGCTATCACCCTTGTCGAAAGCTCTCGCCCTTCGCATCAAGCCGATGCGCAGGCGCTCCTCCAGTCTCTGCTGCCCGAAACGGGTCGCGCGCTCAGGCTCGGCATTACCGGCGTGCCCGGCGCCGGCAAGTCGACCACCATCGATCAACTCGGCATCAATCTGGTCGAGGCCGGCCACAAGGTGGCGGTTCTCGCCATCGATCCCACCTCGAAGCGCTCCGGCGGCTCGATCCTCGGCGACAAGACGCGCATGGCGCGCCTCGCCGTCCATCCCCATGCGTTCATCCGGCCGTCGCCCACCTCGGGCACGCTCGGTGGCGTCGCACGAAAAACACGGGAGACCATGGCTCTGGTCGAGGCGGCTGGCTTCGACGTCGTCATCGTCGAGACGGTTGGCGTCGGCCAATCGGAGGTGGCGGTCGCCGAGATGGTCGACTTTTTCATGGTGCTGCTCATTCCCGGTGGTGGCGACGAGCTGCAGGGCATCAAGAAGGGAATCATCGAGATTGCCGACATGATCGCCATCAACAAGGCAGATGGCGACAACCTCGCTCGCGCGCGCCGCTCCGCGGCCGACTACCAGGGTGCCCTGAACCTGCTGACGCCCGCCTCCGGCACGTGGCAGCCGCCGGTCGTCACCATCTCGGGCCTCGAGAATAGCGGGCTCGACGTGCTCTGGGCTCACATCCTGCGCCATCGCGAGCTGATGCTGGCGTCCGGCGAGCGAGACGCGCGTCGCCGCGCACAGGCAGTGGCGTGGATGCGCGAAATGCTGTCGGAGCAGCTCTTGTCGCGCGCGCTGTCGAAACCGGACGTTGCCCGCCGACTGAGCGAGGCCGAGGCGGACGTTGCCGCCGGCCGCTTGCTGCCGACCCGCGCCGTCGACGATATCCTGTCGCTGATGCTGGTGTGACGGTTCGTCCGGCGGCTGTAAGGCGACGGGCAAGAGCGATGTCTTGGAGCAGTCGATGAGAATTAGGCGCGGCATTCCTCGCATCGCGTCGGCCAGCGTCGCGGCTGTATCGGCGCTGCTGGTGATGGTTCTGGCGCCACGCGCCGAGGCCGGGTCCGGGGCGCTCGTCTTCCATGGCGCATCGTCGGGGAAGACGACGCTCGACGAGGGCGAAGGCGGCGGCAATCCCTTCGCGAGTGCCCTGATCGAGTTGCTCGGCCGCCCGCCTTTGCGTCTCGGCGCGCTGCCGACGGCACTTCGAGCCGCAACGGCGTTGAAGAGCAGGGGGCATCAGGCCGCTGACGTGCCGACGATCGATGGCCACGATGCGGACCTCTCGCTCGTACCCGCTGCGCCCGGCGAGCGCCGCTTGGCACTGGTGTTGGTCGTCGCCGACTACGAGCTGTCGGCACTAGTCTCGTTGCCTGGCGCGCGTCGGGACGCCGAGCGCGTGGCGCGGGCGCTCCGGACGGCGGGCTTTTCGACGGAAGTCGCGGTGGACCGCGGCCTTGCACGCATGCGCGAGACGCTTGCCGGTTTTCGCGCGCGTTCCCGAGAGCACGATATCGCGGTGGTCTATGCTACCGGTCATGGTGTGGAGGTCGATGGCCGCGTCCGTCTCCTTCCCGGCGACTACCCGAGCGAACGCGGCAACACCGCACTGGTCGACCGCGCGCTGCCTCTCTCGGAGATCGCCGCTGCCGCCGCGGCGCGACGGATCAATCTCATCTTCTACGCCGGCTGTCGCGACAACCCTTTCGCTGAGTGAGGCGCGGTCGGAGGCGCTCACATCAGCTTGTCGAGCGCCGGCGCTGCCAGCGGGACCTCCATCCTGTCCTCGCCGAAGAACAGGTTGCCGTCGTAGACTGCGGCCATCTCGCCGATCACGCGCTCGCGGGCGCCAGGCTTGTCGAACTGCTCGGTAATGTGGGTGAGCACGAGGTTCTTCACCTCCGCGCGTGCGGCGAGGCGGGCGAGTTCCATGTGCCCCATGCAGGAGCGCGCGAACTCCGCGCTGAGCTCTGTGCCGGAGATGTGGTGGCACATGTGGATCAGCACGTCGGCTCCGCGCGCGAACTCGACCATCGTGTCGAGCGGACCGCTGTCGCCTGAATAGATGAGCGTGCGGCCGTCGTGGCGAAGCCGGTAGGCCTGCGTGACGAGCCACGGCTGGAAGTGGCAGGCATCGCCGACCTCGATGGTCCAGTTGCCACCGTCGACAGTGTCGCCACGCACGATTTCACGCACCGCCGGTCGCGGACGAACACGCGGCAGCACGCCGCCGCGTGCCTCGAAGATGGCAAGGCTGCAGCCGTCCTCGGTGCGCGCGACGAGATCGGCATCGAACACGCCGCCGACGCCGAAAAGCTGCTCGGTCATGCGCGCGAGCGGGGGTGGGCCGAACACGTGGAGATCGGGTATCCGGCCGGCCCCCTGGTCCCATCGGGTGAGGACCAGACGGGCATAGTCGCCGCAGTGGTCGTAGTGCAGGTGCGTGAAGAGGAGGTGTGTCACGCGCGTGGCTGGAATTCCGAGCTCGAGCAGGCGATGGTGCGCCCCGAAGCCGTGGTCGAGCACGATCACGTCGTCGCCGATCTCGACGACATATCCGGAGCACATGCGTCGGAGCGATGGGGTGGGCGTGCCGGTGCCGAGAAGGCGGATTCGCATGGCAATCTCCTGCGGTTACCTCGTGCCATGCGAGCACAGGATCGGCTGGAGCGGAAGGATGCAGGCGCGCATGCGTGCCGTGCCATGGCGTCGGGCGTACCGACGCCGCGATCAGGCGACGGCGTTCGCCTGCACGATGATGCGGCCGACGCTCGATTGCGGAGCTGCAGCCAGGTCGGGCCCGACCGGCTCGGCGAGGCGCATGGCGCGAACGGCTCCGCGCGCTGCCCCTGCGATCAGGTTCGACGCAACGAGCGCTGTGCCGGCTTGTGCGTCGCTCGATACAGCGATGCCGATGCCGGCGTTGCGGATCACGTTGCCCGTCGCCGCGACGTTGCGCATGTAGCGGCCCCAACCGATGACGATGCCGGCGGTCGGCGCGTTCTCGATGGTGTTGCCGGTGATCGATGCGTCCGCCTCGACCGCGATGCCCTCACCGCGTTTGTCCTGCGGCTCGTGCTCGCGGCGGAACAGGTTGCGGACGAGGTTACCCTGGATGACGGCGAGCCGTCCGCCCTCGTTGAAGTTCGTCACGGAGATGCCGCACGCCGCGCGATCGACGATGTTGCCCTGGATCAGCGCGCCTTCGAAGCCGAACTCGGAATAAAGGGCGACCTCGCCCAGCCGCTCGCAGGTGTTGGCCGTGATCTGGATGTTGGATGCTGCGTTGCCACGTACGGCGGTATAGGCGCAGTCCGTGATGTGGTTGCCTGAAACGATCACCGATCCGGCACGGAAGACGTTTATGCCGTTGCCGAACTGGCCTGAGCCGCCGGATGCCGCACCGATCCGCGCTATCCGGTTGCCTGAGACGATGGTTCGATCGACCGCCGGCTTCGACGTCCATACGAGAATGCCGTTGTCCGCGCAGTCGGCGATGTCATTGTCAGCGATGGCGAGGCCTGCCGAGTCGATCGAGAAGATAGCGGCGCTCCCGGCCGCCCGTACCCTGACGCGGCTGATGCGGCCGCCACACCGCGCGAGTGCCAGCGCGGTCGCTGGTGCGGCGAGGATCGAGATGTCCTCGATCAGGACCTCGGACGAGTCACGGATGCGGACCAGGCCCTGCTGTCCGTCGGACCTGCCTGTTGTGCGTGAGCCGGTAATGGTGAGGCAGGACAGGCGAATTCCGTCCGAGTTTTCGCCGGCCAAGGCACCGTCCGGAGTGGTCACGTCGATGCGCGTTGCACGTCCCGATCCGCGCAGGTCGAGGCCGGTGCGCAGAGCCAGGCCCCGCACCGCAAAACGGCCCGGGGCGAGCAGCAGCGGAATGCTTGCGTCGGCGGCCCGGTCGATCGCGGCCTGCAGCAGGCCCGTCATGTCGCCAGGACGCGGGGTGAGCGTCATCACGAGACTTGCGCCGGGAGCGGACGGCCGCGCGTCGGTTCGCGGACGTGCGGCAGCGGCGGAACCGGACGCTGCCGCCACTCCGATTCCGGTCGCGGCGATCGTGGCTAGCGCCGCACGCCGGGCCATGTCTGCGGAACTGCTGGTATCGCGTCGGCTGTCGTCGCTCATGGCGGGCTCGCTCCGAAAGAAACTTGCCTAGGTAGAGCAGGAGCCGTGCCAGCCCGGTTAACGGTTCCGCTATTCGAACCGCCGTCGCTCAGCGTCAGTAGGGGCGGCGGGCGAGACAGGTGGCGAGCGCGATGGAAGCGCCTGCCACCGCGCGATCAACGTCCAGCGGTAGCCGTCTGCGGATAGGCAGGCGTGGCCACCGGGCGGCGCCGAGGTCGTGTGGGATGTGGATGAAGCCCGCCTGTGCGGGCATGCGGCTCCCAGCGTGCAGCCCGAGAGCGTGGAACAGTATGGCATTGCAGAGATAATGGCCAGCGTCGCTGGAAAGCTGCGCCGGCAGCCCCGCTGCCCTGAGGCGCGCGACAATTCGGGCGGTCGGCACCGTCGCCGCTCGCTCGTCGGGACCTGCCGGATCCAGCCGCTCGCACGCCGGCACGCGTCCCGTCGCGTCGGCTGCGGCGCAGGCGTTGCGCGCCCGCGTCTCGACGACGATCGCCTCGGCGCGGCGAGAGACGCCGAAATGCAGCGACAACGCGGGCTGATGGGTGTCGACCAGATGCGTCAGCCATTGGGTGCCGGAGTGCCATTCCGTCGGTAGCTCTGCGGTGACGAAACGGTGGTGCGGGTGGAGCCTGCGGGCACGAAAGGCGAGCGCCTCGACGACGCGCATCGAGACGTTGTCCGGCACGCCGGGAAACGGGCCGAAACCGGTGAGAAGCACTGTTCGGGTGGCTCGTCTCACGATCTGCGATCCTCCGGCTCGCGTCGAGCTGACGCCGCGGCACCATGCGCCAGTCGGCGGTCCGGCGGCAATGTCTCATCGGGATCGGACGTGAAGAAGGACTTTCCCGCCGCTTGCCTCACGCCGGCTTGACTTCCCTGCCGCCACAACCCTGCTATCCAACCGCTCTTGGATAAGTGCACTCCAGCAACGGGGCTCCCCATGCTCAAGTTCTATTTCAACGGATCGCCGAACCCGACCAAGGTCGCCCTCATGCTCGAGGAGGCCGCCATACCCTACGAGCCCGTGCCCGTGGATACGCGCAAAGGCGAGCAGTTCAAACCCGAGTATCTCGCCATCAATCCCAACGGCAAGACGCCGGCCATCGTCGATGGTGACGTGACGGTGTTCGATTCCAATGCCATCCTGCTCTATCTCGCGGAGAAGTCCGGCCGGTTCCTTCCTCCCGCCGGGGACAAATCGAGGGGCGAGATGCTCTCCTGGCTGATGTTCGCGGCGACCGGCATCGGTCCCTACTCGGGCCAGGCCGTCCATTTCCGCCACTTCGCGCCTGAAAAGATCCCCTACGCCCAGACCCGCTATGCCTATGAGGCCGAGCGCCATTTCGCGGTCGTCGATCGCCATCTCAGCACGCACAAGTACATCGTGGCCGATACCTACACCATCGTCGACATGGACGTCTGGGGCTGGGCACGCATGATTCCGTTCATCCTGGGCGACGACGCCTGGGCGAAGTTTCCGAACCTGCGGCGCCTGTTCGACGAGATCTCGGCGAGGCCCGCCGCGGCCCGCGCCAGTGCTCTGAAGGACCGTTTCACCTGGAAAACCGAGATGGACGACGAGGCGCGTCGCCATATGTTCAAGCATCTGGCGAAGTAGTCAGGCAGCAGCGAATGGCGCATGCCCCGGCCGCCCAGCTGCCGGGGCTTCGCTCATTCCTCGACCGCCACCGGATCTCCGACCGCGATCGCCCCGCCGATCTCGACCTTGGCATAGACGCCGAAGTCCATATGTCCGAGGGTCCGCTGCAGCAGCGCCGGAATCGCCATGTCGCGGGCACCCGTTCCGGGATCGACATTCGTCGCGTCACAGCGCTGAGTGCGGTGGAACACGGTCAACCGCGCCTCGCCGATGGCGAGGGTGCGGTCTAGCCACTTCAGTTCGACCCATGGCTCGAGGCCGTCGAGATACAGATTGGCGCGAAAGCGTAGCGGATCCACAGGCCGGCCCGCGATGCGCTCGATCTCGCGCACGCTCGCCAGGTTGACGACGTGCAGGCACTTCGATGGCACGTCAGAGAAGCTGTGGCCGGCGGCCATCACGATCCTCGGCGCGCCCCGCAGCGCGCTTTTCATATAGGCGGCCATGAATTGCTCGATCATCTGGCGCCCGAGTTTCGTGGAAAGCACCCCGCGGGCAACCTGCTTGCCATCGCGCAGGATGGTCAGCGTCTCCGTCGCCGGCTCGAACTGCGAGCGGAGCGTGGCGAGGCGCTCGTCGCGCATCAGCATGAGGAAATTGATCTTCGGCAGGTGCTTCGGATGTGCGGGATCGAACCGGCCGGGCCCGTTCTCGATGGCATAGGCGCGGTCGAACGGCAGCGTCTCGCCAGGCGCCAGCGACACTTCCGACATCGCCTCCGGCGTCAGGCCTTTTATCGGGTAGCGGCAGATCGAGGCGATGGTGGCAGTCATGGCGTGCACCCCTCGCAACCTGCGGATTTGGTCGCACTCTGACCCCTTTTAGAGCCACGAGACAACCCCATATCTCGTTCGGGAACAGACCGGTGCTGTATGGGCTGGTTCTGCAACCCGAATTACTCCTGTCGATAACGGCATTCCGGGTTCGTGCCCTGAGGGGGCGACATGGGATGCGCCGAGAAGGGACTACGACATGAATTTCGATCGCTACACCGATCGCGCCAAGGGGTTCGTCCAGTCGGCGCAGGGCCTTGCGCTGAGAGAAGGTCACCAGCAGTTCGCGCCGGAGCACCTGCTCAAGGTGCTGCTCGACGACGAGCAGGGGCTTGCTGCCGGCCTCATCCAACGTGCCGGCGGAAATCCGAAGCAGGCGCTGATGCTGGCCGAGCAGGCGCTTGCCAAACGCCCGAAGGTGTCGGGCTCCGGTGCCGGCCAGATCTACCTCGCGCCCGACCTCGCGCGACTGTTCGACAATGCGACGAAGATCGCCGAGAAAGCGGGCGACAGCTATGTCACCGCCGAACGGCTGCTGCTCGCCATCGCCACCGAGCCGCAGTCCGATGCGGGCAAGATCCTCTCTCAGGCGGGCGTCAACGCTCAGGCCCTCAATGCGGCGATCAACGAGATCCGCAAGGGCCGCACAGCCGACACCGCGTCTGCCGAGGAAGGCTACGAAGCCCTCAAGAAATATGCGCGCGACCTGACCGAGGCGGCGTCTTCGGGCAAGCTCGATCCGGTGATCGGACGCGACGACGAGATCCGGCGCACCATCCAGGTGCTGTCGCGCCGCACCAAGAACAACCCCGTCCTGATCGGTGAGCCTGGCGTCGGCAAGACGGCGATCGCCGAGGGGCTCGCGCTGCGCATCGTCAAGGGCGACGTGCCGGAGAGCCTCAAGAACAAAAAGCTGCTGGCGCTCGACATGGGCGCGCTGATCGCCGGCGCGAAATACCGCGGCGAGTTCGAGGAGCGGCTGAAGGCCGTGCTTTCCGAGATTCAGGCGGAGGAAGGCCGCATCGTCCTGTTCATCGACGAGATGCACACGCTCGTTGGCGCCGGCAAGGCGGATGGTGCGATGGACGCGTCGAACCTGCTGAAGCCCGCGCTCGCGCGCGGTGAACTGCACTGCGTCGGCGCAACCACGTTGGACGAGTACAGGAAGCACGTCGAGAAGGATGCGGCGCTGGCGCGGCGCTTCCAGCCCGTATTCGTTAGTGAGCCGACGGTGGAGGACACCATCTCCATTCTGCGCGGGCTGAAGGAAAAGTACGAGCTGCACCACGGCGTGCGCATCACCGATTCGGCGCTGGTCGCGGCGGCGACGCTGTCGAACCGCTACATCACCGACCGGTTCCTGCCGGACAAGGCGATCGACCTGATGGACGAGGCCTCCTCGCGTCTGCGCATGCAGGTTGATTCGAAGCCCGAGGAGCTGGACGCCATCGATCGCGACCTTATGCAGGCGATGATCGAGCGCGAGGCCTTGAAGAAGGAGACCGACCAGGCGTCGAAGGATCGCCTCGCCAAGCTCGAGCGCGAGATCGCCGAGCTGGAGGAGCGCTCGCAGGCGATGACCGCGCGCTGGCAGGGTGAGAAGGAGAAGCTCGGTTCGGCGCAGAAGATCAAGGAGGAGTTGGAAACGGCCCGCCTCGCCTACGAGCGCGCCGAGCGGCGCGGCGAGACGATGAAGGCGGCCGAACTGAAGTATCGTGACATCCCCGAACTCGAGCGGAAGCTCGCCGAAGTCGAGAATGCCGAAGGCGGCGGCACGATGATCGAGGAAGCGGTGACGCCGGACCAGATCGCGGCGGTCGTCTCGCGGTGGACCGGAGTTCCGGTCGACAAGATGCTCGAAGGCGAGCGCGACAAACTGCTGCGCATGGAGGACGAACTGGCGAAGCGGGTCGTCGGTCAGCGGGAGGCGGTGGTCGCCGTATCGACAGCGGTGCGTCGTGCGCGCGCCGGACTGCAGGATCCGAACAGGCCTATCGGCTCGTTCATGTTCTTGGGCCCGACGGGCGTCGGCAAGACGGAGCTGACCAAGGCGCTCGCGCAGTTCCTGTTCGACGACGACCAGGCGATGGTCCGCGTCGACATGAGCGAGTTCATGGAGAAGCACTCCGTTGCCCGCCTCATTGGCGCGCCTCCAGGCTACGTCGGCTACGAGGAGGGCGGTGCGCTGACAGAGGCGGTTCGGCGGCGGCCCTACCAGGTCGTGCTGTTCGACGAGATCGAGAAGGCACACCCCGACGTGTTCAACGTGCTGCTGCAGGTGCTCGACGACGGCCGCCTGACGGACGGGCAGGGCCGCACGGTCGACTTCCGCAACACGCTGATCATCATGACGTCGAACATCGGCGCCGAGCATCTCGTCGCGCTGAAGGAGGGTGAGGACACGGACGTCGTGCGTGATCTCGTGATGGGCGAGGTGCGGCTGCGCTTCCGTCCGGAATTCCTCAACCGGCTCGACGACATCATCCTGTTCCACCGCCTGCAGCGCAGTGAGATGGGCCAGATCGTCGACATCCAGCTCGGGCGGCTCAAGAAGCTGCTCGCCGACCGCAAGATCGAGATCAACCTGACCGACCAGGCGCGCACGTGGCTCGCCAATCAGGGCTACGATCCGGCTTACGGAGCGCGCCCCTTGAAGCGCGTGATCCAGAAGACGGTGCAGGACCCGATCGCCGAGCAGATCCTGATGGGCGGTGTGAAGGACGGCGATACCGTCGAGATCGGCGTCCGCGACGGCGGGCTGACAGTCAACGGCTGGCCGGTGAAGCAGGCAGCGTGAGGATATGATAGTCGTGGTGACGGGCGGCCTGGCGTTTAGCCGCCCGTTTCGCATGGGGGAGTATCGATGCCGCCACGCATCTATTGGGTGAAGCTCGACGAGGCGCCGGGCGGCGTTGCCATCACGCAGCGGCCGCGCGCGGTGCCCTACCTCGACGAGGACGTCGCGCATTGGAAGCGTGAGGGGCTGCACATCGTCGCGAGCCTGCTCGAGGCGGCGGAGGCGGAGGAGGTCGGGCTCGCGACGCAGCGCGAGGTGATGCGTCAGACAGGGCTGGAGCTGGTCTCGCTGCCGGTCATCGACCACGGCATTCCGGCCACGCTCTCAGCCTATGACGAGGTGGCCACCTTGCTCGCCGATCGCGTGCGCGACGGTCGCCGCATCGCCTGCCATTGCTTCGCCGGCCTCGGTCGCTCGCCGACGCTCGCCGCTGGCGTGCTGATCCGCCTCGGCCTCGATGCCGACGAGGCGATCGCGCGGCTCTCCGAGGCGCGCCGGGTGCCGGTGCCCGAGACCCAGCCGCAGTACGACTGGATCTGTGACTATGCAACTTTCGTGCGCCGGGGCTGACGTGCGCGCCGCGGCCGCTGTCATGCCACCTCCGCAATGGACCGCGGGCCGGGGAGCACCCTAAGATCGCTGCTCCAACCGGAGGGTCCCGATGAAGCTCGCCACCCTGAAAGCGCCTGGCCTGCGCGACGGCCGGCTCGTCGTCGTTTCCGACGACCTGACGCGCTGCACCTCCGCAGCCCTCGTCGCGCCGACGCTGCAGGCCGCCCTCGATGATTGGGATCGCGCCGCACCGCAACTGGAAGAGCTTGCCGAGGGATTGACGCATGGCGCCGTGCCGGCCGAGCGGTTTCACGAGCGCGATGCGGCGAGCCCGCTGCCGCGCGCCTACCAGTGGCTCGACGGCTCCGCCTACGTCAATCACGTGGCGCTGGTTCGTCGCGCGCGGGGCGCCGAGGTTCCGGCGAGCTTCTGGACGGACCCGCTGATGTACCAGGGCGGCTCCGACGGCTTTCTTTGCCCACGCGATCCGATCCCGCTCGCCGACGAAGCGCAGGGGCTCGACTTCGAAGCCGAGATCGCCGTCGTCGTCGGCGACGTGGCGATGGGCGCCACAACGGAAGAAGCGCTCGCTGCCGTTCGCCTCGTCATGCTCGCTAACGACGTGTCGCTGCGCGCTCTCATCCCGGCCGAGGCCGCCAAGGGCTTCGGCTTCCTCCACGGCAAGCCGCCGGGCGCCTTCTCGCCGGTCGCCGTAACCCCCGACACCCTGGGCGAGAGCTGGTCCGACGGCAAGCTCTCCGGCGATGTCGTATCCAAGATCAACGGCCGGATCTTCGGGCGGCTCGATGCCGGTCTCGACATGACCTTCGATTTCGGGATGCTCGTCGCCCATGCGGCGGCGACCCGTCCGCTCGCCGCGGGCACCATCATCGGTTCCGGCACGGTATCGAACCGCGACCGCGACGGCGGCCCCGGCCGGCCGTTCGACCAGGGCGGAGCCGGCTACAGCTGCATCGCAGAGCAGCGCACGGTCGAGACAATCCTCGATGGTGCTGCCGTCACGCCCTACCTGAAAGCCGGCGATGCCGTGCGGATCGAGATGTTCGACGGCTCAGGCCATTCGATCTTCGGTGCGATCGACCAGACAGTCACGGCTTACACGCGGGGTTGAGGGGCAGGCGGCCTCAATGCCGCCGACCGCTTGCCGGGCGGACTGAAGCCAATCGGAACGGGGAAACGAGACTGATGACAACTCTCGGCGGCAAGGTGGCGCTGATCTCCGGCGCGGCGCGTGGAATCGGCGCGGAGACGGCTCGGCAGATGGCGAACGCCGGCGCGGCGGTAGTGATCGGCGACATCTTGGAGGATGTCGCGCGTGGCACCGCGGCCGAAATCTGCGCGGCCGGCGGCGCCGCTGAGGCCGTGCGCCTCGACGTGGCAAGCGAAGGCGATTGGACAGCGGCCATCGCCACCGCGACCAGGAGCTTCGGCAAGCTGGATATCCTGGTCAACAATGCCGGGATCTTCACCGGCCGCGACATCGAGGAAGCGACCCTCGATGACTGGCACAGGCTCGTCGCCGTCAACATGACCGGCGTGTTTCTCGGCACCAAGCTCGCCGCGCCGGCACTGCGCGAGACCGGCGAGAAGAGCCCGCACGGCAGCGCCATCGTCAACCTCGCCTCGGTCGCCGGTCTGGTCGGCTCGGTCGGCGATCCGCTCTACTCGATGACCAAGGGCGGGGTCACGATGTTCACCAAGTCGGCAGCGCTGTCGTTCGCCAAGAAGGGCTATCGCATCCGGGTCAATTCCGTACACCCGGGCGTCATCGACACCGACATGGGCAACGTGGCGATTGCCAGGCGCATGCGCGTCGGCGGCTCCAACGATCAGGCGGATTTCGCGAAGCAGCTCCACCCGCTCGGTCGCATGGGACACGCCGACGACGTCGCGGCAACGATCTTGTTCCTGGCCTCCGACGAGGCGCGGTTCATGACCGGCTCGGCGCTGGTGGTGGATGGCGGCTTCACGGCTCAGTGATGTACCAGGGGTGGCTGCTGAGCGCCCGATCGCGCCAGCGGTTCATGAGGTCGGCGAGCGCTTCGGCCTTCATGCCGTAGGTGTCGGGAAGCGCGCCGGCGGCGCCGGCGAGGCTGCGGGCCATGCTTGCGATGCGGTGGCTGGGTGCCCCAGGCGAACCTTCGGTCAGTTCGAACAGGACCATCTTGTTTGCACTGATATATCCCGCCGCGAACGGTGAGACGTCGCTCCACGTGATGCAGGTCTTACGGAACATCGCCGCGAACTCGAAGCCCTCGCGATCGAGTTTGAGGTAGCTCGCGCCTGGCAGCAACTGCGTGACGAACACAGCCGCGCAAAGCCCGAAGAACCCGGTCACGAGCCATCGCGTCCAGTCGCCTGCCGGCATGATGAAGACGCCGATAGCCACGAAGCCGAGCGATCCCGCAAGCATGAGCATATGCCTCCGCGGGCTGGGTCGAAGCACCAGCGTATCGCCCAGGTCGTCGGTTTGCTCTCGGCCCGCCATTACGACACTCGATACCTCCGGATCGCCGCTTCGTCCGCCTCGAAGCCGAGGCCCGGTGCGTCCGGCACATCGATGAAGCCGTCGTTCGGCAACGGGATGTCGTGACCGCAGAAGCCATCGGGCTTGAGATAGAACCGCTCGAAAAGCGCGCAGTCCTCGCGCGCCGCGATGAGCTGCGCCGTCGCCCAATAGCCGGGTCCGAAATAGGGCGCATGCGGCATGACAGTCTTGCCGTGCGCCTTGGCGAGATCGCAGACGCACAGGAATTCCGAAATGCCGCCCACTTTGATCACGCTCGGCTGCGGAAACGTGATCGCCGGTACCGTGCGCGCGAATTCGACCGCCGTACAGGCGTTCTCGCCCGAAGCGATGGCGACACCGTACTTCTTCTCGAGACCTGCCAGCGTCGCCGCATCGTCCGGCGGGAACACGGGCTCCTCGACCCAATAGAGGCCGAGCCGCTTCATGTGCGGCATCATCTCGTGCGCAGTATCGAGAGGCCAGTTGCAGTTGACGTCGGTCGTCAGGCGCACGTCCTCGCCGACGGCGGTACGCCCCGCCTCGATCGCCGGCAGCGTGATCTCGTGCAGCTTGACGTCACGGTAGCCCTCGGCGACGGCCTGCTCCACAAAGCGTCTGACGAGAGCGGGCTCGCCGTAGCGCACGAGGCTCGCATAGGCGGGGATGGTGGCGCGCGGCGAATCGCTCAAAAAGCGGGCGAGCGACTTGCCTGCGCGCTTCGCCGCGATGTCCCACAGCGCGATATCGACGGCGGATATCGCGAACATGGTGATGCCGTAGCGGCCGTGCAGGTGCAGGCGCAGCTGCAGTTCCAGATTGAACGCGCCGAGCGCCTCGGCCGTGGCGGGCGCGGGTTTGCCGATGACGAGCGGCGCCACCATGTCCCGGATCGCTGCGACCGTTGACGAGAGGCACGAATAGGCGAAGCCGTCGCCCCAGCCGACGAGGCCGTCGCTCGTCTCGATGCGCACCAGCGCAATCTGCAGGTGCGTCCACTTCGACGGCATGAGGCCGGTGCCGCTCGAGCCGTCGCTGAACGGGATGGCGAGCGG
Source organism: Hyphomicrobiaceae bacterium (assembly GCA_041397745.1). Lineage (GTDB taxonomy): Bacteria > Pseudomonadota > Alphaproteobacteria > Rhizobiales > Hyphomicrobiaceae > JAWKVY01. The sequence goes on along the minus strand of JAWKVY010000010.1, from coordinate 225,743 downwards.
GACAACGTCGAGGGTGCGGATGAGCGACATGATTCAGGAGCCTCGCTTTTCGCCGATATTCGTGACGTCCGGAACCGTCATCGCCTCGAGACGGTTGCCGTCGGGATCACGGACAAAGGCAGCATAGTAGCTCACCATCGTCGCCTTACGCACGGCGGGCGGCCCGTCGTCGCGACCGCCTTCTGCGACGGCGATGCCGTGAAAGGCATCGATGGCTTCGAGCGTGCGTGCGCGCAGACAGACATGGCAGCCGGTATCATCGGGCACCGCCGCCATGTCCGGCCGGGCGTTCAGCCATAGCTCGGGATAGCGCGTGCCGAAGCCGGCGCGCGCCGGCTCGGTGACGAGGCAGCTATAACCGAGCGGCGCGAGCACCTTGGCGTAGAAGGCGCTGCTCGCCGCCAGATCGCGCACGCCGATGGAGACGTGGTCGATCACGCGCCCTCCGGTAGGATGATGCCGGCGCCGCGGAAGCCGCCGTCGACGGCGATGACCTCACCGGTGATGTAGCCCGACTGCGTGCCATCGACGAGGAAGGCGATGGCCGAGGCGATCTCCTCCGGCTGCGCGTAGCGGCGCATCGGCACGAACGTCCTCCAAAGCTTGCGGTCCGCATCGGTGTGCAGCGCTTTCACCATCGGCGTCTCGACGGGGCCCGGTGCGATCGCGTTGACGCGGATGCCGTACTTGGCGAGATCGTTCGCCAGCACCTGCGTCATGGTGATTACGGCGCCCTTCGACGTGCCATAGGCGACACGCCCCTTCGAGCCCCTCAGTCCGGAGATCGAGGCGATATTGACGATCGCGCCGTGCTGGTGCTTCGCCATCAGGCGCGCGGCTGCGCGAGCGACGATGAACGAGCCGATCACATTGACGTCGAGGATCTTGCGGAACAGGTCGACCGGAGTATCGAGCGTGTGGATATCGGCGGCGATGCCGGCCGAGTTGACGACGCCGGCAATCGGTCCGTGGCTCGCTTCGACGGCCGCAAGCAGCTTCTCTACGGCCGCCTCGTCGGTCACATTGCAGGCATCCACGCGGACGGCGGTGTTGCTGGCGAACGCATCCGTTGCCTCGTCGAGCGTCTTGCCCGGCAGGTCGATCAGCGCGACCTTCCAGCCGCGGGCGAGAAGCAGCTCGGCGGCCGTTCGTCCGATGCCCGACGCACCGCCTGTAATGACGCAAAGTCTCGCATCCGCTGCGCTTGCCGTCATATTCTGATCCTCCCGCGCAATGCCCATGTGTGCGGCGCGGAGTGTAGTGGTGTGCGAGGCGAAGCGGCAAGACGGTGGCTCGCAGACGTGTCGCGCGCTAGCGCCGGCCCCACCACCAGCCGACCCAACGCCACCACGCGCGCCAGGGCCAGAGCCAGCTTTCAGTCGCAGCACGGACCTCCTCGGCTTGGTCGGCCGGCGGCGCCATACGCTTGACGAGAAGCCAGCCGGCCGCGAAGCCGCCGACGTGCGCCCACCACGCGATGCCTCCGCCAGGGCCGGCCACCAGCGAGCCCGCTGCCTGCGTGACCTGCAGCACGAACCAGAAGCCGCCGAACATCAGGGCTGGCATGGCGAATACGAACGGAACGAAACCGACGGGCGCCAGCACGTTGACCCAGGCATAGGGAAACCGGCGGGCGTAGGCAGCGATCACACCCGCGATCGCGCCTGAGGCGCCAAGCGTCGGCACGGTCGAGCCGACGTTGAAGAGGACGTGCAACAGGCCGGCCGCCAAACCCGATGCCAGGTAGAGCACGAGGTAACGCGCGCTGCCGAGCCTGTCCTCGAGGGCAGGACCGAACACCCACAGTACCCAGAGGTTGCCGGCGATGTGCAGAATGCCGCCGTGCATGAACATGCTGGTCAGCCACGGCAGCGGGCCGAAGAAGGTCAGCCCGTACTTCTCCGCGAAAGCGGGGCTCGTATAGCGCGCGGGTACCAGCGCGAATTCGCGCGCGAATGCGATTGCCTCGGCCTGGGAGAGGGAGGCCTGCCATGCGAACATGGCGAGACACATCCCCATGATCGCCCACGTGGCGCGCGGCGGGCTGTCATACGGAATGGTGTTGCTGGTCGGGATCACGCGGGGCGGCTCGCTGCGTTGGCCGCTCGGTCGGCTCCCCGGGGAGATCGGAAACCGCGACGGAAACGTCAAGGCGCGGTCGCGGACGTTGCTCCTGCTGCTCTAGTCGGTGCTCGAGCGCGGGCCGTTGAGCGCGAAGCCGCCGTCGGGCAGAGCTGGTCGCTGGCGCCCGGTCGGGCGGCCCCGGCCGTTGCCGTCGATGCCGGGGTACAGGTAGCTGTACTCCCGATAGCTCCGCAGTGCGAGCTGCGCTGGGTCGCTGCCGCGCTGGTGCAGCCGGTAGCGCGCGGACGCCCGCGAGTTGAGATCGAGGCGATACCGGGCGCAAGTCTCACGGTTCTCGATGCCGGCGGTCCAGTGTCCCGGCACGCCGTAGCGATAGGCCGGCTCCGTGACATTCCAGTGCCTGAGGAGGCCGAGGTTGGCCAGTACCAGAAGGTGCTGAGTCGCCTCCATGGCGTAGGTCGTGCATTCCTTGTCGAAGCGGTCGTAGGAACTCATCGCACTGGACAGCCAGCTCATGTGCTCGGAGCGCGTCTGACCATAGTCGGCGGCGCGATCACGCATCAGGCGATTGACGGTGCCGCTGTCGAGATTGCGCAGCCGAGCGTAGAGCCACGATTCCATCTGCATCACGGCGATCTTGATGAAGCGCAGCTCCGAAGGGGCGTCCTCGGTCTTGACCACTGACGTGCGCAAGATGGCCAGCTTGAGCTGCTCGCTGTCGCTCCAGCGCACATCGAGCTGGCCGGTGCAGCCGCGCGAGAAGCAGTAGCGGGCAGAGGCGCGCGAGGCGATCGGATAGCCGCTCTCGCCCGGCGAGAACTTAGTCAGCTCGCGCGTCGTGAAGAAGCCGCTCCGGGCGATCTCCGACCGGTCGTAGGCGCCGTCTCTGTGGCACTGGGCGAACGTGGCGGAAGCCATCGTCGAAATCAGGAGCATCGCGGCGCCCGAGAGTGCGAGCGGGCGGTACTTGCCGAAGTTGACCGGAACAATCCGTTTCGTGACGGGACGCATGTTGACTCACACCTGCCGATCGCGCCCCCGACGTTGCCGTTCTCCCACCGTGCTGTGGGCGAAGTTGGGCTGCTTTGCAGCCGTCCTGCGGCGTTGGCGGTGGCCGCCGCCGCTGCTCGATCGTCGGTGGCACACGCTTCTTCATCGCATGCAAACCATAAGACTTGCTGAAGCCGGCGCGCGGCGGCGGGCGAGGGGGGCAGTGGAGCGATGGTCAGGCCGCGGCCTCTAGATGGATGTTGCCCTGTCGCGATCCGGCCACAGCAGAACCGCCCGCCGTTGTCATATCCTCGGACGTCACGCGCGGGGGCGCGATTCGCGGGATCCAGGGGAGGGGCACCATGCTCGAGCGCACATTCGCGCTGTCAGAGAACGGCACGACGGTGAAGACCGAAGTGCTGGCCGGCGTCACCACGTTCATGACGATGGCCTACATCATCTTCGTCAATCCGGCGATCCTGGCCGACGCAGGCATGGACAAGGGGGCGGTGTTCGTCGCCACCTGCCTCGCGGCCGCGTTCGGCTCGGCGGTGATGGGGCTCTGGGCCAACTATCCGGTGGCGCTCGCGCCCGGCATGGGCCTGAACGCCTACTTCACCTACGGCGTCGTCAAGGGTATGGGCCATAGCTGGGAGACGGCGCTCGGTGCGGTATTCCTGTCCGGTATCCTGTTCCTGATCGTGTCGGTCACGCACCTGCGCGAGTGGGTCATCAATTCAATTCCGAAGAGTTTGAAGCTCGCCATCGCCGCCGGCATCGGCCTGTTTCTCGCCATCATCGGGCTGAAGGCGGCCGGCATCGTCACCGCGCACCCGGCGACGCTGGTGACGCTGGGCAACCTCAAGGCACCTGCGGCGGTTCTCGCGGTCGTCGGATTCGTGCTCATGGCGGCGCTCGATGCACGTAAGGTGCCTGGCGCCATCATCATCGGCATCCTCGCCACGTCGGTCGTCGGCATTGCGATGGGGCTCAACAGCTTCGGTGGCGTCATCTCCATGCCGCCGTCGATCGCGCCCGTGCTCCTCAAGATGGACGTGATGAAGGCGCTAGAGGTCGGCCTCGTCGCCATCGTCTTCACGTTCTTCTTCGTCGATGTCTTCGACAATACCGGCACGCTGGTCGGCGTCGCGCACAAGGCCGGTCTGGTCAACCCGGACGGCACGCTGCCCCGTGTCAACCGGGCCCTGACGGCCGACTCGGTCGCCGCGATGGCCGGTGCCGCGCTCGGGACCTCCACGACGACCAGCTACATCGAGAGCGCGGCCGGCGTGAACGCGGGCGGCCGCACCGGTCTCGTCGCCGTCACGGTGGCCGTGCTCTTTCTCGCGGCGCTGTTCTTCTCGCCGCTGGCCGGCTCCATACCGGCCTTTGCGACGGCGCCCGCTCTCGTCTACGTCGCGTGCCTGATGATGAGCACGGTCGCCGGCGTCGATTTCGAGGATGCCACCGAATACGTGCCCGCCATCGTCACCATCGCCGCGATGCCACTGACGTTCTCCATCGCGCACGGCATCGCGTTCGGTTTCATCACTTACGCCGCGATCAAGCTGCTGTCCGGAAGGGTCGGTGAGCTGAAACCGGCCGTCGCGGTTCTCGCGGCGCTGTTCATCGTGAAGTTCGCGGTGCTCTGAGCGTCGCAGTGCCCCGGCACGTCGACCACCCCGAAAGCTCCCGGCTCGAGGCCCGGGGCTGTTCATGCGGTGGTCTTGGCTATCATGATGGCATGGGGAAAGGGAGGAGTATAAGTCAACGAAGATGACTTTCTGCAGACGAAGCAGCGATGGCCGGAGCGGAGACAAGATGTCCGTTCCAATCGCGCCGGATGTGAAAGGGTTCTGTCACCTCGCTCGCATGCGATTACGCTTCGCGTTGTGCTCGACCTCGGCGAGGCCCAATGCTTCGAGCACCGGCGGCACATAGTTGCCGAAGCGCCCGCGTAGGCCCTTTTTAAGTCCATACCACCCGCCGATCGGGTTTTCCTGTGAGCGGGCCCAGGCCTCGACGGTGCCGTCGGCTGCCGGCTTCTGCTCGTCGGCACTCCCGAGTTCCATCCAGTCGCCGTGCGCCTTGAGCATGGCGTGCAGATCATCGATGCAGCGCAATTGGTAGCGCAGCTCGGTCGAACCGACCTGCACGACCAAAGCCGGCGGGTCGAGTTGCGCGTCGCGGAAGGCCACGAACTCAGATTTGAGGCTCGGGGTCTGCAGAGTCCAGGGCGTGGCTCGCGTCCCATTGCCCGTCACATTGGCCGAGGTCTGTTTTGTCTCGGTTGCGCTGCGCGTCCTCGTCGTACCTTTCGCCATCGGCTCGCCTCATCCTTCTCGCTCTGCCCGCGCCTTGAGATCGGCGGCGAATTGATCGAAGACCGGTTGCAGGTCAGGGATCGAACGCGTGAGGAGCGGCGCCATCCACCCGCTGAACTCCTCGCGCATGGAGAATTCGACGTCGCCGGCTCCGCAGGGTGTCAGCGCATAGGTGCGGGTCCCCCTGAACAAGCCGAGCGGTATGCCGCCGGCCCAGACCATGCCGCGGTTAGGCTCGAATTCGGACACTTGAAGCGGGAAGGCCCGTCCGGGCGATGCCCGTGTGTAGACGGTGAGCTTCTGGCCGAATGCGATGCTGCCCGTCACGCGCTCGACCGTCGAGTTCCAGGAAGGATAGCCAGTCGCGTCCGTCAGTATCGACCAGATGCGCTCGACTGGCGCTCGAATAACGATTGTCGCTGCGAACGATTTCATGTTCCATTGGTAACATAAATTCGACCAATGGCAAGGGCAGATCACGGACGGCTCAGGCAGGGCTCGAATGCCGCTGAAGTGACTCCAGGACGACCGACCAGGATGTCGCATAACGTGGTGCACGCTCGTCCCATAGATGAGCGCTTTCGGGCTTCGGTCTGTGGATCACGGTCAGACGCGTTTGTGACCCGACCGCCTCGAATCGCATTTCGACTTCGGTCGCGTGATCCGGCCCGGTTGCGATGTAGAAGTCGAGCACGATGACGTGCGGCTTGTTCCACAGCGTGACCTTGCCGAGGTCGACCTCGCGCCCGTCACTGGCGCGCTCGTAGAAGCGGCCCGAGGCGAGGAGGAAGATGCTGCTGCTCTTGTCGCCGGTGTGCCGCCGTTCAGGCGGCCACCATTCGCTGATCTGTCCGGTCACGAAGTCGAACGCCTGCGCCACGTCCATCGCGAGAACAACTGAGTTGACGATCATCGGCGCGAAAGCTCCTGCAGGCGGTCGAGCGCGGCACCCCAGAAGTCGTCCATGAACTCGCGCACAGACGCGAACCCCTGCATCCGGACGCAGTAGACATTGCGCGTTCCTTCGTCCGTCGCCTCGACAAGGCCGGCCTCTTCGAGGATGCGCAGATGCCGGGAGACAGCCGGACGGCTTATGGGCAGACGACTGGCGATTTCGCCGACTGCGAGCGGCGACTTGCGCAACTCCGTGAGGATCGCGCGCCGGACTGGACTGCCGAGGGCATCGAGAGCGTGCATGATGGTGTAACGAGTAAGTTACGGATCGATCACCCGCAAGCAACCAATTTGTGGACCCCAAGTAGCAAGTGATAGTTAGCAACCGTCCTGATCACGCTCCGCTCAAGCCGTTGCGCGGCGCCAGGTCGGCCCCACCATCACCCCACATTCGGCCGGCCAAACATCGCCTCCATCTCTCGGCGCACCTTCACGGCGTTGTCCGTCGCGTCGTAGGCGACGTCGTCCCACTTCACGCGCTCGCCCTCGGCGATGTCGCGCTTCAGCTTGACGCCATGGGCGAGGCCGAGCGGCAGGTAGCCCTCCTTCAAGGACATGGCGGCCGGCGTCTGCTTGCCCCACACGCAGAACCCGCCCTCGCCGTCCAGCACCTCGCCGGCCTTCAGCTTGCGCTTGGCGGTGGCGACGACGTCCGAGTTGAAGTAGCGCGAGGTGCCGGTCGGCTCCTTCCTGAGTGCCGCGGAAGCAACCGAGAGACCGAGTTCGAGGCCGATCATGTGCGTCGGCCGGTAGAGCGAGGCGTACTTGCCCGACTTGTCGGGCAGCATCGAGTATTCCTTGAAGCAGTTCTGCGCGTAACGGCTCTCCGACGTGATGACGACGTAGGTACCCATCAGCAGGTTGTGCGGCACGTCTGTCATGTCACGGTAGAGCGAGGAGGTCACCTCCGTCACGCCCGCCTTCTCCAGCACGCCGCCGTCCGCCTTCGGCTTGCAGACTTCCGCGTGCTCGAAGCGCGAGGCGGGCGGGAACGACAGGCCGTTGGTCTGCGGCACGAGGCCCGTGGCGTTGCAGATCGCCGTCATCTCGATGCCGGACTTCGTCCCGTCGATGAACGAGTTGAACATTTTCGGGTTGATGTGGCTGCGGTCGTGGATGACGAGGTAGGTGTCGAGGATGTCCCACACCGTCTCGGGCGTGGAGGCATGATAGGTCGGGTGATAACGCGTGCCCTTGCCCGCGCAGACGACCTCGAAGCCGCAGGTGCGCGCCCAGTCGACGTGATCACACACCAGCGCTGGCTGGTCGCCCCACGCCATCGAGTAGACGACACCCTTGGCGCGGGCGCGGGCGGCGAGCAGCGGGCCCGCCAGCGCGTCGGCCTCGACGTTGACCATCACGATGTGCTTGCCGTGGTCGATCGCGGCCTGGGCGATCTTGATGCCGGTCGCCGGATCACCTGTCGCCTCGATGATCACCTCGATCTCGGGGTGTTCGATCAGGCTCATCGCGTTGTCGGTGATGTGCGTCTTGCCGGTCTTCACCGCCTCGGACAGCGACTTGGCGTCGATCTGCTCGGCCGGCCACTGCACGCCGATCAGGCGCTCCTTGGCGCGCGCCGGCAGCAGGTCGGCGAGCCCGGTCAGGTGCATGCCCTTCGTCCAGCGCAGCTGCGAGAGGAACATGGTGCCGAACTTGCCGGCGCCGATCTGGCCGATGCGGATCGGCTTACCAGCGGCCAGGCGCTCGGTCATCATGGTGTGCAGGTTCATGGGGATCCCCTCGCGGCTTCTATGTATCCATTGTTGGAGTTGGCCGCACAGGATCACAACCCGCCATCCGCGGCAAGCGGCGGCGCGCGCATGACGGTCGGTCGATGGTCGAAAGGCTGGGCGGGCAAGTCTGGCGGGGATCAGCGCCCGCCGGTGGTCTCCGTGCCGCCAGGTCCCTGACCGGGCTGCGGGGCGGCATCGGCCGGCCTTCCCGGCTTCGGACCGCCGCGCGCGATCTTCACCATGGCGGCGCGAAGCGTGCGGCCCTCGATGGTGAATCCGTCCTGGAACACCTGCAGGACGGTGCCGGACGGCACACCCGCGTTGTCCTCCTGGAACACCGCCTCGTGCAGATTCGGATCGAAAATGGCGCCCTGGGCGGCGATGCGCCGCACGCCGTGCCGCTCGAGAGTTGCGAGCAGGCTCTGCTCGGTCAGCCTGACGCCGTCATAGAGCGCGGCGGCGGCGCCTGTCTGCTGCTCCGGCGGGGTCGCAGCCAGCGCGCGCTGCAGATTGTCGACGACGGCCACCATCTCGCCGGCGAGCTTGGTGACGGCGTACTTGGCGGTATCGGCCTTCTCGCGCTCTGCCCGCTTCCGGATGTTGTCGAGTTCGGCGTGGGCGCGCAGCAGGCGGTCGGTGAGATCGCCGATCTGGCCCTCGAGCTCGCCCACGCGCGCTGCGAGGGCGGTCGCGTCCGGCTCCGGCGTGGCGGCCGTCTCCTGCGGGTTCGCGGTGGCCTCGCCCGTCGCGGAGGCCGGATCGGGTGTCTCGGCACCGGGCGCATTCGGAGGGGTCTGTCCGCTCATCATCGTCCTGTTCTGCTTTTCCTGCCGGTACGCAGGCGCCCGAGCGATGCCGGGCGGTCCGCGCCGCAGTGGTTTGGAACAAGCCCGGGCCGCCTCGGGCCCGGCTTGCCGGGCTTGTGACGCGCCCGGCCTTCAACGCATGCCGATACCAGCTTGGCGCGCACGAGATCAAGTCGCGGGGCGGGCGTGGGAGGAAGAGGTCCGGGGTCAGGTGATGATGCGACTGACGAGGCGCGCCGTGTAGTCGACCATCGGGATGATGCGCGCGTAGTTCAGCCGGGTTGGCCCGATGACACCGAGTGCACCGACCACCTTGCGCTTGTCGTCACGGAACGGTGCGACGATGAGCGATGAGCCCGACAGCGAGAACAGCGTGTTTTCCGAGCCGATGAAGATGCGCACGCCCTCTGCCTTTTCGGCAAGGCCGAGGATCTGCACGACGTCGCGCTTGGCTTCGAGGTCGTCGAACAGCTGGCGGATGCGCTCGAGATCCTCGAGACCCGAGACGTCCTTGAGGAGGTTCGACTGACCGCGCACGATCAGCGACTTGCGGTCGTCGAGGGTGCCCGACCACTCGGCGAGCCCGGCCTCGATCACCTTGCGCGTCAACTGGTCGAGTTCGGCCGACTTGGTGGCGAGCTCGCCCTCGATCTCGCCGCGCGCCTCGTCGAGCGTGCGGCCTCTGAGGCGGGCGTTGAGATAGTTGGCGGCCTCCGTCAGCGCGGATGGAGGCAGGCCGGCCGGGATGGACAGGATGCGGTTCTCGACGTTGCCGTCCTCGCCGACCAGCACGACGAGCGCCCGGCCGGGATCGAGCGGCACGAACTCGATGTGCTTCAGACGCTGCAGCGCCTTCTCGACGACGACGACGCCGGCACAGTGCGACAGACCGGAGATCAGCTCGGTCGCTTCCGACAGCACCTGGTCAGGCGTCGTCGTCTTGCGGCCGGCGATCTGCCGCTCGATCTGGCGGCGCTCCTCGGGCGTCAGGCCGCCGACCTCAAGCAGCCCGTCAACGAAAAAGCGCAGGCCGAGTTGGGTCGGCAGCCGTCCGGCCGAGGTGTGGGGGGCGTAGATCAGGCCCAACTCCTCGAGATCCGACATGACATTGCGCACCGACGCGGGCGACAAGGTCATGGGCAGGTGGCGCGAGAGCTGACGTGAGCCAACGGGGTCTCCGGTGGTCAGGTACGACTCGACGACCCGCCTGAGGATCTCACGCGAGCGCTCGTTAAGGCTGGCAAGCTCTGGCGACTTGCCCGTCATCCGGCAAACCTCCTCATGGTGTCGCCGTCTTCATCCCGATCCGGTCGTGGCATGAAAGGTAGTGAGCCGACGGTCGCGCCGTCAACGGCGCTGCCGGCGAGGCGACAGGCGACCCGGCGGGGTTGAACTCGCATCCCGCGACGAATAGGGTGCGCGCCATCCTGCCGGACCGGCACGTCGCTGCCACCGGCGGCAACATCGACCAGCCTTCGGCGCCGCGCCCCTCATGCCTGGAGCCCCCATGCCGCTTCGCCCCTCCAAGCGCCAACCCGACGAGTTGCGTCGCGTCTCCTTCGAGCGTGGCATCTCGATGCACGCGGAGGGCTCCTGCCTCGTCAGATTCGGCAATACGCAGGTGCTGTGCACTGCAAGCCTCGAAGAGCGCATTCCGCCGTGGCTGAAGGGCCAAGGACGCGGCTGGGTGACGGCAGAGTACGGCATGCTGCCGCGCGCCACCACCGACCGCAACCGGCGCGAGGTGTCGGCCGGTCACCCTTCAGGCCGCACGCAGGAGATCCAGCGGCTGATCGCCCGCTCTCTCAGGGCTGTGGTTGATCTGCCAAAGCTCGGGGAAAAGCAGATAACGGTCGACTGCGACGTGCTGCAGGCCGACGGCGGCACGCGCACGGCCGCAATTACCGGCGCCTGGATCGCGCTCAACGACTGCCTTGCCTGGATGCGGGCACGGGACATGATCAAGGACGGCGTGCTCAAGGACCACGTCGCCGCAGTTTCCGCCGGTCTATATATGGGCGAGCCCGTGCTCGATCTCGATTATGCCGAGGACAGCGCTGCGGACGCCGACGCCAACTTCGTGATGACCGGGGCGGGCGGCATCGTCGAAATCCAGGGAACGGCCGAAGGCGAGCCGTTCAGCCAGGATAAGTTCGACCAGCTGATCGTGCTTGCCCGCAAGGGCATCACCGAGCTGGTGCAACTGCAGAAGCTGACGGTCGGCTGAGACCGGGCGCGGCGCTGCCGCGAGGATGCTCTGCCGTGAGGTTGCCATGACCGATGCGCCGCGAAACGAGCGGCCCCGCGCATCCCCGTCGGTGCTGGAGACGGCGCTCTACGCGCGCGACCTGGTGGCGGCCGAGCGCTTTTGGCGCGACGCGATGGGCCTCGAGCCCTATCAGGTCAAGCCGGGCCGCCACGTGTTCTACCGGCTCGAGAGCCAGATGCTGCTGATCTTCAATCCGGATGTGACGAGCGAGACGCCGCGGCCGGGCGCGCCACAGGTGCCACCGCACGGCACGCAAGGCGAGGGGCACGTCTGTTTCGCGGCGTGCGCCGACGAGATGGATGCGTGGCGACATCGGCTCGCTGCCGCGGGCGTCGACATCGAAGCCGACTTGACGTGGCCGGGTGGCGGCCGCTCCCTGTATTTCCGCGATCCCGCGGGCAACAGCATCGAGATCGCGGAGCCGAGGATATGGGGACTTTGACGAGGCGGCGCCTGCCGCGCGGTGCGAAGGTCGTGGTCGCCACCCACAACGCCGGCAAGCTGGTGGAATTGCGCGAGCTGCTCGGCCCGTTCGGATTGGCGCTGGTTTCGGCCGGCGAACTCGGTCTTCCGGAGCCGGATGAGACCGGTCACATGTTCGCGGAGAACGCATCGATCAAGGCCCACGCCGCAGCGCGCGCGGCGGGACTGCCGGCCCTCGCCGACGATTCGGGGATCTGTATCGAAGCTCTCGACGGCGCCCCCGGCATCTTTTCGGCGAACTGGGCCGGGCCGGGCAAGGATTTCAAGCCGGCGCTCGCCCGTGTCGAGAAGGAATTGCAGCGACGCGGTGCGATCGTGCAGGAGCGGCGTCGCGCACACTTCGTGTCGGCTCTGGTCGTTGCCTGGCCGGACGGGCACGACGAGTTGTTCGAGGGCCGCGTGCACGGCACCGTCGTGCCGGAGCCGCGCGGCGTACAGGGCTTCGGCTACGATCCGATATTCCTTCCGGACGGCGAGAGCCGCACGTTCGGCGAGATGACGAGCGACGAGAAGCACGGGCTCGACTGGGCGCCGGGCGGCCGTCACGGGCTCTCGCACCGCGCCCGCGCGTTCCGCCTTCTCGCGGAGGGCCTGCTCGATGCTCCCAAGCTCTGAGAACACGGCGACGATGGATCGGCCCGGTGCCGGTGGCCGCACGCCGGTCAATCCGGACGCAGCCGGCTTCGGCGTCTACGTGCACTGGCCGTTCTGCGCGTCGAAGTGTCCGTATTGCGACTTCAACAGCCATGTCCGTCTCGGCGGCGTCGACGAGGCGGCATTTCGCGATGCGTTCGTCGCGGAGATCGAGGCGACTGCGCACCGCATCGGTGGCCGCCGCGTCGACAGCATTTTCCTGGGCGGCGGCACGCCATCGCTGATGACGCCGGCCACCGTGGCCGCGATCCTCGATGCCATCGCGCGCCGATGGCAGGTCGGATCGGAGGCGGAGATAACGCTCGAAGCCAATCCGTCGAGCGTAGAGGCGTCGCGCTTCGCCGGCTATCGGGCGGCGGGTGTGAACCGCGTCTCGCTCGGCGTGCAGGCGCTGGCCGACGCCGACCTGAAGGCGCTCGGGCGATTGCACACCGCGGCGGAAGCGCGTCGTGCGCTCGATATCGCGGCGGCGACCTTTCCACGCTTCTCGTTCGACCTCATTTACGCGCGGCCGGGCCAGACACCGGCGGACTGGGCCGGCGAGCTGGCCGAGGCGCTCGCCCTCGGCAGCCGGCACATATCACTTTATCAACTCACCATCGAGGACGGCACGCCGTTCGCGGCACTTCATGCGGCCGGCAGGCTCGTCCCGCCCGAGCCGGACGTTGCCGACGCGCTGTTCCGGCTGACGGACGAGATGACACGCTCCGCGGGCCTTGCCGCCTACGAGATTTCCAATCACGCCACTGCGGGCGAGGAAAGCCGCCACAACGTTCTCTACTGGCGCTACGGCGAATATGCCGGGATCGGTCCGGGCGCACACGGCCGGCTGATTGTCGACGGCGTGCGGCGGGCAACAGCGACGGAGCGTCAGCCGGAAGCTTGGCGCGCGCAGGTGTCGGCAGCGGGCCTCGGCCTCGTCGAGGACGCGGCGCTCGAGCCGGCCGAGCAGGCCGACGAAGCGCTGTTGATGGGCCTGCGACTTACGGAGGGCATCTCGCTCGACCGGCTGGCCGCGATCGGCGCGGTCAGGCCCGCCTCGACGACGATCGCTGAGCTTGCCGGCATGGGACTCATCGAGCTGTTGCCGGAGGATCGCCTGCGCGCGACGCCGGCAGGCCGCTTCGTCCTGAACGAGATCGTGCTCAGGCTTTCGGCGGCTTTCGCGCCCACGTGCGCTCGCTGAGGGCTGCGTTCATGGTTGCCATCTCCGCGCCGATCCAGGAGCGAAAGGCGGCGACCTTGGGCCTTGTCTCGCTGCCTGCCGGGCAGACGAAATGGAACGCCCGGGTGGTCCTGATCTCGATGTCGAAGGGCGCGATCAAGCGGCCGGTTCTCAGGTCATCATAGGCCAGCGTGCGGTGGGCGAGCAGCACGCCGGCGCCCTCCAGCGCGGCATCGAGCGCATGGTCGGCGCTGTTGAAGCGCAGCCCGCGCTCCAGCTTGGGGTGATCGACGCCGGCGACACGGAACCAGTCGCCCCAGTTCGGGATGTCGGCGAGCCCGGTCAGCGATTCGTCGTGGATCAGCGTCGCCTTCAGAAGGTCCGCTGGTCGTGTGAGCGCGCCGACCTGCTCGACGTGGCGAGGGCTCACCACCGGCAGCATCACGATCTCCGTCAGCCGATCGACGGTAAGCTCATTGAACGGGCCGATGCCGTTGCGCACGGCAACATCGACGCCGTCGGCCTCGAAATCGACCATCGCCATGCTCGCCGATATACGCGCGTCGATGTCGGGATTGGCGATCAGGAAGCGGTACAGGCGCGGCGCCAGCCATTTGGCCGTGAAGCCCGGTGGGGCGCTGATCACCAGTACGCGGTCGTTCTGCAGCCGCTCGAGACTCTGCACGGCCTGGCGCATCTGCACGAATGCCGAGTGCAGTCCCGGGTAGAGTTGGCGACCGGCATCGGTGAGCGCAATCGAGCGCGCCTTGCGCTCGAACAACCGCACGCCGAGGAACTCCTCGAGGCCCTTGATCTGGTGACTGAGGGCGGCTGGCGTCACGTGGAGTTCGCCGGCCGCCTTGGAGAAGCTCAGTTGACGTGCCGTCGCTTCGAATGCGCGCAGCGCGTTGAGCGGCGGCAGGGTGTTGCTCATGGATAAACTTTTCTCATGTCATGTGTGAGGAAACGTCGTTTGTGGCAATCGAGCTTAGGGCGTAAATTGCTCACATAACAAGCGAGTTCTCGCAAAGAGAGCCGCATGAGGTGACATGAGGAGAAGTGAAATGTCGAAGCGCTTCGAGACCTGTGGCGAGTTGCCGACGTACGACGAAATGCAGGCGGCGATGCGGGTTGGCCGCCGCCTCCGGGCGGAAGCCTTCGCCGAATTCTTCGGCTTCGGTGCGACGAAGAAGGAGCCGAAGCCGACGGCGCCGGTCGTTCCCGGGCTCCGCCCTGTCGCCGCAGGCTGTTGATGCAGGACGGGCCGCCGAGGTGGCGGCCACAGAGTTGAATGATCTGAGCATAAGGGGCCGGGACACGCATCCCGGCCCTTCAATTTTCATCGTCGCCGCGTCGGGTTCGTTTCAGCCCCGTGCCCTCCCCGTCTTGCCGCCGCGGTCCTTTCCAGTCATGAGATTGGCGGCGCAGCCGTCCGCGACGGAAGCGCGAAGGTTTCGTAGCCTGGGAGTTCTCCGGATGGCGGTTGCGACGCGCAGGCTGGCCTCGACGCCGGCCTACCAGTGGGGTGGATTCACTCTGTTCGTGGCGACCGCCACCATCCTCGCCGCGCTAGCCTCGGAGCACATCGGCGGCTATGCGCCGTGCCCGCTCTGCCTCATGCAGCGCTGGGCCTACTACGCCGGCATTCCTCTCCTCTTTCTCGGTCTCGTGCTGGTTTCAGCGGGCCAGCGCGGTCTGGCGGCCACAGTGTTCTTCGTGGTCGCGCTCGCGTTCCTCGCCAATGCCGGGCTAGCTGTCTTTCATGCCGGCGTCGAATGGAAATTCTGGCCCGGTCCCGATACCTGCGCCGGCAATGCCATGGCTCCGCTGACGGGGAGCGCGGGCCAAGGCGTGCTCGGTGGCCTCAACGATGTGCGAGTGATTCGCTGCGACGAGGCGCCGTTCCGCGTGCTCGGCCTCTCGATGGCCGGGTGGAATGCGATCGTCTGTCTCGCGCTGATGGTCGGAGCCCTCAAGGCGGCGATGGCAGCGGCCGAGCGCGACACGCTGTAATTGAAGCAAATTCAATAACTTGACGTTTTCAGGGGCAACCCAGAGCCAGACCGTGGCGTGCGCGCAGAGATCGATTCGCACGTGTCCATGTCAAAATCCTTGGATCGGTCGCATCCGCTCCACATTGTGGTCACGAAGCAACGATTAATTCTCCCTCGTTCGCGGAACACAGGGCGAACGGGAGGTGGTGGGCGATGAGCTCAGGTTGGCGTCGAAACCCCTTCGTCGAAGAGTTGCGTACGCCTCGTCAGGTTCTGTACCGGCATCGGTTGCGTCTCGCCGGAGACGAGGTGGCTGTAGTTCCGCAGTTGGATCGTGTGGACGGCGTATCGTTCAAGTTCGCCGCCTCGACCGGGGTGGCGCGTTTCGAGTGCCGCGTACCTGTAAAGCGTTGCGTTGTGTCGTGTGCCGTTGCGTCTGCGTACGGTCCGATCGTGCCGCGAAGCATGCTTCGAGGACGATTCCGGAACATCAGGCGAGCCGCTGCCGCGAGGAAGGTTTCGCGTATTGCGGAGCGGCTCGCCGAAATCCCACCGCCGGTGGGTGCGGGTGAGTCGGGTCTTGGCCCTGTGGCGACGCGTATTTCGGTTGCGGTCTCGGGTCCGGCTGTATCGCGTCATTAGCGTCATTAGCGTCAGTTGCGTCTTTGCGTAGTCGCGTTCCCGGCGTCGCGTGGATTGCGGGCCGTCGATCTTACGTGCGTGGCGTTGCGTTGGTGTTTGTGGTGCGTCGCGGGCCGCGGTGTCGTGCGGTTCTCATGGAGTGAGGTCTGGTCGTGAAGCGTCGGGACAAGGTGGAGCAGCGTTTGTCGCAAGCGTTCGAAGGCGATTGGTGTGGATTGGGTCCGCTCGTCGCCAGCCTGCTGGAGCGGGTCGAGATCGTGCGGGAGACGCCGGTATCAGTACCAGTACCAGTGGCAGTGCGCGGCGTGCGAGCGCCCCGGCCAAGCCAAGTGAGGCGTTAAGGCCGTTCATTGCGCCGGATGAAATTCGGGTCGCTCCGCGTGGCGCGGAGACCCAGCGAGTTGGCAGGTGTGTCGAGCGAGGAGCACGTCCGCTCCGCCTCGAAGCTTCAGTGTCCACAGTACCGCGTCATGAAGCTGGAGCGCGAAGCACACCTGCCATCCAGTCGGGGCAGCAGCCTCAAAGCGTAGCCGGCGGCGTCAGCCGACCGGTGGGATGGCAAGGTGGGGCGATGCCGTCGTTGCACGGATCGCCGACCGGAGGATCGGATCATGACGCGTCGTCACATCAATCCGCAGCAGTGGCAGAACAATGTCGGGATCGCGCGCACGGCCTGCGCCCGCATCTTCCGCGACGGCGGCCGGCCAGCTGATGCGCTTGCCGCCTTCGGCCTCGAGCCCGCGGAGGGCCTCGACTGGAGCCGCGCTGTCGACCAGATCGCTGCGGCGCTCAGTGCCCAGCCGTTCGCGCGCGCAGCGTGATCCGACCCACATGGAATGAAGCCGTCCCGGACCTCGGTCCGGGACGGCAGTTGGATGCGCGGTCGGATGGTGGAGTCGGATAACGCCCGTTCAGCGGCTTCCGCCACCACCCCCACCGCCGGCGCCAGCGCCCGAGGAGAACAGCACCCTGTCGCGCCAGTTCTCCACGTGGGGCACCGGCTCCGGCTGGGGCCGGGTCTGCGGCGGGCGCTTGTACTTCTGGCGCCGCACCTCGACCTCCGCGCAGGAATAGACACAGTAGCCGTCGACGGTGCACACGCGCTGGCACGAGTTCTTGATCAGCGGGCTTGCGGCCTCGACGGGCGCAGGCGAAACCGCCAGCGAGAGTAGGACGAGCGAGGTCGCGCCGGCGGCGGCGCCGGCCACCTTGGACAATTTCGACATGACAGAGATTCCTCGGAACTGTTGGGACACTTGAGGTCAGGGGTCAGGCTGGATCACCTGCCGCTGCCGTCTGTCGCCGTTTCTGGTCGCGAGGTTCACACTTCGGTAAGAATCCGCTGCCGGAGCAACGAGATCTCTTTTCTCACTAGGCCTCGGTCGTCATCGCGCCGTCCTGCCCGAGGTAGGTGCACCGGGTTCGGCAATGGCTGCGGGCATCACGGCCACCGCTTGAGGCTGCCCTCTGGGAAGGTCCACTCAGGCGTGACGAGCGGGCCGGTCCACTTCGCCGGATACCACGGCGAGTCGCCGGCCGCAGGGTTTTTCAGCACGTGGATCGATTGCGCCGGCATGAAGCTTTGCAGGAGCAGGAATCGGCGCTCACCAGTCGACGGTTGGACGACGACGTCGGCGACGAGAACCGCATGTCCCGGGAAGCCGCCACGGATGAACACGTCGCCGATCGCCAGATCGTCGTCGGCAACCGGCTTCAGCTGGCGCTCCAGACTGTACGTGCCGGCGAACGCGAACACGTTGTCCATGTAGCGTCGGAAGCTGGCGTAGCTGGCGTCGGGCTTGCCGGCGCGGCGCCAACGTCTACCGTCACTCGACGGGCGCTCGCCGCGAGACCAGCGGGTGAAGGTCACACGACCGCCGCCCGTGTAGTCGAAGCCTATGTCGCGATCCCGCCCCGTCGCCAGCTGCCACTCCGCTCGCAGCCGCATGATGGCGTCGGCGCACTGCTGCAGGTCCCGGCTGCCGACGTCGATGTCGATGACGGCGACGTGCGATCCGCCTGGCTTCACGGCGCCGTTGAAGAAGCGCACCGGCTCTCCTGCGGGTCGCAGCGGAAGTCCCCGCAGCCAATCGGCGAAGCTTGCTGTGGGCACCGGCAGGCGCACGAAGCCCTCCGGTGGCACGACGCGCGTTTCCAGCCTTTCGGCGTTGGCGCGCGGCGTCGTCGCTGGCCAAAGGTAGGGCTCAGCCCCGGCTGGTGCGATCGCCAGCGAAGCCGTCGCTGAGAATGCCAGCGAAAACACAGCTGCCCGAGCCGCGCGTTGCAGGATCGATCGCATCATGGATCGAGCTCGGTGTCCCAGTAGAGATAGTCGAGCCAGCTGTCGTGCAGATAGTTCGGCGGGAACAGCCGTCCGTTCCGATGCAACTCATAGACAGTCGGCCGGTAGGGCATCTGGTGTGGCCACATGCCTACGGCGCCGGGCAGATGATTGCCCTTGGCGAGGTTGCACGGCGAGCAGGCGGTGACGACGTTGTCCCAACGGGTCTGACCACCGCGCGAGCGCGGGATGAGGTGGTCGAACGTCAACTCCTCCTTCGAGGCGCAGTACTGGCACGAGAAGCGGTCGCGCAGGAACACGTTGAAGCGGGTGAAGGCCGGGTAGAGTGCAGGCTTCACATAGGCCTTCAGCGAGACGACCGACGGCACCCGGAACTCGGCATTGGGGCTGCGCACGGTGTAGTCGTACTCGGAGACGATGTTGACCCGGTCGAGAAACACGGCCTTGATCGTATCCTGCCAGCTCCACAGCGACAGGGGGTAGTAGCTCAACGGACGGAAGTCCGCGTTGAGCACCAGAGCCGGCAGATTGTGAGGCGGTGCCACGGCTGTCATAGCGAATGTGCGCTCCCTACCCGTTCCTGACGGACTGAGCATGCACGTCGCACCCGCGCTGGCCCTGAATAATATTCCTGCGTGTCGGCTGTGTGAAGATGGGTGCCGGGCGGCCCGGTTTGAAGAGGGAGCGGCAGTGAAAAGTGCCTATGGCGCAAGAGCTTGTTCGAGCATGCGGGCCCCGAGATCTAGTCCGGTCTCATCGATGCCGTGGCCAAGATCGGCAATCGTGTGGCCCGTGACGGGTACTCCGGCGCGTCGAAGTGATTCGCGCGCCTCGGCGAGCGCGTCGACGGAAATGATGCCGTCCTCCATGCCGTGAACGAGCAGCACGGGCGGCCGGCACGCGATTTCGGCGGTGAGCAGTTCCGGAGCGGCCAGTCGACCCGAGTAGGCGAGGATCGCCGCCGGCGCTGCCGCCCGTCTCAGCCCGACGTGCAGCGCCATCATCGCGCCCTGACTGAAGCCGAACAGCGCCAGCCGGTCGGGCTCCACTCCCGTCTCGTCGAGCACCCCGTCGAGATAGCGGTCGACGAGCGGCCGGGCCGCCAGCACGCCGCCACGCAACTCGCCGGCATCGCGACGGTCGAGCGGGAACCACTGCCGGCCGCCGAGATAACCGGAGATCCGCTCCGGTGCGTCGGGGGCCAGGAACAGTGTATCGGGAAGCGCCGCGCGCCACGCGTCGGCGAGGCCGATCAGGTCGTGACCATCCGCGCCATAGCCGTGCAGCAGCACGACGACACTTGTCGTCCTGCCGCTCTGCGCCAGGCGCATCGGACCGTCGAGGACGGGCATGACTCAAACTCCGCTCTAGGCTGTTCGAATGCGGTTCATACCGGAATCCCTGACCGGGCGTCCTTCACCGCCTTGTAGTATGCCCATAAAAGGCGGGCGGCGACCCCGCGCCACGGCCGCCAACGCTCGGCCAGCGCTTCCAACTCGTCGGCCGACAGGCGCGCGTCACGGGTCAGCGCATATTGCGCGGCGATCTGGAGCGCGAGATCGCCTCTGGCGAAGGCGTCTGGGCGGCCGAGGCAGAACATGATGAAGATGTCGGCGGTCCACGGCCCGATGCCCGGGATGGCCGTCAGGGCATCGTGGATCTGCGCGTCGTCCATCGTCTCGAGCAGTGCGAGGTCGAGACCGCCGACGATCGCCTCCGAAGCCGCCCTGAGCGTTCGGATCTTCGGTCGCGAGAGGCCGCTCGCCCGCAACGTCTCGTGATCGGCGGCCAGCAGTGCCACGGCGCTCATTTCCGGCAGGGCCGTCTCGACACGGCTCCAGATGGCCGCGGCGCTCGCCACCGACAGCTGCTGGCCGACGATGATGCGCGCCAGCCCCTCGAAGCCGGCCACACGGCGCCTGAGAGGCGGGTCGCCGGCGAGGTCGTGCATGGTGCGCACGAGGGCGCAGCGGCGTCTGAGGAAACGAATTCCGTCGGCGATGTGGTGCTCGCTCTCGATGGCGGGCGGTGTGGCGGCAGCTGCGCGCCGGCTCGGCGCCTGCACGGTGCTGGCCGGAGGCGAGGTCGGTGCATCCACCTGCGCATCTGGCGTGTTAGGGATGTGGGAGACATGGCGCGGAGTGCGCCTCGAACGCCTTGCCATCGATCTCTCCTGGGCGCCGCATCGGCCCAAATGCGCCGGGCCGGTTCTTTGGCGGGGCGAGCAATGCTAGCATCGAAATCACGCCGGGCCGATCAGGCAGGGCACGGGAGAGGATCAATGGATTCTGAGCGTATGGTCCGCGCGCTGGCGGGCGTGATCGCCGTGATGTTCGCCATGATACCAGTCGCGGAGGCTTCGCCAACCGGCCGCACCGTCGGCTGGGCGACCTACCAGAATGCGCGGTTCGGGTTCGCCATCTCCTATCCGCCGGGGTTGTTCAGTCCATCGGGGGAGGCCGCGGGCGACGCTGGCCAGCTGTTCGTCAGTTCCGACGGGCGGGCGCGGCTACTGGTCGGTGCGCTCGAAAACGGAGAGGGCCTCGACCTGCGCGCCTACCGCGACTTCGTCAAACGTGAGACGTATCCGGGTGCCCGCTTCGATTACGAGCCTGTCGGACGGGCATGGTTCGTGGTCTCCGGCCGGCGTGGCGACCAGCACTTCTACCAGTGGGTTACGTTCGTTTGCGGCGGTCGGCTGATCAACAGCTGGGCGATGACTTACCCCGACGCCGAGCGTCGTCGCTACGATCCGGTGGTCGAGGCGGTGGCGAAGAGCTTCCGGGCGTCAGGCACCGGTCCCGGCGCCTGTCCGTAAGGTAGTTCCCGGCCCGTGAGCGATGCAACCAGTTCTGCGCTTCGCGCCCAGTCCGACCGGTTACCTGCACCTCGGTCACGTCCGTTCGGCGATGATCGGTCACCGGCTCGCGCGGCGCATGGGCGGGCGCTTCCTTCTGAGAATAGAGGATACCGATCTCACGCGCTGCCGGCCCGAGTACGAGGCTGCGATCGTCGACGATCTCGCATGGCTCGGCCTGGACTGGGACGGGCCGATGCGCCGCCAGTCCGACCATTTGGCGGACTATCAGTTTCATATCGATCGTCTCGCGCGACAGGGTTTGCTCTATCCCTGCTTCGCCACCCGACGAGAGATCGTCGCCGCAGCCGCGCCCCGGCCGGCTGCGCTCGATCCCGACGGCGCGCCGATCTATCCCGGTCTGCACCGAGGTCTCGGTACGGAGGAGATAGCGCAGCGCCAGGCAGCGGGTGAGCCGTTTGCGCTCAGGCTGGACATGGCGAAATCGCTCGCGCGGGCGGCCGGTAAGCTGCGGGAGACTCCCCTCGCCTTCGCCTCCTTCGAGGAGAGCGGGGACGAGCGCCATGTCCTTGCGCGTCCTCAGGACTGGGGCGACGTTGTCATCGTGCGCAAGGAGACGGGCGTCAGCTACCATCTCGCGGTGGTCGTCGACGATGCGCTGCAAGGCGTCACGCACGTCACGCGCGGTGCCGATCTGGAGCGCGCCACGGATCTGCATCGCCTGCTGCAGGTCCTGCTCGACCTTCCCGCACCGCGCTATCATCACCACCCGCTGATCTTCGATGCGTCCGGTCGCAAGCTCGCCAAGCGTGACGGAGCCGAGGCGCTGCGTACGCTGCGCTCGAGGGGAGCAACGCCCGGGGACGTCCGCCGGCTCGCGGGCGTCTGACCCCACCGATAATGGCCGCTTCGGCGATCGCGCTGTGTCGCGGTCGGCACGGTCGGGAAGGTTCTTGTTGAGTTGGCGTGCCATAAGGACATAAATTCAGAGCAACACAGAGGTTTCCAGGGCGCCAGCGCCCGGGGCGGATTGGTGGTCGCGTGGCACGGCGTGCGAGGAAGAAGTCCCAACGAGGCAAGGCGCAGGCTCCGCCGCGTGCTTCTGCGCCGCGTGCCCCGGCCAAGCCGTCCGGTCGAGCACGCATGCGGGGGGCGGATCCAGCCCGGCCCGCACCGCAACGCCCGCCATTGCAGTCGACGCGGACCACCGCTTCGGCAACAGCGTGGCCGACGCGGGATGATCAGCTGACGCTGGGGCTGACGCTGCTGCCTGTACTCATGCTGCTGGTGGCCCTGGCCGGAGGGAAGTTGGCGGCGCCGCGCCTTGGCGCGCTGTCGCTCGAGGCCAGTCTCGCCGGCCGCTGGCTCGGCCCGCCCGGCCGGCCAGACGTCAATTCGGGACGGACGATCGTACGTCCCGCGCGCGACATCGACTACGCGCCCGCCGCGCCGGCGCTGATCACGCCAGCCTTGTCACTGCCGCCGTCCGTCGTCGCAGCCGTTGTCACACCCAACTTAGTTCAGCCCGTTAAGCTCGGACGTCTCGCACCCGGCGCTTTGAGCAGCCCGCGCGTGCTGCGCCTGCCGAGGCCGATGGGCGCAGTTCGCTACGCGTCGTTCGGCCCCGCCGGCATCCGGCGGCCGGTCGCTCTGGCGGCAGTGCCTTCCGCGCTCGTCCCATCGGACACCGCCGACCTGACCGGCGGCCACAGGCGTTTACGGCTCCCGCTGAACGCGGTTTCGCGGCCGCCACCGGTAAGGCTGGCCGCGCTCTCCTACCCGCTGCCGTCCGACAGTTTACGCTACCAGCCACGTCTGCCCCGGATTGTGGCGCCGGAGCCGGAGACGCCCGCCGTCGCGGGTCCGATCGCCACTGCACCCACTATCGACGGTGCGGCCTGTCGGCCGGCGCGCGTTGCGTCCCTCGCGATTTCGCATCGGCCCGATCAGCTCGTGCCGCGCCGGCCGCGCGATGCCGATGCATTCGGCCGCGCGCTTGCCGCCGCCGCCGAGGCGCAGACCGGGGACCTCATCGTCTATACCGCCGTTTACCGGCGCATCGCCTATCCAAGGGGCGACATCTCGCCCATGCACGGCTCCTGTTCAGATGTCGTCGTCCGCGCTTATCGCAGCCTCGGCATCGACCTGCAGGAGCACGTGCAGCGTGCCGGCGTCGGCTCGGGCGATCCCAGTATCGATCATCGCCGCACCGAGACGCTGCGGCGGCTGTTTGCGAAACTCGGCGCGGCCCTGCCGGTCACGGCATTTCCCGAGGACTACAAGCCTGGCGACATCGTCACCTATCATCGCCCTCACAGTCGCGTCTCACGCGCCCACATCGCCATTGTCTCGGACCGGCTCGCGCCCACCGGTCGGCCGATGATCGTGCACAACCGTGGCTGGGGCGCGCAGCTCGAGGATGCGTTGTTCGCCGACGTCATCACGGGCCATTACCGGCTGACCGAATCGATGGTGCCGCCGGAGTCGACCGGCGTACTCATCGCCAGGCGCGGTATCGCGCGAACCCCTTCGGCGCCAGGCGTGCGGCGGAGCGGGAAAGCAAATCCGAGCGCCGCCGTGATGCGTCGCACCGATTATCATCCGCGCCAGATTGCCGGCGAGTGGAGAAAAATTCCGAATTGAACCGCGACTGGTGTTCTGTTCGCTCCAATGTATTTCCTGTCGATTGTCGTCGCACCTTTGAAGGCAGCCGGTTGGACCGGCCGGTTTGCGACTTGATCCGAAGTCGAGCAAATGCGCAGGAAATCGCGCGATATGCCGGTCTCGGCACGTGGTGCGCGTCCCCTGCGCTGCCGCCAGCTGTGCGGCGAGCATACCGCGATTGGCATTTTGTTAATCATGATCCAGGAAAAGTAGCGAGGTGTGCGGAGTTGCATCGTAGTTTGGCCCGTCGGCGAGCGAAGGCGAAAGTCTACGTTTTTTCAATTGAGTTTCGCCGCGAATAGCGTCATTCTCTTTGAGATGCGAAGCGATCCAGCCCCAATGTCAATCGACGCCGACGGTCTCCTAATCGCGCGTGGCACGGAATTTGCCGCAAGGCTCCGCGCATGGGCGAGGAGCGCGAGCGACGACATGACGACTTTTTTTGGAGTTTGGCGGGCTTTCGGGCGCTTCGGCAATGCCCTGACGTACGTCGTGCAGCAGCAGATCTCCACCGCGCTCGCGTCGCTCGGCAATCTCTCCGTCGCAGGGAACATCGCGCGCAGCGAACCACGTCGGCTGGCGCCGGCAGCGGATGCTCCGACCCGCCTCTCGCAGGCGCACCAGTGGGCAGTCGCGACCGGCGTCGTCGGAGCGGCACTGGCCAACGCCGAGGCGCTCGGGCGCTCGCACGAGTCCGCGCGTTTGCAGATCGAGGCCGCGCGCTATGCGCTCGATGAGCTGATGGGGGAGCTCGGTTGCGTCCTGCGCGTCGAGCCCGTCTCCGGTGGCCGTCGGGACGCTGCATCGCCAGCCGTAGCGACAGGCGCCGATCCGGCGCAATCAATCGCGGCGTGAGCGCAGGCTACTCTCTGCGCCGTCACGGACCGACCACGTAGACGGCGATCATCGCCGTAGCGATCGAGAGCGCTGTGCCGAGAGCCACCGCACCGGAGGCGGAGTTCACCGCCCGCTGATGCTTGGTGGCGAACAGGAACGCGTTGGCGCCCGTCGGCATAGCCGCGAAGATGATCACCACGCCGGCGGCGATCGGTGGCAGGCCGAGCAACTCCGTCGCGATGAGCCAGGCGATCACCGGCATCACTGCGAGCTTGAGGACGACGATGCTCA
The DNA here is from genome assembly GCA_041397745.1 of Hyphomicrobiaceae bacterium. Taxonomy (GTDB): domain Bacteria; phylum Pseudomonadota; class Alphaproteobacteria; order Rhizobiales; family Hyphomicrobiaceae; genus JAWKVY01. Next base: position 200,729 of record JAWKVY010000010.1, on the reverse strand, counting down.
CCAGCGTCGGCGCCTGACCCTTGATCTCGAACTTGACGAGGCTGAGGCCGAGCGCAACCAGCGCCGCCGGTACGCTCGCCTGGGCAAGCAGCACCAGGATCCTGTCCGCGACCGGAGCGAGCCCGAGCCCGGTGAGACGCCAAAGCGTTCCTGCCGCGATCGACATGATGATCGGATTGCGCATCAGATCGGCGACGAGCGTCGCGAGGATCGAAGTGCGGTCCCTGTGCTCGCCGGCCGCGGCGAGGCTCATGTGCAGCGAGGCGACCAGCCACAGCACCGGGGTGTGCAGCGAGACCACGACGGCGATCGGCCCGGCAGCATCGGTGCCGAGCGCTGAGAGCGATAGCGGAATGCCGAGCATGACGACGTTGCCGAACGCCGAGCTCATGGCGATCGGTGCGCCGTCTGCCGCCGGCCGCCGCAGAGCCAAGCGCGCATTGAGCGTGGCGATCATCCAGATCAGGAATGCGCTGCCGAAATAGGCGCCCCAGAGCTTCCAAGGCGCGACCTGCGGCAGGTGTGCCACCGCCATCGTGCGGAACAGCATGGCAGGCACGGCAAGGTTGAATGTGAAGTCCGCGAGGCCTTTCGGCGTCGCCTCCGAGACCCACCGGAACCGACCGGCTAGAAAGCCGAGCGCGATCAGTGCGAACACCGGAAGCACGATGACGACGACTTTTTCCATGCCTCTACCGGGCTCCCTGGCGATGGAATGCAGCCGGCGGCGTTGCCACCGGCGGCGATGCTTGCCATCGGCGCGCGTCGTCTGGCAGGGTGCCCGCGACCGGAGGGCGGCCTGCCGTTCTCACCTAGGGGAAACGCGGAGCAGATGCCATGACGAAGGCGACATACGAGACCATCATCGTCGAGACCAAGGGCCCCGTTGGCCTCGTCACGTTGAACCGTCCGCAGGCGCTCAATGCGCTCAACTCCGCGCTGATCGCGGAACTCAACTGCGCGCTCGAGGGCTTCGAGGCGAACCGCGACGTGCGCGCCATCGTCATCACCGGCTCGGAGAAGGCGTTCGCGGCCGGCGCCGACATCAAGGAGATGCAGTCGAAGACGTTCATGGACGTCTACCTCGGCGACTTCATCTCGAAGTGGGAGCGGATCACGACGACGAGGAAGCCGGTGATCGCGGCGGTGGCGGGCTTCGCGCTCGGCGGCGGCTGCGAACTCGCGATGATGTGCGACTTCATCATCGCGGCAGACACGGCGAAATTCGGCCAGCCGGAGATCAAGCTCGGCGTCATGCCCGGCGCCGGCGGCACGCAGCGGCTGACCCGCTTCGTCGGCAAGTCGAAGGCGATGGAAATGTGCCTGACGGGCCGCATGATGGACGCAGCGGAAGCCGAGCGCGCCGGCCTCGTCTCGCGTGTCGTGCCGGCCGCCGAGCTGATGGCGGAAGCGATGAAGGCGGCCGAGACAATCGCGTCGATGTCGATGCCGATCGTAATGATGACCAAGGAGAGCGTGAACCGCTCCTACGAGACGACGCTCGCCGAAGGCATCAAGTTCGAACGCCGCGTGTTCCACGCCATGTTCGCGACGGACGACCAGAAGGAAGGCATGGCCGCGTTCGCCGAGAAGCGGAAGGCGAAGTTCGGGGATAAGTGAGGGGTGCAACTCGATCCGACGACCCAACGACTGGTCGGACTTCTGGACGAAGCGTGCCCGGACCTGGTTGCCGCTGTCGTGCGTTCGTTGTGCGATGACGATGTGGGGAACAGGATTGTTGCGCTTCGCCGCGACTTGGCAAGCCACGCATGCGAGGCGGTCAGGGTGGCCGTCGCGCAGCACCTTCGCGCAGACAGCTCAGGCTCCCCTGCAGCTTCAGCATTGATCGGGCTCATGGCTGACGAGGCGACCGACGTGCGTGACTGGGCGACGTTCTCGCTCGGCACTCAAAGCGACGCCGACTCTCCCGATATCCGGGCGGCACTGGCCGAACGTCTTGCCGACGACGACGAGGAAACGAGGCTCGAGGCCATGGTTGGTCTTGCGCGGCGGCAGGACCGGCGCGCGCTGCCGATGGTGCTCGCGGAACTTGAAAGCGATGAGGTGGCGAACTCGGCCATCGAGGCCGCCGGAGCCCTTGCGCTGCCGGAACTGGTGGCGCCGCTCCAAGCCGTCCAGTAGTGGTGGGACGACGTCGAATGGCTCGACGAGGCGATTGCGCGGTGTCAGGGACGCGGCGATCCGGAACGGAACTGCTTATGGGTGATCGAGCCTTCCGAAGCGACGTCGTCGTAACCAAGTGATGTTGCTCCGAGCAACGCCACGACCACGGAGGTCATCCCGTGGCTTGTCCACGGGACCCATCGAGCGGTAGCGAGCGACGTTGAAGGTGTGCACAGCGTCGGCGGCAGCCTTACATCGCGACTCAGAGTGCGTTGAGGGATGGGCCCCGGCGCCCCTCGGGACAAGCCGGAGGGGAGGCGAGCACCGGGGTGACACCTGAGTCTGACACCGGCGGCGCTCCCCGCCAAATATCCTTACCCCCGCCGCGTCAGGCGATGTTGGGTGATGACGGCGATGGCGGAGAGGGTGGCGAGCGCGAGGCCGCCGCCCAGGAAGATGGCGTTGGCGGCCCAGTCCATGCGGGTGGTGGCGAGCTTGCCGGAGAGCGCGAGCCAGGCGAGGCCGCCGGCGACCAGCGTGCCTTGCAGGATGGTGAGCTGCATCACGCGGTACTGCATCGGCGAGGTGGTCATGCGGTGACCGGGCCGCGAAAGCAGGTCGGCGTAGACGAGGAGCCCAGTGGCATAGAGCGCCATGCCGGCGCCGTACTGCCACCAGTGCTGCCACTTGAGCGGCGTGAGGCCGTAGAGCGCGAAGAAGGCCGCTGCCCCCCACCCCATGACCAGCGCCATCAGTATGGCGTTGCGGCGCGCGGCGACCGGAGCCGCCTGCGGGCGCACGCGGGCTGCCGGCAAAGCCCACAGCGCCCGGTTCGCCATGAGGCCGATGAGCGAGGCGACGATGCCGAACGCGAGCGCTGCGGCGTAGACCGGCGTGCGCTGGCCCTGTCCGGCCGCCCACGACATCGCGGCGAGCGATACTGCGCCGGCCAGCAAGAGGGAGAGGACGATCGTGCGGAGACTCATGGTGCGCTCCCTGGCGAGGCCTCGGCGATGCGTTGCCGCACGCTATCGACCGGCGCGGCGATCCGTGGTGATGGCCATCAGGCTGATGGCGGCGACGGCGATCGCGCCGAAGAAGAACACGTTGTTCGCCGCCCAGTCGCCGTATCTGGCCGGCGTCAGGAAGCGCGTCATCTTGCCGTCGATCACCAGGCCGACGGCGACCGCGAACATGCCGACCAGTTGTACGATCGCCAGGTAGCGGGCGATCTTCAACATCGCTTCGTCTTCTCTGCCTCGCTCGCGGTCCTTGTTGAAGGTCGCCGACAGGAACAGGCTGAGCCCCGCCGCGACCATGAAGGCGATGAGGAACGACAGCCACTCGCGCCACTCGAGCAGTCTGGTGCCGTAAAGAACGGCGAGCGCCAGCGCGCCCCACGTGTAGACGAGACCGGAGTAGCGCGCGGCGGTCGCAGCGACCTCCGAACGGGCCGCGCCGCGTGCGCCGGCGCCTCGCATCTCGCGGATCGCGACCAGCGCGAAGATCAGCGCCATGGCTGCCGCCACCGCCATGTTCGCATAGGCGAGGTTGAGCCCCGCGCCGCGACCCGTCGCCGTGACGACGAGGAGCGCCACGCTGACGGCGATGGCCATGGACCAGATGATCATGAGGTGTCTCCCGGGCGAATCGGTAGCATCCGACCCGGTTACTACAACGGGATCACCATCGCCCTAAGATGTGCGATCGCCCCATGCGCCTTTTCTGTGCGGGCGGGGTGATGCTGCAACGCAGGCGCAGCAGCCGTGGACCGTCAGTCCAGCGCGAAGCGGCTGGTGTAGTCCTCGGCGAGGTTCTGGTCCTGGTCGGCTTTGGCCAGCAGGCAATTGCCGATGGCGAGCGTCTCCATACCGGTGCCCATGAAGCATCGGAAGGCATCCTCCGGCGTGTTGACGATCGGTTCGCCGCGCACGTTGAAGGAGGTATTGACGACAATCGGGCAGCCGGTGCGTCGCTTGAACGCGCTGATCAGCGCGTGATAGCGCGGATTGGTCTCGGCATGCACGGTCTGGATGCGCGCCGAATAGTCGACGTGGGTCACGGCCGGGATGTCGGAGCGGGGCACATTCAGCTTGTCGATGCCGAACAGCGCTTCCTCGGCCTCCGTCATGCGGCGGCGCCGGTTGCGCTTCACGTCGGCGACCATCAGCATGTAGGGGCTTTCGCTCTCGTGCTCGAAGAAGTCGGCGACGTCCTCGGCGAGCACGGAGGGTGCGAACGGACGGAAGCTCTCGCGGAACTTGATCCTGAGGTTGAGCGTGCGCTGCATCTCCGTATTGCGCGGGTCGGCGATGATGGAGCGTGCGCCGAGCGCGCGCGGGCCGAACTCCATGCGGCCCTGGAACCAGCCGGTGGCATCACCGGCCTCGAGACGAGCAGCGGTCGCCTCGATCAGCGCGTCGTCGTCGAGGACCGTGAACCGCGCACCGGCGGCAGTCAACCGCTGCTCGATGTCGGCCTGCGCGTACGCCGGCCCGAGATAGGCCCCAGACATTTGGTCCATGCCGGTGAGCGCGGCGCGCGGCTTGTCGCAGTGCTGGTGGTAGGCCGCGAAGGCCGCGCCGAGCGCGCCGCCGGCGTCGCCCGCCGCCGGCTGCACGAAGATCCGCTCGAAGGACCGATCGCGCAGCACCTTGCCGTTGGCTACGCAATTCAGCGCGACGCCGCCGGCAAGGCAGAGATTGGGGATGCCGTAGGTCGCCCTGAGATCGCGGGTCATCCGCTGCATGACGATCTCGGTGACCTTCTGGATCGATGCGGCGAGGTCCATGTGGAACTGCGTGAGTTGGCTCTCACCGGCTCGCGGCGGTGCGCCGAACAGGTCGTGAAAACGCCGGTTGGTCATGGTGAGGCCGGTCGCGTAGTCGAAAAAGCGCTGGTCGAGCCAGAACGAGCCGTCGTCCTTTACGTCGATCAGGTGCTTCAGGATGGTATCGGCGTGCTTCGGCTCGCCGTAGGGGGCGAGGCCCATCAGCTTGTACTCGCCCGAATTGACCTTGAAGCCGCAGTAGTAGGTGAAAGCGGAATAGAGCAGGCCGAGCGAGTGCGGCCAGTTCAGTTCGCGCACGGTCTCGAGTCTGTTGCCGCGGCCGATGGCGACGGAGGTGGTCGCCCACTCGCCGACGCCGTCCATGGTGAGCACGACGGCCTCGTCGAACGGCGAGGCGAAGAAGGCGGATGCCGCGTGGCTTTGGTGATGCTCGGCGAAAAGGAGCTTCTGCTCGATGCCTTTACCGCTCGGCGAGAGCGGCTTCAGCGCTTTGACCAGGCCCGACTTCTGGAACAGCTTGTCCTTGACCCAGACCGGCAGCGCCGTGCGGAACGATTGGAAGCCGCGCGGCGCATTGGCGAGATATGTCTCGAGCAGGCGCTCGAACTTCAGCATCGGCTTCTCGAAGAAGGCGACGTGATCGATGTCGTCGAGCGTCAGGCCTCGACTGTCGAGGCAATAGCGGATGGCGTGCTCGGGGAAGCGGGCGTCGTGTTTGACCCGGGTGAAGCGTTCTTCCTGGGCGGCGGCGACCGGACGGCCGTCGACGAGCAGTGCAGCGGCGCTGTCATGGTAGAAGGCAGATAGGCCGAGGATGCGCATGGGCGCGGCTCCGCTTGCTGTCGTTGGTCGCGGGTGTCGATGCTGCGGCCGGGTTGCCTCTAGCAAACCCGGCCGTGTCGAGCCGCCGTGTCAGAACACGGTGTAGATGAACGGCGCCAGGGCAGAGCCCTTGGCGAGGACAAGGAGGCCGCCGACGACGAGCAGCACGGCGATGACCGGGAACAGCCACCACTTCTTGCGTGCGCTCATGTAGGCGAAGAGCTCGGAGAGGAAAGACATGGGGTCTGCTCCTGACGGACCGGACAAGTGGATCGCCGGTCCCGTTTGGGCTCGGCGGCGTGATGTCGGGATCTCAGCGAGCAAGTCTGGTGCCATCGGTGTCGTCGGGGCTGCGCCGCGGTGTCGAAACTTCAGCGTCGAAAAGCCGGCGGAAAGCGGCGGATCGCCCGATCTCGTCGGCGACGATGCGATGACCGTGGCCGTTCCAGTGATAATCGTCGGCGAGTTCGACCGGCAGCCCGGTCTCACGCGCGAAAGCACGCATCGGTGGATCCAGGTCGATCACCGTGAAGCCGGCAGTTCTCGCACGTTCAATGAGGTAGAAGCGCAGGCGGCCGAACAGGCTCTGCGCCGTCTGCTGTGCCAGGGCGGGATGCAGAATTGCGATGCGCAGGGCATCGATGGTCAGAACGATACGATCCGGTGCAAGCCCGGCGCGGGTCGGCAGCTCGGCCAGGAAGCGATCGACGGCCCGGCGGGACGCCTTCTCGCGCTCCGCGAGCACCTCGAATTCCTGGACCGGGAATAGATGCCGCAAGTGGCGCTCGCGCGCCGTCATCGGCCGGCTGTCGCCGGGCTCGTCTGCGCCCCTGACGAGGCCCAGCCGCGAGAGCAGCGTCGCGTCGGGGCGCAATCCGGCGTTCATGTAGAAGTAGCGGATGAGCGCCGAGGAGCGTGCCAGGCGACGCCCGAACGAGGGCCGGTTCTCGACGAGCGCAAGTTCGAGCTGATCGTCGCGCTCGACGAAATAATGGAAGCCGCGCGACGAGCCGGGGTCGTTGGCGAGTTTGAGGTCGCGCAGGCTCTCGTCGAAGTCGTTGCTGACCACGGAGACGACGAGCATGTCGGGCGTGTAGAGGCGGCGGGCGTGTTCGGCCCAGACGAGATACTGACTGAGCGGCGCCCCGCTGATGCCGAAGCCGTAGACATTGCCACGGTGTCCGACCCTGGCTCGCAGTCGCGACACGAAGCTGTCTTCGAGCGGTACCATCAAGGCCTCGACAAAGGAATCGCCGACGACGGCGATCACCGGCGGGGCGTCCGGTGCACGCTGAGCGGCGGGCACGTAGTCTATCGGTGCGATGAACCCGGCATTGTTCGTGCGGCCGTGACGGGCGTGCTCCATGGTCGCGAACATCGACCAGGTGAACGACGAATCCGGCTGGAAGCGCGCAACAGGCTGCTCGGCCGTCACGAGATCGACCCACGGTCCGCTTGTGACGGGCAGAAGCTGGAACCCCGCCTCGAGCAAGAGGAGAGGCACCGCCAATCCGACAATGATGCTGGCGAGACGAAGTAGGAGCGTGCGCGACATTCCGAGAGGCCTCGTTTTCGCCATCACTATCGCGACACCGCCGCCTTGCGCGAGGCGCACAGAACACGATGGTAAAGACGCGCGGGCTTCGAGCTGCTTTCGCGACTGCCGACCCGCAAAACCATCAGAACTGGCGTCTGAGATCGGCCGGCGGGACATCCTTGGTCGCCGCGTCGATCCAATAGCTCGGTAGATCGGCAGAGCGCGCTCGACGCCTCAGCGGGTCGCGGAGCAACTGCATGACGAGACCGTAGGGAACGATGACGGCGGCAAACATCACGAACAGCACGATCGGACTGACGATCCGGTTGAGCAGCAGCCCGAGCTGAAACCACGCGCGGGTGATCTGCGTCAGTGCCGTCGGCCGTAGCGCGGCGGCGGTGGCAAGGAGCGCACTCGCGCCGGTGAGTGGCGCTGCTATCGCCATCTTGTGTCGGAACAGGACGGCGAAGATGGCGAGAGCCGCGGCGAGGACGAAACCGGTGGAGCGGTTGGACGGCATTGCCAGCGCCTCGCCGCGGTCGAACTGCTCATGGAAATTCCTGCTCATGCTTCCCTCCTTGGACACCCTTACCGACCCGCTCCGTTGACCGCGCGGTCGAGGGCGCATATAGCTCGCCACTCAGAGCCGCTCGGGGCACCGTCTCGGGCGGCGAGCGTGTTTGGCGCTCGCCAATCTCCGCGCACCGACCCGAGCCTGCCTGGGCGATCGCGCTCGCGGCTGCCGCAATCGGGCGGCACTGCCCTGGGGCTAGGCAAGTGCCGTACCACGCGGGCCTCCGGCACCAGCTTCCACCTGCCCCATCCATCGGAACCAGCGTTCCAGAGCATCAAGGACACGAGAATGGCGAATACATCTTCGGCCAAGAAAGCCGCCCGTCAGGCGATCCGGCGTACCGAGGTCAACAAGGCCCGGCGCTCGCGCATGCGCAGCGAGGTCCGCAAGGTCGAGGAGGCGATCGCGGCCGGCGACAAGGCGGCGGCAGTGGCGGCACTGAAGTCGGCGGAGCCGGTGATGGTGCGGACCGCCCAGAAAGGCGTCGTGCATGCCCGGACCGCGAGCCGGAAAGTGTCGCGGCTGGCGCAACGCATCAAGGCGATGTCTGCATGAACGGCGTTAGATGACGGATGAGCGACAGTCGTCGCCGCTGTGACCTCTATGCGACACGGTTAGGCAGCGGGGCTGTCGAAAGGACATGAGTTTCGGGCGCTAAGCGGCTCATTACGAACGACTTCGTTCGAGGCTGAGAAAAAGCCCGGGACTCGCCGAAACCCGCCGCAAAGCTGGAATCCGATTCAGACGGCGCGTCGCAATGCGACGCGCCGTTGTCGTATCCAGTAGCCGATGGATGCCGGAAGGGCGCGTCGATTCAAGCACATGACCGCGACGCTCGGGAACGATCACGGGCAGTTTGCGGAATCGGAAGAATGACTTTTGAATGGCAGTCAGCGGTGCTGTGCCTTCTGGAGCTCTTGCGTCCACAGGGCCGGGGCGTTAACACTTCCTCAACAGACGCGCTGCCTGTGAGTAAGAGTACGCGGCTGTGGAGAGACGGGGCTGGATCGCGTCGTTATGCGGCGATGGCGACCAGCGAGAGGCTCGATCAAATCTTGAACTGGGACTGCTCGTGGCGTGCGCTACGGCAGGGTCGCGGGAAGCTACCCGAGGCCCAGGGGTCGTCTTGTCTGCTTGCCTGCAAATGCAGGTCGAGGTCGGGGCATCGCGAACCGCGCCGGGCGACGAGGCACGGGCGTTCTGGTCGAGAGGGCGCGAGGGCAAAGCAGTGGGGTTATTGCAGTCCAGTAAAATCGAGGAGGTTTCTTGTCGCGAGACGTGGGCGCGTCTCTCGGCTGACCCCTCGGCGGTGCTGGTCGATGTACGCACACAATCCGAGTGGGCGTTCGTCGGCCTCGCCGATTTGACCGCGATCGGCAAGCAGCCGGTCCTTCTCGAGTGGTCGAGTTTTCCGACGAGCCGCGTCGATCCGCAGTTCGTCGAGAAGCTGGACGCAGCACTGAAGGAGCGCGGCGTCGGTCGCGACCACGAAGTGCTGTTCCTGTGCCGCTCCGGCGGGCGCAGCCGTATGGCCGCAGAGGCCATGGTTGCGGCCGGCTATACGCGATGTCGCAACGTCGCCGAGGGGTTCGAGGGCCCCCTCGACGAGAGTCGACATCGCGGCACGAGGTCCGGCTGGAAGTCGGCCGGCCTCCCTTGGGTGCAGGGCTAGGGTCCTTCTGCACCTCTCATGTCAGCAGCGCCGGACTCCGGCTCCAGGCGCGCGCCACATCAGCGCGCGGCAGTGCGGAGCTTTGTCGGCGCAATCGGAACTATCGGCGCCACGCGGCGTGGCGCAGCAATGCGGGGACTACATACATGCCTCATCTCAAGGGCGGCGACGCCGGCAATGCGAGCCATTGGAACCAGAATGATCAGCCTGTGCGGTTGGAGGGCCTAGAGGAGGCGCCGGCCAAGGGCTTCGACAGCGTCGATTTCGACGGCAAGACGGCAAACGTGCGCAAGCTGCTGCGCGCGCGGCTCGGCGAGGACATCTACACGAGCTGGTTCCACTCGCTCGAGGTCGGCGGATACGCGGACGGGGTTGTCGAGGCGAGTGTTCCGGTGAAATTCCTGCGCAACTGGATCCAGTCGCACTATTCGGACCAATTGCTGGCCTGCTGCCAGCACGAGTTCCCCGGTGCCGAGCGCGTGGAGCTGCTTTTGCGTCAGCCGACGGCGCCGATGGTGCGACCGGTGCAGGCCGCACCGGCGCCACGTCGTGCCGAGGCGGATGCCCGCCAGGTGACGCCGCGAGGCGAGGGCGAGGCGACGAGCAGGGCACCAGCATTCGCTGCCGGCCGCACATTCGCAGCCGGCGTCGAGGGCTCGCCACTCGACTCGCGTTACACTTTCTCGAGCTTCGTGATCGGGGCAGCGAACCGCATGGCGCATGCGGCGGCGACGCAAGTGGCCGAGACCGTCTACAGCGAGCGGCATGGCTTCAACCCGCTCTACATTCACTCGTCGGTCGGTCTCGGAAAGACTCACCTGCTGCATGCCATCGCCTGGGAAGTGAAGCGCCGCTCGCCGCAGGCAAGCCTGCTCTACCTGACGGCCGAGAAGTTCCGCTACCAGTTCGTCGAGGCGCTGCAATTGAAGGACGGTCTCGCCTTCAAGGAGCGCTTCCGCTCCATCGACATGCTGCTGATCGACGATCTCGAGTTTCTGCATGGCGCGGCGACCGAGCAGGAGTTCGACCACATCATCAATACGTTGCTCGACGGCGGGCGGCAGGTGGTGGTCGCCTCGGCCAGGCCCGCCAACCAGATCGAGCGGCTGTCCGAGCGCATGCGCTCGCGCCTTCAGCGCGGGCTCGTCACCGAGATCACGGCGCCCGACTACGAATTGCGGCTGGGTATCCTCGAGAAGCGGATGGCCGAGAAGCGGCTGCAGGACCCCTCTTTCGAGGTCAGCCGCGATGTGCTGGAGCTGCTTGCCGAGCGGCTGACCGAGAACGGTCGTGAGTTGGAAGGCGCAGCGACCCGCCTTCACGCCCACTGGCAGATCATGAAGACGCCGATCACGGCAGAGGAGGCCGATCGCATCCTGCGTGATCTCGTGCAGTCGGGCGAAAATCGCCGTATCCGCATCGAGGATATCCTGAAGGTGGTGTCCAGGCACTTCGGCGTGCCGAAGATCGAGATTCTCTCGCAACGGCGCCATCGGTCGGTCGTGTGGCCCCGCCAGATCGGCATGTACCTCGCCAAGCAGTTGACGCAACGCTCGTTGCCGGAGATCGGTCGCCGCTTTGGCAACCGTGATCATACAACCGTGTTGCACGCCATCCGCAAGATCGAGGGCGAGATCACCAACAATCCGCGCCTCAAGGACGAGATCGAGGATCTGAAGAAGCTGCTCAGCATCTGAGCCGCGCATCGACGCCAGCGACCAACCGCGCCGGCACGACTTGCCGGCGCGGCATCGAGCGAACCTCATGTCACCGTTTCACCGTGTCAGCGGTCGCGGCAGGCGCGGCGGCGTCGGCAGCGGCGTCGGGCGTGGCCTCAGCCACTTGAAGTAGACGGCGTCGGGCTTCGCCGTGCCGTGCACGATGCCGGTCGTCGCCTCGTCACTGGTGCGGGCGAGCGTCGTCTCCGGCGCCACCCCGATCGACAGTCCCAGTGCCGCTGCGGCGATGGCCAGGCGCGTCGATGTTTCGATTCTCGACATGTCAGGTCTCCTGAGTGTTTGCGAGCCAGTAGCCCATGGCTTCCAGGTAGGTCTCGAAGACGTCGCCCGCGTGCTCCGGGACTGCACGACCGGTGCAGTCGCAGTATCGCGCGACGACGTCATCGACATCGAACCACTCCGCATAGAGTGGCCGATCCGGTTCCCCCGCGACGGCCGGCTCGACGGCGGCGACGGTCACGGCGCTGGGGGCTGCGCCGGCGCCGGGCGGGGCCGCGGCCAGCGCGTCGAACAGGCGGTAGAAGAGGGCCTGCAGGCGGTCGGCCGCGGCGACGAAGTCGTCGACCCGCTGCCGGGCGAGGTAGTCGGCGACTGTGCCCGCACCTCGCGAACTGCCGGCCGAGGCAGGATGCGGTTCGATACCGCCGAAGCGCTCGACGCCATCGGCTGCAACTGACCGGCCAAGAGGATAGGTCCGGCAGACCAGAGGCCGATCGGTATGGACACTGCAGCCGGTGCCCTCCAGGAACACACATGCGCCGGTCTCGCGCACCTGCAGGAACGGGCCTTCGGCCTCCATGTGCCGCGCGATGAACGCTCCTGTTGAGAGGCCTCGGTTTCGTGCCAGCCGCAGCACCTCGTAGGGATTGGTCTGGATCTTTTTGTCGTGGCAGCACTGACCACAAGCGCCGCACTGGTAGGCAAAGGGGCTGTTCCGTGTGAGCGGCGCACTCATGGCGGGCTTCTCTGTCGTCCGAAGTGCAGTCGTGCGGCCGAGCAGCAGGTCGGGCGCGATTGACCATTGGTCGCGTGCAGACGGCGGATGGTTCCCCGATGCTTAAGTTGATCTGAGCGCGCTCGGCACGCAGCGCGGTGCGGGCGCCGCCTCATTCCGGCGAACGCCGGTTCGGAAATAGGGGGCGGGAGGCACGGTCGGGCTGTGCTCATCGGGTGGCCGGACGGTTGCGCGGCGTGGTGAGCGAGCTTTACAGCCTTGCCAAATCAAGCCATTCAGGGCGGACTTGCTGGTAGGTGCAACGCACAAGAGCAATATCGCCGGAGTGAGAGACTCCGTGGTGGCGGAGTGCTAGAGTTTGTGCCCCCCTTGGTGCCCTCGGCCGGACTGACGCCGATGGCGGCTTCGCGCGGCGGGCGCGCGTCCAGGGCGGACGCCGGCGGCGTCATGCGGCGGGCACGGATCGGGATCGCGAAGAGGCTTTTGAGATGCAGCTGGTAATCGAACGCGGAGAGCTCCTGAAGGCCCTCGCGCACGTGACGAGCGTCGTCGAGCGCCGCACGACGATCCCGATATTGTCGAATGTCATGCTCGCCGCCACTGGCTCGAGTCTCAAATTCAAGGCGACGGACCTCGAGCGCGAGGTCGTAGAGGAAGTGCCGGCCGACGTTTCGCGGCAGGGCACGACCACGGTGCCGGCGCACCTGCTGCACGACATCGTGCGCAAGCTGCCGGACGGCGCGCAGGTGGAACTCAGGCGTGACGCCGAGAAGGAGCGGGTGATGCTCCACTCGGGCCAGTCTCGCTTCGCGTTGCAGGCGCTGCCGGCGGATGACTTCCCGGACTTGGCGGTGGGTGCCCTGCCGCACAACTTCCGCGTGCCGGGACACGAGCTGAAGCGCCTCATCGAGAAGACTCGTTTCGCCATCTCGACGGAAGAGACGCGCTATTACCTGAACGGCATTTACCTGCACACCGCAGAGAGCGGCGCGCGCAAGACGTTGCGCGCCGTGGCGACCGACGGTCATCGCCTGGCACTGATCGACCTTGAAGAGCCTTCCGGGGCCGTCGGCATGCCCGGCGTGATCGTGCCCAGAAAGACCGTGCACGAGTTGCACCGCCTGCTCGACGACGGTGGCAAAGAGGTGCAGATCGGCGTCTCGACCACCAAGGTGCGCTTCGAAATCGGCAACATCGCGCTCACCTCGAAGCTGATCGACGGCACCTTCCCGGACTACGGCCGCGTCATCCCGCAGGCCAACAACAAGGTCATGGAGGTCGACAACGCGGCCTTCATCAGCGCCGTCGATCGCGTCTCGACCATCGCCAGCGAGCGCGGTCGCGCGGTCAAGCTGAACGCGGGCGCGGGCAAGCTGACGCTGTCGGTCAACAACCCGGAAGGCGGCAGCGCCACCGAAGAACTCGATATCGGCTATTCGGCCGAGCCGCTGGAGATCGGCTTCAACGCCCGCTATCTGCTCGACATCGCCCAGCAGCTCGAGAGCGAGCGAGCCGTGTTCAAGCTCGCCGATCCCGGCTCGCCGACGCTCGTCCGCGACGGCGACGACGAGAGCGCGCTGTACGTGCTGATGCCGATGCGGGTTTGATGACGGTTGCCGACGAAGCTGTGGCAGAAAGCGCCCTCTACATCGAGACGCTGACGCTCACCAGTTTCCGCAATCACGCGCACCTGCGCCTCGCGCCGGGGCCTCGGCCCGTCGTTCTGTACGGGCCTAACGGCGCGGGCAAGACCAATATCCTCGAGGCCGTCTCGCTGCTCGCCCCTGGACAGGGGTTGCGACGCGCGGCCTATGCCGACGTGGCGCGGCAGGGCGGCACCGGCGAATGGGCGGTCGCGGCCCGCGTCGTGACGCCCGACCGCACGCTTGACATCGGCACCGGTCAGCAGCCGTCGGCGGGCGGCGGCACGGCCGAGCGCTCGGGCCGCATCGTGCGCATCGACGGCGAGACGCAGGCGGGCTCGGGTGTGCTCGCCGACCACGTCGAGATGCTGTGGCTGACACCCACATCCGATGGCCTGTTCACCGGCCCCGCCGGCGACCGCCGCCGCTTCCTCGACCGCCTGATCTTGACGCTCGATGCCGGCTACAGGCTCGTCGCCAACCACTTCGAGCGCGCGATGCGGTCGCGCAACCGCCTGCTCGAGGACGGCGTGCGCGACCCCGCCCGCTTCGTCGGACTCGAGCGCATCATGGCAGAGGCTGGAGTTGCCATCGCAGCGGCTCGTTCCGGAACCGTGGCGGCACTGGCAGCGACCATCGCCGAGCGACGGGCGCGCGAGCCCGAGAGCCTGTTTCCGTGGGCAGATATCACCATAGAGGGCGAAATCGAGCGCGATCTCGCCGCCATGCCTGCGATCGACGTCGAGGACGTGTATCTCGCGCGCCTCGCGCAGGGCCGCGAACGCGACCGAGCCGCCGGCCGCACGCTCAACGGGCCGCATCTCGCCGACCTCGCCGTGGCGCACGGGCCAAAGCAGATGCCGGCCCGGCTCTGCTCGACGGGCGAGCAGAAGGCGCTGCTTGTCGGCCTCGTATTGGCGCATGCCGAGCTTATCGCCCGTCGCCGCGGCGGCATCGCGCCGATACTGCTGCTCGACGAGATCGCGGCCCACCTCGACGCCGCGCGGCGTGCTGCGCTGTTCGCAGAGATCCTGCATCTCGGTGCGCAGGCCTGGATGACCGGCACCGACCGCGAACCGTTTTCTGCGCTCGAAGGCACAGCGCATTTCGTGGCGGTGGCGGACGGCGCCGCGACGGTTTCCTGACGCCGGTAAAAAGAATTTGCCGCGCCATTCCGACGCACATCCAAGTATCTGGTTCTGCACATGAAAATCAGACGACCGCGACCTTCGGAAGCGGGTTCTGCGAGCCTTGCGGCGCGGCCTGTGATATGACTCGCGCCAATCGATGAAACCTCCCAGGATACCTCCGAATGAGCGCTGACGCCGACAGGAAGACGAGCGGCTCGAAGGACTATGGTGCGCGGAACATCAAGGTCCTGAAGGGCCTCGACGCCGTGCGCAAGCGGCCGGGCATGTACATCGGCGACACCGACGACGGCTCGGGTCTGCACCACATGGTCTACGAGGTCGTCGACAACTCGATCGACGAGGTGATGGCGGGCTTCGGCACCAAGGTGCACGTCACGCTCAACGCCGACGGCTCGTGCACGGTCGAGGACGACGGCCGCGGCATCCCTGTCGACATGCATCCGACCGAGGGCAAGTCGGCGGCCGAGGTCATCATGACCCAGCTCCACGCCGGCGGAAAGTTCAACGAGGACGGCGAGGACGGCAACCCGTACAAGGTCTCGGGCGGCCTGCACGGCGTCGGCGTGACCGTGGTCAACGCCTTGTCCACGAGACTGCAGCTCACCGTGTGGCGCGACGGCAAGGATCACTTCGTCGAGTTTCGCCACGGCGAGGCGGTGGCGCCGCTGGCCGTGATCGGCGACGCGCCGGAGGGCAAGCGCGGCACACGCGTCACGTTCCTGCCCTCGACCGAAACGTTCACGATGGTGGAGTTCGACTATCCGACGCTGGAGCACCGCCTGCGCGAGCTGGCGTTCCTCAACTCCGGCGCCGAGATCGTGCTGACGGACAAGCGGCACGCCGACGAGAAGCGCGAGGTGATGCACTACGAAGGCGGCCTCGCCGCTTACGTGCGCTATCTCGACCGCTCCAAGAACGGGCTGATCGGCGAGCCGATCGCCGTACGCGGCGAGCGCGACGGCATCACCGCCGAGGTCGCGATGTGGTGGAACGACAGCTACCACGAGAACATGCTGTGCTTCACCAACAACATTCCGCAGCGCGACGGCGGCACGCACCTCGCCGGCTTCCGCGCCGCGCTGACCCGCGTCATCAACAAGTACGCGGAGGAGAGCGGTATTGCGAAGAAGGAGAAGGTCTCGTTCACCGGCGACGACGC
The DNA here is from genome assembly GCA_041397745.1 of Hyphomicrobiaceae bacterium. Taxonomy (GTDB): domain Bacteria; phylum Pseudomonadota; class Alphaproteobacteria; order Rhizobiales; family Hyphomicrobiaceae; genus JAWKVY01. Next base: position 184,562 of record JAWKVY010000010.1, on the reverse strand, counting down.
GCGCGAGGGGCTGACCTGCGTGCTTTCGGTGAAGGTGCCGGATCCAAAGTTCTCGAGCCAGACGAAGGACAAGCTGGTGTCCTCCGAGGTCAAGCCGGTCGTCGAAAACGTGGTCGGCGAGAGCCTGGCCCAGTGGTTCGAGGAGCACCCCAGGGAAGCCAAGGCCATCGTCGCCAAGATCGTCGAGGCGGCAGCGGCGCGCGAGGCGGCGCGCAAAGCGCGCGAGCTGACGCGCCGCAAGGGGGCGCTCGACATGGCCAACCTGCCCGGCAAGCTCGCCGAGTGCCAGGACCGCAACGCCGCCAATACGGAGTTGTTCATCGTCGAGGGTGATTCGGCCGGCGGCTCGGCGAAGCAGGGCCGCAACCGCGAATTCCAGGCCGTGCTGCCGCTGCGCGGCAAGATCCTGAATGTCGAGCGCGCGCGCATGGACAAGATGCTGTCCTCGCAGGAGATCGGCACCCTCATCACCGCGCTCGGTACCGGTATCGGCCGCGGCGACGACGGCGGCTTCAACCTCGAAAAGCTGCGCTACCACAAGATCATCATCATGACGGATGCCGACGTCGACGGCGCGCACATCCGCACGCTGCTGTTGACGTTCTTCTATCGCCAGATGCCCGAGATCGTGGAGAAGGGGCACCTCTATATCGCGCAGCCGCCGCTCTACAAGGTGGCCAAGGGCAAATCTGAAACCTACCTGAAGGACCAGCGTGCGCTCGAGGACTATCTGATCGTCGGTGGACTCGAGGAGAGCCTGCTGACGCTCGCGTCGGGCGAGGTCCGCGCGGGCCAGGACCTGCGTGATATCGTCGAGCAGGCGCGCGGTACCGCGAAACTGATCGAGGACATGCACACCCGCTACGACCGCGCGGTGGCGGAGCAGGCGGCGATCGGCGGGGCCTTCGAGCCGGAGCTCCTGATGTCGGCCGAGCGCGCCAATCGCCGCGCCGAGGAGATCGCGGCGCGGCTCGATGCGATCTCCGAGGAAACCGAGCGCGGCTGGAGCGGGCGCTTCGGCAACGACGGCTTCGCGTTCAAACGCGAGGTGCGGGGCGTCGCAGAGGTGGCGGTGCTCGATCGCGCGCTGTTGGGCTCGCTGGAAGCGCGCCGGCTTAACGAGCGGCACGCGCATCTGGTGGAAATCTACGGCGGCCCGGCGACGCTGAAGCGCAAGGACACCGAGCGTCAGATCGCCGGCCCGCGTGCGCTGCTGGAAGCGGTCTACGAAACCGGCCGCAAGGGTCTCTCGCTGCAACGCTACAAGGGACTCGGTGAGATGAACCCCGACCAGCTCTGGGAGACCACGCTCGACCGCAACCAGCGCACACTCTTACAGGTGAAGCTCGGTGACCTGGGCGAGGCGGACGAGATCTTCTCCAAGCTGATGGGCGACGTCGTCGAACCGCGTCGCGAATTCATCCAGGAGAACGCGCTGACGGCGAGCGTGGATGCTTGATCGGGGCGGCGTGACGGCGGCGGTTGCTGGACCATGACCACCCTCTACATCGATGCCGACGCCTGTCCGGTGAAGGACGAAGCCGCCAAGGTCGCGGCGCGTCACGGCCTCGCCATTCACTACGTCTCGAACGCTTACATGCGACTGCCCGAGGGGGAGAACGTTCACCGCGTCGTCGTCGCCGAGGGGGCGGACGCGGCGGACGACTGGATCGCGGAGCGCATCACGGCGGCCGACATCGCGGTGACGGCCGACATCCCGCTCGCCTCGCGGTGTCTGAAAGCCGGCGCCAAGGTGATCGGCCCGACCGGCAAGCCGTTCACCGACGCCAACATCGGCACCGCACTCGCGATGCGCGAACTGCAACAGCACCTGCGCGAGACCGGAGAGAGCAAGGGCTACAACGCCTCGTTCGCAAGAGCCGACCGCTCGCGGTTTCTCGAGGCGCTGGAACAGGCGGTCCAGGATGTGAGGCGGGGGCGGTAGGCGGCGACGGGGCGCGCCGCCCCGCCGCCAGTGGTTCTCGTCTGGTGATGAGTCGACGTTCCCGACTCAACGATACGGGTAGGGTCGGGGGCGGCCGCCTCCGCTTGCGGTCGAGGCCGGGTTCGACATGCCGACGAAGACCTTGCCCTTGGCCATCTTGCGGGCAAAGCGCTGCTCCTTGCGAAGCGCCTTGCGCGCGTGCTTCTGCATCGTGCGCATGTAGACGCGCTCGAACTTCTGGGCGTTGCGGGTGGCGCGCTTCTCCGTCCGCTTGGCGATGCGAGCATCCTGTTTGGCGCGCTTGATCTCCCTCTTGAGATCCTTCTGCGCCCGGCGGGCTTCGATGCGCTCCTGCCTGCTGCCCGCCTCGGCCGGCGCGGTGGCGAGGCCGATGGAAGTGGCGGCGACGATCGACAGGGCGATGGCGGTGATGAGAGTGCGGGGCATGGCGGTTTCCTCGTTGCTTGGCTTTCGTGTTCGACGCCGTTCTTCCTGGCGCCCTCGATGAAGGCACTGTGCCGCCACGCGGGCGGCGGCGCTGTTCCGGCCGTGACAGGCGCGCGCAAGACGACCGACATTTCTCGATCAGGGACTAGACCTCGCACCAGCGGTCGAGCGTGAAGCCCGCCGCGTCGCGCCCGATGCCGCGAGCATTGCTGACGACCTTGGTCGCGCCGATCTGGTAGCTGGTGCGGACGTGCGTGTGGCCGTGTATCCAGAGAGGCACGTTCGCAAGGCCCTCGATCATATCCTCGAGGTCGCTTGCGTAGCCGCCGTCGAGGCCGTTGGACGGACGGCGCGGGGCGAGCCCCTTGCGGCTCGGCGCATGGTGGGAAACGACGATCGTACGTCGGTCGGGATACGCGGCCATGTGCGTCTTGAAGGCTGCCAGGGCGCGATCATGGGCATCGAGCACGTCCTCGGGCTGCAGGCGCAGCCGGCGGCGCGTGCGCGGGCCGTCAGGCGTGTCGGCTTCCTCGCCCTCACGCGGGCGGCGGCGAACGAAAAAGTAGTCTCCGACGCTCTTGCGCAGACGGTCCATCGCCGCAGGATCGCGGCCCTCGAAGTCTGACCAGAGCGTGGTGCCGAATATCGCGACTCCGCCGATCTCGACCGCCTCGTCGTCGAGCACGGTGATGCCATCGAGGCCGGTGCGCAGCGCGGCCACGGTATCCTCGAAGCAGCCGTCGCGGTGTTCGTGGTTGCCGGCGACAAGCACGACGTGCGTGAAGGCGCGGCGAAAGCGGTCGACGAGACGGAGCACGCAGTCACGCTGCCGGCTGGCGTAGAGATCGTGTGGGGCCGGCGCGAGGCAACGTGCGTGGCAGACGTCGCCGGCGAGGACGAGCACGTCGCCGCCTGGCACCGGACCGTCGAAGTCGGCCTTCTCAAGATGGAGATCGCTCGCGAAGTGAATGCGCATGCGCGTTTCGTCCGAATCGCCTGTCGGACGGCACTATGCGCGACAATGGGCTGTCTGTCGGTTAAGCGGCGTAAACCACTGGCGACTTCCGCGTCAGCTCAGCAGCCCCGAGCTGGCAAGCCGGCCGAGCGCGAGGCGGACATGCTCGGCGGCCTCGATTCGGAGCGCCTCACCAGCCAGCGCAGCGCCGGTGGCGTTGTCGATGAGCCGGATGCGACCGCTGGCGACCGCCGCGAGCAGGTGCTGCTCGAGTTCGGCAGCATTGGTGTTGCCGTCGAGGTGGTCGAGCATCGCCTCCGTGACGACGTCGAGTGTGATGACACTATGGTCGAGGCCGGTTGTCCAGCCGGTGCCCTCGCGGGCATCCAGGCGCGCGAGCGACGATGCGCGAGGTCGCGCCGGTACACCGTCGGTCGGGGTGCTCCTGGCGACGCTGGAAAGCTCGGCGAGGCCGGCAAGCGCGGCTTTGAAGACCGCGTCGGCGATCGCGGCGTCGAGGTCCGGCCAGTCGCGGCCGGCTTCCGCGCGAGCCTCGGCAGCGAGCGCGGTCAAGGCGCGCGTCGCGGGGAAAACAGCGTTGAGTCGTCGGAACGCGAAGGCGACTCCCGGGTGGCGCGAGGTCAGCGTGCCGCCAGCCGGCGTCGTGAAGGTGATCGTGCCGGAGGAGTCTTCGGCAACGGTTCCCCGTGCGGCGACATGCAGGCCGGCGAACCGGCCAGGTTCGAGGCGGCGACGGATGCCGCGGCCGTTCTCCCGGCCGACCAGAAGCGACTGGCGGAACGAGCGGCCTTTGAAGAAGTCCATGTACTGTTCGAGCGGGATCAGCTTGTCGCCCGAGAGTGACCGGATGTGGCGGGCGGTTTCCGCCCCGAGCGTTTCGGGAAGGCATTGGTCGAGCTCTGCCTCGCAGAGATAGGCAAGGCCATGTGCTTCCGCTTCGGCGGCGAAATCGCGGAAATAGCAGGGCGCGTTGTCCTCGGCGAGGAACTCACCGAGGATGTAGCTGTCCTCCATCGCCGACAGTGTCTGCGCTTCGGCTCGCATCAGGGCGCCGAAAGACGTGGTGTCACGCGCGACGCGTGCCACGTCGTCGAGCATACGGCGGGCGCGCGCCACTCGGTCGGCAGGCGGGCCGTCGCTGCCGGCATGGAACAGCATCAGGTCTCGGACCGCGCGGCGCAGGTGCCAACCGGGCAGAACGTTGTAGCTGACATACGCGACGCCGTCGGGCGCGAGATGGCGTGCCGAGAGCGCGAGTATCGCGGCTCGCACCTGCTCCGGCACCCAGCTGTAGACGCCGTGACAGATGATGTAGTCGAAAACCGCGTCGCCGAGGTCGAGGATGCCGATATCGCCCTGCTCGATCGTCACGTTGTCGAGGCCGAGCGCGGCCACGCGGGCACGGCCTTCGGCGACATGGCGCTCGGCGAGGTCGATCCCATGGAAACGTGCGTTGGGGAAGCGCAGCGCAAGCGGGATGAGATTGCCGCCCGAGGCGGAGCCGAGTTCAAGAACGCGTGCGGTCTCGACGCCGGGCGGTGCGAGCCCGAAAACGACGGCGAGTGCCGCGAGCCGCGCCGGTTGCGTCTGCGGGAACGGCTTCGACACATAAGGGACGAGATTGTAGTCGCCACCCGGAGGTCGACGATCTGTCTGGCGGTCATCCATCGAGATGCCCTCTGATCGATCGCCTGGATGAAGGGACAGGCTGCCCGGAGCACGCAACGGAATGAAGTATCGGGCAACTCGGTCCGCGTCGAGACGCGCGCCTCAGGGGCCTGTGGACCGTCCACCACCGCGGCAAGCCCGCGGCACTTTGCTCGCACCGGAGCGACGGGCGAAGCAATCGTGTCAGCAGCCGGCCGCAGGCTCAACGCCTCGCGTGCCGCGAAGTTCGGCGAAAGGCGGGAAAACCGTCACTGCGTTTCGAGCATGGCGCGGTAGCGGGCCGCCTCGGCCGGCGGCATGGTCTCGATCAGCACGCGCAGGCTTTCGGCGCCGACCACCTTGCCGTTGCGGCGGAACATCCAGTCGGAGACCTGGGTCTCGCTCACCGTCAGCAGGCTGCCGAGCCTGACACCCTCGATATCGACCGGTTGGTTGGAGATCCGCACGACGATACGGTCGCCGGAACGGCTCTCGACCAACGACCAGATATGCTCCAGCGAGCCGGAGCGCGTCGGCAGTGCAACCTTGAGCGAGAAATCGCCTTCTCCGGGGCCGGGGGCGGCCGCGTGCTTCCAGAAAGTCGAGAGGCCGGTACGTGCCCGCTCGCGCGCCGCCGTCATGCGGGGATCGCCGGTGGCGACATCGATCACTGTATCGGAGCGCCGGCGGGTGCGTGGCGGCTCGGCGAGCCGAGATGCGGTCGTCTGGTCGGCCTGCGGCACAGGGGTGGGTAAAGCCGGAGCGGTGGCGATCGTAGATTGCGCCCGGGGCGCCGCGCTCGCGTTCGCGGTGACGGCGCTGGATGACCCTGTTGCCCCGAACAAACCAAGCTTGCGGGAAAGCTGTGCAGCGACCAGCAGTGCCACCACTGCGATGATCGCGGTCAGGCGGAGCGAGCGCGTCGTCACGGCGACGGCGGGCGGGACGGTACTGCCACGCGCGGCCGAGCTCGCCACGTCCGCGATGGGCGCCCTTTCGGCAGGCGCTTCGCACTCTGCCTGAGCCGGAGCACGACGTTGAGGCAGGACTGCGGGCGCGATCGCGCCACCGATCCGCGCGATGCGCGAGGCCCGGCGCGGTTCGCTGGCGGTCGTCGGCACGAGGTGACCGAAGGTTGCGCGTGCGCGATCGCCGTTCCTGGTGCCGGTCGAGGTGTCCATAGCCCAATCCTCCAAATCGGAGGCGAGGCTAGCCGATCGCCGCTAACAAGCCCTTACGAAACGCCGCATTCAGATCATCGCTGCCACCTGGTCGGCGATGGCCAGCGAGGATGTGAGGCCGGGGCTTTCGATGCCGAACAGCATCACGAGCCGATCGATGTCGTGCGCGGCCGGACCGTCGATGCGGAAATCCGGCACCGGCTCGCCCTCGCGATAGAGTTTCGGGCGGACACCAGTGTAGTCGGCATGGAGTTTCGAGGTGTCGAGGTCCGGATAATAGCTGCGGATGAAGTCGAGAAACTGCGCCAGCTTCTCCGGCTCGAACGAGTAGTCGATCTCCGGAGTCCAGGCGATATCGGGTCCGAACTTGCAGCGTCGGCCGAGGTCGACGGTGGCGTGCAGTCCGAGCCAGGCACCCTGCGGCATCGGGTAGATGTGGCGCTGGAAAGGCGAGGGACCGGATAGCGCGTAGTACTGGCCCTTGGCGTAGTAGGTTTCGGGCACTGAATAGCGGCCGGCAAGGTTGAAAGTGCGTGCGAGTTTCGATGCATGCAGGCCGGCGGAGACCACGAGGTTGCGGCAGGTCACGGTATCGGCGCCGGCGATTTCCACGTCGAAGACCTGCGCGTTGCCGTCGAGGCGGGTCGCGAGCCGGGTTACCGGGCTTTGCAGAACGACCTGTCCGCCATAACTGGTCAGGTGGCCTTCGAGCGCGGTCATGAAGCCATGCGTGTCGACGATGCCGGTCGAAGGTGACAGGAGCGCCGCCGTGCAGCGCACTGCCGGCTCGAGCCGCGACGCCTCCGCGGCGGTGAGCGTGACGAGATCATCGACGCCGTTGCGACGGGCGGTTTCGGCAATCGCCTGCAGCTTGCCGCGCTGGGTTTCGTCGGTCGCCACCAGGAGCTTCTCGCAACGGGCGTGCGCCACGCCGTTCTCTGCGCAGAAGCGGTACAAGGCGGCCTTGCCGGCCACGCACAGCTTGGCGCGCAGGCTGCCGGGCGGATAATAGATGCCGGCGTGGATCACTTCGCTGTTGCGCGAGGAGGTCTCAGAGCCGATCAGGCCATGCTGCTCCAGGACCATCACTTCCTGGCCCTTCATGGCCAGGGCACGCGCGATGGCGAGGCCGACGACGCCGGCGCCGATGACGACTGTCTCGATATCTGCTGCCATGTTCCCTGCTGCCTGCTGCCTGCTGCCTGTTGTCGCTCCGGCGCTGCCGCGACTGGCCCCGTCGTCTCCTAGCCGACACCATTGCTCATTGCATCACCATCGATCCAGCCGATCAGCCGCGCCGCGCAACAGGGCCGCGCTCGCCGACGCCGGTAGGCGAGGCGGCAAGCAAACTGTGGACGACCAGCTTGCCCAGAACAAAAGAAGAACTATACTCGACGGAAGACGGATCGATTCGCGGCGCCTGCAGGCGTGGCATGGGCAGGAGCACTTTCGAGATGGCCTTCAGGCTGATCCATTCCGCCGACTGGCACATCGCCAAGCCGTTCGGCGCCTTCGATACCGAGCGTGCGCTCCGGCTGCGCGAGGCGCGTATCGGCGCCATCGACCGCATCGCCGAGGTCGCACGCGCGGCCGGCGCCTCGGTGGTGCTCGTCGCCGGGGATGTGTTCGACAGTCCTGGCGTCGCGGACGATGTCTTGCGGCGGACACTCGCCAAGCTCGGAGCGCAGTCGACGCTCGTCTGGCACCTGTTGCCGGGCAATCATGACGCGGCGACGGCTGGCGGCATATGGGAGCGCGTCGCCCGCATCGGACTGCCCGCGAATGTCGTGGTGCATGCCCGCGCCGAGCCGGTGACGCTTGCCCCCGGGATCGCGCTGTTGCCGTCGCCGCTCGTCACACGGCACGCGGCGAGCGATCCGACCGCTTGGATGGATCAGGCGGTGACCGCTCCCGGAATCGCGCGCATCGGCCTCGCTCACGGCGCCGTCCAGGGCTTCGGATCGTCCGGTGAGGCCGCGACGCCGCTTTCCACTGCCCGCGCCCGTAGCGCCGGCCTCGCCTACCTGGCGCTCGGTGACTGGCACGGCAGGCGCGAGGTCGCGCCGCGCACCTGGTACTCGGGCACGCCCGAGCCCGATCGTTTTCTCGACAACGAGCCGGGTTACGTGCTGGCCGTCGAGGTGGGTGGTGTCGAACAGGCGATCGTGACGCCGCATCGGGTCGCCGACCATATCTGGCTGCGACGTGAGATCTCGGTTGGTGTTGCCGACGGCCTCGCCGCCGTCGAGGGCGAGATCGCCGCGCTCGGGGCACGTGCCGATCGTGCGCTGCTGCAACTCGAGATCCGCGGTCGGCTGACGCTTGCCGGTGATCACGCGCTCGGCCGGCGGCTCGACGCGCTCGCTCCGCGTCTGATGCACCTGGATCTACGCCGCGACGCCCTGGACATCGGAACCGACGATATCGGCGAGGCGCTGCTCGCCGATCCAACGCTCGCGGCGGTGGCGCGGGCGCTTGCCGCGCGCGTCGAAGCAGCGGCCAGCCCACGGGAGTTCGAGATCGCGCGCCAGGCGCTGCGACGGCTGGCGGCGCTTGCAGATGGCGACGCCGGGGCGCCCGCTATCGGCGCAACAGACGACGGGAGGGCCGCGGCATGAGGATAGAAGCTGTAAGGCTCGCCGAGGTCGGCCGCTTCCGCTCGCCTGTCGCGGTGGAGGGTTTTTCAGGCGGGCTGGACGTGCTCGCCGGCCCGAACGAGGCGGGCAAATCGACGTTGTTCAGGGCGCTGCGCGCTCTGTTCGAGGTCGCGCATACCAGCAGGGACGGCAAAAAGGTCGGCATGCTCCGGCCCTATGACGGCGGCGCGCCGCTCGTCGAATGCGACTTCGCGCTGGGCGAGCGGCGCTGGCGGCTCACGAAGCGCTACCTGTCGTCGCCGATGGCCGAGCTCGCTGATCGCGATTCCGGTCGACGATGGCGGGGTGCAGATGCCGAGAACCTGCTCACCGACATGCTCGGCGGGGTGGCGGGGCCGGCACCGTTCATGCCGTTGCTGTGGGTCGCGCAGGGCGATGCTTTCGTCGTCCCGACGCCGGGGCCCGACGGCCGTCGGCGCATCGAGCGGCTGATCGAGCAGCAGATCGAGGCGGCGAGCGGAGCCGGAAGGCTCGCGGAGGTTGCGGCGCAGGTTGGACGCGAGCTTGCGATGCACGTCACGCCGGGTCGCGGATCGCCTCGCGCCGGCAGCGCCTGGCTCGCGGCGATCCGCGAGGTCGAGGCGCTCGCCCTCGAGGCCCGCAATGCGCACGAAGCGGCCGAGCGCTCCGCGAGCGCTCGCGAGGCGCTGATCGCGGCACGCGATGATCTCACCCGTCTCGACGATCCCGCGGCGCGTGAGGCGCGCGCGCTTGCCATCGAGGCGGCGCAATCGGCAATCGCGGCGGCGCGCGAAGCGCGTCAGGCGCTTGGCGCGGCGGACGCAGCCCGGGCAGCTGCGAGCGAGGTGGAGGCGGCAGCGCGTGCGGAGCACACGCGGCTTGCGGACGACATCGCCGCACTCGCCGGCGCAGGTCAGCGGATCGCCGAGGCGGCGCACGCCGTCGCACGGCACGAGGCCGAGACCGAGGCGGTCCGTTCGGCGCGCGCCGCCGCGGAGGAGCGGCGGGCGACCGCCGTCGCACGCCATGCGGCGGCCCGCGCCGGCCTCAGGCTGGCCGTCGCCGAGCGCCGGCTCGCGGCACATCTTTCGACCTTCGCAGATGCGGAGGCTGCGGCCCGGAGGGTGGCCGAGATCGAGGCGGCGATCGCCGCGATCGGCATAGACGAACGCTCGGCTCGTGCCCTCGTCGAGGCGCGCGACGCCGTCGACGTCAACGCGCGCGGCATTGCAGCCGAAGCCGGTACGATCAGGATCGACTACGAGCCGGGACGAGAGGGTCTCGTCGCGCTGGACGGAACGGCGCTCGCCGGCGGTCTGGACGTGGCTCTCGACCGTCCGCTGACGCTGGACGTCGCGGGGGTCGGTCGCATCGAGATTGCGCCGGGCGGCGGCGCGCTGGCCGAGCGGCGACGGCGGCTCGAGCAGGCGCGGGACCAGCTCGCCCGTGGGCTGACCGACCTCGGCATCGCGACTGTGGAGGAGGCGCTGGCGGCCATCGAGCGCCGCCGGTCGCTCGAGGTTGAGCTCGGCGATGCGCGGGTTGGCCTGCGCAGCCTCGCACCGGAAGGCCTGGAGCGGCTGGTCGAGGCGGGAATGGTGCTGGCGCGCGAGCGCGAGCAGGCGGTATCGACAGCGGCTGGCGTACCGTCACACGGTGATCTTGCGGAGTACGACGAGGCTCTGGTCGACGAGCTGGAGGACGAGGCGTCGGCAGCCGCGAGGGCGCTCAATTTCGCAGTCGAGGCACTGGCCGCACAGCAGGTGCGGCTCGAGGCGGCGGTCGCGACGCTTGTGACCGAGAGACGGCTGCATGCGGAACTGGCGGCGCGGCTGCCTTCGGCCGAGTTGCAGGAAGCGTCACTGGCTGCGGCGGCGGCCCGAGTCGCCGAGACGAAGCTTGCGGCGGATCGTGCTGCGCTCGAAGCACGTGCGCTGCGCGAGCGCATTCCCTACGGTGACGCATTCCGTGCCATAGAAGCCGGTCTTGTGACTGCCACCACAGCGGGCCGGCAGGCCGAGGCCGAAATCGGGCGACTGCGCGAGGAGATCGCGAGGCTGGAGGCGGGGCTGGCGCGTGACGACGCCGACGGCGTCGGTGCCCGGGCAGTCGAGGTGGCCGAGCAACTGGTCGCGGCCGAGCGCCGCCGCGCCGACTTCGAGATCGAGATCGGCGCGTTGCGCCTGCTCGAAGCTGAGATCGCGCGGGCTGGCGAGGGGCACCGCAAGGCGGTCGTCATGCCGGTCGCGGCTCGGCTCGAGCAGCTCGCGCCCCATGTGCTGGAGGCGGAGGCGCGGTTCGCGATCGGGGAAGCATTCCAGCTGGCGGGGATCACGCGCGGCGCTGGTGAAGAGGCGATCGATCGCCTGTCCGACGGCACGCGTGAGCAGATCGCGATCCTGACGCGGCTCGCCTACGCTCGGCTGCTGGCGGACGCCGGCCACCCGATACCTCTGGTGCTCGACGACGCGATGGTGTTTGCCGACGATTGCCGTCTCGCGAGCCTACTGAGGGCACTCGTCGAGGCATCGCGACATCATCAGGTAGTGGTGTTGACCTGTCACGAGCTCGGCGTTGCGGCAGCCGCTCGCGCGCACGGCGCCAGAGTGCTGGCGATCGACGACTGGCCGCGCCTCGCCGCCTGAACTTCGGCGCCCAGGCGACGGAATAGAAGAGTACCCGGGAGACGAACGAGACGCCGGCGGCCCTGCGCTGCCGGCGTCGATCCATTGTAGTCTGAGACGACGAAGCTTGGCCTACTTCGCTGTCTCAGCTCGTCGCCGGCTTCTGGGGCGCGGGCAGTTCCGGGCGCTGCACGCCGGCCGTCGGATCGTCCGAGCGGCGAGACTTGCCCTCGAAGAAGGCGCCTTGCTCGATCGCGAGCGACTGGTGGTAGATGTCACCCTCGACGTGGCTCGAAGCCTGCAACATCACCTTCTTCGAGCGGATCGATCCCATCACATGGCCACGCACGACCACCTCGTCGGCGATGATTCCGCCGGTGATGCGGGCCCGCTCGCCGACCTGCACAAGCGAGCCGTGCAGGTCACCCTGCACCTCGCCGTCGACCTGCACCTCGCCCTTGGAGAGCATGTTGCCGATGATCACCAGATCGGCACCGATCACGGACGGAATGGCGCGCTCTCCTGGTCGCGCACCGATCGCACGGCTGGCGCTCGAAGGCTGCGGGGCGGGCGGCGGCGTCGTCACCAAGCTTGGCGTAGCACTCACGGCACTGGTTTCCTTCTCGGGCTTCTTACTCGTGAAACTGGACAGCATCGATCCCAACCCTTCTGAGCCCCGTGTTCCCCGTATGATCTGCGGCAGGCCAGCGTGGCGGGCCGGTTCTTTCGCAAGAGCGGCGCAGGAATTCCACCAGAATCGGCTCGCAGACACTTGACGTGATGTTTGTGGCGATCATCACGGCAGGCAATCGGGCGAGTCAACTCTGAACCTGCGCAGGCCGCCTGTTTATCGGCGATCTCCGTGGCACAAACACGACAACCGCGCAGGATGGCGAGCGCCGATGGAGCGGGTTTCGATCAGCGGCTGGTGCCGAGAGCGGACAACGGCTTGTAGAAGCCCGGCGTCAGGCCGGCCTCGGAGCGCGCACGGTCGTTGAACGGCGGCTTGATCGGCCCACGGAAATTGTCGCGGACCAGCTTATGGAAGGCCGGCTCCGGGGCGACGCCGAGCCGCTCGCACAGGAAGCGGAGCCACTTGGCGCCGAACGCGACGTGGCGTTTCTCGTCGCGGTAGATGATCTCGAGGATGGCCGCGGACGCCGCATCGCCCGCAGTCGTCAGGTTGTCGATCATGCCGGGCGTGACGTCGAGACCGCGCGCCTCGAGCACCAGCGGCACGACGGCGATGCGCGCGGCGAGATCGTGCCCCGTCGCTTGAGCCGCCTGCCAGAGCCCGTCGTGGGCCGGCAGGTCGCCATAGCTGCCGCCGAGTGCCTCGAGCCGTCTGGCAAGCAGCTCGAAGTGCTTGGCCTCCTCGAGCCCGACCTGCACCCAGTTGTCGAAGAACGATTGCGGCATCGGCTCGCGCGCGAAGCGGCCGATCAGGTCCCAGGTCATATCGATGGCGTTCAGCTCGATGTGCGCCAGGGCGTGCAGCAGCGCAAAGCGGCCGGCCGGGCCGTGAATTGACCGGCGGGGCATGTCGCGTGGTGGGCGCAGCTCGGGTCGCGCAGGGCGCCCCGGCCGCTCCGGCATCCCGGTCCGGTCGCTGAGGTGACCGAGCGACAGCCGGCGGCCGAACCAGGCCTTCGCCGTCGCCTTGGCGCGGGCAATCTTGCGCGCCAGATCGGGCTCGGCGACGACGGCCCGTGCCGAGGGTGCGAGGCCGCCGCTATCGACCAGGCCCGTGAGCCCGTCCGCGGCGGCATCGTCGCGGGCGTCGGTCTCGATGGTGGGCTCGGTCTCGGGCATGGCAGGCGCTCGTGTTGGCGGACGGTTTCGGTCCACTCGGTCGCAGTGTGGCGTAGCCGCCCGCGCCGCGGCTCACAAGGCTTTCACGGCCTCCAGCACCGCCTCGGCGTGGCCCGGCACCTTGACCTTCGGCCAGACGGCCGCGACCTTGCCCTTCCCGTCGATCAGGAACGTCGTGCGCTCGACGCCCATGTACTTGCGGCCGTACATCGATTTCTCGGTCCACACGCCGTAAGTTTCGGCCACGGCATGGTCCTCGTCGGCCACCAGCCGGACCGCGAGACCATGCTTCGCCTTGAACTTGTCGTGGGACTTGGCCGAGTCGGGTGAGACCCCGACGATGGTCGCCCCGGCCGATGCGAATTGGTCCGCGAGTGCGGTGAAGTCGAGCGCTTCGCGGGTGCAGCCGGACGTATCGTCTTTGGGATAGAAATAAAGCACCACCGCCCGCCCCTTCAGCCGCGAGAGCTCCAGCATCTCGCCGCCGTCCGCAGGGAGTGCGAAGTTTGGCGCCTTGTCACCTATTTCGGGCATTGGGTTGACCTTTCCGTCGACAGAGGGGCTGTTCGGCTGTGCGCGCCTACGTTTCGCCGCGAAAATCGGTTCACCAAGGTTGCGGATGGACGCCCGCCGCCAGTGCGGCCGTGCGACAACAAATGTGTGGCCCGAATCGGCCGGCAGTCTCGACCGAAAGCGGGCAGGAATGCTAGCCCGCCGTTGGAAATCGGACCTGCGTCGCAGCAGCGACCATGAGGGTGCGGCCAGCGGCGGTATCCACGTCGCCGGCGACAAGCCGCGCAGGCTGACAGAGGGTTGAAAGTGGGGCCGGACGACAACGCACCGAGGGCCGGCGTGCCGCGAACCGGGAAGCCGGCCGCGACGGTGATCGCCGGCCGGCGCGCCGTAGCCGCACAGCGTCGTGGCGGCATCCTGGCGGCTACGGGCCGCGTTTCGCTCACGGTCTTGAAGGCACTACTGCCACTGGTTTTGCTTGTCGCGATCGGCGGCGGTATCGCCTATTTTCGACTGTCGAACGGGCCGGTGTCGTTGTCGCTGCTGTCCGAGCCGATCGCGCGGAGCATCACGGCCGAGCTGGACGGACTGACTGCAGCAATCGACGACACCGAGGTCGCGATCGGCCGACGCGGGCTCGAGGTGCGGCTGATCGGCCTGAAGTTGATAGATGCGGAACGCCGACCGGTTGCGGTCGCGCCCATCGCCACGATCGATCTCAGTGCGCAGGCGCTGCTGCAGGGTCGTCTTGCGCCGCGTCACGTCGTGCTGATCGAGCCGCGAATGCTGCTCTCGATTTCGGACGACGGCCGTGTCGCGCTCACCGTGTCCGATCCGGCGCGCGGCGACGCTCGTGTCCCGCCTCCGTCTACGACCACGCGCGAGAAGCCGGCGGCAGGCGGCATGCGGCCCGCTGCCGGCAGCCCGGTTCCCGCGACGCAGGCCGATAGTGAGCCAAACGCTGGCAACGACCTCGGCCGACTCGACATCGCACGCGCGCTCGTCGACGCCGCCAGGCGGGCGCGGCTCAATACGGACACCGCATCGTTCCTGCGCACCATCGGCGTGCGCGATGCTGGCCTGATCCTCGACAGCAACGGCCGGCGCACCGCATGGCGGCTGCCGTCGGCGTCGATCTCGCTGCGCCATTCCGAGGAGAGTTCGCGTGTCACGGCCGACGCCAGCATCATATCCGCCGGCCATACCTGGAGCCTCGCGCTGGAGGCGGTCGATGACACCGCTGTCGATGCCGTCCGCCTGACCGTCAATCTCCGCGATCTCGTCCCAGGTACGCTCGCGCAGCTCCATCCTGCCTGGACGCTGCTGGAAGGGCTCAAGCTCCCGGTCGGCATCTCGTCCAACGTACTGCTGTCACGGATGGGTGACGTGTCGAGCTGGCGTGCGCTGGTCGCGCTCGGTCAGGGCGACGTCGGCTTTGCGGCGATGAGTGGCCTCAGGGCCGGCATGAGCGGTGGAACGCTCGATCTGAGATACGATCGGCAGCGCGGCCAGATCGATCTTATGCCGTCCACGCTGAGCTGGGCCGGCGGGCGGCTGACATTCGCGGGGGCCATGGCGCCGGCTTCCAGTGCGCCCGGCGAACAGCGCTGGCTGTTCGAGGTCGGCAGCATCGACGGCGAACTGGCGACTGCGGCCCGCGACAAGCCGCTGCATATCGAGCAGCTCAGGATCGCAGGAGAAATTCAGGGCGCGGCGGGGCGAGTGGACGTCACAAGCGGTGTGCTGAAGGTCGGCGACACGGTCATCGATGCCGGCGGATGGGTCGGCGGCAGTGGCGCGCGGCTCGCCGATCGCGTGCATCTCGAAGGGCGCATCGGCCGCATGAGCCGACCGACGATGGAGGCGCTTTGGCCCCGAGGCCTTTCGCCCGCGCTGTACGACTGGGTGGCTCGCGAGGTCGAAGCCGTCGAGATCGCGGGCGGCACGTTCCGCATTGGAGGTGGCGCGACGGGCCAGGTCGCAAGCGGTGGCGGCGAGGCCGAGCTGTCCGCGATGCTCTCGCTCGAGATCGGCCGCGCGCGCTTCCGCCCGGCACCGGGTCTGCCCCCGGTCGACGTCACACGCGCACTCTATCGTCTCGAGGGCACAGGGTTCGAAATCGCGATCCCGGAGGGCCGCATCGATCTCGGCCAGGGCCGCTCGATTGCCGTATCCTCGGCACGTATCGCGACCGCCGACTGGTGGAGTCCGGCCGCTGAAGCCGATGTGACGTTTCGCCTTCAGGGTGGACTTGCTGAAGCCGTCGCACTGATCGAGCAGCCGTTGCTCGGTGTCGGCCGGGTTCCGTTGCTGGCCGGTGCCAGCGTGCTCGGCACTGCCGAGGGCCAGTTCAGGACTCGTGTCGCGCTCTACGCCGCTACCGGCAATCGCACGGCCTATCCTATCGAAGGCACGGCGCGGATCACCGATGGACGGCTGCGCAACGTCAGCGGTATCGGCGACATCCGCGGCCTCGGCGTCAGTTTCGATCTGAACGACAAGGCAATCTCGGCGACCGGCAGCATGCTCGTGTCCGGCGTGCCGGCCAAGCTGACCTGGCAACGAATTCTGTCCGGCGGTGGCGGTGACCAGCCGCCCTTGCGCATAACGGCGACATTGGACGACGCCGACCGGCGTCAGCTCGGCGTGGATCTGTCTCACGTTCTGCACGGTGAGATCGGAGTCGAGGCCACGGTGCCGATGCCGCGTGCAGGCGAGCCGAAAGCGCGCGTGCGTATCGACCTGTCGCCCGCCGAGCTGTTCATCCAGAGTTTGGCCTGGACAAAGCCGCCTGGCCGCGGCGCGTCGCTGCAGTTCGACATGGTGGATGTCGAGAAACCGGTTCGCTACAGGACCGAGCTCAAGAATCTCAGTCTGGTGGGCGACGGCATCGCCATCACCGGCAGTGCCATGCTCGACGGCAAGGGACAGATCAGGCAATTCGATCTGCCCCAGTTTTCCATCAACACCGTCAGCCGCCTCGGCCTCAAGGGTGAGCTAGGTCGCGACAACGTGTGGAAGGTGACAGCGGCGGGGCCGACCTACGACGGCCAGGATATCTTCCGCTCGCTGTTCCAGATCACCGGCACCGAGGAGCCGCAGAGCTATGTGACGAAGAACGCGCCGGGCCTCGACCTCGATGCGCGGGTTACCAACGTGATCGGTTTCTCCGACACCTCGTGGCGCGGCGTCACGCTGAAGTTGTCGAGGCGTGGTGGCAGGCTGACGTCGCTTCTTGCGCGCGGCACTCTCGATGGCGGCAAGATACTGGAGGTCGGGCTGCAATCCACCTCGAACGCGCCGCGCCGCATGGTGGCACTGAGCGACGATGCCGGGCAGACTTTCCGTCTCGTCGGTTTCTACCCGAACATGCAGGGCGGTCGCATGCGGCTCGACGCCAATCTGGACGTGCGTGGCAGATCCGAACGGACCGGCCTACTCCAGGTCGAGAACTTCCAGATCCTGGGCGACCCGGTGCTCGGCGAGGTCGTCGAAAGCTACTCGAACGCGGAAGGCGCGGTCGTGCGCCGCCGCGTCGGTGAGCGTACCGTCGCACGCCAGACGTTGTTGTTCGACCGGATGCGGGCGCCGTTCTCTGTCGGCAACGGGCAATTCGTGCTTCGCGAGGCCGAGCTCAGGGGCCCGCTGCTCGGGGCAAGCCTCACCGGCAAGGTCGACTACCTGCGCTCGAGTGTCGACATCTCCGGGACCTACGTTCCGCTCCAGGCGCTCAATGCCGCCCTTGCTGCGATTCCGGGTCTCGGCCAGCTGCTGACAGGTCCGCGCGGTGATGGCGTGTGGGCCATGAACTTCGCGATCCAGGGACCGATGGCGGGGCCCGAGGTGATCGTGCATCCGCTTTCTCTGGTCGCGCCGGGCATCTTCCGCGACTTGTTCCAGATCCAGGGCGGTGCCGCACGCGTGACGTCACCACCGCGCGGCGACCGCCCGTCGACGATTGCACCGCGATCCTCTGCCTCGGAGCCGGCGCGCCGGCGGGACGGCGGTGGCCGCTCGCGCACGCCGGAGATCACGGGCGGCTGGACCAGCGAGACCCAGCGGCCCTGAGGCGATGCTGGCCGCCATCGCGGCTCGAGCCGACGGTTGCCGCGCGCACCGCCCAACCATAGATATCCGGTACTTCGAACAAAAGACGGGAGCCTGTGATGTGGCCGTTCAGATCGCGACCGATAGTGCCGGTATTGCGCTTCTCCGGCCCGATCGGCATGGCGACGCCGCTGCGTCCAGGCCTCACGCTCGCGGTGGCGGCCGGCGCCATCGAAAAAGCATTCTCCTGCTCTCGGCTCGGTAGCGTCGCGGTCGTGATCAACTCACCCGGTGGCTCGGCTGTGCAGTCGCACCTGATCTTTCGCCGTATCCGCCGGCTCGCGAACGAGCGCAAGAAGAAGGTGTACGTGTTCTGCGAGGACGTCGCCGCGTCGGGCGGCTATTTTCTGGCCGTCGCAGGGGACGAGATATACGCCGATCCTTCGTCGATCGTCGGCTCGATCGGCGTCATTGCCGCCGGTTTCGGCTTCGACAAGGCGCTGACGAAGCTCGGTATCGAGCGCCGGGTCTATACGGCGGGCGAGTGCAAGGGTGCGCTCGACCCGTTCCTGCCCGAGAAGTCCGAGGAGGTCGACCGCCTCGCCGCCATCCAGAAGGATGTGCACGACGTGTTCCGGGGTGTCGTGGTCGAGCGTCGTCGCGGAAAGCTCGCGGGCAATGAGGCGGAGTTGTTCTCCGGCGCTTTCTGGTCCGGTGCGCGTGCCGTCGAACTCGGCCTGATCGACGGCTTGTCCGATCTGCGCACGAAGATGGTCGAGTTGCACGGCGACAAGGTCCGTTTCCGTCCCATCCCCATCGGTGGCGGCGGGCTATTGGCCCGTTTGCGGCGCTTGCCGCGTATTTCCGCGCCGGGAGACGTGACCGCAACCGGGCGGGCTGGTCAGATGCGGCTCGGCGACGATATGCTGTCGACGCTTGAGGAGCGCGCGCTCTGGCAGCGCTACGGATTGTAAGGCGCCGGCGCGTGACCTCGCACTTTGCACGGGCCCATCGGAGAGCTGGCCATGCCGCAATTGATCGTGCTGGGAGTTATTGGCGCCGGCGCTCTCGTCGGACTGAGGGCGCTGTCGCGCTACACGCGCCGCATCGCCGAGGCCGCCGAGCGTGCGGCGGCGCGCGCCGAGGCCGAGCGTCGTGCCGCGCGGGAGCCGCGCGACCTCGGCAGCCTTGAGATCGATCCCTCGAGTGGCGAATACCGGCCCCGCAAGGCCTGATCCGTGGGATCGGCTGGCGTATCGACGTCCCGTGCCCGGCATGAAGGGCAGGATCAGAACCTCTTTTCCACCTTGCCGTCTTCGCGGGCGATGACGAAGCGACCGCCCTGCTCCACGATGCCGAGTGTGGCGAATGCAATGCCACGCCGGCGCTGGCGTCCGTCGGTGACCTCGAATACGTAGCGGAACGTCACGGTCAGCACCCCGTCGCCGCCCTTGTCCAGCCGCAGCGTGTCGCGGATCAGCTCGAAGCTGCGCTTCGGCCAGCGGCGATAGTAGGCCTGCTTCTCGCGCATCACTGTCTCGCGCGCGATCGTGCCCTTGTCGAAATAGACGACCTGAGGCGCGAACATCTCGCGCGTGTTCTCGTGGTCGGGATCGCCATGGCCGAGGTAATCCCGCACCACGAACTCGCCGAGCCGGCGCAGGAACTGCGCATTTCTTTCTCTCTCGCCGTCGGTATCGGGCGCTGGCGGGTCGGAGGTACGCCTTGGCTCTCCGTCGGGCCGGCGGCCGGGCCCGGCAGGTGTGGGTTTCTCCTCCTTCCTCGGCTGTGCCAGCGAGGCGAGCTGCGTGTTCGGCGAGTAGAGATACCAGTAGGCAAGCTCGAGCCCGTCGCCGAACACGTCGCGCTCGTCGCTGACATAGCTCCAACGTTTGATCCGATCGCCTTCGAGCAACACGTCGATCGAGCAGGAACCGCCGCGTGGCGCGACGTCGTTGGTCAGCCTCTGGCCATCGGAGAAGCGCTTGCGCCGGGACGGGCCGAGGCCCTTGCAGAGATCGGTGTCGCCGCCGCGTCCATAGCGTTCGTAGGCGCCGTAGTGCATGTTCACGCAGGCATTGCAGATGCCGTCGTCGTCGAGCCTGGGCATGACGTCGATGCCGTAAAGATGGATGCGGAAGCGGATCGCCTTGCCGACCGTGTCGACGTAGAAGAACTCGCCCGGTCCCTTGGCGAGCATCTCCTGCATCAGCTCCGGCGTGATCCGCTTCACGTCGTTGCCGACGCCGAGCTTCATGAAATCGGACATCGCCTTGATGCCGTCGGCATAGAGAAGGCGCAGTTCCTTGACGTCGACGGTCACCTGCTTGCCGTCGTTGCGATCGGGGATGAACGGGGCATGGAAGCCGAGCGTGCCCTGCGCGTGGAGGAAGCGGTTGATCTGACCCTTCCAGGGGAACGTGCCACCCATGAAGATGATGGCGCAGGCCGAGTAACACTTCGCGGTCGCCGGCACGCCGGTGCCGATGTTGTTGTCCATAAGGAATTCGGCGAGTTTCAGCCCTTCGGCGTAGGAGCCGCCAGGAGAATGAAGGCAAAGCCTCGGCACTTTGGAGTGCGTATCGATCCGATTCTGCTCGACGAGCGCCTTGAGCCGTTCCGTGTCACCCTTCTCGATCGGTCCCTGCAGCAGGAGGTTGCAGACGACAGGGCTATCCTGGCCCATATTCTGCCCGGTGCCGGCATCGACGTCGATCGAGCCGTTGTGCAAGCCGTCGAAGCGTTCCAGCGTTATGACCTCGAAGGTCGCCGCCGCGGATGGCGATGGAGCGCTCGACAGGAAGAAAGCGGCAACAGCAGCGGTCAGCAAGCGGGAGACGGCCCCGTCCATCGTGGCACCCTCAATGAAATTCGTTCGGTCGGCCGCTGCATTATCAAGGCCGGAGCGACGCCTTGCAATGCAGCGCCCCCGGCCACCCGGCGAACGCGGTAAACGCAGTGCGTGCTCAGCCGAGCAAAGTGCGCGCGATCATGAAGGCACCGCTGACGACGAGCCCGACGAAGAAAAGGCGGCGGAAGCGCGCTTCGTCGAGATGTCGACGCAGGCGCTGGCCGACCAGCATGCCGACGATCGTCGGTAACAGTGCCGCTGCAGAGACGGCGACATGCTCGCCGCCAATCATGCGTTCGGCGCCTAGAGATATGCCGAGAGTCAGCGAGATGACGCAGAACGTGATGCCGAGGGCCTGCACGAAGGCATCGCGGCCGAGCCGCATCGCCTGCACATAGAGCACGCCCGGCACCATGTAGCTGCCCATCAGACCGAACAGGAAGCCAGAGACGGCGCCGATCGGAATGGACAGAACGCGCTCGTGGCGTCCCGGAGCTGGCATTTCGGCGCGGATCAGCGCGATCGACGCATAGACGATCAGGATCGTGCCAAGCAGCGCGACCAGCATGCGCCCGTCAGCGATCTTCAGCGCCTTGACGCCGAACGCGATGCCGACGACGGCCGCCGCGAGCATCGGCCACAGGCGGCGAATGAGTTCCCAGAACCGTCCGCCGACGAGACCCTGCCAGACGTTGGTAAGGAAGCCGGGCACCACCAGCAGCGCGACTGCGGTCTTCAGACCGAGCGGGGCGGCGAGAACGGCGGTCACCACGACCGGCAGGCCGAGGCCGATGGTGCCCTTGACGAGGCCGGCGAGAAAGAAAGCGCCGGCGATCAGCGCCAGCGCCCCTGGCGTCAGATGCAGGGTTGCGGCGACTGCCTCGGCCGAAAGTCCTTGAAACGGCGTCGCCATGAAGTACCCGGCAAAGCAAGCTGCGGCTGTGAAGCTGCTCCTGGATCAGCCGCGCGCCGCGTGGCGCCGGGCGGGATCCCACGCCCTCGGAAGCACGCGGCGATACTGCGGCGGCAGATCGATTTCGGCGCCGAGCCGGATGGCGGCGTGCCAGCCCCAGTGCGGATCGTCCAGGAAGGCGCGGGCGATGGAGATCATGTCTGCCTTGCCCTCGGCGAGGATCGCCTCGGCCTGCTCCGGTTCGGTGATCATACCGACAGCCATCGTCGGCATGCCGACCTCCCGTTTCAGAGCTTCGGCGAACGGCACCTGAAAGCCGGGTCCGATGGCGATCTTCTGGGCCAGGCTGGTCCCGCCCGAAGACGCATCGATGAAGTCGCAGCCGAGTGCCTTCAGGCGCTTGGCGAATTCTACGGTCTCTTCGAGCGTCCAGCCGCCCTCGACCCAGTCGCTTGCCGAGACGCGTATGCCGGCCGGCTTGTGGGCCGGCCAGACGCGGCGAACGGCCTCGAAGACCGCGAGCGGAGCACGCATGCGGTTCTCCAGCGGACCGCCCCAGGCGTCGTTGCGCACGTTGGAGAGCGGCGACAGGAACTGGTGCAGCAGATAGCCGTGGGCGCCGTGAACCTCCACGACGTCGAAGCCAAGACGGTCGGCACGCCTGGCGGCCTCGGCGAATTGTGCCGGCAGTGCCTCGATCTCGGCCTCCGACATCGCGCTCGGCAACGGCCAGTGCTCGGCAACGGGCACCGCGGATGGCGCCTTCGTCTGCCAGGCGCGGCCGGCAGGAAGCGGCTCGCCATGCGTCGCCTGCTCCCATGGCTTCGTCGAGGAGGCCTTGCGGCCGGCGTGGCCCAGCTGGATTCCGAGCTTCGCGGTGCCGAATCTGCGGCAGGAGGCGACCACGCGTTTCATCGCGGCCTCGGTCGCGTCGTCGTATAGGCCGACGCAGCCGTCGGTGATGCGGCCTTCCGGCACGACGCCGGTCGCCTCGACGATGACGAGGCCGGCGCCGGAGTTGGCGAGCGTGCCGAGATGCATCACATGCCAGTCGCTCATCACGCCGTTCTCGGCCGAGTACTGGCACATCGGCGCGACGACGAGGCGGTTCGGCAGAGTGATCTCACGCAGGCTGATCGGCGTGAACAGGCGTGCGCTCATGATCGCTGGCTCCGTTCTCATGGTTTGGGAAGTGCGGGCGGGGCGGCCGCCCCTGGCTGTCGGCAAGGTGCGTCAGCCGATGGTAGCTCGTCAATGGCCCGGGACAGCCACCTCGTCATGGCTGATCGTCGCGGGTGGCCGCGGGCGGGATCCTCACGCGAAGGCCGCCTCGGCGGGGCGGGCGTTGAGCGCGAGATGGCACGCTACCGTCGCGCCGCCGACCTTCGTCTCGTGCGGCACCTCGGCGCGGCAGCGATCGAACGATTTCGGACAGCGCGGATGGAAGGGACAGCCGGCGGGGACGTTGAGCGGGTCCGGAGATTGGCTGCCGAGGCCGGCATCGGGTATGCCGAGGCCGGGTTCCGGTGTGAGCACGGAGGCGAGTAGGGCCTGCGTGTAGGGATGGCGCGGCGTGGCGAAGATCTCCGACGTCGGCGCCAGCTCGACGACGCGGCCGAGATACATCACCGCGACGCGCGTCGCCAAGTGCTCGACCACCGCAAGATTGTGGCTGATGAACACGTAGGTCAGCCCGAGATCGCGCCGCAGGTCCATCAACAGGTTCAGGATCTGCGATTGCACCGATACGTCGAGCGCCGAGGTCGGCTCGTCGCAGACGACGATCTCCGGCTCGGTGACGAGCGCCCGGGCGATGGCGACGCGCTGGCGCTGGCCGCCGGATAGCTGGCTCGGGTAATTGTCGGCATAGCGCGCCGGCAGGCCCACCTTGTCGAGTGTGGCGACAGCCTTTGCGCGGCGCTCCTCCGCCGAGCCGACGCCCTGCACGTCGAGCGGCAGTTGCACGATGGAGGCGATGCGCCGGCGCGGATTGAGCGAGGAATAGGGATCCTGGAATACCGGTTGCATGCGCCGCGCCAACTCGCGGCGCGGGAACTGCCTGATGTCGCGGCCGGCAATGCGGATCGCACCCGAAGACGGTGCCAGGAGGCCGAGGATCATACGCGCGAGTGTGGACTTGCCGCATCCCGACTCGCCGACGATGCCGAGCACTTCACCCTTCCTGACGGAAAGCGTGACGCCGGCGACAGCGTTGAGCGTGGCGGCCGGCGCAAACATGCCGCGGCGCACGCGGAACGTGCGCTTCAGATCGGCGATCTCGATCAGTTCGCTCATGCCGCCTCTTCGGTGCCGACGTGCTCGTGGATGCAGGCGAAGGCGTGCGTCGGCGAGGCCATCCGGGCCGGAACGGCGGACGCGCAAGTGGGTTTCGCGTAACCACAGCGTGAGCGGAAGGCACATCCGGCGATGCCACCGATCAGCGAAGGCACGACGCCCGGAATGGTGCCCAGCCGGTCGCCCGCCTGCGTGACGCCCGGCCGCGGCAGGCAGGCAAGCAGTCCTTGCGTGTAAGGGTGACGCGGGTCGGCGAACAGCTCCGCGGCGGTCGCGCTTTCGACAATGGCGCCGGCGTACATGACGTTGACGCGATCGGCGATGCGGGCGACGACGCCGAGATCGTGCGTGATGAGAAGCAGCGCGATGCCGAGCTCACGACGCAGATCGGCCAGCAACCGCAGGATCTGTGCTTGAATCGTCACGTCGAGCGCGGTCGTCGGCTCGTCGGCGATCAGCAACTCGGGCTCGCACATCAGCGCCATAGCGATCATCACGCGCTGTCGCAGGCCGCCCGAGAGCTGGTGCGGATACTGGCCGAGCCGCTCGGCCGGCGATGCGATGCCGACCTTGGCCAAGAGGTCGACGGCGCGGGCACGCGCCACCGCGTCACCCTTGCCGATATGGCGCCTGTGCACCTCGATGAGCTGCTCGCCGATGGTCCAGGCCGGGTTCAGCGCGGTCATGGGCTCCTGGAAGATCATCGCCATCCGATGGCCGCGCAGATCGTTGCGGCGGCGCCGCTCGAGCGCCATCAGGTCGATGCCGTCGAAAGCAAGCCGGCCGGCGCTCATCCGGGCGGAGCGCGGCAGCAGGCCCATGATGGCCAGCGACGTGATCGACTTGCCGCAGCCCGACTCACCGACGAGGCACACGGTCTCGCCTCGACCGACCTCGAAAGAGATGCCACGCACGGCCTTCAGCGGTCCGGCCGGCGTGCGGATGTCGACGGAAAGGTCGCGCACCTGGAGCAGCGATTGCCCGCCGGTGATGTGGGAGGCGGCGCTACTCATGCCCGGCCCTCCGGCGCGAATACGTCGCGCAGCCCATCGCCGACGAGGTTGATGCCGAGCACGAGGGCAGCGAGCGCGGTGCCGGGAATGGCGATCAGCCAGAACGAGAAGAACATGAAGTTCTTGGCCTCGGCGATCATCAACCCCCACGACGGCAGCGGGGGTTGCACGCCGAGGCCGAGGAACGACAGGGCGGCTTCGAGCAGGATTGCGCTACCCGCCTCTACGGTGGCGACGACGATCAGGTGCGGGAAGACATTGGGCAGGATCTCGCCGGCCAGCACGCGCAGCCGGCTGGCGCCGGCGGATTCCGCAGCCGCCACATAGTCCAGTGCTCGCACCTGCATGGTCGCCGACCGCATGACCACGGCGAAGCGGTCCCATTTGAGGAAGCCGAGCGTGAGGATGACGACGACCAGCGAGCCGCCGATCATGGCGACGACGGCGAGTGCGACGAGCACCACGGGCATGGCCAGACGCGCGGTGATGACGAAGTTGACGAGCAGGTCGACACGGCCGCCGAAGTAGCCGGCGACGAGACCGAGAGTGGTGCCGATGACGCCCGAGATCAGCATCACCGAAAGGCCGATCAGCAACGAGATCCGGGCGCCATAGAGCGTGCGCGAGAGATAGTCGCGGCCGAGGTTGTCGGTGCCGAATGGGTGCGCCCACGAGCCCTTCTCGAACCAGATCGGCGGGACGAGGCGCCCGTCGAGGTTCTGCGCATAGGGATCGTGCGGCGCGATCAGCGGCGCCAGCAGCGCGACGGCGATACACAGGCCCAATAGAACCATGCCGAGCACCAAGCCAGGATGGCCGAGCATGCGGCGCACGACCGACGGCGGCTTCGGCAGCTGCGCCTCGGCGGATATCGCGGCGGTGGAAATCGTGCCGTCCATCATGCCACCCTGATGCGCGGGTCGAGAAATGCGTTGAGCAGGTCGGCGGCGAGCGTCAGCAGCACGTAGAGCAGCGAGAGCAGCAGGAGCACCGCCTGCGTCACGGGAAAATCCTTGTGTGTGATCGACTGGTAGGCGAGGTAGCCGAGCCCATCGAGCGCGAAGATCGTCTCGATGACGATGGAGCCGCCAAGCAGGTAGCCGAGCTGCACCGCGGCGAGCGCCACCACCGGCACGACGGCATTCCGCAAGCCGTGCTTGAACACGATGCTCGCCGTCGAAAGGCCCTTGGCGCGCGCGGTGCGGATGTAGTCGGAGCCGAGCACCTCGATCATGCCGGCGCGTACCAGCCGCATCATCGGCGGCGTCACGTAGTAGCCGAGCGCGATGGTCGGCATGATGTAATGCCACCATGTGTCGCTACCGGATACCGGCAACCATCGGAGGTTGATGGAGAACAGCATGATCAGCACGAGCGCGAAGAAGAATGTCGGCAGCGCCTGCCCGACGACAGCGATGGCCAGCGCGGCACGATCGATCCAGGTGCCGGCGAACACCGCGGCGATGACGCCGAGCGGGATCGACAATGCGAGCGCGAACAGAATCGAGAGGCCGCCGATCCAGAACGTGACGGGCAGCTTGTCCGCAATGAGGCCCCACACGCTCGTGCGGAAATAAAGTGACTGGCCGAGATCGCCCCTGAGGATGGTCCAGAGCCAATCGAGGTACTGGATCGGCAGCGGCCGGTCGAGGCCGTATGTGCGGCGGATCATCTCGATGTCCGCTTCGCGCGCGCCCTCGCCGGCAATGGCCAGCGCCGGATCGCCGGACAGGCGGATCAGGATGAAGGCGACGGCCGAGACGAACAGCGCGACGAGGATCGCGAGGCCGAGGCGCTTCAGTGTGTAGATCAGCATCTAGGGTCTGCTTCTGGCCGCGGCCGTGCGTGCGGCGAGCGGAGGCGGTCGGGTTCTCTCGAAATGGCGGGCGCCCCACGCCGCGACTGCGGCGCGGGGCGTCCAATGGTGTCGGTCGGCCTACTTCCAGCCCATCTCGTAGAAACGGGGCAACTCGTCCGGGTAGGGCTTGAAGACCAGATCCTTGTTCTGCACGTACCACGTCACCAGCGCGTAGAGCGGCACGGCATAGGCGCGCTCGGTGATCAGCTTGTGCGCCTGCCGGTAGGCGTCCAGGCGTACCTTGGGGTCGACGTTCGTGTCGCCCTTGGTGAGCGCGGCGATGATCTCCGGATCCTTCGTCTTGTCGTCGTCGATACCCTTGAAGTAGGCGGACGTCGAAGCCGACACGTCGTTGATGTTGAACGAGCCCCACGTCTGATGCGTCATGCCCGCCTTGCCGGTGCGGTGCTGCTCGCGCATGGCAGCATACTGCATGAACTTCAGGTCCGCCTTGATGCCGACGGCGCGCATGTAATTGACCATCGCCTCGGTCTGCGGCCGCTCGCGGTAGCCGATCATCGGGATGGTGAGACCGCCCGCGAAGCCGGCCTCCGCCAGCAGCTTCTTCGCCTTGGCCGGATCATAGGCGTACTTCGTCGTCTGGCTGGTATCGCAGCCGAACTGCGTCGGGAAGCAGATCGCATCAATCACCGGTGCGCCCTCGCCGACCAGCGTCCTTGCCATCGTTTTCTTATCGATGGCGTGCGCGATCGCCTGGCGCACCTTGATGTTCTGCAGCTCCTTCACCGGCGTGTCGGCGCCGGCGTTGAACAGCAGGAACACGATGCGCATGGTGCCGCCCGACTGGACGGCGACCTGCGGCGCGGCCTTGAGCTGCTGTGCCTGATCGTAGGCGACCGACATGATAAGGTCCATGCCGCCCGACAGCACCTCGGCGACCTGGGTCTGCCGGTCCGGGATCATGCGGATCTCGACCTTGTCGACCTTGGGTACCGCCTTGTTGGAGCCGGCCCACGGGCTCGGATTCTTCTCGAGCTTGATGATCTTGCCGACCACGTGCTCGACGATCCGATAGGGGCCGGAGCCGACCGGCTTCTCGTTCATGCCCTTGGGGCCGACTTTGGCGTAATACTCGTTCGGGTGAATGACGAGCGGACCGGCGAGGTACTCGATCGCGGCCGGGAACACGTTCTTGGCCGTGATCCGAACCTTGTACTTGTCCAGCTTCTCGACCTTGGCAATCCACTTGATATTGTTCTGCTGGGTCGACTTGTTCTTCGGATCTGCCGCGAAATTGAGCGTGAAGACGACATCGTCGGCGTCGAAATCTTCGCCATTGTGGAACTTGACGCCCTTCCTGAGCTCCAGCTCCAGCGTCTTGTCGTCGACCCACTTCCAGGCGGTGGCGAGCTGACCCTTGTACTCGTTCGAAACGGGATCGCGGTAGATCAGCGTATCCCAGACGTTGGCGGCGGCGATGACGCCGAGACGCACGTTGTTGAAGTAGGGATCGACGTTCTCGATGACCTGATCGTAGGCGAAGCGGACGGTGTTGTCCTTCTTGCCTGCCAGCGCAGGACTGGCCGCGGCTGCCAGCGCGGCGGCTGCGACCACGAAACGGTTGAGCATGCGATAATCCTCCTGACGCGACGGAAGCGGTTGGGGCGTCGGCTGGCCCGGCCCTGATTGAGCATGACTGCGAGGCCCTGCGTCAACCGTTATTGGTCCGCGGCGGGCAGCCGGGCATCGGTCGCGGCATCGCGCACCCGGTCTCAGCGCCGTCGGTCAGGCTCTGTCGCACATCGATGCGTCGTTGCGCATCCCCGTCGTCGCCCGTAAGCTTGCGTCGGACCGAGAGGAATGCCCGCTCATGGAGCGTCGAATCTGCGAGCCCCTGACAAGGCGCGCCGCACGCGGACATTACCGCGCGACGGCGGATGATCCGGTCCGCACCTGTCCTGCCGGCACGCCAGCGGTCCCGCACGGTCGGGCGCCGTCAGAACCAGCATGCGATCAACGAACAAGACCACCGGGTTCAGGAGGAATAGCGCAATGACGACCACACGACGCCGCTTCATGGCAGGCACCGCGGCCGCTGCTGCAACCGTCGCCGCGCCCGGGCTTCTGCCCGCTCGCGCTCAGCCGACGCGCGCCCGCACGATCAAGGCCGTGCTGCACGGCGACCTGAAGGTGTTCGATCCCGTCTGGACGACGGCCAACATGACCGGCAATCACGGCCTGCTGATCTACGACACGCTGCTCGGCAAGGACGAGGCGGGCAAGGTGCACCCGCAGATGGTCGAGAAAGTTGCTCTCTCCGATGACAAGAAAATCTACACGTTCCAACTGCGCGACGGCCTGAAATTCCATGATGGCAGCCCGGTCACGTCGGCTGATTGTGTCGCCTCGATTCGACGCTGGGCGGCCCGCGATGCCGCCGGCCAGCACATGTGGCCGCGAGTCGCCGATACACCGGTCAAGGACGACAGGACTTTCCAGATCGTGTTGAAGGAGCCTTACGGCCTCGTGCTCGACGCGCTCGGCAAGCTCGAGACGAATCTGCCGGTCATCATGCGCAAGAAGGAGGCCGACACCGATCCCAACCAGCAGGTGACTGCCAAGATCGGTTCCGGACCGTTCCGTTTCAACGATGCAGAGACACGGGCCGGCCAGCGCTACGTCTACGACCGCAACCCGGATTACAGGCCGCGTGCCGGCGGCGCTTCGGGCTTCTCCGGCGGCAAGATCGCGCACGTCGATCGGGTGGTTATCGAGCATATCGCCGACCAGCAGACGGCACTCGCAGCCGTGAAAGCAGGCGAGATCGATTTCTACGAGACACCACCCCTGGATCTCATCGACCAGCTCGAGGGTGATCGCAACATCAAGCTCGAGGTCCTGAACAAGAGCGGCAACGTCGGCATGTGCCGGCTCAATTTCCTGCATCCCCCATTCGACAACGTGCACGCCCGCCAGGCGATGCTGCACCTCATCAAGCAGGAGGACATCCTGCAGGCTGCGATCGGCAATGCGAAGTATTTCCAGTCCTGCGGTTCGCTGTTCGGCTGCAAGGGCCAGATGACCAATGACGCCAACCTGGACTGGTTCAAGGGTGGCCAGAACATCGCGAAGGCGAAGGAGCTGTTCAAGAAAGCGGGCTACGATGGTCGTCCTGTCGTCGTGCTGCAGGCGACCAACATCTCGTTCATGAACAACGCCGCCCTGCTCATCGCGCAGTGGTTGAAGGAGGCCGGCGTCAACGCGCGCCTCGAGGCGTCGGACTGGGGCGCTGTCGTCACGCGGCGCGCGGTGAAGAAGCCGCCGAGCGAGGGTGGCTGGAACATCTTCATCACCTGGGGCTCGGGCGAGGGCTTCGACAATCCCGTCAGCTTCCTGGCCCATACGGCCAACGGCGACAAGGGTTGGTTCGGCTGGCCGAAGAGCGAGGCGCACGAGAAGATGAAGGACGAGTGGGCGGCAGCCGCAGCGCTCGATGATCGCAAGGCGATCGCCCGGCGCATGCAGGAGAACGCCTGGAACTACGTGCCCATGGCCGTGCTCGGCCAGTGGGCGCCGCCGGTCGCCTATCGCTCGAATCTTTCGGGGTTCGTGCCCATCCCGGCGCACGTCGCCTTCTGGAACGTCAAGAAAGCCTGAGCCCGGGCCGCGCCCCGCCGTTGCCGCCATCGGCGCGGCGGGGCAACCACTTCATCGGCCGGTCGAGGACGCCCAACACCGATGCTCGCCTTCATCGCCCGCCGCCTCGCCTCGACCGTGCTCGTCATGGCGATCGTGGCGGTCATCATCTTCCTCCTGCTGCGCCTTGCGCCCGGCGATCCGGTCGCCATCATCGTCGGTGACAACGCTTCACCGTCGCAGATCGACGCGGTGCGCAAGCGGCTCGGTCTCGATGATCCGCTGGCGATCCAGTTCTGGCGGTGGGCGAGCCGAGTGCTGGTGGGCGATCTCGGAATCTCGATCTTCTCGGGCGAGCCGGTCGCAAAGCTGATCGGGCAGCGGTTGGAGCCGACATTGTCGCTCGCCGCCACCACACTCTCACTCGCCGTCGTCGTCGCCATCTCGTTCGGCGTGCTGGCGGCATGGAAAGTCGGCACCTGGATCGATCGAGCAGTGATGGCGCTGTCGGTCGCGAGTTTCTCGGTGCCGGTTTTCGTCGTCGGCTACGTGCTGATCTATGTGTTCGCGATCCAGCTCCGCTGGCTGCCGGTGCAGGGCTATCAGCCGCTCGGTGACGGCGTCTTGACCTGGGCTCGCCATCTCGTGCTGCCGTCGATAGCGCTGGGACTCGCCTACGTCGCGCTGATCGCGCGCATCACCCGCACCGCCATGCTCGACGTGCTCGCCGAGGATTACATCCGTACTGCACACGCCAAGGGCGTCGCAACCGGCCCGGTCCTCATGAAGCACGCACTGAAGAATGCAGGGGTACCTATCGTAACGGTCATCGGCATCGGCGTCGCTCTGCTGATCGGCGGTGTCGTCATCACGGAGACGGTGTTCAATATCCCCGGCATCGGGCGGCTTGTCGTCGACGCGATCCAGACGAGGGATTATCCGATCATCCAGGGTGTCATACTGCTGTTCTCGGGGATCTACGTGATCATCAATCTGCTCGTCGACCTCACCTACACCTTGCTCGATCCGAGGATCCGGCACTGATGGCCGAGGCAACCGCAGCGATGGCCACCGACGCCGGGCAACCGGTCTTGCGTCGCGCGGGCGCATGGCGCTTCGTCAGGCGCAATCCGACGATGGTCGCGGGCCTCGCGATTCTGACGGCGATGGTGATCATCGCGCTGCTGGCACCCTGGATCGCGCCCGATCCGCTGACGATGAAGCCCGTCCAACGACTGAAGCCGCCGTCGTCGACGTTCTGGTTCGGCACCGACCAACTCGGCCGCGACGTCTTCGCGCGCACCGTGCACGGCGCACGCATCTCGCTCGTCGTCGGCATCTCGGTCGCCGCACTGGCGATCACCATCGGTCTCGTCGTCGGCCTGCTCGCAGGCACGGTGCGCTGGGTCGAGGCGGTCGTCATGCGGCTCATGGACGGGCTGATGGCGATCCCTGCGATCCTGCTCGCGATCGCGATGGTGTCACTGTTCCGGGCGAGCGTCGGCGTGGTGGTCGCCGCGATCGTGATCCCGGAGATTCCCCGCGTCGTGCGTCTGGTCCGGGCCGTCGTGCTGTCGGTGCGCGAACAACCCTACGTCGAGGCGGCGGTCGCCGGTGGCGCGCGCTGGCACAAGATCCTGTGGCGCCACATCCTGCCGCCGACGATCCCGCCGCTGATCGTGCAGGCGACCTACATCGCGGCATCCGCCATCCTGATCGAGGCGGCGCTGTCGTTCCTCGGCGCCGGCACGCCGCCCGAGATCCCGACGTGGGGCAACATGATCGCGGCGGACCGCATCTATCTCGGCCGCGCACCGTGGTGCATCTTTTATCCGGGCGTCGCGCTCGCACTCGTCGTGCTTGCCGTCAACCTCGTCGGCGACGGGTTGCGCGATCGGCTCGACCCGCGCATCGCGCGGCGGATGTGAGGGCCCCGATGACGGACACCGGCGCACAACCGCTGCTGCAAGTCGAAAGTCTCGCGACCCACTTCTTCAACGAGGACGGTGTGACTCGCGCCGTCGACGGCGTCTCGTTCGACGTCGCGCCGGGCGAGACGCTCGGCATCGTCGGCGAGAGCGGCTGCGGCAAGTCGGTCACGGCGCTGTCGATCCTGCGGCTGGTGCCGCCGCGCATCGGCCGCACCGTCAGCGGTCGCGTGCTGTTCGAGGGGCGCGACCTGCTGAAGCTGTCGGAGCGCGAGATGCGCGACATCCGCGGCAATCGGATCGCGATGATATTCCAGGAACCGATGACCAGCCTCAATCCGGTTCTGACCATCGGCGAGCAGATCGCCGAGGCGGTGCGCATCCATCGTGGCGTCGGCAACGAGGCGGCGCGGCGCCGCGCACTCGAGGTGCTCGATCTCGTCAGGATTCCTGATGCACGCCGCCGGCTCGACGACCATCCCCACCAGTTCTCGGGCGGCATGCGCCAGCGGGTGATGATCGCGATGGCGCTGGCCTGCGACCCGAAGCTGTTGATCGCCGACGAGCCGACCACCGCGCTCGACGTGACCATCCAGGCCCAGGTTCTGAAGCTGATGCTGGAACTGAAAGCTGATACCGGCGCCGCGGTGATCCTGATCACGCACGATCTCGGCGTCGTCGCCGAAACCTGCCAGCGCGTCGTCGTCATGTATGCCGGCCGCAAGGTCGAGGAGGCGGGCGTGTTCGAGCTGTTCGACCGGCCGGCGCATCCCTATACGCGCGGCCTCATCGCATCTGTCGCCCGCGGCAAGGCGGGCGGTCGGCTGGCCGAGATCCCCGGCATGGTACCCACACTGCGCGCGCCCATTCCCGGTTGCGCGTTCGCGCCGCGTTGCGGTTACGCGGTGCCAGATTGCCGCGAGCAGGTGCCGCCCCTGACGGCGATCGCCAGCGGCGATGGGATCGGCCATCTCGCTGCCTGCCACAGGACGGCGGAGGTGCTCGCCTCATGACCGCACCAGTGCTCGAGGTTGAGGATCTATCGAAGCATTTCCCGATCACGCGCGGACTTTTCGCGCGCGAGATCGCGCGCGTGCGGGCCGTCGACGGCGTATCGTTCGCGATGGCGTCCGGAGAGACGCTTTGCATCGTCGGTGAGAGCGGTTGTGGCAAGTCGACGGTGGGCCGCCTGATCCTGCGCCTCATCGAGCCGACGACGGGCAGCATCCGGCTCGAAGGGCGCGACATCACGCGGTTGCCGCGCGATGCCGTCCGCCCTCTGCGCCAGCGCATGCAGATCGTGTTCCAGGACCCTTATGCCTCGCTCAATCCGCGCATGCGCGCGGGCGCGATCGTCGCCGAACCGCTCGAGAACTTCGGCGGGACGACGGCGGCCGGGCGTGCCGAGCGGGTTGCAGAAATCTTCGGCCGTGTCGGACTGCCGCGCGAGGCGATGCAGAAGTATCCGTTCGAGTTCTCTGGCGGGCAGCGGCAGCGGCTCGGCATCGCGCGGGCGCTCACCGTCGATCCGCGCGTGATCGTGTGCGACGAGCCCGTGTCGGCCCTCGACGTGTCGGTGCAGGCGCAGGTGCTGAACCTGATGATGGATCTCAAGGCGGAACTCGGTCTAGCCTACCTTTTCATCAGCCATGATCTCGGGGTCGTCGAGCACGTCGCCGATCGGGTCGCCGTGATGTACCTGGGTCGCATCGTCGAGATCGCGCCGAAGGCCAAGGTGTTCCGGTCGCCGCGCCATCCCTACACGCGTGCATTGCTTGCCGCCGCGCCGATTCCCGATCCGCGCGCCAGAAAAGAGCGCATCGTGCTCGAGGGCGACGTGCCGTCACCGGCTCGCCCGCCCGACGGCTGCCACTTCCACACACGCTGTCCGTTCGTCTTCGACCGCTGCCGGCGCGAAGCGCCGGTTCTCAGGGAGGCAGACGCGGGGCATCGCTACGCCTGCCACCTGGACGATTGAGGTGGGGCGGGCGGCCGAGATCGCCCCTGGTGGATCACCCCAGCCGCTCGCGGAAGGCCTCGTAGCCGAAGCGCCTGAGAACGCGATAGGCGCCGTCCTCGTCCAGCATCGCCATGTCGGGCAGAGGCGTGCCATTGAAGGTCGTGTTCTTGACGAACGAATACTGCATCATGTCGGTGAAGATCAGCCGGTCGCCGGGCCTCAGCGGCTGGTCGAACGAGTAGGTGCCGATGACGTCACCGGTCATGCAGGTCTTGCCGCCGAGGCTGTAGGTGTGCGGCTTGGCGCCCGCTTCGCCGGCGCCGATGATGTCGGGACGATAGGGCACCTCGAGCACGTCGGGCATGTGGGTCGAGGCGGAGGTGTCGAGGATGGCGATCGGTTGCTCGTTCCAGTGTATGTCGAGCACTGTCGCGACCAGCCAGCCGGTGTCGACGACGAGGCCTGCGCCCGGCTCGAGGATCACCTCGCAGCCGAACTCCGACCTGAAGGCCTTCAGCGCCGCGATCAGCTTCCCGACGTCGTAGCCAGGCTTGTTCATGAAATGCCCGCCGCCGAAATTCACCGCCTTCACGCGGCGAACGTACTCGGGCAGCGTCTTCGCGACGTGCTCGATGAGGCCGACGGAGCCGTCGGCGAGGCTCTCGCAAAGGGCATGCGCATGCAGGATGTCGATCTCGTCCCACGGTAGTGTGTCGAGTTCGGCGCGCGTGGTGCCGAACCGCGAGCCCGGCGCGCAGGGATCGTAGAGTGTGCCGCCGAGCGTGGCGTTCGAGTAACCGGGGTTGACGCGGATGCCGACGTGGCGGCCGGCGGCCTTGGCGATGGCGAGATGCTTTGCGATCTGGGACGGTGAGTTGAAGTAGATGTGGTCGGCGATGCGGGTGAGCCGCTCGACCTCGCCCGGCGCATAGGCCGGCGCGTAGACGTGCACCTCCTTGCCGAAC
Source organism: Hyphomicrobiaceae bacterium (assembly GCA_041397745.1). Classification (GTDB taxonomy): domain Bacteria; phylum Pseudomonadota; class Alphaproteobacteria; order Rhizobiales; family Hyphomicrobiaceae; genus JAWKVY01. The sequence goes on along the minus strand of JAWKVY010000010.1, from coordinate 149,372 downwards.
TCCTCGCGTCCAAGCCTCGCCTCGTACTCGCCGGAGGCGGTCGTTCCATCGAGCGTATCGCGCATCAGCGGAAACGCAGCCGGCATCGCCCACGCCTTGGTGGCGAGCAGCATCTTGATGCCCGCCTCTCGCTTCACCCGCGCCGCGACCGCCATGTTGCGCTTCAAGGCGGCAACGTCGAGCACGTAGGCTGGGGTGGACATGTCCTCGGGCAGGGCGGGCGGCTCGACGGGAGCGCGGGCGGCGGGGGTGTGCGGCGTCGGGGCGGTCATGGCGGTGCGGGCTCCGGACTCGTGCGCAAGGCAGGCGGTCCGCTTGTCAGCGATCCGACTGCAAAAGTCACGCGGCGATGCGGCGCGGTGGATGTCGTCACGCGAGCGCGACCTCGGCAACGACCGCGGCGTGGTCGCTCAGCGGGGTGCCGAGGGCGGGCTCGACCGCCGCCAGCGCGACATCGCGGCGCGTGAGCGCGAAGTGCGGACGGACGGCGATCACGTGATCGATGACACGACCGTTGGTGCCGGTGCCAAATCCGTCAAGCGAGGTGGCGGGCGACAGGGCGAGGTCGCCAGGGCCGAAATCGAGCCGCGTGTCGGCGCGGAGGCGACGCATCAGTGCGCTGCCGGGCGTTGCGTTGAAATCTCCGGCGATCAGGGTGGCCATCGCCATGTCGTCGAGCAGAGCGGCGACGCGGTCCCATTGCGCATCGCGCAGGCGGTCGCCCTTGGTATCATCGAGGAAGGAAAGATGCAGGTTCACCAGTCTCGCCCGGCCGCCGGGCGCGTCGATCTCGGCGACCTGCATGACACGGCCGCCATCGGCGTCGGTGGTGGGAAGCGCCTCGGCGCGGTGGGCCGCGATCGGGTACCGCGACAGCACGGCAAGTCCAGAGGTCGACATCACAGGCACGCCAGCGATCGTGCGCGGTTTCTGCCGGGCCGGCGCGGCCGCGACGTGGAAACCGAGCCGAGCGGCGAGCACGTCCGCCGTATCGTGCCGTCCGTCCTCACTGGCGAGCACCTCCTGCGCGAGCACGACGTCGGGCGCGAGTTCCGCGATCCGCTCGGCCAGTCGCGCGATGCGTGGCACGTAGTCACCCCAGTTGCGGCCGGTGTTGATGGTGACGACGCGCATGGGGGCACGAGTCTCGAGTGCAGCGAGGTTACTTAGGCAGCGATGGCTTCGACACTGCACGAAAAGCTATTGTCTCTTGCGGCGATCGATGAGCGCGGTAGCCTCAGAGTGAGGCTGGGGGCAGAAATTCCAAGAGTGGGCACAGGCTGAGGCTCGACAGGAGCCTCACGCATATCGATTCGCCGGCCAAAGTAGATCAGGTCCTCCTCTCCTTGACCAGGCGGGAGGACTATCCGCTTCGCGCCTCACGTCTTCACCTTGAACAAGTCCGCCTGGTCGGCTTCGGTGATCTCCTTGCAGTGCCAGGGCAAGCCCTGCTTGCCGATCTCGTCCATGAAGGGCTTCGGCGGGAGCTGCTCGACGTTGAAGACTCCGTCACCCTTCCAGTGCCCCTGGAACAGCATCATGGCGCCGACGACCGGAGGCACGCCGGTGGTGTAGGAGACGGCCTGCGCCTTGGTCTCCTTGTAGCTCTCGGCGTGATCGCAGACGTTCCAGATGAAGGCGCGTTTCTCGCGGCCGTCCTTCTTGCCGACGAAGATGCAGCCGATCGAGGTCTTGCCAGTGTAGTTCTCGCCGAGCGAGGACGGCGGCGGCAGCAGCTCCTTCAGGAACTCCATCGGGATGACTGGGTGGCCCTTGTACATGACGGGATCGATGCGCGTCATGCCGACGTTCTGGAGCACCTCGAGGTGCTTGATGTAATTGTCGCCGAAAGTCATCCAGAACCGGATCTGCTTCAGGCCGCGGATGTGCTTGACGAGGCTCTCCTCCTCCTCGTGGTAGATGAGGTAGGACTTGCGCGGGCCGACTTCGGGATAGTCGACCATGCAGGAGATCGACAGCGGGTCGATCTCGATCCACTGGCCGTTCTTCCAGTACTTGCCGCGCTGGGTGACTTCGCGCAGGTTGATCTCCGGATTGAAATTCGTGGCGAACGCCTTGCCGTGGTCGCCGGCGTTGCAGTCGACGATGTCGATCTGCGCGATCTCGTCGAACAGGAACTCCTGCGCATAGGCGCAATAGATGTTCGATTGCCCCGGATCGAAGCCGCAGCCGAGGATCGCCATCAGTCCCTTGGCCTTGAACCTGTCGTGGTATGGCCACTGCCACTTGTAGGTGAACTTCGCTTCGTCGCGCGGCTCGTAGTTGGCGGTGTCCATGTAGTGGACCCCGGCTTCGAGGCAGGCGTCCATGATGGCGAGATCCTGGTACGGCAGCGCCATGTTGATGACCAGGTCGGGCTTGGTCTTCTTCAGAAGCGCGACGGTCTCGGCGACGACGTCGGCGTCGACCTGATGGATCTCGATCGGCGTGCGGCAGAGCTTCGCCACCTTCTCGCAGCTCACGATCCGCCGGGAGGCGAGATGGATCGTCTTGAACACGTCGCGATTCATGGCGCACTTCTGCGCGACGACCGAGCCCGCCGCTCCGGCGCCGATGATGAGAACGTTGTCCAACGCCTGCTCCTTGGGTCGAGGGTCTCGTATTGCCGCGCGCCTGCCGGCCTTTCGCTTGGCTGCCAACTAGCTGAAACGGAGCGGCGGTTCAACCGTCCGGACACCCACCGCCTCCGCCGTTCTCCGTTCGCTTCACGCGCTCGTGAGAGCGCGCGCGCGAATTGCGATTTGAGCGCAGGCTCGAACGGGAGTACCTGACGGTCCAGACGGCCGGGGCTTCTCCCTCAGCCAGCACCCCGTCGAACACGGAAGCGGCCCGCGTGCGCGGACACGCCGAGATAATCTGGGAGATAATCATGAGCATGCACTTTGCCGGCGGGTTCGCCGGAAATGTCCGGGCCGCGTTGCGCCTACCGCGTCCGGCCAGGCTGGCGGACGTCAACGGGATGGCGCTGGCCATCGCCGCACTCGGTCTGACCATCGCCACAACCACGCTTTCGGAGGCGCGTTTCCGCGAGGCCGACGCACGACAGGCGAGGGTCGAGGCGCTGGCGAAGGCGGTGCCTGCCGCTATGCGCTATTGCCAGCGTACCGACGCGCGCGTCGAGGAACCGAGGAGCTGACCGTTTCGAGCGCGTTTGACCAGTGTGGTTACTCAGGCATTTTGCTCCGGTCTTCCCTCCCCGAGTCTCCCCCGGAGCCAGCAGAGCCCGCCGCGCAACTGACGCGGCGGGCTCTGTCACTTCGGTCTGGTCAGGAACGCGCTGATGCTCAGCGGTCGCGGCTCATGCGCTTCTGCTCGAGTTCTGCCAGATAGGCGGCCCACCGCTCGTTCTTCTCGCGCCCTAAGTCGTCCAGGTAGCTCCAAGCGTACAGCCCGGTGTCGTGCCGATCGTCGAAGACGATGCGCACCGCGTAGTTGCCGACCGGGCGCAGCTCGGTGATCTTGACGTTGCGTTTGCCGCCGACGGTGACCCGCTGGTCGGGGCTGTGGCCCTGCACTTCGGCCGACGGGCTCATTACGCGCAGCATCTCGGCCGGAAGGTCGTAGATGCGACCGTCATCGAACGCGACGTGCAGGCTGTCGCCTGCCTTGCTCACCTCGAGATGCGGCGGCTCGACGCGCTCGGCCGAGCCCTTCTCGATGGACTGCCAGACACGTCGTGCGATCTCGCGGTAGATCGCGGAATGCGGGCTGTCGGGATGTGTGACGACGATCGGCTGGCCAGCGTCCGAGCGCTCGCGGATCTCCATGTCGAGGGGCACGCCGCCGAGGAACGGCAGGCCGAGCTTTTCGGCCTCGCGCTTCGCGCCGCCATGACCGAAGATCTCGTGGCGCTCGCCGCACTTCGAGCAGATGAAATAGCTCATGTTCTCGATGATGCCGAGCACCGGCACGTCGACCTTGCGAAACATGTTGAGCCCCTTGCGGGCATCGAGCAGGGCCAGATCCTGCGGCGTCGAGACGATGATCGCACCGGACAGCGGGGCCTGCTGCGCCATCGAGAGCTGCACGTCGCCCGTGCCGGGCGGCATGTCGATGACGATGACGTCGAGATCGCCCCAGGCGACCTCGCGCAACATCTGGTTCAGTGCCGATACCACCATCGGACCTCGCCAGATGATCGGTGTCGCCTCGTCGATCAGGAAGCCCATCGACATGGCCTTCAGGCCGAAGCCTTCCATCGGGCGCAGCACTTTTCCGTGCGCAAGGCTCGGTCGGCCGGAGAGGCCGAGCAGGCGCGGCTGCGAGGGGCCGTAAATGTCGGCGTCGAGGATGCCGGCCTTGACCCCGTTGGCCTGAAAGGCGAGGGCGAGGTTGACGGCGGTCGTCGATTTGCCGACACCGCCCTTGCCGGAGGCGATCGCAATGAGATGCTTCACGCCGGGTACACCGACGCCACCCGGTCCGCCCTGCCGAGCCGATTGCGGTGGGGTGGGAGGCTTGTGGTCGCGGCCGGGTCCGTGATCATGTGCGTGACCCGAGCTTCTGGCGGCGGCAACCCGTGGGCTGTCGATGCGGGCCGGGCCGGGGCGTGCCGGCTGCGCGGGGCCGGGGCGGCGCTCGGCGGTGAGCACCGCGGTGACGCCGGTCACGCCCTTTACGTCGCGAACAACCTTCTCCGCGGCCTGGCGAAGCGGCTCCAGTTCTTCCGCCCGATCGGCCGCCACCGTGATCGAGAAGTAGACCTTGCCGTCGCGCACCAGAACCTCGGAGACGAGCCCGAGATCGACGATGTTGCCCTCGAGATCGGGCCCCTTGACCCGCTTCAGGGCGGCTAGAACGTCGGCTTGCTCAACGGACATCAGCGATCGCTTCCTCTCGGCGGTCAGCAGGCGACGCGGCCTGCGGAGATACGGTCTATGTCGGGACAAAACCTTAGTCAACAAGTCGGAAAATCGCACGCCCCGGCGCGACGTCCGATGTCGAGCAGCACGGCGCTCAGAGGCGCCCCTTGCGCTGCTGCACCATCATATATGTCGAGAAGGCATGCTCTGCGACCTGATGCCAGAGGTAGCCGTCGGCGCGTGCCCGCCTGAGGGCCTGCAGCAGAGCCTTGAACGGAGCATTGCCCGCCGCGATGGCATCGAGCGTTTCGCTTGCCGCCTTGAACGCGGCATCGAGCACCGGCTCGGGAAACGACCGGAGTTCGGCGCCGCCGGCCGCCAGGCGCCGCAGCGCGACCGTGCTCATGGCGTCGTAGCGGGCGAGCACGTGGCGGTCGGCGACGGCCGCGGCGGCAGCGAGGATGGCTTTCAACTCGGCAGGCAGCGCATCGTGACTCGACGAACTGACCAGAAAATGAAGCGCAGTGCCGCCCGACCACCAGCCTGGGTAGTAGTAATTGCGGGCAGCACGCCAGAGCCCCATGGCGTCGTCGTCGAACGGGCCCATCCAGTGCGCGGCGTCGATCTCGCGCCTCTCCAGCGCGCCACGAATGTCGACTGGAGCCAGCGTGACGGGTGTGGCGCCGAGGGCTTTCAGCACACGGGCAGCGAGGCCGGTCGAGCGGATTTTCAAGCCGGCGAGATCCTCGGGCATGGCGATCTCGCGGTGGAACCAGCCTCCCATGGCGGCTCCCAGGTTGCCACCCGGTAGCGCCACGAGGCCGTGGCCGGTGAGGAAGCCGTTGATCAGGGCCTTTCCGCCCTGCTCGTCGTTGAAGGCTGTGATGAGGCGCGCGTCGAGGCCGAACGGCATGGCGGTGATCAGCGCGAATGTCGGATCCTTCGCGATGTTGAAGGCGGCGAGCGTATGGCACATCTCGACCCTGCCTGCAGCGACGGCTTCGATCGCCGCGGGACTTTCGTCGTGGCCGACGGCAGGGTACAGAGCGATCTCGAAGCGGCCGGCGCTCATCGCCTTGACTTCTCGTGCCAGCACCTCGGCGCCGCTCCAGACGATCTCGAGCGATTTTGGAAAGCTGGACTGCAGACGCCATTTGACCATCGACTGCGCCCTGGCCACCGACGGGGCGGCGACGCCCGCCGTCGATGTCGCCAGCGCGCCGCCGGCAAGCGCGATCAGCCGTCTGCGCGTCGTCGTCGCCATCACAGCGGTCCTCTGATCGTGATATTCCGCCGGGTGGATTTTCGCCCCCCGCTGCTCGTATAGAGTGCGCCGTCAAGCGGCTCAACGCCGACACAGCAACAAGGCGAACGCGATGGCCATGGATCTGCATGAATTCACCGTCCGCCCGGCGCCGGAAGACCCGCGGCTATCCGCCGAGGTCGCTGGCATCGATCACGAGGGCCGGCCGGTCACCATCTCGGTCGTCACCGAGCGGCCGCTCACGCTGTTCCTCAACGCCCGCGAGATCGTGACGATGATGACCATCGGCGATCACCCGGACCTGCTCGCCACCGGCTACCTGTTGAATCAGGGGATGCTGCGGGCAGACGATGTGATCACCGCCATCGACTACGATGCCGACATCGACACGGTCGTGGTGCGCACGGCGCGCGAGACCAACTACGAGGAGAAGCTGAAGAAGAAGGTGCAGACGTCGGGCTGCGCCCAGGGCACCGTGTTCGGTGACATCATGGACGAGTTGGAGGGCGTGACGCTGTCGGCCGAAGCCCGCCTGCGCACGTCCGATCTCTACCAGCTCACCCGCAAGATCAACACCGAGCCGAGCCTCTATCTGAAGGCGGGCGCCATCCATGGCTGCGTGCTGTGCAAGGGCGGCCGCCCGCTGGTCTACATGGAGGACGTGGGCCGCCACAACGCCATCGACAAGATCGCCGGCTACATGTTCCGCCACGGCATCGGGCCGGACGACAAAATCTTCTACACCACCGGTCGGCTGACCTCCGAGATGGTCATCAAGTGCGTGAAGATGCGCATCCCGATCCTCGTCTCGCGCTCGGGCTTCACCGCCTGGGGTGTGGAACTCGCCCGCAAGAGCGGCCTGACGCTGATCGGACGGGCGCGCGGCAAGCGCTTTGTCGCGCTCTCGGGCGCCGAACGCATCGTCTTCGACGCCGACCTCGCGGCCATCGAGGAAGAGGATCGTAAGCATCGCCGCAAGGGGGCGGAAGGTGACGAATAGGATGGTCCGACACACACTGGTGGTCGTCGCGATCGCTCTCTGCTTGGCTGACGGACTGGCCCTGGCCCAAAATCACGACCATGGCGGACACGGCGCTCCGCATAGTCCAGCGCATGGCCACAGGATGCCCGCCGACACGCGCGAGGCCGTCGCCATCCCGCCGAAGATGGCAATGCACATGATGGCCAACATGCGCGACCATCTCGCCGCGCTGCAGGAGATCCAAGCGGCGCTGGCGAAGGGCGAGACCGACAAGGCCGCGAAGATCGCCGAGCAGCGCATCGGCATGTCGTCGCTGCGGTCGCACGGCGCGCACGAGGTCGGCAAATTCATGCCGCAGGGCATGCGGGATGCCGGCACGGGCATGCACCGCGCGGCGAGCCGCTTCGCCGTCGTCGCGCAGGAAGCCGGCGTCACCGGTGATCTGAAGCCGGCGCTCGCGGCATTGGCCGACGTCACGGCGCAGTGCGTCGGCTGCCATGCGGGCTACCGGCTCAAGTAGTGGAGTGCCCCGAGATGCGCGCAGGCGTTTTGCCTAACGCTTTGTTGACAATCGCGACGCACTCGCTCATCGGGCGTTAGCTTCTGCTTCAGCCGATCCTAACCTTTGCCAGCTAGCGTTCCGCTACTCAGTCTGTGTTCTGCGTGGCGGGGGTCAAGGGTATGACGTCGGAAGTATTGCGTCGGCGGTTGGCCGAGCGGCTGGTGGCTGCGCGAAGCGACGCCGCCGTGCTCGCGGTGTTCGCGGCGACGATCTTCGTCTCGGCCTTCCTGCTGTTCTCCGTGCAGCCGATCTTTGCCAAGATGGTGCTGCCGACGCTCGGCGGCTCGCCGTCCGTGTGGGCGGTATCGATGTGCTTCTTTCAGGGCGCCCTGCTCGCCGGCTACTGCTATGCGCACGCGCTGATCCGCCTCGTCCCCGCCCGCATCGCGGTTCTGGTGCATCTGCTTGTGCTGAGTATCGCCCTGCTCGCGCTGCCGTTCGGGTTGCCGGCGACCGCCGGGGAACCGCCCGCCGGCAACGCATATCTGTGGTTGATCGGCGTGCTCGCCGTCGGGGTCGGCCTGCCCTTCTTCGCGGTTTCGGCCAATGCTCCGCTGCTGCAGGCCTGGTTTGCCCGCACCGGCCACCCGCACGCCTCGGACCCGTACTTTCTGTATGGAGCCTCGAACCTCGGCTCGCTGATCGCACTTTTGAGCTATCCGATCGTGGTCGAGCCTGTGCTCGGCCTCTCGGTGCAGGCGGGCGTCTGGACCACGGGTTTCGTGCTGCTCTCGATTCTGATCACCGCCTCGGGCCTGCTGATGCTCGCCTCTCGGCTGGGTGCAAAGACGGATGTGATCGGCGCTGACGCTGCACCGGTGGCGTCGGTCGCCCGCCCGGCGCTCGCCGACCGGCTCGCCTGGATCGGCCTCGCCTTCGTGCCGTCGGGTCTGCTCGTCGCGTTCACCAGCTACATCACCACGGATATCGCCTCGGCGCCGTTCCTGTGGGTGGTGCCGCTCGCCGCCTTCCTCGGTACGTTCATCCTCGTGTTCCGCGACCCGCCACTCGTCTCGCACGCCGTGATGCTCGCCGCCCAGCCGGCGCTGGCGGGCATCGCGATGGTGATCGCCGGCACTGGCGCGATGGCCGGTCTCGTCGTCGCCGGACTGGTCGGCTTCGCGGCGTTTCTTGTCACCACCATGGTCGCCCACCGCGAACTCTACGAGCGTCGTCCGGCCGGCGAGCACCTGACCGAGTTCTATCTGTGGATGTCGCTCGGCGGCGTGCTCGGCGGCGTGTTCGCGGCGATCGTGGCACCGCAGGTGTTCTCTTCGATCGCCGAGTGGCCACTTCTGCTGGCCGCCGGCATGCTCTGTCGTCCGGGACTTCGCGCGGCGTTGACGGTGAAAGCCGAGCAGCGGGAGACCGCAAAGACCGTGGCCCTCCTGGTCGGTGGCGGTCTCGTCGCCCTGGTGCTCGGGCGCTCGGGCATCGTCGCACAGCACTACGCGCTCGGGGCGATGCTCGTCCTGCTCATGGTCGGTGCGGGGCTGATGATCGCTGCCGGCCGCGCGCCGGCCCGCCTCGCGGCCGCGGCCCTGGCGTTAGCCTTCGTCGCAACCGTCCTGCCGACGTCGCTGTCGAGCGACACGGCGACGCGCTCGTTCTTCGGCGTTATCCGCGTCAACACCACCGCAGACAACCAGTTCCGCCTGATGGTGCACGGCACCACGGTGCACGGTGGCCAGCGACTCGCTGACGAGTCCGGCAAGCCGCTCGCGGCGCCGACGCCGATCACCTACTATTACGCCGACGGGCCGATGGCCCGCTCGATCGAGATCGGCCGCGCACAGGCGGTGGTGGCGGGGCGAACCATGACAGCGGGTCTCGTCGGCCTCGGCTCCGGCGCTCTCGCGTGCTACCAGCGCCCGGGTGAGAGCTGGTCGTTCTACGAGATCGACCCTCATGTGGTGCGTCTCGCGCGTGATCCCAAGCACTTCGATTTTCTCGCAACCTGCGCACCCGCGATGCCGATCGTGCTCGGCGACGCCCGCCTGACGCTCGCCAAGGTGCCGCCGCAGGGCCTCGACTATCTGCTGATCGATGCTTTCTCGTCGGACTCGGTGCCGGTCCACCTGCTGACGCGGGAGGCGCTCGAACTCTACGTCTCCAAGCTGACGCCGGATGGCTTGCTCGCCATGCACATCTCCAACCGGCACATGGACCTCGGCTCCGTGGCCGCGGCGACAGCCGGCGAACTTCCGGGGCTGCACGCCATGGTCGCGACCGACGTGGTCGAGAGCCCGAGCATGTCGGCAGCGGCGAGCCGGGTGTTCTTCATCTCGCGTTCGAAGGACACGATGGAGCTTGTGCGCATGTTGGTACCGGGCGCGCGCCGGCCGCTTTCCAATGGCCTGAAGCCCTGGACCGACGATTATTCCAACATCATCGCGGCGATGCTGCGTGGCTCGGGCATGGACAAGAAGGTTGTGACCGGGAATTGATCGGTTCGAGCCTCGTGTCGCCTGGAGACGGGGCCGGGAGGTAAACCTGACGAGGCAGGCTCGGGGCAACAGCCGCCCCAGCCCCGCGTTGCGCCCGGCCAGGCCGTCTCAGCCAACCGGAATCACGGTTGCTCCACTCGCCTCGACGAGCTCGGAAGGCGCGACGGCGAAGATCGAGCGGGGTGTGCCGGCCGCCGCGAACACGCGGTCGAACGCCAGCAGCGCCTCGTCCAGATAGGTGGTGAGTTTCTGGGCGTGACCCAGCGGCGGCACACCGCCGATCGCAAAGCCGGTCACGTCGCGCACGAAACGGGCGTCGGGCCGCACGATCGCCTCGCCGATGCGGTCGGCCACGGCAGCCTCGTCGACACGGTTGGCACCGGAAACAAGCAGCAACAGCGGCCGGCCGCTCGCCTGACCCCGGAACACCAGCGATTTGACGATCTGGCCGACAGTGGTCCCGCATGCAGCGGCGGCTTCTTCGGCGGTGCGGGTGGACTGATCCATGCGCGCTATGGTGATGGTTAGTCCGAGTGCGGCTGCGGCATCTGCAACACGCTGCTCGGCCGGCTCTAGTGCGATCATCCGGCGATCTCCTTGTCGTGCGGTGCGGCGCCTCGTGTTGCACCGCGCTCCCCCCGCGAGTAATAGACAGCCGATCGCAACTGACGCAAACGACTGGGACGAGGCATCATGCACGTCGACGAGGCGACCGTCAGGCGGGTGGCGCGGCTTGCGCGGCTCGCCATCACGGATGACGAGGCCAAGGGCCTGGAAAAGGAGCTTTCCGGTATCCTCGACTGGGTCGAGCAGTTGAACGAGGTCGACGTTACGGGCGTCGAGCCGATGACCCGTGTCGTTCCCATCGCCATGAAGATGCGCGATGACGTCGTCACAGACGGCGGCAAGGCCGCAGACGTGACAGCCAACGCACCGATGAGCGACGACGGTTTCTTCGTCGTGCCGAAGGTGGTGGAGTGAGCAGCGATACGATGACCGACCTCACACGCCTCACCCTCGCGGAGGCCCGCGACGGGCTCAGGGCGAAGGAATTTTCAGCGACCGAGCTGACGAAGGCTTTCGTGGCGGCGATCGAGGCTGCCAATCCGAAGCTCAATACCTACATCGTGGTGACGCAGGAACAGGCGCTCGCCATGGCGCAGATTTCCGACAATCGGCTCGCCAGGGGTGAAGGCCGCCCGCTCGAGGGGCTGCCACTCGGTATCAAGGACCTGTTCGCCACCAAGGGCGTGCACACACAGGCTGCGAGCCACGTGCTCGACAGCTTCAAGCCGCGTTACGAATCGACTGTTACGCAGAACCTTTGGGACGCCGGCGCGGTGATGCTCGGCAAGCTCAACATGGACGAGTTCGCCATGGGCTCGTCGAACGAGACAAGCTATTACGGCGGCGTGGTGAACCCGTGGCGGCGCAAGGCGAAGTCGGGCGCACTGTCGAACGACAAGCTCGTGCCGGGCGGATCGTCGGGCGGCTCGTCGGCAGCGGTCTCGGCCGACCTCTGTCTGGCCGCCACCGCGACCGATACCGGCGGCTCGATCCGCCAGCCGGCGGCACTCACCGGCACGGTCGGCATCAAGCCGACCTACGGCCGGTGTTCGCGCTGGGGCATCGTCGCCTTCGCATCGTCGCTCGACCAGGCCGGCCCGATCGCCAAGACGGTGCGCGACGCGGCGATCATGCTGCGCCATATGGCGAGCCACGACGAGAAGGACACGACTTCGGTCGACATGGCCGTGCCCGACTACGAGGCGGTGTTGCGCAAGGGCATCAAGGGCCTGCGCGTCGGAGTGCCGAAGGAGTATCGTGTCGACGGCATGGCGGTTGAGGTCGATACGCTGTGGCAGCAAGGCATCGACTGGCTGAAGGCGGCCGGCGCCACCATCCACGACATCTCGCTGCCGCACACGAAATACGCGCTGCCGGCCTATTACATCGTCGCGCCGGCCGAGGCATCCTCGAACCTCGCCCGCTACGACGGCGTGCGCTACGGCCTGCGCGTGCCCGGCGAGGATCTGGTCGACACCTACGAGCGATCTCGCGCGGCAGGTTTCGGCAAGGAGGTGCGCCGGCGCATTCTGATCGGCACCTACGTACTCTCGGCCGGTTATTACGATGCCTACTACCTCAAGGCACAGAAGGTGCGCACTCTCATCAAACGCGACTTCGACCTGGCCTGGAACAAGGTCGACGTGGTGCTGACGCCGACCACGCCGTCACCCGCTTTCGCGACCGGCGAGAAGTCCGGCGATCCGCTGGCGATGTATCTCGAGGACATCTTCACGGTGACCGTCAACATGGCAGGCCTGCCCGGCATCTCGGTGCCCGCCGGACTTTCGCAGCAAGGCACGCCGCTGGGCCTGCAGTTGATCGGCAGACCGTTCGACGAGGCGACGCTGTTCCAGGCCGCCCAGGTGATCGAGGATGCTGCCGGACGGTTCACCGTGGCGGAACGGTGGTGGGCCTGAAAGCCTCGCCATAGCCGGCGCCGGCATCCGATGATCTCGAGGGGCTTCCGTGGGCTTCGGCTTCGTGCGATGACCGTCCCGTAGGAACAGGGGGACGTCGGACGATGCGGCAGGGGGTTCTCGGGGGCATGGCACTGCTGGCCATCGCGCTCGGCGGTTGTGCGGTGACCACCAGCGTCAGCGACGAGGTCGCCACGCAGTCGCTGGCGAAGTCGAAATCCGGCATCGCCATCATGACCATGAGCATGCCCGGCGCCAGCTGCCAGACTGGTTCAGTCCTGCTCGGCAGCAAGACGGCCGATGGCGACTACGAGCGCGCCGCCGCTGTCATGTTCGGCAAGACCCGCGTCGACCCGCACGACATCGCCCAGACCGAACTCGCCGCCGGCACCTATCACGTGCTGCAGGTGGCCTGCGGGGCGCGACACGGCCGTGTCGTTCGGCAGACCGTGCTCGGCCGACAGGCCGGTTTCGCACTTTTCGGCATCGGCGCGCGCTGGAAGAGGAGCTGGGCGAGCTTCACGATTCAGCCCGGCGAGATCGTAAATCTCGGCCACCTGATCGTCTCCGAGGACGTGCTCGGCCTCGACATCGCGGTCGCCGATCTGCCGCCACCCGCGCTCGAGACCTTCGCCAGGGAAAAGCCGCAACTTGCCGGCCGCATGATCAACCGGCCAATGGTGCCGGCCGTTGTACGCACCTCCGAGCAGATCGCCGCACGCTGCCTGCGGCTGGTCGCTCTGATGGCGCGCGCCAACGTCGACCTGCCGATGCCGAAGGAATGCCGGCGTGATGGCGGCGCAGGCGCGGCCGGCGCTTTCGGTGCTGGCGCCACGGCCAGGCCGGTCAAGGTTCGGAAGCCGGGTGTCGATGCCTGAGGCCGGAGGGCGGTTCGAGGCAACCCTCGACAGCGGCGCTCCGCGCACGCGACACGACGGCCGTCGTGCTTGCGCCGGATCGCGCCCGGCGCCACCATGGTGCGTCGGCACCTTCTGCCGGTCGTGAACGAGACGGGTCCATGAGCAATGATCAGGTCGCAGCGCGGGGCGATGATGCGCCACGCATAGAGGTTGTGTTCTCGGCCGCCGAGATCCAGCACCGCATCAATGCGCTGGCGCGTGAGGTGGCGGCGGCCGGCGCCGACGATCTGCTCGTCGTCGCCATACTCAAGGGCTCGTTCGTGTTCGCGGCCGACCTGATCCGTGCGATGCACGCCAGCGGTCTCGCGCCGGAAGTCGACTTTCTTTCGCTTGCCAGCTACGGCCGCGAAAAGACGTCGAAAGGCTCGGTGTCGATCGTGCGCGACCTCGATCTCGACGTCGCCGGCCGCAACGTGCTGATCGTCGACGACATCCTGGAATCCGGTCGCACCCTGGCGTTCGCTCGTGATCTCGTGAGCGAGCGCGGCGCTGGGCGCGTGCAGACCTGCGTGCTACTCGATAAAGCCGGCAAACGCGCGGTCGCGGTCGACGCCGACTACCGCGCATTCGAATGCCCCGACGTTTTCGTGGTTGGCTACGGCATGGACCTCGCGTATCGCTATCGGGAGCTCCCGTTCGTCGGTCACGTCGTCAACAGGTGACGGGCCGGCCTTCGTTTCGAGGGATATGCCACGATGGCCCGCATCCTGATCGCCGATGACGACATCGCGGCCCGCGACATCGTGCAGCGTGCGCTCGAGGCCGACGGCCACGCCGTGCAGGCAGCTCAGGATGGTCAGGAGGCGCTCGATCACCTCGGTGCGGATCCCGCCGCCTTCGATCTCGTCATCAGCGACGTGCAGATGCCGGTGCTCGACGGCATCGCGATGGTCGAGAGGGCGCTGGCGTTGTCGCCCACGCTGAAGGCCATCGTGATGTCCGGCTTCGCTGGCGGCCTGTCCAGCGCGTCGCGGCTGCCAGCCAGCCGCGTGAGCGTCCTCGAGAAGCCGGTGCGGCTCGACGCGTTGAGGGCGGCGATCGTCGCCGCCCTCGCCTAGATCGGCAGCTCTGGCGCCGTCAGCTGCCGTGGATCGAGCTGCCCCGGCTATCATGATGCGAGCGCCACGCGGCTTGCCGGCTGTGACGTGTCTGCGGCACACCTGCTGCGCGCGCGCCCGTGCTCCGTGCAACATGACGTGAGCCACGGACCGACGCGCCATTGCTCGCGACGCACTTGTGGAACCGCACGCCCGGCCCGTTGTCGATATGGACGTGATGCATGCCGCAGCTGTAGGTGCCGACGCCGCCGTTGTGGTTGGCTTTCAGCCAGGCGATCGCCGCGCGCTTGTTGCCGCTGACCTCGAAGTCGACGGCCCGACAGCTCGCATGATAGCTGGGCCTTCCACTGTCTGCGATGCGCGCGCCAGGCCGGTGTGCCGATACGATGCGGACCGGGCCGAATTTTCGGCCGACCTCGGCAAGCCGCTGCTTGAGGATGCCGGGCAGGCAACTGCCGCCGGCAGCGGACGCCGGCACCGCCATAGCGAGGGTGACGGCACACATGAGGACGTTGACCACGAGCGTGGTCCTGAGCATTTTCGACATGTGATCATCTCTTGATTGTTTCACCAGTGCGGATCGCGGACCTGCTGTCCCGCTGCGATCCGTGTGCGACCGGGCCGGGCGCTCGCCGAGCCCACCGCTGGTTGCACCCCTGCTCTCGAAATGCGGGCAGAAATTGTTGTGCCGGTTAAGGGTTTATCGCTGCTAGTAACGCTCCCGGGTGATCGCGGTTCGCGCCGCGGTTGCAACCGGAAAGCACAGGAGAGGCAACATGAAAATCGCAATTCTCGGCGTCGGCGCCATGGGCTCGGTCTACGCCGCGCTGCTCGCTGACAACGGAAAACACGACGTGTGGGCAATCGATACGTGGTCGGATCACGTCGCGGCGATCAAGTCCAAGGGACTGCGTGTCGAAGGTGCGTCGGGTGACCGCACGGTGAAGCTCAATGCCACCACTGACGCCTCCGATGTTACGGATGCTGATCTCGTCATCATCGCCACCAAGGACGATGGCGCTTCCGCAGCCGCGAAGGCCGCTTTGAAGATTGCCAAGGCCGACGCGCCGATTCTCACCATCCAGAATGGACTAGGCTCAGCCGACAAGGTCGCCGAGGTGGTTGGCTCGAAGCGCATCATGATGGGGGTCGTCGGCGGCTTCGGCGCCTCTATGAAGGGCCCCGGCCATGCCCATCACAACGGCATGGAATTCCTGCGTCTCGGCGAGATGGATGGCGGCATGACCGACCGGCTCGAGAAGGTCGCCGAAACGTGGCGCTCGGGCGGCTTCAAGGTGCTGACCTTCGACGACATCCACAAGATGGTCTGGGAAAAGCTGATCTGCAATTGCACCTATTCGGGTCCCTGCGCGCTCACCGGCCTGCGCGTCGGCCAGATCCAGAATGATCCGCACGGCTGGTCGATCGCGTCCGCCTGCGCGCTGGAGGCTTACAACGTCGCTCGTGCCAAGGGCATCAAGCTCGATTTCGACGACCCCGTCGCCTACGTCCGCGCCTTCGGTCAGAAGATCCCCAACTCGCGTCCCTCGATGGCCCTCGACCACATCGCGCGGCGCAAGGCTGAGGTCGACAACATCAACGGCGCGATCCCCCGGGAGGGTGCGAAGGTCTCGGTCGCCACGCCGGTCAACTCGCTGGTGGTCGCGCTCTTGAAAGCCCGCGAGTCGAGCTTCGGGCTGGAGTAGGCGACGCGACCGATCCGCAGCGCCGACGGGACCATCACTATGCTGCTGGTATCGTCGCCCACCCATGACGCGCGCCAGCGCACGTGCGACTATGCCTCAGCGGAGGTCGGGACATGGAAGTGGCTGTAGTGACGGGTGCAGCGCGCGGTATCGGACGAGCGATCGCCGATCGACTCGAGGCCGATGGCGTAGCGGTCGCCCGTGTCGATCGCGACTTCGATGAAACCGGAGGGGGTCCGCACGGCAGGTTCACTTGTGACGTCGCCGACATCGACGGTCATGCGCCGTTGTTGGAGACTATCGAGGCGCGTATCGGTCCGATCCGGCATCTGGTGAACAATGCCGGCGTGAGTTCGCTCTTGCGGGGGGACATGCTCGACCTCAGGCCCGAAAGTTTCGACCGCTGCATCGCGGTGAACTTGCGGGCGGGCTTCTTCCTGACGCAGGCGCTGGCGCGTCACTGGCAGCAGAACGGATCCGGCCGGGGTGCGACGATCGTCAACATCGGTTCTGCCAACGCCGAGATCGTCGGCGAAAACAGGGCCGATTACTGCATCAGCAAAGCCGGCGTGGCGATGATGACGAAGTTGTTCGCGGCGCGCCTCGCGGCGCTCGGCATCGTCGTTCTCGAGATCCGTCCCGGCATCATTCGGACGGAAATGACAGCGGCCGCGACTGCAAAGTATGATGGCCTGATCGCCAGCGGCGGTGTGCCCCTGGCGCGGTGGGGCGAGCCCGGCGATGTCGCCGGCGTGGTCGCGGCGATCGTGCGGGGCGACTTGCCGTACATGACCGGCGGCCATCTCGATGTCGGAGGTGGCATGCAGCTCTACCGGGTCTGACCGAGCCGGCTGGCATTGTGGGAGAATGTGATGGCGCTGCTTGGCAAAGGCGTGTTGACGATCTGGAACGGGATAGCACCCGAGGCCGAGGACGAATTCGTTGCCTGGCATGTCCGCGAGCACATTCCGGAGCGTGTCGGCCTTCCCGGATTTCTGCGCGGGCGCCGCTATGTTGCGGCCGACGGACATCCGAAATACTTCAATTTCTACGAGACCGAGAGCACGGACGTCCTGTCGTCGGCCGCCTATACGGCCCGCCTGAACGCACCAACCGAATGGACCCGCAAGGTCGTCCGGCATTTCAGGGATACCTCACGGACGATCTGCCGGGTCGCATCGAGCGTCGGCGACGGTGACGGCGGGTGGATCGAGACGCTCCGCTTGTCGACACGTGCGGAGCCAAGCGACTTCATCCAGTCGGCGTCACCTCTGGTGAGCGAAGCCGCGGTAGCGCCGGGCATCGTCGCGGTCCACCTCCTGGAGGGGCAGTCGGAGACGGACAGCGGCACGACGGCAGAGAAGGCACTACGCGGCCAACCTGACGAGGTCGTCGCGTGGGTCTTGCTGGTGGAAGCCGTGGATCGCGACAGTCTTGTCCGGTTGCGCGAAGGCAAACTCTCCGACGCGCGGCTGCGTGAGAGCGCTGGTGTCAGCGGCATCGTGCGAGGGATCTATTCGCTTCAATTCACCCTCGCCGGGTAGCGCTATCCAGCCGGTATCAGCATCCTACGGCGTCGCCAGGGATACGGACGTCTTTGGCAACCTCCGCAGAGCGTGGGAGACTGCGCAGAGCATCAATCAGATCGGGCGCCCATGAGCGGATCTCGACGCAGGACACAGGAACCGGCCAGCGGCAGCGTCGGCCTGCGCGACGTCGCCAAATTCGCAGGCGTGTCGACCGCGACGGTATCGCGCGCCATCAACACGCCTACGCTCGTCTCCGAGCAGTTGCGGGAACGGATAGCGGCGGCGATCGAGAAGCTCGGCTGGGTTCCGGACGGTGCGGCCAAGGCGCTGGCCACCAGGAGGTCGCGCGCGATCGGCGCGGTGTTCCCGACCCTGTCGGTCGGAGACTTCGCCCGCGCAACGAATGCTATCCAGCACGAACTGCAGCAGCACGGGTATACGCTACTGCTGGCCTGCTCCGAGTATGATCAACGGCAGGAGTTCGAGCAGGTCAGGACGTTCGTCGAACGAGGTGTCGATGGTCTGATTCTCGTCGGGAGGGCGCATCACGCCGATCTGCAGAGCTTCCTCGACAAACAGCGCGTGCCCTATGTCTTCAGCTTCGTCCATGACGGACTGGGCGGAGGAGTCTGCATCGGTCCGGACAATCGCAAGGCAATGATCGTTCTGACCGACTACCTTCATGAACTCGGCCATCGACGGATCGCCGTAATTGCTCAATCGACCGAGAACAATGATCGCGCTGCGGCGCGCCTCAAGGGCATTCAAGATGCGCTCGCCGCGCATGGCCTCGCCGTCCGCCCCCAGCACATGGCCATCGGGCGCTGGACCATAGAAGAGGGGCGCGCGCTCCTGCGACGCGTACTTGCCGCGAACCCGCGCCCGACAGCGATCATCTGCGGCAATGCTCATCTCGCCGTCGGCGCGCAGATCGAGTGCGAGGCGCTCGGCGTCGCTGTGCCGGAGGAGGTATCTATTGTCAGCTATGACGACATCGAAATCATGTCGCACCTCGCCGTGCCCATCACGGCGCTTCGGGTGCCCAGCGAGGAGGTCGGGCGTAATGCCGCCCGGTACGTCGTTGCCGAGGTCGAGGGATTGAAAGTCGATGTCACTTTGGAGCACCATCCAGAGTTGCTCATCCGTGCCTCGTCGGGACCGCCACCATCCAAGGCCGAGCGTCCGCCGCGCGGACGGCTGCAGCACACTTGACATCCGCTGCGGCGCGAGTGCCATGTAACCGCTTACACGGACATCGGTACGCGCGGAGGTTCCATTGTCCCGGATCGATGGCGCAACGCGCATCTACGCAATCATCGGAGACCCGATCGCGCAGGCGCGGTCGCCGGTGATCTACAACTCACGACTTGCCGAAGCAGGTCGAAATGCCGTGCTCGTTCCATGGCACGCGAAGCCGCCCGAGTTCGAGGCTGCGATCGGCGGTCTCATGCGGACCTCCAACGTCGATGGCATCATCGTCACCTATCCCTACAAGCAGAATGCGCTGCGGTTTGCCGACTCCATCGGAATTCGGTCCCAACAGGTCGGCGCGACGAACGCCATGCGGCGCGAGGCTGATGGACGCTGGCTGGCCGACATGTTCGACGGGATCGGGTGCGTCCGGGCAATTGCCGCGTCCGGACGCCAGATCGCGGGTGCGCGCGTGTGGCTGATCGGGGCTGGCGGCGCCGGCAGCGCGATCGCGTTCGCACTCGCCGATGCGGGCGTGGCTGGTCTCTACGTGACGGATATCCTGCCGGAGCGTGCCGGATCACTGGCGCTCTCGGTCTCGTCGGCATACTCCGCCTGCCGCGTCGCTGCAGAGCCGGCTCCGCTCGATCGGATCGACATTCTGATCAATGCCACCCTGGTCGGGCTCGCCGACGGCGACGTCACGCCTATCGAGGCGGATCGGATACCGGCCGGAATGACCGTCGTCGACATCGTTCCCCGCAAGAGCGATACGCCACTGCTCGCTCTGGCAAAGTCCTGCGGCGCCAGGACAGTCGCCGGTGGTGACATGGTCGAAGGCCAGGTCGGCGCCGTGCTCGACTTCTTTGCCCACGCAGGCTGACACCAGCGTTGCGGGGACTCTCAGCACGCGATCATCCGTCTTTGAACCGCGGTGGCCGCTTGCCAAAGAACGCGTGCATACCCTCACGCAGGTCTTCCGACTCGAAGATCGCCTGTTGAGCCACCGTCGATCGTGTCAGCGCGGCGTCGAGCGGTTCATCGAGCGCCGCATCGACCAGCGACTTCGCAAGTCGATTCGACAACGGGCCGCGCTCAGCGATCACCGCGGCCAGGCCCCTCGCAACATCGAGTGCGGTGCGATCGGCGGAGACGCGATTGACGATACCCCAATCGAGCGCCTGCTCGGCCGAGATCGCTTCGCCAGTGAACAGGAGCTCCTTGGCGCGACCCGGCCCGATCAGCCGTGCGAGACGGACCGAGCCGCTGCCCGCGAGGCCGCCGAGACGGCTCTCCGTGAGTCCGAGCGTGACCCCGGCGCGAACCACGCGCAGGTCGCATGCCAGAGCAAGCTCCAGTCCGCCGCCGAGCGCTGGCCCGTCGATGGCGGCGATCGTCGGCATGGGAAGACGCGCGAGGTTGCGCAGCACCATGTCCTCGAACAGGATCTTCTGCTCACTGGCGTCCTCTCGAAGGTGCGCGAATTCCTTGATGTCACTGCCGGCGCAGAAGGCCCGGGCGGTGCCGCCGTGCAGAATCACGCAACGCACCGTCGGCTCGGCCGCAAGGCGCGTCGCGGCAGCATTCAGATCGCGCAGCAATGGCCGCGTGACGAGATTGAGCGGGCCCGCATTGAGTGCGATCTCGGCGATCGCGCCTGCCCGAGCGACCTGCACCAACTCTGCTGGCTGGCCTGTGCCGGCGCTCACGTCGGACTGGATTGCCATCGGATACTCCCATCCCCGCCTCAGCTGTTTCCGCTGCCGGCCGGCGCTGCTCCGTGCAGGATGCCGAGCTTCTCGAACTGGCGATGGATGCGATCGACGTAGCCCCCGAATTCCGGAGCATCGCCGAGCACCAGCGGGCGAGGGCGCGGCAGGTCAACTTTGATTTCCTCGATCACCTGACCGGGGCTCGGGCTCATCACGAGCACACGATCCGAAAGCCCGACGGCTTCCTCGACGCTGTGCGTGATGAATAGCACCGTCGGCCGCCGGCTGAGCCAGAGTTGCTCGAGGTCCGAACGGACCTGCAGCCGCGTCAGCGCATCAAGTGCCCCGAACGGCTCGTCCATGAGGATGACGGAGGGGTCGTGCACCAGCGTGCGGATCAGCGAGACGCGCTGGCGCATGCCCCCGGAAAGCTGAACGGGATACTTCTCCATCGCGTGCTCGAGACGCAGCTGTGCGAACAGCTCCCTGGCTCGCCGCGCGATCGCCGCCCGCGGCAGGCCGCGGATGTCGGCGTGCAGCATCACGTTTTCGAACGCGGTGCGGAAATCGAGCAGCAGGTGGTCCTGAAAGGCGATGCCGACGTCGGTGATCGGCTGCCGGACCTCGGCGCCACCGACCCGGATCAAGCCGCTCGACGACTTCAGCAGGCCGGCGACCATCAGCATCAGCGTGCTCTTGCCGCAGCCGGAGGCCCCGACGACGGAAACGAACTCTCCCGCAGCGATCGACACGTCGATTGGTCGCAAAGCGAGGAACGGTGTGTCGCTGTCCTCGCCGAATGTCTTGCCGACTTTGTCGATGACTATCGGGACGCCGGAGGGCCTGGTCGCGGCTGATGCCATGTCCATGACCGGCCCAGCTCAGCGCTTTGCCGTTGACGCCGCGACGGCGTCGAGAGGAACCTTCGAAACGAGCAGTGCCTTGCGCCCTTTCTGCAGCACCGTGCCATCCTGATTTACGAGTTCCACCTCGAAGTGGGCGATGGCCTGCGTCGGACGGGACTTGCTGTCGCGCAGTTCGACGAGCTGGTAGTTCACGAAGATGGTGTCGCCTATGAAGATCGGTCCGACAAACTTCCAGTCGGTGATCCCGAGGAAGGCGATGGCCGTCTCGCGCAGCTCTCCTGTGCGCGGCCACATCAGGCCGTGAGCGAATGCGAGGCCGAGCATGCCGTGAGCCACGCGCCGACCGAACTGGCTGGCGCGGCCATAGACCTCACTGGTGTGCAATTCCGAGTAATCACCCGTCATGCCGGCGAAGTTGACGACGTCGGCCTCGGTGATGGTTCGGCCTGGACTGCGGAACTGCAGTCCGACGTGAAGATCCTCGTAGCGATAGCCGAGGCGCGGGGCGCTGGTCATGGAATCCCTGTCTGCTCATAGGGGCGAGGCCGCCCAAGGGGGCGACCTCGTGCTCGTTCTCCGGATTACTTCTTGCAGGCGCGCATCGCGCTTTCGGCCGGCAGATACGCATTCGAGTAGTATTTCTTGGGATCGTTACCCTTGGGCAGCAGGCCGACTTCGGACAGCAACTGCTGCGTCCGCGTCCAGTGGGCATCTTCCGCTTTGCCGATGAACTTCGCACCACCGGCGCAGAATAGTGGCGTGATGGCGGCGAGCTCGGCGGTGGCGATCTTGACGTTGATCTCGGGGAACACGGATTTGAGGTGCTCGATCGTCTTCTTCGGATTATCGAGAGCGAAGCTCCAGCCCTTGAGGCTCGCCTCGATGAACTTCTTCAGAATCCCCGGGTTCTCTTTGATGAAGCTGTTCGCCGCGAAGATCGAGGTGCTGACGGTCGGCACGCCATAATCGGCGAACCGGTAGTTGTCGGTGGTCGCGCCCTGTGCCTCGACCTGGATCTGGTAGGCGTCCATCGATCCGAGGATCGCGTCGACCTGCCCCTGCAGCAACGCCGGCACCAGTGCCGTCGGCGGCATGTTGAGCAGCGTCATATCGGATTCCTTCAGGGCATTGGCCTTGAGGAACAGTGGCAGCATCGTCGTCTGCGATGAGCCGGCAGGTACCGCGACCTTCTTGCCAACCAGGTCCTTCACCGATTTCACGCCGGTCTTCTTCAGCGCCATGACCTGGTTGGGATTGGATTGATAGATCGTCGATACGATGGTCATCGGCGCGCCCTTCGCGATCAACTGGCTGACCGCGACCGCGTCGGCATAGGCGACCAGAGCGCGGCCGGCGGCCACCATCTGCGAAGTATTGCCGGAACCGTTGCCCTGCACGATGGTCACATCGAGTCCGGCAGCCTTGTAGTAGCCCTCGCCGACTGCAGCGGCGAAACCAGCGTTGGCGCCGCCGGCGACCCAGTTGAGCTGGAAGGTGAGTTTGGTCTGGGCCGAGGCGGTCCCGGCGGCCAGCACGGCGGAGAGAGCCACAGCCAACCCCGCCGCAAAACCGGTAAAATAACGCATGGCGTTTCCACTCCATCAGGGATGTTAGTTGGTGCCCGGCGCCGAGGCCCTGCCCCCGGGAGCCGGGTTTCTATCGCCTAGCTTCTCGTGATGCGTTGCCATGGCGTCATCGCCCACTCGGCGAATTCGACCGCGTAGTTGATGGCGATGCCGATGACGGTCAGCGCGACGAGCACGGCGAAGGTCAGCTCGATGTCCATCGTGCTGGTGCCGCGTAGCAGCAGGTAGCCGAGGCCATCGTTGGAGCCCACGAATTCAGCGACGATCGCCGCGGTGGCTGCGATCGTCGCTGACGTCTTGATTCCGGCGAAAATCACCGGCAGCGCCGCCGGAAAGCGCAGATAGCGGAACGTCTGCCAGGTCGACGCGCCCATCGACTGCGTCAGATAGAGGAGGCGGGCGTCGAGAATTTGAAACCCGCTGATGGCGGCGATCAGCAGCGGGAAGAAGGTCATGAGCATCGTCAGCAGCACTTTCGACTCGATACCGAAGCCCAGCCACACCAGGAACAGGGGGGCGACGGCGATTTTCGGTACCAGCTGCAGGAGCATGAGCGGCGGATAGAGAACCTGCTGGGCGAGCGGCGAGAGCGCGATCAGAAGACCGAGCGGGATCGCCGTGACGATGGTCAGAGCAAATCCGAGCACGATCTCCAGCATGGTGATCTGGGAGTGCTTCCAGAGTAGCGGCAGGTCATTGACGATGCGGGCGAAGGTGGGCCCAGGCCCCGGCAGCAGATAGGCCGGGATCTTGAAGTAGTCGACCGCGAACCACCAGCCGGCGACGATGCCGATGAAGGTCAGGATCGGCAGCAGGTTCCATCCGAGGAGCAGCACGTTGCGCATCGGCCGAGAGCGCGCCGCCGGACGGGGTGCCGCAGATGCGATGGCATCGCCGCCGCGCACTCTGCCTTCCCTCGCCGACACGTCGTCCGCCATGACCTCTCAGAGCCCTCTTGCGGGCGTCACCGCCCAGATGTCCGTGCTCAAGTGTCTCGCAGGGCCACCGAGGCTGGTCCCGCACCGAAGCGTCCGACGCTGCCTTGACAGTGCAATGACCGGCTCCGTATGTAAACGGTTACATGCGAACTCCGCGCTGGTCAATCATCGCCGGTTCGCGGCCGCGCGCAACTCTGCCACCATACGGGTCACGCTCATGAAAGTCGTTTCTGCCGAGGACGCGGCGAAACTCGTTGCGGACGGCGCGCATGTGCTGGTTAGTGGATCGGGCGGCGGCCACGCCGTGCCCGAGAAAGTCATCGAGGCGATCGAGGCACGCTTCCTGACGAGCCGGCATCCGCGCGATCTGACGCTGATCCATGTCGTCGGCGTGGGCGATCGAGTCAGCAAGGGTGCGGCCCGGTTCTGTCACGACGGCATGCTCAAGCGCTCCATCACCAGCGCGCTCATCGATTCGCCCGTCATGATTCCGCTGGCGGCCAGCGACAAGATCGAGTCCTACACGCTGCCGCAAGGCGTGCTGTCCATGATGATGCGCGATATGGCTGCAGGGCGGCCGGGTCATATCACCCGCACCGGCCTGCACACGTTCGTCGATCCACGCCACGGTGGCGCGCGCCAGAGCAAGACTGCGAAGGATGACGTGGTCGAGCTGATGATGATCGATGGCGAGGAATATCTCCGCTACAAGCCGTTCCCGATAGACGTCGCGGTGCTGCGCGGTTCGACGGCGGATGAGGACGGCAACGTCAGCATGGAGCACGAGGCGATCTTCGGCGAGATGCTGTCGACCGCCCAGGCGACGCGGCGCAACGGCGGCATCGTGATCGTGCAGGTGAAGCGGATGGCCAAACGTGGCACCATTCCGCCGAAGTCGGTGAAGATCCCCGGCATCCTCGTGGACTTTGTCGTCGTCGATCCGGAGCAGCGTCAGACCTACGCGACCGACTACAGCCCGGCATATGCGGGGGAATTGCGCATTCCTCTCGATGGGCTCAAGACCCTTCCCTTCGGCCCGCGCAAGATCGTGGCCCGCCGAGCCGCGATGGAGATCGTGCCGGGCGCCATCTGCAATCTCGGTGCCGGCATCTCGACCGGTATCTCCGCAGTGGCGACGGAAGAGAACATTCTAGACCGCATCGTGCTGACCAACGAGCAGGGGTTCATCGGCGGCGCGCCGCTGACCGGCGTCGATTCCGGCGCCTCGCAGAACTACGACGCGATCGTCGATCAGCCCTACCAGTTCGATTTCTACGATGGCGGCGGGCTCGACATGGCGTTTCTCTCGTTCGCCGAGGTCGACCCGACCGGCAGCGTCAACATCTCCCGGTTCGGCGACAAGATTGTCGGCATCGGAGGTTTCGTGAACATCTCGCAGAACGCGAAACACGTCGTCTTCTCTGGCACGTTCACGTCGGGGGGCTTGGAACTCGCGACGGACGGCGGCAGGCTTGCCATCAAGCAGGAGGGCCGCCACCGCAAGTTCGTCGAGCGCATCGAGCAGGTCTGCTACAGCGCGCCGTTCGCCGCCAGGGAAGGCCGGACGGCGATATTCGTGACAGAGCGCGCCGTGTTCCGCGCTGCGGACGGCGGGCTCGAGCTGGTCGAGGTGGCACCCGGCATCGACGTTGCCCGCGACATCATCGCCCACATGGCGTTCCGGCCGAAGATTTCGGACGCCTGCCGGACGATGGATCCGCGCCTCTTCGCTCCGGCGCCAATGGGGCTCGCGGACGATCTCGCGGCGAGAGGTGAGCGCGACAGGCTCGGGCGCCGGTGAGCAGTGTCGGCAGCAGCAGCCTGACCTTGTAGCTGGTTGCACGACGTCGGCGCGCACACCCTGTCCCTCGCGTTCGACTTCCGCTATCTCCTTCGCGTCCCTAGCGGAGGCCGACCATGACCCGCATCCTCATCGCCGACGGCTATCCGGCCGAGAGTGTCGCTCGCACGAGGGAGCGGGGTGGGCGCACGTCGGCCGATGACATCTTTCCCGAGGTACTCGCCCGCCACGCGTCGGACCTCGACTGTACCACGCTGTCGGTCGCCGAAGGCGAGCGGCTGCCGCAGGGCGTAATCCTCGACGATTTCGACGGCATCGCTATCACCGGCTCGCCGCTGTCGGCCTATGAGACGGACGAGCCGCGAGTCGCGCGCCAGATCTCTTTCGCGCGCGACGCCTTCGAGAGCGGCGTGCCGGTGTGGGGCTCGTGCTGGGGCATGCAGGTGGCAGCGGCGGCGCTCGGCGGCACGGTGCGGCTCAATCCGCGCGGCTACGAGATCGGCATCGGCCGCGCCATCACGCTGAGCGAGGAGGGCCGCAGGCACCTGCTCTACCGCGACAAGGGACCATCGTTCGATGCCGTGACCGTGCATCACGATGAGGTGGAGCGGATGCCGGCCGACGCCGTGCTACTCGCCTCCAACACCATGAGCCGCGTGCAGGCGATGGCCGTCGACCGCGACGGCATGAGCTTCTGGGGCGTGCAGTACCATCCCGAGTTCGATCTCGCCCATGTCGCATTCCTGATGGCCGGCCGGCCGCAGCGGCTGGTGGCGGAAGGCCTCGCGCGCGACGAAGGCGACGTCGCGGTCCTCACCAGCGATTTCGCGGCGCTCGGCCACGACCCCTCGCGCCGCGACCTCGCCTGGCGCTACGGCATCGGCGCGGACGTGCTCGACGCGGACCTCCGTACGCGGGAATTCCGCAATTGGCTGGCGGCCAAGGTCGCTCCGCGACGGGCCGCGCGCGCGGCTGCGAGAGCACCCGACAGGACACACACATCATGACCGCACCACGCGTCGCCATCATCGGTGTCTGGCTCGAGAGCAACCGGCAGGCGCCGGTCGCCGCGGAGCAGGATTTCCGCGATTACTACTGGCTGGAGGGCGACGCGATCCTCGCCGCGGCGCGCGATCCCCACCCGTTCATCGTCGGCGAGGCAGCGGCCTTCGTGAAGGCGATGGACGCGACGGGACCGTGGACGCCGGTGCCTGTCATGATCACCGGCTGCCACCCCTGGGGTCCGATCGACGGCCGGCTGATGGACCGCATCCTGGCCCAGTACCGCGAAGGCCTCACCCGCGCTATCGCCGACGGTGGGCCGCTGGACGCCGTCTACATCGCCAACCATGGAGGCATGATCGCCACCGACCGCGACGATCCCGACGGCGAGATCATGGCGCTCGCACGCGAGGTCGCCGGGCCCGGGGCGCGCGTCATCACGACGCTCGACCTGCACGGTAACATCTCCGAGCGCATGGTCGAGAGCGTCGACCTGATCGTCGGCTACCGCACCAATCCGCACGTCGACATGATCGAGCGCGGCGAGGAGGCGGCGCTTTCGCTCAGGCTGATGCTCGCGGGCCGCGCCGATCCGAAATCCGCCTTCATCCGCCTGCCGCTGACGCCGGCCTCGATCGCGCTGCTCACCGCTGGCGGCCCCTACGGCGACATGATCGACCTCGGTGTGAGGCGGCGCGCAGAACTCGCCGGTGACATTCTCAATACCTCGATCTTCGGCGGTTTCGTCTTTTCCGACAGCGACAAGAACGGGGTCGCTATCGTCGTCACGGCGCGACGCGACGTGGCCCGCGCCCGCATGCTCGCGCGCGAGATCGCCGAGGCCGGCTGGGCGATGCGTCCGCGCTTCAGGAAGTCACTGATGCCGCTGGCGGATGCCGTTTCCGTCGCTCGCGACCGCGACCGCAAGCCGGTGATCTTCTCGGACTCGGGCGACAACCCGGGCGGAGGCGGCACGGGACGCACCACGGAGTTGCTCTCGGCGCTCGTCTGGTCGGGGGCCGAGGACGTTCTCGTCGGCTCGTTCTACGATCCGCCGCTCGCCGCCGATGCGCACCGCGTCGGCGTCGGCGGTCGCTTCCAGGCCATGTTCAATCGCCATCCGGGCCTGCCATGCGACGTGCCGTTCGAGATGGAAGCCGAGGTCGTCGGTCTGCACGACGGCAACGTCGTCGGCCGGCTCGGCTACGCGCAGGGGCGGCGGCTCCGGCTCGGGCCATCCGCGGCGCTCAGGATCGGCGGCGTCACCGTGGTCGTGATCTCGGACCGCATGCAGACGGCAGACCCGGTGTTCTTCGAGATGTTCGGCCTCGACATCGCCAAGGCGCACACGGTGGTGGTGAAATCGCGCGGGCATTTCCGGGCCGGCTTCACGCCGTGGTTTCCCCCTGAGCAGGTGATCGAGGTCGACACCGAGGGGCTCACCGCGCCCGTGCTCGAGCGGCGGCAGTGGTCTCGTCTGCCACGGCCGAGCTATCCGCTCGACGAGGACGCGGCGTGGCAGCCGCCGGAAGGGTGGTGACGGATCATTCTGCTAGAAGCTGGGCAGGCTTCTCTGCGCGACGGCCATCTGCTCTGATCCATAAGTGCCGGCAAGTGTGGCGCAGCGCGCCACGAGCAGGCGCACGAGGCCATCGAGTTCGTCGCTTGCGACACCCTCCGTCCGGCAAACCTCGCGAAGTTCGGCCGCGGCGTCGGGAAGCCGAGCGACGAGATCGCGTATCTGGGCCAAGGCGCGATCCGGGCTGTAGCCGCACTTGCGTGCCTCGTCCGCCCAGTGACGGGGCTGGATGCGGTCGACGTGATAGATGCGATCGACCGACATCGCCAGCCGGTCGTCGCGCGGGTTCTGCGAGTAGGGCAGCCAGCTCGCGATGTCGTAGAGGGGTGCGAGCCGGTAGCGTCCGCCGGGGCCCAGCAGCAGCCCATAATTCTTGGCGTGGGCGTCCGTGCCGCGAATGACGAAGTTGAACGCCACAGCCCGCATAAAGCGGTTGCGATCCTCGCTCGGCTTGCCGGAACCTGACAGCAACTCCATCACGGCCTTCATGCCCGGGCCGCCGTCGCGCTGATACTTGTTGCGCGGATCGACCGCGAGTGCCTGGCAGCTGTCCTCCTGGTGCACGCGGCGAACCTCGCCGCCCGAGGCATCGAGCGCGATGGCCTTGCCCCCCTTGATGCGGCGACGGTCGTAGCGCTCGATCACCACGACGGGGATCTCGCCGAACGTCTCGGTCCAGCAGCGCGGTGCCGGCATATCGAGCATCGGCGCGAGGCGGACGCAGAACATCTCGTTCTCGACCTGCCCGGCGAGCCCGGCGATCGGCGGCTTCAGGATGTGGGTGGTCGGCGTTCGACCGCGCGGCTCGTACCATTTTCCATTGACGAGGTAGAGCGCCTTCTTGCGTTGCGCGCCGGCGAGGCTGAACTGCCCGCCGCCCCTGGCGAATTCCGTAGCGCCAGGGTCGCGGACCAAGTCTCGAAATCGCTCGGCGAGTGTCTCGCTCGAAAGCGCTGTGATCCCTTCGCGCTTCTTCAGGTCGTCGATTTTGTCGACCGGCACCATCTGTACGGCACCTTGCAGATCCTCGCCGACCGCGCCGAGCAGCGCGAACGGATTGCGCGGGCTGACACCGAATCGGCGCCCCCAGTTGCCGAGCGTGTCGTCGTTTTCCGGAAGCAGGCCCCACATGAAGGGGCGAATGGCTTTGTCGTCGTGCTCGGCGACGGCGAGTGGCATCGAGAGCGACAGCGGAATGGCGGATTTCGAGCCGCGGTAATCGTCATCGTAGACAAAGCGAAACCGGCCGCGCGCGTCCTGATCCACGCTGCCGATTTCGATGCCATCGATGAGGACGCGGAGTTCCCTGCTCATCGGCGCCGTCGACTGGTTGTGGGGCGCGAAGTCGAGCGGGCGGGCGAGAGACCCGCGTCGGCGATCTCGTCGATGTCGATCGGGTGCTGCGATGGTACGGGCCGGCGGCCGGACTCAGCGTCGTCGGTGTTGCTGGCGTCAGTGGACGCCTCGAGCGTGATCTCGAGTTCGGCCAGCGCACGCAGCACGATGTCGAGCCGCGCAGTCGGCTTGCCGCCTTCGAACTGGTTCACCCAGCGTCGTGCAACGCCGAGGCGATCCGCCAGTTCCTTCTGGTTCAGCCCGCGCTGCTGGCGTGCGTCGCGCAAGATGGCGCCGAGATCGCTCGGGCGTCGGATGAGCACGGATCTGACCCGGTGAATTTTTCGCTTGCGTTCTGACACTGTAATCGACCGCACACATTGGCGCAATGTAACCTATCGCATACATTTCCGCAATGTAATCGATCGCATACATACTTCAAGGACAGGTAAATCGCCCCCGGGGTCCTGGATCTTCACCGCGAGACGAATGTCGGCAGGCGCGGCATCGTCAAGTTCTCGGGCTTGAGGAGTTCGTCGAGTTCCTCCCGCGTCATCAGGCCTTTCGCCACCACGAGGTCGGTGACGCTGGCGCCGGTACGCAGCGCCTCCTGCGCGATGTCGGTCGCGTTCTGGTAGCCGATCACCGGGTTCAGCGCCGTGACGAGCCCGATCGAGCGCTCGACGGTGGCGCGCAGGTGATCGCGGTTGGCCGTGATTCCCGTCACGCAGCGCTCGGCGAGCGTCAGGCAGCCGGCCTTCAGGTGCGTCACCGATTTGAACAGCGAATGCGCGATGATCGGCTCGAAGGCGTTGAGCTGGAGCTGGCCGCCTTCCGCGGCGAACGAGATCGTCACGTCGTTGCCGATCACCTCGAAGGCGATCTGGTTGACGACTTCCGGGATCACCGGGTTGACCTTGCCGGGCATGATCGAGGAGCCCGCCTGCATCGCCGGCAGGTTGATCTCGCCGAGGCCTGCGCGCGGCCCCGACGAGAGCAGTCTGAGGTCGTTGCAGATCTTCGAAAGTTTCACCGCGACGCGCTTCAATACGCCCGAAAGCTGGACGAAGGAGCCGACATCCTGCGTGGCCTCGACGAGGTTCGGCGCGGTGACCACCGCGATGCCGGTGAGGCCGGCCAGATGCTCGGTGGCGATGCGCGCGTAGTCCGGATGCGTATTGATGCCCGTGCCGATGGCCGTCGCGCCGAGGTTGATTTCGACGATCAGCTTGGAGGCCTCCTCCAGCCGCAGCACGTCCTCACCGAGCATCACGGCGAATGTCGAGAACTCCTGGCCGAGCGTCAGCGGCACGGCATCCTGCAACTGCGTGCGGCCGATCTTGACGATGTCGGCGAACTCGGCGGCCTTGGCCTCGAACGCCTCGCGCAGTGTGCCCATCGCCGCGCACAGCCCCATGATGCCAGCATGGGCGGCGAGCTTCAGCGCCGTCGGATAGACGTCGTTGGTCGACTGGCTCATGTTGACGTGGGTGTTCGGGTGCAGGTGCTTGTAGGCGCCCTTGGCGAACCCCATGATCTCCAGCGCGATGTTGGCGATCACCTCGTTGGCGTTCATGTTGGTCGAGGTGCCGGCGCCGCCCTGGATCACGTCGACGACGAACTGGTCGTGGTGATTGCCCGCGCGCACCTCTTCGCAGGCGGCGACGATCGCCTTGCACTTCTCGCCATCGAGCAGCCCGAGGTCGCGATTGGCGAGCGCGGCTGCCTGCTTGATGGCGGCGAGAGCATTCACGAGGTCGGGGTAGATCGAGATCGGCGTGCCGGTGATCGGGAAATTCTCCACCGCGCGCAGTGTGTGCACGCCGTAATAGACCGACGAGGGAACCTCGCGGTCGCCGAGCAGGTCGTGCTCGATGCGCATCTTGGGCATGATGGTGGGGCTCCCGGGGCGATAGCACTCGTCGGCTGCGATAGTAGCGCAAACATGGCCGCCGGAAACCAAGTCATCCGGCCGGGCGGTCTCTACTCCGCAGCCACCTCCGCCTCACTCACATCCGTCTCGGCGGGCGCCGGCATCGCAACCGCCCGCTCCTCCACCAGCCGCTTCGTCGCCACGTAGTCGGGCTTGCCGGAGCCGAGCAGCGGCACGTGCGAGACGACCATGATGTCGGCCGGCACGGCGAGTTCGCTGGCGCCCTTGAGCTTGGCGTGGCGGAGAAAGTCGGCGCGGCTCGCCTTGCCATCGCTGGTGACCAGCACGAGGCGCTCGCCCTTGCGTGTGTCCGGAACGGAGACGACGACCGAGATGACGCCCGGCCAGACCTCGGCTGCCATGGCTTCCACTGCCGAAAGCGACACCATCTCGCCGCCGATCTTGGCGAAGCGCTTGGCGCGGCCCTTGATCGCAACAAACCCCTGCGCGTCGATCGCCACGATGTCGCCGGTGTCGTGCCAGCCGTCGACAGGCGGTTCCAGCACGCCGGGGTTCTCGACGCGGTAGTAGCCGAGCATGACGTTCGGCCCGCGCACGTAGAGGCGCCCCGTCCGCTCCCCCTCGATGCCGGGGACGGGCTCGAGGCGGGCCTCGATCAGCGGCAGCAGGCGGCCGACGGTGCCGGCCTTGCTGGCGAGCGGTGTGTTGATGGCAATCACGGGCGCGGTCTCGGTGACGCCGTAGCCTTCGAGGATGCGCACGCCGAAGCGGTCCATGTAGACGTCGCGCGTCCTCTGCTTCACCGCCTCCGCACCGGCGAGGATCAAACGCACGTTGTGGAAGTCGTAGGGGTGGGCGGCGCGCGCGTAGCCGTTGAGAAAGGTGTCGGTGCCGAACAGGATCGTAGCGTTGGTCTGGTAGACGAGCTCCGGCACGATCCGGTAGTGCAGCGGCGAGGGGTAGAGGTAGACCGGAATGCCACCGACGAGCGGCATGACGAGACCCGCCGTCAGTCCGAAAGAGTGGAACACGGGCAGCACGTTGAACACCTTGTCGTCGCCGTGCGCTGCGACGCGGGCAAGTGCCTGGGTGGCATTGGCGAGCATGTTGCGATGAGACAGCACGACGCCCTTCGGCGTGCCCTCGCTCCCCGAGGTGAACAGGATCGCCGCCGGATCGTCCGCGTTGCGCGCGACCTGCGGCGCCGACCCTCGCCACAGGCCGATGATCTTGTCCTTGAGCGTAACGCCGGCGCGGATGTCTTCGAGATAGACGACGCGCGCCGCCTCGCCGAGCTTCTGCACCACGTCGTCAAGCTTGCCCTTCTCGACGAAGGTGCGCGAGGTCAGCACAACCTCCACCTTGGCGGCCTTGCACGCGGCGAGCATGTTCACGGCCCCGGCCGTGAAATTGAGCATCGCCGGCACGCGGCCGATCGACTGCAGTGCGAAGAAGGTGACCGCGACTCCTGCCGTGTTCGGCAGCAGCACGCCGATCGCGGCACCTGCCGGCGCCAGCGGCATCAGCTTCGCCCCGAGCACCTGCGCACCGACGATCAGCTTCTTGTAAGAGAGCCTGGTGCCGAGTGGGTCCTCGACCATCGACTTGCCGGTATCGCGGTCGGCGCGGGCTTGCGTCAGCGCCTGGAACAGTGTGCGCTCGAGATCGGCGGTCTCGACGGCGGTGTTGACCATGATGTCCTGCAGCGCCGCGCCGGCCGCCTGGCGGCGCGCCTTGCCCTTCAGCGTCGGGTCGATCGCGAGCTTGCGGGGCGGTAGGACGGTGACGGTCACTTTCGGGAAGCGCGCCTTGCGTGTCTGGGATTTGCGCAGGTAGCTCCATGGCGTGCGCTCGAGACCGTCGATGCGCACCGGCACGATTTCCGCGTCCGCCTTGTCGGCGATCATCGCGGTGCCGTCGTAGACCTTCATCAGGCCGCCGGTCACGGTCAGCCGGCCTTCCGGAAAAATGACCAGCGTCTCGCCGCTTTTCACCTCGTTGACGAGGGCGCGGGTGGCGAGCGGCTTGGTCGGGTCGAGCGTGTAGGCCTTGATCATCTTGAGGAACGGCGCCACCCACCAAGCCTTGGCGATGCCCGTGTCGATCGCGAAAGCGGCATGCTCGGGCATGATCGCGTGAAGCACCGGGCCGTCCATGTAGCTCACGTGGTTCGGTGTGATGATCGCACGTGCTCCCGGCTTGGGCAGATTTTCGCGGCCCTTCACCTCGAGGCCATAGGCGATGCCGAAGATGAACGCTGCAACATCCTTGAGCCCTTCGCGGCCCCAGGCCCTGAGCACCAGCACCACGGCGACGAGATTGGCAATGCCGAGTAGCGCGAACAGCGTGGCGAGGTCGGCGCCGACCGCCTGCAGGCCGGCGACGGCGAGCGTGCCGGCGGTCATGAAGATCGCGTTGAGCACGTTGACGGCGGCGACCACACGGGCGCGCCGGTCCGGCGCGGCCCAGGCCTGCACGGCAGCGAACGAGGGCACGACGAACAGGCCGCCGGCCGCCGACAGCACGAACAGGGCTGCCATCAGTGCGAGGCCCGACGGCATCGCGAGGAGCGTCCACGGCGTGACTGTCGCAGCGCCCGTGCCGAAGCGCAGCAAAAGCGCGGCGACAGCAAGCGAGGCGGCGCCCATCAATGCGGCGCCCAGCGGCACCAGCGCAAGGTTCGGGCGATGCCTGGAGGCGGCAGCCGCCAGCCACGAGCCGGCAGCGATGCCGACGGTGAACACCACGAGACCGAGTGTGACGACCTCCTCGGTGCCGCCGAGCCGCGTCTTGACCAGCGTCGGCAGCAGCGACAGTGCGACGATGCCGGCAAGCCAGAACCAGCTCGTGATCAGGCCGCCGATCCATAGCCTGCGCTCGGCACGGAGTTCCCCGAGCAGACGAAAGGTCGAGGCCAGCGGATTCTTCGTGATCACCAGCTGCGGCGCGGCGCGGCCGGTTGGCAGGACAAGCCGCGCCGACAGCCAGCCGAGCCCGGCGAGTGCCAGCATGATGATCGCCAGCGCCCACACCGGTACGATTGTTTCACCGCCGTTGCTCGCTACCGCGATGCCACCGGCAATCGTGCCAAGAAGGATGGCGAGGAACGTCGCGCCTTCGACCAGCGCGTTGGCGGCGGGCAATTCGCGCACCTCGAGGTGGTCGGGCAGGATGCCGTACTTGATCGGCCCGAACAGCGCTGCGCCGCAGCCGAACAGGAACAGCGAAAGGAAGAGGAGCGGCACCGAGCCGAGCATGAATCCGGCCGCGGCGACTGCGGCCACCGGGATCTCGGCGAGCTTCAGCCAGCGCGCGACGTCCGCCTTGTCATACGTGTCGGCGAGTTCGCCGCCGAGCGCGGAGATGAGGAAGAACGGCAGGATCAGCGCAGTGCCGGCGAGCGTAACCAGTGTCGGTGCGCTCTCGCCGCCGATCCGGAAGAGGATCAGGATGACGAGCGCGTTCTTTACGAAGTTGTCGTTCAGCGCCGACAGGAACTGGCACCAGAAGATCGGTGCAAAGCGGCGCGAGGTCATCAGGGGGCGGGACATCGGGGGCTCCTCGCAACTCCTCAGGCGCTACTCGATCGCGGGCGGCAGACTGCGGCAGGTAGACGGCGTTGTGGATAGGTCTCGCGTCACTTACGAGCGGTTGGCGGCAAGTCTGCGAACGAGCGCCGGCTCGCGGATCGCACCAACCGCTCCAGTCCGATGCCCCGCCGACGGTGTGGATCTGCTCAAGGAGCATGATCCTGGAGCGCCCACGTCGCCTGCACCATACCGTGAAGCGGTCGCGAGTGCCCGTCTCATCGCCCTAGCAGCACAATCAGCGGACAGATCGGCACCCCTGCAGACCGCACCAATGAGGCGCTGCGAGAGCCAGTCGCTGGTCAGAAGGATGGCGCGCATGACTGCTCCCGGAGGTGTTCTCCGCGCCGGCGATGCACTGCAAGTCCAGGCAGGTCGAGCGGGGTTTTGATGGGCGCAAGGCATGGAGCGGTCCTCGAACGTGGTGGAAAACGGGTATGAACATCGATCACGAACAATATGGAGATCTTATGAACTGAGTTCAAGTTCGATGTGAGCGTTGTTCGAAAATTTCGCCGGACGGTCCGAAGGTGGGGGCGCGCGCGGGCGCCATCCAGGCCGGCCGGCGGGCGGCGCCCCCACGTCGAGCCGCCGCCGCGCGCGACACCGCAACGGCGCGTGCTCTCGACTATGGTCAAGCCACCGTTTTCCCGTTATAAGACCGCCCGCACGCCGCATCCCCGCCTTTGCGGGCAGTCGGTGCGGCACTCGGTTTTCCGGCACGTCCGGCCCGTCGACGGCAGCGCAACGCGCGGCCAGCGGCGCGCGCCTGCCGTTCCGTATCCCATAAGATTGGTCGCGGCCCGGCTGCGATCGTGCTCGTCGGGCGCCCGTCGCCTTGCCGAGCAGTCACGCCCCCTCTGGAGACGACCATGGCAGTTCCGAAGCGAAAGACCTCCCCGATGAAGCGCGGCTTCCGCCGCTCGGCCGATGCCCTCGAGGCGCCGACCTACGTCGAGGACAAGGAATCCGGCGAGCGCCGCCGCCCGCATCACATCGATCTCAAGACCGGCAAATACCGCGGCCGGCAGATCCTCGAGGTCAAGTCCGAGTAGGCGCCTGCCCACGTCGACCCGCATGGCCGGCCGCCCGCGAGCCGGCGGCGTATCGTCCGATGCCGGTAATCCCGACACAATCGTCCGCTATTTGGTGGGCTGGAGCATAAACGGAGAGTTACGCCATGTCGGTGCGCGCGCTGCCGCTGATCATTCTGGTTTTCATCCTCTACAACGTCATCGTGCTGATTGGCGGCGGGGGTGGCGCAGAACAGGCGCATGCGATCCTGCAGCGGACCTTGTTGAACATCCCTATGATCAACGATCCCAAGCCGTGGCAGTTCACGTGGGGTGATCTTGTCATTCTGATGCTGCTCGCCACGCTGTTCGTCGAGCTCCTGAAGGCCACCTACACCTCGACCGCCTCGCTGCTCGACCATGGTCTGTCGATGCTGGTGTTCGTCGCATGCCTGGTCGAGTTCCTGCTCGTCCAGTCGGCGCACACCTCGGTGTTCTTCTTCATCATGATCGGTGCGCTCAT
The DNA here is from genome assembly GCA_041397745.1 of Hyphomicrobiaceae bacterium. Taxonomy (GTDB): domain Bacteria; phylum Pseudomonadota; class Alphaproteobacteria; order Rhizobiales; family Hyphomicrobiaceae; genus JAWKVY01. Next base: position 112,568 of record JAWKVY010000010.1, on the reverse strand, counting down.
CGATGTCATCGCCGGATACACCATCGGCATCCGGGTCGCCCGCCGCGACATCGGTTTCGGCTCGGGCGATTGAGCGGTGATCGTCGCCGCGGTTGAGCCCTGGCGGGATATCGACGGCGGCGGGACCACCTGCCGCCTTCTCCTTCGGCAGGTGTAAGCCGCGCCTGAGCAAGCTGGCCGATCGCCACGCACGTCTTCTGCAATTTTAATCGTTGTTAGGACTTCGCGCCTATCATCACGGCCACCGCGCATGCGTCTTGATGCTGCGCGGTTCGGGGTGCACGTGCGTGCCGGCAAGGGCACCGAGTGCCGGGAGCAGAGGCCGCCGCAAGCCTAACCCGCGCTGAGCGCGTGACAGGCGATCGTCGGCAACGGATCGGGTCGCGTTGCACGTGGGCGCAAGCGAGAACAAGCCTGGGCTCATCGGTCATGAGGCCGAGCCCGCCGCGTCGGTCGTGGGGCCGGACGGCCTGGCCCGCGTTAGGCGCCCTCTGAAGTCGGTGGCAGCGCTCGCCGAACCGGTCGAGCCCAACGCCGCGCATCCCCTCAGCGAAAGCTTCGATCTGGTCGGCATCCTGTCGTCGATCGAGGAGACCGCCTATCGCTGGGATCTCAAATCCGATGTCATGGCCTGGGAGCGCAATGCCCGCCACGTGCTTCGCATCCAGGACGAAGGCACCATCGCCACCGGGCGCGGCTTCAATTTCCTGATCGCGCCCGAGCACTTTCAACGCCGCCTCGATGCCTTGAGCCGCGAGAGCGGCGAGGATCTCGGCCAGGGTGTGCCGTTCCGCATCCAGTACCGTTTCGGGGCCGGCGGGCGGCGTGACCAGACGCAGATGGTCTGGCTCGAGGACCACGGCCGCTGGTGGGCCGACGAGAGCGGCAATCCGGCCCGTGTGCGTGGCGTTATCCGTGTCATCGACGACCGCTACCGCGAGGAGCAGCGTCTTCTTTACAGGTCCGACCACGACGAGCTGACCGGTCAGCTCAATCGCGTCCGTCTGACCGAGGCGCTCGGCGCTGTCATATCGCGCTCGGAGGCGTCGGGACAGTCGAGTGCGTTCCTCGTCGCGGCGGTCAACAACCTGGCGGTGATCAACCAGACGTTCGGCTTCGAGGTCGGCGACGAGGTCATCGCCACCGTCGCCCGGACCATTCGCGGCCGGTTGCGCGGCGGCGATCAAATCGGTCGCTATTCATCCAACAAGTTCGGGATCATCCTGCACGAGTGCGGGCCGGGGGCCATGCAGATCGCCGCCGAGCGCTTCATGCGCGCAGTGCGCGAAACGACGGTGCATGCCAAGAGCTGCCCGCTCTCGGTCACGATCTCGATCGGTGGCGTGCTGGTGCCGTCGCAGGCCGACAGCGTCAACGGAGCCGTCGGCCTGGCGTTGCAAGCGCTGGATGCCGCCAAGCTCAGGCGCAGCGACAGCTTCGTCGCCTATGAGGCGAGTTCGACGCGTGAAACCGCGCGCCACCGCAACATCGCCATCGCCGACGAGATCGTCACGGCGCTCGAACAACAGCGCATGCTCCTGATGCTGCAGCCGATCGTCTGCAGCAAGACGCGCAAACCGGTGCATTTCGAATGCCTGCTTCGCATGGAGCGGACGGACGGCACGGTTGTCTCCGCCGGCGAGTTCATCGCCGTCGCGGAGCAACTCGGCCTGTCGCGGCTGATCGATCAGCGCGTGCTCGAACTCGCCGTCGACCTCTTGCGCCGTCATCCGAAGCTGAGCCTCGCCGTCAACGTCTCTGGCCTGACCTCGTCCGACCACGAGTGGCTCGTCGCGCTGCACCGACTGACGGGGGGGCGTCGCGAGCTGACCAACCGGCTCATCATCGAGATCACAGAGACCGCAGCGATCCACGATCTCGACCAGTCGATCGCCTTCGTCGACACCCTGAAGGAACTCGGCTGCAAGGTCGCCATCGACGACTTCGGTGCCGGCTACACTTCGTTCAAGAACCTCAAACATCTCGCCGTCGACATGGTCAAGATCGACGGCGCCTTCGTCCGCGACCTGACCGAGGACGCGACCGACCAGGTATTCATCCGCACGCTCGCCGATCTCGCGACGACCTGTGGCATGGAGACGGTCGCCGAATGGGTGGGTGATGTCGAGACCGCTGCATTCATCGAGGCGGCCGGCATCACTTACATGCAGGGCTTCCTGTTCAGCGAGCCGGTCAAGGCCGACGAAATCACACGTCTCTTTCCCGATTCCGTCTGACACGCTCACGCCGACGCAAGAGCGTCACGGTCCGGGTGTCGCCTTCTGTCGGCGTGTTGCGCTCCGTCGCTCTACCGCTGCGCCGCGCAATACGCATTTTCGCGGCGGCTGACGGCGCTTGCGAACGTCACGAGCCGGAGCTGTAAGGCCCGCCCAGGCTGGAGCGGAACGGATCGAAGCGTCCTCGGCGGGTCGTGCGCTCAGGCGCCAGGAACATCACGTTCACCCAGCCGGCGGCGCGGGGGGTGGCTACCTCGCACCACGTCTCCACGCAGCGACCGACGATGCGGATCGCGCCGCTGCCCGGTTGCAGGCTGCCGATGACGGGATGCTCCTCGGACGGACCCTGCCGCACGTTGAGCACATCGTTGCTCATGACGCCGCGTACGCGATAGCTGCCGCCGGCCGCCAGCATGGCACGGGCGAAGGGCGAGGGGAGCGGCTCGGGCTTCTCCACGACCGGACGGGTCGGCAGCGGAATAGGCGGTGTGAAGGGTCGCGCAGCGGCGATGCGGCGCGAGGTCGCCGACGGCGTTCGTGCCGGCTTGCTGCCAGCCTGCTCGACGGGCGACGGTGTGCCGGCTGTGGTGAGGCGCGGCGGGTTGGCCGCGCGGCCTTCGGCGGCCGGCTCGCCACGCATGGCCATCGCGAGACCCGGGGCAGCGAAGCGTGTCGATCCGGTGCCGGTGGCGGCGGGTGAGTCAAACGGCACTTCAGGCGCAGCAGGCGCCGGAGCCGAACGGGCCACTGGTGGCGATGCCGCGGCAACGGAAGCGGCAGCGGACGGAGCACTCGTTGCCGGGGTCGCTGCCGCCATTGCCATCGCCCGCGCCGGTGCGGCCGTGGACGCCGGTGGTGCCTGTGCCGGAACGGCCTCTCCGACGATGGTGGCGGTGCCCTTCTCGCCGCCGTCCTCGCGCCAAAGTATGCGGTTGGCGCTGCGCGAGATGGTGGCGCAGCGCGGTTTGGCATCGAGCCAGCGGAACCATTTCTGGCAGAGCCTGCCGTCGGCGATCCACCAGCGACCGCGATCACGCGCCGTGCCGAGATAAGGCTCGAGCGGTCCGGCCTCGCCCGACATCAGGCCGTCGGCTGTGAAGGAAATCGGCAAACGCGCGCCGACCGGCGTATCGAGCTCGATCGTGAGGCCAGGAACGAGCTGGCGCAGATCAGCCTCGGCAAGCAGCAGGGGCTCGGCAGTGGCCGACAGGGTCAGAGCGCCGGTCGCCATGGCGACAGTGGCAGCAAGACAGGTGATGCGACCGGACTCGGACATCTTATGCGTATCGACTTTCTACTCATGCGAGCGGCGGAAGGCGGCCGGCCGCTCGGCATCAGCCCCCGCGACCGAACTCACATTTCACTGTGGCAGCAATGGGGTAACCAACCGTTAATGCTGACGGTGCTCGGTCGGCGAAGCTCGGCGGTCGGCTGCCGCGGCGTTCAGCGGCGGAGCGTGGCGAGCGCGGCGCGCTTCAGCTTGCCGTTCGCGGTTCGCGGAAGTGTGTCGACGACGACAACCTTGCGCGGACATTTGTAGGGTGCGAGCCGTTCGGAGGCGAACGCGATGATTGCCGCAGGGGCAGGCGGACGGGCGGCGTCCCGCGCCACGATGAAGGCTCCGATCACAGAGACGTCGGCTCTCACCTGCACCTCCGCACATGCTACCTCGGCGACGTCCGGGTGGAGCGCGATGGCGGCCTCCACCTCCTGCGGCGCGACGCGGTAGCCGAGCGCCTTCATAATGTCGTTGGCGCGACCGCGGTGGGCGACGTAGCCGTCGGCATCGATCATGGCGAGGTCGCCACCGATGAACCATGGGCCACGCCGCACCGCAGCCTCCTCCTCCGGGCGGCGCCAGTAGCCGAGCATCAGCCCAGGATCGCTGGCATGCGCGGCGAGCAGGCCTTCTTCGCCCGGCGGCAATGGTTCTTCGCCGCCGTCGAGCGGCAGAACCGCGAGCGAACGGCCCGGCTGCGGACGGCCGACGAAGCCGTCCCGGCGCGGCACCCCCGGTGCGCTCGACACGTATGTCGAAAGTTCGCTCATGCCGAGCGCTTCGTAGAGTTCGAAGCCGGTGGCCGCGCGCCATTCCGCAAAGAGGCCGGCCGGCGGCGTCTCGCCGGCGATCAGCCCGTGCCGGAAATCGGATCCGAAGGCGGCGCGGTCAGGCATCGCGTATTTCAGGATCTGGCGGTAGAGGCTCGGCACGGCGGCAAAGATCGTCGCGCGATTGTGGCGGATGATGCGCGGCCACGCCTCGGGTGTTTTTTCGCCGGCATAGATGAGCGCGGTTGCTCCGTTCGCCCATGGATCGGTGAGCCCGGTGCCGAGCGTGTAGGTCCAGTTGAAGGCGCCTGCATGCAGCATGCGGTCGCTGGCGCGGATGCCGTACCAGCCCTCGTACATCGGCCGGCGGCCCCACACCGCCCGATGGCCATGGAGCACGCCCTTCGGCTTCGACGTGGTGCCGGAGGTGTAGATGAGGTAGGCGGGATCGTCTTTCGCGGTGTCCGCCCAGCTCGCGCGGCGGGGGTGCCGGATCAGTCGCGACACCTCCTCGGGCAACAGGCGCATCACGCCTGCCGGCAACACCATGTCGCGGTTGTCGTCGGCGAGTACAACGGCCGCTGCACCGCTGTCCTCCATCAGGAAGGCGGCTTCCGGCGGTGTCAGGTGGGTCGAGGTCGGCAGCGGCACGAATCCGCCGGCGATGGCGCCAAAAAACATCAAGGGATAACGGCTCGAGGCCTCGAGCCTCAGCATGATGCGGTCGCCGGGCCGGAGGCCCCGATCCGCAAGGCCGGCTGCGATGCGCAGCACCGCGTCCTCGATTCCGGCGAATGTCCACGTCTCGGCCGGATCGCCGTCCGGGGTGTCGAGCACGACAAGCGCCGGCTTGCTCGGCTGCCGTGCTGCCGGCCTGCCGATCGTGTATGCGGCCATGTTGAAGCGAGAGGGCGGCAGGGGCCCGGTGAAGCCGTGCGCAGATGTCATTTCGTGTCGTTCGCCCACCAACTGTCGAAGGTCAGGCCGAGCAGCGGCGAGCGGGCGGGTCCTTCGATCCGTCGCCAGTGCGCGAGCCACGTGCTCTCGGCGTGGAACAACGGTACCACATAGTCGCCCGACAGCAGCACGCGGTCGAATGCGCGCACGGCCGCGACGAACGCCGCACGATCCTTGGCCGCCAGCATCGCCTCGATCATCGCGTCGGCCGCCTGGCTTCTGACGCCGGCGAGGTTCAGCGCGCCTTCGACGTCGGCGTAGCGCGAGGAGAAACGGTGCACCTGCTCGTTGCCCGGCGACAGCGAGGCGGGCCACGTCCACTGCACCATGTCGAAGTCGAAGCTTTTGAGCCGACGCCAGTATTGCGAGTCGTCGACTTGTCGGATCGTGGCCGCGATGCCGATGCGACCGAGGGTGCCGGCGAAGGCCAGCATCAGCCGCTCCTGCTCGCGGGTGCGGGCCAGCATCTCGAAGGCCAGCGGTCGGCCGTCGCGCGAAACGAGCCGACGGCCCTCGACCCGCCAGCCGCGCGCCTTCAGCCGCTCGAAGGCGCGGCGCAGCAACCGGCGATCGTTACCGCTGCCATCCGAGACCGGCAGTCGTGCCGTGCCGTCCATCACCCCGCGGCGGACGGCGCCGACGAAGGGGGCGAGCAGCTGCCGCTCCTGATCGTCCGCGGGCCGCCCCGCCGAGGCCAGCGACGAGCGCGCAAAATAGCTTTCCGTGCGCGCGTAACGGCCGTTGTATAGAGTTCGGTTTATCCACTCGAAGTCGAAGGCCTCGATCAGCGCGCGACGCACCTCCGGGTCGTCGAATGGCGGCCGGCGCGTGTTCATGACGAGACCGGACATGCCGGCGGGGACCTCGAGCGGGATCTCACGCTTGACGACGCGCCCCTCGCGCACCGCCGGGAAATCGTAGCCGGTGACCCAGCGGACAGGGTCGGCCTCGACGCGGGCATCGACGGCGCCGGACTTGAACGCCTCGAACAGGGCGGCCTGGTCACGGAAGTACTCGAAGCGCACTTCGTCGAAATTGAACATGCCGCGCCGCACGGCGAGATCGCGGCCCCAGTAGTCGGCGTCACGGCGGTAGGCGATTAGCCGGCCTGCTTCTAGCCGGTCGATCACGTAGGGTCCGGAGCCGACGCGCGGGACGAGTGAGGTCTGTTCGAAAGTATCCGCGCTGTTCAGGTGTCGTGGCAGGATCGGCATCAGGCCGAGGATCAGCGGGATCTCGCGATCCGACCCCGGCTCGAAGGTGAAGCGGACGGCATGGTCGGAGAGCTTTTTCGCCTCTACAACCTTCCGGTAGTAACCACGCAGATAGGGCTGGCCCTTGTCGCGTAGCAGTGCCCAGGTGAACAGCACGTCGTCCGCGGTCACCGCCCGGCGATCGGAAAAGCGCGCCTCGGGGCGAAGGTGGAAGGTGATCGAGCTGCGGTCGTCGGGCATCTCGACGCTGCCGGCGATCAAGCCGTAGAGCGTGAACGGCTCGTCGGGCGCCCGCGCCATCAAGCTCTCGTAGACGAGGCCGCGCACGCCCTCCGCCTTGACGCCCTTCACGTTCATCGGCTCGAGCGTGTCGAAGCCACCGAGCACGCCGAGCGTCAGCCGCCCGCCCTTCGGCGCAGCGGGGTCGACCGACCGGAAATGGCCGAACCCGACGTCGAGCGCGGGCGCGCCGTGCATCGCGATGCCATGCTGAGTCCCGGCGTATCCGGCGCCGGTCGCCGCGACCAGGAGGACGAGCCCTGTGGCAAGGTGTCCCGCGCGACGGCGCAGACCTCCGGCGCGGTTGCCGCGACCGACGATCGAACACGCGGATGCTATGATGTAGGGGATCGCGGACATCTCACCGGGCTCGGGCTCGCCGGCCATTCGCCGGTCTGAGCGTTGCGGCCATGCCACGCCTGCCGCCATCGCACAAGTCACCCACGTGGGCGCGGTCACGGCGCTGGATTTGGCCACGGGAATGCCGCATTCGGGTCCTTAGTCGCGCCCGTTAGGGCTGACGGCCGACGCCGCCCGGCGCGGGGAGCGTGCCCGACGAGATCCGACCACGAGATCCCGGCGACAACGGGACCGGAAATGACGAGCGGAAAGCCGCCGTCCAGACGCGAGATTGGAGCGAACAATGTCGATGACCGATCGGTTTGCGGCCCGGGGTGCACGCCTCGCTGTGGCGGCGACAGTGGGCCTCGGGCTGGTGCTCGCCGGTGGCGGCCATGCTTTGGCGCAGGCCAAGAAGGGCGCCGAGAAGGCGGCGGCCGCGCCGGCCAAGCCGCAGAGCGCCTGGGTGAAGCTGTGCGAGAAGGCGCCGATCAATGCGATCGGCGCGGATGGCAAGCCGGCTCGGAAAGAGACCAACATCTGCCTCACCCATCACGAGCGCCTCGACGGTAACCTCGGCGTGGCCATCGTTTCCGCTGCGGTGCAGGAGTTGGAGGGCCAGAAGGACCGCCAGCTCAAGGTGATGGTGCCGCTCGGCATGTACATCCCGGCCGGATTGCGGGTCGCCGTGCTCTCGGCCGACCTGTGGAAGAAGCTCGACAAGAACGAGACGATCGATGCCAAGGCGCTGAAGCCGCTGAAACTCGCCTATACGCTGTGCCACCCGGCCGGCTGCACCGCCGAGATCACCATTCCCGACGATTTCCTCGCCCAGATGAAGAAGGGCGCCGGCATGGTCGTCAACGCCGTCAACTTCAACGGCCAGCCGGTCAACCTCCCGGTGCCGCTCGACGGCTTCAACGCCACCCTCGCCGGCAAGCCGGTCGACAACAAGGCCTATGCCCAGGCGCGTGGGCAGTTGATGGCGCAGATCCGCCAGCGCCAGCAGGAGGTCATCCAGGAGCAGCAGCGCAAGGCCATGGAGGCCAAGGGTGTGCCGAAGCCGGAGCCCATCAAGCAGAAGTAAGACACTGCCACACTTTTCGTCCTGTTCGAGCACCCCGCCCCAATGGCGGGGTGCTCTCGTCTCGAAGGGGCACTCGGACAATCGGAGTAGCGGGCGGCCCCGTCCTACCTCCTCGCGGAAGCCCGATTCGTCCGACTCAGGCGCCCGCGAAGGGCAAATCCGTCGTGGCTCGCCGTCCCGCCGGACGTGTGAGCCGCCAACCAAGCCGCGGCCCGGCATCCGTACCGCGCAGGGCCGCATACCCCCTCCGATGCCTCAGCCTGGGCGCGCAACATACTGATTAACATCGGTAAACACAAATGCCCGGTGGTTCGCCCTGGGCTGTGGCATTCCTGCCGGCCGTGGCGATGGTGCCACAATCCCCCCGAATTGGGTGTGAAACTCGTGTCCATCGTTTGCCCGAGTCAGGTCGCCTCGATTAAACGTCGTCTACCGTAAAGAGTACGTGCGGCCGGACCTTCTCGGTCCAAGCGCGGTGCGCCAGCCAATCGGCCATCGTGCTGCAGGGAGCAAGCCCGGCGAGCCTAAGATACGCCGCACCCTCAGTATCCCGCGTCAGTTCTGCGTCCAGTGTCCCGCGTCCGGTCTGAGCCGCGAGCGCACACGCGCGTGCGTGCGCCTCAGTCTGGACACGGCAGCGAGCCGGGCAGCGCGTGCTGCTCACTGCAACCAGAGACAGCACTAGACCAACTCAATCCTGATTGGGGGATAAATGAAGATGACCAGTCGCATCGCACTCGCCGCGATGGCCTCCGTGATCGCCGCTCCGGCGTTCGCGGCGGACCTTGGCGGCAACTGCTGCGCGGACCTCGAGGAGCGCATCGCCGAGCTCGAGGCCACCACCGCTCGCAAGGGCAACCGTCGCGTGTCGCTGACCGTCTCCGGTCACGTCAACGAAATGATGGTGTTCTGGTCCGGTGACCAGGCGAATTCGCTTGATGACTCGGGCTTCCTCGTCGCCACGAACAACTCGTCGCGCTCGCGGTTCCGCTTCACTGGGTCAGCAAACATCAACGCCGAGTGGTCGGCCGGCTTCCTGATCGAGGTCGGCGTCCGCGGCACCAACAACTCTCAATCAGCAAACTTCAATGCCGCCGACCTGAACGAGAAGCCGGGCCTCGATGTGCGCCACGAGGCGCTCTACATCGACTCCAAGCGTCTCGGCCGCGTCTGGCTCGGCCACACCGGCTCGGCCACGGAAGGCATCACCGAGATCTGCATCGGCTGCACCAGCGGCCAGGGTCCCGACACGGGCCCTTATCTCGGCGGCTTCCAGCCGCTCGGAGCTGCTGGCCGAAACTGGCAGTTTCTTGCGGTATCCGACGCTGGGCGCACGTTCGCCGGTGAAGGCGATCGTCGCGACATCGTGATGTACGTGTCGCCGGCGCTCGCTGGCTTCACGTTGTCCGCCGCCGCCGGCTCCGATCGCTTCTACGACGTCGCTCTGCGCTATGCCGGCGAGTTCAACGGGATTCGCCTCGCGGCTGGCGTCGGCTACCAGAAGTCGAACGAGCAGACTACTTCGAGCAACAAAGGGTTCTCTGGCGGTTGCACGGCCATTACGGTCGTCAATGTGACCAGGGTGGATTGCGAGGCGATCGGCGCCTCGGCGAGCGCGATGCATGTTCCGACCGGCCTCTACCTGATGGGAGCGATGGGCAGGAACACTGACAACAATTCCAACGTCGCTCCGGCCACGGGATCCACCGATACCAGCTGGTACGTCACGGCTGGCGTCAATCGGCGCTTCCATGTCCTCGGAGCCACGAACATCTACGGCGAGTTCGGTAATTCGCAGCGCGAAATCGGACTGCTCGCCGGCCAGCAGACAGAGATGACCTGGTGGGGTGTCGGCATCAACCAGACGATCGACGCGGCCGCAATGGACATATATCTTCAGTTTAAGCACTTCGAGGGCCAACAGACCGCGGGGCTGAACAATGGCGCTCCGATCTCCGACCTCGACATGGTCGCTCTCGGCGCCATCATCCGCTTCTGATCCTCACCGATCACAGGCAATCAGGAAGGGCCGCCTTCGGGCGGCCCTTTTCTGCTTCATGAGCCGATTTTTGCGATGCGAGACGGCCACATGACATCGAAACCACACCCGGCGCGACAAATCTTCAGGCGCCCTTAACCGGTGTGGAAACATCATTGCGGTCGGGTTACTGACCGACCAGATATCGTCCAAGCTCAGCTCATGAGCGCGACAGGACCAGACATGCGCATCGACATGCGGAACATCATCATCGCCCTGGCCGGCGCGACGCTGCTTTCGAGCGGCGCCGCCGCGTTCCAGGTTCAGGAAAAAAGCGTCGCCCCTGCAGGCCAGACGGCGCCGGCCGCACCCGTCGCGCCGGGACCGGTGATCACCACGCCCGCCGGGAAACCGGAGCTCAAGCTCGACCTGCCGGAGGGTGGCGGCAGCGGCGCCGCGGGTACCGAGATCCGCATTCCCGGCCTCGGCAAGCTCGGCGTGATCCCGAAGATGGATTTCGGCCTCGAGCTGCTCTACGGCGCCAACGAGAAGGGCCGCGCGGAGCCGGAGGTCAACACCAACGACTCGAAGGATGGCGAGTTGGCCATCCGCGGCTCGATCCGCCACAGGTTCTGAGGGACGAAGGGGGCTTCGATCCCGTATCGTGAATGGGGGCCCAGCGGCCCCCATTTGCATTTCGGCGGGTCGCGGGGCGGTCTGCACCGTGCACTATCAGGCGGCGCTGTCCGGGCGCTGGCTTTCGGGGCGGCCAAACCGCCGCTCGATGTAGTCCTCGACGATGGCCTTGAACTCCTCCGCGATGTTCGGGCCGCGCAGCGTCATCGCCTTCTTGCCGTCGATGAAGATCGGGGCCGCTGGGCTCTCACCGGTGCCGGGGAGCGAGATGCCGATGTCGGCGTGCTTCGATTCGCCTGGGCCGTTGACGATGCAACCCATCACCGCGAGATTGAGCCCCTCGACGCCCGGATAGCGCAGCTTCCACTCCGGCATGCGCGCGCGGATCATCTCCTGCACGTCGCGGGCGAGTTCCTGGAACACCGTGGAGGTGGTCCGCCCGCAGCCGGGGCAGGCCGCGACGATCGGAACGAAGGCCCTGATCCCCATGGTCTGCAGCAGTTCCTGGGCGGCGCGCACCTCCAGCGTCCGGTCGCCGCCCGGCTCGGGGGTGAGCGAGTAGCGGATGGTATCGCCGATGCCCCGCTGGAGCAGGATGCCCATCGCGGCCGATGACGCGACGATGCCCTTCGAGCCCATGCCGGCTTCAGTCAGCCCGAGGTGCAGGGCGTAGCGGCAGCGCCCCGCCAGCATGTCGTAGACGGCGATCAGGTCCTGCACGGCCGAGACCTTGGCCGAAATGATGATGCGGTCGGCGCCGAGGCCGATGCTTTCGGCAAGCTCGGCTGAGCGCAGCGCCGATTGGCAGATCGCCTCGTGCATTACGGCGCGCGCGTCCTTCGGCGAGGTCGAGCGGGCGTTCTCGTCCATCAGGTGGGTCAGCAGCTCCTGGTCGAGCGAACCCCAGTTGACGCCGATCCTGACCGGCTTCGCGTGGCGGATCGCCTGCTCGACGATCGCCGAGAACTGGCGGTCCTTCTTGTCCTTGAAGCCGACGTTGCCCGGATTGATGCGGTACTTGTCGAGTGCTTCCGCGCAGGCCGGGTTGTCGGCGAGCAGCGTGTGACCGATGTAGTGGAAGTCGCCGACGATAGGCACACGCACGCCCATACCCAAGAGCCGGTCGCGGATGCGCGGAACGGCCTTGGCGGCCTCGTCGCGGTCGACCGTGATGCGCACCAGCTCGGATCCGGCGCGGGCGAGGGCGGCGACCTGGCGTGCCGTGCCCTCGACGTCTGCCGTGTCCGTGTTGGTCATCGACTGCACGACGATCGGATGATCGCCGCCGACCATCACCCCGCCGACGTCGACGGCGACCGAGCGACGGCGCTGGGCCTGTTGCGTCATGATGCTCTCCCGATCGTTGCTTCGGTGCGGATGGTGCGCTCAGCGCCTCAGCCGCTCGATCAGCTCGCCGGTCGGATAGCTGTCGGCGGGCAGGCCGAACTTCAGCTGCACCTTCTTCACCGCCTCGCGGCTCTTGTTGCCGTGGATGCCGTCGACGCGTCCGACATCGTAGCCCGCGCGTACGAGCAGGCGCTGCATCTCCTTGATCTGCTCGTAGCCGAGATCCTCGTAGCCGCCGCGACCCTTGCTCATCGCCGGAGCGCCCGTGAGCCGCGTGGCGAGGTACGCGGCCGTCACGGCATAGTTCAGCGAGTTGTTCCACTCCGTGTAGATGCGGAAATTGCGGTAGGCGAGGAAGGCTGGTCCGAGACGGCCCATCGGCAGGATGAGCGAGGCTTCGGGCCGGCCCGCCGGCAATGGCCGGCCGCCGAGCGTCCGGACGCCCCAGGCGTGCCACTTGTCGCGGCTGTGGTAGATGTCGGTATCTGCCTCCTGCCACGGCATGCGGGTCGGCACCTCCACCTGCTCGAGCCATGGCTCGCCGGCCCGCCAGCCGAGATGCTTGATGTAGTTGGCGGTCGACATGATGACGTCAGCGTCGGAGCGGATCAGGTCGATGCGACCGTCGCCATCGCCGTCGACGCCATGATTGAGGTAGTGCACCGGCAGAAACTGCGTCTGGCCGAGTTCGCCGGCCCACGAGCCGATCATCTCCTCCGGCCTTAGATCGCCACGATCGATGATCTTCAGCGCCGAGGTCAGTTGCTCTCTGAACAACTCCGAGCGGCGGCAGTCGTAGGCGAGGGTGGCGAGCGAGCGCAGCACCGGCAGCTTGCCCATGCCGACGCCGAAGTCGCTTTCCAGCGCCCAGAACGCGGTGACCACCGCGCCGGGCACGCCGTACCTGCGCTCCGCATCCCGGAACAGGCCAGCTCTCTGCTTCAACTTGCGACCGCCGGTGTAGATGCGGTTCTTCGAGGCGAGCTTGCCAGCGAAGGAGACGAAGCTCTGACCGAAGAAGCGCTGGCCGCGATCCCGTCTGATGATGCCCTGGTCGAGCGTCATGCCGTCGAGGACGGCGCGAATGGTGCGCTGGGTGACGCCTTTCGCGGCCGCCTCCTTGCGGTAATCGGCGAGCCACGTGTCGAAGCGGCCGGTGTTGCGGCAATCGCGGCGGTCGGCCTGCTGCGCATGTGCGGATGTGGCAAGCGCGACGAGAACGAGACCGACGATCGGGACGAGGGGGAGCCGGGCGAAGGAGGTCCGGCGGCCACCGGTGGCGGGCCGGCGTGCAGGCGGGGTGAGGCGGGTCAAGATGATCATCTCCCTCGGGTGCGGCGTGGTTCCCCGAAGGCGTGGCGGGGACGCGCTGCCGGATAGGCCAGCCGCGTGTCTAGCGCATGGCACGCGCCCGCGTCGAGGCATCGTGAGGAGGGCGACGAAATGCGCGACAGGCCGCGCAAGGACGCGCTCTCGATCCGCCTGCTTCAGCGGCTCGTGTCCTTGCGGAGCGATGGCGCGATCGCCTCGAGGCGGGGCGTGCTGAGCACCAGCCGCTCGCCGTCCGGCCGGAGGATCGGAATGAGCAGACGCGCAAACGACAGCACCGTCGGCCCGGCATCGGGCAGCTCGACACGGGCTTCCACGCGCTCCCGTAACGCCGTGCCGCTCTCCAGCACCCGGCTATGGCCACGCGACATCATGATGCCGTAATGGACGTCGGCGAACTCGCTGGCGCGTCGGCCGACAGCGGTCGCGTACCAGTCGCTGTTGAAGGGCGTATAGAGGCCGCTGATGGCGGCGCAGATGCTCTCCGGCTGACCCGCCTCCTGGCGCCACAACAGCCAGGGCTCGCGAAGGATCTCATCGAGCGCAACGGACAGCTCATGCAGCGTTCCGGTCTGGAATCCCGCGACGTAGGACCTGGCGATGGTCTCGAGGTCGATCGGGCGAAAGGGCCGCTTGATCGCTTCGAACGAGGCGCCGGATCGATCGCGCCGGCCTGCGACCATCGCCGACAATACGTATTCGGCGCTCTTGCGGCTGGTGAACGATTTCTGGTAGCTGGCGCAGCCGGCCTCGGCCGGAATGTCGAGCGTGCGCACGCGATGCTTCGACTTGCGGATCAGTGCGGACAGGCGGAAGTGGCAAAGATCCGAGATCCGGCCCGGCGCGCAGCGGATGTGCAGACGGGTCGTCGTCTGCCGGACGGCCGCCCAGCCGCGCTCGCCGATGGCGATGTCGACCATTGCATCGTGCCGCTCGGGGAGACCCAACGCTGCGGCATTCACCTTTCCTATCGGCCGCTCGCGGCCGAAATTGTCGATCAGATACTCGGATACTCTCACGGCGCTATCCCGACCCCATAGCGCAAGCCGGGCACGCGAGTGGTCTCGACACGTGCAGACTTTCGCTCTGGATCAGCTTATACGACGGCCGGCAAGTTGCAATGTTGGCGCGTTAGATACGACGCGTTCGATGGTCGGAGACAGTCGAAAAAATTCCGACTTCTACACTTTGACTTATCGATGTGTTGAAGGCCGCTGCTTTGCTGTCTCGGCGACTGCGCACGTCATGAGAGAGGAAACTGAAGATGACCGAGCCCTGTGAAATGTCCGCCGTCGAGGCGCGGCGCCTCATCGGCACCAAGCAACTCTCCCCTGTCGAGTTGCTCGACAGTTGCCTGGCGCGCATTGCCGCCACCAACCCCCGGCTGAATGCCCTCGTGGCGATCGACGAAAAGGCGGCCCGCGAGGCGGCCAAGGACGCCGAGCGCCTGGTGATGGCCGGCGAGCCGCTCGGCCTGCTGCACGGGCTGCCGCTGGCGATCAAGGACCTGCAGGCGACGGGCGGGCTCAGGACCACCTACGGCTCGCTGATCTACAAGGACAACGTGCCGGCGGCCGACGAGGAAACCGTCGCCAACCTGCGCGACGAGGGCGCCATCATCCTCGCCAAGTCGAACACGCCCGAATTTGGCGCCGGCGCCAACACCACCAACAAGGTGTATGGGCCGACCGGCAACCCGTTCGATCCCGCGCTGACCTGCGCCGGCTCGTCGGGCGGCTCGGCGGTGGCGCTCGCCGTCGGGCAGGTGCCGCTCGCCACCGGCTCCGACTACGGCGGCAGCCTCAGGACGCCGGCGGCATTCTGCGGCGTCACCGGCTTCCGCCCGTCGCCCGGCCTCGTGCCTGGCACCGAGCGCTCGACCTCGCTGACGCCGTTTTCCGTCAACGGGCCGATGGGGCGCGACGTCGCCGACATGCACCTGCTGCTGCGCGCGCAGCTCGACGTCGACAAGCGCGATCCGTTCTCGTCGAGCGACGTCAGCCTGATCCCGGCCCAACTCGAGAGGATCGACCTCGGCTCGGTGCGCGCGGCGATCTCGACCGATCTCGGCTGTGCGCCGATCGACAACGACATCCGCCGCGTCTTCGCCGATCGGGTGGCGAGCTTCCGCGGCGTGTTCGCAGAAGCCGCCGACCGCGACCCCGACCTCGGCCCCGTGCACGACGTGTTCGAGATCATCCGCGGCGTCTATTTCGTCGGCGCGCACAAGGAGCGGCTGGAGAAGCACCGCGACCAGCTCGGCCCGAACGTCATCGACAACACCGAGCGCGGCCTGAAGTTCTCGGCAGCCGACGTGGCCTGGGCCAATGTCGAGCAGACCAAGCTCTACAAGCGTTTCCTGTCGTTCTTCGAGGAGCACGACGTGCTGATCTGCCCGGCGGCGAGCGTCTCGCCGTTCCCGCACAGCCAGCGCTATGTCGATACGCTCAACGGCGAAAAGATGCCGACCTACATGCGCTGGCTGGCCATCACCTACGGGCTGACCATGGCGGTGCCATGCGCGGTGGCGCTGCCATGCGGTGTCGACCACAAGGGCCTGCCATTCGGCATCCAGGTCGTCGGCCCGAACGGGGCGGACGCGCTCGTGCTGGAAGTAGCCTACGCACTGGAGAAGGTGCTGGCCGCGAATGCGGTGACGCGGCGTCCGGTGCCGGATTTGGGGAAGCTGGCGTGAGCTGAGGGTGGGAGGCGGTCGGCCGCGGGTGGGTGCCCCGTGGCCGGCTGTGTATGGGGCCTCAATATTGCGACGATCTCGTGAGCACGGTCGCTGACCTCGGCGGCCGTACACTCGCGCGGCGTGCTGGACAGCCGGCGGCGACCCGTGATCTTCTCTCATTTTTGGCGGGATCCAAAACGGCGCCCGAGCGCTCGACCAGGATGAAAGCGCATTACTGTCAGGCAATGCAATTGTGTAATGCGGGGGCATATGCCGGTAGCACAAAAAGAAAAGATTTTGATTGTTGGCGCCGGAATAAGCGGGATTGCAGCCGCTCGTGCGCTCACGGATCGGGGATATGAGGTCGTCGTTCTGGAAGCGCGCCAACGTGTCGGCGGAAGGTTGCACACCGTCGACGGCGTCGATCATGGCGCGCACTGGATCCACGGTACCGAGGGCAACCCGATCACCAACCTCGCACGTCGGCTGTCGATCCCGACGTTGTTCGTCGGCGGCGATGCAACGTACACGGGCGGTTGGGAGCACATCTCGATGCGTTGGCCCGGCGGGCACGAATTCACCTCGGTCGAGAAGATTCGTTCGATCATGGTTACCGACCGTGTGCGAGATGCCATCGAGACGTGGCGCCGCGGCGATTCGGGACTGGATCGACCATTCGGAGCCGTCCTGGAGCAGTGCATCGCCGAACTGAAGCTGCAATCGGACGAGCTGGCCCACGTTCACTGGCACGTCAGTCTCTTCGCTCGCGAGGATATGGGGGCCGGCGTCGAGCAGCTTTCCGCGAAATTCTGGGACGACGGCTTCGAGGTCTACGGCTACGGCGACAGTGTGCCACTGACAGGCTTCCAGGCGATGGCCGAGCGTCTGGCGGAAGGCTTGAACATCCGGTTGGGTACAGTGGTCGAACGGATCGCTTACGCCCGAGCGGACAGGGGCGGCGTCAAGGTGACGACGAATCGGGGAGCTTTTGAAGCCGACCGTGTCATCGTTACTCTTCCACTTGGCGTACTCAAGGCAGGGACAGTGTCGTTCGATCCACCGCTTCCGGAAGCCAAAGCGGGAGCCATTGATCGCCTCGGTTTCGGAACGCTGAGCAAGGTGATTCTGTGGTTCGACCAGCCATTCTGGCCCAGGGAGCAATACGCATTCGGCCTTGTCGGTGATGTGCCGGACGCCGACGAGAAGTCGACGGTCGTCGTGAACCTCGCTGCCTCCCACGGCCTACCCTGTTTGATTGCGCTGGCTGGCGGCTCGCTCGGCGTGAGGCTGGAAAGCATGTCGGACAGCTCGATCGAGGATTGGAGCCGGTCGCTTCTGCGCGATCTCTTCGGCTCGTCGGCTCAGGATCCGGTGCGCATTCAGCGGACAACCTGGTCACAGGACGAATTCTCGAAAGGCGCGTACTCGTTCGTCGCGACCGGATCGTCACCGCATGATTTCGCAATCCTGGCAGAGCCGCTGGGCGACGTGCTGCATTTCGCCGGCGAGGCGACGAGCCGCACGCACTGGAGCTGCGTCCACAGTGCGTATCTCGCGGGTCTTCGCGAGGCGGCCCGGATCGCCGATGATCCGAGCATAATGCCGGCGCGCCATTTTACCGAGAACCGTCGGTGGCGTGATCTGCAACATCGTATGCACCGGTTCTTCGACATGCGGAGCAGTGAGCTCGGGGATTCGCAGATTGAGGCGCGTAGCGCCGTTCTCCGGATGAGCGAAGTATTTCAATCCGTCGAGGCGCACGAGCTGCGGCTGTTGGCAATGATGCTCGAAGAGCGGACGCTGGAACCTGGATCGAGACTGTTTGCAGTCGGCGAGGAGGCCGGTGACGTGCTGATCGTGGCCAGTGGCGAACTCGCGATCATCGATGGCAAAGGCGCGCTGTTGCGCAAACAGGGACCCGGCTCAGTGATCGGGGAGTATGGGCTCTATACAGGACGGCGCCGAAGCGCGACCGTGGTTGCCACTACGCCAGCTACGATCCTGGCTCTGGACTATCAGCGCTTCCAACACTTCCTGAACGCGTTCCCAAGCGCGTTGCACGCCCTGCTGCGCATTACCGTCGAGCGGTTGACGGCGCTCGAACCGGACCAGACCGTTGAGGCTGTCGTCAGCGGAGAAGCTGGTTCATGAGCGTGCAGCTGCATTTGCAGGCGCTGGCGAGGTGGGTCGTCAACAGCCCCGTTTCCGACCGCCAATCAGATCGTCGGGGCAAACTGGCCGAGTGGACGCGCCGCTACATGCCACTGGAGATCGTCGCGACGCTGACGGCGTTGGCGGGTGGCCTTCTGGTCAGTGTGTTCACGGCCAATCCCGTGGCCATCGCCTTCGGCGGGACGTGGGGCGAGAACTCCGGCTACTACGGCTTGGCATTTGTCCGCGATTGGCTCGCGTTGAACGAACGTCCATCGGCAGATGGCGCCCGGCCGGCAACACCGGGCGGACGCGCATGGCTGATCGGTAAGCGGCTGGTCTGGGAATTCGGTATGGCCGAAGTGCTCGACAGTTTCGTGTTCCGCCCGTTCTGCATGTTCGCAGCGACCACGCTGATCGGCAGTGTCTGGATCGGAATCATAGTCGGAAAGTTCGCAGCCGACGTCCTGTTCTATGGGGTTGCGATAGTATTCTATGAGTTGGGCAAACGCTGGAAATAGAATGTCAGTCGATTGAGCGTGCGGGTCATCCCGCATGCCATCGATGGTGCAGGCACGCCTGCTGCTCGTCGGACTTGCCGTGGTCTCGTGAAGCGGAGGCCGCTGGGAGTTGCGTTTCGGTCTTCGCCGTCCGCGCCCGATCTACCCGACGGTCGCGGGGCCGCGCGGTTCCGTCACCGTCCGCAGCCCCGCCGCTCGCTTGCCGCCTTACCCCACTTCCGCAAGGGCCTGGTCGAGGTCGGCGATGATGTCGGCCTTGTCTTCGATGCCGATCGACAGACGCACGACGTCGGGGCCGGCGCCGGCGGCCTTGCGCTGTTCGTCGGTGAGCTGACGGTGAGTCGTCGAGGCCGGGTGGATGACGAGGGACCGCGTGTCGCCGATGTTGGCGAGGTGCGAGAAGAGCTTGAGCCCGGCGACGAAGGCGACGCCCGCCTCGTAGCCGCCTTTGAGCCCGAACGTGAACACCGCGCCGGCGCCCTTCGGCGCGATCTTCCTGGCGAGCGCGTTGTATTTGTTGTCGGCGAGGCCGGCGTAGTTGACCCAGGCGACCTTCGGGTGGCGCGCGAGATGCTCGGCCACCGCCTGTGCGTTCTCGCAGTGCCTCGCCATGCGCAGCGGCAACGTCTCGATGCCGGTGAGGATCAGGAACGCGTTCATCGGCGCGATGGCCGGGCCGATGTCGCGTAGCCCCATCACCCGCGCGGCGATGGCGAAGCCGAAGTTGCCGAACGTCTCGGCGAGCCGCATGCCGTTGTAGGAGGGGTTCGGCTCGACCAGAGTCTTGTAGCGGTGCTTCGCTGCGAGCCAGTCGAAGGTGCCGCAGTCGACGAGGATGCCGCCGACCGAATTGCCGTGACCGCCTAGGAACTTGGTCATCGAGTGGACAATGATGTCGGCGCCGAGCTCGCGCGGACGGCAGAGGTAGGGCGAGGCGAGCGTGTTGTCGACGATCAGCGGCACGCCGGCCTTCCTGGCGATGGCCGCGATCGCCGGGATGTCGACGACGACGCCGCCCGGATTGGCGATGCTCTCGATGAAGATCGCCTTGGTCTTCTCGTTGACGGCCTTCTCAAAGGAGGCGGGATCGGTCGAATCCGCCCACACCACGTTCCAGTTGAACTTCTTGAACGAGTGGTTGAACTGGTTGACGGAGCCGCCATAGAGCTGGCGGCCCGCGACGAACTCGTCACCCGCCTCGAGCAGCGTGTGGAACACTAGGAACTGCGCGGCGTGGCCCGATGCGACGGCAAGCGCGGCCGTGCCGCCCTCGAGCGCCGCGACGCGCGCCTCGAGCACCGCCTGCGTCGGATTCATGATGCGCGTGTAGATGTTGCCGAAGGCTTCGAGGCCGAACAGCGCGGCGGCGTGGTCGGCGTCGTTGAAGACGTAGGACGTCGTCTGATAGATGGGCGTTGCGCGCGCCCCGGTCGAGGGGTCAGGAACCGCGCCGGCATGAACAGCCAGCGTATCGAAGCCCGGTCCGGCCTTTGTCGTATCGGTCATGGACGTCTCCCTTGGCACTAATCGCCTCGTCTTCTGGTCGGGTCGTGCGACCGGCCCACGGGCGCTCCCCGGTGCTGTACGCCTGTGTTTAGGCGGCAGGTGCGGCAAGCTGTCAAGCGCCGGTGCAGCCGGGCACCGCGGCGCACGCGAGGCGCTTTGCTCATTTGGCGCCCCGCCCGTAATTGTTGGCTCCACGACGCGGCAGACGGGCAACAGCCGTGCTTCATCTTCTGCCGAGAGAGTGTTCTGCTACTTTTGTCTTACACGCGAAGCCAACGCGGTGATAAGCCGTCTGCGGTGCGATGTACGCATCGTGCTCCGGCTCGCGACAGTCCAGCGGGCGGGCTTTCGCGGTCGGCCGCCCGCGGGCGGCGCGCGGGGATCAACGAGAACCTGATAGGGGAACGCAATGCTCGAACTTCTCGTCCCGCTGCTGACCGGCGGTGCCGGCGGCGCCATCGGCGGCAACCTGCTCGGTGGCCTCCTCGGAAAGTCTGGTGGCACCATGGCGTCGCGCTCGCTGATCGGCATCGTCGGCGGCGCCCTCGCGACGAAGTTCCTCGGACCGACAATCGGTCCGATGGTCGGCGCGGCATTGAGTTCGGGCTCGCTCGACCCGATGTCGATCATCGCGGGACTGGCGACAGGTGCCGGTGGCGGCGGCGTACTGACGTTGGTGATCGGACTTCTCAAGTCGATGATGGGCGGCAGCCAGCGCGCGTGATCGCGAAGATGCGGGAGTAGTCGGCGGCGCGTCGGGCTCGACCGGACGCGCCGTAGACGTGCTCGATTGCATGCTCGCGATGCGCTGCGTCAGTTCTTGCGCGGGATCACGTGGCTCTGCACGCCGGTCGGCGAGAGCTTCGGACGCACGCTCGAGATGAGACCGGAGTTGACGCCGGCCCATCCGATCTCGCCAGACAGGCGGCCGTACTCGATCTTCGGGCAGCGGTTCATGATGACCCGCAGGCCGGCGGCCTCGGCCTCTGCCGCCGCCTCGTCGTTCCTCACGCCGAGCTGCATCCAGATCACCGAGACGCCCAATTCGTCCTTCAGGCCGATCGCCTCGCGCGTGATCTCCAGGGCGGCTTCCGAGTTGCGGAAGATGTCGACCATGTCGACTGGTGCCGGCACATCCCCGAGGCGGGCATAGACAGGCCGGCCGAGGATTTCCTGGCCGGCGAGGCCAGGGTTAACCGGGTGCACGGTGTAGCCCTTGGCGATGAGGTATTTCATCGCGAAGTAGCTCGGCCGGTTGGTGTTCGCCGAAGCGCCGACCATAGCGATCACGCGGACGGTGCCGAGGATGTCGGCCACGAGGTCGTCGGAGTAGCGGTCGTGGCTCATGAGCGTCCATCATCTGTGTCGGAACCCGGCGGCGGCAGCGTCATATGTCCTGCGGTGTCGTTCGGCCAGTGCGGATTGTGGGCGATTTCCCACAAGTGCCCGTCCGGATCGGCGAAGTAGCCCGAGTAGCCGCCCCAGGACATGGTCTGGCCGGCCTTCACCGGCGTCGCACCGCAGCCCACGGCGTGGGCGAGCGCCGCGTCAACCTCGGCGGGACTTTCGACATTGATGGCTAGGCTGACGGCGCGGAAGCCTGTGCCGTCGGCCGGCACGCCCGCATCTGCGGCGAGCGCTTCGCGGCCGAACACGGCGAGCGCGGTGCCGCTCATCTGGAAGAAGGCGATGCTGTCGCTCTGGAAGCCGGCCGGCACGAAGCCGAGTGCCTCGTAGAAGGCCCGTGAGCGCGCGATATCGGCGACACCGAGCGTGACCAGCGACAAATGCTGCGGCAACCCGGTCGGTCGCGCCATCAGCCCTACTCACCCGTCCATGTCGGTGAGCGCTTGGCGATGAAAGCGCCGATGCCTTCCTCCGCGTCGCGCTTCAACATGTTCTCGACCATCACCTCGGAGGTGTAGGCGTAGGCGTCGGCAAGCCCCATCTCGAGCTGCCGGTAGAAGGCCTCCTTGCCGATCGCCACCGTCAGCGGCGACTTCGACGCGATCAGGCGAGCGAGCGCGAGAGCCTCGTCCATGACGTCGCCGGCAGGCACGACGCGGTTGACGAGGCCGAGGTCGGCGGCCCGCTCAGCGGTCACCTGCTCGCCCGTCAGCAGCATCTCCATGGCGTGCTTGCGCCCGACGTTGCGCGACAGCGCTACCATCGGCGTCGAGCAGAACAGCCCGATGTTGACGCCGGGTGTCGCGAAGCGGGCGGTGTCGGCAGCGACCGCCAGATCACAGGTGGCGACGAGCTGGCAACCGGCAGCGGTGGCGGTGGCATGGACGGCGGCGACGAACGGCTTCGGCGACGCAACGATCGCCTGCATGACGTTGGCACAGCGCTGCATGGTTTCGGTGAAGAAGGCGCGGCCACGGTCGGCCTGCGCCCGAGCTGCTGTCAGTTCCTTGAGGTCGTGTCCGGCGCAGAAGGCTGGTCCCGTGGCAGCGAGCACGACGGCCTTTACCGCGCGGTCGGCCGACACGTCGGCGATCGCCGCCGCGAGGCGATCGAGCATGTCGAGGGAAAGCGCGTTGCGCGCGGCGGGTCGTGCGAGCGTGATGACCGCCACCCCTGAATAGCCACCGCCGAGTCGCTCACATGCGAGCGGCCCGGCGGGATCGGCGATTGTGGCGTCGGCGGCGGCGCGACCGTCGTGCGTCTGCATGGCTCAGAGATCTCCCTGCCGGCCGCCGGCGCGACGGCTCACTGCTGGAGGGCGTCCTCTATCTGCTTCATGTACTTCTTGACCAGTGCGACGTTGCCCGGGAACTCGAGCTTGCCGGCCTGGGCGAGCGCCTTCTCCTGCTCGGCGAGCAGCTCCTTCTTCTCGTTGGCGGGGATCGACGTGTCCTTCTTGATCTCCTCGATCTCCTCGCGGATCGCCTTGCGCATCTCCTCGGCGTTCATCTTGAACTCGCCCGACTGCGGGTCGAGTCCTGCCATGATCATGTTGATGTTGTCAGTCACGTCGTCGAGCTCGCTCAGCGACTTGAACCCGTTCTTCTTGGCAACGGCGTCGAGCTTGCCCTGCAAAGCCGGCGTGATGTTGCCGCTCTCGGCAGCCTTCTGCAGCTCGTCGGACAACGGAACGAGGTCCTTCTGAGCCGCGATGAAACCGGTGATGTGCTTGTCGGTGAGCTTCATCTGGTTGATCGGCCCCGCGCCTTGGGCGCTGGCGCCGTTCATCAGCCCGCCGACAGCAAGAACAGCCGCCGCAGCGAGCGCGAGCACTGCCGAAAAGTAACGACGCATCTGTCTTCTCTCCATGATGAAGGGCGTCTGCCCCGAAGTATGTCTGCGAAGCTGCCGGCGGTGGCAGGTGATACTACGGCCGTCCGCCGCTCGTTCCGTCGCACCCGTGACCGATTCCGGTCGCTGACGCGCGTCACGATCTGCCGGACAACTGTGCCAGTCCCGATGTGAGCCGGCGATGAACGATCCGGATCGCATCGCGGTTCCCCCTCGCACGTCCGGCCGGGACTGGACATCATGGGCCCGTTCACGGCACGATCGTGCTTAGTGCTTCGCCGGCACCGCCGCCGCGACGAGCACATCTCAAAACTACGTCGGGATTACGAATGCCGCCAGCCGGAGACAGCCGACCCGCCATGCCCGGAACGCTCGACGTCGCAGGCGTGACCCTGCTGATCGATCGCCATTTTCCTCAGGTGCACGAAGGCTCAGGCCCGCTGATGATCGAGCGTGTCGGCGGGCGCAGCTCCCGCGTCCGCATGACGCATGATCAGCGCATGATGCGGCCGGGAGGAACCGTCTCAGGACCCTCCATGTTCAAGCTGGCCGATTTTTCGATCTACGTGGCAATCCTCGCCGAACTCGGCGAAGGCGCGCTGCAGGCGGTCACCACCAGCCTGACCATCAATTTCCTGACCCGCCCGGACCCGGGCGACATGCTCGGCGACGCCCGGCTGATCAAGGTCGGGCGGCGGCTCGCGGTCGCGGAGGTCGAACTCTATTCCGCAGGAGTCGAGGAGATGGTCGCTCATGCGACCGGAACCTACGCCTTGCCGAGTCGGGGTTGATGCGGTTGCATGATACCGCACGAGGTATCATTTTACCGCAACAATCAAGGCGTTGAAATAACTCCGATAAATATGTATGATTGACGGCGCATCGAGAATGGCATATCACGCGCGCCACGTCTCGCGGGTTTCGAGACCTCGCCGCGCTCTTTCGCGCGGCACGATTCGCGGTCCGCGCCTCGCAGCCTGCAATCCAACAGGATACCCTGATGAAAACCTTCGTCGCCAAACCCGGCGAGGTGGAGAAGAAGTGGGTCGTGATCGACGGCGACGGCCTCGTCGTCGGCCGTCTCGCCGCGCTCATCGCCACCCGCCTGAAAGGCAAGCACAAGCCGACCTATACCCCCCATGTCGACATGGGTGACAACGTCATCGTCGTGAATGCGGAAAAGGTCGTCTTCACGGGCAAGAAATACGAGGACAAGGTCTACCATCGCCATACCGGCTACCCGGGCGGCATCAAGGAGACCACGCCGCGTCGCATCCTCGAAGGCCGCTTTCCCGAGCGCGTCGTCGAGAAGGCCGTCGAGCGCATGCTGCGCCGCGGTCCGCTGCAGCGCCAGCTGATGCGCAACTTGCGCGTCTACAAGGGTGCGAGCCACCCGCACGAGGCTCAGGCGCCGGTCGCGCTCGACGTCGCCGCGCTCAACCGCAAGAACAAGAGGGCCTGACCGTCATGGCTGAACAGACGAGATCTCTCGAGGGCCTCGGCCAGATGACCGGCCAGACGCCGTCGCAGGCGGGTGAGCCGGCCGCCCAGCCGCAGCGTGTCCAGAAGCTCGACCGGCTCGGCCGCGCGTACGCCACCGGCAAGCGCAAGGACGCCATCGCACGCGTGTGGATCAAGCCCGGACGCGGCAAGATCACGGTCAACGAGAAGGACTTCTCGGCCTACTTCGCACGTCCGGTATTGCAGATGATGCTGAAGCAGCCGCTGCAGTCGGCCAACCGGCTCACCCAGTACGACATCAAGGCGACGGTGAAGGGCGGCGGTCTGTCCGGCCAGGCCGGCGCGCTGCGTCACGGCATCTCCAAGGCTCTGACCTACTTCGAGCCCGAGCTGCGCCCGGTGCTCAAGAAGGGCGGCTTCCTGACGCGTGACAGCCGTACGGTCGAGCGCAAGAAGTACGGCCGCATGAAGGCCCGTCGCAGCTTCCAGTTCTCGAAGCGCTGATCCCCTGGCGGCGTCGGCCATGGCGTCGGCCTCTGCAATGGCCGCGCGGACACGCGAAAGCCCGCGACATTCGCGGGCTTTCTGTTTTTCCGCGCCACACCTTGTGGCGCAGCCGCCGAGCGCGCATGCCGGTACGGGCGGGAGAGGCGGCAACGAACTGTCGGCGATCGCGTTTGCGCCACGTTGGTGCCTGGACGGCTTGCAAGGCGCGGTCGTGCAGAACAGAGTCGAGTGAAAGACAGGGGACGACATGATGCTCGAGTGGGCCTTTCCAAGCACCATCGGTGGTTTGATCGATGCGCTCGGCACCGAGATCGGTCATCTTGTTTCGCCGCTGTGGTGGAAGACGCACTGGGCGGCTCTCATCAACATCATCATGATCGACGTGGTGCTGGCCGGCGACAACGCGATCGTGGTCGGCATGGCGGCCTCGCGCGTCGATCCCAAGGTTCGTGCGAAGGTCATCTTCTGGGGCATCACCGCCGCAGTTTTCCTGCGCATCATCTTCGCGGCGACGACCGCGCAACTTCTCCAGATCGTCGGTCTGACGCTGGCCGGCGGCATTCTGCTGCTCTGGGTTTGCTGGAAGATGTACCGGCAGCTGGTCGAACCGCACGACCACCACGACATCAGCTCGGTCGAGGCGAGCACGCGCGACGCCGAGGTGAGGAAAGGCGTCGCGCACGTTTCGGTCGGAACGGCGATCTGGCAGATCACGCTCGCCGACGTCTCGATGTCGCTCGACAACGTGCTGGCGGTGGCTGGTGCGTCGAAGGGCTCGACTCTGGTGCTGGTGATCGGTCTCGGGGTCGCCATCGTGCTGATGGCGATCGCGTCGGTCTACATCGCCAAGCTGCTGCACCGCTATCCATGGATCACCTGGATCGGCCTGCTGATCATCCTCTACGTGGCGCTCGACATGATCTACACGGGCTCGCATCAGGTGAGCTGCGAAACCTGGGGCATCGGGTGCAAGGAGCGCCTGCTCGATTATCTCAAGGCGTCTGCTGGGCTCGGCCACCATTGAGTGAAGCCGATGCTCAGCCGCCTCGTGCCTTGGCGAGTGCCGGCAGCAGTCGTCCCGCGATGATCTCGGCGGTCAGCGCCCCGACGTGCTTGTATACGATGCGCCCCTTGCCATCGACGAGGAACGTCTCCGGCATACCGTAGACGCCCCACTCGATGGCGGCGCGCCCGCCGGCATCGACGCCGACGGCAGCGTAGGGATTGCCGTGGCGCTCGAGGAAGCGCAGGCCGCCGGGCACGGGGTCCTTGTAGTTGACGCCGACGATGCGAAGCTTCTCGCGCTCGGCGAGAGCCACCAGGAACGGATGCTCCTGCGCGCAGGGCACGCACCAGGAGGCGAAGAAATTGACCAGCGTCGGCTCGCCCGTCGCCAGATCCTTCGCCGCGAAGCCGGGGACTGCTTTACCGTCGCGCCGGAGCCCGTCCATGCCGACGAGTGCCACGTCTGGTGCCTGCTTGCCGATCAGCGCCGAGGGTAGTCGCGAAGGGTCGCCGGTCCTCAATGCGTAGGCGAATGCGCCGGCGAGTGCCGCGAACAGCAGCACCGGGAGCGCGACGAGCGCCCACCGCCGGCGATGCGGCTCCGTGCGTGGTGTCGACATCGGGTACTCCTCAGCCCCCGTCCGAGCGGCGACGGACGCCACGCGCCTCCAGGTCGCGCAGCGCCCTCTCGAGGCGGCGACCGTCGGCGATCAGCCACGCGACAAGGCCGGCGAGAACGACGGTCGTTGCCCCGTAGGAGGCCCAGATGAATACGGCATGTTTGCCCAGATCGATCATCGCATCCTTCCTCAGGCGGCGCCCGCCCCGGCGGGGATGCGCGCGCCCTCGCGCTCGGCCCGCTCGACGGCGGCGCGGGTGAGGGCGGCCACGCGGCGGCGCAGAATCTCGTTCTTCATCGCCTTCATGTGCATGGCGAAGAACAGCAGGCTGAAGCCGACCGCGTTGACGAGCAACGGAATCAGGATCGAGCTGTGGATCTTCGGCCCGTCTGCGCGCAACACGCTCGAAGGCTGGTGCAGCGTGTTCCAGCTCGGAATGTTGATGCCGAGCCATGGAATCGAAAGCCCTTCGACCGAGATCTTGATGAACGGCAGGATCACCACACCGACGATTGCGAGTATCGCGGTGAGTTTGCCGGCGAGCGTCTCGTCATCGAGCGAGGAGCGGAGCGCGATCAGGCCGAGGTAGAGGAAGAACAGGATCAGCACCGAGGTGAGACGGGCGTCCCACACCCAATAAGTGCCCCACATCGGCTTGCCCCACAGCGAGCCGGTGACGAGCGCGAGTGCGGTGAAGGCAGCGCCGATGGGTGCTGCGGCCTTGGCCGAGACGTCGGCCAGCGGATGGCGGAACACGAGCAGCCCGAAGCTCGAGATGGCGATCATCGCGTAGCCCAGCATGGCGAGCCAGGCGGCCGGCACGTGGATGAACATGATGCGCACCGTCTGGCCCTGCTGGTAGTCGACCGGCGCGACGAAGAAGGCCATGTAGAGTCCGACCGCGATGGTCAGCGCGGCTACGACAGCGAGCGCCGGCAGCAGCCAGCGGACGATGGCGAGGAAGCGGGTCGGATTGGCGAGACGCTGGCTCAGCGTGGGTGATGTCATCGCGTGCGGCCTCGGCGTTCGGGCGGTCACGGGGCGGGTTTCGAACAGTCCAGACTGCTCATCCCATGTCGGGGAGGAGCGGGCAACGAGCCAGATCAGCGCGGAACGATGGCCGCAGAGCGGCGCGGACGCTCAGGGTGCGGCAAGCCGCCCCGGCTCGTCCGCCGCGACGGGCTGGGCGGTCGGACGCGGCGCGGCGTCGGCCGTGAAGCCGAGATCGCCGCCCATGTGGATCATCGCCCGTTCGGCGAGCGCGGTGATGGTCAAGAGCGGATTGACGCCGAGCGAACGCGGGATCACGGCCCCGTCGATCACGTAGAGGCCGGCGTGGGTGTCGGCGGTGCTGGTCGCGGACGAGAACACGCGGCCCTTGTGGTCGACCACGCCCGAGCCGCTGTCGGCGCCCATGCTGCAGCCGCCGAGGGGGTGGGCGGTGGCCGGCTGGTGGCCCATCACGGTGCCGGCGAGCGGGTTCTTCAGGTAGCCGCCGCCGACCTCACGCACGAGCTTCGTCAGGATCTCGTCGAGCCGCTTGTAGACCGGCTCGTCGGCCGCGTTCGGCCAGGCGAGCGCGAGGCGGTCGCCGTCGAGGTGGAAGCGGCCCGCTGCGCTGTCGTGGGAGACCGCGAAAAAAGTCTGCAGGCTGGCGAGCGGCCCCTTGTAGACGCCGGCGATCAGGCTCTGCAGCGCGCCGAGCAGGCGCCCGTTCGGCACGAACATGACGGGCAGCATGGGAGCGAGCGCCGAGGGCAGCACGCCTTCCTGTACGCGCAACTCGTTGGCGAGGGTCGTCGCGTCGTCCACCTCGATCTGACCCGTCACCGCCGCGCCCACCGCGTCGAGCCCGGGCTTGAACGGATGGCCGACCCCGATGGCGTTCACCGCCAGCTTGGCGCCGTAGCCGAAGGCGATGATGTCGCCGTTGGCCGAGAAGCGGCTGCCGAGCCGGTCGGAGAGCGCGAGACCCTTCTCGCGCGAGCGCAGCAGGATCTCGGTCGAGCCGAGCGTCCCGGCGGCGACCACTACGACGTCGGCGGTGATGCTCTCGGGCAGGCCGGTGGCGGTGTTGTCCGAGGCGCGCAGCGCGACGCGCCAGCCGCCGCCTGCCGCCTTCTCGACGTGGGTGACTTTCACGTGCGTGAAGATCTCGGCGCCATGGCGGCGGGCGTCCGGCAGGTAGGTCAGCGCGACGGTGTTCTTGGCGCCGACGTTGCAGCCGCCGCAGCAGTCGCCGCAGCCGGTGCAGGCGGGTTGCGCGATGCCGGCGGCGTTGGTGCCGCCGGTGAAGTTGACGGCGATGCGTGGGGCGACGGGCGCGACGCCGACCGCGCGCGAGGCCTGGTCGAGGGCGCGGAACTTGGTGCGCGTGGCTGCGGCCGGGTCGGCGGAGGGCGCGAGCCAGGCCTCGGCGCGGCGATATCCCTCGTCCAGCAGTCCGTCCTGCGCGATCTGGCCGGGCCAGGCCGGATCGGCGAACACGCGGGCATTCGGGCGCAGCGCCACGCCGGCATTGACCAGCGAACCGCCGCCGAGTCCGCAGCCGACCAGCACGTGCATATCCTCGCCGAGGCGGACGTCGTAGAGGGCTGCTTCCGAGCCCATGCGCAGGCGTTTGCCGGTGACCTGGAGTGCGGCGCGCACCTCGGGGAACTTCTGCGGGAATTCGCCGGTGACGTATTCGCGGCCGCGCTCGAGCACGCAGACGCGCTTTCCCGCGCGGGCGAGCCGCGACGCCGCGACGCCGCCGCCATAGCCCGAGCCGATCACCACGGCGTCGTAGCGGGCGCGGAGTTCAGCGTGCGGGCGGGCGAGACGGACGGTGTCAGGGCTCATGGAACAGTGCCTCCGCCAGCGTGGATAGCGGGAATCGCGGCGCGGGGGAATGGTGAGGGCGGGCGGTGGTTAGTCGGGGTGGGGTGCGGATGGAGGTGCGGCTCTCCCGTTGCGACTGACGCGAGCGCCGCTCTATCCGCTGAGTGTCATCCCGGTGCTTGTCACCGGGACCCATGGTGCTGCAAGCTCCTCGGATCTGGGCAGGGTCCAGGGTCGCCATGGGTACCTATTACACGTACATCCTCGCGAGCGGGCACTACGGCACGCTCTACATCGGCGTCACGAACGGGCTGATCCGGCGCGTCGAACAACACCGGGCGGGGACAGCCTCGAAATTCACCCGCCGGTATGGCGTTCATCGTCTCGTCTGGTTCGAGGCCTTCAGCGACATGTCCGAGGCGATCCAGAAAGAATAGACGATGAAAGACTGGCCCCGGCAGTGGAAAATCAACCTGATCGAACGCGACAACCCGCACTGGAGCGACCTCTATCCTCTGCTGCCCGGTGCGTGCTCGGTCCGCGAGCCTCCGAGTTCGCGGTGAAATGGGTCCCGGTGACGAGCACCGGGATGACGGCAATGGGTGGGGCAACGCCGTGCTCCCGGCCGCCGCCTGCGCCTTGCGATCCGGCCAACGGCCGCAGCAAGGCGCCAGCAATGACGCCGGGTCATTACGCAAATAAATGACAGGGGGCGGAACGGCCGCGCCTCTCATATTCTAGTTTGGATACGGCACGAGCCGTTCCGCACATAGAGCTTGCGGTCGTCCCCGGCACCCGGATCCAGTGCTCTCGCGAGCACCATCACCAGGGAGCATGTCTACCGACGCGCCAGTATCCATGACGCGACGTCGGCAGTGCGTCCCGTGCCCGGCAGCCCCGAAGGTCCGCGAAGCAAGGGCCTTGCGCGCCATGCCCGGCGCTGCTGCCGCCCGGTCGCCGCCGCCTTCAGCTGATGGAAGACGGCCCGCAGCCTGATCCACCCCCCGTAGGCACCCAGCTCGAGCACGGCCCCTGTCGTCGGGATGGTTTGAGAAGAAGAATGGCATGGGGGCGAGGGCCGGGGATAAGTTTGCCGCCCCTCTCCCCGCAGGTCGGCGTCAAGCTGCGCGCAGCGCGGCGCGCCCCGACAGCAAGATGCGCGCTAACGCCGTCGACAGCCGCGGCGATCACCAGGTGAACGGCCCGCCAGCGGCCATCATGTCGTCTTGACGCAAAGCGTTGCCGCCCTCTAAGGCTCCCTTCATGACACTGGAAATCACCTCAGCGGCAAGTCCGCTCACCGTCCGTTCCGTCCAGCGATCGATGCTGCGGGGCTCCGGCCGCCGTTGCCCCGCTTGCGGCCGGGGGCACCTCTATTCCGGCTACCTCAAGGTGAACGACCACTGTCCGTCCTGCGGGGAGGCGCTGCATCACCAGCGCGCCGACGACGCGCCGCCCTACTTCACGATGTTCATCGTCGGTCATGTGGTGGTCGGCGCGCTGCTGACGCTGGAACAGGCTTTCGCGCCGCCGACGTGGGTGCAACTCGCCATCTGGCTGCCAGCCGCCACGCTGATGTCACTCTGGCTGCTGCCGCGCATCAAGGGTGCGCTGATCGGACTGCAGTGGGCCAACCGCATGCATGGCTTCGGCACCGGACCTGATCCGGCTGAGCCGCTGCCGCCACCCGCAGCGCCAGCCACCCGTTGAGGAAAACCCGACAGCCTGTGGGGGATCCATGTCAGATACGCCTCTCCAGGACGACGACGCCGAGGGCGGTATTCGCCCGATCGACGCCGCCACCCTGATCATTGTCGACGCGAGTGACGGCGAGCCGCGCATCCTGATGGGCAAGCGGCGACCGGATCTCGCGTTCATGCCCGGCAAATACGTGTTTCCCGGCGGGCGGGTCGACAACTCGGACAAGGAGATCGCGGTCGCTCAGGATCTCGCGGCTGGAGAGATCGACAAGCTTTTGCTCGACATGAAAGGGCACCCGAGTACGCTGCGGGCCCGTGCGCTCGCCGTTGCCGCGGTCCGCGAGTCGTTCGAGGAGGCCGGTCTGATCGTCGGTTGTCCGGATCCATACGGCGGCTGCACGGCACCGGAAGGCACGGATTGGGCAAAATTCCTCGCCACCGGCTTTGCGCCCAGTCTTGCGCCGCTCACGTATTTCGCGCGCGCCATCACCCCTCCCGGCCGGCCACGCCGCTTCGATACGCGCTTCTTCTGCTGCGATATCGCGGCCGTCGCCCACCGGGTCGAGGCGATCGACGGGGAATTGTCCGGGCTCGACTGGTTCACCGTCGATGCGATGCGTACGCTCGACCTGCCATCGATCACGCGGGTGATCGTCGAGGATCTCGGAGACCGTCTGGCGCTTGGTCCGCTCGGGCCGTCGGACGCCGCGATCCCGTACTATCACCAGCGCCACGGAACGTTCAAACGTGAGCTCCTGAAATCCTCCACCCGCGCCGTTGCTTGACAGAACGGGGCGGGCAGGTATGGTGCCCCCGATTAGCGGCCGTCCTCAGGGTGTGCGGCCGCCTCGTCGTTCCCAGTTCAACCTGAATTCTCTCGCGAGCGCGCCATGGCCAAGCCCATCACCCAGAAGATCAAGCTGCTTTCGACAGCAGGCACCGGCTTCTTCTACGTCACCAAGAAGAACCCCCGCACCAGCACCGAGAAGCTCAGCTTCAAGAAGTACGATCCGGTCGCGCGCAAGCACGTCGAGTTCAAGGAAACCAAGATCAAGTAATGCCCTGCGCCGGCGTTGCCTGAGCGTCTTTCCAGTTGCCGCGGCCGCTCCTTCGGGGCGGCCGTTTCGTTTCTTGGGTCGCCCCGTGATGCCGCTGCCCGCCCAATCATTAGGCATCAAATAATTTGCTCAGTTTATGGGCATCTGCTCGCCCAATAATCACATTCCGCGGCCACCGTCCGCGTTCGCAGATCCTTCAGGCCTCACACCCGCATCGCTCAACCGATTGAGAAGGAAAGCTTTTTCCCTCCCTGACACACACTGCCACCAACTTGGCACGACCGTTGCGAATTGGGACGCGTCGCAACCCTTGTTGGAGGACCTGATGTCGATTTCCAGAAGAACGGTACTTGGCGCCGCCGCATCCCTCACGGCGTTCGCCCTAGGCGCTCCGGGGGCGCTCGCCCAGGACACCATCAAGGTCGGCATCCTTCACTCTCTCTCCGGCACCATGGCGATCAGCGAGACCACGCTGAAGGACGTCATGCTGATGCTGATCGAGGAGCAGAACAAGAAGGGTGGCTTGCTCGGCAAGAAGCTCGAGGCGGTCGTGGTCGATCCGGCATCGAACTGGCCTCTGTTCGCCGAGAAGGCCCGTGAGCTGATCGCGCAGAAGAAAGTATCGGCCGTATTCGGCTGCTGGACCAGCGTGTCGCGCAAGTCGGTGCTCCCGGTCTTCAAGGAGCTGAACTCGATCCTGTTCTATCCGGTCCAGTACGAGGGCGAGGAAAGCGAGCGCAACGTGTTCTACACGGGCGCTGCGCCGAACCAGCAGGCGATCCCAGCCGTCGACTACTTGATGAGCAAGGACGGCGGCGATGTGAAGCGGTGGGTGCTCGCCGGCACCGACTACGTCTATCCGCGCACCACCAACAAGATCCTGGAGGCCTACCTTCTCGCGAAAGGCGTGAAGAAGGAGGACATCATGATCAACTACACGCCGTTCGGGCACTCCGACTGGCAGACCATCGTCGCCGACATCGTGAAGTTCGGTTCGGCCGGCAAGAAGACCGCCGTCGTCTCGACAATCAATGGCGACGCCAACGTGCCGTTCTACAAGGAACTCGCCAATAAAGGGGTGAAGGCGACCGATATCCCCGTCGTCGCGTTTTCGGTCGGCGAGGAGGAACTCGCCGGCGTCGACACCAAGAACCTCGTCGGCCACCTCGCGGCGTGGAACTATTTCCAGTCGGTCAAGAACGAAGCCAACGCCGAGTTCATTGCCAAGTGGCAGGCCTTCACCAAGAACCCCAAGCGCGTCACCAACGACCCGATGGAAGCGCATGTCATCGGCTTCAACATGTGGGTGAAGGCGGTCGAGAAGGCGAAGTCGGTCGACCCCGACAAGGTGATCGAGTCCATCGTCGGCGTCGAGGTGGAGAACCTCACCGGTGGCGTCTCCAAGATGCTGCCGAACCACCACATCACCAAGCCTGTGCTGATCGGCGAGGTGCGCGCGGACGGGCAGTTCGACGTGGTCTGGCAGACGAAGGGCCTGGTGGCCGGCGATGCCTGGTCGGATTTCCTGCCGGGCTCCAAGGATCTGATTTCCGACTGGCCGGGCAAGAAGTGCGGCAACTTCAACACGAAAACTGGCAAGTGCGGCGGCTGATGCGGCGCGTGACGCTCACTTGAGACCAGCGCGGGGCGGCAACATTCGTCCGTTGCCGCCCCGCACCAACGACAGGCCGTGAACCGGCCGGACGAGACGCGGGGGAAACACATGACCGGCTGTCCGACTGCCGCGCACCGTGCCCGGACCGGCGTCCTTCACACAGCGCTCGCTTCAATTCTGCTGCTGATGCTCGCCTTCGGCAGCGCGACCCGGGCC
Source organism: Hyphomicrobiaceae bacterium (assembly GCA_041397745.1). Taxonomy (GTDB): domain Bacteria; phylum Pseudomonadota; class Alphaproteobacteria; order Rhizobiales; family Hyphomicrobiaceae; genus JAWKVY01. The sequence continues at coordinate 78,001 of JAWKVY010000010.1, read as the reverse complement.
GCGACGCTCGAAACTCCGGTCGCCCGCCTCGCCAAGAACAGTTTCGCCGAGACTGTCGCCGCCATCGACGAGATCGCGGCGTCCGGCGCCGCTCACGCTGCGGCTCTCATCGACGCGCTCGGCGCGCGCCGCCTGCTCGTCACCGAGGACGGCCGCGGTGCCTATACCGACAGCGCAGGCAGGACATTCGACGCGGTCTCCGGCAAGCCGATCGCCGCGGCGCCGGACGGAGCAAGCGCGGTGCGCCTCAACAACCGCGTGCGCGGCGCGATCCAGGCCGCGCTCGGTGCGCTCCGTCTGATGGCGTCCGATCCGGCCCAGCGCCGGCTCGCCGTCGAGGCCGTGTTTCGCGCCCGCGATGTCGGAGCGCTCGACGCCGTAAGGGCAGCCCTGAAGAAGGAGAGCGACGCCGGCATCGCCACGCTGTTGCGACAGACCGAGGCTGCCCTGCTGCTTGCAAAGGCCGACGCCGCCGCCGCTGAGCGCTCGTCCGCCATCCGCGTTCTTGCTGCCCGCGCCGATCAGGATGCGATCGCTGCGCTGCGCATCGCCACGACCGGCAAGGACGGCGCGATCGCAGCGGAAGCACGCACCGCGATCGAGGTCATCGAACAACGGCTGCGACTGCTCGGCTATGTGCAGAACGTCTGGTATGGCCTCTCGCTCGGCTCGGTCCTGCTGCTCGCCGCGATCGGCCTCGCCATCACCTTCGGCGTGATGGGCGTCATCAACATGGCGCACGGCGAGATGGTGATGCTCGGCGCCTACACGACCTTCGTCGTGCAGGAGGGCTTCCGCGCCCACTGGCCCGGCGGATTCGACCTGTCGCTCCCCATCGCCGTGCCGCTGGCGTTTGTCATCACCGCGCTCGTCGGCGTCGCCATCGAGCGTGGCATCATCCGCTTCCTCTACGGCCGTCCGCTCGAGACGCTGCTCGCCACCTGGGGCGTCAGCCTCATTCTGCAGCAGGCCGTCCGCACCGCCTTCGGCCCGACCAACCGCGAGGTCGGCTCGCCGTCCTACATGTCGGGCGCCTTCGACCTGATGGGGCTCCAGATCACCTACGGCCGGCTGTGGATCGTCGTCTTCACACTCGCGGTATTCGTCGGACTGATGTTCGTGCTGCGGGCGACGCCGCTCGGCCTGCAGATGCGCGCGGTGACGCAGAACCGGCGCATGGCTGCATCGATGGGCATCCGCACCGGGCGCGTCGACGCGCTCACCTTCGGTCTCGGCTCGGGCGTTGCCGGCATTGCCGGCGTAGCACTTTCGCAGATCGACAACGTCTCGCCGAACCTCGGCCAGAGCTACATCATCGACAGCTTCATGGTGGTCGTGTTCGGCGGCGTCGGCAGTCTGTGGGGCACGCTCGTCTCTGCCTTCGCGCTCGGCATCGCCAACAAGTTCCTCGAGCCTCTCGCCGGCGCGGTGCTTGCCAAGATCGCGATCCTCGTCCTGCTCATACTGTTCATCCAGAAGCGGCCGCGCGGACTGTTCGCGCTGAAGGGCCGGGCGGTGGAAGCATGATGACGCGCATGATCCTGACGGCGCTCGGCGACCGCGGCAGCTCGATTTTCCTCGGCGTTCTCCTGGCCCTCGCGGTGCTCGTGCCATTGTCGAACCTGCTCACTGCGCCCGAGAGCGCGCTGCACGTGCCGACACACGTCGTCGCGCTGCTCGGCAAGTATGTCTGCTACGCCATCCTCGCCGTCTCGCTCGACCTCGTGTGGGGCTACTGCGGCATCCTATCGCTCGGGCACGGCGCCTTTTTCGCGCTCGGCGGCTATGCGATGGGCATGTACCTGATGCGCCAGATCGGCACGCGCGGCGTCTACGCCCATCCGGTGCTGCCCGACTTCATGGTGTTCCTCAACTGGAAGGAGCTGCCGTGGTTCTGGCATGGCTTCGACACGCTCGCGTTCGCGCTGTTGATGGTCGTCCTGGTACCCGGCCTGCTCGCCTTCGCGTTCGGCTGGCTCGCCTTCCGCTCGCGTGTCACCGGCGTCTACCTTTCGATCATCACGCAGGCGATGACGTATGCTCTGCTGCTCGCCTTCTTCCGCAACGACATGGGCTTCGGCGGCAACAACGGCCTGACCGACTTCAAGGACATCGCTGGCTTTCCCGTCCAGGCGCAGGGCACCCGGGTGGCGCTCTACGTGCTGAGCGTCTCGTTCCTGGCGTTGACCTATCTCGTCTCGCGCATGGTCGTCACGTCGACAGCCGGTCTCGTGCTCGTCGCCATCCGCGACGCGGAAAGCCGAACGCGCTTCCTCGGCTACCGGGTCGAGAGCTTCAAGCTCTTTGTCTTCGTACTCTCTGCAGCGATGGCCGGCATCGCCGGCGCGCTCTACGTGCCGCAGGTCGGCATCATCAATCCCGGCGAGTTCGCGCCGGCCAACTCCATCGAGGCGGTGATCTGGGTCGCGGTCGGCGGCCGCGGCACGCTGACCGGTGCGGCGCTCGGGGCCGGTGTCGTGAACTTCCTCAAGACCACCTTTACGACCGGCGTGCTCGCACCCTACTGGCTGTTCGTCCTCGGTGGCCTGTTCATCGCCGTGACGCTCGCCATGCCGAAAGGCATCGTCGGTACGCTTCAGGGACTCGTTCCGCACCGCCCGCCGCAGCGGCTCGCCGACACGACGGGCAGCTCTCCACTGGTCAAGCCCGCGGAGTGAAGATGAGCGATCTCAAGGTCACCGACAGCGTGCTCTACCTCGATGGCGTCAGCGTCGCCTTCGACGGGTTCAAGGCACTGCGCGGGCTCTCGCTTTTCCTGGCGCCCGGCGAGATGCGCGCCATCATCGGCCCGAACGGCGCCGGCAAGACGACCATGATGGACGTCATCACGGGCAAGACGCGACCCGACGAGGGCGAGGCCGTATTCGACGGCCGCCACGACCTGACCGGATTGGACGAAACCGAGATCGCAGAACTCGGCATCGGGCGCAAGTTCCAGAAGCCGACGGTCTTCGATAGCCACACGGTGGCCGACAACATCCGCCTTGCACTGAAGGGCCCGCGGACGGCGCTGTCGGCACTGTTTGGAGCGCGCAACGCCATTTCGCGAGCGCGCATCGACGACGTGCTCGATCGCGTGCGGCTTTCCGCCCACGCCGGCCGGCTGGCGGGCGACCTGAGCCACGGCCAGAAGCAATGGCTCGAGATCGGCATGCTGTTGGCGCAGGATCCGAAGCTCCTGCTCGTCGACGAGCCGGTCGCCGGCATGACGGATGCCGAGACCGAAGACACCGCGCACCTGCTGCGCGACATCGCCCGCACACACTCGGTGGTGGTGGTCGAGCACGACATGACGTTCGTGCGCGCGCTCGACTGCAGGGTGACGTGCCTGCACGAGGGCGCCGTGCTGGCGGAAGGCTCGATCGACGCGGTATCGTCCAACGAGCGTGTGATCGAGGTCTATCTCGGCCGCTGAGTGGCCGCGCAATCGAGGGAGCTGGCCCATGTTGCCACCGATCAAGTCGTTCAAGCCCCGCGTCGTGAAGACGGCAAAGCCGGTCAAGTCACGCACTGCGACGCTGGCCGGCGACGGCATCCGCGGCCGTCGCATCCTGCTGAAGCAAGCCCAGCGCGTCGTCCCGCAACCGCTTGCCGTGCTCGGCGAGAGCGGTTGGAGCCGCTCATGCTGAGCGTGGAGGCGATCGACCTGCACTACGGCGCGGCCCAGGCGCTGCGCGGCGTCTCGCTCGTTGCCGAGGTCGGCAGCGTGACCTGCGTGATGGGCCGCAACGGCGTCGGCAAGACGAGCCTGCTCCGCGCCATCGTCGGCCAGAAGCCGATCTCGCGAGGTCGTATCACGTGGGACGACGCCGAGATCCAGGCGCTGCCGGCCGACCAGCGGGCGCGCGCCGGCATCGCGGTGGTGCCGCAGGGCCGCGAAATCTTTCCACTGCTCACCGTCCGCGAGAATCTCGAGACCGGATACGCCGCGCTGAAGCGCGCCGAGCGCTCGATCCCGAGCGACGTCTTCGAGCTGTTCCCGGTGCTCGGGGACATGCTCGACCGGCGCGGCGGCGATCTCTCCGGCGGCCAGCAGCAGCAGCTCGCGATCGGCCGCGCCTTGGTGATGCGGCCGCGCCTGCTCGTCCTCGACGAGCCGACCGAAGGCATCCAGCCGTCGATCATCAAGGACATCGGCAGGGCGATCGCCTATCTTCGCGACAAGGGCGGGATGGCGATCGTGCTGGTCGAGCAGTATTTCGAGTTCGCGCGAGACCTTGCCGATCGCTTCGCGGTGATGGACCGCGGACAGGTAGTGCTGGCGGGGACGAGAGCCGAGATGGTGGAGGCTGATGTCCGCAGCAAGCTCGCCATCTGAGGTGCACCTCGCCGCCGAGCAACTGCGGCGCATCCGCGTCAGCGGTTCACTCGATCTCGCGTTTGCGGATCGGGACGGCATCACCCGGGCCGTGCGTGTCGGCGAGGCCGACGGCTATCGTGCACGCTTCACCGACGCCACGCCCTACGCAGAGGCGATCCTGCTCAACACCGGCGGCGGCGTTGCCGGAGGTGACAAGGTGCACGTCGCCTGCCACCTCGGCGCGAATTCCGATGTTGTGACCACTTCCGTCACTGCCGAGCGCATCTACCGCTCGTCCGACGTCGCTTCCGCAATCGACATCGAGATTGCGCTCGCCGCCGGAGCACGTCTCGCGTGGCTGCCTCAGGAGACGATCCTCTACTCAGGAAGCCACCTGAGACGGCAGATCGCCGTCACCATGGCGCCTCGCTCGGAATTGACGCTTCTGGACGTTCTCGTCCTCGGACGGCGAGGCTCGGGCGAGAAGATGGTTTCAGGCATGGTCGCCGACCGCTGGACGGTCAGGCACGGCGGCAAGCTGATCCACATGGAAGCGCTCCGGCTTGATGGCGCGATCGAGGAGCGGCTGGCACGCGCGGCGGTCACTGGAGGAGCGAACGTCGTGGCGACGCTGTTGCACGTGGCACCCGGGGCCGGCGAGCAGCTCGAGCGCGTTCGTGCGGCCATCGCCGTGGCGACGGCCTCGCTGTCCGACGAGTTCTCGACGCCCGAGATCGCGGCAAGCGCCTGGGGCGGCAAGCTGATCGTGCGTGCCATCGGCCGCAAGCTCGACGCCTTGCGCGCCGTCTTCGCCGCCGTCTGTCCGGTCTTGACAGGCAGGCCAATGCCGCGCTCCTGGCGGCTATGACGATCAGGACCGTAAGTCAGTGGAGGCAGCGCGACCGACATGAACCTCACACCACGCGAGAAGGACAAGCTCCTGGTCGCCATGGCCGCGATCGTCGCGCGTCGCCGCCTCGAGCGCGGCATCAAGCTCAATCATCCCGAGGCGATCGCGCTGATCACCGACTTCGTGGTGGAGGGCGCCCGCGACGGGCGCTCGGTGCGCGACCTGATGGAAGCCGGCGCGCATGTCGTCACACGCGACCAGGTGATGGACGGCATCGCCGAGATGATCCACGACGTGCAGGTCGAGGCAACGTTCCCTGACGGCACCAAGCTCGTTACCGTGCACGATCCGATCCGCTGAACCGAGAACCATCATGAGCAGACGTCTCACGCTTTCCGCACTGCTTCTGGGCATGCCGCACGCCGCACTGGCTCATCCCGGCACGCACGATCGCATGTACGTCCTGGACCTTGCACGACACATCGCCGAGCCCGATCATCTCGCTTTCGCGGCAGTGACCCTGGTCGTCGCCGTTTTGGCCTACCGCCACGGCCGGCGGGCCGAGGCGCGCGCCAGCGCGAAGTCAGCCGCCGAGCGCCACGACGGGAGCCGCAGATGATCCCCGGCGAAATCATGACGGCGGACGGCGACATCGAACTGAACGCCGGCCGCGCGACGCTCGAACTCGAGGTCACCAACACCGGTGACCGGCCGATCCAGGTCGGCAGCCACTACCACTTCCACGAGACCAATGCGGCGCTGTCGTTCGACCGCGACCAGGCCCGCGGCTTCCGCCTCGACATCCCGGCCGGTACCGCCGTGCGCTTCGAGCCGGGCCAGTCGCGGACCGTGCGCCTCGTCGCGATCGCCGGCACGCGCACGGTCTACGGCTTCCGGCAGATGGTGATGGGCAAGCTCTGATGTCGGCGCGACTGTTCCCCGCCCGCCGTGTGATGTGGATGCCGCTCGACCACGACTGGCAACCGCCGTCACCGGCCGCGCGCCATTGCTGCGGAGAGATGGCCGCCGCGCTCGAGATGAGCTGCGACCTTCATACCGACCCGTTCGACTGCCCGGACGTAAGTTTGGTCTTCCACGAGTTGTTCGCCGAGTACGGCATTCCGATCCGCGATGGCGGCGCCGGCTACCTGCTGATCTCCAATTGCCCGTTCTGCGGCACTGCGCTGCCGGCAAGCCGACGCGACGACTGGTTCGATGCCGTCGAGGCGGAGAATCTCGCCGACACACCATTCGACACCCTGCCGGAGCGGTTTCGCACGGCCCAATGGCGCACCACCTGAAAGGTCACGCCCTGATGCCCAACCGTATCTCCCGCGCCGCCTACGCCGGCATGTTCGGCCCGACCGCCGGCGACAAGGTGCGCCTTGCCGACACCGACCTCGTCATCGAGGTCGAGCGTGATCACACCACCTACGGCGAGGAGGTGAAGTTCGGCGGCGGCAAGGTGATCCGCGACGGCATGGGCCAGTCGCAGAAATCGCGCGCCGAGGGTGCGGTCGACACGGTCATCACCAATGCGCTGATCGTCGACGCCGTCGCCGGCATCATCAAGGCCGATGTCGGCCTGCGCGACGGCCTGATCGTAAAAGTCGGCAAGGCCGGCAACCCCGACATCCAGCCGGGCGTCGACATCATCGTCGGGCCGGGCACCGAGGTGATTGCGGGCGAAGGCAAGATCCTCACCGCTGGCGGGTTCGACAGCCACATCCACTTCATCTGCCCGCAGCAGATCGAGGATGCGCTGATGTCGGGGCTGACGTCGATGCTCGGCGGTGGCACGGGGCCGGCGCATGGCACGCTCGCCACCACCTGCACCCCCGGACCCTGGCACATCGGCATGATGCTGCGCGCGCTCGATGCGTTCCCGCTGAATTTCGGTCTGTCGGGGAAGGGCAACGCGGCGCGACCGGCAGCGCTCGTCGAGCAGGTCGAGGCCGGTGCCTGCGCCCTCAAGCTGCACGAGGACTGGGGCACCACGCCGGCAGCCATCGACAATTGCCTCGCCGTCGCCGACGACCACGACGTGCAGGCCATGATCCACTCCGACACGCTCAACGAGTCGGGCTATGTCGATGACACCATCGCCGCGTTCAAGGGCCGCACCATCCACGCCTTCCACACCGAGGGCGCCGGTGGTGGCCACGCGCCCGACATCATGAAGGTGGCGGGACTGAAGAACGTGCTGCCGTCGTCGACCAATCCGACGCGGCCGTTCACCGTCAACACCATCGACGAGCATCTCGACATGCTGATGGTGTGCCACCACCTCTCCCCCCGCATCGCCGAAGATCTCGCCTTCGCCGAAAGCCGCATCCGCAAGGAGACCATCGCGGCGGAGGACATCCTGCACGACCTCGGCGCGCTCTCCATGATGTCGTCGGACAGCCAGGCGATGGGCCGCATCGGCGAGGTCATCATCCGCACCTGGCAGACCGCGCACAAGATGAAGGCGCAACGCGGCGCGCTGCCGGAGGACAAAGGCCGCGGCAACGACAATTTCCGCGTCCGCCGCTACATCGCCAAGTACACGATCAACCCGGCGATCGCACACGGCGTTTCGCGACACATCGGCTCGATCGAAGCCGGCAAGCTCGCCGACCTCGTGCTGTGGTCGCCTGCGTTCTTCGGCGTGAAGCCCGACATGGTGATCAAGGGCGGGGTCATCGCGGCGGCCCCGATGGGTGATCCCAACGCGTCGATCCCGACACCGCAGCCGGTGCACTACCGCCCGATGTTCGGGTCCTTCGGTGGGGCACGCACCGCGACCTCGCTGACCTTCGTCTCGAAGGCCGCGGCTGCCGCCGGCATCGGCGGCAAGCTGGGCCTGCAGAAGCGCGTCGTTGCGGTCGAGAACGTGCGCGGCGGCATCTCGAAGGCCTCGATGGTGCTCAACGACGCGACCCCGGATATCGAGATCGACGCCGAGACCTACGAGGTGCGCGCCGACGGCGAACTGCTCGTCTGCGAGCCCGCAAAGGAGCTGCCGATGGCGCAGCGATATTTCCTGTTCTAGGTTGATCGTCATGCTCCAGGCCAACTCCCTCATCCGCCGCGCCGACCTCGCCAACCGCATCACCTCCGACACGGTGACGCTCGACCGCGAGGCGCGCTTTCGCCGTCGCATAACCATGCAGACGGATCGCGGCCACGCCTTCCTGCTCGATCTCGCGGAAGCGACATACCTCGCGCATGGCGATGCGCTCGAGCTCTCGAACGGGGCGCTGGTGAAAGTCGTCGCCGCGTCCGAAGACCTGCTCGAGGTGCATGCGCACGGGGCGGCCGAACTCGCCCGCATCGCCTGGCACATCGGCAATCGCCACACACCCGCCGAGATCACAGCGCACGCCATCTACATCAAGCCGGATCACGTGCTCGCCGAGATGGTGGCCGGCCTCGGCGGCCACGTGCATGCCGTCAAGCGCCCGTTCGAGCCCGAGGGTGGCGCCTACGGCGGCAAGGGTCCGCTGCAGGCGGGGCATCATCATGAGCATGGGCATGGCCACGGTCACCATCACCACGATCATGACTGATCGGCCGCTGTCGCGTTGCGAACGGGCTTCGCTCGATTCGCCCGCCTCCGGCGGGACCCACACCCGGCCGGAAGAAGACCTCTCGGACCCTCCCAATTCTGGTCCCAAGACAGAGGGGGCTTCGGGGGACACGTCCCCCGAGCGGGTCGAACGGCGGCAGCCCTTCTCGCGACGCGAATTCGACCCCCGCCTTATGTTGTGGCTGTCGCCGTCATTCCCTGTCGGCGCCTTCGCCTACAGCCACGGGCTCGAACTCGCGTCCGAGCGCGGCTGGGTGAGCGGTCGCGAAACGCTCGAAGCGTGGCTCGCCGATCTCGCGAGGCACGGCTCGTTGCGCACCGACTTGATCCTTGTATCGGCCGCGTGGCGTGCCGCGACGGTGGGCGACGCCACGCGGCTTGCCGACGTCAACGATATCGCGCTCGCGTTGCAACCATCGGCCGAACGACACCTCGAAAGCGTCACGCAGGGCGGCGCCTTTCTCGCCACCATGCGCGCCGCGTGGCCGACGCCGGCCCTCGACCCGCTCGACGGCGATGTCGCCTATCCCGTCGCGATTGGCGCCGCGTGCGCCGGCCACGGCGTTGCACTGGAGGCGATGGCTACCGCCTATGCGCTCGCCTTCGCGCAGAACCTCGTCTCGGCGGCGATCCGCCTGTCGCTGATCGGCCAGACCGACGGACAACGTGTCATTGCATCGCTTCTCGATACGCTAACCGCCGCCACGACCGCCGCGCTCGACCTGACGCTCGACGATCTCGGCAGCGCCACGCTGCGCTCCGACCTCGCCTCCCTCGCGCACGAAACCCAATATACGAGGCTGTTCCGATCATGAGCACCAGAAGCCCCAACGGTCCGCTCCGCGTCGGCATCGGCGGTCCTGTCGGCTCCGGCAAGACGACGCTGACCGCCGCGCTCTGCCGGACCTTCCGCGACCGCTACGACATCTGCGCGATCACCAACGACATCTACACCAAGGAAGACGCCGAGATCCTCAATCGCATGCAGGCGCTCCCGATGGAGCGCATCATGGGCGTCGAGACCGGCGGCTGCCCGCACACGGCAATCCGCGAGGACTGCTCGATCAACCTCGCCGCGATCGAGACCATGCGGAAGAAGCTCCCCGGCCTCGAGCTGATCCTCATCGAATCCGGCGGCGACAATCTCGCGGCGACCTTCTCGCCGGAACTCGCCGATCTCACCATCTATGTGATCGACGTCGCGCAGGGCGAGAAGATCCCGAGGAAGGGTGGGCCCGGCATCACGCGCTCCGACCTTCTGGTGATCAACAAGACCGACCTCGCGCCCTACGTCGGCGCACGGCTCGACGTCATGGAGCAGGACACGAAGCGCATGCGCGGCGAGAAGCCGTTCGTGTTCGCCAACGTCACAGCCGGCACGGGCGTCGACGACATCGCAGCCTTCGTCGAGCGTGCCGGCGGGCTGCCGAGCGATCGATGAGCCGTCGTCGATGGCTCCGCTACGGACCGCCCGCAGCCAGGATGCGACCGACGCATCTTTCGACGCCCGCCTGCCAATCGGGCAGCGCCAGACCGCATTGTCTTTCGAGACGGCTGCAGTCGAGCCGCGAATTCTGCGGCCTGCGCGCCGGTGTCGGGTAGTCGGCGGTCGGTATCGCAACGACACGGGCGGTCGGCCCCCCGAGGCGCGCGGATACAGCGAACACCTCGCGCGCGAGCCCGGCCCATGTCGTCCAGCCCCGCCCCGTCACATGATAGGTGCCGAACGCGATGTCTCCGGCGGGTCTCGCTGCCAGTGCACGCGCCATGGCGAGCAGCGCGTCGGCAAGATGCGGCGCATAGGTCGGTGAACCGGTCTGGTCGTCGATGACGCGCAGTTCGTCGCGCGTCGCCGCGAGCGTGAGCATCGTTTTCACGAAGTTGCGCCCGACGGCACTGTGGACCCACGACGTACGCGCGATGGCGTGCCGTGGTGCGGCATCCGCCACCGCAAGCTCGCCAGCCAGCTTGCTCTCGCCATAGACAGACAGCGGCGCCGTGGAATCGGTCTCGACGTAGTGTCCTGGCTTGGACCCGTCGAACACGTAGTCCGTCGAAACATGGACGACCAACGCCCCCACCCGCGCTGCCGCTGCTGCCACCGCACCAGCACCGCGCGCGTTCACCGCGAACGCTGTTTGCCTGTCCGTCTCGGCGGCGTCGACCGCGGTATAGGCCGCGGCGTTGATCACGACATCGGGAGCAGCGCGCGCCACCAGCATTTCGATGCCGGCCATATCGGCGAGGTCGAATTCCGGCCTTCCGATCGCGACCGTCAGGAGATCGGGGAAGGCGCTCGCGGCCCGCTCGACGAGCGCCCGCCCGAGCTGGCCATCACGCCCGGTGACGAGCACCCTGACTTTGTCTTGCACACGTTCCATTGGTTCCCCCGGCTCAGCATGCTCGAGCTTGGCGTCGCGACGCAGCCCCGAGACGTACGAGCCTATCACGCCTGCCGACCGGCGGCAGGTGTCGAGGGCGCAGCTAGCGGGAGCGACCGCTCAGCAGCGAGCCGAGGCTGGTGGCGGCCGCCGAGATTGCCTGACGGCCCGATTTCAGAATGCCGCGGTTGCGCCTGAGGCCGGTCAGTCGCCGCGCGATCTGGGCCCTGCGGGCCTCTGGCGCGCATGCCGCCACGGCTTTCGCGACCTGGTCGGCGCTTTCGGAACTGTCGATGCCGCTCACCGGGACGACGGTCGTGACCGGCGATCGACCGCGTGCCGCCGCGCCAAGCCGGGCAACCTCCGGTACTGCTTCGGCGCTCCCTGACGGCGCGCCGTCGACGACAACCACGACAGGCGGCAGGCGGCGATGCTGTTCGGCTTCGACGACGTCGACGAGCGTCGCAAGCGCCGCCTCGTCGAAGGCGCCGGCGCCATGGCCCCCGTCGACGATCCAGACGATACAGTCCGATGCGGCCATCGGCCCGGCGAGCCGGCGGGCAGCGGCGGCATTACGTTCCTCCTCGGCGGTGAAAGAAATCTCGAGCGGCGGCGGAGGCGGAACCGCGCTCCCGCTGTCGAGCTTCGCCCCTGCCGTCAGTCGAGCCGCCAGCGCCGCCCGGTTCGCGCGTTGGCCTCCGGCGATAAGCAGTCGCAGCGGCTCCGACGCGGGAATGATCCCTCGTCCCTGGCCATCGGTCGCCTCGCCCGCATCGGCGGCTGGAACCTCGATGCGAAGCCTGCCGCCGTAGAGATCGATGGCCGCACGCCCGACCTCCTCGACGAAGGCCTCGCTCAAACGGCGGGTGACGTGTTCACGACCCCACTTGAGCACGGCGCGCGACAGGCGTTCCCGTGCCTCGTTCGTCAGCGCGGTCGCCGGATTGGCCAGCCTGATGACCCGCCACACGTCGTAGAGCCGCTCGGCGACGCCGATCGCCGAGCGCCAGCGGTAGATGGACCAGATCTGCGCGACGGTCAGCCGGTCGCTGAACGGAATATGCTCGACGGCGAAGCGGGACATGCGCCTGCTGACCCGTTCGGAAATGGCCAGCGCCTCCGGCAACGTGAACCGGAGGGACGCATCGGAGCGGCCCTCATGCAGACGTCGCGCGACCGTCTCGATGGTTTCGCGACCGAGATCGACGAACGCAGTCGCGCTGTCGAGCCGGTCGATATCGATCGAGCGAGCGAGTGAGCGCACTTCGGCCCAGGCGCGTTCCTCGATGGGTGACCAATGGGGATCGATTTCGCTTGCATCCTCCGATGCCGCCGCGACCGTGACGGCATCCTGCCGCCTCACCTCGCGCCGCGACGCGGGCACGCGCAGGACGAGGAACCACAGCGGTCCCACCGCCGTCGCCACGAACAGGAGCGCGCCGACGGCCCACCAGACGAGATAGCCGTGCTCGTAGAGCCAGAGACCGCCGAGCGGCATCAGAGCAATCGAAGGGATGAATGCCGCGACGAGCCCGGCGGCGAGCAGCACGCCGCGCGCACGCGATGATCGGCCGCGCGGGCTCATGACGACCTCGCTCGCTCTAGCCGGGCAGGCTCATCTCCCACCACGAAAGACCGAAAAGCACCAGTATCAGCGCGATGCAGACGAGTGCGGCGGCGAACAGCACCGGGTTCCTTCGCATGACATCGGAACTCCGTCATAGCCAATGCTCACTGTGCGTGTCTCAAGATCCGATCATGGGGCAGCCGGGTCGTCAGGCGACCATCCTGTAATCTGAGATCCTCGGCCGGGACGGCGAAGCGCCGCGCGGCGGTCCCGAGGAAGCCGCCGAGCAGCACGGTGACGAATCGCACACGGCCGTCTCTCCCGCGCACGATATCACCGACGGTGCCGACGCGCTCGCCCTCCGGATCGACGACGGTCATGCCGACCAGCCTGTCACCGGCCCGCGCCACCTCTCCGCCACCCTCGACATCGGACGCGCGCCGCGACAGGTCGGGTCCACCCGTGCCAGGAGTGTCGTTGGAGCCAAGCCGCGCGAGCGCCGTTTCCACCGCTCTCATGTCGGTCACGACGCGCTCGAAAGCCGGCAGTACGTTGCTCTTGATCGCAGGGCCGTCGGAACCGATGGTGTTCCGGGCCGCCGCGACGCTCTTGCGGGCACGCTCGGCGAACACGCCATCCAACCCCGACAGCTTGGCGGCGGCTGCATCGAGCGCCCTGCGGATCCTCCGTGTCACGCTGACGTCCAGGCGCCGAGCTTCCGCGAGCCGAAGTGCGTTGCGCTCGGTGACGAGCTGGCGCATCACGTGGGCAAAGCCTTCCAGCGAGCGCCTCGCGGCCGGGTCGTCCGTTCGCGTATCCGATCGACTCTGAGCGAGGCCGGTCGCAATAGGAGGCGTCACGGAGACAACCACTGCCACAGCAACCACGAGGGCCGACACGGCTGGCATTGTGAAGCTCTTGACCGCCATCGGAACCCGCGCCATCGCATCCTCGTGGTCCGCTGCCGCGCCTCATCCTCGCGAGGATCGCGGCTAGAAGAGCAGGTAGAGGACGACGATGACCGCGAGCGGTACGCCGAGAAGCCAGAGAATCAGGCCCGGTATCATGTGGATGCTCCTTGCACTGGTCGGGTGAAGCGAGGCTCAGGTTCTACTCGTGCGCGGAATCGCGCGATCGCGATGCGATCCGCCGAACGTGCCGCTCCACCAGGCGGCGAAGCCGGCGACCAGCATGGCAAACGTCATCCAGAACGCGGAGGCCGCCGCGGTCCTTCGGGTCGCCTCCGTCACCTGCCGTGCGTTCGCGATCATCGAGTTTATCGTCTCCTCGATACGCTGCGCTGCCTGCTCCGGTTCTATGCCCGCATCGACGAGCAGCCGCTGGAGGTAGGCCTTGTCCTGCTGGGGCAGTTCACCTCGCATGACTATGGATTGAATGGCGCGGCGGATCTCGGCGCGCGTTTCTGGAGACACCGACGGCAGCTGAAGCTGTCGCTGCGGCGCGGCTGTCTGAGCGCCACCAGCCCCACCCTGAGCCGTCGGCTGGCCGCCTTGCCCGCGCATCAACTGATCGGCCGCGCGGTCGATTGCGAACGCCGAGGCATCGCCGATGGACGACGCGACCGACGTGGTCACCGCCGACGCCGCCGAGGCTGCGGCCGCGGCTCCGCGCACGATTCCCGACACTGCGGAATACATCAGCGCGAATGCCAGCATGAAGGACAGCGCCCAGACGACGAGGCCGTTGGCGCCGTCGCGGAACCGGATCTCGTCCGGATCGATACTGTCGCCGGCGGGCGGGCGGAGTCGTGCCGCGAAATAGGCACCAACCGCTGCTGCATATATCTGGACGAGCGTCGTCCAGATGGCGGTGGCGATACCGACCGACTGGGCCGAGAGATCGCCGGACCAGGGAGACACGACGCTGAGGCCGACCGCTGATCCGAACGTAATGAGCAGGATGGCCATCGTCGCGGCGATGACCGTGCCGGCGAGAACGCTCGGCCAGTCGACATACCGCGTTACCAATACGCGCCCGCTGCCCACGGTGACGCCTGTTCCGGGATGAATTGATGTCATCTCTGCCATTGAACTTCGCCTCCACGACGTTGGCCGAGCCATTCGTTTGGGTCCGTCAGAATCCCAACAACGGGTGGATGACGGGATGGTTCCCGATCCGATCGTCCTGAACGGCGCCGGCCTCGCATCAGTCATGCGGCCCCGACGGGCTCCGGTGAAACGCTTTCCGTTGTGCGACCGACGCTACAGTGGTTTGATCCAGCGAGCGTCCATCGAGGCGTCAGGCGACGTGGCGCGCTGCGGCAGGAGCGGCGCACGCCGCGTCGGGGGGAGGAGTTCGGTGAGGATCGCAATACTCGGCGCGGGTTCGCTCGGCTCGGTTGTCGGCGGCGCCTTGGCGGCGGTCGGCAATGATGTCGTGCTGGTCGCTCGCAATCGCGAGCACGTCGATGCCGTCAACCGCAACGGCCTCCTGCTGCGAGAGACGGACGGCACGCGCACCGTGCGTGTCGCCGCCGCCCTTCCCGAGGCGGCCGGCGCACCGGCCGACCTCGTCGTCGTCCTCACGAAGTCGTCGGCAACGGGCGACGCACTGGCCGGCGCGGCAGGGCTGATCGGTGCGCACACCGTGGTGATGTCATTGCAAAATGGGCTCGGACACGAGGACATCATCGCTCGAGCGGTTGGCAAGGCCCGCGTCGTGGCAGGGAAGACCTACCTCGGTGGCCTTCTCACCGGGCCGGGCGAGGTGGTCGCCGGCATTCGTGGCAAGGAGACGATCATCGGAGAGCTCGACGGGACGAAAAGCCCGCGCATCGCCCGCATCGCCGCGGCATTCAACGAGGCGGGCCTCGCCACGGACATCAGCGAAAACATCCTCGGCGCGATGTGGGACAAGCTCTTCATCAACGTCGCGACAGGGGCGGTCAGCGCCATCACGCGTCTGCCCTACGGCGACCTCTACGCAGTCCCCGAGGTCGAGGCGACGGCAATGGCAGCCGTCAGCGAGGCGATGGCGGTGGCGCGTGCCAAGGGGATCGGCATCTCCAGCACCGACCCTCGCGCCGCGTGGCTGAAGGCCGCGCATGGCCTGCCGCACGAGTTCAAGGCCTCGATGCTGCAGAGCCTCGAGCGGGGCGAGCGAACGGAGATCGATTTCATCAACGGCTCCGTGGTTCGCGCCGGCGCCGAAGCCGGCGTGCCGACGCCCGTAAACAGTACGCTCGTCGCCTGTGTGAAGGGCATCGAGCGGGCCCTCGATCTCGCCGTCAAGGCGGCACGATGAGCATGCCCCTCAACGCTCCGCGAGGCTACGTCGAGCATGTTGCCCTCCATGTGGCCGATATCGCCTGGCACATCGCCTTCTTCCGTGACGTTCTCGCGATGACCATCAGGGACGTCGATGGCGATCCGGAGAGCCCCGCACAGGTCTGGCTGCACGGCGGCATCCAGCTCGTCGCCGCGCCGCAGCAACCGCGCGTGGAAGGACGGCTCGCCCACCTCGGCATCATGGTCACCGATCTGGACGCGGCGATAGACGCGGGCCTCGCACGTCCCGGCGTCTCTCACACGGACCGTGGCCGCAATTGGCTTCGCCTGCCGGACGGTCTCGTCGTCGAGCTGCTGCAGGCGAGCCCGGGCACCGTCGAGCAGGCGCTTGCCGTCGATCCGCGCGCCGGAGGAACCAGCTGATGCTGACATCGAAGAAGCCGCACGAGCGCTACTACGACGATGTGAAGGTCGGCGACGAGGGAACCACACCCGCCGTGACCGTCACGCGTGAGATGATTCTCGCCTACGCCGACGTCAGCGGCGATCATACGCCGGTTCACGTCGACGAGGCGTTTGCCGCGAAGTCGCATTTCGGCGGCATCGTCGCGCATGGCCTTCTGGGTCTGGCCATCGCCGACGGTCTGAAATGCCAGGGTTCGCTGCAGTTCCCGCCTGGCGCATCGCTCGGCTGGACCTGGGATTTCCTTAAGCCGATCCGCGCGGACGATACCGTGCACGTCCGCTATCGTATCGCGCACATGCGCGAGACGAAGAAGCCCGAATGGGGCATCGTCAATCTTGCATCCGAACTCGTGAACCAGAACGGCGAAGTCGTTCAGAAGGGCGAGCACAAACTGATGATCTTGCGCCGTCCGCCAGAGACCGAGCACGCCACATGACCGCCGCCGCACCGCTGCCGCTCGCGGGCATCCGCGTCATCGACTACAGCCATTTTCTGGCCGGCCCGCACATGTCGCGCTGCCTGGCCGCATTCGGCGCCGACGTCATCAAGGTCGAGCGGCCGAAAGCCGGCGATGCCGGGCGCGCGCACGGCTACTTCAAGGACGGCCAGTCCGGCTATTTCCTGCAGCAGAACATGGGTAAACGCGGCCTCTGCATCGACATCAAGGATCCACGCGGTCGCCAGTTGATGCTGAAGCTGGTCGAGGGCGCCGATGTATTCGTCGAAAACTACCGCCCCGGCACGCTGGAAAAGCTCGGACTCGGCTACGCGGCACTCAGCACGCTCAACCCGCGCCTCGTCTACTGCTCCGTGTCAGCCTTCGGGCACACCGGTCCCGACTCGCACCGTCCCGGCTTTGGACTGATCGCCGAGGCCAAATCCGGTGCGATGGCACAACTCGGCAGCCCGGATGAGCCACCACCGCTGCTCCGCATGCCGCTTGCCGACATGTATACCGGCATGCACGGTGTCGCCGCCGTCTGCGCCGCGCTTTTCGGCCGGGCCACATCCGGCCGGGGCCAGCATATCGATCTCGCACTCTACGACTGCATGGTCTCGATGCACGACTACGCGGTGCAGCGCTATTTCATGAGTGGCGAGGTCGACGTGCCGAGACGGACCGGTTCGCAGGCGCCTGACACGCCCGTCTACGGGGTCTTCCCTGCCAAGGACGGTTACCTGGTCATCGCGGCACAGGTGGACGACGCGTGGGGGCGGCTCGCGAACCTGATCGGCGGCGAGGCGCTCGCCGCCGATCGGCGCTTCACCGATCCGGCCGGTCGTGCCGCGAACTTCGAGGCGGCGACCGAGATCGTTTCCGCTTGGACCCGCACCCGCACGGTGCGCGACTGCCTCACCGCGCTCGATGCCAACGAAGTGCCGGCAGCGCCGGTGCAGGCCATCGACCAGGTCGTCGCGGATCCCCAGATCATCGCCCGCGGCATGATCGTCGAGCAGCAGCATCCCGTGCTGGGAACCGTACGCTTGCCGAACCTGCCCTTCCGCTTCTCGTGCTGGGACACCTCGCCACGCTCCGTGGCTCCGATGCTCGGCCAGCACAACAGGGAGATTGCGCGCGAGCTTGGAATGAACGATGAGGAAATCGATGCCTTGATGCGGGACGGCGTGCTCTTTACGGAAGAAGCCGCTTGCCGCTGACGCAGCTTGCCCCGCCGCACCGGCGGGTGAACCAGGGAAGGCGCCAGCAAGCGCCCGAAAACAGGGAAATCAGGAGACGTCCATGACTGGGAAATACCTTACTGCAGCAGTAGCCTCGGCGGCCGTGCTGCTCGCCGGCGGCGCCGCGCGCGCCGAGATGAAGATCGCCTGCGTCGCCGAGCTTTCCGGCTCGGGCGCAACCGTCGGCAAGAACTTCAAGGCCGGCGCCGAGCTGGCCATCGCCGAAATCAACGCGAAGGGCGGCGTGCTCGGCCAGAAGATCGCCATGAGCTGCGCCGACACCCAGACCAATCCGGGCGTCGCCCGCGGTCTGATCCAGAAGGCACTCGACAGCAAGCCCTACGCCGTGCTCGGCCCGGTCTACTCCGGCTCGATCAAGGTCACCGCACAACTCACCTCCGAGGCAGGCGTGACCAACGTGATCGGCGGCGAGGCGGCGGAACTCACGCAGATGGGCCTGAAGACGCTCATCCGCACCTCGTTCGGCCAGCACCTGTCGATGCCCAAGATCGCCGCCTACATGGCCAACGATCTCAAGGCGAAGAATGTCGCCGTGGTGTGGGTCAACAACGACTTCGGCAAGGGCGGCCGCGACACGATCATCAAGCAGCTGACGGCGCGCGGCGTGAAAATCGCCGGCGACCTGTCGACAGAGCCGGCGCAGGTCGACTTCGCCGCCGACGTCGCCAAGCTCAAGGCGACCAAGGCCGACGCCGTATTCATCTACCTGCACGAGGAAGAGAGCGCCCGCATCCTGAAAGAGATCCAGAAAGCCGGCCTTAAGCTGCCGCTGATCGGTGAGACGACGCTGCTCAACCAGAAGGTGATCGAGCTCGCCGGCAGCGCAGCCAACGGCGTGCGCGGCCATGTCGGTCTTTCGGCCGACGCGCCGATCGATCCGATCCGCAAGTTCCGCAAGGACTTCATGGCCAAGTACAACTACATCCCCGATCACAACGCCATGAAGGGATATCTCGGCATCTATACGATCAAGGCTGGCACCGAGAAGATGGGCAAGCTCGATTCCAAGGGGCTCGCCGGGGCACTCAAGGGCCTGTCGATCTCGGCGGCCAAGCAGCCCGGCATGCTGATGGACGTCGCGATCGACCAGAATGGCGACCTCGACCGCATCAGCTTCCTCGCCGAAGTGAGCAACGGCAAGACCGCGATCACCAAGACGCTGCCGCCGCTCAAGAAGTGAACTGCCGTTCGCAGGATAAGGGAAGGCAGAGACCCGGCGGCGTCGTTCCACGCCGCCGGTGCGTCGGGATCTCCAAATGTCCAGCTTCGCGACTCTCGTCATCGCGGGCCTCGCGACGGGCGCGATCTACGCGCTGATCGCGATCGGCTTCGCGCTGCTCTGGCAGGCCTCGCAGACCATCAACTTCGCCCAGGGCGAGTTCGTGATGCTGCCCGCGTTCTTCGCGCTGGTCGCGATGGGGCTCGGCCTGCCGTACTGGGCGGCGGCACTGATCACGTTCGTGCTCGCTGCCGTGCTGCTGGGAGCCATGTTCAAGCGGCTGCTCGTCGACCCCATGCTGAAGCATGGTGTCATTCCGCTCGCCATGGCGACCATGGCGCTCGCCATCTTCCTCAAGGAGAGCGTCAAGGATCTGTACAGTGCCGAAGCCTACCCGTTCCCTTCACTGGTCCCGCCGGTCAACGTCAATGTCCTCGGCACCAACGTGTCACTGCAGCACATCGCCATCATCGTGGTGGCGCTCGTCACCCTCGTCGCCTTGACCTGGCTGCTCGACCACACCACGACGGGTCGACAGATGCAGGCGACCGCCCAGAACCCGACGGTGGCGCGCATCCTCGGCATTCCCGTCGAGCGCATGATCATGTTGACGTTTCTGATCAACGCCGTGCTGGTCGTGATCGCCTCGCTGCTCGTCACACCGATCTATCTCGCCAAGTTCTCTAGCGGCGAGACGCTCGGCCTTGCCGCGTTCGTGGCCGCGATCATCGGCGGCTTCAACCAGCTGCGCGGCGCCATCGTCGGCGGCTTCCTGCTCGGCGTCATCGACAACCTCGCCGCGGCTTACGTCTCCACGCAGTACCGTGCTGCCGTGCCGCTGTTCATCCTCATTGCAGTCATCCTGTTCCGGCCGGAAGGACTGTTCGGCCGCAAGGAGGAGAGGACGGTATGATGCGCG
This sequence comes from Hyphomicrobiaceae bacterium, assembly GCA_041397745.1. Lineage (GTDB taxonomy): Bacteria > Pseudomonadota > Alphaproteobacteria > Rhizobiales > Hyphomicrobiaceae > JAWKVY01. The sequence goes on along the minus strand of JAWKVY010000010.1, from coordinate 57,758 downwards.
TGATCCGCCAGCGTCCGGTGGCGACCGCAATCGCCCTCCTCAGCCTCGCCGTTCTGCTGGTGCTGCCGATCACGCTCGGGCGGTTCGGCAACTACATGCTCGCCATGTGGGCGACGATGACCATCGCTGCGATGGGGCTCAACCTGACGCTCGGCTATGCCGGACAGATTTCGCTGGCACAAGGTGCCTTCGTCGGCATTGGCGCCTACATCAGCGCCATCATGACGACCAACGGCTGGCCGCTCGGCGCGGCTCTCGTCGTCGCCATTGTCGTGTGTTTCGCGATCGGCTGGCTGCTCGGTTACCCGGCACTGCGAGTGCAGCATCACTACCTCGCGTTCGTCACCCTGTCGTTTTCCACCCTCGCCTACCTCGTCTTCCGCAACGAGGAATGGCTGACCAAGGGGACCTACGGCATCTACTCCATTCCGCGACCGACGATTCTCGGCTACTCGCTGAAGCACCATCTCGACTTCTACTATTTCGCGCTGATGTGGCTGGTGGTGATTTCCCTGCTGATGTGGTGGCTCGTCAGATCGCCGTGGGGGCGCGCCTTCACGGCCTTGCGCGAGAACCCGCTCAGGGCGCAGTCACTCGGCGTCGACACGCGCCTCTACACGCTGATGGCGTTTGCGATAGGCTCGACGATGGGCGGCGTGGCAGGTGTCCTCTATGCACCGCTGGTCGAGTTCATCGATCCAAATCCATTCGCGCTCGCGCTGTCGTTCAATCTCCTCTTGATGGTGATCGTCGGCGGATCCGGCTACTTCCTCGGTCCGTTCCTCGGGGCACTCATCGCCGTGCTGTTGCCGGAATGGCTTCGCGACTATACGTCCGACTTCTATCTGGTCGCCTACGCCCTCCTCGTCATGATCCTGCTGATCTTCTCGCCGACCGGCATCCTCGGCCTGGTTGACCGGCTCGCGACGTCGCGGCGCGCGCGTCGAGCCTCCGAGGCGCGGGCCGCCGAGACGCCGCGCATCAAAGCCAAGGAGGGCGCGTGACCAAGGTGCTCGAAGTGCACGACGTCAGGAAGCACTTCGGCGGCATCAAGGCCGTCGATGGCGTGTCGTTCGACGTGCACGAAGGCGAGATCCTTGGGCTCATCGGTCCGAACGGCTGCGGAAAATCGACGCTGTTCAACGTGATACTCGGGCAGCTCGCGCCGACGGCCGGCCGGGTCGCGCTCGACGGCCGCGACATCACCGGGATGCGCCCATCCGGCCTCAACCGCCTCGGCGTCAGCCGAACGTTCCAGCTGCTCCAGGTCTTCCCGCAGCTCAGCGTTCGCGAGAACCTGATCCTCGCCGGTCAGGAGCACGAAGGCTCGATGCTCTCGCGCCTCTTCGGCCGGCGCGATGTCGGCCTGACGCCCGCGGCCGACCGTATGATCGCGTTCTTCCGGATGCAGCATCTTGCAGAGGAGAAGGCCGGCAGCCTCTCGTACGGCCAGCAGAAATTGCTCGACGCGGCAATGGCCTTCATGGCGGGTCCCCGCCTCGTGCTGCTCGACGAGCCGGCCGGCGGCGTCAACCTGACGATGCTTGCCGATCTCAAGGACCGGCTGAAGGCGATCAACACGGAGCAAGGCGCCACCTTTGTCGTGATCGAGCACAACATGGAGTTCGTCATGAGCCTGTGCAGCCGCGTCGTTGTGATGGCGGAAGGGCGGGTGCTCGCCTCGGGCTCGCCCGAGCAGGTTCGCGCCAACCCGGCGGTCATCGACGCCTATCTTGGGCATTGACGGGGAGGGGCGATGACGGACGGGACCATTCTCGAGCTCGACGGCATCGTCGCCGGCTACGGCAGCATGACGATCCTCAACGGGACCACGTTCGCCGTTCCCGCCGGAGGCATCACGACCATCATCGGTCCGAATGGTGCCGGCAAGTCGACGGTGCTGAAGACGGTGTTCGGGCTGCTGCCTGCGCGGCAGGGCCGCGTTCGCTTCGAAAACCGTGACATCACCAACTGGACACCGCGCCAGCTCATCGAAGCCGGCATCACGTTCGTGCCGCAGGGCCGCAACATCTTTCCCGAGTTGTCGGTGCGCCACAACATCGAACTCGGCGCCGTCGCAGCGCGGCGCGATGCGGTCAGCACCGCAAACCGCATCGAGAAGGCGCTCGACCGCTTCCCGGTCTTGCGCGAGAAGGCGGACGCGCAGGCCTCGACGCTGTCGGGAGGCCAGCAGAAGCAGCTAGAAATCGCGCGCGGACTGCTGCTCGACCCGAAGCTGCTGCTGATCGACGAGCCGTCGATCGGCCTTTCGCCGATCCTCGTGCGCGAGACGTTCCAGATCCTGAAGGAGCTCAAGGCGCAAGGCGTGACCGTCCTGATGATCGAGCAGAACGCGCGCTCCGCGCTCCAGATGTCGGACTACGGGCTGGTGCTGGAACTTGGCCAGACGCGCATCTTCGATACGGCGGCGAACGTGCTCGCCGACCCGCGCGTGGCGCAGTTGTTCCTCGGAGGGCATGCGGTCGCTTGAACCGCAGCCCGTGAGGTGGTCACCTCTCAGGGAGATGCAGCAAGTGAGCCAGAGACAACGCATCCACATCGAGGTCGACGGACCCATCCAGTGGATCACCATCGATCGCCCCGAGGTGCTCAACGCTCTCGACCCGCCGAGCCACGTCGAGCTCGCCGCCGCATTCGACGCGTTCGCCGGCGAACCCGCCCTGCGCGTCGCGATCATCACCGGGGCCGGCGATCGCGCGTTCTGTGTCGGCTCCGACATCAAATGGCGCGCAACGACGAACGTCGACGAGTATCCGCCGACCGGCTATGCCGGCCTCACGCACCGCTTCGACCTTCTGAAGCCGGTGATCGCGGCAGTGAACGGCATGGCGCTCGGCGGGGGGGCCGAGATCGTGGCCGCCTGTGATCTCGCGTACGCCGCCGATCACGCAAGCTTCGGTTTTCCCGAGCCGCGCATCGGGCTTGCAGCGCTCGGCGGCGGTGGCATCCAACGCCTCGCCCGGCACCTGCCGTGGAAGCATGCGTCGGACGTGCTGCTCACCGGTCGACGCTTCCCGGCCAGCGAGGCGAAGCTCCTGACCCTCATCAACGATGTCGTGCCTGCCGCGCAACTCCGCACGCACGTGCGCCAGGTCGCCATGTCCATCGTGGCCAATGCCCCGCTCGCCGTCGAAGCGACTAAGGAGGTCATGCGACGAAGCGCCGACCTGCCCGATATTGCGACGGCCCTCGCCGCCGATTACCCCGCTGCCCGGCGCATGCTCCAAAGCGAGGACGCGATCGAAGGCCAGCGCGCCTTCGTCGAGAAACGCTCACCGCGCTGGCGTGACTGCTGAACGTTCGTCACGCGGCCGGCGCCCTCGCTGCGCCGGTCCGCCGCTGCTTTGCACTTGAGGATCGGTCGGCTCGGGCAGTTGGCCGGTCTCCGGTGCGACGACGGACTTTGTCATCCGGGTGTCACAAATCTGATATTGCTGGAATATGGTGGTTCGCGGTACGTTTCTTCATTGCCGGTCATTTCTTTCGGAGGGTTTTGCCATGCTCGATCGCGCCGTCGTGACGGGTGTCGCGGCACTGAGTGTCAGTGCGTTTGCGCTGATGGCGGTCTCTGTTCCAGCAGAGGCACGGGGCGGGAAGGGCCTCGGTGTCGCGATCGGCATCGGCGCCGCCGCCGCGATCATCGGCGGCGCTGCGCGGACGCTCGGGGCGCCGCAGGAGCGCAGGTCGCGCAGCCGGGGGGGCCGACGCCGACCGGCGTCTCGTGACGACGACGACAGCGATACGCCCTCTGGCAAGTCGACGCAGGCCTCCATCAACACAGCCGTCGACTACGAGGCCCTCGGCCTGATCGAGGGCAACCGCGTCACTGAAAACAATCGCAACGTCGACCTCGCCGTGAAGGGTTTCATCGAGGTGCTCGAAGACGAGCATCAGAAGCTGCGCGGCAGCCGCAGCAACGTGCGCGTGTCCTCCGGCACGAACATCAACCAGGTAACCGCCGGTGAAGTGAGGCGCCTGATCGAGGAGATCTACGGCGGCGCCGGACTGACCCAGTTCGATCGCTTCGCCGGAGAATTGTGGACGCGAGATCGTCTGACCGTCGCGATCCTGTTCGAAGCGCGCCGCGGACTTGCGCCATATTTCGATGGCGTCGGCGCCAAGGGCCCGAGTCTGGACGACCTCAGGGATGTGTTCGCGAAGGCTGCGGGCGAGGTCTATGCGCGCGCCCTGGAGATGAGTGAGATCGTCGGCGTTTCCCACAGCTTCGACAGGTTCGTGCGCACGATCTCGGAGAACAGTGATCAAGCGCCGCGCGGGCTGCAGACCATCGGAGCCGACGCACGCTTCGAGCGCCTGCTCACCACCGCCATCAACACCGTGCCCTATCAGGCGTTCATCGCGCAGAGCGCCGTCGTCGCCTCGGACCCGAAAGGTCTCAAGCGACAGTTCCAGTTCCGCTTCCGCGCCCGTCGCTCGCTCTATGATTGTCTCGCAGCCAACTACGTCGAGATCGCCACCGGCAAACCGAAGCAGAACGAGACGGCGATCCCGGTCGGTCTCATCCGCATCGAAAGCTTCCAGCCGGTCGCGACCGGGAGCCGCGGGGCGTCGATCGACGGCGCCAAGCCTCCAGGAGCGCCGACACTTTCCGCGCCGGGCGAAAAAGCTGAGCAGAACGGAGCGGCACCGCCGGCCATCCTGCAGGATCTCTGGGAGCGCGTGAAAGATCACGTCAACGAGAAGTGCCGTTCGACGATGATGACCGTGGCCGAGGTCGCCAGGAGCAAGGGGCTCGAGCCGCAGCCTGCCCGCTGGGATAGCTATGCCCCGGCGGCCGGCACTCTCGGCCAACCGGGTAGCGGCGGTCTGCAGCCCATCAATATTCTCGGCCCGGCGCCGCAGAACCGTTGAGGTTACACCAGGCGTTGCCGGTCGACTGCCCTGGCGATGGGCGCGATGCAGGGGGTTGTACAGCGTGCCAGCGTTCACTTTTTCGCATGTTGCGAGAGCCGTGCTCGCGGGCATGGTCGCGCGGCGTACGGTCGTTGTCGTCCTGGCCCTGCTGGCGGCTGTCGCCCAGGGAGCCACGCCCGCGTTCGCCGGCAAGCGCCTCGCGCTGATCGTCGGCATCGCCGACTACGACAAGAAGAGCGGCCTTCAGGACCTCAAGTCGCCGCGCCACGACGCAGCCGCCCTGAAGGACGTGCTCGAGAAGTTGCCCGAGCGCTTCGAAGTGACGGTCGCCACGGACACTGACATCAGGTCGAAGGCCGATTTCGACCGCGTGCTGGCGACGTTCGTCTCGAGCATCCAGCCCGGCGACGAGGTGCTGTTCTATTTCTCCGGCCATGGCAACACGACCACGGGCAAGGGCAATCTGTTCCTGCTGCCCGATGCCAGGAGCGAGGCGAGTTTCATCAAGAACCTCTCGAATGACGAGGCGCGCGAGCTCGATTCGGTGGAGAAGAAGGCGAAGCGCTACCACGACTGGCTGAGCGATGTCGCGATCGTCGAGGCCGACGTCGAGAAGGCGATTGCCGCCCGCAAGCCGAAAGTCATCGTGATCATCGCCGACGCCTGCCGCATCATCGTCAAGGGGACCAAGGGCGCCTCGATCGAGGTCAGCGGTGTGCGGCTGCCGCAGCATACGGCTCGCGGCACCTACCGGCTGTACTCGGCGAGCGCCGGTCAGTATTCGCTCGACAGTTCAGAGCCGATCTCGACGACAGCCTCGGCCGTTGCCGGTGCGGCATCGAAGAGCCGGTCGTCGCGGCGCTCGCGCCGCTCGAATGACGAGGACGAGGAAGACGACGACGAGGACGACAAGGCTGCACGCAAGGGTTCCAAGGAACCCACCAACTCGCTTTTCACCAAGATCCTGGTGAACGAACTCGCCGTGCCGGGCCTCGAGTTCTCGATCATGGCCGCCAAGGTGCGCGTCGCCGTCAAGAGCCACGCCGACAAGCTCGCCCGCATCCAGATACCAGACTTCTCCTTCGATCCTGAAAGCGGCGAGTACTACTTCGTGTCGCCGGGCGCGAGCAGCGGCCTGTCCGAGGTGTGCCGCGGTGCCGACCTCGAGCTGGAGCGACTGCGCCAAGCCATCGCGGCGGGCAGCATCGGTCGCCAACAGATCCTCGACAAGCAGTACGAGCTCGCCCGATGCGGCCCGCGCGTTGCCGATCAGATCGAAATTCTGCTCGCCATGGAAGCACAGGGCGCCAGCGCGCTCACTACGGGCGAGGGTGCCGCCGTACGCTTCGACCCGAACGATCCAGCACAGGCGTGCGAGGCGAACGCATCCTCGCCGTTCGATCCCAACCGCAGCCGTTTGTTCAACGGCGACATCCTGCGCAAGACGTCCCTCGCCACCATCTCTGGTGAACTCGACCGCACGCGCGCGCTCGACGCGCTCAACGCCATCCGCGGCGCATGCGAGAACGCGCTGCAGGCCCGTCCGAAGGTTGCGCGCTACAGCTTCCTGACCGGCCGCGTGTACCAGACGCTGGCCACCGTCAGCAAAGGCCTGGAGAAGCAGGCAGCGCTTGCCGCGGCGTCCGCCTATTTCCAGCAGGCCACCGACCTCGGCTACCCGGCCGCCTTCAACGAACTCGCGCTGCTCTACAAGCAGGGCGAATACTATCGTGTGCAGAACGGCCGCGCGGAGCGCCGCCCCGTCGACAGGAGCAAGGCCGCCGAGTTGTTCGAGAGAGGCGCCGGCCTCAATCACGTCGTGGCCCTCTACAATCTCGGTATGGCCTACAAGACCGGCGATCTCGGTATAGCAGTGACCGACCAGAACAACCTCGACAGTGCGGAAAGACGCCATGCGCTTGCGTTCCGTTACCTGTCGCAGGCGGCCGAGCGGGGCTTCGTGCCGGCGCTGATTCAGTCGGCCCTGCTGCTGCACGACGGCAAGGGAGTGCCGGCAAATCCCGTCCGGGCAATCGAGCTTCTGGAGATCGCGGCCTCGCGCGGCTCCTTCGAGGCGATGTATTGGATCGGTGAGATCTATCGGCGCGGAGCCGTCAGGGTCCGCGATCCGCAGCGCGCCATCGTGTGGCATGCACGCGCCGCCGAGTCGGGCGATGCACGTTCGCAGGAGACGCTCGCGGAGATGCTGACCGAGGGCACCGGCCTGCCGGCGCCCCAGCGCGAGGCCGCCGGCCGCTACTGGCGCCTCGCGGCGGACGCCGGGCGGCCGAACGCACAGATCAAGCTGGCCGACTTGTTGCGCCAGAGTGTCATTCCATTCCGCCCCGTGGTCGACGGCGCTCCCGACGGCGGAGCTCTCGAGATCAGGACACTCTACGTATCTGCGTTCGTGCGCGGCAACCCGCGTGCCGGACTGGAACTCGCACGCCTGTTCCGCACCGGATTTCCAAAGGACCGTCCGGCCAAGGCGATACCGAAGGACCCGTCGATCGCCGTCCGGCTGCTCTGGGAGACGATCGAGAAAGTCCGCCAGGCAGATCCGGCCTCCGTGGCCGCAGACCCGAAGAGCGCGGCATTGGCGGCGTTCGAGTTGATGGACATCCACAAGGAGGCCTCGTCCGGCGGAGCACCGCAACACCTCATCACCGAGGACCAGATCCGCCAGTTGCGCAGCGACTACGGCGACGGCACGGTGCAGCACTGGATCCGCGCGAGTGCTCTCGGCGAGGTCAATTGCGGCAAGCTCGACATCAGCGCCAGTTCGTGGGTTCTGGTCTGGAACTGGCAGCGCAAGGAGCCGCCAACCGACCAGCAGCTCGACTGGATCGAGCGGCGCTTCGACTGCAAGGGCGAGGTCGAAAAGCTTGCGCGCGAGAGCAACAGAAAGGTGCCGAAGGACGACGACATCGGCTTCACGCGCAAGCTGCGCAATCGGATCGCGACGCAGCAGCGCGATGCACTGAAGGATTTCGAGAAGAACGGCGCGAAGGCCAAGTCGTTCGTCGACCGCATGATCGCGCTCGCGACCACCGGCTCAACCTCCAATCGGCGACGATAGGCGGCCCATGTCCGTCAGCTCCCACCGCCTCGCTGCACCGCGACGCGTCCCGACGGCGCGCCTGCCCGGCCGGAGCTTGTGGCGGAGCCTGATCGCACTGACCGGCGCCGCGCTGCTCGCGTTGTCGATCGTCCCTCCCCTTTCCGCCGAGCCGGCTGCCCCGCAACTTCGACCGCCGGCCGATGCCGGGGAGGTTCGCGCCCTCGTCATCGGAATCGACCGGTACCGCCATCCGAAGGTTGCTCCGACACTGCAGGGCGCTGTCGGCGATGCCCTGGATGTCGCGCGGGCTCTGAAGCGAGGCGGTACCGCGGATCTCACCGTTCTGCTCGACGAGCAGGCAACAGCGAGCGCAGCCCGAAGCGCGTTGCGCGGCCTGACCGAGCGGGCACGCAGTGGCGATCTGGTCGTAGTGACGTTTGCCGGACACGGCACGCAGGATATCGAGCGAATACGCGGAAGCGAGCCTGATGGCCTCGACGAATATTTCGTCATGCACGGCTTCGGCGGCTGGCTCGGATACGGCGAGCGTGTTCGCGACGACGAAATGTTCCACTGGCTCTCGCGCCTGTCGGAGAAGGGCGTCGAAGTCGTGTTCCTGGCCGACAGCTGCCATGGCGGAGGCATGACAAAGGCCGCCGATCCCCGTGCCGGCCAATTGCATGTCCGCAGCATCACGCGCGTGGACCGTCCGGAACTCGAAGGACCGGGCGCCTACTACCTCGACCGGACATCGCCGCTCGCTCGCGATGCGGAGCGCCAGCTCCCTCCGGAGGCCTTGACCCCGTGGGAGAGCGATGAAGGCGTGGCACGTCGCATTCCTGGGCTGACCTTCATTGCGGCGGTCGAGGCGCACCAGCTCGCGCCGGAGGTGCTCATTCCGGGCGAAGCCACGTTGAGGGGCGCCGCCAGCTACGCTTTCGCCAGAAGTCTGGAAGGAGCAGCAGATCGGGCCGGCGACGGCAACGGCGTGACGACCCGCGCCGAGCTGCTCGGCTATCTGCGTCGCTACGTCCGAGCGCTCACCAGCGAGCGACAGTCGCCGGTTCTCGAACCCGCTACCGCGGCCGCCGCTACGCGCCCGTTGTTTCAGCACCGGATCGGAGCCATGCCGGAGCAGGCGGCGACCGCCGGCGTGAAAGTCGTCGGACCGCAGCCGTCGCATCCCGGCACCCCGCCGCCTGCATTCGCCGCGACGGCTGGCTCCACGCCGCCGTTACCTGCCATCGAAACCGCCGGGCCTGGAACCGCCGGCGCGCAAGCCTCCAACGGCGCACGGTTGCTGTACGATCCGGCAACCGGCGACGTCGTCTCGCCCTCCGGCGACGTCATCGCGTATGCGGTCGGACGCGATCGCGTCACGGGCGTCGTCGAGCGCGTCGCGGCACAGGACCGCCTCGCAAGGCTCATGTCGGCAAGGCCGCTGGATATCTCCATCACGCCGCGCGGCACGGTGCTCGGTGATGGTGCCCGCTTCGTACTCACCGTGCCGGAAACGTTCGGTCGCCACCTGCTCATCGCGAATCTCGCAGGCAACGGAACGCTGCAGGTGCTGTTTCCTCACGGGAATGCCGACACGCTGATACAGGAACGGCAGCTGACGATCCCTCTGCGGGCCGGCGCGCCGTTCGGGACGGACTCCCTGATCGTCGTGTCTGCCACCGCTCGCCCGACGGAGCTCGAGCTCCGGCTCGGGCAGCTCAATGGTCGCGTTGCCCCACTCGAGGTCGCCAAGATCCTCGAGCGTCATCTCCCGGCCGGCGCCCGCGTCGGCATCGTCACCTACCAGACGGAGCCGGCACGCCGGCGCTGACGTTCTGAGGCCCGCCGTCCCGCGTGGACGGCTGATGGTTCGTTCGGCAGGTGGCGGTCGCAGGCTGCACGGCAACATCGAGGCGGGTACGCGCACCTGCACGGCTTGCAGGCGGCATATTCGTCGCGGCGTCACGTTCGGGCGCCGCCGGCTCTCCCTTGTCTCAGTACGACACCCGGGTTCAGCCGCTCGTCTGGATCGAACGCGGTCTTCACCCGACGGATGAGCTCCAACTCGAGGGGTGATGTCAGTCTCTCGAGTTCGCCGACCAGTTTGCGTCCTATCCCGTGCTCGGCACTGAAGCTGCCGCCGAGGGACACAGCGATGTCGTGCACGCGGGTCTGCAGGTCGTCGATCGCCGCCTGCTTGTCGGCGACGCCCTGCCAGTCGGCGAAAGAGAACATTGCGATGTAATGGACGTTGCCGTCGCCCATGTGCGAAACGACGACCGGCATTGCAGAGGGATAGCGGTCTGCGAGCATGCGATCTGCTTCCGCAATGAAGCGGGGCACCGCCGACACCGGTACGGATATGTCGTGGGTGTGCGACAGGCCGTGCCGCTTGTTCGCCTCCGATAGCGTATGCCGCAGCCGCCAGAAGGACTTGGCCTGGGTTTCATTCTGCGCGATCGCAGCATCCGCCACCTCCCCCGCTTCGGCGGCCTCGGCCAGGATCAGCTCGAGTCGCGCGACGAGCCCGGCTTCGCCGTGCGTCTCGCCGAGTTCGATCAGCACCGACCACGGCGGCGCCGTCTCGAACGGGATGCGGTTGCCAGCCACGTTGGCGAGACCGATCTCGACCTCAGATCGCGACAGCAGCTCGAACGCCTGGATGGCGGTATCGAACTCGTCCTGGCAGCGGGTCAAGAGCTCGAGCGCATTGCGCGGACTCTCGACCGCGACCCACGCATCGGCGCGCGATTTGAGCGCTGGAAAAAGCTTCAGCGAAGCTGCAGTGACGATGCCGAGCGAGCCCTCCGCGCCAATGAACAGATGCTTGATGTCGTAGGCCGTATTGTCCTTGCGCAGCGTCGTCAGCCCATTCCAGACGCGACCGTCCGCCAGCACCACTTCGAGCCCGTAGACGAGATCGCGCATCGGCCCGTAACGCACGACGCCCGTGCCGCCCGCGTTGGTCGAGACGAGGCCGCCGATCTGCGCGCTACCTTCGCTGCCGAGATGCAGCGGAAACCGCCGGCCGACAGAGGCTGCCGCGTCATGAATGCTGGCCAGCACGCATCCGGCGTCGCAGATGAGCGAATTGCTGGCCTTTTCGATGCTGCGAATCCGCGTCATCCGCCCGAGCGAGAGCACGACGCTCTTCTCTCCGGCGCCAGGCACCGCCCCATAGCAGAGCCCCGTATTGCCGCCCTGCGGATAGATCGCTGCGCCGTGGCTCACGCAGAGCTGCACAGCCGCCGCCACCTCCTCCGTCGATGCGGGCCGGATCACGCAAGCCGGGCGGGCACTGAACCTGCCGCGCCAATCGAGGCAGTAGGGCTCCATGCCGACCGGATCGGTAATGACACCTCCGGCCGGCAGAATGCCTGCGAGCGCAGCCGCAAGCGTCGTCATGACATGGCTCCGTCTTTCACGCTTTCGCGTCAGGCTGCGGCCTTCGCCAGCGCCCGCTCCTCGGCAAGAAGCGGCGTCAGCAGGGATTCCATCTCCCTGACGAGCGCTGCGCCGGGAGGCTTCAAGGGGCAGAGCACCTCTCCCACTGGCATTCCGGCGAGCGCTTGGGCTGCCTTGAGCGGACCGGGATTGCACTCCGAGAACACGCTCTGAATGAACGGCACCAGTCGCGCATGCTTCGACAACGCGGCCTTGAGATTGCCGGATGCCGCAAGCCGCATGATCTCGACCCACGTCTTCGGTACGAGCACGGCCGTCGCCAGCACGCCGCCGACAGCGCCCATCGATATCGCGGTGGGGAACAGGAATTCCTCGCCGCTCGTGACGTTGATCCGGTCGCCCGCCAGCGACAGGATGCGTGTGAACTGCGCCATGTCCGGGTTGGACGCCTTCATGCCGACGATCGAGCCGTCCGCCGCCATCTCTGCGATGGTGTCGGCCTTGAGCGCCACGCCGGTGCGATATGGTATTTCGTAGAGCATGACCGGGCCACCGATCGCATCGGCATAGGCCTTGAAGTAGTCGCGGATCCCTGCCTGCGTCGGCGTGATGTAGTAGGGCGCGATCACCAGCAGTCCGTCGGCGCCATTGGCGAGAAACTCCTTGCCCGCGGCCACTGCCTCACGCAGGCCTGGCGCCAGCACGCCGGCGATCACTGGCACGCGGCTGCTGACGGCTTCCACGGTGGCGCGCACCATGGCCACACGATCCGTCGGGGAAAGCGCCGCATATTCGCCGGTACCGCCGATCGGCACGACGCCCGATGCACCACCGGCGATCACATGATCGACCTGACGGCGCGTGGCTGCGGCATCGACTTTGCCACCCGAGTCCAACGGCGTCGTCAGCGCGGGGAGCAGTCCCTTGATCATGCTGCGGGTGAGGACCATGGCAGTATCTCCACTAGAGGAAGCCGAAGTAGCGGGGCAGTGCGAGGACGACCTCGGGAACGTAGGTGACGATGAAGAGCGTGACGATGGCCGAGGCGAGGAACGGCAAGGTTGCCCTGACCAGCGTGCCGAGCGGCACGCCGCCGACGATGGAGCCGAGATAGAGGCCCAGTCCATAGGGTGGCGTGATCAGCCCGATCATCACGTTAACCGTCATCATCACCCCGAAGTGCACAGGGTGGATGCCGAGCGAGGCGGCGATCGGCGTGAACAGCGGCGCGAACAGCAGGAGCTGCACCGAATCGCTGACGAACAGACCGTTGATCAGCAGGAACACGTTCACCGCCAGTAGGAACATCCACGGATCGAGCTGATAGTGGGCAACGAGCTGCTGAATCGAGGCGGGCACGCGCTCGGCCGCGAACACCCACCCGAGCACCGTAGCGAAGCCGACGATGAGATAGATCGAGGCTGTCGTCCGCGCGACGCGACCGAGAATCGTCCACAGCATCGCCAGCGAGAGCGTACGATAGGCGAGGAAGCCCACGGCCAGTGCGTAGGCCACCGCCACCGCCGCCGCCTCCGTCGGCGTGAACACGCCGGACAGGATGCCGCCGAGAATGATGAGCGGCATCATCAAGGCCAGCGAGGCGTCGAGCAGGATCCGCAGAATGCGCGCGAAATTCAGACCCTCGAGCGGGTTCTTCGGATACTTGTAGACGTGCGTCATGATGTACACGACCATCATCTGCGCGAGCCCGATCATGATGCCGGGCAGGACGCCTCCCAGATAGAGTGCGGCGACCGACGTATTGGTGAGGCTGGCGAAGATGATGAGCGGGATGCTCGGCGGAATGATCGGGCCCTGGATCGCCGATGTCACCGTCAGGGCCGTGGCGAACTCGGGCTTGTAACCCGCTTGCTTCATAAGCCGGATCTCGATGGGACCAAGCGCCGAGATGTCGGCGAGCGCCGAGCCGGAGACACCTCCGAAGAACATGCTGCCGACGACGTTCACATAAGCGTGTCCGCCCCTCAGCCAGCCCACCAGCAGGCGCGAGAATGCGACGAGCCTGTCGGTCATGCCGATCGCGCCCATGATCTCGCCGGAGAATACGAACAGCGGGATGGACAACCAGATGAAGACGTCCATGCCGGTGAAGAACTTGTGAGCGAACACCGGCAATTGATCCATCATCCCGGGCTTTATGAAAAAATACGACAGCCCTGCAGCGCCGATGGCGAATATGACGGGGCTTCCGATCAGCATGAGGCCGATCAGCAGACCGATGACGATGGCGAGCGGAGAAATGTCCACCTTGCGATTCCTATCCGAGCGGCTCGGTGTCGCGCGCCACGGCGTGGCGCTCGTCGGCCGACGCAGTGAGATCGCGGATCGCGAGGAGAGCCATGTTGAGCAGCATCAGCGCGGCGCCGACAGGAATGGCGAGATAGGGCCAGAACCAGGAAATCTCGAGCGTCGCTGTCTGCCGGAAGGCGTTGAACATCGCCTGATCGAGCCCATTCCAGAACAGCACACCGAGCATGACCGCGAGCAGCAGGCGAAAGAAAGCATTGCGATATCGGAGCCAGCCCTGCGGCCAATAGCGGTCGAAGAAGTCGACGGAGATGAGTTGCTCGTCGCGCACGAGCAGACTGCCGGCGAGCATCGTCACCCATATCATGGCGTAGCGCGAGGCTTCCTCCGGCCACGGCAGGCTGGAGTTGAAGACGTAGCGCAGCACGACTTGAATGAAGAGGATCGCGGCGACGAATAGCACGCCGACGCGCGCGGCCACGTCGCTGACGGCAGCGAGGGCAGCAGAGATGGCATGGAGAGCGCGGAGCATGTGCTGGCTTCGATCCTGCTTCGGCAGACCAGCGCAAGTGCGGGCAAGGCCGCACTGGCCCTGCCCGCTCAGGCGCTGTCCGGATCAGTTCTTCTTCGCTTCTTCGATCGCGGCGATCAGGCCATCGATCCACTTCTGCTCCACCTTCTGGCGCATGATCTTCAGTATCGGCTCGCGCGTCGCGGTAACGAACTTCTGAAACTCCTCAGGCGTCGGCGAGTAGATTTTCACGCCGGCCGCCGCGATCGTCTTGAGATCCTGCGACTCCTTCGCTGTGATGATCCCGAGCAATGCGAACGCAGCTTCACTTGCGGCGTAGCGGAACGCCCGCTGGTCGGCCGGCGACAGGCCCTTGAAGAACTTCTCGTTGACCGCGATCAGCGGCATGTTCAGGAGGTGCTTGTCGAGGGTGTAGAACTTCTGCACCTGCTGCAGGTTGGCCAACAGCATGGTGTAGGGTGCGTTCTCCTGGCCGTCGACGACGCCTGTCTGCAGCGCGCCGTAGAGTTCCGCCCAGGCGATCGGCGTCGCCGAAGCACCCAGCGCTTTCACCATCTCGACATGGATGGGGATGTTCTGGACGCGAATCTTGAGGCCCTTCATGTCTTCCGGCGTCTTGATCACCTTCTTGTTGTTGGTGAAGCTGCGGAACGCCGATGGCAGATAAGCGAGGATGCGGATGCCCGCCTTGTCGGCGATGGCATCTGCGAGGTCCTTGCCGAATTTGCCGTTCATCACCTTGCGGCCGACCTCGGTCGAGGGAAACATGTATGGCATCTCGAGCACCTGAATGCTCGGGAAGTAGCTGGACAGGTTGCCGGCACTGAGCCCGGCGACCATCTGGATTGTGCCGCGCGCCGTCTGCTCGGCGAGGCTCTCGAGGTCGCCGAGCTGCTTGTTCGGGAACACCTGCAGCTTGTAGCGGCCGTCCGTCTCGTTCTCGAGGACGCGGCCGAACACCTCCGTGAAGGCCCAGTACGGGTTCTTCAAAAGATCGCCTTCTGCCTCGGAGTGTCCGAGCTTGACGATGGTCTGCGCCGATGCGGCACCCGCTGCGAGCGCAAGTGCTGCAAGCGCCGCCAGTGACGTTCCGAGAAGTCCGCCAGATCGCATGCGTTTCACTCCCTTTCCTGTCAAATGAGCGGCCGCTCGGCCGCCCGATACTGCACTCACGACTTGGCCTGCGTCCGCGCCGCACGGCGTGTGACGCGATCGCTCGATGGCACCCCCACCCCGACGGTGGAGGCGAGGTTCTCCTCGAGATAGCTTCGCAGCCGCAACACCAGATCGGCGGTGAGCGCCCGGGCCGCCTCCTCGGCCGCGGCCCCGTCGCTCTCGGCGATCGCCGTCACGAGGCAGCCCTGCCGCTCGATCACGCGGGCGACGAACGTCCGGATCGGCTCGCCTCCACCCGGATCGTAGGCGAATGGCAGGTGCAGCATGCGGTGCCCGATGGTCATCAGCTGATCGTAGCTTCCCGTCAGGTAGCTGTTGTGGCCAGCCTCCGCGATGGCCAGGTGAAATTCCGTTTCGAGCGGCACCACGCGACGGGCGAAGGCGTCGGAACCGGCCTTCACACCCCTGGTCGCCGCTGCGAATGCGGACTGCGCATCGCGGATCTTGACGATGTCGCTGTCATGGCGTCGTGCCGCGGCGAGACGGCCGACCGCGCGCCGCGTGAGATCGAGCGCCTCGATGAACCGCGGGAAGTCCGCGAGGATCAGCTGCGTGACGCTGGCGCGGCGGTTCTGACCGAAAGCGACGAGGCGCTCGCTCGCGAGCCGGATCAGCGCCTCGCGGACCGGCGTGCGCGAGACGCCATACCGGCGGCCGAGGGACACTTCGTCGAGATCCTGGCCCGGGCGCAGGGCGAGCGACAGGATGTCCGACTTGATGGTGTCGTAGACGTCGCGCGGTGCACGCACCCTGCCACCCTCGCCGAGGCTCGTCTCTGCCTGCCTGATCTCGGAGAGTTTCCGCATCCGGTCCGCCTCGGCGATCGCTGGGCATCACTGTATTTCGACGGTATACAGTCCTGGGGAACGGAATGCTTGTCAAGCCGTCGCACGCGGCCATGGACGAGCGAATTCAGCGGAGCCGGCCGTGAACGCGAGGGCGCTCAATTTCGCCGAGGTGAGGGAACGGGCCCGACGCCGGCTGCCGCGCGGGCTCTTCGAGTACATCGACCGCGGGACCGAGGACGAGATCGGACTCGTCCACACCTGCCGCGCCTGGGACGACATCACGCTGACCCCGGCGGCGCTCGTGGATGTCAGCAGTCGCTCGACCACTTGCACGCTGTTCTCACGAGAGGCCGCGGCCCCGCTCGTCGTCGCACCGACCGCACTCGCCGGCCTCGTCTGGAAGGACGGCGAAGTCGCGCTGGCACGCGCCGCCAAGTCGGCAGGAGTGCCATTCACCGTGTCCACTCAATCGGTCACTGCTATCGAGGAGATTGCATCGACCGGAGCGCGCATCTGGCTGCAGCTCTACGTCTGGCGGGATCGCTCGCTGACCCATGCGTTCATTGAACGTGCTCAGCATGCCGGCGCGGAAGCGCTGCTGCTGACCGTCGACACCGCCGTCTCGCCGAACCGCGAATACAATGTCAGAAACGGCTTCGGCATCCCGTTGCGTCCTACGCTGCGCAACGTGCTGGACGTGCTGTGCCATCCCCGCTGGCTCGCCGGAGTGCTGCTTCCACAGCTCGCCAGCAGCGGCGTGCCCACCTACGCGCACTATCCAGCCGGATTTCGCACTGCGATCGGCCGCGAGGCGCTCGGAGATGCCGTCAAGCTTTGCGAAAGGGTCACCTGGTCCGACGTCCAGGAATTGCGCCGTCGCTGGACAGGTCCGATGCTTCTCAAGGGCATACTGTCGGTCGCCGATGCATGTCGCGCTGCCGATGCCGGCTGCGACGGCATCGTCGTTTCGAACCACGGGGCGCGCAATCTCGATTGCGCACCGACGACGGTGGCGGTGTTACCCGCCATCGCGCGTGCGGTCGGCGACCGCATGACAGTGCTCGTCGACAGCGGCATCCGGCGCGGCGGTCACATCGCGAAGGCGATCGCGCTCGGCGCTCGGGGCGTGCTCGTCGGACGCGCACCGCTCTACGGACTAGCCGCCGACGGCGAGGACGGCGCCCGGCACGTCCTCGATATTCTGAGGGAAGAGCTGGATCGCACCATGGCACTCACCGGATGCACCGCGCTCGACGACCTGCGCCGACGGTTGCCTGCCTCAGGCGGCGAGACCGAGGCGCTCACCATCTGAACCGGCAAACCGTCGACAGCAGGCATCATCCGCCATCGTCTGCAGGGCCGCATCGTACGAACAGGGGCATAGAAAACATGTGGAACTTCTGGATCGATCGCGGCGGCACGTTCACCGACATCGTCGCGAGACGACCCGACGGCGAGATCGTCTGCCACAAGGTGCTCTCGGAAAATCCGGACCGCTACAAGGATGCTGCCGTACAGGGCATCCGCGAACTGCTCGGCATCGAAGCCGGAGCGCCGATACCAGCAGGGCTTATCGACGAGGTGAGGATGGGCACCACGGTCGCGACCAACGCGCTGCTCGAGCGCAAGGGCGATCCGACGCTGCTGATGATAACGCGCGGCTTCCGTGATCTGTTGCGTATCGGCTACCAGAACAGACCCCGCCTGTTCGACCTGCACATCAGACTGCCGGAGCTGCTCTATTCGGCTGTCGCAGAGGTCGACGAGCGGGTCGGTGCCGCGGGCGAGACGGTTCAACCGCTCGACGAGGTCGGCGCACGCGCGGCACTCGAGCGTGCCTACGCAGCCGGCATTCGCGCCGTCGCCATCGTGTTCATGCATGCCTATCGCTACCCGGATCACGAGCGACGCGTTGCCGAGCTGGCCCGCGATGTCGGCTTTACGCAAGTATCGGCCAGCCATCAGGCGAGCCCGCTCGTCAAGATCGTCTCGCGCGGCGACACGGCTGTCGTCGACGCCTACCTTTCACCGCTGCTAGGGCGCTACGTGCAGCAGGTCGCAGGCGAACTCGGCGCCGACACGGGCGGCTGTGGTCGCCTGCAGTTCATGATGTCGAGCGGCGGCCTGACCGAGGCCGGCCGCTTCCAAGGCAAGGATGCCATCCTCTCGGGACCGGCGGGCGGCGTCGTCGGCATGGTGAAGACGGGCGAGGCCGCCGGATTTGGCCGCCTCATCGGCTTCGATATGGGGGGAACGTCGACAGACGTCACGCACTACGACGGCAGCTACGAGCGCTCGTTCGAAACCGAGGTCGCCGGCGTCAGGATGCGCGCGCCGATGATGCTGATCCATACCATCGCGGCCGGCGGCGGCTCCATTCTGAAATTCGAGGATGGCCGCTTCCAGGTCGGTCCCGAGAGCGCCGGTGCCAACCCCGGCCCGGCGTGCTACCGACGCGGCGGACCGCTCACCATCACGGACTGCAATGTCTTGCTGGGCAAGATCCAGCCCGACCACTTCCCGAGCGTTTTCGGCGCCGCCGGCAATGAGCCAATCGACCGCGCCGCGGTGCTGCGAGCGTTCACCGACCTCGCCCGCCGCGTCAATGCCGATAGCGACGCGCGATATACGCCCGAGGAGGTAGCCCAGGGCTTTCTCCGCGTGGCCGTCGAGAACATGGCCAACGCGATAAAGAAGATTTCGGTGCAGCGCGGCTATGACGTGACGCGATACACGTTGAACAGCTTCGGTGGCGCCGGCGGTCAGCACGCCTGCGCGGTGGCCGACGCACTCGGCATGACGCGCGTGCTGTTGCACCCGTATGCGGGCGTTCTGTCGGCCTACGGCATGGGGCTGGCCGAGGTTCGGGCGCTGCGCGAGCGACAGATCGAACTGCCACTGTCGGGCGCGGAAGGAGCGCTGGCTCACGCCGTCGCTGCACTCGGCGCGGAAGTCTGCCGCGACGTCGCGGCCCAGGGCGTGGCGGCAGAACGGATCCGCACAGAGGCGCGCGTGCATGTGCGTACGGGAGGCTCGCACCAGTCGCTGGTCGTCGACTACGGCAGCACCGCCGAGCTCGCCGCCCGATTCGCCGAGCAGCATCTGACACGCTACGGCTTCGTGATGGGGCGCGATGATCTCGTCGCCGAATCGATCTCCGTCGAAGCGATCGGACCGGGTTTCGAAGGCCGCGCGATGAGGGCGACCGAGATCGAGGCCGCCCCCGGCGCGGCCGGTACTGTACAGATGTATACCAGTGGTGGCTGGCGAGAAACGCGCCTCGTGGCGCGTGACGGCATGCGGCCGGGTGAGCGCATCGCGGGTCCGGCGATCATCTCCGAGCATACCGCAACCACCATCGTGGAGGACGGCTGGCAGGCCGAGATGAGCACCGCCGGCGACCTTGTACTCACGCGCACCGCGCCGCGCGCGATCACCGAGACCGTCGGCACCGAGGCCGACCCGATCATGCTCGAGGTCTTCAACAACCTCTTCATGTCGATCGCCGAACAGATGGGCGCAACCCTCGCCAACACCGCCTACTCGGTCAACATCAAGGAGCGGCTCGACTTCTCATGCGCGCTGTTCGATGCCAACGGTGATCTCGTGGCGAATGCGCCGCATGTGCCGGTGCATCTCGGCTCGATGGGCGAAGCGGTGAAGACAGTCGCCGCCCGCAACGCCGGCCACATGAAGCCGGGCGACAGCTACATGCTGAACGCGCCCTTCGACGGCGGCACTCATCTCCCGGACGTCACCGTGATCACCCCGGTGTTCGACCTGCAGGGTGAACGCATCCTGTTCTTCGTCGGATCGCGAGGACATCACGCAGACATCGGCGGCAAGACGCCGGGCTCCGCACCACCCGACAGCCGCCACATCGACGAGGAAGGCGTCGTCATCGACAATTTCCATCTGGTGGAAGCCGGCATGTTGCGCGAGACGGAGGCGCGTGCGCTGCTCGCCTCGGGTCGCTATCCGTGCCGCAACGTCGACCAGAATATCGCTGACCTGAAGGCCCAGCTGGCTGCCAACGAGACCGGCGCCCGTGAGATCCTCAAGATGGTCGACCAGTACGGTCTTGGCGTGGTCGAAGCCTACATGCGGCACGTGCAGGACAACGCCGAGGCGGCTGTGCGCCGCGTCATCGACCGCTTGCAGCCCGGCCGCCTCGTCTACCCGATGGACATCGGCGCTGAGATCCATGTCGAGGTCTCCATCGACCGCGAGGCGCGCAACGCGACGATCGATTTCACCGGCACGTCGGCGCAGGACGTGAACAACTACAACGCACCGCTCGCCGTCTGCCGTGCCGTGGTTCTCTATGTGTTTCGTGCGCTCACCGGCGCCGACATCCCGCTCAACGACGGGTGCCTGAAACCGCTGACCATCATCGCGCCCGAAGGCACGATGATCAATCCGCGCTACCCAGCCGCCGTCATCGCCGGCAACACCGAGGTTTCGCAGGCGCTCTGCAACGCACTGCTCGCGGCCGTCGGCGCGCTCGCCGGTTCGCAGGCGACCATGAACAATTTCGTGTGGGGCACCGACCGTTTCCAGAACTACGAGACCATTTGCGGCGGCACCGGCGCCGGCCACGGGTTCGACGGCGCGAGCGCGGTACAGAGCCATATGACGAACACGCGCATGACCGATCCCGAAATTCTCGAGCTACGCTTTCCCGTGCGGCTCGAGGCATTTTCGATCCGCCGCGGCTCTGGCGGCAAGGGCCGCTGGAGCGGCGGTGACGGCGCGGTGCGGCGGCTGCGCTTCCTGGAACCCGCGACGGTGACGACACTCTGTTCGCACCGGGTGGTGCCGCCGATCGCACTTGCCGGCGGCGAGCCAGGCCGTGTCGGCATCAACCGGGTGGAACGTGCGACAGGTGAAATCGTCCCGCAGGCGGGCAATGACCGATGCGAGATGGCGGCCGGTGATGTGTACCACATGGAAACTCCGGGTGGCGGTGGCTACGGCACACGAACCTGAAGCGTGCCGTCGCAAAGTGGGCTCGGATCAGCGAGCGCCAGATCATCAGGGGCGGCGGTCAGAACCCGCTCTCGCGAACCATCACCATCAGCACCCTGCGCCAGACCCGCACCAGCACACTTTGGGGATCGCCCTGCACGTGCAGGATGCCGACCTCGATGGCGCCTTGATTTCCGGCCGGACCGCTTTCGCTGCCGTCGATTTCAGTGAGCACCTGATAGTGTGGCGCAACGGGAATCGCTTCCCGGCGGCTGTTCAATACAGAGGGGATGCCTCCGCCGAAGCTCTGGGCCAAGCCGATTTGATCGATGGTTGCGATATTCACGCTCGAGATCGCACTGACCGTTCCGGGAACGCGGGCGGCCAGAGGATTGCCTGGAATGAACCAGGCCTTCATGCCCGCACGAATCCTCGCCTTGCCCTCGGCATCGACGAGCCCCCGGATGCGCCGGCGTCCCGCACCGTGAATGAGCACCAGCGGCTCGGACGGCGTTGCCCATCGACCGACCGCCGGATAGTCCGCGATCCGGGCGACGATACCGCTGATCGGCGCGGTGATGCTCAGCTCCGCAATGCGCTTGCGAATGCCCGAGATCGCTCGCTCGAGTGCCGCCCGCTCCTGGCGAAGCACCACGGCTTGCTCGCGATCACGCGCCTCACTCATCAACCTGCTGAGGCGCAGGTCGACGACACTGGCGCGGAGTCTTGTCGTCTCGAGTTCGTGACCAAGCGCGCGCGAGTCGAATTTGAAGAGCGGGGCGCCGGCGGCGACACTCGCGCCGCTCTGCGTTGCGACTTCGAGCAGCCGCGCCGGTACCGGGATGTGCACCTCGGCAAGGCCTACCGGCTCGAGAACGGCCGGAATTCTCACTGTCGACGGCCAGGGCACGAGCGCCAGTGCCAGAGCGGCCGCACCGACGAGCACCGTGAGGCGTGTGCGGCCCGTGGCTAGAATGCGACGTCGCATGCGATGCCACTCCCTCATCTCGCGCAACAGGGGTCCGACGATGAAATAGATGATCTCGACCAGGAACAGGATGATCCCCAGCACCTTGAAGAAATGGGCGTAGACGACCAACGCGATCGCAACGAACAGGGTGACGCGATACACCCATACCGCGTAGCCATAGAGTGCGAGCAGCGTCGCGATAGTGGTTGGAAATACCTCGGGCGGTGGAGCGCCGAGCCCGAACAGCGTTTCCCGGACGCGCCAACGCGACAGTGCCATGGCGCGAGTCTGCATATTGGGCATGCCGACGGCGTCGGCGAGCAGATGATAGCCGTCGAAGCGCATGAACGGGTTGAGGTTCATCGTGAGGCTGGTCGCCCAGCCTACGGTTGCCAGATTGAACGCAATCCCACGCGCACCACCATCCGGCAAGAAGACCCATGCTAGCGTCGCGACGATCGAGACAGCGAGGTCCATGCCGATGCCGGCGCCGCCGATCATGAGATGGATGCGCCGCGATCTGATCTTCCAGCTGTCCGTCACGTCGACGAACAGGAGCGGCGCACCGACGACGAACGCGACTCCGAGCGATCGCACGCGGCAGCCGAAGTGCGTTGCCACGTAACCGTGCGCCAGCTCGTGCAACAGCTTCACGAGCACGATCGCCGGAAGCATGCCAAGCGCGCCGCTCCAACTCGCCAGCCGTAGCGCGCTCGAAACGAACTGGTCCCATTCGCGCAAGACCAGCGCAACGTCGAGAAGCAGAATCGCGAGAAGGACGACAACACTCGCCCGGCTCGCCAGGGGGCGAACGATCGGCAGTGTCGCCCGCAGAAATCGCTCGGGGTTCACCAGCGGCAACTTGAAGAACAGATAGCCCTTCACCAAGCGCGTCAGGTGAGCGGCGCGTCGGCGCTCGGTCTCCTCGAACTGTCTGCGCCACCCGCCGGCCTCGGCCGGCCCGGCAAGACCGTTGGCGACGAGAAAGGCAGCGAAGTCGGCGACCTCGGCCGGCGTGACGATCTCGGTATGCGTTTGCCAGGCGGCTTCGACGATCGCCTCCGGGCCGGACGCTGCCGGCCAGGCGTCCAGCATCGCGATGTGCTTGCGGCTGAGCGCCGTGTAGCGATGAGAGAGCGGGTCGTAGATCTTCCAATAGCGTTGACCGCTGAGATCCACGGCGTCGCCGACGATCCGCAGATCCTGTCTGAGCTCGGGCAGGCGCGCTCCGGCTGCCGGAGTGGCCGACGCGCCCATCACCAGCCGATCCACTGTCTGACGTACGTCAGCGGTCGCCGGAACAGATAGAGGGCGAGCGGCGCGCGCTCACCCTGGATCTGCGCAGTGCCGCGTGCGCCGATCGTCAGGCGCGCGGCTTCGTCGACGAGACGCGCCGTGACGCGAAAGGAGGCAACCTGCGTCTCATCGACACGCACATGGCGGTCGATTGAAGTTATGCGTGCCCCGACCGGATCGAGAGGATTCGAATCGAGAAAACCCTTCACCGGCAGGCCGCGCTTCAATACGATCGAATCGGCGACCGGCAGCGAGATCTTGAGCTCCACGTCACCTTCTCGCGCCACCAGCATGAGGCGGTCGCCCGTTGTCAGCGGCCTGCCCTCGAGTTCGCGTGGGTCCGAAAAGACGACGATGCCGGCCCGTTCGGCCTTGACGAGCGTCTGCTCCAGGAGTTCCCGCGCGTATGCGTGCTCCGCCCGCCTGAGCGCCAGCTCTGCGCGTGCGATCCCGAGTTCCTCCCGACCACGCATATCGCTGAATGCAAGGCTGGTCGCCTTTTCGAGACGCGCCGCGGCAACCTCCACCTCACGCGCCGCGATCTCAGCGCGGTTGCGCAGCACGGTATCCTGAATACGGATCAGCGGCGTGCCGGCCGAGACCGTCGCATTCGGGCGCACGAGTACCTTGTCGACAATACCGTCGACCGGCATCGCCACGACGTCGGCGTCGCGTGGGGAAACCTCCAGAGGAGCCAGCACGGCGATCGGGACAGGAATCGCGCCGACAACGGCGACGAAGAGCGCGGCGGACACCGTGACGAGCCAGCGTGGTCGCGTCGATCTCACGCGCACCCCGGTGGCGGCAAGCAGAGCGCGGGCGTGCCCGAATGTTTCCGCGAGACGCGCAGCGATCGAACGCTCCGCCTCGTTGAACGGCGCATGACGGAAGTACAGCACGCCGACACAAGAGCGGCCGGTCGGCGACCAGAGTGGCTGCCACAGCACGTCGCGGAACGGATATTGTCGCGTCAGCTCGTCATCGGCCGGCGCGTAGCCGGGCAGGGAGAACTCGGTCTGTTCCGCAAGTTCCCTCTCCTTGCCGAGCCGACGCACGATCGCGATCACCCACTCGATCATCGGTGAGGTGGCATCCATCACGGTGAGCGACGAGGCCGCAGCTACTCGACACCCGCGCCTGCCGTGCTCGACGACGAAGGCCTGACGCGATCTGAGCAGTCGCTGGCCGTCATTGACGGCAAGCGCATCGAGCTCCGCCGCCGAACGCGCGCGCCGTGCCTCCGATTCGATCTTGAGCATCTGGGCGAAGGCCTGCAGGCGTGCGGTCTCGCCTGACATGCCCGCGACGTTGGCCGCCCCCCTCTGGCGCGACTCGCTAGAGGTCTGTCCCGTCGCTGCGGCCATCGCATCCGATCCTATTTCTGCGAACCGCCGAAGCTCGCGGTTCCGCTCATGCCGGCAACCAGCTCCGGTGGCGACGCCCGCACAGCCGCAACGATTTTGCCGGTCTTGCTGATCGGATCGACCACCGCTGCAACGAGCGTCACGACGGCGTGCACTGGAGCGTCGGGCATGTCGTCGAGACGGAACATGATCGGCTGGCCGACTGAAATGCGTGTCATGGCCGCCGACGAGACGATCAGTTCGATCTCGTAATTGTCGTCTTCGATGATTCCGAGGAAAGGCCGCTGCGCCGTCGTGAACTCACGCACCTGCACCGCCCGCTCGGCTACCCTGCCGTTGAAGGGCGCGGCGATCGTGCAGTCGTCGACGCGCGCCTCCAGTCCCTTGAGCTCTCCGCGCACCCTGTCGAGCCGCGCCTGCGCGATCTCGACATCGAACCGCCCGATGGCTTTGCGGCGATCGAGACTGAGGCTGCTCGCCGCGTTCAGCTCGGCCTCGCGCAATGCACCCCGGGCCGCCTCCAGCTCCGCCTCCTGGCGCCGGCAGTCGAAAGCGGCGAGCACGTCGCCCGCCTTGAAGCGCTGCCCCTCGCGGTACGGCAGACGCAGCACACGCATCGCGATGTCGGTCGAGAGGGCAGCCTTGTTCACCGCCTTGACCACGCCGCGCACCGGCAGATCGTCGGCAAGCGCCGCCCCGCCCGACACCGCCAGCGCGGCGACCAGCGTCCAGGCGATGGCGACGCACACCGCGCTCGACCGTTGGGAGCCCGCTCGCGTGCGACGCGCCGGTCGAAGCAGTGGCATCTCGTCGGCGCACATGCTCACCGTTTCCCATGAGAAGCGGTGACGACGCGAGCACGCCAGGCCGAGGCATTGCCCGGCTCCAGCTCGCCTGCCTCGCCGTAGTCCGGCGGATCGGAGCCGATGGACGCAGCGACGGCTGCCCGCGCACTCTCGACATTCGCCGAAGCGAGGTGTTTGCGGACCTGACCGACGACGTCGTTGAGTTCCTCACGCAGCAGCGTCTGCTCGCTGATGCGGCCCTCGGCATGCTCGGCGCGGATGTGACGAAGCAGGCTGGCCTGCGTCACCGCGTAGCTCCGGGCTGTCTGCAGCTCGCGCAGCATGATCGCAAGGCGCGCCCGGCTGACGTAGACCTGTGTCATCACGGTCAAGGTCAGGGCCCGGTCGCGTTGCTCGAGGACCGCATCGTGCGCCTCGATCATCTCCCGACGACGGGGATACTGGAACAGGCGCATCAGGTTCCAGCTCGCCTTGGCGCCCCACGAGACCCAGTGATCGTGCAGCAGATAAGAGTTGCTGTCGAAATTGGGCCCTGCGAAGAGCTGGATTCCGGGCAGCAGCTCGAGCAGCGCCGCGTCGAGTTCGCGAGCATTGATGCGCCGGCGGTATACGATCTCGCGCAGCTCCGGGCGCCGCTCCATTGCAATTGCGATGAGCGCTGCAGGAGAGCGCTTCAACTCGCCGCCGAGCCCACCCGGACGCGGGGCGGCAAGCCTGAACCTGGCATTCGGCTTCTCGTTGATCAGCATGGCCAGTTGGATCTTCGCGCTCACCAGCTCACGCTGCAGCTCGCGCACGACGCGTTGGATCTCCAGTATCTCGCGCCGGTAGGTGATCGCGGTGATCGGCGATGTCTCGCGATCGCTCGCCTGGCGCCGCGCCCGCCCCAGCGCTGCTGCGGTGCGCTGCTCGAGACGTGCCATACGCTCGTGAAGCTGCTCGGCAGCGTAGGCCCGCCAGTAGGCGGTACGCACGTCCTCGATCAGCTTCAGCACGATGCGACGCCGGTTCTCTTCCGCGATCATCACCTTGTCTGCAGCCTGGCGAGCGCGGACATAGGAGAGACCGAAGTCGAGGATGTTCCAGCTGAGTGCCAGATCGGCGCTGCGCAAGTGCCGGTCCTGAGACGTCGAGGCGCCGAAATTCTGCACCTGGGTGACGGTGTTGAAGCTCGACGAGGCAAGCTTGTTGTCGCGCGCGGTGCTCGATGCGCCCGCCACGAGCCCGGGCAGCATCGCAGCGCTCGAGACACCGAGTTCAGCCTGGCGCACGGCGGCCTCGTAGATCTCGACCTGGTGATCGAGGTTGTAGAGCACGGCTCTGCGGATCGCCGCGGCCAGAGTAAGCGTGCCGACCACCGGAGTGCGGATCTCGGAGGCGCGCTGCAGACGGTGGAGCGCCTGCTCCTTCAACTCCACATCGCCGATCGGTTCCGGATTTATCGAGCAGGCAGCCAGCGGCAGGGCGCCAAGCAGGGCAAGCGCGCGCGCCCGGGTGAACGGGTTAGGCATTCATGTCTCCGTCTTGATGAGCTTGGCGCGACGCGAGGGGTAACCAGCGAAACGCGCGCGAACGCAACGAACACAGACAAACGCCTACTGACGCAAACGATACTTATGCACGCATGGCGTGTATCACGCCGTCAATTCCTGACAAACCGCTAAACATGAAACACGTCGAAGGCGACCTAGAATGTGGCCCAACAAACACGCATAGATTGCATCTCCACCCCATCTCGAACATGAGTTTCACCCTTCAATTTGCTGTTTTCATGAGTTTTTATCAAATGGATCGTCTCGCTCATTAGTGGAAAATTCACCTGCCGGATTTACACGTTTAGCGTGTGTTTCGCGTCGCCGCCTGACTTGCCGCCGCAACCATCTCCGCCACTTAAGATTGAGATCGAGAGCCATGCCGAGCTTCCGCCATCCCCACCGCGACGTTGTCGATCTGCTCGAGCGCCTTGGTGTCGTGTCGCCAACCAGCCCGCTGCGCCTCGCACTGGAACCGCGCGTCGTTTTCGATGCGTCCGGCGTCGTGCTGGCGGCAGAGGCGGATGCCGCGACACGGGTCGACGGGCCGAGCACCGAGACGGCGGGACAAGCGGCAGATCATGCCGAACTCATCGGCGCATTGATGGCCTCTGCGGCTCCTGAAGCCTCCTCGACCAGCGTCGTATTCATAGACGCGGCTGTGCAGGATGCCGGAACGCTCGCGAACGCGATCCCGACCGGCGCCGAAATCGTCTGGATTGGCAATGACAGTGACGGCGTGGCTCAGATCGCGCACTACCTTGCCGGGCGGACGGGTATCGAATCGATCCACATTCTCTCGCACGGTTCCGCCGGCCAGCTCAGGCTCGGCAACGGCGTCCTGACGACCGAGAGCATCTCCGGAGAACATGCGGACGAGCTGGCGACCATTCGCGCATCGCTGACCGACGGCGCTGACATCCTCATCTACGGCTGCGACTTCGGACAGGACGCGGACGCAATTGCCGCTCTGGCACGCGCGACAGGCGCCGACATCGCTGCCTCGACCGACGCGACGGGCCATGCCGATCTCGGTGGCGATTGGGAGCTGGAGGCATCGAGCGGCGCGATCGAGGCAACCGGGATTTTTGCACCGGACTACAGCGGGCTCCTGGCGCCCCTGACGATCACTCCGGTCGGCACGGGCGGCGTCACCGCTACGAGCCTCGCACAGCAGCTCATGGGCTCGGACGTCACGATCGTCAGCGCCACACTCTTCGGCCAGCCATACCAGGCCGGCGTCTTCTCCGGGGCCACGGGCTACAGCCCCAGCTGGCTCGCCTTCGACTCGGGCGTCGTGTTCTCGTCAGGCAGCGCCACCGGTCTGCCGACGTCCAATACGTCTGACGCCTACTCGGCCGGCATCACCTCCTTCTCTGGCGGCTACGCACCGTTCGCTGCGATCGGCGGCAACGCCTCCTACAACGCCTCGTACATCGAGATCGCCTTCATCCCCGACAATGACAGGATCGCAATCCAGTTCGTCTTCGGCTCGGATGAATACAACGAGTATGTCTACGGCGCCTTCTCAGATGCGATCGCGATCTGGGTCAACGGCACCAACATCGCCGTCACGCCGACCGGAGCTCCCATCAGCATCGACACGATCAACCAGGCAGGCACCTACACGCCAACGTTCGGGACACCCGGTCCGTCGGCGGCGCCGTCGCTTTTCGTCAACAATGACCTGCAGAACGGCGGCGGCGCGGTTCCCATCGAGATGGATGGCTTCACGCGCACACTCGGCGCGACGATCACTGTCACCCCGGGCGTCGTGAACGTTATCCGCCTGGGCGTCTCCGATATCGGCGACGGCGGGCTCGACTCCTGGCTGCTCGTCAAGGCCGACAGCGTCCAGGCCAACCTTATCGCGCAGAACGACACGGTCGGCACGACGCTCAACACACCCGTCACGTTCGACGTGCTCGCCAACGACATCGACTTCGACGGCGATGCCAAGACGATCGTCAACATCGCCGACCAGCCGATCGCAACGGGCCAGACGCTGACGCTGGCGAGTGGCGCGACGGTCACTCTCAATGCCGACCAGACCCTGACGGTGAGCCCGGCTCTGAATTCCACAAACCAGGAGCTTTTCACCTACACCGTCAGCGACGGCAACGGCAACACCGCCACCGCCTACGCCACGATCAACATCGTGAGCGGCACGCCGCCGACACTCGATCTCGATGCGTCCGCCGCGGGAACGGGCTTCTCAACAATCTATGCTGTCGGCGGGGGCAGCGTCGCCATTGCCGACGTCGATGCAACGGTCTCGGACGCCGACAACATCGCACGCGCCACGATCAGCCTCGGCGGCTCGTTCGCCGGCGATCTGCTGAGCGTCGGCGCGCTGCCGGCTGGCGTCAGCGTCGATGCGTCCTCGACTGCGACCAGCATCGTCCTCGTCGGCAACGTCTCTCCGGCGACGATGGCGTCCGCCATCAAGGCCGTGAGCTTCTCGAACTCCAGCGGCGCGCCCGACCTCAGCAATCGCCTGATCTCGGTGCAGGTCACCGACGCGACAGGCTTGTCCTCCGCCATCGCCCAGACGACGATCTCTCTCGTTGTCCCCAACACGCCGCCGGTCGCGAACGACGATACGTTGACGACCGCCGAGGACACGCCGCTCTCGACTAACGTCATCACCGCTAACGGCATCGACAGTGACGCCGACAGCGACCCGCTCTCGATCGTCTCCGCGACGATCGACTTCAACGGCGATGGCACCCCCGACGCCCTCGCGCTCGCCACCCCGACCGACATCATCGTCGGCGGCAACACCATCGGCACGCTGACGCTGACATCGGCCGGCGATCTCAGCTTCGCGCCCGCCGCCAACTACAATGGCCCTGTTCCGACGCTCACCTACACCCTGTCGGATGGAATCGAGACCGACATCGCCACCATCACGATCACCGTCACACCGGTCAACGACGCCCCGGTCGCCGCCGACGACGCCGTCACCACGCCCGAGGACCAGCCCGTCGCCGGCACGCTGCCGGTGGCCACCGACGTCGACGGCGACCCGCTCACCTACGCCGCCGGCGCCACCGCCCCCGCCCACGGCACCGTCACCGTCAACCCCGACGGCAGCTACCTCTACACCCCGGCGCCCGACTACAACGGCCCCGACAGCTTCACCTACACGGTCAGCGACGGCACCACCGCGATCGAGCACACCGTCACGGTCACCGTCACCCCGGTCAACGACGCTCCGGTGGGCTCGGCGGCGCCGATCACGACACCCGAGGATACGCCTGCCGTCGGCCAGATCGTGTCGACGGACCTCGACGGCGATCCGCTCAGCATCACGCTGGCGACGCCGCCGGCCAACGGCACACTGACACTCGGTCCCGACGGCAGCTTCACCTACACGCCAAACCCCGACTTCCACGGACCCGACAGCTTCGTCGTCACCATCGACGACGGCCAGGGGGGCACAAGCCAGGTCACGGTGCCGATCACCGTCACCGACGTCAACGACACGCCGGTCGCCACACCGTCGGACAGCTCCGGCGACGAGGACACGCCAATCGCCGTCGGCCTCGCTGGCACGGATAAGGACGGCGGCATCGTTGCCATCACCGTGACCGCACTGCCGGCGACGTCCGAAGGCGTCCTCTACATGCCCGACGGTATGACGCCCGTCGTCGCGGGCGCGCCGCTGACGCCCGCCGCTGCCGCGGGACTTGTCTTCGTGCCGGCACCGGACTTCCACGGCAGCGTGTCGATCACCTTCACCGTCACCGACGACGACGGTGCCGTATCGACTCCTGCCGGCACGACCATCACCGTCATCGACGTCATCGACCCGCCGACGATACCTGCACTCGATGGTCGTGAACCGTCCGGTCTGGCTCAGGCAGCGCAAAACATGCTGGATGCCATGGCCTCGAGCGATGCCAGCTCCGGTGTCGGGCCGGTCACGGGCCCGGTGTTGAGAGAATCCCAGCGGATCAATCAATTTTGGGAGATCTACCAGGAGCGCGGGGGCGTGCAGGGTGCAGGCAGCAGCGATGCCGCGCCTCTCCTGAGCTCCTCTCTGCAATTCGGAATCGAAGCCGTCGGATCAGCAGAGTCCGGGCTGCCGTCCGTCAGGACCGAACTTTTCCTGCGGAACGGCCTCGTTTCGATCCTCTTCTCCGACATCGGGTCCGCGGATGACGCCCAGATCGTCGCCTATCGCGTCCAGATGACAGACGGCAGAGCTCTGCCCGACTGGATCGAGTGGAAGGCCTACGACATGCTGGAAGGCATGCGGGCACCTGATACCGATGCGATCGACATTCGCGTCGAGGCACTACTGACGGACGGCCGCACCATCGTCCAGGACATGCGGATAGACCTCAAGACCGGCGAGATCCTCGCACTCAAGGCCAAGCGCGCCGACTACCGTCCGCTTTTCGAGGATCAACTACGCGGCTTTGCACAACTCGACGATCGAGCAGTCGAGACGCTCGGCACAGCTCTCGAGATGGCGACCTCCGAGCTGCAGTGACGAGACCGATGGAGGGCGCGATGCTGGCGCCGTGCCCTCGACAGACTTGATGATGCCGCATGGAAGCCGGACGACGTGCCCGCTCGGCGGAACCGGATCCGTCGAGCTCAGCATTCGGAACCAGACGCGGCCGCCCTTGCGGCAAGATAGCCGTAGGTCAGTGCCGGTCCCAGCGTGATGCCGGGACCGGGATAATGGCCACGCATGATGGAGGCCGCGTCGTTACCGACGGCGAACAGCCCCCCTATCGGCTGGCCGTCAGGCGCGAGCACACGCCCCGAGGCGTCTGTCGCAATCCCCGCCGCGGTTCCGAGATCACCCGGACGCAATTCCACGGCATAGAACGGCGGGGTATCGATCGGGGCGAGGCACGGGTTGGGGGCAACGTCGACATCGCCGAGATGGCGCTGATAGGCGTCGCTGCCGCGACCGAAGTCCGGATCCTCGCCCCGCACCGCGGCCGCATTGTAGCGGCGCACCGTCTCGGCGAGCGCATGTGCATCGACGCCGATTGCGGTGCCCAGCGCCTCGATCGAGGCGGCACGCTTCAGATAGCCCGAAGCGAGAAACCGGCCAGGACGCCGCGAGAATGGCAGCACAGCGCCCAGGCCATAGCGCCACAGGAAGCGGCTGTCGCAGATCAGATGCGCTCGCATGGCAACGCCATTTGGCGACGCCAGCATCGCACGCACGAACTCGTGGTAGGACAACGCCTCGTTGACGAAGCGTCGCCCGCTGTCGTCCACAGCGATCGCACCGGGTTTCGAGCGATCGGTCACGGTGTGGGGATAGACGAGTGGACGGCCGTCACGCCCACGGTATCGCGAGACCGGCACCCACATCGCCGGATCGGCGGCATCGTCGACGACCGCGGCACCCGCCGTCTCAGCCAGCCGAAGCCCCGCCCCGGTCGCGGTCTCGGCGCTAGCGGAGACCTCGTCGGCAACCTTTGGCATCAGACGGCGGCGCAGCTCTGGATCGTGCGCAAAGCCACCAGTCGCGAGCACGACACCGCGTCGTGCCGCTATGACATTTCCACCCGCCGCTTCGGCGAGGCGAACGCCGACGCAACGGCCGTTGTCGACGACGAGATCTGCAATTTCGACGCTGCGGCACAGTTCCACACCCGCCTCCAGCGCCGAAAGCAGAAGCCGGCCGGCAAGGGCATTGCCGAGCACCAGCGTCGTGCCGCGATCATGCGACAGCCGCTCGCCGAGATGCCGCAGGACGAGGCGGAGCACGCGCCACGTCGAGCCGGCCGCGCGCGCGAAACGACGGAAATGGGGGATGTCGCCGCGCGAGACCATCATGCCGCCGAGAATGGTGAAGGCAGGATGCGGCGGTCTCAACCAGGCGAATGCCGCACCGAGACGACGGCCATCGAATGGAACAGGCTCGAGTACGCGCCCGCCGGGTGTCGCGCCCGGTAGATCAGGATAGTAGTCGGGATAGCGCAGGACAGGTTGCAGCGCGACCTCGGTCTCCCGTGTGAGAAAGGCGATCGCCTCCGGCGCCGTCTCGATATACCGCTCCAGTTTCGGGGCAGCGACCGCATCCGGCACGGTCGCCGCGAGATAGCGCCGTGCCGCCTCGGCGCTGTCGGCCAGTCCAGCCGCGTGCATGAGGTGGTTGTCGGGCACCCAGATCATGCCACCCGAGATGGCCGTGGTGCCGCCGACGTAGGCGCTCTTCTCGACCAGCAATGTCGCGAGGCCGAGCTTCGCCGCAACGGTCGCCGCGGTGAGGCCGCCGGCGCCTGCCCCGAGCACGATCAGGTCGTAGGTCGCTTTGGTGGGCCGCATCGGACTATCGCGACCTCGATCAACCCGGCTCGAAGCGATTGCCGATGCCGGGCTTCGAGCGGCCAAGACCCGGCAGCTCCCAGACGCCGGCACCCGATGGGTTTGTGTCTGCGGCGATGTCTACATCGATCAGGTAAGGCTTGTTGGCAGCGATCGCCTTGCGAAGGGCGTCCCCGATGTCGGCTGCACGATCCACTCGCTCGCCAGCGACGCCGGCAGACCTCGCCATTGCCGCGAAATCCGGATTGTAGCGCTCGCCGGTCACCGGATTGTGGAAGTCCGTCGCCAGTTCCCGCCCGCCGAGATAGCCGCGTTGCAGCCCGCGAATGGAAGCATAGGCGTAGTTGTTCCAAACCAGCCAGACCACCGGCAAATTATACTCGACCGCCGTACCGAGCACATTGGCATGCATGAAGAACGCGCCGTCGCCGCAGACAGAGACGCAAGGCCGGTCGGGCGCCGCGAGCTTGGCGCCAAGCACACCGGCGACGCCGAAGCCCATCGGCCCGAAGCCCATCGAACCAATCAGGCTGTCCGGACGGCGCGGCTTACAGAAGCCGAGCAGCCAGTTGTGATGCACGCCGATGTCACTGACCAGGATCGCATCCTCCGGCAGCGCTTTGTCGATCTCGAGTGCTGCGCGTTGCGGGTTGATCGGAGTCCGATCGTCGTTGACGCCCGGCGCCACGAAGGCGTCCCACTCCTTCCGGTAACCGTCGATCCGGTGGAGCCACTCGCGACGCGCATCGAGTTTGCGATCGAGGCTTTCCCGCCGGTCCAGCTCGGCATGCACCTGGCGTAGAAACGTGCGAACATCCGCCATCAGTCCCAGAGCGACCGGATAGTTGCGACCGATCTCCTCCGGGTCGATGTCGACGTGGATCAGGCGCGTCGGCGGAATGGTGAAGGAGTAGCCCGGAATCCAGGAGCTGGACGTGCGATCGTCGAAGCGGACGCCGAGCGCCAGGAGAACGTCGGCCTGCCGCGTCGCATGATTTGCCTGATAGTGCCCGGCACGAGCAACCAGGCCGAGAGCGAGCGGGTGGCTGGCGTCGATCGCTCCCATGCCGCTCGCCGACGCAGCGACCGGGATCTGCAGCCGCTCCGCGAGCCGCAGCAGCTCTTCCCCCGCGCCGCCGTAGCGCACCCCCTGGCCGACGATGATCACCGGCCGATCGGCGGCGAGCAGCATGTCGACGGCCTTGACGACGCCGTCCGGATCGGCGCCGCAGCGGCAGGAGATATTGGCGCTCCACTCCTCCGGCCTCGGTGTCTCCTCGGCGGCCGACTCCATGAAGACGTCGAACGGAACATCGAGCACGACGGGTCCGGGACGGCCGGTAACCATGGTCTTCCACGCCTGACGGATGGCCATGGGCACCATGTCGCCGCGCGTCGGCTGATAGACTCTCTTGCAGTAGGCGCGCACGGTCGAGGGAAAATCCGCCTGGTAATGGCGATAGAGTTCCTGGAAGGCGCCGCGGTTGAACTGGGTCGTCGGCACGTTGCCAGTGATCGCGAGGAACGGCACGGAATCGAGGAACGCGTTGCCAAGAGCGATCGGCAGGTTTGCCGAGCCGGGCCCGCAGGACGTGAAGGTTGCGATCGGCTGGCCGGTGACGCGATAGTAGACGTCGGCCATGAAGCCCGAGACGCTCTCGTGGTGAACGGAGATTGTCCTGATGTCGTGCTGGCGCTCATATAGGGCGTCGATGAGCTGGATGTTGCCGTGCCCGCAGAGGCCGAGGGCGTAAGGCACGCCTTCCCGGACGAGGTAGTCGACGATGGTCTGCGCGCCGTTCAACCTGTTGGGTGTCGCCATCGCTTCTGGTCCCCTGGGTGGATCCACCAATGGTGCGGCCACTCGCCCGCAACCATTGTCGCATCGACACGCAGCGGTGGATGGTCATGTGTCCCGCGACACTGATCGGGCACGCTATGTCTCACATCGCGGCACGTCAATTGATATTGTGATAGATTGAGCTACCATGGCCCAAACGTCCATGGCAGGAGAGCGGTGATGGGTGACGCGAGCACGAAGGGCAAGGCAGCCGAGGTCGGCGAGGCGAGGCGTTGGTTCGTGCGCAATATCGCCGAGGTACCGTGGCGGGAGTTTCCCGACCACTTCGGCGGCGCGCTCTCGAAGCCCCTGGTGCTGCCGGAGACGGCAGGCTCGCGCCACCTCGACTACCGCATCTCGCTTTATCAGCCGATGGCTTACGTCAAAAAGCACGAGCATCGGATCCAGGAGCAGATCTACCACGTCCTCGAAGGCGAGGGACTGATGGAGATCGACGGCACGCGTCAGGTCGTACGCAGGCATGACGTGATCTACCTGCCGCCCGGCATCCCGCATACCATTGCGAACTCGGGGCTGGTCGATCTTGTTTTTCTCGTTATCACGTCGCCGGTAGCGGATGACCCGGCCTGACGGCTGAAATCGCCTACCGAGGGAGACGCCGGTGCGGCAGCAGTCCAAGACCAAGTCTGTCGGGGTCAGAACGCGCACTGCAGGCGCTCCCCCCCCTGTGAAGGGTCGGGATGGCCCTGCCGTCGATGCCTCGGACGAGGGTCAGCGCGTCGGCGTGCAGTCGCTCGGACGTGCATTCGACATTCTCGAAGCCATCGCCCGCAATCGCGAGGGTATCAACCTCGCCGACCTCAGTCGGCTGGTCGGCCTGCACAATTCGACCACCTTCCACCTCGTCAAGACGATGGTGGCGCTCGGTTACATCCGTCAGGACGGCGAGACGAAGCGCTATCGCGTCGGCCGCCTGCTGTTCGCGCTCGCCGCCGGCGCGCTCGACGAAATCGAGATGGTGAGCCTCGCGACGCCGGTGCTCGAGGAGTTGTCGCGCGACACGGGTGAGTGCGGGCACTTCTCCGTACTGTCGGGAGGTGCCGTTATGGTGATCGCGCGGACGAGCGGCAATGGAGCTTTCCAAATGGCGGACCGGGTCGGCGTGCTGCGCCCGCTGCACTGCACGGCACTCGGCAAGGCGATCCTCGCAGCCATGCCCGCCGCGCGGGCCAAGGAAATTCTCTCCCGCGCGACACTGTCTCCAGCCACGCGCAAATCGATCACCCGCGTGCCCGTACTGATGCGCGAACTCGAGCGCATCGGCGAGAGCGGCATCGCGTTCGATGACGGCGAGTTGGATCTCGAAGTGCGTTGCGTTGCGGCGGCGATCCGCGATTTCACGGGCGCCGTCGTCGGCGCGATCGGCATCTCCGGCCCGGTCTGGCGCATGACGGACGAGGCGCTGGCGCGACACGCGTGCGCCGTTGCGACCGCGGCCCGCCAGCTGTCGGGAGATTTCGGCTGGCAGGTGACCGATACCGGCAAGCGGCCGGCTTGAACGGCTCGCGGCGCGGAGCGATCGCTGTTTGCCTCGTGGCGCAGGCGCCCCGCGCTCCTGCCGCCTCCGACTCTTTGTCGTTGACAGGCCGAACGCCTTCGGAAAGTATCATCCCAAAATATGAAAAAGCCTTTCACAGTCTCGCATGAGCGAAAGGTTCATGGTCGCCGCGAATACGGCACCTATCGGGGAGAACGCCAGCCATGGTCGACACGTCACGTCGCAGCATTCTGAAAGCCGGCCTCGCGGTTTCCGGCACCTCCATAATCGGCTTCCCTGCGATCGTCAGCGCGCAGCCGTCGGCGATCAAGATTGGACATCTGACGCCGCTGACCGGCTTCCTCGGCGCATTGGGCGGCTGGGCGCAGCTCGGCATCAGGATGGCTGCCGACGAAATAAACGCTGCCGGCGGTGTCATGGGCCGCCAGCTCGACGTCATGTCGGAGGACTCGGTCAATCCGGCGACGGCCGCAACGAAAGCCCAGCGCATGCTGGAGCAGAACGGCGCGACCGTGCTGATGGGTGAGATCAATTCTGCCTCCGCGAAGACGATCATGCAGGTCGCGGCGCGCAACAAGAAGCTGTTCATGAGCATCGGCGCGCGCTCGGACGTGCTTCGTGGCGCGGGCTGCAACCGCTACACCTTCCACGTCGACATTCCTGTCACGGTGATGGTCAATGCCGCCGGCCAGGCACTGCTGCGCGAAGGCCTTGTCAAGGGCAAGCGCGTGTTCAACATGACGTCCGACTATCTGTTCGGTCATGATCTCGCCAAAGCCGCCAAGCGCTTCTACGCAGCGAACGGTGCGACATCGGTGGGCGACGAACTTGTGGCAACCGATGCCACTGATTTCAGCCCCTTCCTGCTGAAGATCCGCCAGGCCAAGCCGGATCTCGTCTCGACCAATCTGGGCGGAAACCAGGTCACCAACTTCGTCAAGCAGTACGCCGAATTCGGGCTGCCCTATCCGGTCGCGGGCTTCAACCTCAACACAGCCGACGCGTGGGCCGCGGGCGAAGGCAATCTGTCAGGCTTCTGGCCGACAGTGTGGCATCACGATCTCGACGTTCCAGCCTCCAAGGCATTCGTCGCGGCGTTCCGTAAGAAGCACGGCAAGCCGCCGGAGAACCACGCCTGGATCGAATACGTCTCGCTGAAGATCATGGCACAGGCCATGGCCGAAACGAAGTCGACCGACACGGAAAAGCTGATCGCCTATTTCGAGAAAGAGCCGCAGTTCGATCTGTTGAAGGCGCGCAAGGGCTACTTCCGCTCCTGGGACCATCAGCTCATGCAGGAAGCCTATCCTTTCACGGTCAAGGCAAAGGGCCAGGCGAAGAACAAATGGGACTTCCTGAAGCTCGGCAAGGCCGTGCCGGAGGCAGGGCAGCCGCTCGAAATTCTCGCTCCCACGCGCGAGCAGAGCGGCTGCAAGTTCACCTGACAACGCACTTCCGGGCCGCCGGTCCGTCGCAAACCGCCAGAGCCCGGCGCCGCAGCCATCACGGCGGCGCCGCACCTCAAGCATCGCCCCGGTCGATGGCCCGCCCATGGAATGGATGTTCCTGCTCGAGCAAGTGGTCAACGGGCTCGTGCTCGGCGGCTACTACCTGCTGATCGCGCTCGGGCTCTCGCTCATTTTCAGCGTCGGCGGTGTCGTCAATCTCGCGCACGGCGCCTTCTATGCCATCGGCGCCTACGTCTCGCTCGAGATCTCTCGCCGGCTCGGCTTTGCGGCTGGCGTCCTGCTTTCGCCGGTCGTCGTCGGACTCCTCGGCATCGGCTTCGAGCGACTTCTGCTTCGCCGATTCTACACGGCCGACCCCATCCTGAGCCTGCTCGTCACGTTCGGCCTCGCCATGGTGGTCGAGCAACTCATCCGCATCGTTTGGGGCGCCGCGCCACTGCCGGCGTCCATTCCCCAGGATCTCAAGGGCGCCGTGATTGTCGGCGACTTCCTGTTCTCGCGCTATCGTCTGATGCTGCTCGCAATCGTGGTCGTCGTGCTTGCGGCGACCTGGCTCCTGCTCAACCGTACGTCGTTCGGCTGCGTCGTCAGGGCTGGCATTCAACGGCCGGACATGGTTGCCGCGCTCGGCATCAGACTGAAACCCTACATGACGACCGTCGTCGTGCTCGGCGTCGGCATGGCGGCGCTCGGAGGCGCATTGTTCGCTCCGATCACCATCGTGCACCCGGCGATGGGCGCCGAGATCATCACTGCGGCGTTCGTCGTCGTGGTGATCGGCGGGCTGGGCAGCTTCTGGGGCGTCGTGCTCGCCGCGCTCTTGGTCGGTGTGGTGCGCGGCGTGACGATCCACTTCGTGCCTGCCGCCGGCGAGGCCTCCATGTACGTACTCATGATCCTCGTTCTCCTTCTGAGGCCGCGTGGCCTGCTCGGCGAACGCATCGAGAAATTCGAGTGAGGCGGGCGCCGATGTCATCCAAGCATCAGCCGCTGTGGATCGGCGCGACAGCGCTCATCGCTTTGCCGCTCGCCATGCCGCTGCTCGGCCTGACCGTGAACACGGCGAGCGTAGTGGTGACACTGGCCATCGCGGCCATGGGCCTCAACATGCT
Source organism: Hyphomicrobiaceae bacterium (assembly GCA_041397745.1). Taxonomy (GTDB): domain Bacteria; phylum Pseudomonadota; class Alphaproteobacteria; order Rhizobiales; family Hyphomicrobiaceae; genus JAWKVY01. The sequence goes on along the minus strand of JAWKVY010000010.1, from coordinate 18,453 downwards.
GGTCGGCTACACGGGGCTCACCTCGTTCGGTCACGGCGCGTGGTTCGGCATCGGCGCCTATGGCGCCGGTCTCGCACAGAAGCACATCATGCCTGATCAGATCGTCGGCCCGATCCTTCTGTCACTGGTCCTTGTCGCGGCGGTATCTGCCGTCGTCGGCTTTCTCATTCTGCGCCGGCGCGGCGTATATTTTTCACTCCTGACCCTGGCGCTGGTCGCGCTTCTCTACACCATCGCCTTCCGCTGGACCGAGGTCACGGGCGGCGAGGACGGGCTCGGCGGACTACAGCGTGGCAGGCTGGGACCCGTCGATCTTGACAATTCCCTCGCCTACTACGTCGTCGTCGCCGTGATCGCCTTCGCGGTGCTCTACGCGCTGTTGCGCGTGGTGCGCTCGCCGTTCGGCCACGTACTCGTTGCCATCCGCGAGAACCAGTTGCGCGCGTCTTTCCAAGGCTATCCGGTGGAGCGCTACAAGTTGGCTGCTTTCGTCCTATCGGCGAGCGTGACCGGCTTGGCGGGCGCGATGACCGCGTTCCTGCACTACCTCGTCTCGGCGGATGCCACTTCGGTCCCCTTCTCGGGCGAATTGCTCGCCATGGTGGTCATCGGCGGCATGCACCACATTCTGGGACCCGCGCTCGGCGCCCTCTTCTATATCCTGTTCCGCGAGATGCTCTCCATCTGGACCGGCAACTGGCTGCTCTGGTTCGGCCTCATCTTCATCGGCTTCGTGCTCTACTCGCCCGGTGGGCTCGTCGGCGTCTGGTCGACGCTGATGCGACGCTTCCGACCGGCCGAAACCTCGTCCTCGGCGATGAGCCGGCGGCGCATCTATGACGGACTTGCGCTGCCCCACTTCCTTTGCCCGGCACCACGATCGGGCTGCGTCTTGGAGGCTCACGGCGTCACCAAGAGCTTCGGCGGGATCCGTGCCGTGGCGGGCGCTGGTCTCGACGTCAGGAGCGGCGAGATCCATGCGCTGATCGGCCCCAACGGTGCCGGCAAGACCACGCTGTTCAATCTGATCTCCGGAATGTTTCCTGCCGATGCCGGCAGCGTGCGCCTCCTCGGGCGCGAGATCGGTGGCCTAGCCGCGAACGAGGTCGCGTCGCGCGGACTGGCGCGCTCGTTCCAGATCACGAGCCTCTTCAAGACGCTCCCAATCTACGAGAACATCCGCCTCTCTCTGCAGGCACGTCACGCCGGCCGCTTCGATGCATGGAGCGACATCGATGCCTTTCCCGAGGTGCATGCCGAGACGCGGGAACTCGTCAAGTTTCTCGGCCTGGAGGGTATCGAGGACGTCGAGGCGGGCGAGCTGTCATACGGCGGCCAGCGGCTCGTCGACCTCGGCATCGCGCTTGGCACGAAGCCCGAGATGCTCCTGCTCGACGAGCCGCTCGCAGGCCTTGCCGCCGCCGAGCGCGAGCGTGTATCCCGCCTCGTCACCAGCATTGCCGACAGCGTGCCGGTGCTCATCGTCGAGCACGACATCGACCGCGTGCTCGCTTTCTCGCAGCGCGTCACCGTGATGAACCAGGGCGAGGTGCTGATGAGCGGCTCGCCGGAGGCCGTCCGAGCTGATACGCGCGTGCAAGAGGTCTATACCGGCAGCGGCACGCCGCCGGTCGCGGTGCGCGCGCCCGACCGGGCGAAGTCGACTGAGGTGCTGCGTGTCGACGGTCTCAACACGTTTTACGGCAAGAGCCATATCCTGAGCGACGTCGCGCTCGACGTCCGCGAAGGCGAGATCGTCGCGCTGCTCGGCCGCAACGGCGCTGGCAAATCGACGCTGCTGAAATCGCTCGCAGGACTTGCGCCGCCCGCCTCCGGGACGATCCGTTTCGACGGCCGCGAGATCGCCGGTCTTGCTGCACCCGACATCGCGCGACTGGGTATCGGCTATGTGCCACAGGGCCGTGGCCTGTTTGCCGGCATGTCGGTCGCCGACAATCTCGCGCTCGGGCGGCTGGCGCGGCCACACGATGGTAAGAGCGGCGTGGTATGGAGTGAGGAACGCATCCTCGAGTACTTCCCGCGGCTGAAAGATCGGATGCACGTCGCGGCGGACTACCTGTCCGGCGGCGAGCAACAGATGGTCGCCGTCGCGCGTACGCTTTCCGGTAACGTGCGTCTGCTTCTGCTCGACGAGCCGTTCGAAGGGCTGGCACCGGCAGTGGTGCTCGAGCTGTTCGAAGTGTTCAACAGGCTCCGCAACGACATTTCGATCGTGATCGTCGAGCATAACCTCGACCTCGTTCTGGCGCTCGCCGATCGCGTCTTCGCGCTGGAGCGCGGATCGGTCTTCCACCAGGGTCCGGCCATCGAGCTTCTTGAGGACCTGGAAATGCGCAAGTCCGTCCTCTGGCTCTGAGGCCTGCCCCGAGCAGCGGCGCCTAACCGCCGCTGCCGGTGTGCACCGCGTGACGGACGCTCGCTGCCTCGACCCTGAGATTGAGCTCGAGCGCCTCGATCAGCCGGCAGGCGCGGTCGCTTGCCGCGTCGAGGGCAGCCGACAGGTCAGCCTGCGTAGCCGCCAAGGCCTCGAGGGCACGCGCCAGCCGCTGGACGGGTATCAAGTCATCGCCATTTTCGGTCATGGAAGGTCCAGCCTCGGGGTAGCGGGGCGAGACTGTGATGATCCGGTTAACCGAAAGTAAAATCCCGAGCCGTCGTATCAGGTCATGCGCTCGACCGCGACAGCGGTCGCCTCGCCGCCACCGATGCAGAGCGAAGCGATGCCTTTCCGCAGGCCGTGCTTCTCCATTGCCGTAAGCAGAGTGACGATGATGCGCGTGCCCGACGCACCGACCGGATGGCCGAGAGCACACGCGCCCCCGTGCACGTTGACCTTGTCGTGGGGCAGGTCGAGGTCGCGCATGGCCGCCATGGTGACGACGGCAAACGCCTCGTTGATCTCGTAGAGGTCGACGTCGCTAGCCGTCCAGCCGACTTGCTCGAGCACTTTGCGAATGGCGTAGATCGGCGCCGTGGTGAACTTCGCTGGTTCCTGCGCATGGCTGGAGACACCGAAGATGCGGGCAAGCGGCGTCAGCCCGCGCCGTTCCGCCTCGCTCGCCCGCATCAGAACCAGTGCTGCCCCGCCGTCCGAGATCGACGACGAGTTTGCGGGCGTCACTGTACCGTCCTTGGAGAAAGCGGGCCTCAACGTTGGAATTTTCGCAGGGTCTGCGGTGAACGGCTGCTCGTCGCGGGCATAGTCTGTATTGCCGCGACGACCCTCGACCGTGACAGGCGCGATTTCTGGTGAGAAGCTGCCGTCCTCGTTCGCTCTGCGCGCGCGTGTCAGGCTCTCGATGGCGAAAGAATCTTGTGCAGCGCGCGTGAACTGGTAAGCGGTCGCCGTCTCCTCGGCGTAGGTGCCCATCAGGCGACCCTTTTCGTAAGCGTCTTCCAAGCCGTCGTGGAACATGTGATCGCGCACCTCGGCGTGCCCCAGCCGGGCGCCCGCGCGCATCTTCGGCAGCAGATAAGGGGCATTCGTCATGCTCTCGAGTCCACCCGCCACGATCACGTCGCGCGGTCGCGCATGCAGGGCCTCGTAGCCCATCATCACCGTCTTCATGCCGGAGCCGCACATCTTGTTGACGGTCGTCGCCGGCACATGGTCGGGCAGGCCCGCGCCACGCGCCGCCTGACGGGCCGGTGCCTGACCGAGGCCAGCCGGCAGCACGCACCCCATAAGTATCTCCGAGACGTCGTCGCCCTGGAGCTTCGCGCGTTCCAGCGCCGCTCTGACGGCCACGGCGCCAAGGGCGGTTGCCGTCACGTCCTTGAACTGGCCCTGGAATGATCCGATCGGCGTGCGTGCCGTCGAGACGATGACGACCGGATCGGTAGATGTGCTAGACGTCGAGGACGGGGACGGCATGGCGACGGTTCCTTCGCGCAGGGAGAGCACTGTGAAAGGCTACAACACTCCAACCTTCGCAGGCGGTCAACCACTAGGCCGGTTGTGCGTTGTCGTGGCATTGACCCTGATTGCGTGCTTTGGAGGCGGTGCGGTCTCCACGCTCGCCCACGTCGGCGCCACGGGCGTGGTTGGTGAGCGCATGGCTGCGATGACGTCGATGAAAAAGATCATGAAGGAGCTTGCGGCGATGGTGCGCGGAGAACGCGCGCTTTCGACGAAGCGTGTGGCCGACCATGCAGGAACGCTGCGTCAGCAGGCGCTCGCAATTCCCGGACTATTCCCCAAGGGAAGCAACATTCATCCGAGCGAGGCGCGTGCGCTCATCTGGCAGGAGTTCGAGACGTTCTCCGGTTACGCATATGACATGGCACGCGCTGCGGAAGTCCTGGCGCAATCAGTCCAACGTCCCTTGCCGCCGATCGACGGGGTCACGCAGAAGGCGCCGAATCTCGATTTCCGTGCCGCCTTTGCCGCGATCGGCGGCACATGCGGAGGCTGTCACAAGCGCTTTACCGACAAGAAGTGAGCAATCGAGGGTTCGGGAGCGGACATGACCAGGAACAGCTTGACGCGCTACGCTTCGCAGATGGATCGGCGCACTCTGCTCACGGCGGCCGCTTCGGCAGGTCTCAGCCCCTTGTTTGTAGCATTTCGTCCCGCACGCGCGACCTTGCCGATGGCCAGACTGGCCGTCCGCCTCGAAGCTCGCACCGGCCATGCGCAATTACTCGACGCCGGCGAGCCGCGAACCAGCATCTGGGGCTACAATGGAACGGTGCCCGGCCCGACGATCCGGATCGCGCGTGGCGGCGAGATCGAGGCAACGCTGGTGAACGGCCTCGACGAGGCGACGACAATTCACTGGCACGGCGTCCACATCGACAATGCAATGGATGGCGTCGCTCACTTGACGACGCCGCTCACCGAACCGGGTGCCACGTTCGACTATCGCTTCCACGTGCCTCACGCCGGCACCTACTGGTATCATCCCCACGCCCATAGGGCGATGCAGCAGGGGCGAGGCCTCTATGGCCTCCTCGTCGTCGAGGAGCGCGAACACGTCGCCGTCGACCGCGACCTCGCGCTGGTCATCGACGACTGGCGCCTGGAGAACGACGGCAGCATCGAAACGCGCAGTCTCGCCGGTCTGCATGATGCCGCCCATGCCGGCCGCCTCGGTAATGTGATCACGATCAATGGACAGCCGCTTGCGCAATTTCCTGTTCGTCGGCACGAGCGGCTGCGGATGCGGCTCTGCAATACCTGCAATGCGCGCTCACTGGAACTCAGGCTCGAGGACGTCGCAGTGCAACTCGTGGCTATCGATGGCATGCCGGTGCCGCCGATGGCGCTCGCCGACGGCCGCATCGACCTGCCGCCAGGGGGACGCGCCGACATCGTCGTGGATGTCACCGGTGCCGCAGGAACCCTCGCGGCAGTCACCGAGGTGTCACACCAGCGCCTTGTGCTGGGCCACCTGGCAGTCGCGGCAGGCGCGCCGACACGCGAACAGCGGCTGGATACACCGCTGCTGCTGCCATCGAACGGTGTTCCCCTGCCTGATCTCCGCGACGATCCGCTGGTCTTCGATCTCAGGATGGAGGGCGGGGCGATGGGCGGGATGCCGGAGATCGAGGTGCACGGCAAGCGCATGGACCTCCGCGAGGCTGCGCGACGGCATCGTATGGTGTGGGCTTTCAATGGCAAGGCGGATGCGCACGATGCGCCGGTGTTCAAGGTGAAGAGCGGGCGCCCCGTCGCCATCCGCATCGACAACGCGACCGCATGGCCGCACGCCATGCACCTGCACGGTCATCATTTCGTGGCGATCCAGCGCAGCACCGGCGCGCTGCGCCCCTGGCTGCACGACACCCTTCTCATGGGCCGACGCGAGACGGCGACACTCGCCTTCGTCGCCGGGAAGCCGGGCAGGTGGATGCTCCACTGTCACATGCTCGAGCATCAGATGAGCGGCATGAGCTGCTATTTCGAGGTCGAGGCCTGAACGCGTAAGGACCAGCGCACGGCTGTCTCTTCCCGCACGTCGCAGACCGCATCCCGCTAGTCCAGGAAACCCATGTACTTGGGCAGCCACAGCACGATCTGCGGGTAGGCGATGCAGAAGCCGAGAGCGATCAGCTGCAGGAGAACGAAAGGAATGATGCCCCGGTAGATATGGCCCATCGTCACCGACGGCGGCACGGTACCCTTCATATAGAAGAGCGCGAAGCCGAACGGTGGTGTCAGGAAAGCGGTCTGCATGTTGACGGCCATCAGTATCGCGAACCACAGCACCGCGATCTGCCCGTTCGGCACGATGCCGCCGAAGTCCGCCTTCATCAGGATCGGCCCGAATATGGGGATGACGACGAGGCAGATCTCGATCCAGTCGAAGAAGAAGCCCATCACGAAGATGAGCACCATCGTGAAGACGAGGATCTCGACGCCGGTGTCGATCCCCATCTTGACAAGGATTTCGTGCACCACGTCATCGCCACCGAGGGCGCGGAACACGTAGGAGAACAGCGTCGCGCCAAAGATGATGAAGAACACCATCGCGTTGGTCAGTGCCGAACTCTCGATGACGTCGAACATCGTCTTGAGGCTGAGGCGGCGATTGACGAGAGCGAGGATGATGGCTCCCGCGCAGCCGACACCCGCCGCCTCCGTCGGCGTCGCCCAGCCGAGGAAGATGGACCCCAGCACCAGGAAGATGAGGAACGCGGGCGGCGCGAAGCTCTTGAGCACCAGCGCCCACAGCTCCGCCGTCGTCTGCGGGCCGATGCTGGCATCGAGCGCCGGCGCGAGCGCAGGGTTCAGCGAGCAGCGGATGAAGATGTAGACGAGATAGGTGGTGCTCATCACCAGCCCCGGAATCACGGCGCCGATGAACAGCGTGCCGACGGGGATCTGCAGGAGGTCGCCCATGATCACCAGCATGATCGAGGGCGGGATGAGGATGCCGAGCGTACCGGCCGAGGCAATTGTGCCGACCGACATCTCCTTGTTGTAGTTGCCGTTGAGCATGACCGGCAGGGCGATCAGCGTCAGCATGATGACCGACGCACCGACGATACCCGTGGTCGCCGCCATGATGGTACCGAGGATGGTTACGGCCATTGCCAGGCCGCCGGGCACGCGCCGCAACAGCACCTGGAGGCAGAACAGCAGATCCTCCGCGACCCTGCTCTTCTCGAGCATGGTGCCCATGAACACGAACATCGGCACGGCGACGAGCACCTGGTTCTCGACCGCGGTGCCGTAGACGCGCGGCATCAGGTTCGCGAACTGGATGAGGCTGAACACGCCGAAATAGACGCCGAGAAGGCCGAAGAAGATGCCGATGGCGCCGAGCACGAAGGCGACGGGATAGCCCACGAACATGATGAACGTGAGCACGAAGAACATGAGCACCGCGAGGTGGTCGGTGATCCACTCGATCATGGCTGCCCTCTCAATGCGCAGCCGCGGCCGGCATGGCGCGCTGGCGGTCGTCGGGCGAGCCGAACAGGAAGACGAAGCGGCGGATCATGACCGAGATCACCGCGAGCAGAACGGAGAGGAACCCGAAGAACAGGAAGCCCTTCACGATCCATCGCCGTGACAGCCCATTAGGGGCCGACGACGACTCGTTCTGCCAGAACGATACCGTGAAGAAGTCCCAGGCATAGGGCACCGCGAAATAGAGATAGGGCAGCGCGAAGAAGATGCAGCCGAACAGTTCGAGCGATGCCTGGCTGCGGTCAGACAGCGTGCCCGTGACGATGTCGATGCGCACGTGCGCATTGCGAACGTATGCATAGCCGATCCAGGTGAGGAACAGCACGGCGTGCAGGTGCCACTGCAGCTCCTGCAGCGGTGTCGAACCCCAACCGTAGGGCAGTTGGAAGCCGAACTTGCGGCTGACCACGTCGAAGCAGATCACGATCACATTCGCGAGGAAGCACCAGCCGAACGTATAGGCGATCCATTTGAGCGTGAGATCGATGAGATCAGAAATCGCAAGCAGCGGCTTCATCATTCCCTCCGGGCTGGCCGGTGCGCCAATCGCTCCACCTGCCGCATGCTTCCGTGCCTGCCAACGCCCCCCCCGCGCCAGCGAGCACCCAAGAAAGAAACAGGATCGGAGGCGCCTGCCTCCGATCCCGCGTTCAGTCGAGCAGACTCACTTCAGGTAGCCGTTGGCCTTCCAGACGGCATAGCCCTCGCGGAACTTGGAGTAGCTGTCCCAAGCCTTCTTGAATTCCGGGCTTTTCTCCGCCTGCTCCTTGGCGACCTCGTTCCACTTGTCCTCGAAGGCCTTCAAGAACTCCGGGCTCCACTGCTTGATGGTAACACCCTTCTTCTGCAACTCTGCCATCGCGGCGAACTGCTTGGCCTCGCCCTCCGCGAACTGCTCCATCATCTGTGCCGTGCAGGCGACATCGACCATGGTCTTCTGTGCCGGCGACAGCTCGGCCCACTTCTTCTTCGAGAAGTAGAGCACGTTGAAGGTCGCCTGCTGGTGCCAGCCCGGGAAGTAGTAGAACTTCGCCACCTGATGGAAACCGAGTGTCAGGTCCATCGTCGGCATCGAGAACTCGGTCGCGTCGATAGTGCCGAGTTGGAGCGCCTGGAAGATTTCACCGGCCTGCAGCAGCTGCGTCGAAACACCGAGCTTCTGCATGACGTTGGCGCCGAGGCCGAAGAAGCGCATCTTCAAGCCTTTGAGGTCGTCCAGCGTCTTGATCTCTTTGCGGAACCAACCGGACGCCTCCGGTGAGATGACGCCGCACAGTCGCGGCACGATGTTGTACTTGGCGTGGAGATCCTCCATCAGCTTCTGTCCGCCGCCATAGCGCATCCAGGCGATGTATTCGCCGACGCCCGGGCCGAACGGCACCGAAGCGAACATCGCGAAGGCGATGTCCTTTCCGGTGAAGAAGCCGGTCACGGTCCAGGCTGCGTCGAGAGAACCGTTGGAGATCGCATCGAAGTACTGACCAGCCGGCACCAGTGCGCCCGGCTCGAAGAACTTGATGTCGATCGAGCCGCTCGACATGTCCCGCAACGACTTGACGATGCGGTTTTGTGCGGGGCCGAGAATGCCCGTCGTCGATGGGAAGGCGCCGCCCATCTGGATGCGCACCTTCTTGTCGGCGGCATGAGCGTTGGGGACGGCGAGCAGGCTCGCGCACGCGGCGGCGGCGAGCCATGACTTGAGGTGCATGGAGACCCTCCAGATTGTTTCCTCCGCTCCGAACCCCGACTCACGGGCTGCGACCCTCCGAGGAGCCGCCTTGTCCCGTGCTGCCGCCGCCGGATGGCCCACGTCAGACTCATGCCAGGGATCGGATGCAAATCGGTCTGATCAGACCGGACATCACGCTGACATGCAGGGTGCCTGCTTGTCAAAGTGTCGACAGCCCCCGCAGACGAGAATCTTCCGATCGGAACGCACCCGTCTTGATGGGGCTGCGCAATCTTTGGGCAGTTGCCCCCGGATCGCTGCGGCCCGGACCTCTCCGACACCGCTCAGGCACCGGCGCCGAGTTCGTCCGCCATGGCGGCGACGGCGTCGGCGTAGACTTGCGCGCCGAGCACGATGTCGTCGTCCGAGGTGTTTTCCGTCCAATGATGCGAGATCCCCCCGATGGACGGGACGAACAGCATGCCGGCCGGCATCCTGGTCGACATGATCTGAGCGTCGTGACCGGCACCCGACGGCATGCGCACAGCCTTGCCTGGAGCGTGGCGCTCAGCGGCCCGCTCAATGGCCGCCTGGATGCGCGGGTCCATCACTGCCGGAAAGCTTTTACGAAGACATTCAGACATCACCCTGCACGGACCTTTCGCGTCGTGCGCCCTGGCGACGTCGTGGATGGCCGCCTCCATGCGCTCGAGCGTCTCGGGATCGGCATCACGGATCTGGAACAGCATCTCCGCGCGGCCGGGAATGATGCTCGGCGCACCGGGCTCGAGAGCGATACGCCCGGTCGTCCAGACACTGCGCTCACCGGCGACCTCGGGCATGCGCGCCTCGAGCGCCATGATTATGCGGTTGAGAGCCACACCGGCGTCTTTGCGGATCGCCATTCGGGTCGTCCCGGCGTGGTTCTGGACACCCTCGACGACGATGCGGAATTGCCAGATGCCGACGATCGAAGTGACAACTCCAATCTTGAGATCGTTGGCCTCCAGCCAGTCGCCCTGCTCGATGTGCGCTTCGAGAAAGCCGACATAGCGCCCTTCCGGGACGCGCAGGCGCGGTTTGCCTGCATGCCCCGCTGTCGCGAGCGCATCGCGCAGGGTGGTGCCACGCGTGCGATCCTGTCCGGCGTCGATGTCGGCCTCGCTCACCTGGCCGGCGAGCGAGCGCGAGCCGAGGAAGAAGCCGAAGTGCCCCTCCTCGTCGGCAAACGAGACCACGTCGACGGGGACGTGCGCCGTCGTCGGGTCGGCAGCGAGCGCGCGCGCCGCCTCGAGCGCATAGATCACCCCGAGCGGCCCGTCGAGCCAGCCGGCTTGGTTCTGGCTCTCCAGATGCGAACCTACCAGAATACGCCCGCCCGGCCGCGACGTTTCACAGAGCACGTTGCCGATGCCGTCGATGGTGGGCGCAAGGCCCGCGTCGGCCGCCCGGCCGGCGAGCCAGAGCAGCGAGGCCGTATGTTCGGCAGAGTAGGTCGGCCGGTGCACCCCGGTCTCGTAGCGCCCGAAGTCCCTGAGGCGGTTGAGGTCGGCAAGAACGCGCGCGCCGTCGATCTTCGGCATCCGTCACTCCCTTGGCTGGCGGCGGCTCGCTGGTGCGGAACCTGGCTGATAGTCTCGCGCGTCGGGCCGCGCGCCCCAGACAAACAGAAGGGAAGCGACGATGGCAAGTCTCGAGGGAAAATGCGCAATGGTGACCGGCGCCGCAAACGGCATCGGCGCCGCAATCGCCGAGCGACTGCACGGTGACGGCGCGCAAGTGGTGATCGCCGACATCGATGTCGCGGCGGCGTCGACATTGGCTGGCCGGCTCGGCGATCGGGCGACCGCCATCCAGCTCGACGTGCGCCAGCGTCAGAACTGTGAAGATGCCGTCGCCGGGACGGTCGCCCGCCTCGGTCGCCTCGACATCCTCGTCGCCAACGCCGGCATCATGAGCCGCGCCCCGTTCCTCGAGATGACGCCGGAGTTCTGGAGCAACGTGATCGAGACCAACCTCTACGGCACGTTTTTCACCGCCCAGGCCGCTGCCCGCCAGATGGTGGCCCAGAATGCGACGGCGGCCGGCCGGGGACGAGGCGGACGCATCGTCACCATATCCTCCAACTCGGGAATGAACGGTGGACGCGGGCGCGCGGCCTACGGAGCCAGCAAGGCCGGCATCATCAACCTCACGCAATCGATGTCGATCGAGCTCGCCGGGCACGGCATTCTCGTCAACTGCGTCGCACCTGCCGCGATCAGGACCCAGGCCATGCGCGGCCCGCTCCCCGAGGCCTTCAAGGCGCGCATGCCTCTCGCCCGGCATGGCGAAGCGCACGAGGTCGCCGCGGTCGTGGCATTTCTCGTCTCGGACGAGGCGAGCTTCGTCACCGGCCAGACCTACGCGGTCGACGGCGGCTTCACGACGGCGGGCGTGATGGAGGGCTGAAGGGCCGCCGCGGTTGGCGGCAATGTGATCTGAGCCGACTATGCCGACGAGCGAAGCCGTGGCAGAGTAGTTGTCATGTATGATCGGGTCATCGTTCGCACGTGCCGCATCCTGGCGCTGACGGCGCTGGCCGCGGTATTACTCCTGTCCGTGACATCAACCGGCGCTGAGGCCCAGTCGAGAACCCTGCCGCCGCCGGCCGCCCAACCGACGGTCGACGTCGAGCTGGTGCTTGCGGTCGACGTCTCCCTGTCGATGGACTTGGACGAGCAGCGCCTGCAGCGCGACGGCTATGTGGCGGCGTTCCGCCACCCGGACGTGATCCGAGCCATCACCTCGGGTGGGCTCGGGCGGATCGCAGTGGTGTTCGTCGAGTGGGCCGGTGCCGGCATCCAGTCCGTCGTCCTCGACTGGCGCGTCATCGACAGCGCTGCCGCCGCACACAGGTTCGCCGACGACCTCGCCGCCAAGCCGATATCGCGCGCCCGCATGACCTCCATCTCAGGCGCCATCGAGTTCGCCAGCATGCTGTTCCAGTCGAGCGGCGAACGCGGCCTGCGTCGGGTCGTCGACATTTCCGGGGACGGGCCGAACAACTCGGGCAAGCCGGTTGCCGACGCGCGCGACGAGCTTGTGCGCCAGGGCGTGATCATCAACGGCCTTCCGATCATGTTGAAGGCGACCAGCCGCTCGGGCTTCTTCGACATCTCGGCCCTCGACCGATATTACAGGGACTGCGTCATCGGTGGCCCAGGCGCCTTCGTAATTCCGGTCAAGGCGGTCGGGGAGTTTCCCGCCGCGATCCGCCAGAAGCTGCTGCTGGAGATAGCGGGCCTCGTGCCCGAGCGGCCGGCTGGCGTCATCCGGACCCAGGCGACCGGCCGGCCCGCCGAGGCTCCCAAGGATGGCATCGACTGCATGATCGGCGAGAAGCTCTGGCAGCGCTATCTGCTCGACCGCTTCAGCGAGTGATCCTGCCCGCGCGCCCGAGAGCGCGATCCTACACCCGGAACCCCATGGACGAGATTCTGCCGCACGCCGGCCGCCGCATGGTCGCGCGGACGCCCTGCGTCTGCCGTAGGCGGACGTTAACTCCGAATTAGGGTTTATTCCGACATTTGATGGCGCATGTACGCGTATCGTCGCCGACCAGTGCTGGCCTTCATGCTCGTTGCACTCTGCACGATCGCGAGCGGCTGTTCCAGCGTGTCGGAGAGGCGGTCCGTCGAGCGCCCGAAATCGCGAGACATCAAAGTCGAACGCGCGCCGCCGACGTTTCCCACATTCCTGCGCCAGGACCGCTGGAGGAGCGCGGAGGAAGAGGCTTGCCTGGCCTCGGGCGTCGTTCGCTCGAGCCCGTCTGTCGCGTTCCGTTCATCACTTGGTGGTCCAGGCGGCTGTCACGTCATCCGCCCGCTCGAGGTTGCGGCGATCGGCCCGCAGCACGTGGCCCTGCGCCCGTCCGCCACGCTGCAATGTCCGATGGTGCCGGCGATCGAACATTGGCTCACCACAGTGGTGGCGCCGGCAGCGCGGCGGCATCTGCGCGGTGAGGTGGTGGAGCTCAAGGTTGCATCATCCTACTCGTGCCGGCGCATCAACGGCAGTGGACGGCTTTCGGAGCACGGCCGCGCCAATGCCATCGACATCTCGGCCTTTCACCTCGCAGACGGCCGCACGGTGGTCGTGAAATCCGGCTGGCGCGGCGCTGCGCCCGAGAGCGGCTTCCTGCGCGAGGTGCACCGCGGCGCCTGCGCCACGTTCAATACCGTGCTGGGTCCGAACGCTGACGCCTACCACCACGATCATTTTCATTTCGACCTTGCCCGCCACGGGCGCGACGGCAGCTATCGGGTTTGTCGCTGAACCCCCTTCCCGTCACGCGCCGCCAGCATCATTCGCCGAACACCGACCCGCGCTTGCCGAGATTGCGGAACAACTGCTGGACGATCGTCTCGTCATTGGTGTTGGCGGAAGGCGTGGTGCGAGAGATGTAGTCGAATACCTTGCCGTCCTTCATGCCGTACTGGGCGACCCTGTCGACGCTGCCTGTCTGCGTGAAGTAGACGGCGACGATCTGGCGATCGACTTCATTGGGCGCGAAGAACGCCTGCTGTTTCGTGGTCTGCGAGATGTAATAGTAGGCGGTGCCCGACTTCAGCGGCGAGGTCGTCGTCGGCGTGCCAAGGGACGCGCGGACCTGATCCTGGCCCATGCCGGGGCTGATCTGCTGAAGGTCGGTCTGGCGGAAATGGTGGCCATGTCGGACAACGGTCTCGGCACAGCCCGCGGTCAGCCCGAGCACGACGGCCAGCACGAACCCGCCTGTGATCCGCGCCACTGGAGCCCTAAGCCTGCCATGGGTTGCGCCAGCATCTGTCGTGCGCATCAATGCGTTCCCCCGACGAATCGTTGCCCCGCCCGTGATCATCGACTACCTGCACGGCGACGGGCTTGGCAACACCACCGTGTCCGACGTCCACTTAGGATTGGCGAACGAGAGCCGCCCCGCGGACCTACCGTCCAAGCACTCACGCACAGAGCACGCCGCCACCATGGACAAACCGATCGTGCCCTATTGGGTCGTTGCCGTCGGCCTCATGATCGTGCTGTCCGGCATTGCCGACCTGATACGCCGACGGTCACGTCCTTCGCGAGTGGCATCAAAGCTTTATGGCCTGATCGTGACCGCCTCGCGGCAGCCGTCACTGTACGCCGATGGTGGCGTCCCCGACACACAAGAAGGCCGCTTCGAGGCGCTCGCCCTCCATACGGTACTGGTGCTCGAGCGTCTGCTCGCCGAAGGCGCAGAAGGCGCCCGCGTCGCACGCGGTCTCGTCGAGACGCTGATCGCCGACATCGACGATCAGATGCGCGAGATGGGCGTGGGCGATCTGACGGTGCCGAAGCGAGTCAAAAAAGCCGCAGGCGCCGTCTATGATCGGCTCGGCGCCTATCGCCCGGCGTTCGCCACAGAAGATGCCGAGGCTCTGACGGCAGCCTTCGCACGCTTCGGACTGTTGCCAGACAGCCACACGCCGACGTCACAAGAGGGGGCGTGTACATCTCTTGCGCGCTACACCCTTGCCGCACGGCGATCCCTGCAAGCACAGCCGGCAAGGGCACTGCTGGACGGACGCGTGGAGTTCCCGGACTATCGCCCTGACAGGCCGGGCAACCACGCTGCCGTCACCTGAATTGCCTTCGAACGTGGAGGTCACCGATGCGTCACTCGAATCCAACCGACGGTCTGCCGGTACCATCCCCGCCCTGGTGTCTGGACTGGTCGATCGCGGCCGAGCGTGTTGCCGACGAACCAGTCGCGGTGGAACGTCATGCCGACGCCGACGAACGGGCGGCCCTCGCCGCAGCACTCGGCGTACTCGCCGTGGAGGCGGCCGGTGTCGTGGCGACCGCGCGCCCGAAAGGTGCTGGCCGCATTCTGCTCGATGGCCGCGCAACCGCGACCATCCGCCAAGCCTGCGTGGTGACGCTCGAGCCGGTCACGCAGGAGCTCGACGAACCATTTTCCGTCGCATTCTGGCCACCCGATCAGATCGTTCCCGAGACGCGGCCCGAGGTCGAGATCGGTGAAGCCGACGATCCCGAGCCGCTGGAGCTGGCGGGTGTACCGCTCGGCCGCATCGCCTATGAGACGATCGCCGCGGCCGTCGATCTTTATCCGCGCGCGGAAGGTGCCAGTCTCGAGTTGTCGATCGAGCCGGAAAGCGCTCGCGAAAGCCCGTTTGCGATCCTCCGAAAGCTCAAGGGAACCGGCTCTGCCGACGACAGCACCTGAGCGTGCGCGTATCGCGACGGCACGAAATCAGTTGCGGCCCGATTGCCAATCGCTATGGTCGCGCCGCCTGCCGACCCGGCAGCCGCCAATCATGGCGCACCTCTCACCAGGGCCCCGCCCTGGCGACCCTGACGAGCAACGCACTCCGGCAATGACGTCGTCGCGAACACTGGCGCTCGATGCGATGGGCGGTGACCACGGCCCGAGCGTCACCATTGCCGGCGCGGCGCTGTCCGCAGTCCGCCATCCGGCGATCAGCTTCATCCTGTGCGGCAACGAGGCGACGATCCGTTCAGAGCTGGAGCGCCATCCCGCCCTCGCCGGCCGTACGCGCATCGTCCATACCGACCTGACCGTGGCCATGGACGACAAGCCGAGCCAGGCGCTCCGCCGCGGCAAAGGCACCAGCATGTGGCTCGCGCTCGAGGCTGTGCAGCGCGGCGAGGCTGACGTCGCGGTCTCGGCTGGCAATACCGGTGCGCTGATGGCGATGTCGAAGCTCATCCTGCGTCCGATCTCGGACGTGGAGCGGCCTGCCATCGCCGCACTCTGGCCGACCATCCGCAGCGAGTGCATCGTGCTCGACGTCGGCGCCAATATCGGAGCGGATGCAACACAGCTCTGCGATTTCGCGTTGATGGGCGCGGCGATGGCACGCGCACTGTTCCAGATGGAGCGGCCGAGCGTCGGATTGCTCAACGTCGGCACCGAAGAAATCAAGGGCGCGGATGAGGTCAAGGAGGCGCATGCCTGGCTGCGCGCCATGCCTCAGACCGCCCTGCCATTCGATTACCGTGGCTTCATCGAGGGCGACGAGATCGGCCAGGGACGCGTCGATGTCGTCGTCGTGGAGGGCTTCGCCGGCAACATTGCCCTCAAGACTGCCGAAGGCACCGCCCGCCAGATCGGTCAATACATCCGCGACGCACTGACGCGCTCCCTGATGTCGAAGCTCGGTGCGCTTCTCGCGCGCGGCGGGCTGCAAGTGCTGAAGCACAAGATGGATCCGCGCCGGGTCAACGGCGGCACGTTCCTCGGCCTGAACGGCATCACCATCAAGAGTCACGGCGGCACCGACGCTCTCGGCTTTGCGAGCGCCGTCGATCTCGGCTACGACATGGCCGAGCGCGAACTCGTGCCGCGTCTGAAATCCGACGTCGAGACGTTCCACGGCGCGCTGGCCTCGCGCGCAACCGGCTGAGCCGGCGAGGAGCTTCGTGCACGGCGCCGCAGCGCCGACATCCTGAGCGGACGTCGCAAGAGCAACGAGGGGGATACACCGTGGCCGTCAACCGCTCCGTCATTCGTGGCGTCGGCGCCTACCTGCCGAAGCGTGTCGTCACCAATGCCGAGCTGTCGCGCCTTGTCGACACATCCGACGACTGGATCGTCGAGCGCACCGGCATACGAAGCCGCCACATCGCCGACGAGGGCGAACTGACCTCCGACCTCGGCACCGCCGCCGCCCGCCAGGCACTCGTGCGAGCCGGCATCGATCCGGTCGACATCGACCTGGTTATCTGCGCGACGGCGACACCCGACCGCACCTTCCCGGCGACCGCCGTGCGGATCCAGGCGAACCTCGGTGTCACGAAAGGCGCCGCCTTCGACATTCAGGCAGTCTGCTCGGGGTTCGTCTACGCGCTGGCCACAGCCGACAATTTCCTGAGGTCAGGCCAGCATCGACGCGCGCTGGTGATCGGCGCCGAGACCTTCTCGCGCATTCTCGACTGGTCGGACCGCACCACCTGCGTGCTGTTCGGTGACGGGGCCGGTGCGGTCGTGCTGGAAACACAGCCACAGTCCGGCGGTCGGGGAGACCGCGGCATCCTGGCCACGCGACTGCGCTCCGACGGGCGCTTCGAGGAACTGCTCTATGTCGACGGCGGCCCCGGTTCGACCAAGACCACCGGCCACCTTCGCATGAACGGCCGCGAGGTGTTCCGTCATGCCGTCCAGAAAATTTCCGGCGTGATCGAGGAGACGCTGGTGATGACCGGCTATTCGGCCGATGAGATCGACCTGTTCGTTCCGCACCAGGCCAATGCGCGCATTCTGGACGGCATTGCCAAGAAGCTCGGCGTCTCGCCCGAGAAGATCGTCATGACGCTGGCCCAACACGGCAACACATCCGCCGCTTCCATTCCGCTCGCCCTCAACGCGGCGCTGGAAAGCCATCGCCTCGGCGAGGGCAAGCTCGTCCTCATGGAAGCAATGGGCGGCGGTTTCACGTGGGGCGCGGCCCTGACACGGTGGTAGCGCCGGTTTGCGGATCCCGGTAATCCAGCTAAACATCGTGTAGAAATGGGCCCGACCGCCGTGCGCATCGGACAGGCGGGGCATCGAGCGCAAGCGGACGGGTGCTTTCCGGAACAGCCTCCGGCATCGTACGGGCATGCGGCGGCCCAACAAAACTACTGCTTTTTCAGCCGCTTGCGAGAGCCCGTGATTGACCCTTTCGCCACTTGCCGCTACCATCCGGCCGCTCAGCACTGGGAGGCAACCGGATCATGGGCGCAAAGACACTCACGCGTGCAGACCTCGCGGACGCGGTCGTCGAGCAGATCGGCCTACCGCGCAACGAATCGCAGGAACTCGTCGAACTCGTACTCAGCGAGATCTCTGCAGCCTTGGCGCGCGGCGAGCCCGTCAAGCTGTCGTCGTTCGGCTCGTTCGGCATCCGCGAGAAGGGCCAGCGCATCGGTCGCAATCCGAAAACCGGCGAGGAAGTGCCGATCACACCCCGTCGGGTCCTGGTGTTCCGTCCGTCGAATATCATGAAGGACCGGATCAATCAGGGTCTCGTCAAGCGCAGGGCTGCCGAATGAAGGCGGCGCGCAAATCTTCGGCGGAGGTCCGCGACACGGCGCCGAGCGAAGGCGAACCTCGGGGACAGGATCGTCGCAAGGCCGCCCAGGCCTTCCGCACCATCGCCGAAGTGTCGCAAGAACTCGGCGTCGCCAAGCACGTGCTCCGCTTCTGGGAGGCGAAGTTCGGACAGCTGCGCCCGATGAAACGCGGCGGCGGGCGACGGTTCTATCGGCCCGACGACGTCGAGCTGTTGCGCGGGATCCGCCATCTGCTGCAGGCGGAGGC
>JAWKVY010000009.1:0-331487 GCA_041397745.1 Hyphomicrobiaceae bacterium | reverse complement strand
AGCACCTGGCCGAGATCACCCCAGCGCGTGATCGTCCGGAACAGATCGGGCTTCAGGGTATCGATTGAGACGTTGATCCGCTTGACACCACAGTCGGCCAGTTCGTTCGCATGACGCGCGAGCTGACTTCCGTTCGTGGTGACCGTCAGCTCCTCGAGTGCGCCGGACACGAGGTGACGGGACAGCGAGCGGACGAGATGCATGATGTTCTTGCGGACCAGCGGCTCACCACCGGTCAACCTGAGCTTGCGCACGCCTTTCTCGATGAACGCTGTGCAGAGGCGATCGAGTTCCTCGAGCGTGAGCAGATCCTTCTTCGGCAGGAACGTCATATGCTCCGACATGCAATAGACGCAGCGGAAGTCGCAGCGGTCGGTGACGGAGACCCGCAGATATGTCACGTGGCGTCCGAACGGATCGATCATCGGCGCTGATACAGGCTCGGGCATCTCGAAAGTCCGGACCGGTTGGGAGTTTGCGTCGCGAGAACTCGGCTCGTAACAGACCCAATATGCGACGTCGAGGTCGTCAATGCCACCTCCGCGGCGTCGTGGCCCCTCGTGAGCTCCTAGCGACCGTTCCGGCGGCACGACCCAGGTCCACCCTGCAAAGTCTCCCTTTACTACCCATTTCGCACGAAGTGCAACTTTCACGTACGTTTTGCATGCTGGAGCGCGTTTTTGCATCCAGCGGCAATCTTGCGCGGAGCTGTCGGGTATCTAAACTCGACAGTGAAATCGTCCGGCCGAGGCTTGTCGCCGCAGCCGCACCAAGAACGATACATCATCGGTCGGGAGGACCGCGATTGACGCCCAATTCCGCCACAGACCCAGCGCGAGATGCGGCGTTGCCAGCAGCCGGAAACGTTGCGGAGGAGGATCAGGCGCGCGCCGGCCTCTATCGCCTTCTCGCCGCCTTCCTGACGGCGCCGCCATCGGCAGATCTTCTCGATGCGACCTCAGGACTGACCGGCGACGGCACGGTGCTGGGCGCAGCCCTCGGCGAACTCGCCCGTGCGGCGAAGGCCACGTCGAGCGCGGCAGCGGCCGATGAGTACCAGGATCTGTTCATCGGCCTGACGCGGGGGGAAATCCTGCCTTACGCCTCTTATTATCTCACCGGCTTCCTGAACGAGAAACCACTCGCGCGGCTGCGCAGCGACATGGCCCGTCTGGAAATCGCCGCGGACCGCTCGTTCAGCGAACCGGAGGACCATGCCGCCGCCGTGCTCGAAAGCATGGCCGGGCTGATCGACGGCACTTTCGGGCGCGCGATCGACATCGACGACCAGCGGGCATTCTTCGAGTCCCACATCGCATCCTGGGCACCACTGATGTTCCGCGACGTTGCGCAAGCCAAGTCGGCTCACCTCTACCGCGCGGTCGCCGCTCTCGGCACCGCGTTCCTCACGATCGAGCGGGAAGCGTTCCAGCGCGACTGATGCGCTGGGGAAGTTCAAACGGCTGCCGGACCAGGTCGACCGCCAGCAGCCCGGGAGAGTAAGCGACGAGGTCGAAAGCATCTTCAACGCGCCAGCTGGCCGCCGATGTGCCGGGTGGACGCACGACAAGGGAGAACACGCGATGAAGCGCACTGAAGACAAGAATGGCTCGGCGCCGGTCGCGGACCGTCGCAACTTCCTCAAGCTGGCCGGAGCGGGTGCGATCGGGGCTGGCGCCGCGGCCGTCACGGGTGCGCCCGCAGCCGCCACCGAGGCGGCGCCGGAGGCCGCTACGGGCTACCGCGAGAGCGAGCACGTTAAGCGCTACTATCAACTCGCCCGCGACTTCTGAGGCAGGCCTCGACGGCCGCCCGCCCGATTTGATCGAACAGGAGAAACGACATGCTGAGGAAGAAGGCGTCAGCCGCCGTGAGCGGACCCCGCCTCGCAGCCGCCGCGGCAGCGGCCGGCGCCGGCACCATCGACCGCCGGCAGTTTTTGCGCAACTCCGGCCTCGTCGCCGGCGGCCTCACCGCCGCTTCGGCGCTCGTCGCGCCGCGCGTCAGGAAGGCAGAGGCTGCGATGCCGAAAGCCGGTGGCAAAATCGAGCTGAAGAAGTCTATCTGCGGCCACTGCTCCGTCGGCTGCACCGTGATCGCCGAGGTACAGAACGGCGTATGGGTCGGCCAGGAACCCGGCTGGGACAGCCCCTTCAATCTCGGCGCACATTGCGCAAAGGGCGCATCGGTACGTGAGCACGGGCATGGCGAGCGCCGCCTCAAATACCCGATGAAGCTCGTCGGCGGTAAGTGGCAGCGGATCTCGTGGGACAAGGCGATCGACGAGATCGGCGACACGATGCTGAAGATCCGCAAGGAATCGGGTCCCGACTCCGTCTACTGGCTCGGCTCAGCCAAGCATTCCAACGAGCAGTCCTATCTGATCCGCAAATTCGCCGCGTTCTGGGGCACCAACAACATCGATCATCAGGCGCGTATCTGCCATTCCACGACCGTCGCGGGCGTCGCGAACACGTGGGGCTACGGCGCCATGACGAACTCCTACAACGACATCCTGCAGTCCAAGGCCATATTCCTGATCGGTGGCAATCCGGCAGAGGCACACCCCGTCTCGCTCCAGCACTTGCTCAAGGCGAAGGAGCAGAACAATGCGCCGCTGATCGTGTGCGACCCGCGCTTCACGCGCACCGCCGCGCACGCCTCCGAGTATGTGCGGTTCCGCCCAGGTACCGATGTGGCACTGATCTGGGGCATTCTCTGGCACGTCTTCGAGAACGGCTGGGAGGACAAGGAGTTCCTGCGCAAGCGCGTGTGGGGCATCGAGTACGTACGCGAAGAGGTCAAGCAGTGGACGCCGGATGAGGTGCAGAAGGTCACCGGCGTACCCGGCACGCAGCTCCGCCGCGTGGCAAAGACACTCGCCACCAACCGTCCCGGCACGGTGATCTGGTGCATGGGCGGCACGCAGCACACCAACGGCAACGACAACACGCGCGCCTACTGCATCCTGCAGCTCGCGCTCGGCAACATGGGCGTCGCCGGCGGCGGCACCAACATCTTCCGTGGCCACGACAACGTGCAGGGCGCCACCGATCTCGGCGTGCTGATGGACACGCTGCCGGGTTATTACGGTCTTGCGACCGGCTCGTGGAAGCACTGGGCACGCGTCTGGGACGTGCCGTACGACTACGTGCTCGGCCGCTTCAAAGACCAGAAGATGATGGAGAAGTCGGGCATCCCGGTGTCGCGCTGGTTCGACGGCGTGCTCGAGGACAAGAAAAATCTCGACCAGCCGGACAACACCCGCGCCATGGTGTTCTGGGGCCATGCGCCCAACTCGCAGACGCGCGGGCCTGACATGAAAAAGGCGATGGAGAAGCTCGATCTCCTCGTCATCGTCGATCCGCATCCGACCGTATCGGCGGTGATGCACGACCGCACCGACGGCGTCTATCTGCTGCCTGCTGCCACGCAATTCGAGACCTACGGCTCGGTCACCGCGTCGAACCGGTCGCTGCAGTGGCGTGAGCAGGTGATCAAGCCGCTGTTCGAGGCGAAGCCGGATCATTCGATCATGTACCGGTTCGCCAAGAAATTCGGCTTCGAAAAGGAGATGTTCAAGCACATCAAGGTCAATGGCGACGAGCCGCTGATCGAGGACATCACCCGCGAGTTCAACCGCGGCATGTGGACCATCGGCTATACCGGCCAGTCGCCGGAGCGGCTCAAGCTGCACATGGCCAACCAGCACACCTTCGACAAGGTGACGCTCAAGGCCAACGGTGGTCCATGCGACGGCGACTACTACGGCCTGCCGTGGCCCTGCTGGGGCACCGCGGAGCTGAAGCATCCGGGATCGCCCAACCTTTACGACATATCTAAGCCGGTGGCCGACGGCGGCATGGGTTTCCGCGCCCGCTACGGCGTCACGGCTCCGGAGAAGTGGGCGAAGAAGGATCCGGTCGCCGACAACCTGCTCGCTGTCGACAGCTATCCGGTCGGCTCCGAGATCAAGGACGGCTACCCCGAGATCACCTACGCGATGCTCGAGAAACTCGGCTTCGCCAAGGACCTCAACGAGAAGGAGATGGAAGCGATCAAGAAGGTCGGCGGCAACAAGATCGGCGCCGTCAACTGGAAGATCGATCTGTCGGGCGGCCTGCAGCGCGTGGCGATCAAGCACGGCCTCGCGCCTTACGGCAACGCCAAGGCAAGGTGCGTCGTCTGGAACTTCCCCGATCCGGTGCCGAAGCACCGCGAGCCGCTCTATACCTCGCGGCCGGACCTCGTCGCCCAATACCCGACCTTCTCGGACCGCAAGCTGCATCGCCTGCCGACGCTGTTCGAGACGATCCAAAAGAAGGCGATCGCCAACAACGTGCCGAAGGACTACCCGATCATCCTGACCTCGGGCCGTCTCGTCGAGTACGAGGGCGGTGGCGACGAAACCCGCTCGAACCCATGGCTCGCCGAACTGCAGCAGAACATGTTCGTCGAGATCAATCCGAAGGATGCCAACAACCTCGGCATCAAGGACGGCGAGCAGGTGTGGGTCGAGGGACCCGAGAAGGGCAAGGTCAAGGTCATGGCCATGGTCACCGAGCGCGTCGGCACCGGCGTCGCGTTCATGCCGTTCCATTTCGGTGGCCAGTTCCAAGGCAAGGACCTGCGCGCCAAGTACCCGGAGGGGTCTGACCCCTACGTGCTCGGCGAGGCGAGCAACACGGCGCAGACCTACGGTTACGACGCCGTGACGCAAATGCAGGAAACGAAGGCAACGCTCTGCAAGATCTGGAGGGCCTGATCCATGGCACGCATGAAGTTCCTCTGCGACGCCGAGCGCTGCATCGAGTGCAACGCCTGCGTCACCGCCTGTAAGAACGAGCACGAGGTGCCGTGGGGCATCAATCGTCGGCGCGTCGTCACCATCAACGACGGCAAGCCGGGCGAGCGGTCGATCTCGGTCGCCTGCATGCATTGCTCTGACGCGCCGTGCAAAGCGGTCTGTCCGGTCGACTGCTTCTATCAGACCGAGGAAGGCATCGTCCTGCACAACAAGGATCTATGCATCGGCTGCGGCTACTGCTTCTATGCCTGCCCGTTCGGCGCGCCTCAGTATCCTCAAGCGTCGAACTTCGGCTCGCGCGGCAAGATGGACAAGTGCACCTTCTGCGCCGGCGGCCCGGAGAAGAACGAAGAAGTCATGTACAAGAAATACGGTCGCAACCGCCTCGCCGAGGGCAAGCTGCCGCTGTGCGCCGAGATGTGCTCCACCAAGGCGCTGCTCGCCGGTGACGGCGACGTCGTCTCCGACATCTACAGGAAACGCGTCGTCGCCCGTGGTTTCGGCTCCGGTGCCTGGGGCTGGGGCAAGGCCTATCCCGGACAGGCCGGCTAGCCATGGATCTCTTGACGATCTGACTGCGACGGGGCGGCACAAACTGCCGCCCCGTTTCTTCCACGCCACTGCCGGCGAGCCCGAGGAGGCCGAAACACGATGACGTCATTGTCCCGGACGACGGCCGTCCTGCTGACCACTGTCGCGCTCGCCAGCGCGGTCACCGGCTGCCGCGTCGAGGAGCAGGATCGCCCCCTCGAGTTCACACCGGGCGTCTACCAGGGCGAGAAAACCAAGCCGCTCGACGACCGCCAGCGCCGCGAACTGCGCGAGAGAGGCCTGCTCCAGCAGGGCTGAGAACCATCTGGCGGGCCGGCGATTGACCGTCGGACCTTGCAGCCGGAGTGACAACGGCCGACACTTGTATCGAAGCGGCCGAGCCGACAGGGAGAGCATCCGATGACGACGAACCGGTCGAACAGGCGCCGCTTCTGGCGTTATCTGCCGGCGCTGTGCGCCGCCGTTCTGACCACGATGGTGCTCGCCTTCGCGCCCACCGCCGACGCGCAGCAGCAACCGAACCCGAATGTGCGTCCGCCGGCGGGTGCGGTGATCCCCGGTGGCCCCGCGGCGACCGACGCCACGCGCCCCGGCAACTACGACGTGGAGATGTGGCAGAAGCTACGACGCGGCGTGCAGGGCCAGGTGTCGATCCCCGACAAGAAGGCCGGCATCCTCGTCGATTCATCAGGCGAGGCGTGGCGAAATCTGCGCAACGGCCCGCTGCCGAAATACGGATCGTGGGCACTCGGCGGCATCATCGGCCTGCTTGCGCTCTTCTATCTGCTGCGCGGACGCATCCGCATCGATCACGGCTGGTCTGGACGGACCATCGAGCGGTTCTCCGACGTTGAACGCATGGGCCATTGGCTTCTCGCCGTGTCGTTCATCATCCTCGGCCTGACCGGCCTCAACGTACTCTACGGCCGGTACGTCGTGCTGCCCGTGGTCGGCAAGGAGGCGTTCGCGGCCATCTCGATGACGGCGAAATGGCTGCACAATTATGTTGCTTTCGCCTTCATCCTGGGCCTGCTGATGACCTTCGTCATGTGGGTGCGCTACAACATTCCGCATCCGCGCGACCTCTACTGGCTGGCGCTGGGCGGCGGCATGTTCGTCAAAGGTGTGCATCCGCCAGCCAAGAAGTTCAACGCCGGTCAAAAGATCCTGTTCTGGCTGATCATCCTCGGCGGAACCTCGATTGCGCTCTCGGGTCTGCAACTCATGCTGCCCTACGAGATGCCGATGTTCGCGAAGACATTCGCCTTCCTCAACGGCTTCGGCCTGCAGCTGCCGACCACACTGACCGCCAACCAGGAGCAACAATTCGCCGCCACCTGGCACGGCCTGATGGCAGTGTTCCTGATCGTCGTGGTGATCGCGCACATCTACATCGGAACAATCGGCATGGAGGGCGCATTCTCGGCCATGGGATCGGGTGAGGTCGACGTCAATTGGGCGAGGGAGCACCATGGGCTCTGGGTCGACGAAGTCGAGGAGAAGCGCCGTCGCGAAGGGGCTGGCCGACCGGCGCCTGCCGAGTAGAGGGAAAAAAGTGCAGGTGGACCATGTCCGCGGCACGTGAGCGGATCATGCACGGCCACTCCTACCCGATCGGACTGGTGGCGGCGCTTAGCGTGGCCCTTGGCGGCACGATCGCACTTGTCGTCCCCGCCGTCGGCGCCCCGCCGAGCGCCGCCGGCACGCCAGCGTCAAAGGACAGCGCCGCAGGCGCAAAGCCGGGCAAGTCGCGCCCGGCTGCCGGCGCGCTTACCGGTCACGGTGGCCCGATCAAGGCGGTGCGGGTCGATGCAGCGCGCGGACGGGCCCTCACCGGCTCCTTCGACTACGCTATGACGGTCTGGGACGTGTCGGGCGAAACACCGCGCCAGTTGCACCGGCTGGATCAGCACAACGGTGCCGTGAATGCCGTCGCCTTCCTGCCTGACGGTCGTCGCGCCCTCGCCGGCAGCGACGACGGCACGGTGACGCTGTGGGACATCGAGGCGGGCAAGATCCTTCATCGCTTCGCTGGCCACCAGAACAAGGTTATCGGCCTCGCCGTCTCCCCTGACGGCCTGTTTGCTGCCTCGGCAAGCTGGGATCGCACCGCGCGCATCTGGGACCTTGCCACACTGACGCCCGGTCCCGTGCTCGCCGGCCACAAGGGGCCGGTCAACGCCGTCGCCTTTTCCGCTGACGGGCGCCGCCTTTATACGGCGGGTTATGACGGCATGATCGGACGCTGGCGCGCGGACGGCACGTTCGAGCGCCCGCTTGCGCGGCTCGGCTGGGGCGTCAACGTCATTGCGCGCGTGCCCGACAGCGAAAACATCGCCTACGGCACGTTGAACGGCTCGGCCGGCGTCGTCGACGGCGCGACCGGCCAGCCCGTCGTCCCCCTCAAGGGCCATGATCGGCCGGTGCTCGCCCTAGCCGTCATCGCGAAACCGGGTCTGATCGCGACCGGTGGTGCCGACGGCGTGATCCGCGTCAGCCGGCTCGCCGACGGGGCGGTGACCGAGGAGTTCCGCACACCTTACGGGCCCGTCTGGGCGCTCGCCTTCACCGAGGGCGGCAGTGCGCTCTACTACGGCGGCCTCGACGACTTTGCCGGGCGCTGGCAGATCGCCCCGCGCGAGGCGTTCGAGCCTGTTGTCTCGTCCTATCCCCGCCGTTTCCAGATCGAAGGCGGCGGCGACGATCCGGTCGAGCAGGGTCGGCTGCAATTCGCGCGCAAATGCAGCGTGTGCCATACGCTGACGCCCGACGGTGCCAATCGGGCCGGGCCTACACTCTATCGGATTTTCGGCCGTCCGATCGCCTCGGTCAGTGGCTACCCCTACTCGCCACCGCTAAAGTCATTAGATATCGTATGGACCGAGGCGATGGTGGAGAAGCTTTTCGAGCTTGGTCCCGACGTGGTGACGCCCGGCTCGAAGATGCCACTGCAGAAGATGACCGATGCCCGCCAGCGCAAGGCGCTGATCGCGTATCTCAGGCAGGCGACGGCCGGGCCGTGAGGCGCGCCGATTGACCCGGTGTCTGCCGACCAACTTGAGGAGAAGAACCGATGAAGGCTTTTCTGATGAGCATGGCCCTGCTCGTCATCATCACCGCGGTCGCCGCCGTGGCTCTCGACCGGGTACCGATGGCTGCAAAGGACGTCTATACCGAAAAGGGCAACGTCCGCCTGTGACGAGGCCAGCCGACAGCAGGAGCAACGCATGTCACAGAACTCCGTCGACGAGGATCGGCTGAACCAGTCCCTGCGCAAGTTCCTGAAGCAGGTCGGTGTCACTTCGCAGCGCGCGATCGAGGAGGCGGCTCGACAGGCGACAGCTGCCGGCAAGCCGGGTCCGCTTAAGGTGCGCATGGTACTGACCTCCGCCGACGGCGCTCTCTCCCACACCGTCGAGGGTGACATCGACCTCGGCTGACGGTCATTTGATCCGCGCGACCGCCAACCGACCGGTACCGATGCACATCGCCGATCCCTGCTTCCCGCCGCTGCTGACGGCCGAAGGCGTGAACGCACCGAACGAGCCGTTCGCCGAAGCGTGCCGACGCGCGGCGCTCGGTCGACTGGAAGCCGGCGATTGCCTGTGGGCGCGCAACACTGCGCGAGCAGCGCTGGCCGTCGTGCTCGAGCCAGAGGTGCCGTTGGCGCATGCGATCCAGATGGGGCCGCTGATGCAGGCCGCCGTGGTCGACGCGCTTGGGGCGCTGATGCCGCCGCAGGTCGCCGTCACGATCCGCTGGCCCAACCTGATCCTGCTCAATGGTGGGGTGGCAGGCCGTACGCGCATCGCCGCACCGCGGGACACACCGGCCGACGCGGTGCCCGACTGGTTGGTCGTCGGTTTCGAGCTTGTCGTGTCGAGCGATGGCAACGGGCGCGAGCCGGGCGAGGATGCCGGTCGCACGACGGTCGCCGAGGAAGGCGCATCAGATCTCGATCGGACCCGCATCCTGGAATCCGTCGCGGCGCATTTCCTCACCTGGCTCGATACCTGGAGCGAAGACGGCTTCCGTGGCCTCGGCGAACACTGGATCGGCCGTGTCGATGGATACGGTGCGAATGCGATCATCGCACATGCTGGCGGGACGGTCGAAGGGCGCGTGCTGGGACTTGCCGACGCCGTGTCGTTGATAGTGCGCCTCGACGACGGCAGCCTGGCGACACTGCCGCTGATCGACAACCTCGAACGATATGCCCCGGGGGCGCGGACGTGAAACTGCTGCGCACGGTCCGCTTCGATGCCTCGGATGCCCGCGTGTACGAGCCCGCGGCCGAACCCGGCGAGTGGGCCGTGTCCGGGGCCTTCGCCTTCCAGGCTCGTGAACCGGCCGACGTCACCGGAAAGGCGCATCAGGCCTTCGCGAACGGCTTCTTCGCTCTGACGAGCTTCGGCTGGTCGACCTTCGCAGTGGTCGCCGAAGCAAAGGAGGCGGAGGTGACGGGCGCGGTCGATGCACTCGCCGGCCATCTCGTCGCGGTCTACGGCGCCCCGGACATTGCCGCGGCGCGACCGGCCGCGCGCGAGGAGATCGACTTTGCTGCCGAACTCGTGCGTGATGCTCCGATCAATACGGTGTTCACGGTTCGGCGCACGCGTGACGCGACTGGTGCGATCACCGAGGAGTTCCGCACTATCCGACCGCCGTCGGCCGAGCCGCAGCATGCACGAATCTGGACGATCGAGCCCGATGCCACATGACTTCTGGAAATCGTCAGGCATCCACCTGACGCGGCGCAACGCCGAGGGCTGGCTGGCAGTCACGCCCGAACTGGTTCTGGCCTACCTGACGCGGCCCGAGGTGCATCCGGTCGAGACGTCGTGCGATCAGGAGATCGCCCTGCACGAGGCACTACTTGCCGACCCGCTGCGTCCGGTGACCGCTGCCGAAATCGATGCCATGGCCGACAGCGACGCCGTCGAGGCCTACCGCATCGTGCTCACCTTCCGCGACAGGCTGCTGGCCGCCGGCACCATCGAAGGTGCCTATCTCGCCCTGGTCCGCGGCGGCGCCAATATGCTGCCGCCGGTGTTCCTCGATCAGTTGGTCCACCTCATCCTGCGCAACGTGCTCGCCGACGTGACGGATCCGATGCGGCTGCGCGCCGCCGAGATCTTCTTTCGCGACCAGTCCGCCTCGCTCGATGACGGCCGCCTGCTGCTCGCCGACGATGAGATCGTCGAGATGCACGCGCGCGCCGGTACTGAAACAGGTCTGGGCCAGCTCCTTGCCGAGACAGGCACGCCGATGCGCCGTGTCGAGCTCGACGTCATCGGCGACGATAACTCCGCCATCTATTGGCAGCGCTCGGACAGGTTCGATACCGTCGTCGACTTCCGCTTCGAACAGCCGGCGCTCGACGCCTTCGCGCGCGTCATCGAGGCCTGGCTCGCCCACATGCTCAGGATCGAGGTGCGCGTCGAACCTCGCCCAAAGATCGAGGATCGCGACTGGCGCTGGCACATCGGCCTCGACGCGGAGGCGACACGGCTGCTCAACACGCTCTACGACGGCGGCACCGTCACTCTCGACGAGATGGCGCGCATCGTCGGTCTTTTCCGCATGCGCTTCGCCGACGAGCGACCGGTGATCGATCGGGTCAAAGGCCGCCCAGTCAATCTGGCGCTCGCCATGACGGAACAGCGTCGCGTGCGCATGAAGCCGCAGAACCTTTTGACAAACCTGCCGCTCGTCCGCGCCGGCTGACAACGAGGCACGGCTGGCGTAGGTGTCGCTCGCCCCCCGCCGGAACCAGCCGAGACCAGCTTGACCGCCGAACGTCCACGCCCCGAATTCAGTACCTTCGCTTCGACCATCGCCGTGGCGTTGGCCGGCGGGATGGCATTCACGCTCGCCGGGATGCCGGCGCCCTGGCTCTCGGGTCCGGCCGTAGCGGTCGCCGCCACCACCATTGCCGGCGCCCAGCTCGGCGTGCCGCGCCTCGTGCGTACGGCTGCTCTCGTATTTCTCGGCGCGACGATGGGCACCGCCGTGACGCCCGACACGCTCGGCATGATGTCGCGCTGGCCGCTGTCGCTCGCCGGTCTCGCCTTCGCGGTCACTGCGATCATGGCCACCATCGCCCTCTATCTCGAGCGCGTGCACGGTTACGACCGCGCGACGGCCCGGCTGGCCGGTGTGCCGGGCGCGCTGCCGTTCGTGCTGGCACTCGCCGCCGAGAGCCAGGGGGACGCACGCCGCGTCGCCATCATCCAGATGATGCGACTGTTGCTTCTGCTGGTCTGCCTTCCCACGATCCTGACGCTGGCCGGCGCTAGCAGGGCACCATCGGGCGCTTCACTCGCCGTTGCGGCCGACGTGGCTCTGCCGGCGCTATTGCCTCGACTCGCCTTGCTGCTCGTGGCCGGAACGCTCGGCGGTCTCGTATTCGAGCGGCTGAAGGCGCCCGCCGGCATGCTGTTCGGCGCGATGATCGCGAGTGCTCTGCTGTGCGGTTCGGGGATCATCGCGCTCGCCATGCCGGGCTGGCTGATGCTGCCGGGCTACGTGATTATCGGCGCCATGGTCGGCTCGAACTTCGCCGGCACCGATCTCGATCTGCTGCGCCGGACCGCGCTTGCCGGCATCGGCAGCGTGCTGGTTGGCGGTGGCGTCGCGCTCGCCTGCGCCATTGTCGTCGCCAACATCCTGCATCTGCCCGTGGCGCAGGTGTTTCTCGCTTACGCGCCCGGCGGCGTCGAGACGATGACCATCATGGCGCTCGCCCTCGGCCTCGACCCCGCCTACGTCGGCGCCCACCACGTCGCCCGCTTTCTCGGCCTCGGGCTGATCGTACCATGGTGGCTCAAAGGCCATCTCCGTCGCCGGGATTAGCGTCCGGCGGGCGCGTTCCTATATGATCGACTGACGACGCAGCCAAACGGAGCAACGGACCTGGCCATCGGCATCCTGGCGCTGGTCGCCATCCTCGGGCTCTCGTTCCTGCCACAGATGTGGATCAGGAGCGTGATACGCCGGCATGCCTCCGACCGGCCCGATTTTCCGGGCACGGGCGCAGAGTTCGCGCGGCACCTGCTCGACCGATTGAAGCTCGAATACGTGGGCGTCGAAAAGACCGACACCGGCGACCATTACGATCCCGAGAGCCGCACCGTGCGGCTCAGCGCAGAGAACCACGACGGCCGCTCATTGTCGGCGGTGGTGATCGCTGCCCACGAGGTCGGCCATGCCATGCAGGACGCCGAGGGCTATGCACCGCTCAAGGCGCGCACGCGGATGGCGAAGCAGGCCCACCGCCTGCAGCAGATCGGGGTGGTGCTGATGATGGCCGCGCCCCTCCTGGTGATCCTCGCCAAGTCTCCGGTGATCCTGATCCTCGAGCTGGGCGGCGCCGTGATCATCCTGTCGATCACGATCATCATGCACCTGACCACACTGCCGGTGGAGTTCGACGCCAGCTTCCGGCGCGCGCTGCCCTTGCTCAAGGCAGGCGGCTTCATTCCGGAGCGCGACATGCCGGCGGCGCGCTCCATCCTGCGCGCGGCGGCCTTCACCTATGTCGCCGCGGCGGCGATGACGCTGCTCGACGTGATGCGATGGATGCGGGTGCTGAGGTTCTGAGTGCTCACGCCTTCGGATCGTGCTCGATGACGGGGCGGCCGTCGGAGGCGACCTCGGGCGGCGTGACGTCGCGCAGCTTGCCGCCATCGGTGGGTGCGGCTGGTGCCGAGGCCTGCTGACGCTGGCCGATACGGGCCCGGCTGAGCGCGTCGAGTAGCGGTGTCAGACCCTCGACGTCCTCGAGCTTGAAGATCTCGAAGTCGCGCGTCGCCTTCTCACTCCACTTGGCGAAGTGCAGCGCCCGCTCTGCCTTCGAGAAAAGGCCGTGGTTGCGGATCGGCTCGGCGGTGCGAATGCGGTCCGCCTTGTCCTTGTCGAGTGCGATGCCCCGGCTCTTGCTCTGCTCGCTCTCGAGTTCGGCGAGGCGCTTGCGGCGCACCTCGGTGAGGTCTGTCATGCTCTGGCCCTCCTCCTCCGCGCGGAGCGCTTTCAGCTCCCGCTTTGTCGGCCAGCGCACGATCCCGATGTCGTCGAGCACACCGGCGAGCTGGTTCATGGCGAGCGCTCGCGACGTCTCCGTCTCATCATCGGGGTTGGTGCTGAACAGGTTCGGGATGACGAGATACGACGCTTTGTGATGATGCACGAAATGGCGGCGTACCCACTCGATATCCACGCCATCGGCCCGCGCGATGGCGGTATTGATCGCGTCCTCGATCTGGCGCTTCTCCGCCTCGCCGAACCGCTTCGGCGGCGCCTTGGGCGGGTTCAACGCGGTCAGCGCGAACAGGCCGAGGTCGACGCCGACGGTCGCCAGCAACGCGATCAGGTCGCGCCCGGTTATCGGGTCGCCGCCCGAGGTCCAGGCGCCCTTCACGCCGCCGAACGAGAACACGTAGAGCAGCAGCCCGCCGAAGTAGGCGCCGAGGTTCTGCCAGAGGTTCTTCACCGCGTTGGCGACGCCGGCCGGGCCTTCGGTGAACGCCGCCTCGCGCAGCTTCAGCACGGCCGGTTGTGCGGCCTGTTCGGCAGCCTGCCGAAGCCGTTGCGCCAGCGTCGGGTCGAAGCAGGAGAATCCGGGCTTGCCAGGCTCGATCGAGATCGCATTGGCGATCGCGCGCATCTCGTTGGCCGTCGAGGCGCCGAGCTCGTTGGAGCGGGCGGCGAGCGAGCGCGCCGTCGAGCGGATCTGGTTGGCGCGGGCCTCGAACAGCCGCTGGCGCTCTTCCACGCTGGTGCCGCCGAGCTGGGCAGCTGTCTGCTTGAGGCGCTCGAGATCGGCCTGCACAGGCGTGATCCACGAGTTGACGACGCTGTCGCGCAACGATGTGATGCTGTCCCGAACGGTCTTTCTCGCATTGTAGAGAGGCCCGCGGCCGGCACCGGAAGCGACGCCGCAACTGCCGCCGCTGGTTTCCTCTCGGTTCATCTGCCCGTCGGACCACGTCGCGACACTGTCGATCTGCACCTTCACCGCATCGAGGCGGGCGGCGATCGCCTGGCCTGCATCGCGAGCGTCCTCCTGCAGGCCGGCGAGGCTGGTCTTGGTCGCTTCCTCGCCAGCGATCAGGCTCCACCAGAAGCCGTAGCCGAAGCCGACAGACCACAGGAACAGGAACACGTAGAGCGGCAACATGATCACGCGGTCCCGGAAGCTGCGGTTGGCACCGAAGCTCTC
Organism: Hyphomicrobiaceae bacterium; assembly: GCA_041397745.1. Classification (GTDB taxonomy): domain Bacteria; phylum Pseudomonadota; class Alphaproteobacteria; order Rhizobiales; family Hyphomicrobiaceae; genus JAWKVY01. The sequence continues at coordinate 316,908 of JAWKVY010000009.1, read as the reverse complement.
CCGCAGCGCGATCCACATCAGGAAGGTCAGCGCCACGACGATTGCGACGACAAGGGCATCGTTGGTGACGGAGAGCCCGGTCTGGCCGATGGCGCGTCCGGACGAACCCGGGGTCTGCGACACGCCGACGATGAAGTCCTGCATCCCGGACCAGGTTGCATAGCCCGAGATGACGAGCAGCATCAGCGAGGCAAGTCCTATGGTGGCGTTGCGGCCGAAGATGTAGTCGGCGATGTCGCCAGCGCGCCGACGCAGGGTCGGACCCTCGTTCTCGCTCCTGGTTTCGTCCGCCATGATGCCGCCTCCCGACAGGTCCCAACCAACCGACGGCATTATCCAGACCTGACCACCCCTGTCGCCACTGCGACTGCCCCGAGGCGACGGCCGCGTGCCGGACGTGCCTCGGGTGCAACAGGCGGGCAGACGCTGCCTCACCCGCGCGTCTCCGGGCCGGGCGGCGCTCGTCCCAGCGCCGGGCCGTGGGCCTCGGCCGGTGGACCGAATTCGAACCGCCATCCAGCACGAGTGAGATGCGCCACCACACCCCGAGCCACGTGCGTCAGGGATTCGATCGGCTGGCCCTTCGTCTTGAACGGCGACTGCTTCAACGCGAAGGCAATGTCACGGGTGAGTTCGTCTCGATGATCTCGTGCCGCGCGCATTGCGCCATCGATGCTCTCCGGCTCCTGATCGGTCATGGCAGAGACCTATCACGGCGAGAACGTTACGCGAACACAAATCTCGATACCCTGTTCTGCCACCGTCGCGCCGGCGTCCAGTGCAGTGCTCCAGCAGGTTGGCAGATGGCACGACCGCACCATCCATCCCACGCTGCGCCTCGCGGGCGGCTGCTCTGCGTCGTTCAGTCCTTCCGGCCACGGCTTGTGCCTTGTCGCGGCACCGATCGCGTGGTGACAATGCGCCGCCCGTGTCCTGAGGGGGGGGAATCAACCAATGCCATCGAGATCCGCGATCTATGCCGACGACACCGAGCTGTTCACGCTGCTCGAGGAACGGCTGTTCACGGCCGTCGTCGGCGACGTGATGGACCAGATGGGACTCACGTGCCAGTTCCTGCCGCAACCGATCAAGCCGCTGGCTGCAACCTCGAAACTCGCCGGTCGCGCCATGCCTGTACTCGAGGCCGACGCACCGGAGGATGCGAGCCGCGCCGAGGGCGGCGGTCCGCTCCGCGCCAAGCCGTTCGGATTGATGATGGAGGCGCTCGACGACCTTGCCCGCGGCGAGATCTACGTCGCAAACGGCGCCTCGATGAGCTACGCCCTCTGGGGCGGGCTGATGACGCGGCGCGCCATGCACCTCGGTGCGCGAGGCGCCATCCTCGACGGTTACTGCCGCGACGCCGGGGAGATCGAGGCACTCGGCTTTCCTGTGTTCGCGCGCGGACTTGACGCGCAGGACCAGGGCGCACGCGGCAAAGTCGTCGACTGGCGCTGCAGGATCGAGATCGCCGGCATCCTGATCGCTCCGGGCGACCTTCTCTTCGCCGATCGCGAAGGCGTGCTGGTCATCCCGCGCGCAGCCGAGGCCGAGGTGATCGCGCGGGCCGTCGAGAAGGCCGAGACCGAGAGCCGGGTGGCCGAGGCGATTCGCGCCGGCATGGGCGCTGCCGAAGCCTTCCGCAAATTCGGCGTGATGTGACGCCGCCGAAGCACACGACAGTCACGCAATAGTCAGGGACCAACCAGCAATGATCTTCGACATGCGCACCTACACCTGCAGGCCCGGCACCATCAAGGCGCACCTCGCGCTGTATCAGGAAAAGGGCCTCGGGCCGCAGACACGCCTCCTCGGCCAACCGGTGCTCTATGCCACGACCGAGGTCGGTAACGTCAATTCATACGTGCACGTCTGGGCTTACAAGGACCTCGCCGACCGCACGGCGAAGCGTGCCGCCATGTGGGCCGATCCGGAGTGGCTGGCCTACACCAAAGCGTCGGCTGAACTCGGTGCGCTGGTCTCCCAGGAGAACGTGATCCTAAATGCCGCACCATTCTTCACGCTGCCAGGACGTTGAGCAGAAAACCTCGCCTCGATCGCCAAGTGCGAAAGCGCGTTCTCGCACCTGACGATTGACGGCCATGCTGTTCCCGCAGCGGTGCCATCACGCCTGCCGCGTCGGCCGACAGCGGTGGACCGTGCTCGGCAAGCCCGCTAGCTTCCGCGCCTCGCAGCCGCCCCCGAAGCGGCGACGTGAGGTCGGGACGCGAGGGGTTCATGAGCGCGCTGAGAGAAACGATCACAGCCAATCCGGGCCTATGGCTCGCCGTCGGCGGGCTGGTGCTCGGATTGGCGTTCGGCTTCATCGTGCAGCACACGAATTTCTGCACCATGGGAGCCATCTCCGACATCCGTGCCTTCGGCGACTGGCGCCGCTTCCGGGCCTGGGTGCTCGCCGCCGCCACCACGCTGATCGGGGCGCAGGCGCTGGAGAACGCCGGCGTCGTGCAGTTGTCCCAATCGATGTACCTCGCCCCACGACTGAATTGGCTCGGCCACGCGGCCGGAGGCGTCATGTTCGGGTTTGGCATGGTGTTCGCCGGCGGCTGCGCAAGCCGCAACCTCGCCCGCATCGGTGCCGGCGATCTGCGCTCCCTGCTCGCCCTGATGGTGATGGGCCTGTTCGCCTACATGACGATCGGCGGCCTCATCGGGCCGATCCGCGCCGCGCTCGAGCAGGCGACGGCGTTCGATCTCTCCGGGATCGTCGGGGCGAAACTGGCGACACAGAGCCTCGGCGAGATCGCCGGGACGCTCGGCCGCCTCGGCACTCCCGCCGGCAACCTGATCGTGACGATGCTGATCGGCGGCGGCGCGCTGATCTTCTGCTTCGCCGACGTGAGCTTCCGCGGTTCGCCGGCCTACGTCATTGCCGGCCTCGGCCTCGGCCTCGTCGCCGTGGCCGGCTGGGCATTGACCGGCCTTGCCGTCGACGAACTGGCCGACAAGCCCGTCGCCCCGATCTCGCTGACCTTCGTCCGCCCGACCGCCGACACCCTCGAGTGGTTGCAGCGCTTCACCGCCGCGATGATGCCGGCATTCGGTGTCGCCACGGTCCTCGGCGCGATCCTCGGCGCCTTCCTCGCAGCGCTGATGAAGGGCACGTTCCGGCTGCAGACCTTCGCGGGCATCGGCGACACCAAGCGCAACCTGCTCGGCGCAGCGTTGATGGGCGTCGGCGGGGTGATGGCGCTCGGCTGCACCGTCGGGCAGGCGATCACCGGCGTCTCGACACTGGCGCTCGGCTCGTTCATCACGTTCGCGGCCATCGTCGCCGGTGCGCTCGTCGGCCTCAAGGCCCTGGAGCGGATGCTGGAAGCCGAGATCTGACCGCCGACTTCAACTTACGCCATTCAAGTGCGCCGGATCAGGTGGCGGAACACGGCGCCCTCGGTCGTCTGCTCCACGAGCACGTGGCCCGTCGCCGTGCAGAATGCACGCATGTCCTCGACGGAAGACGGGTCCGTGGCGAGCACCTCAAGAGTGCCGCCGACTGCAACCTCTGCTATCCCCTTCTTGGCCTTGAGCACCGGGATCGGACAGTTTGCACCGCGCGCATCGATCGTCTTGTCCGCCATGGGGCCCTCTGATTGCGTTGCGGCCGGAGCTATCGGCCATGCTCTTGCGTTTCGGGATCGCCCGTATACAGGCCGGAACTTCGCATGGCCAGCCGGGCATCGGGCGGATTGGCCGTGTCTGGCATTACGTCGGCCTGGCCGCCAGCAGGTAATGGAGGAGTCATGCTCTCGCGTTGGCAGTGGATCATGCGCCGGATCGGACGGAGCCTCAGGCTTCGCGTGATCCTGTTCTCGATCGCCGCCATTGCAACAGGCCTCGCCGGCCTCGTGCTCGACGAATTCATCCCTTCGGACTGGTCGGCACACATTGGCTCCGGCGCCGTTTCCTCTCTGCTCGAGATCATCGCCACGAGCATGCTCGCCGTCACCACCTTTTCGCTCAACATCATGACCGGTGCCCTCGGCACGGCGACCAGCAACGTCACGCCCCGGGCGACTCGCCTGCTGATCGAGGATTCGACCAGCCAGACCGTGTTGGGGACATTCATCGGATCTTTCATCTACGCTGTCGTCGGCATCATCGCCCTCAATGCCGGCCTCTACGGCAATGGCGGTCGCCTGGTGCAATTCGCCGTTACGCTGGCGGTGATCGGCGTCATCGTTGTCACGCTGATCAGCTGGATCGACTACCTGACGCGCATCGGGCGCGTGAGCGATACGGCTGCACGCGTCGAAACGGCGGCGGCCAAAGCACTGCGGGATCGCATCAGCCACCCCTGCCTCGGGGGCAGGCCGCTCAGACCGGGCGCCATACCCAGCGATGCCCGCCCGCTCATGACGCCCGAAACAGGCTATCTCACCTTCATCGACATGGAGGCGCTGTCCACCTGGACCAAGAACGCCGAGGGTACGGTCTGGGTCACGCAATTGCCAGGTGCGTTCATGGATCCGACGAAACCGCTCGCCTACCTTCGCGCCGGCAAGGAGGACGCGCCCGATGATCCCCTCGACGCATTCTCTGTCGACGCCAACCGCACCTATGACCAGGATCCGCGCTTCGGCCTCTGCGTGCTTGCCGAGATCGCATCCCGCGCCCTGTCGCCGGCCGTCAATGATCCCGGAACCGCCATCGAGGTCATCGGGCGGGTCCAGCGCATTCTCAGTCTCTGGGCCGAATACGAGCCGCGCAAGCAGGATCACGACGGTGAGATCGAGTTCGACGACGTGTTCGTTCCGCCGCTCGACTGCGACGACCTCCTCGACGACACCTACGCACCGATCTCGCGCGACGGCGCTGGTCTGATCGAGGTGCAGCTCCGCCTCCAGAAGTCACTTGCAACGCTGTCGCGGCTCGGCAGTCCGGCACTGGCATCGGCGGCGCGGCGCCAATCGCGCCATGCTCTCCAGCGCGCGAACGCCGCGCTCGGCCTCGAGCACGAGCGCGAGCGGCTCGCGCAGGCAGCAGCGCTGTAGACCGCCGGGATCGATACCGGTTCTCACATTCCGAGCATGAACCGCACCAGGACGGCAACGGCGCCGAGCATGGCGACGCCGGCGAGCCATAACAGCACGAACCACCCGATGCGCCGTCCGATACCGCCCCTCGCGCCGCCCTCCGCCATCAGTGGTGATAGCCTTCGCCGACGCGCACCTTGCCGCGGAACACCCAGTAAGAATAGGCGGTGTAGGCAAGGATGATGGGGATCAGGACGGCCGCCCCGACCAGCAGGAAGAGCAGGCTCGTATCGGGCGCTGCGGCCTGCCAGATGGTGATCGAAGGTGGCACGATCTTCGGGTAGAGGCTGATGCCGAGGCCGACATAGCAGAGCACGAACAGCGCCAGCGTCCAGAGGAACGGCTCGGCGTCGCGTCGGCGCTCGATAGAGGCGATGAGGCGCCAGCCGGCGAAGGCCGTCAGCAGCGGCACCGGCGCAACATAGACGATCGCAGGAAACGTGAACCAGCGCGTCAGAAACTGCGCATCGAGTAGCGGAGTCCAGGCGCTGACGATCACGATCGCGGCGAGCAGTGCGAAAGCAAGGCGACGCGCAAGCCGGAAGGCGAGTGTTTGCAGACTTCCCTCCGTTTTCAGAACCAGCCACGCCGCTCCGAGCAGCGCGTAGCCGGTGACGAGAGCGGCCGCTGTCATCACGCTGAAGGGTGTCAGCCAGTCATACCAGCCGCCGGCATAGGCACGGCCCTCGACCCTGATGCCCTGCACGAGCGCTCCCAGCATCAAGCCTTGCGACAGCGTGGCGATGAGGGAGCCGAGCGTGAACGACCAGTCCCAGAGAAACTTTCCGCGCTCGGTGCGCCATCGGAACTCGAAGGCGACGCCACGCAGCACGAGACCAAGCAGCATGGCGATCACCAGTGGATAGAGTGCCGGCAGGATGACCGCGTAGGCGAGCGGGAATACCGCAAGCAGCCCGCCCCCGCCGAGCACAAGCCACGTCTCGTTGCCGTCCCAGACGGGCGCCACCGAGTTCATCGCCGTGTCGCGATTCGCATCGTCTCCGAGCACCGGAAACAGCATGCCGATGCCGAGATCGAAGCCGTCGAGCACCACGTATGCAAGCACCGCGAAGGCGATGAGCCCCGCCCAGACGAACGCGAGATCGAGGATCATGGCTTGGCCGCCTCCTGTGTGCCGGAGGTCTGCTTGGCTCCCATGACGAGGCCAGGTGTGATGCCTGACGCGCGCTGCGGATGCGATGGATCGGGACCCTCGTCAGAGCCGGTCAGTGGCCGCCCCATCAAGCGAAGGATGTAGAATGTGCCGGCGCCGAAAACCACGAGATAGACCACCATGAACATGGCAAGCGACGAGCCGACGGCAGGTGCTGCGATCGGCGCCACACTGTCGGAGGTGCGCAGGAGACCATAGACGGTCCATGGCTGGCGACCGGCTTCCGTGGTGATCCAGCCGGCCAGCACGGCGGCGAAGCCTGAGGGCCCCATGACCAGGGCGGCCCGTTGCAGCCAGCGTGCCTCGCTGAGCCCTCCCCTCAATCGGGCGACGAGGCTCCAGGCGCCCACCGCCAGCATCAGCAGACCGATGCCCACCATGACGCGGAAGCTCCAGAATACCAGCGGCACGTTCGGCCAGTCCTTACGCGGCACCGCATCGAGCCCCTTCACCTCGCCGTTCCAATCGTGGGTCAGCACGTAGCTGCCGAGACCTGGAACCGAAACGTTGAAGTGAACCCGCCCGTCCGTGCTGTCGGGCCAGCCGAACAAGTGCAGCGGCTGCCCGCGCCTCGTCTCGTAATGTCCTTCCATCGCTGCGATCTTCATCGGCTGATGGGCGAGCGTGTTGAGGCCGTGCATGTCGCCGGCGACGATCTGGAGCGGTGTCACCAGCGCTGCCATCCACAGCGCCATCGAGAACATGATACGGTGACCCTCGCTGCCCTGGTCACGCAGCAGATGCCAGGCGCCTGCCGCGCCGACCACGAACGCTGTAGTCAGGTAGGCGGCGAGCACCATGTGCACGAGACGGTAGGGGAAAGAAGGATTGAACACGACGGCCCACCAATCGATGGGAATGAACTGGCCCGCCTCATTGATGCCGTAGCCCGCCGGGGTGTGCATCCAGCTGTTGACCGAGAGTATCCAGAAGGCCGAGACCAGCGTGCCCGCGGCGACCATCAGCGTCGCGGTGAAATGCAGTCCGCGACCGACCCGCTTCAGCCCAAACAGCATGATCCCGAGAAAGCCTGCCTCGAGAAAGAAGGCGGTCAACACCTCGTAACCCATCAGCGGCCCGAGCACCGGCCCGGTCTTGTCGGAGAATAAGCTCCAGTTGGTGCCGAACTGGTAGCTCATGACGAGGCCCGACACGACACCCATGCCGAAGGTGACGGCGAAGATCGTCAGCCAGTACCTGAAAATGCGCATGTAGATGTCGCGACCGGTGAATAGCCAAAGCCCCTCGAGCACGGCGAGATAGCTGGCGAGTCCGATCGAGAACGCGGGAAAGAAGATGTGCGCCGAGATCGTGAAGGCGAACTGGAAGCGGGCGAGATCGATAGCCAGGGAATCTGCGACGGCAAGGAGCATGCGGGCACTCCTGTGGTCCGGCGCCACGTGACGCACTCTCCACGGACGGTTGGCTCGGCGCGCCGATCTCAGAGACTGTCGATCGGCACCTTGAAGAAGCGCTTGCCGCCGGCATCCGGCTCAGGAAGGTGGCCGGCACGAATATTGACCTGCAGTGACGGTACGATGAGTTTGGGCATGGGCAGCGTCTTGTCGCGCGCCTCGCGCGTGGCGACGAAGTCATCCTCGCTGACGCCATCCTTGACGTGAATGTTGGAGACCCGCTCCTCACCAACCGTAGTTTCCCATTTGATGGCACGCCCTCCCGGTCCATAGTCGTGGCACATGAAGAGGCGGGTTTCAGGAGGCAGGGTCTCCAGAATCCGCCGAATGGACCGGTAGAGAGTGCGCGCATCGCCTCCGGGAAAATCGGCCCGGGCGGTGCCGCCGTCCGGCATGAACAGCGTGTCACCGACGAAAGCCGCATCGCCAATGACATGCGTGGTGCATGCCGGCGTGTGACCGGGCGTGTGCATCACGTAGGCGGTCATGGTGCCGATGCTGTAGGTGTCGCCGTCCTTGAACAGCTGATCGAACTGGCTGCCGTCGCGCTGGAATTCTGTGCCCTCGTTGAAAATCTTGCCGAAGACCTGTTGCACCGTGACGATGTGCTCGCCGATGCCGAGCCTGCCGCCGAGCTTCTTCTGGATGTAGGGTGCGCCGGATAGGTGATCGGCATGCGCGTGCGTCTCGATCAGCCATTCGACCTCGAGATCGTTCGCCTCGACATGGTCGATGAGCGCATCCGCAGAGCGATAGCTGATACGACCTGCCGCATAGTCGATGTCCATGACCGCATCGACGATCGCGCACGCCTTCGAGGCGGGATCGCGCACCACATAGCTGATAGTTGCGGTGTCGGGATCGTAGAAACCCGCGACCTCCGGCTTGACGGGCAGATCGACGGGGACTGCCGGACGACCGGCGCTGGACATGGCTTGCCTCCAGACGATCGGCATCTAAGGCTTGACCGCCGCCGGCAGCAGCCCATCGTTTGGAGATGGTGCGCACCACACTCGCATGCAACCCCTGAGCGGTCACATGCGAGTTCCGGCCGTGGTGTATCGCAGTTCAGCTCTTCCTGCCGCAGGTGTTGATGCCAAGCAGCGAATAGGGCGGGCACCAGCCGAGCAGCGCCGTACCGAGCGGCACGAGGCCGATCCAGCCCCAAGCCGTCTTCGGACCGACGAAAACGAGACTGATGAGCGCAAGGCCGACGACGACGCGGATGATGCGATCGACGGTACCTACATTCTGGGGCATGAGACTGTCCTCCGGGTGTGCCTGACAGCGGATGCCTAGCAATCTGCCTTCCCGATGTCTGTGACTTAGTCACGCTGTTCATGATGGCGGGGCGAGCGGTCGCAGTTGGAAACTCAGGCACCACCACCGACGTCTACCACGGCGCCCGTCACATAAGAGGCTTCCTCCGACATCAGCCAGAGAATAGCGGCCGCCACCTCTTCGGGCGTGCCGGCACGGCCGAGAGGCAGGCGCGGACCGACCTTGGCGACCCGCTCGGGCATGCCCGCACGCTGATGGATGGGCGTGTCGATCAGGCCCGGCCGGACGCAATTGACACGGATCCCCTCGCCAGCGACTTCGAGTGCCAGCCCGTGCGTGAAAGTGTCCAATGCCGCTTTGGAGGCTGCGTAGTGGACCCAGAGGCCCGGCGCGCCGTGCTTCGCGGCTAGCGAGCCGACATTGACGATCGCGCCGCCGCCGCCGCCGTTGCGGCGCGACATGCGCCGGATCGCCTCGCGCGCGGCAATCATCGGCCCCGTGACGTTGATGCGCAGCACCGCATCGATATCGGCAGCCGACAGGTCGGCGAGGCGCACCGCCGAGGACGCCGCGCGCCCGGCATTGTTGACGAGGCCGACGAGCGGGCCGAGTTCGCTGTCGACCCGGGTGAACATGGCGGTGATGTCCGCCTCCACTTCCATGTCGGCACCTACCGCGATGGCGCGACCGCCCGCGTCCGCGATCTCGGCGACGATCGCCTCGGCGGCCGCCCGTTCGCTGCGGAAGTTGATGCACACTTCGAAACCACGGGCAGCAGCAAGCCGCGCGGTAGCGGCGCCGATGCCACGCGAGGCCCCCGTAACGACGATGCTCGAACCCATCACTGCCTCCTCTGCCGGCTCCACCCATTGGACCCCCGGGACGACGCCCGGCACCAGCCCGCCGGACGAGACCTCGCCTTGCATTTTCAGAATGTTGACATGATGACCCAAACCGGCTGCACTTCGCCGAGGCACGGGAGGCGCGGCATGAGCTGGCAGAAAGAGGTCGACGAGATAAGGCGGCGGCGGGAGTTCGCCGAGGGGCTCGGCGGGCAGGATGGCATCGCGCGCCAACGCCGTCGCAACCGCCTGACGATCCGCGAACGCATCGAAGCGCTCGTCGATCCGGGCTCTTTCCACGAGGTCGGCAAACTCGCCGGCAGCGCAAGCTACGATGCTGGCGTGCTGAAGCACGTCACGCCCGGCTTCTACGTGATGGGGCTCGCCAAGATCGACGGCCGCGACGTCGCCATCGGCGGCGAGGACTTCACGGTGCGCGGCGGCACCGGCTCGAGCGCGCGGCGGAAGGGCGGTCAGGGCGGCTTCGTCGAGGATCTCGCGCACGAGTACAGAATCCCACTCATCAATCTTATCGACGGCGCTGGTGGCGCCGTGCACTCGCTCAAGCGGCGCGGCTATGCGCCGATGCCGGGCACCGACGATTTCGGCCGCTCGGTCGAATTGCTCGGCGAAGTGCCGGTCGTCGCCGCCGTGCTCGGCACGGCGGCCGGCGGCCCTGCGGCGCGGGCGATGCTGTCGCATTTTTCATTGATGGTTCGCGCCAACAGCCAGATCTTCGCGGCAGGCCCCGCCGTCGTCGAGCGCGCACTCGGCGAGGCGGTGACGCCGGAGCAGCTTGGCGGCGCCGCCGTCGCCGTCGACGAGGCCGGCGCCATCGACAACGCCTATGACAGCGAGGCCGAGTGCTTTGCCGCCGTCCGGCGATTCTTGTCCTACCTTCCTCAGAACGTCTGGTCGGAGCCACCGCGCGTCACAACCGGTGACCCCGTCGATCGCGCCGAGGAAAAGCTTCTGTCGATCGTTCCGCGCAACCGCCGCCAGCCCTACAACATGACGCGGCTGATCTCGCTGATCGTCGACCGGGACTCGACGTTCGAGCTGCAACCGACGTTCGGCCGCTCGGTCATCACCATGCTCGCCCGCCTCGACGGCCACGTGGTCGGCATCGTCGCCAACAACCCGATGCACTATGCTGGCGCACTCGACGCGCCGGGCGCTCAGAAAATGACGCACTTCATCGAGCTGTGTGACGCCTTCGGCATTCCGCTCGTCTACTTCGCCGACGTGCCCGGGTTCATGATCGGGCCGAAGGCGGAACGGCTGGGCACGCTGCGGGCAGGCGTCCGGGCGGTGTTCGTCGGCCTGCAGGCGAGCGTGCCGGCGATGACGGTGATCATCCGCAAGTGCTACGGAATGGCTGGCATGGCGGCCGTCAACCAGAAGGGCCTTGACCACAAGATCGCCTGGCCATCGGGCGAGTGGGGCTCGCTGCCGATCGAGGGTGGCGTCACGGTCGCCTTTCGCCGCGAAATCGAAGCCGCCGCCGATCCGAAGGCGCGAGAGGCCGAACTGGAAGCAGAATTTCGCGAATATTCGAACCCGTTCCGTACCGCGGAAGCTTTCGCCATCGAGGACATCATCGACCCGCGCGAGACGCGACAGTATCTCTGCCGCTTCATGACCGCCGCGCGCGAGCGGCTGCGGCTCGATCGCGGACAGCGTCGCTATCCGGGGGTGCGTCCGTGATCCTCGACCAGCCTGCGGATTGCGGCAAATACATTCCCGACCTGCCCGATCGATCTTGATTGTCGGCTGTCGACAGTGCAGAACCGCACCAAGAAGACGACAAGACGGGAGTGAACCGACCATGGCCAGTGCCACGCCGAGCGCCGCTGCCGGCGCCGCCGCAGGGCAGAAGCCGGTGCTTGCGCTCGCGATGGGCGATCCGGCCGGCATCAGCTTCGAACTCACCGCCCGTCTTCTGGCCGATCCGGAGTGCCGCGACGCTGCGACCTACATCGTGATCGGCGACGCCCGCGCCCTCGCGGAAGGCGCGCGCATTGCCGGCCTGACCGTCGAAATTCCCGTGTGGAGGCCGGGCAGCAACTCGGAACTCGACCTGTCGCGGGGGGCCGTGCTGGTCGATCTCGGGCATCTCGATCCGGCGACCATGACGACGGGCGAGAGTTCGCAGGCCGGGGGGGCGTTCGCGCTCAGGAACTTCCGGGCGGTCCTCAGGCTCGCCCGGGCGGGGGCCGCCGACGCCGTCACTTTCACACCCTTCAACAAGCACGCCATGCGGCTTGCTTGGCCGGCCTATGTCGACGAGATCGAAATAATAACGGAAGACCTCGGCGGCGGGCCTGGTCGCGAGTTCAACATCCTCCCCGATCTCTGGAATGCGCGCATCACATCGCACGTCCCACTTTCGAAGGTTGCAAGCCTGATCACGCGTGAGGCGGTGCTGAACGGCATCCTGCTCACCGATCGCTGCATGAAAGAAGCCGGCTTCGCGAACCCCCGCATCGCGGTCGCGGCACTCAATCCGCATGCCGGCGACGGCGGCAACTTCGGCCACGAGGACGACGCCGAGATCGCGCCCGCCGTCGCAGAGGCGAAAACCCGGGGCGTCCTCTGCGAAGGACCGTTCCCGTCCGACACCGTGTTCGTTCGGGCGACGAGGGGCGACTTCGATGCCGTGCAGACGATGTTCCACGACCAAGGCCAGATCGCCATGAAACTGATCGGCTTCGACAAGGGCGTGACGATGATCGGCGGCTATACCGTGCCGGTCTGCACGCCGGCGCATGGTACCGCCTATGACATCGCCGGTCGGGGCAAGGCCAATCTCGGCGCTACTCGGCAGGCGATGCTGGTTGCCGCCCGCATGGCAAAGCCACGCCGCGCCACTGCCGCCGAGCGGGCCGCCGCGCTCGAAACGGCGTCTGAGTCGACAGCCGGCGCCTGATCCGCGGCTTCAACGCCTCATCCGGTCCGGCGGCGCGATCACTCCGGACCGACCAGAACCACGACGATCGCCCACCGGAGGAATCCTATGCGCAAAGTCCTGTTGATTGTCGCCACAGCGACGGCAGCCGTCGCTCCGATGACGCTCGCGCGTGCCGCCTGGCCCGACCGACCGATCAACTTCATCGTGCCGTGGGGCGCAGGCGGCGGCACCGACCAGGTTGCCCGCATCTTCGCCGCCGGGCTCGAGAAGCAATTGGGCCAGCCGGTCAACGTGGTCAACAAGACGGGCGGCAACGGCATCGTCGGTCACGCTGCGATCTCGACCGCGGCTCCCGACGGCTACACCGTCGGGGCCTGCACCTCCGAGATCACCTACTTCAAGACGGTCGGCCTCGGCGCCATCACGCCCGACAGCTTCACGCTGGTCTCGCGACTGGCCACGATCCCCGCCGGCGTCACCGTCTCCGCGAAGTCGCCCTACAAGGACCTGAAGGCGCTGATGGCGGATATCAAAGCCAAGCCGAAGGGAACCTTCACCACTTCGGGCTCGGGTGCCGGTGGGCCGTGGCACATGGCTATCGCCGGCCTGACCAAGGCAGCCGGCATGCCGGCCGATCAGGTGAAATTCGTCCCGAGCCAGGGGGGCGCGCCCGCTCTGCAGGATCTCGTCGCAGGTGGCCTCACCATGGTCACGGCCTCGCCGATCGAAGCCAAGGCGCTCTCAGAGGCCGGCTCGGTACGCATACTGGCCACCATGGACGAGAAGCGGCTTTCCTCGTTCCCCAACGTGCCGACCGTCAAGGAAGCGACCGGCCTCGACTGGTCGCTGGTCAACTGGTTCTCGTTCTGCGCGCCGAAGGGGCTGTCGCCGGACATTCTCGCAAAGCTCGCAGATGCGGGAGGCAAGGCGCACGCCAGCGCCATGGTGCAGGATCCGCTCAAGAAGCGCGGCATCACGCCGGTATGGGACGGCCCGGTAGCCTTCAAGGCGTTCGCGGCCAAATTCGCGACGACGGCGGCGGCACTGTTGAAGGACCTGGGCCTCGCCAAGTAGCGGTCGCGCGCGACCGAGGAGGGCATCCATGAAGCTCGGCGACCGCGCGATCGGCTTCCTGACGGCGCTTGGCGGCATCGCACTGCTGCAAGGCAGCCGGGATCTCGGCGCGCCGCCCGGCCAGCCGATCGGCGCCGGCTTCTTTCCCTCGCTGATCGCCATCGTCCTGATCGTGGCGGGCCTTGCGCTCGCCGCGCTCGAGCAGCGGCGGATCTCGCAAGGTGCGGACGCCGCCCCGCTGGTCCGGCTGCCGGAGTGGGCCAGTTCGGGCGGCGCGACCTTCAACGTGCTCCTGCTGCTTGGCGCCATTGGCTTCTTCGTCTACGCCGTGACGCCGCTCGGCTTCGTGCCGACTTCGGCACTGATCACTTTCGCTCTGAGCTTGCGGCTCGGCGTGCGCTGGCCGGCTGCATTGCTGACCGCCGTCGTGCTGGCAGTGACCTTCCACCTCGTGTTCGTCAAAGGCCTGCGTGTGGCACTGCCGCCGGGGCTTCTCGCGGGCTACATCTGAAATCCGAGAGGCGCCCGACATGGATGCGATCCTGAAGGCGCTGTCGATCATCGCAAGTGCCGACGTCCTGGCCGTTGTCGTCGGCGCAAGCATGCTGGGCATCCTGATCGGCTGCGTGCCGGGACTGACCGCCGTGATGGGCGTGGCGCTGCTGGTTCCCTTCACGTTCTTCATGGAGCCGGTGCCGGCCATCGCCGCGATCGTGGCGCTGGCCGCAACTGCGATCTTCGCCGGCGACATCCCGGCCGCCCTGGTCCGCATTCCCGGTACGCCCGCGTCGGCGGCCTATGCCGACGAATGTTACAAGTTGACCCAGCGCGGCGAGCCGTGGCGGGGCCTTGGCGTCTGCCTCGCGGCATCGGTGCTGGGCGGCCTGTTCGGCACACTGATGCTGGTGCTTGCCGCCCCGCAACTCGCCCGCTTCGCCACGCAGTTCTCCTCACCCGAATACTTCTGGCTCGGCGTGCTGGGGTTGACGTGCGCCGCCTTCCTCGCCTCCGGAGCGCCGCTCAAGGGCCTCGTAGCGCTGTCGCTCGGGCTATTCTTCTCGACCATCGGCATCGACGTCGGCACCGGTCAGCCGCGCTTCACTTTCGGCTCGATGGAACTGATGGGCGGCATCGATCTCATACCGCTATTGGTCGGCTTCTTTGCCGTACCTGAGCTGATCCGACAGGTGACAAAGCCCGCCGCCGCGCCCGCCGACGTTCCACGCTACACCAGCATCTTCAAGGACCTCCTCCGCGACCTGTGGACCTACCGCGTCCAGATCCTGCGCGGCAATGTGTCGGGTACGCTGATCGGCGCGCTGCCGGGCGCCGGTGCTGATATCGCCGCCTGGGTCTCTTACGCGACGAGCCGCAGGCTTTCGAAAGAGCCCGAGAAATTCGGTACCGGCCATCTCGAGGGCGTGGCCGAAGCGAGTGCTGCGAACAATTCTTCGCTGTCCGGCGCCTGGGTACCTACCCTGGTATTCGGCATCCCGGGCGACAGCATCACTGCCATTGTCATCGGTGTGCTCTATCTGAAAGGGATGGAGCCGGGTCCGGCGATCTTCGTCAAGACGCCCGAACTCGTGTACGCGGTGTTCATTGTCTTCTTCCTGGCGAACATCCTGCTGCTGCCGCTTGGCTGGCTGGTGATCCGCGCCTCCCGCTATATCCTCGACGTGCCGCGCAACGTCCTCGTGCCGGTGATCCTGATGGCCTGCATTGTCGGCGCCTACGCGATCCAGAATTCGCTGTTCGATGTCGGAGTCATGCTGTTCATGGGGGTGCTCGGCTATATCATGGAGGAGAACGACATCCCTGTCGCGCCGGCTATCCTCGCGCTGGTGCTCGGCAAGGTGATCGAGTTCAATCTGGTGACGACCCTCATCAAGAGCGACGGCAACTGGCTGTGGCTCGTCAACCGGCCGATCGCAGCGGGTTTGGCTCTCGTGACGGTCGCGATCTGGGCGGTCACGCTCACCGCTCTCGCCCGGCCGAACCGGCGATCCGAATCCGAGGGGACCCCATGACCGATGCAGACCTGCCGATCATCGACGCGCATCACCATTTCTGGGACCCGGTGCGCAACTATCACCCCTGGCTCCGTGACGAGCCGATGATTCCGTTTCGCTACGGCGACTACTCGTCGATCCGCGGCCGTTACCTCCCCGTCGACTACGCTTACGACGCCCAGCGCCACAACGTCGTTGCCCACGTTACGATGGAGGGCGAATGGGACGAGGCGACACCGGTCGAGGAAAGCGCCTGGATGAGCGAGATCGCCGACGTCTACCCACGGCTTTCGGGACACGTGGCACGCGCCTTCCTAGACCGCGACGACGTGGCGGAAGTCCTCGAAGGCCACGCCCGCTATCCTCTCGTCCGTGCCATCCGTCATAAACCGGTAGCCAGCCCGTCTCCGGGACACGTTGCGCACGGCACACCGGGCTCGATGTCGGACCCTGCCTGGCAGCGCGGCTATGCCATGCTCCGTCGACACGGCCTGCATTTCGAGTTGCAGGCGCCCTGGTGGCACGTCGACGAACTCCTCGATCTCTGCGCGCGCTTCCCTGAGACGCCGGTGGTGCTGAACCATTGCTTCATGCCCGTCGATCGCAGCGCCGAGGGGCTCGCCGGCTGGCGCGCCGCCGTATTCAAGGCTGCAAGCGTGCCTTCCATGACCATGAAGATTTCGGGCATTGGCATTCGGGGTCGAAACTGGTCGCTCGACGACCAGCGTGCGGTCATCGATGCCTGCATCGAGGCGTTCGGGCCGGACCGCGCCATGTTCGCCTCGAATTTTCCCGTCGATCGCCTCGTCGGCACGTTCGACGCGATTGTTTCCGGCTTCAAGTCGGCGACGGCGAACCTTCCGGCCAACGACCGACTGCGCCTGTTCCACGATACGGCCGTCCGCGTCTACCGACTGCCGCTCGCCCCGCTGGCCGCCTGACACCGCAAGGAACCGACATGCGTATCATCGACCTCTCCCATCCGATCGACACCGGTCACCCTCGCTATTCAATCGAGCGCTCCGTAAAGGGCGACCTCGCAAGCGGGGATCTGTTCCAGGCAACGACGATCCGGCTCGGCTGCCACGGCTTCACGCACGTCGATGCGCGGCGGCACTTCTTTCCCGATGGCCGCACCATCGAGGAGACGGAGCTCGACGCGCTGGTCGGCGAGGCGGTGGTCGTCGACCTGATGGACGTCGCCGCCAACGAGGCGATCGGCCCTGGAAAGCTTGCCGATCGCGGTGGCGCCGTGACGGCTGGCGCTCGCGTCATCCTGAAGACCGGGTGGCATCGGCATCGCGATTTCTACGACATATCCTTCTGGCGCGATGCACCCTATCTGACGCGCGATGCGGCGGAATGGCTTCGCGACCGCGCGATCCGCACCATCGCCTACGATTTCCCGCAGGATTACTGCATCCGCCAGTTGCTCGACGGTATCGTGGCGCCCGTCGAGCAGCACGTCACGCATGACGTGCTGCTGCGCGCCGGTGTGCACATGATCGAGTATCTCACCAACACAGCCGAGATCAGCGCCGCACGCGTCTTCCTTTCTGCGGCACCGCTCAAGATAGTCGGCGCCGACGGCGCACCGGCCCGGGTCTATGCGATCGAGGGATCGCACCCCATATGAACGAATGTTAACAACGCCGCCATACGCCGGTCGCCTCGACGTGACAGCGTCAACCGACGGGTCTATATCCCGCACCGGATTTCGAGGTGACGTCCTTCCGGGGTGAAAGGAGTGTCGCGATGACGAGGCGCCTCGTCGCCTTTGCCATAGTGTCCTGCCTCGCCGTGGCGCTGTGCGTCACGCCAGCCGATGCACGGACCGTCAACTGGGTGCGCGACGGCGATGCTCTGACCCTGGACCCTCACGCGGTCAACGAGGGGCCGACGCATACACTCAATCATCACATCTACGAGCCGCTGGTCATCCGCGACGCGCATGGCAAGATCAAGCCAGCCCTGGCCGTGGCTTGGCGCCGCCTCGAGGATCCCCACGTCTGGGAGTTCAAGCTGCGCCGCGGCGTGCAGTTTCACGACGGCAGCCCGTTCACCGTCGACGACGTGCTGTTCTCGTTCGAGCGGGCGCGCTCACCGACCAGCGACATGCGCGGTTTGCTCGCCGGCGTAGCGGCCGTGACCGCTCCGGATCCGTATACCATCCGGTTCCTGACCAAGGCGCGCGATCCTCTGCTGCCGATCCGGCTGACCGATATCTTGATGATGAGTCGAGCGTGGGCGATGGCCAATGCGCTGGCCGAGCCGATGCGGCCCGTCGCCGGCAAGCTCGCGACCAGCGTCACCAAGGCAATGGGCACCGGCCCGTTCCAGCTCGTCTCCCGCACCCCGGGCGAGCGCACCGAGCTCATCCGCAACGAGCGTTACTGGGGCTTCGAGCGCACCAAGAGCAACATCCGACGTATCGTGTACCGACCAATTGCCGACGACGCCTTGCGCCTCGATGCCTTACTCAAGGGAGACGCGGATTTTCTGCAGGACATGCCGGTTTCGGGATTGCAGCAGGTCGCCAAGGCCCCGGGACTGAAACTCAACATCGGCGCCGAGAACCGCGCCATCTTCTTCGGCTTGAACGTCGGCGCGCAGGAACTCGCCTCGTCCGACATCAAAGGCCGCAACCCGCTGTCCGATATTCGCGTGCGTCATGCCATTTCGGTCGCCATCGACCGGGGCGCCATCCAGCGGGACGTCATGCACGGCCAGTCGATCCCCACCGGCATCATCGCTCCGCCGAGCGTCAACGGATATCCAGCGGAATTGGACAAGATCCCGCCGCCCAACCCGGAGGCGGCGAAAAAACTCATCGTCGACGCCGGCTACCCGAACGGCTTCACCATCGCCATCGACTGCCCGAACGACCGTTACGTCAACGACGTCGGCATCTGCAAAGCCGTCGTCGGCCAACTCGCGAGGGCTGGCATCAAGGCGCGCGTCAATTTCCGGACGAAGGGCGAACATTTCGACGTGGTGCGGTCGGGCAAATCCGACATGTACCTGCTCGGCTGGGGCGTACCGACCTTCGACAGCGAATACATCTTTCGCGCCTTGTTCCACTCCCGCCAGGGCGCCGCAGGCGACTGGAACGGCACGGGTTACGCCGACCCGGAGGTCGACAGGCTGATCGAGGGCCTGGCCAGCGAGCAGAACCTCGATACGCGCCGCGAGACGCTCGCCACGCTCTGGAAGAAGGTCCAGGCAGCCGAGATCTACGTGCCGCTCCACCTGCAGACACTCGCCTATGGGATGAAGGACTGGATCGACGTGCCGGTCGACATTTCCAATACGCCAAAGCTCTGGCAGGCCAAGGTGAAGCCGGCGCCCCTGCCGGCCGTACCATTTCCCGACGCGCCCAAGCCCGCTCCCGGCAACGGTGACGCGCAGCCCCAACGGTCACAGTAGGCGCGCATCCAAATCACCGGGCTCACCGCGTCGTTGACGTGACGGCCGCACACCCTCGGCGTTGGTGCGTTTACCTTGTCGGCTTGGGCAGGCTGGAGAGATCCGAGATGTACCACTTCTCGGCCTCGACCACGGCCGGATTCTCGCCGTTCGCATAGATCCAGCTGTCGACCGCCCAGCGCTGGCCGGAGCCGTGCTCCTTCAGCACCGCCGTCCAGTGCGTCCAGCCGGAAACCCCGTTGAGATAGTTCTCCTTGGCGAAGGGCACGCCGACGTCGTGGTGCTTGATAAACCCCTGCCCCTTGAGGAAGGTCAGGTAGCTCGTCGTATTGGTGGCCTCGTCGACACAGTCCTGCTGGGTAGGATCGCCCGAAGCGGTGAAGTCCATACCGGCACGGTCCTTGTCCGTACCGATCTCCTTGCCCACCCGTCGTTCCAGCCATCCGACAGCATAGGCCACGGCGCGGCGCTCTTCGGCCGGCGTATCGGCCTTCCGCGTCGTCTTCATAAGCTTGGCGATCTCGGCGATGTCGGCCGGTGAGAACTTCACCCGTGTCCGCATCTTGCAACCGTAGGCGTGGCAGACCTCGACCGCGTTGCCCTTGGGCGCATTGACGGAGAACACGGAGTAATGGTTGTCGACGGAGCCGAAGCCTTCATGCGTGCAGCCGCCCGCTGCCGCGGCAATGCCGGCGAGCACGGCTGCCATCGAAGTTCGCACGCTGCACAGAGCCATAGCTCGTCCTGATGTACCCGCCCCGAAACCGCATCGATGCGCGATTCAAATCAGAGAATAAAGGCAAAGCATTGAGGGACGCTGGAATGTCACCTAGTGTCGCCCGCAGACCACAGGCAGAGTTGCATGACCACATTCGAGCATATTCACGTCATCGGCGGCGGCCTCGCCGGCTCTGAGGCCGCTTGGCAAATCGCGCAGCGCGGCGTGCCCGTCGTCCTTCACGAGATGCGCCCTGTCGTCGCCACCGAGGCGCACAAGACGGACGGACTTGCCGAGCTGGTCTGCTCGAACTCGTTCCGCTCGGACGACTGGCAGAACAATGCCGTAGGTCTGCTGCACGAGGAGATGCGGCGCGCCGGATCGCTGATCATGGCGGCAGGCGACGCCCACAAGCTCCCGGCTGGCGGTGCGCTGGCGGTGGACCGCGAACGGCTTCTCCGAGGCGGTGACGGCGCGCATCGCAGGCCACCCGCTGATCCGGATCGAGCGCGGCGAGGTCGCCGGCCTGCCGCCGGACGACTGGTCGAGCGTCATCGTAGCGACAGGCCCCCTCACTTCGCCGGCGATGTCGATGGCGATACAGCAACTGACAGGCGAGGACAGCCTCGCGTTTTTCGACGCTATCGCACCTGTCGTGCATTCCGACACGGTCGACATGACCAAGGCTTGGCGACAGTCGCGCTATGACAAGGCGGGTCCAGGCGGCACCGGCGCCGACTACATCAATTGCCCACTCGACAGGACGCAATACGAGGCGTTCATTGACGCACTGTTGGCCGGCGACAAGACGAGCTTCAAGGACTGGGAGACCACGACCCCGTATTTCGACGGCTGCCTGCCGATCGAGGTGATGGCGGAACGGGGCCGCGAGACCCTGCGCTTCGGGCCAATGAAACCGATCGGTCTGACCAACCCTCACCCCGGCACTCAAAAGCCATGGGCCGTCGTGCAACTGCGCCAGGACAACGCGCTCGGCACGCTGTGGAACATGGTCGGCTTCCAGACCAAGCTGAAGCACGGCGAGCAGGTTCGCATCCTGCGCATGATTCCTGGTCTCGAGCGTGCGGAATTCGCCCGCCTCGGCGGCCTGCATCGCAATACGTTCCTGAACTCGCCAAAGGTCCTCGACAGGCTGCTCAGGCTGAAGGCGATGCCGCGGTTGCGGTTCGCCGGTCAGGTGACCGGCGTCGAAGGCTACGTGGAAAGCGCCGCTTGCGGCCTCATAACCGGTCGTCTCGCTGCCGCCGAGCGGTTGGGCAATGAGCCCCGTCTGCCGCCGCCGACGACCGCGCTCGGCGCGCTCGTAAACCATATCACCGGCGGGCACATTGCCGACGAACGGGGGCACGAGGAGATGGAAACCGTGCCGCACCCGCGCTCGTTCCAGCCGATGAACATCAACTACGGCCTGTTGCCGCCGCTCGAACCGCCGACGCATGACGCAACTGGCCGGCGCATGAAGGGCAAGGAGAAGACGATCGCAAAGAAGCAGGCGATGTCGCGCCGTGCGCTCGCCGATCTCGCAGCGTGGCTCGCCACCGACACGGCCGTTGCGACGGCGGACTGAGTGGCCACGAGGAGAAACAGTGCATGTCGGTCAGTTACGACTTCGCAGGCCGCGTCGCCGTCGTTACCGGGGGCGCCAGCGGCATCGGCAGGCGCATCGCCGAGCGGTTGCGAGATGCCGGCTCTCGCGTGATCGTGTGGGACCGGCGTGCGGGTGGCGGCCTGGAGGATATCGGGTCAGTTACGCTCGATGTTACCGACGGGGCGGCGATCGCCGCGGCGACACGCGCGGTCGTCGAGCGCCACGGCACGATCGACATTCTCATCCATTCGGCCGGTTACGTCGGCCCATCGGAAAGCGTCGTCCGCTACGATCCCGTCGAGTGGCGCCGGCTCATCGACGTGAACCTTGTAGGCACGTACGAGGTCTGCCGGCACGTGGTGCCCGTGATGCAGGCGGCGGACGGCGGCAAGGGTGCGGGACGCATCGTCACCATCGCGTCGCTCGCCGGCAAGGAAGGCACACCCAATTCGTCGGCCTATTCGGCAGCGAAGGCCGGCGTCATCGCCTTCACCAAGGCGCTCGGCAAGGAATTGGCCAACACCGCGATACGGGTCAACACGGTCGCGCCGGCCGCGGTCGAGACGGAGCTTCTCGCGCAGGTCTCCGCCGAACACCTCGCCACCATGATCGCCAAGAGCCCGATGGGCCGGCTCGGCACGGTGGACGAGGTGGCCGAGCAGGTGCTGTGGCTCGCATCCGAGGCCTGCACGTTCTCGACCGGTGCCGTGTTCGATCTCTCCGGCGGCAGGGCGACCTACTGAACACCGACGCATTGCCTGATCTTGATCAGGGAGCGGCCCGACAGGCTGTCGCAGCTCGTTCGACTTTCGGTATGCTGATTCAAAACCAAGGCGCACGCCTAGCGGGAGGACTCGCGCGATGACCACACGATCGTTGTCCGGCAAGGCCGACCCCATCGTCCGCAAGATCGGCAAAACGGACGTGCTGGAGGCGTTGAGCCTCGGCCTGCGCGACTTCCAGCGCGCGCCGGTCTACGGCCTGACGCTCGGCGCCGTCTGTGCGCTGACGGGGCTTGCGATCCTGCTCCTCCTCATGTGGTGGGGCATGCCCTACTTCGCCTACCCGCTCGGCGCCGGCTTCGCGATCGTCGCGCCGTTCATCGGCACCCTCCTCTACGAAGTGAGCCGCCGGCTAGAGCAGGCGCTGCCGCTCTCCTGGACCGGCATCTGGCAGACCGTCAAATCTCGTTCCGAGGTCCGCTGGATGGGGTTCATGACGCTGTTCGTTCTGATCGTGTGGATGTATCAGGTCCGCCTGCTGCTCGCGGTCATACTCGGCTTCACGGCCATGTCGGCATCAATGACCGACTTCATGCGCATCGTGCTGACGACGAGCGAGGGGCTGACCTTCCTGGCCATCGGCAACGTCGTCGGCGCGATTCTCGGCACCATCCTGTTCTCGCTGTCGGTCGTCTCGTTTCCGCTGGTGCTGGATCGCGACGTGGATTTCGTCACGGCGATGATTACCAGCGTTCGCGCGGTATCGGCGAACGCCTGGCCGATGGCGCTGTGGGCGGCGATCATCGTCGGCGTGCTGCTGGTCTCGTCGCTGCCGTTCTTCCTCGGTCTTGTCGTGACACTGCCGGTGCTCGGCCACGCCTCGTGGCATCTCTATCGCCGCGTGGTCGCGGCGGAAGAGCCGACAGCCGGCCGAGCAGCCTGAGCGAGCACGACGGTCGCGCCCGCGAGCCTGGCGCTCGCCACCTTGCCGTTGCGGACGATGGCCGGTCCTGGTCGGTGGACCGATCACCGTAAATCTCCGCGTCGGTCTCGCATCGGGACCACCACCGGGCCTTCGGTGCGTCCTACTGCCTGAGCGCCTTGCCGTCAGCTGTCCCACTCGGGCGCGAAGTCCAGATTGACGACGCGGCCGCCCGGACGCTTCAACGCGGAGACCGCCGCCATCTCGGTCTCCGACAGCGTGAACGAGAATATGTCGAGGTTCTGCCGGATGCGCTCCGGCGTCGCCGACTTCGGAATGGCGATCACGCCCGGCTGCTGTACGTGCCAGCGCAACACCACTTGTCCGGGTGTGACGCCATGAGCTGCGGCGATCTTCTGCACTGCCGGCTCGCCCAGCACGCCGCCGACCGCGCCGCGTCCGAGCGGGCAATAGGAGACCATGGCCATGCCGTTCTCGCGGCACTTGGCGTAGATCTTCGACTGGTCCAGATGCGGGTGGTATTCGACCTGATTGCAGACCAGCGGCTCCTTGGTCAATGCGAGCGCTTCCGACATCAAGCGTGTCGGAAAGTTCGAGATGCCGATGTGTCGCGTCAGGCCGCGCGCCTTGCACTGGTTGAGCGCGGCAATGCTGTCGGCGAGCGGGATCTTCGGATTCGGCCAATGGATCAGAAGCAGGTCGACCTGGTCGAGGCCGAGCCGCTTCAGACTGGCCTCGGCGGAGGCCTGCAGGTCGCCGGCGCCGATCCTGTCCCACCAGACCTTCGTGGTGACGTGATAGTCGCCGCGCGGGACGCCACCGGCGCGCAGGCCCTCGCCGACCGCCTCCTCGTTCTCGTAGCGCGGCGCGGTGTCGATATGGCGGTAGCCGGCCTGGAGGGCTGTCGCGACCGCGCGCGCGCACTCTTCACCCAGCATCGGCCACGTGCCGAGCCCGATCACGGGGATGTCGCAGCCGTGGGCGGTAACCTTGGGCGCGTGCTGCAGCGGGCGCGTCATGAGCATTTCTCCGGGGGCCTGTGGGACATTTGAAGGGAGCATCAGGTTCGTCGTGACGGTCCGGACTGTCAAACGCCGAGCGTCCCGCGCATGACATGGCGCAACTGCGTCTCAACCGCCGGCGATCTTGCGCTGCACGCGGCCATCGAAGCGGGCGACGTTCACCACAACGCGCTGATGCGTACCGTCACCGATCGGCTCGCGCTCGTCACGTGCGGCGACGCGGAACGAGATCGTACGGCCGTCAACCGCCGTCACCTCCGCGTCGGCCGTCACGCGCATGCCGACCGGTGTCGCAGCAAAGTGCCGGACGTCGAGATGGATGCCGAGGCTCTGATGCCCGTCGGGCAACAGATGCTCGGCTGCTGCGAGCGCAGCCGCCTCGATGAGGTTGATCATGACGGGCGTCGCCAGCACCGCAATGCGGCCGGAGCCGACACGAGGAGCTGTGTGCTCCGGCGCTACGACCAGTTCCGCCGTACCGCGCGTGCCGACCGCGATTGCCTCGAGTTGGATCATGCGCCCCTCGCCCGTTCGCCATCACCTTAGCGACGGGAAACGCTCTTGTCAGCGGCGAGCGGCCTGACGGGTCACCTTGCGGGCAAGCTTGCGCTCCTGCCGCGCCACCCAGGCCCGGCAGCTCGCCAGCGAGACCTTGCACCGCACGACGATGCGCGGTCGGGACGGCCGTGGCGACGTGGCGCCCGATGCGGCTGCCACCACCGTTGCCGCCAGCCGTCCGCCGGGCGCGAGCGAGACCTCACGGGAGGCGCGGCGGACCAGATCGCCCGCCGTCATCGGCTTCATGAAAGGGTTGGCCGCGATCACCTTCTGAGCAAGGACGGCTGGCAGCTTCGCGTCGGTCCTTGCACGAAGCACGCGGCCCGCCCCTTCCGGCCCGAGCAGGAAGGCGAGCCGCAGGTTGGCGAATGTCGGGACATGCCCGGCCGAAGCGAGCGCGGCGGCATTGTCGCGGGTGTAGGCCTCGGCGGCACGGCGTGCGAAGGCCCGATCGGAGCGACGCGCGAGCAACTCGGCGTCGGTGAAACGCGCCGTTTCGTCGTGGAAATGGCGCCGCACGACCTGAATGAAAGTCGCTTCGATGAACTGGAACGGCCCGGTGGCGGTCGAGCGTGGGTTTTTCGCTGTATCGCGTCCGCCGGATTCGGCCATCATCAGCCGGTCGAGGAAGCTCGCCATGTCGATGGCCTCGCCGCGGGCGAAGTCGGCGGCAGCCGAATGTGAATGCCGGCTCTCGTCCGAGCCACTTGCCGTGGTATTGGGAGCCTGCAGGGCGACGGCGGGTGACGGTGCGGGCAAAGTCGACGCCTGCCGCGCCTCCTCCGCCCACGCCTGCGATCCGAGGAGCACGACCGTCGCGAGTATTCCACCGGCGACCCACCGGTCGACCGCTGCGTGCTTGCCTGTCGCCATCGAGCCCGCCATCCGGATCAGCCTCCCGCGCGGCACCCTGCCCGCCGCGCCGCAGACGGTCAATCCGCCGGCGCACGAACGGTAAACGGGTCCGTGCGCGGTCGCTCTGGCGCGCAGACGGAGCCGCTCATGCGTTCTGCTGCAGGAGGCTGGTGGCGCCGTCATACATGGAGAACGCGGGCGGGTCGTCGAGGATCACCTCCTCATAGCGGCCGTAGCCGTTGAACATGCCGGCGATGGCACGCCCGTAGGCGCCCATGTTGCCGAACTCGAGATAATCGCCTTCGCGCACCGACGCAGGCAGCAGCAGCGGGCCCTTGAGCCGATCGATGGAATCGCACGTCGGCCCCCAGAACTCGAAGGGCTCCAGGCGCTCCCGCGCGTCGTGGCCGGGGCGCACGAGGCGCACCGGCACCTTGAAACCGAGGTGGGCCAGATCGAACAGAGCGCCGTAGCTGCCGTCGTTGATGAACAACTCGTTGCCGCGTCGCGCATTGACACGGACGATCAGACTTTCCGCCTCGGCGACAAGGGCTCGTCCGGGCTCGCATATGAGGCGGCAGTCCTGGGCGACCGGCAGTTCCTCGAAGCCCTCTCGAATGACGTCCATGAACTCCGAGAGCGG
This sequence comes from Hyphomicrobiaceae bacterium, assembly GCA_041397745.1. Taxonomy (GTDB): domain Bacteria; phylum Pseudomonadota; class Alphaproteobacteria; order Rhizobiales; family Hyphomicrobiaceae; genus JAWKVY01. Next base: position 290,649 of record JAWKVY010000009.1, on the reverse strand, counting down.
CGCTGGGCCCTGATCGTCGTAACGCGCGGGGAAGCCGCCGCCGACGTCGATACCGTCGACCACCACGCCGGCCTGCACGATGAGCTGGTGGAGGGTCTCCAGGGCGGTGACATAGGCATCGGGCGTCACGGTCTGCGAGCCGACGTGGAACATCAGTCCAAGTTCGTCGCAGGCCTGGCGGGTGCGCATGATGAGGTCCGCGGCGGGCTTGCCAGCGATGCCGAACTTGCGCTCGAGCGGGACTGAGGAGTTCTTCGGCGTCACCGCGATGCGCACGAAGAGCTGCAGGTCCTTGGCGCCGCCGGTCTCCTCGACGATCTTGGCCAATTCGTCTTCGCTATCGAGCGCGAAGCACTTCACGCCGAACTCGTGATAGGCGCGACGGATGGCGGTGCGCGACTTGACTGGGTGCATGAAATGGAGCGTCGCGCCCGGGATGGTGTAGGCATCCTCCAACTCGGGCAGCGAGGCGACGTCGAACTGGCGGATCCCGGCACCGTAGAGCGCACCAAGCAGGAAGACGGAGCTGTTGGCCTTGTAGGCGTAGGCTACCTCGCCGGGGAAGTTGGCGAGAAACCAGCGCGCCGCGCGGCCTGCCGCATGCGGACGCAGGCCAAGCACGGGATTGTCGGGTTTGCGAGCCGCGATCAGCGCCAGCGCCGAAGCAAACCGCTCCATATCATCCAGCCTCCGCCAGTCGTTGCGCCCGCCGCGCCTTCCGGCACGCAAACCGGGTAGTTAGGCGTCGGATCAGCCTCTGTAAAGGCGCATCCCGCGTATGATGTGGGACAGTTCAAGGGTAGGTCTTGCCGCGGCAACCTGCGAATTATAAAGGTTCTGGTTAATGGCGTGCAGGCCCTGCCAGCGGCCAGACATCTCATCCGAACATTTGCGCGCAGTACAATCTGGGTGCCGTCGATGAATCCAGGCCCGCCAACACTGCCGAGCGATCGCAGCTTCGGACTACTGTTCACCGCGGTGTCTGCCGCGCTGGCGGGCTACGTATACTGGAAGGGGGCGAGCCCGGCCTACCCGATGGCGCTCGCTGTCACAGCCGCTGTGCTTGCGACCTGCACAATTGCGCGGCCCGCCGTTCTGCGCCCCCTCAACCGCGCCTGGGCGATGCTTGGACTTATTCTGGGCCGCATCGTCAGTCCAATCGTCATCGGACTGCTGTTCTTCCTGATCGTCACGCCGACAGCGGTAGTCGGCCGTCTCGCCGGGCGCGATCCGCTCCGCCTGAAATTCAACGATGATTCGTCCTACTGGCTCGCTCGAAAGGCCCGCGACGCGGAGCCGGGGTGGTTCAGGCGGCAGTTCTGAGGATCGCATGGCAAGCTTGCTTCGGGATCTCTGGGCGTTCCTCCGCGAGCGTCGCAAACTGTGGCTGGCACCGCTGATTCTGGTGCTTGTGCTGCTCGGCACACTGCTCATCGCCGTGCAGGGCTCGGTGCTGGCACCGTTTATCTACACGCTGTTCTGACGCATGCGCATTCTCGGTATCTCCGCCTTCTACCATGATGCGGCGGCATGCCTGATCGCCGACGGCGAGATTGTCGCCGCAGCACAGGAGGAACGGTTCACGCGGAGGAAGCACGACCCGGATTTTCCGCGGTCAGCGATTTCCTATTGCCTCGACGCGGCCGGTTGCCGACCTGCCGATGTCGACTACGTCGTCTTCTACGAGAAGCCGCTGCCGAAATTCGAGCGACTGCTCGAGACCTACCTTGCATTCGCACCCCGTGGCCTCGCCAGCTTTTCCCTCTCGCTGCCCGTCTGGGTGAAGGACAAGCTGTTCCTGAGGCGCATGATCGAGTTGGCGCTGCGCGACCTCTGGGGAAACGGGATCGACCTCGATCAGCGGCTGCTGTTCAGCGAGCATCACCTCAGTCACGCCGCCTCCGCTTTCTTCCCCTCGCCGTTCGAAGAAGCGGCGGTGTTGACCATGGACGGGGTGGGCGAATGGACGACGACATCGCTCGCCATCGGCCGCGGTAATACGCTCAGCGTCGAGCACGAAATTCAGTTCCCGCACTCGATCGGCCTGCTCTATTCGGCCTTCACATATTACACGGGGTTCAAGGTCAACTCGGGCGAGTACAAGGTGATGGGCCTCGCTCCCTATGGCGAGCCCCGTTTCGCCGATCTCATCCGCAAGCATCTCGTCGACATAAAGGAAGACGGCTCGTTCAGGCTGGATATGCGGTACTTCAATTACTGCACGGGCCTCACCATGACGAGCAAGAAGTTCCACGATCTATTCGGAGCCCCGCCCCGGAAGCCGGAAACGCTTCTTACACAGCGCGAGATGGATCTTGCCGCCTCCATCCAGGCGGTCACCGAGGAGATCATATTGAAGCTGGCGCGCGCCATCAGGACGACGACCGGGCAGCGAAATCTATGCCTCGCCGGCGGCGTCGCCCTGAACTGCGTCGCCAACGGCAAGCTGGCGCGAGAGCACCTGTTCGAGCGCATCTGGGTGCAGCCGGCAGCCGGTGACGCAGGGGGCGCTCTTGGCGCGGCACTCGCGGTCCACTACGGAATGCTCGGCCACCCGCGTTCGGTCGGGCGGGGCGACACGATGCGGGGAAGCTATCTCGGGCCGGAGTATGCATCCGACGATATCGCCTCACGACTGACTGCCGCAGGCGCCGTCTTCGACGTACTAACGGACGAAGGCGTCATCGCGCGGACAGCCGCAAGCCTCGCCGAAGGAAACGCCGTCGGCTGGCATCAGGGACGCATGGAATTCGGGCCGAGAGCGCTCGGTGCCCGATCGATACTGGCGGATCCCCGCTCACCATCCATGCAGAAGGTTCTGAACCTCAAAGTCAAGTTTCGCGAGTCGTTTCGTCCATTCGCCCCGAGCGTGTTGGCCGAGGATGCGCGCGACTGGTTCGAATTGGACGATGAAAGCCCCTACATGCTGATGGTTGCCGATGTCGTCGAGAAAAGACGCAAGCCGATGAGCGGGCAAGCCGCGTCGCTATTCGGCATCGACAAGCTGAATGTCGCCCGCTCGGAGATCCCTGCCGTCACCCACGTCGATTATTCGGCACGTGTGCAGACCGTGACGCGCGACGTCAATCCCCGCTATTACGACCTGCTCCGCTCGTTCAAGATGCTGACTGGCTGTCCGCTACTGGTCAACACCTCCTTCAACATCCGCGGCGAGCCCATCGTCAACACGCCCGAAGACGCGTATCGCTGCTTCCTCGGAACAGGGCTCGACGTACTGGTCGTCGGGAATGCCTACCTGGAAAAGGCGGCGCAGCCTGCACATCTGTTGGCCGAGTACAAGGATGCCTATGAGCTGGATTAGGCTGATCGCCGGCAACCTGCTGGTGCTCGGGATCCTGCTGCTCACAGCCGAGGTGCTGCTGCGCGTCGGCTGGACCGTGCGCGGCTGCGTCGTGGCCCGCTGCAGCGGGGCCTACCTCACTCAGATCACCAACCCCGACGTTCTGGATTTCACAGCGACGGGCCTCGGCCTGACGCGCCCGGACAAAACGCTCGGCTACGTGCCGCGCGAGAGCTTCGATGCTCGCATCAGCGACGCGAGAGGAGCATGGGTCGACGCGCAGGTATCGATCACACCGGAGGGGCTCCGCGCCAACGACAACCAGCCGCGCCCTACGGGTGCCCGACTATTGGCTGTGGGCGATTCCTTCACGTTCGGCGCCCAGGTCTCCAACCACGAGACATGGCCAGCCTGTCTCGAGCGCCGCCTGTCGCAGCCGGTCGACAACGGCGGCGTATTCGGCTACGGCGCCGCGCAGGCCGTACGGCGCGCAATGGTGTTGTCCGCGCAGCAGAGCTACCACACCGCCATCCTGTCGGTTCTCGTCGGTGCTGATTTGATACGGGATCGGCACAATTATCTCGGCGGTTATCCACGTCCGGCCGTAATCCGCACCCAGGGTCGGGCGACGTGGGCACCCACACCCGATCCGATGCGCGCAGGCACAAAATACAATCCGCTGGGCTTGACTGCGTCCGGTGCACTCTACCAGCACTCCCTCCTCGCCTTTCTCATTGCAAAGCACCTTATTGGCGGCGTCGATGTGCATGGCGACCGACTGACGGTGGTGCATCCCGACGCGGCTGACGAGGATGTCATACTGGACTTTGTCCTCGCGCAACTGGCGCAATTGAATGTCACGCGCAAGGTGCTCGTGCTGCAATACGCGTCCGACTTGGACACGACACAGCATGTGATCCGTGAGCGACGCAGGTGGCTTGCGGCAGCGCGAGACAGGGGCCTTACCGTCGTCGACACCCTCGAGGCTCTCAAAGGCAAAGTCCGCAAGGCGATCTGGCGCGGCCATCATACGCCGCGTGGCAACGAGATCGTCTGCACTGTCGTACACTCGGCGTTGATGCGCTAGCCCGGCCCGCTCGACAGACACGGCGGTTGACGGGCGTGCCATATCGGCCCCCATATTCATCATCGTTCCGACACCCACGGAGATCAGAATGAGCGAGGCCATCGCGATTGGCATTCACGGCGGCTGCGGCACGCTGGAGCGGGCTGCGCTGAGTGACGCGGCGTGGGCCGAGGCACGGGCGCATCTGGCAGCCTCGCTCAAGGCCGGCTGGGCGGTGCTCGTCGCAGGCGGCAGCTCCATCGACGCGGTCGAGGCGGCAGTCGTCGTCATGGAAGACAGCCCTCACTTCAATGCGGGCCATGGCGCCGCACTCAACGAGGACGGTTTCCACGAACTCGATGCATCGATCATGGACGGGTCGACGATGGCGGCCGGCGGCGTCTGCGCCGTGCGACGCATCCGCAATCCCGTGAAGGCGGCACGCGCCGTGATGGAGCGCACGGGTTGCGTTTTGATCGCGGCCGATGCTGCCGACGCTTTCGCCCGTAGCGCCGGTCTGGCGATGGTCGACAATCGATACTTCACCACCGAGCGCCGCGTGGCCGCGCTGAAGAGCCTCAAGGAACGGGCGGTACGGGGCACCATCGGACTTGCCAGCGAGGCCGAGAAGCACGGCACCGTCGGCGCGGTGGCGCGAGACCGCACCGGCGCTCTCGCTTCGGCCACCTCCACCGGCGGTTACAACAACAAGCCGACGGGGCGTGTCGGCGACAGCCCGATCATCGGCGCAGGCACCTACGCGGTGAACGGCATTGCCGCTGTCTCATGCACGGGGATGGGCGAAGCGTTCATCCGCCACGCCGTCGGTCATGACATCGTTGCCCGAATGCGTTACGCCGGTGCCGACCTCGAGACCGCCACCGGCACGATCATCCACGAGGTGATGCCGGCTGAGAAAGTCGGCGCCGGCCTCGTCGCCGTCGATGCGGCCGGCCGCGTGCTCGCACCGTTCAATACCCTCGGCATGTACCGCGGCTGGATCATGGCCGACGGCCAGATCGTCGTCGGCACACATGGCGAGACGGTCGCGATGGGGTGCGCCTGACGTGTGACCAACTGATCGCTCCCGCGCGCCTCAGGCCGGAATGGCGATGCGACCGATCTTGGTCAGATAGAGCACGCCGCCGTAGACGATTGCGAACACCACGGCCGTCATGACAGCGTTGGAGAAGCGTCCAGAGAACGAGATCATATTGGCGACGAGGTCGATCACGAAGACCAGTACCGCGGCCATGCCGATCATCTGGATCCACTGCTGCTGGCTCAGCTTGGCAAGTTCCGGCGGTAGTGTCGACCGGTCGATGAAATAGACGAGTGCACCGTAGATCACGGCGAACACCAGCGCCGTCACCAGTGCATTCACGAACCGATTCGAGAACGACAACAGATTGCCGATGAAGCCGACACCGAACAGGATCGCGGCACCGGCGAGAACCTTCATGACCAGGGCGGTATCAGCAGGTGACATCGAATTGCCTCCCTCCAGGTTGCATGCGCACGCGCTCCAGGGCACGATGCCCACGGCCGAACGGCCCACGCGCTCTCGTCGTCTACGCGAGCCACGTGTCGAAATTGCATCGCAATTCTACAGTCCGCCGCAGCGCGCGTGAAGCCGCCTCAATCCGCCGGCGTCTCGAGCGCTATCGCGCCGTAGCCCTTCGGACTACACATCCATGCGCGCGTCTTGCAATTCGCGCTGTGGCGCCCGCACGCAGCTTTGGCTTCGGCTTCGGCCTTTTCCCGGGTGGCCGCCCATTTCGCGGCACTGGCGCCGCCCGCACCGACAGCGACCGCCGCACACGCGGCGTGCACGGCAATGACGATGCGACACTTGCGCTTGCAATAGGACAGCGCGATCTCCTCCGCCTTGCCCGGGGTCGGATGATCGTAGGACCAGCCGACGGCAAGGGCGCGTGACGGCTTGTCGGCAGCAGCAGCCGACAATACCGACCTCGAAAGTACCAAGACGCCGGCGAGCAATATCGCGCAATGTACGGCTGACCGGGCCATAATGAAGGCTCTGAGCATCGGCGGTCCCTTTCCGCTCGCATGAAGAAAGATCGGGGGGCAAACCAGCAAGAAGCACGCCAATCAGCCGCCGCGCGAGACCCTGACCAGCATCTCGAGCGTGCTGCGCGCGCGCGCGTCGTCGATCGCGGCTGCGGCGAGCCGCACCCCGTCCGCAAGGTTGCCGGCACGACCGGCGACGAGCAGCGCGGCCGCACTGTTGAGTTGCACGGCATGGCGGAACGCCATCAATCGCTCCGAGGTGTCGCCGGCAAGCAGCGACAGCATCTTGGCCGTGTTCTCCTCTGGGGTGCCGCCCAGGATGTGGCCGAACGGGTGCTCGGGCAGGCCGGCCTCCTCGGGCTTGACCGTGAATTGCGTCACCTTGCCGGCTTCGAGGGCGGCGACGTAGGTCGGCCCGGCGATGGAGATCTCGTCGGTGCCGTCCATGCCATGCACGATCCAGGCTGCTTCGGAACCGAGCGCGCGCAGCGTCTCCGCCATCGGCCGGATCAGGTGCTGGGTGAAGCAGCCGGTCAGTTGGCGCTTCACGCCAGCCGGGTTGGTGAGCGGGCCGAGGATATTGAAAACGGTGCGCACGCCGAGCTCGACACGCGCCGGCATGACGTGGCGCATGGCGGCATGGTGATTGGGGGCGTTCATGTAGCCGATACCCGCTTCGGCGAGGCAGCGCTCGATCACCGGCACGTCGGCGTTGATGTCGACACCGAGCGCACCGAGCGCATCTGCTGCACCCGACTTGGAGGACAGTGCCTTGTTGCCGTGCTTGGCGACCGGCACGCCGAGGCTTGCGGTGACGATCGCGGCCGCCGTCGAGATGTTGAGCGTACCCTTGCCGTCCCCACCGGTGCCGACGATGTCGATCGCACCTGCCGGCGCCTGCACCTTCTTGGATTTCGCGCGCATGATCGACGCCGCGCCGGTGATCTCCTCGATAGATTCGCCGCGTAGCCGCAGGATCATCAGGAAGCCGCCGATCTGCGCGGGCGTGGCGCGCCCCGACATGATGACGTCGAACGCCTCCTCGGCTTCGACCTGAGGCAACGCGCTGTCGAGGGCACGCGAGATGTAGGGCTTGAGCGCGTCCGGGTCGGGCGTCATCGTGGGTGTGGGCACGTTCGGCGGCACGGCGGTTGTCTCCAGTCTTGCAGGCGTGGCGGCCGATGCCGCAATCGCGGCGCCCGGCATGGCACGATCGAAGCCCGCGACCCTCTTCAGCCAGTCGAGTGGCCCGGCCATGTCACGCCGCTCTCGCGGAATTGCGTTTCTTGACCGGAATGCCGGCAAGCGACAGGAAATTGGCGAGCAGGTCGTGTCCGTGCTCGGAGGCAATGCTCTCGGGATGGAACTGGACACCGTAGATCGGGTGCGCGCGGTGCTGCAACGCCATGATCAGGCCGTCCGACGTCTCGGCCGTTACCTCGAGACAATCGGGCAGGCTCGCGCGTTCGACGACAAGTGAGTGATAGCGTGTCACTTCGAGCTTCGGCGGAACGCCCGCAAACAAGGCGTTGTCGTCGGCGCGGTGCCGGATCGTCGAGAGCTTGCCGTGCATGGGCAAGGTCGCGCGGATCACCTTGCCGCCGTAGGCCTGGCCGATCGCCTGATGGCCGAGGCAGACACCGAGGAGCGGAATGCGCCCCTGGTTGAGACGTATCAGGTCCAGGCAAACGCCGGCTTCGTTCGGCGTGCACGGCCCGGGTGACAGCACGATCGCCCTCGGTCCGGAGGCGAGAACGTCCTCCGCCGTGATCCGATCGTTGCGATGGACCTCGCAAGGCGCACCCAACTCGCCCAGGTAGTGGACGAGGTTGTAGGTGAAGCTGTCGTAATTGTCGATCAGGATGAGCATGCCGACCGTTCGCTCTTTGTAGTCACGCGGCAGCTCAGGCGAGGCCACCCACGTTCATGGCGATAGCCGCACGAGGTGATACGAGCCCAACGGCGATGTCAACCGCGACGCCCGCTCCGAGTCGCTGCCGCTCTTCGGCTTGCGAAGCCGCGTCAGGCTCTGTCGGTGCAATGCTTACCTGCCCACCGCTCTCAAAGGAAGAAATCCGCCGACGTGAACTCGGCGACGAGCGCGTTCTGCACAGTGATGTTGTTCGACGAGTTGCCAATGGCGATGACGACGTCGGCGCCGGTCTGCGTGAACGCCAGCTGAGTGAAGGACTCGAGACCTTCGACGCGGCTGAGGTCGAAACGATCGACGCCATCCTGGAAGTCGGTGACGATGTCCTGGCCCCAATTGTCGTCGAACATGAAGAAATCGCCGCCACCGTTGCCGGTCAGTACGTCGTTGCCGGAGCCGCCGAACATTAGGTCGCTGCCGGAGCCGCCGACAACGGTGTCGTTGCCGCCCCGGCCGTCCATGAACACACGTGTGGTCATTGCAGACGCGTCGAGCGTGTCGCCGCCGACGTGACCGAACAGGCCTTCGATGCCGCTCGCAGCGCCGAGCACCACGCTCGCGCCGGTGATCTCCTCGGCGTAGGCGTTATCGTTGCCCTCACCTCCGATGAGCGTGTCGCCCGTGGTGAAGAACAGCGTGTCGTCGCCGGCACCACCATCCAAGGTGTCGGCATCGGCACCACCATAGAGGCTGTCATTGGCCGATCCGCCCGTCACGACATCGCTGCCGGCGCCCGCGAACACGTTGAGGCGTGTGTCGAGATTCGCCGCCGTCGTCGCCGAGGCGTCTATGATGTCGGCTCCGCCGCCGCCGTAGACGGTCTCGACGCCAGAGAGAATGAACATCGACGTGCCGGTCTTGGCGGGATCGACAGCAGTGGCGATGTCGTTGCCACCGCCGCCGATCAGCTGGTCGCCCGCATCGAAGTAGAGCAGGTCGCCGAGCGCGCCGCCGATCAGCAGATCGGCGCCGCCGCGCCCTTCCAGAAGCACGCGGGTGGTCGAGGCGCTGGCATCGATCACGTCGTTGCCCGCCGCACCGAGGATCGTCTCGATGCCGTGTCCGACGGCGAGCACGATCGAGATGCCGGCGCCGACCGGGTCGTCGGCCGAGGCCGTATCGTTGCCCGCACCGCCGATCAGGATGTCGCCTGTGCGGAATGACAAAGTGTCGTTGCCAGAGCCACCGTCGAGAGTATCGACGTCGGAATCGGCGCCGCCGACGAGCAGGTCGCCAGCGCTGCCACCGATGAGATGATCCGCGCCGAGACGGCCCTGCAGTGTGATGCCGGAATTCATCGCCGAGGCGTCGAACACGTCATTGCCGCTGCCCCCGATGACCGTCTCGATGCTCTGGGCCGGCGTGAAGCTCATCGCCACCCCAGCCGAGCCGCCAACCGCCGCGTAGTCGTTCCCGTCGCCACCGAACAAGGTGTCGGTCGCGTCGAAAATGAGCGCGTCGTTGCCGTCGCCGCCATCGAGCGTATCGGCGCCGCCGCGCCCGTCGAGAATATCGTTGCCGGTATCGCCGTAGATGACGTCGGAGCCGCTGGTTCCGACCGGCCGGTCGTCACCAGCTCCGGCGTGCCAGGTTCCCCCGGTCGACGGCACCACGAGTGCGTCGTCGTTGGGCGTGAACGGAGCCGTCGCCGCCACGCTGTCGTCGTTGGAGATGCTGCCAAGGGCCTGCCCGTCCGCGAGGATGCCACCATTGGTGATGCCGGAAAGGTTGACCAGGAAGATCTCGCGCCCTTCGACAACGGTATCGCCGTTGGCGTTAACGGTGAATGTGGCGGTGTTCTGGCCCTGGGCGAAGCTCAGCGTGCCGGAGGTCGCGGTGTAGTCGGACGGCGAGGTCGCCGAGAAGTCGGCCGTCGCGTAGTCCACCGAGAACGGCGCCGCGCCGCCGCTGCGAGTGACGGTGAACGTCATCGTGACGGTGCCGCTGTCGCCCTCGACCACGTTGACATCGCCGATGGCGACCGAGCCGACCAGATCGTCGTTGGTGATGGTGCCCTTCGCCTGACTGTCAGCGACCACCACACCGTTGGTCGCGTTCGTAAGATCGAGGAAGAATGTCTCGTTGCCCTCGATCGTGAGGTCGCCGTTTATGGTGACAGCGACAGTCACCGCGGTGGCGAACTGGCTGAAGTTCAGCGTGCCCGATTTCGCAACGTAGTCGCTGCCCGCGGTCGCCGTGCCGTCCGACGTCGCATAGTCGACTGCAAACGCCGCCGTGCCGCCTGTGCGCGTGACCGTGAAGGTGGCGACCTTGGTGCCGCTGTTGCCCTCGGTGATCGCCACGTCGGCGATGCTGATCGAGCCAACAGGCTCCGCGTCGTCGTTCAAAATCGTGCCAAACGCCGCACCGTCGCTGATCGTGACGCCGTTGGTGCCACCAGAAAGGTTGACGAAGAAAGCTTCGTCCTGCTCGTACGTCGTGTCGCCGTTGATCGTCACCGAGATGGTTTGCGTGTCGACGCCCTGGCCGAAGTTGAGCGTCCCGGAGGTAGCGACGTAGTCGCTCGTCGAAACGGCGCTATGGTTGGCGGTCGCGTAGTTTACCGCGAACGCCGCCGTGCCGCCGCTGCGGGTCACCGTGAAGGTCGCGACCTTGGTGCCGGCATCGCCCTCCGTGATCGACACGTCGGCGATGCTGATCGAACCCACAGGCTCGGCGTCGTCGTTGGTGATCGTGCCCTGCGCTTGGCTGTCCGAGATCGTGATGCCGTTGGTGCCGCCGGAGAGGTTCACGAAGAACGTCTCGTTCGGCTCGAACGTCGTGTCGCCGTTGATGGTGACGGAGACCGTCTGCGTGTTGATGTTCTGGCCGAACGCCAGCGTGCCCGACGTCGCAACGTAGTCGCTGCCCGCGGTCGCCGTGCCATTCGCCGTCGCGTAGTTGACGTTGAACGCCGCCGTGCCGCCGCTGCGGGTCACCGTGAAGGTCGCGACCTTGGTGCCGGCATCGCCCTCCGTGATCGACACGTCGGCGATGCTGATCGAACCAGGGTTGGCACTATTATACGTGACGGCTATGGGCGACGACGCGTTGTTGCTCTCGTTGCTCTCAGTCAGAACCGAGAGATCATCGGCGAGAACGCCGAAATAGTAGGTGGCGCCTGGTGTCAGACTCGGCGCTGAGAAATTCACATTGTAGGTCGCGTTCGCGCCTGCAGCGAGGCTCGAGAGCGTGTTGTAGCCGATGAAAGTATCGCCGCTCGTTATGATGTTGTCGGTCGAGATGTAGTAGCCGACATCGAAATCACCGCTGGCCGCAGCGCCGATGTTGGCGACGGTGAACGACACGGTGACGGTCTGGCCGCTGTCGAGCGTGGTGTCATCGAGCGAGGCCGCGGTGATCGTCAGATCGGGAAGCGCGGCGCCATCGTCATTGGTAATGGTGCCGAGGCCCTGGCTGTCGGAGATCGTCGCGCCGGCCGTCGCATTCGAAAGGTTGACGAAGAAGGTCTCGTTGCCCTCGCTCGTCGTATCGCCGTTGATGGTGACGTTGATCGTGGCCGTCGTCTGGTTCGTGGAGAAGTTCAAGGTCCCGGAGGCCGCCACGTAGTCGCTGCCGGCCGTCGCCGTTCCGTTGGCGGTCGCGTAGTTGACCGAGAAGATGCCGCTGCCGCCCGAGCGCGTGACGGTAAACGCCGCGACCTTGGTGCCTGAATCGCCCTCTGTGACGGTGACGTCGGAAATGGTGAGGGAACCGGGTCCTCCGCCGCCGCCACCCGGCCGTGGTGTGCCGCCAGGCAACACGAAGGTATCAGCCGCGTTGTAGTCGACCGTGTAACCCATGTCGTGCAACGAGCCGACGGTCACCGTCGACAGTGGCATCGAGACGCCCGAGGCCTCGACATATCCGGTCATCAATTCGGCATCGAAGACGGCTTCCGACCAGTGCCCGCCGGCCGTGCCCGGCCCACCACCCGTCTCGAGAGGCACCACCGTCGCGCCAGGCTGACCGCTGACCAAGCGGTACTCCGCTAGCGCATTGGCGCCCGTATAGTTGAAACTGCCCGAGGCCTTGAGCCCCATGTACTCCCAGAGCGTACCGATGCCGAGGACATGACCCATCTCGTGCAGGATGACATTGGTCCAGGTGCCGCCCGCGTACATGTTCGCGACGTCGGCGGTGTCGAACTGCATGGTCCCGTGATACGGGAGATAGCTCGGTACCCGGACCCAATCGGGACCGGCCTGACCGAGGATACCGCCCGCGCCGTCGATGGCGACGATCGAAGCATCGATCAGCAGATCGTCGATGAACCCGTAGGTCGCGTCGTTGACGTCGGGAATATCGCCGACGATCACCTGCGCCCAGCGCGCAGCGGCGGTGCTGAATGCGGCCTGGTATTGAGAGGGGCCCGAGTAATCGACGACAATGTCGAATTGTCCGTTGGCCGATAGCGTACCGGTGAAGGCGGCGATCGCTGCATCGTCGGTCTCGTCCCCGTTGAGCACGATTGAAGCGCCGCTGCTGGAGATCAGCATTCGCACGCTGGTCGCGCCGAACTCGTCGAACGCGATGACCTCTCCGTCGGCGTCACGCATCAGCGCAGACTGGCCGAGCGTGCCGTCGGCGAGTATCGTTTCGACGCCGTCGAAATAGGCCAGCTGATCGCCGGAAAGGACCAGCGGCGTGGCATCGACCGGAGCAGTCGCGACACGCACCGCAATCGCATCCAGACCTCGGCTGGCGTAGATGATCTCGACCCCGTCGAACGAGACGAGCTGATGTCCCGACAACGGCGCTGGCCCGTCGACCGCGGGCCCGGCGATCGCGCCGGCCCGGGCGGCAGCTGAAACCTGATCGGTAAGTTGTGAAATGATTGCCGATCTGAACGACTGAGTGACTTCAAGCGCGCCGAGGTCTACGACCCAATCACGCAGTGCGGCGATGTCGGCGACAGACATCGAAGTACCGGGCGAGGTGGAAACACCGAACTCCGACCCCTGCTCATCGGTCGGATGATTGAATTGCGGCATGTCCCTCTCCCTCGAAAAGCTCGTCCAGAAAATTCAGCCCGGGCGATCCCGACATCGGCGCCGAAAAGCCCCGTGCCCGCAGGTTTTTCACAAGACGCAACGCCGTCTGACAGTCTCAGCCCGTCCACCGGTCGTTGCCATTACTCCATGGCGGGATTTTGTTTCATGAGAAAGCAACCCTTGATTGCACGACCCACGCCCATACCCGCCCGTTAGCTGGCTGCCAGCCGCACCGAATGCCGACGCTGGCAATCGGGCATCGATGTCACTATGTCTGCAACAGCTCAACGCGACGAGCGCCAGCGACGCACACGAGGCCCCATGCTGCAGCTTGAACGAGACGGGCCGGCCGCCGGGGTACGCGCGTCGAACGCCGGCACGATCATCGCCATCCGGGGATTGACGAAGACTTACGACAGCGGCCTCCAGGCGTTGAAAGGCATCGACCTCGACATCCGGCGCGGTGAGATCTTCGCGCTGCTCGGACCCAACGGTGCCGGCAAGACGACGCTGATCTCGCTGGTGTGCGGACTGCTTCGGCCGACAGCAGGCACGGTGACCGTCGACGGCTTCGACATCCAGCGTGACTACCGCGAAGCCCGCTCCCGCATCGGCCTCGTGCCGCAGGAACTCTCCGTCGGCATCTTCGACGAGGTGGCGAGCACGGTCGCGTTCAGCCGCGGCCTGTTCGGCAAGCCGCGCGACGACGCCGCCGTCGAGCGCGTGCTGAAGAGCCTCGCTCTCTGGGACAAGCGCCGCGACCGCATCATGACACTGTCCGGCGGCATGAAGCGGCGGGTGCTGATCGCCAAGGCGCTGGTGCACGAGCCGGCGGTGCTGTTCCTCGACGAGCCGACGGCCGGCGTCGATGTGGAATTGCGTCGCGGCATGTGGGAGGTGATGCGCGAGCTGTCCCGCACGGGTACGACGATCATCCTGACCACTCACTACATCGCCGAGGCCGAGGAAATGGCCGACCGCGTCGGCGTCATCACCGGCGGGCGCATCGTCGAGGTCGACGAGACCGCGGAATTGATGCGCAAGCTCGGCAGGAAGCAACTCGTCCTGGTCCTCGCCGAGACCATTGACGAGATCCCGCCGGGTCTGTCTCGCCACGGGCTCGCGCTCGAGGACGACGGCCGGAGCCTCGTCTACAGCTACGACGCACGGGCCGGGCGAACGGGCATCACGCGGTTGATCGAGGACCTGCGATCGGCAGGCATCGCGTTCACCGACCTCACCACGCGCGAAAGCTCTCTCGAGGACATCTTCGTCGATCTCGTGAGGAATGCATCATGACTGGCGGGCTCAACTGGCACGCGGTCGGCGCGATCTACGGCTCCGAGATGCATCGCTGGCGGCGGACATTGCTGCAGAGCATCGTCTCGCCGGTGCTGTCGACGTCGCTCTATTTCATCGTGTTCGGAGGGGCGATCGGCTCGCGTATCGCCGAGGTCGAGGGCGTACCTTACGGCGCTTTCATCGTGCCCGGCCTCATCATGATGCTGCTGTTGACGGAGAGCACGTCGAATGCCGCCTTCGGCATCTACCTGCCACGCTTCTCAGGCACCATCTACGAGGTGCTTTCGGCGCCCGTCGCGGCGATCGAGATCGTGATGGGGTTCGTCGGAGCGGCGGCGACGAAATCGGTGCTGCTGGGCTTGCTCATCCTCGCGACCGCCAGCATGTTCGTACCGATCCGCGTCGAGCATCCTGTGGTGATGCTCGTGTTCCTGGTGCTGACGGCCCTCACCTTCTCGATGCTCGGCTTCATCATCGGCATCTGGGCCGACGGCTTCGAGAAGCTCCAGATGGTGCCGATGCTGATCCTGATGCCGCTGACTTTTCTCGGCGGCACCTTCTACTCCGTGAACATGCTGCCGCCGGTCTGGCAGACGATCGTGCTCGCCAATCCGATCGTCTACCTCGTCTCGGGGTTCCGCTGGAGCTTCTATGGCGTCGCCGATGTGCCTGTGGCGCTCAGCCTCGCAATGACGACGTTGTTCCTCGCCATCTGTTTCGCCGGCATCTGGTGGATCTTCAGGACCGGCTACCGGCTGAAGAACTGAGCAGTCCTAGCGCGCCCGCGCGGCTTGCAGCGGGGCCGCGCCAGCGTGTACTCTGATCGGGTGCGCACAGGGAGCCTGCCCGCCGATGCCGATGGATGCCGGAGAAATCGAGCGCCTGATCAAGGCCGCCTTCCCCGATGCCGACGTGGTGATCCGCGATCTCGCGGGCGACGGCGACCATTATGCCGCGCACGTCGTCGCGTCGGCATTCAAAGGCAAGAGCCGCGTTCAGCAGCATCAGATGGTCTACAAGGCGCTGGAAGGCCGCATGGGCGGCGTGCTGCACGCCCTCGCGCTGACCACGGCGGCGAAGGATTGAGCTGCCTCTCGTCGCACGAGAGCGAATGACCGCTCAGACCTGCGCCTCGACGAATGTGACGAGACGTTGCCGCTCCGTGTCCCAAAGCTTCAGCCGGACACAGGCGAGGCTCTCGGCGACGGTGATCCGCCGCACGTCGAGCAACTCGGGAAAGTCACGCAGCACCTCCGGCAGACGGTAGAAGGGAATGCGGCTGGCCAAGTGATGCACATGGTGCACGCCGATGTAGGCAGTCAGCCATTTCAATCCGCCCGGCAGATCGTAATGCGAGCTGCCATGCAATGCGGCCTCGTCGTGCGACCACTGCGGCGGCGCGCTCCAATGCGTCTCCTCGAACTGGTGCTGCACATAGAACAGCCATACGCCCATCGAAGCAGCCACCGCGACGATCGGCAGATGGACGAGCAGGAACGCTTGTATGCCGGTCAACGTCATCATGCCTGTCGCCACCGCCGCAATGGCCACGTTAGTGCCCATCGCACTCGCCCATGGCCTCCAGCCGCGCCGCATCTGACCGAGTGGAACACGGTGTAACAGGAGGAACAGCGCCGTCGGGCCGAGCGCGAACATGATCACCGGATGTCGGTAGAGACGGTATTTCAATCGCATCAGCGGCGACAGGGCGCGATACTCGGCGACCGTGAGTGTCTTGATATCGCCGATGCCGCGCTGATCAAGATTGCCGGCGGTCGCGTGGTGCATGGCGTGGCTGTGCTTCCAGACTCCATAAGGCGTCATGGTGAGCACGCCGAGCGTGCGCCCGAGCCAGTCGTTGACGGCACGGCTGCGGAAGAAGGCATTATGACCGCAGTCATGCTGGATCAGGAACAGACGGACCAGGAACATCGCGGCCGGGACCACCAACAACAGCGTCAGCCAGTAGCCCACCTCAAGTGCCAGGAAGGCGGCGCTCCACAGCAATACGAACGGGACCAAGGTGACGGCCAGTTCGAATACGCTACGAGCGAGTCTCGGCGAGCGGTAAGGCTGCAGGAGGCGGCGCCAGTCGCGCACGGCCTTGGCCGCCGTTGCTGTCGCCGGTATCGCGGTCATCACGTGTCGATCCCCCTCGACGCCAGCAGGCCGGCGCTCGCCCCCTGTCGCCCGTTTTCGTTTTCGTTGTTCGCTGCAAGCTTGCAGCTGCATGCGTCACGTACAAGGCCGCACGAGGACGGCGCTGGGGATACGCGATCATGCCGCAGCCCGAGCGGCCTCGATCAGGCGGCTGGCGCCCGCGCGCACCCCGCGCCTACGGCTGGAAGCCGCGAAACGCCATGTCCGGCGAGGAAGTATTGTGGCGCGACGGTGTGGTGCGGCCGGCCCACAGCTCACTCGCCAGCCCCCCCTTGAACTCCATGATCGCCCCCTCGTGCCAGCCCTTCGCTGCTGCGTTGCGCGCCGCGACGCGGGCGACGTCGTTGTTGACCTCGGTCACGTACATGGACCTGAGCATGGCGAATGGGCCGCCGACGACCGGGCTCTCGAACGTCACGTCGACAGCGGTCCTGTCCGGGGACATCTCGGCGAGCTTCAATCGGGCCTTGCCGCCGGCCGCAAACACCACGTCGAACGCCTGGGCCACGGGATCGAACGCGATCTCGGAAATGCGCACGACGGGCCGTCCGGCCAGCTCCACCGGGCCGACCAGGAAAGACGAGCCGAACGCCGTCGGCGCGCGGCCCTCGGGCGCCTTCGGACGTATGCGCCAGTAGCCGTCCTGTGGATAGACGACGAGCACCTCTTCCCCGCCCATCGGCCGGATGGTCCACACCTGCAGGAGGTGCAGGCCCTCGAACGTATTCCCGCCGACGCGCACCTTGGCCGTCGAGGGCCGCCAGTAGGTCGGGAACGTCCAGCCGACCACCCACAGGCCCGGCTCCTCGTAGAGCGTGCGACGCGTCGTGGTCGTGACGGCGGAGCGGAAAATCGGGTCTTTCGACATGTCGCAGGCCGTCCAGTCGGCGGCGAAGCTGTCCTTCTGCAGAGCGCCGAGATAAGCGGGATGCGTCGCCTCGACGCGGAACCGAGCGACCCGATCGGACGAGAGCGCCAGCGTCACGTTGTCCTTTTCGGCGCAAAGCACCGGCTCGGAACGGTTCTCGACCGTAACGGCGAGCGGCTCGGCTGCGGACGCGACTGTCATGGTAAGGCCCAGGGCCGCGATGCCCACGAGCGCGATCGCAGCGGCGCGGGCGACGGGCTCAGCCGAGAAACGCATAGACGTCTCCAGAGTTCGCGGCGTGCGGCAAACCGGCGATATGGGCGCTCATGGCGGCAGCATCGACGGGCTCGCCGAAGGTGAACTTCTGGCTCTCGCCCAGTGCGACGTTGAAGCGGTAGGCGCCGAGCGCAGCGATGCGGCGGATGCAGTCCGCCGCGACCTCGCGCTGGATGGTGGTGAACTCGAAGGAGAGCGACGGCACCTGCTGCGACAGGCCGGCGAGTACGTCGGCCTCGAAGCCCTCCACGTCGATCTTGATGAACGCCGGAGGGCCGTGCGCAGCGATCAGCGCGTCGAGCGTCGTCACCTCCACCTCGATGGCGCGGTCCCAGACCTGGCCCTCCCAGCCACCTGCGCCATCGGCTGCGCGCACGAAGTCGGCCGAGGCGGTGGTGACGGTCGGGTTGGCAGAATTGACATGCAGCGTCAGGCGGCCGGGTTTCGGACCGCAGGCTCTCTCGACGAGCGTGACATCGCCGTCGCCTGCATAGAGCGCGCGGATGACGCGCGCGCAGTCGGGCTGCGGCTCGAGCGCGACGACGCGGGCTCCGAGCCGCCGGAAGGCACCGATGCGGTCGCCGACGTGGCTGCCGATATCGAAGGCGAGATCACCGGCCTTCACGAAGCCGGCGTAGAGCCGGTCCATGGCGGCATCGCGCGCCGGATCGCCGTAATAAACGTCGAGCGAACGGGCGAGGCTGGCGAGCGAGGGGTCGTCGCGGAGGGACGCGAGCACGTCGTGCGTTGATGTCATGGAGCGCCTGTTGCCAGAGGACTGCGGCGGGATGTTGCGGTGAATGCCGGTAGCGGTCCGACCCGTCCTCTAGTGCGGGCCCCGCGCCGCCTTCAGCTTCGCGAAGTCCTCGTCGGCGTGGTAGCTCGAGCGCGTCAACGGACTGGATGAGACGAGCAGGAAGCCCTTTGTACGGGCGATGCGAGCGTACGACTGGAACTCCTCTGGCGTCACGTAGCGCTTCACCTCGGCGTGTTTGCGGGTCGGCTGCAGGTACTGGCCGATCGTCAGGAAATCGACGTCGGCCGTCCTCAAGTCGTCCATCAATTGCAGCACTTCCTCGCGTTCCTCGCCGAGGCCGACCATGATGCCCGATTTGGTGAACATCGACGCGTCCAGTTCCTTGACGCGCTGGAGCAGGCGCAGCGAGTGGAAATAGCGGGCGCCAGGGCGGATCGCCAGATATTGGCGCGGCACCGTTTCGAGATTGTGGTTGAATACGTCGGGCCGGGCCGCGACGACCACCTCGAGCGCGCCCGGCTTCCTGAGGAAGTCGGGTGTCAGAATCTCGATCGTCGTCTGCTGTGTCGCGCGCCGAATCGCTCCGATCACGGCCGCGAAGTGGGCCGCCCCGCCGTCGGCGAGGTCGTCCCGGTCGACCGAGGTGATCACGACGTGCTTGAGGCCGAGCTTCGCCACCGCGTCCGCCACCTTCCTCGGCTCGTCGAGGTCGAGCGGACCGGGCATTCCCGTCTTGACATTGCAGAACGAGCACGCGCGCGTGCAGGTATCCCCCATGATCATCATGGTCGCATGGCGCTTCGACCAGCACTCGCCGATGTTGGGGCAGCCCGCCTCCTCGCAGACCGTGTTCAGACCGTGGCCGTGCACGATCTGGCGCGTTTCCGCATAGACCGGTGAGCCCGGCGCCTTGACGCGGATCCAGGCAGGCTTGCGCTGGACGGGCGTGTCGGGCCGGCCGGCCTTCTCCGGATGTCGCGGCCGCGGCGTCCCGGTGGTGGACGGCTCAACACCGGTGTCCGGCGGGCGGTTGTCGTAGATCGTGACCATCGGGGCTCCTTTACCGGCGCGGCCGCCGGCACACCGCCCTATAGGTGGCCGATGCGGTGCGCAGGATCAAGCCGCGCTGTGGACGCATCGAGGCGCCGGACCTCGCGATCCGACGCCTCGCCCCACTGCCGAACGGATCAGTTCGCCAGCACCGCGATGTCACGGATCGTGCCCTCGATACCGGACACCTTGCCGGTCATGGTCGCCTTGCCGCTGTCGAGCGCCACCTTGTAGATGGCATTGTCGGCGGCCAGCCAAGCGGTGTTCGCGCCGTCCGCCGTGCTCGCCACGTCGAGCGCATAGGTGCCGGCTTTGGCGATGCCGAGCTTGCCGACCGCCTTAAGGGTGCCGTCGTTGGGTTTCGTCTGGCGGATCAGCGCGCCAATGGTGGCATCGATGTCGTACATGGCCGTCGTCTTCGGCTTGCCATGCGAATTTGTATAGGCGGCAGCGACCACCGCCGGCCTCTCGCCGTGGTGCATGTCGCCCTTTTCGAAGGCGAGGCTGCCGTCCTTCGTGACCTTGCCGCTGTCGACGTCAGCCCTGAGATTGGTGCCGTCGCTGCCCATGAAGCGCAGCTTGTCGGCGGCCGGATTGAAGTCGACGATCGCCCACTTCGGGGCGCCCGGCAGCATGGTGTCGAGCTTGGCAACCTTCTTCGCCTTGCCGGTCTTCTGGTCGATGGTGACAATCGTGCCGTCGGTGGCCACGCCGTAAAGCATCTTGTTGGATGGTCGCACGTCGATGCCGAGCAGGCGGCCGACGCCCGTCACCTTCACCGGCGTGCCCGTCTTCGCCGTAGCGAGGTCGACCGGCACCAGCATGTCGTCGCCGACGAGGGCGATGGCGTCGGCGGCGCGGGCGCCGGTGGCGCCGAGCGTGAGGCCGCCGGCGATCAGAATGGCGAGGATCTGCGGTTTCATCGAAACGTGTCTCCGGTTGATTGTTTCGCGGATGCAGCCGGACGGGTGTCGCACCGGGGGAAGCTTCGGGAGGGAAACCGCGAGTACCCGACCGGCTGCTTTCAGGGAACCCGTCACGAGGCGACTCCGGATGCGCCGCCGGCGAACACGAAATCGCTATGGCGTCGGGTGCATCCAAACCGGCAGGCGGCGTGTATCATCAGGTTCGCAGATGTGGACCGAACGAACACGGGGACAGGCAGCATGTTCGACTATGCGGGCGCGATCAGCGCCTGCGCCAACGGCGAGCGGGCCGCACTCAGCCGCCTCTACGACGAGGAGGCGGGCCGGCTGATCGCGGTCGCGCAACGAATCGTGCGCCGGCGTGAGCAGGCCGAGGACGTCGTGCAGGACGCCTTCGTCGCGATCTGGCAGCGGGCGGCAACGTTCGATCCAGCGCTCGGCTCGGCGCGTGCCTGGATCTACACCATCGTGCGCAACCGCGCGCTCAACGTGATCCGCGACGGCCGCCGCGAGGTACTTTCGGACGCCATCGATCTCGCGCCGGAGGTCGCGGTCGACGTGGTGATCACCGATGCCGTCGAGCAATTGGCCACCGGCAGCCGGCTGCGCGCCTGCCTCGAGCGGCTCGAGCCGCAGAAGCGCGAGAGCGTGCTGCTCGCCTACGTCACCGGCTTCTCGCACGGCGAGATCGCGGGGCGGCTCGGCGTTCCGCTCGGAACGGCGAAGTCGTGGGTCAAACGCGGGCTCGCTGCCCTGAAGGACTGCATGGCATGAGCGGCGCCGACGATAGTTTGGACGATCTCGACCTGCTGGCGGCCACCTATGCCGCAGGCCTGATGGACGACGTGTCCGCCGGCGCGTTCGAGGCGCGCTGTGCCGCGGAGCCGGTCGCTGCGGCAGCACTGAAGGCCGCGCGCGAGCGCTTCCTCGAGTTGGACGTGGCAGCCGCGCCGGTTACTCCGTCGTCCGGCCTCTGGCCGCGCATCGAGGCCGGATTGGGCGAACAACCGCGCGTCGCCAGTCTCGCTGCGCGCCGTGCCGCCCGATCAGAGACGTCGACTGCACGCGGTGGAATCAGCGGTGGCGGGTTCTGGTGGGGATTTGCGGCTGCGAGCCTAGTCGCGGCGCTCGCGGCGGGTGCCGTGTGGGCAACGCTCTGGCCGGCGCCGCCACGTCTCGTGGTGGTGCTGCTAAATGCCGAGGCGAAGCCGGTGTCCATCGTCGAGGCCTACGCCGGCCAGCGCATCCGCGTCGTGCCGCTCGGCCGCATCGAGGTGCCGACGGGCCGCACGCTTCAGGTCTGGACGCTGCCCGATCCGGCAACAGGTCCGGTGTCGATGGGCTTGATGCCGGCGGTGACGGCAACCACCCTCGAGGGTCCCCCGCTACCGGCGCCGAAGCCCGACCAGCTTTACGAGATCACACTTGAGCCGGCAGGCGGATCGCCGACGGGCAGGCCGACCGGACCGATCGTAGGGAAAGGGTTCGCCAGGGCGCCGGCGATTTGATTGCGGCTGGTGGCGACGCGTGCGAGCCGCCCGATCCGGTCAGGTGGCGCATATGCCGGCTTGCGGCGCAACCAACCCTGGCAAGGCCATTCGCTCCAACAATCGATCAGGAGGATCCTCAGTCGCATCGTGCGGCAGCGAGACCTTGGTTGCGGGGGCCAGATTTGAACTGACGACCTTCAGGTTATGAGCCTGACGAGCTACCGGGCTGCTCCACCCCGCGTCACCAAAGCATTGCCCCGCCGCTTGCGCGGCCCCGCACGCGCGGGAACCGGATGAGGCTGGGGTGTGCGTCGTATGCCGGCCCGGCGGCTCGGCACACGTCACCGCCCAGTGAGCGGCAACGCACAGGAGGCCTATAGCAGTGCCAGCCGGCGCTGTGAAGCCTGTTCTCCGACAAATGTAATGGCCGGATGTCACACCTTCGCACAGCGCGTCGCCCGCACTGTGAGTCGCAACGGTCGCTCAGTTGCCGGCGGCCGCCTTCGTCAGTCCGGCCAGAGCCTTCGACATGGTTGCCACGATCTCATCGCGTCCGTCGATACCATGGCGTCGGGCGAGCGACTGCGGCGCCGTGTAGCCAACCCGCACTTTGCCGTCGGCGCCCTGCCAGGCGAGGACCTTCATCGGCAGATCGATGGCGACGGTCGGACTTGCCTGCATCAGTGGCGTGCCGAGCTTCGGGTTGCCGAAGATCAGCACCTCGGTCGGAGGGAGGGCCAAGCCGGCGGCTTTGGCTCCAGCGGCATGATCGATGCGGGCGGCGACCTTGATACCGCGCTTCTGAAGCTCAGCTGCGAGACGGTCAAGCGTCTCCTTAACAGGAAAGCGGCTCTCCAGCACCTCGAGCGCCTCGGCCGATGCCGCGGGGGTAGGTACGACGGGGAGCGCTGTCATCATGATGGCGGCGGCGAGTGGACCTACGAAACGGCTGGCGGCGCATGCCATGCGAGCACTCCCTTTTGTCCGATGGACGTGGTCGCATGATGTCTAGTGCCTCGCGCGATCGCGACGAAGGCCGCAACGTGCGCATTACGCAGATGTGACCGTCTGTGATCGACGCAGTCTCCGGCGCACAAGGAGAAGGTCCAGGACAGTGAACCGGAAAAGGAAGGACCGGCTACCTTCCCACTCATGAAGGCGCCGGTCCCTCGCTTTTCTGGCCGACGGCGTCAGGCGTTGACGCAGCCGGCTATGGCCCACTCACATGATACATGGCGGATAGCGGTGTTTGAGACGCCAGAGGAGGACGAGCCCCCCTTCGTCCGCACGGCGGCGTGCCTGCCGCCCCGATCTACGCACGGCACCGAAGTTACTGACGGACCCTGGTAGACGATGCATTTTCATGGGCCACCCCATCGTCGCGTCGAAGCCACACCGGCGAGGCGAGCCTCGCCCCACCCGCGCGCGCGACGGCGCGCCCCGTTCTTTTTGCAAGCCGGGGCGACACGACACGCGGCACGGTCGGCAGGGTGTGACGGTCCAGGATAGGAGCGCCGACATGCGGCGCATGTGGCTCAGGCGAACGCTGATTCCGGCGGTCCCATCCAAGTCCGCCTCGCGCACCGCTCTGGCAGCGAAGATCACGGGTCATGCTCAACGATCGCTCAGACAAGCTATCGCCTTGTTGGCTGACACGCCCCCCTGAGGCCCCGACACCACAGGTGCCCGGACCTCGCTCCGAACTCGAGCCACGGCCGAAAAGCTAAGCGATTCTCGTGACAGAGCGGCGTCGTCAAATCAGGTGCAGCGCAGCATTGCGCCGGCACTGATGCTGAACGGACGCGCTCTACCTGAGCCTTGCAGCGGCCGGCCGGCGCCACGATCAGCAGCATGGGCCGGCTTAACCGCCGCTATTCGGCCTCCGCCATTCCGGCGGCCCGCGCCGAGGTCCGGACCGCGCTCTGCACCTTCTCGAACGCACGCACCTCGATCTGGCGGATGCGCTCGCGGCTCACGCCAAACTCGGACGAAAGATCCTCGAGCGTCATGGGGTCTTCGGCGAGGCGGCGTGCCTCGAAGATCCGGCGCTCCCGGTCATTGAGGGAGGCCAGCGCCGAAGACAGCATTTCGCGCCGATGTGCCAATTCCTCGCTTTCGACCAAGCGCTGTTCCTGGTCGGGCTCGTCGTCGACCAGCCAATCCTGCCACTCGCCCGACTCCTGGTCGGCGCGCACCGGTGCGTTGAGCGAAGCGTCGCCGCCAAGTCGCCGATTCATCTGGACGACCTCGTCCTCGGTGACGCCGAGCTTTTCGCGATCGCCTTGACGTTCTCGGGCTTCAGGTCGCCCTCCTCGAGCGCCTGCAACTGGCCTTTGGTCCTGCGCAAATTGAAGAACAGCTTCTTCTGAGCCGCCGTCGTGCCCATCTTCACGAGGCTCCACGAGCGCAGGATGTACTCCTGTATGGAGGCTCGGATCCACCACATCGCGTAGGTGGCGAGCCGGAACCCCTTGTCGGGCTCGAAGCGCTTCACCGCCTGCATGAGGCCGACGTTACCCTCGGAGATGACCTCGCCGATCGGCAGGCCGTAACCACGATAGCCCATGGCGATGCGCGCGACGAGCCTGAGGTGCGAGGTCACCAGTACCTGGGCGGCATCGGAATCGCCATGCTCCTGCCAGCGCTTGGCCAGCATGTACTCGCGGTCCGGCTCGAGCATAGGAAACTTGCGGATTTCCTCAAGATAGCGCGCAAGCCCGCCTGAACCGTCGGCGATGATCGGAACTGATCTAGCAGCCATGATGCCACCTCGCTCGTCTCGGAGCCTGCCGGCTCCTGCCCATGATGGCCCGCGCTCTTGCGGCGCTCGGCCTGAATATGACGCTTAGTGCATTCGCCAGCCGACAACCAATTACAACGGTGTCAGATGGGAAAGGCAGAACTCACATCGCCGTGACCTCCATACATCTCCGTGTACCGATTTGAGATGTTGCTCCTGGCAGGATCGGCAAACCTCTCGCCTCCGCCTCTGTCGCTTGAAACGATTGAACGGTTCGATCCGATCCATTCCGTCGATCAGTGAGAGTGAGAGGCGCGTCGGAAGGCCAGGCCCCGATCACCGACACCACCCACATGATATCATGTCCTGCGCTGGCGCTCTCGTCCGGCCGACTGTGTGATCCGAGTGCGCGCGGGGCCACAGGTGCACAAATCGCGGACGTCAGGCGATTTTGGATACGATCAACCCCGCGTTACGCGGGGTTATCGTCGGCGAGCGCGGCCATCAATTGCGCCAGGTCGGCTGGTGGCGGGCTCTCGAAACTCAAGGGCTCGCCCGTCAACGGATGCTCGAAGCCGAGCACGGTTGCATGCAGCGCCTGCCGCCCGAGGCCCGCCAGTGCGGCGGCGGCGCTGGCGTGGAGACGGCCCGCCCGCGTGGCAAAGCCTGCCCCGTAGACGCCGTCGCCGAGCAGCGGATGGCCGAGTGCAGCCATATGAACGCGGATCTGGTGGGTTCGGCCCGTTTCCAGCGAAAGCCGCACCAGCGCGGCAAGGGGCTCTGCCGGCGCGCCGGGGTGTGACCTGCCCATCCGCCGTCTGGTCCGCTCGCCAGTCGCTTCCGGCGCTGCCCCGTACAGGGCCTCAACGCGGTAGTGGGTCACCGCGCGCCTACCATCGTCACCGCGCGCGACGGCGATCTTCGTCCGGTTGACCGCAGCCCGGGTCAGCGGCAGATCGATTGTCCCCGCTGGCCTAGCCGGCGCGCCCCACACGACCGCGACATACTCTCGCTTGAGCCGCCCGTCCGCGCCGTGCGCGGCGAACTGGGCGGCGAGTTCGTGATGGGCGGCATCGGATTTGGCGACCACCATCAGGCCGCTGGTATCCTTGTCGAGGCGATGCACGATTCCGGGACGGCGAACGCCGCCGATTCCCGACAGACTGTCGCCGCAATGAGCAATCAGCGCGTTGACCAGCGTGCCGGCGGCATGGCCGGGCGCGGGGTGGACGACGAGCCCTGCCGGCTTGTCGATGACGATCAGGTGGGCGTCCTCGTAGACGACGGCGAGGGGTATGACCTCGCCCGCAGGCTCGGCCGGAAGCGCGCGTCTCAGCGTCGCGCGGATCGTCTCGCCCGCCTTGAGGCGCCGGCCAGGGTCTTTCACGCAGTGCCCGTCGAGACGCACGAGGCCCTCTCGGACCATTGCCTGGACCCGTGCGCGGCTCGTGTCGGCAAGCACCGCCGCGAGGTGTCGGTCGAGCCGCTCACCGGCTGCCGAGGCGGGCACGTCGGTCTCCACATGGCGCGTTGCCGCGCCGTCCTCGCCCGCGACCGGGTCGGCGTCGTGCCCATCGCAGCAATCGGCTTTGCCGCTCATTTCCTGCCTCCGGCGACGCAGGCAAGGTCTGCGTACCCTTGACCCCGCCCGCCACTGCCGGCATCAGAGCCCACGAGCCACTGGAGAACCGGCATGACCGACCGCCCAACCACCGCCGCGGCCGAAACGAGCGCGGCCGACACCGGCCCGCTGTCTGCGGGACAGGTGAAGGCGCTCAAGGTCGCCATTGTCGTCATGGGCGCGCTGATCGTCATCGGCATTCTCGTCATCATCGGCCGCATCTTCTATCTCGCCGGCAAGCCGAAGCCCGGAGACACGTCTCGCGCCGTCGCGATGCCCGTCGCGGCCGCCCGC
Organism: Hyphomicrobiaceae bacterium; assembly: GCA_041397745.1. Taxonomy (GTDB): domain Bacteria; phylum Pseudomonadota; class Alphaproteobacteria; order Rhizobiales; family Hyphomicrobiaceae; genus JAWKVY01. Next base: position 263,843 of record JAWKVY010000009.1, on the reverse strand, counting down.
CTCGCGCTGCCGGCCGGTGCGAGCGTGCGCCACATCGCGCTCGACGGAGGGCGGCTCGCCGTACACTACGAAGGGCCGACCGGCGCCGGCATCAAGCTCATCGATCTGGCGACCGGCTCGGAAGTCTCCCACATCAGGGTCGAACCCGCCGTGCCGGCTCGCTGAGCCAACGCATCAGTCGGGGTTCGCGATCACGCGGCCTGCGGCATCGACACGCGGCCGGTCGATCGAAAATATCGTCTCGGGCGTGACGGTTGCATAGTCCATGTATCCGAGCCGCGCGATGGGTTGCATGGCGCCGGTGTCGACGCGGCCGTCCCGAATGAACCGGTCGTCGATGTGGACGCCGACGACGAGGCCAATGACCAGATGATAGCCCGCAGGTCCGCCCGCTACAGCCGGTGGGAGCGCGATCGTCTTCCAGTGGCGGCACTCGAACGCAGCCGGAGCCTCTTTGACGCGCGGCGGCTTGACGAGTTCGCAGCGGACCGCCGTCAGTCCGGCGATCGGAAACTCATCGACATCGCGGGGCACCGCTGCCGACGACATGTTCATGTGCGTGCGTAGATCGTGCGTGGCGAGGGAGCAGACGAACTCACCCGTTTCCTCGATGTTGGCCAGGCTGTCCTTGATGCCCGCCGAGCCGAACATCACGTAGGCCGGCTTCTCGCTCATGGCGTTGAAGAAGCTGTAGGGCGCAAGGTTGCAGATGCCAGCTGCCGAGACCGTTGAAATCCAGCCGATCGGGCGAGGCACGATCAGTGCCTTGAACGGATCGTGGCGCAGACCGTGTCGGTTGGCGATGGCGTCGTAGAACATGCCGCGACCTCGTGATGGTATTGACGTATTCGGCGCTCAGATGGAGTGTGGCCCGCTTGCTCAGCCCGGATAGCGCGTGACGATGTCGGCAAGCGATGGCCGTTCGCGATCCGGCTGACACTCCGTGGCGGTGCCGACATAGACGAAGCCGACGATCCGTTCGTTGACGGCGAGGCCGAGTGCCGAACGTACCCCGTTGCTGTAGGAATACCATTGCGTCAGCCAGCAGGTGGCATAACCCATCGCGTTGGCGGCAAGGCACAGGTTGAAGGCTGCGGCGCCAGCCGAAAGGATCTGCTCCCACTCCGGCGCGCCGGGGGTCTCGACCGCCCGCGAGATCACTCCGACGACCAGCGGCGCCTGCAGGAAACGGCCCCGCTCGGTGGCAAGCCGCACATCCGACGGCTCGCTCTCCTCCTGTGCGCAGACCTCGGCAAGCACCTCACCGAACGCACGGCGCGCTTCGCCCTCGAAAACGATGAACCGCCACGGCACCAGCTTCTTGTGGTCGGGCACGCGCGCGGCGACGGTCAACATCCGCTCGAGTTCGCCAGCGGTCGGACCGGGCTCCGATAGCAGGGCCGGCTTCGCCGAGCGGCGGGCGCCGAGCAATGCCAGCATCTCCGGCGAACGGAGTGGGGAGTGTGTCGTCGTCATGCGATCTCCACGACGCTGTCGAGGACCTTGCCGTGGGGCTCTCGCTATCGCAATTCGGCTTCAGCTACAATCGCGGCGGGCGTGCGGGCTTCGCCCACTTGCAGTCGACAGATGGAATCAAGGCAATGCGGCGAGAAGCACCCCTCGGAATGGCACGCGTCCTGGCAGTGCTCCTGGCAACGGCTCTGGCAGGTCCGTCGGTCGCGCACGGCGAGACGGCGTCACTCGCCGTCGTGCTGGATGCCTCGGGCTCGATGTGGGGTAACCTTGCGGGTGCGAAGCCGCCAAAGCACGCACTCGCCCGCGAGGCGCTCCGCCAGGCGTTGGCCGGATCCGCAGGCCGCGTGGCCGTCGGATTAGCGGTATTCGGCGGCCAGGGGCGCGACTGTGGCGGCGCGGAGATGCAGGTCCCCATCGCGCCCTACAGCGAGGCGACGGTGATCGTACCGCTCGAAAAGCTCAATCCGCGCGGGCGCGGCCCATTGGTGCTCGGGCTCGAGAACGCGGCGAAGGCGCTCGCATCTATCAAAGGGCCGCGCACTATCCTGGTCATCCACGACGGCGCCGACAATTGCAACCGCGACCCTTGCGCCGCCATCGAGGAGATCCACGCCGCCGATCCGGATCTCGTCGTCCACGCAGTCGGCATCGGTTTGAAACCGGAGGAGCAGGACGCCCTCGCCTGCGTCACCTCGCGCACCCACGGCCGACGCTTCACCGTCGATACCGAGTCCGACCTGACGAGGGCGATCACCGAGACGGTTGCACTCGCTACCGGCCCCGTCGCGCCCCCCCGCCCCGTTGCAGCAAGACCACCGGCCCGTCGCGACCCAGTGCCCGCAAGCACACCGACGATAGGCGCCACTTCGCTTGTTGCCGGGGTCACGGCAGTCGACGGCCCGGCCGGAGCGCGACTCGCAGCCGTCGTCAAGAATCCCGGTCCGGCCCTGGCAGCGGACGTGCGATGGACCGTGGCACGGCTCGATGGCGATGGTCAGGCGCCGGCAAACACGACAGCCCACGCTGACGCAATGACGCACCTCGCGCTGAAGCCGGGCCGCTACCGGTTCACCGCGCATGCCGGCCTGGTGTCCAAGAGCGTCGAGGCGGACATCGCAAAAGATCGCGAAAGCCGGATCGTTGTGGACCTCGACGCCGGACTGCTCCGGCTCGCAATCGGCCTTGGGCTCTCGCCCGAGCCGCCGCTCGAAGAGGCGCAGATCGTCCTTCGCTCCCTTACAGGGGACGCATCCGGCGCGCCGCTCTACGCCGGACCGGTGCCGGCCGCCCCGCTGGCGATCGCGCCGGGCCGGTATGAAATCGAGATAATCGCCGGACTGATTCGCCACCGTCAGGCCATCGACATTGTACGCGGTGAGGTGCAGCAGGTGGCGGTGGCGCTTGCCGGTGGGGAACTGACCCTGATGCTGAGCACGCCGGCCACGCCGCTCGCGCGTCCGCCTATCCTGGTCGTTTCCAGCGATGCTCCGAAGGTCGGCGAGCCACCGGTGGAAATCGCGCGGAGCGCGGCACCTGCGGCCCGGTTCCTGCTGCCGGCCGGCAGCTACACCGTGTCGGCGCGGGCGGGCGTCGTCGCGGCGAGCCAGTTGGTGACGGTGGCGCCGGGCGAGCAGGTGCGCCGAACACTCGATCTTGCACCCGCCACGATCGAGGCGCGCGTCACGCTCGGCGGCGCCACGCTCGGTGTCGATCACTCGGTCCTGGTCACCGTCACGCCTCGCCAGGCGGCGCCCGGCAGAGACGACCGCCGGCTCGAAGCCCATGTCGCCGCCGACACGTTTCGGGTCGGCCCCGGGGCCTGGCTGGTCGAGGCGCGCATCCCGGGACAGAACCTCGCTGCAACGGCGACGACCGTGGTCGGCGCGGGAGATCGGCGGGCCGTGCTGCTCGAGTTGCAGGCCGGCGAAATCACCGTCGTGCCCCCTGTCGACCCGGCCAAAGCGCGCGGTACCGTCACGTTCGTCGAGGTCAGGGACACAGCAGGAGCACTCGTCTGGCGGGCGGCCGGGCGGGCACCACGTCCAGCGCTGCTCGCGCCGGGCAGCTATTCCGTTCGAGCCGGCGCCGGCTCGATGGAGCACGAGGCACGGGTGGTGGTCGCGGCAGGCGAGCGGCGCGTCGTCGACTTATCGCACTGAAGACTTCACAGACTGATCGGCCCGCCAGCCGTTGTCCCGCCGCGATTCGTCTGCTTAGTGGCGCCCGACATGACCATGATCATCGACGAGCCACGTGGCCGGCGGCGCCTCGGCGCTGGACCGATGCAGGGCCGAGCCCTAGGCCGGGCAAGTCATGCCTGGCTGATTGCGGCAGGACTGATCACTCTCCTCGCCGCGGCGGCGCAGGCGGCTTTCGCGCAACAATCATCGGGCGTACCCGGGATTTCGATCCGCGGAACGATCACAGAAAGCCCGCAGAGTCCGCCGGCCGCACCGCCCCCGGGCCTGCCGACGCCGGGCGCCGCCGCGCCACCGGCCAAGGTGCCGCCGCCGTTCGCCGGCACCATAGTCGTGACACCGCCGGCAGCACCGCCGGTTGCGAAAGGCGCGCCCGTCGGTACCGGTTCCGGGCGCGTGCAGCTCTCGGTGCAGTTGACCCGCGACGGTAATCGCATAGCAACCGGTGTCGTCTGGCGCATTTACGCGATCCAGCGCGGTGCAAGACCGGCGCTGGTCGCCACCGAGCGCGTGCCCGAGCCGACTGTGACGCTGCCGGCGGGCAGCTATCTGGTCGTGGCCAGTCTGGGACGCGCCTACATCACACAGCGGATGGAAGTCGGCGCCGGTGCTGTCGAAAAGGCGACACTGGTACTCAATGCCGGGGGCCTCAGAGTGACCGCCACCATCGCCGGCACGGGCACCGCGGCTCGCGACAGCCTCGCCTACGACATCCTGTCGGAGGAACGCGACGCGACGGGCGAGCGCATACGGATCGTCGGCGGCCTCAAGCCGGGACGCATCGTCCGCCTCAATGCCGGCATCTATCAGCTCGTCTCGCGGCTCGGCGACGCGAACGCGATGGTCAAGAGCGAGGTAACTGTGGAAGCCGGCAAGCTGTCCGAGGTGCAGGTGACGCACCAGGCGGCCCGCGTCACATTCAAGCTCGCCGAGCGCCCTGGAGGCGAGGCGATCGCCGACACCCAGTGGGTCATCCTCGCCGGCTCGGGTGGCATCGTGAAGGAAACCGCCGGGGCGCTGCCGTCGCACATGCTGGCGCCGGGCACCTACACCGTCTCTGCGACCTCGGCCGGCCGCATGTACCAGCGCGAGTTCGCCATCAACTCAGGCGACAACCTGCTCGTTGAAGTGCTCGCCCAGTAGGCGGAGCGAAGGGGCTCTCACCAGGATTCCGACCGTTCCGCGCCATCGAGTATCTCGGTCAGCCGTCGCTTCACCGGCGCGATCGTGCCCTCGGGCAGTGCATCGCGCGCGAAGAACCCCTGCTCGGCGATCTCGCTGTTCGGCGACGGCACCGCCGGCTGGCGCCACCCGCGCACCACGTACAGCGCGATATGATCGTTGGGAAACGACCGAAAATTCTCGAACAATCCATGCAGGACCGGTTCTCCGTCGAGCATTATGCCGGCTTCCTCCTCGAGTTCACGTGCGAGCGCGGTTCTGACGGTCTCGTTGCGCTCGACGCCACCCCCAGGAAAGTGCCAGCCGGGGCGGTACGTATGGCGGATCAACAGCACGCGCCCCGCCGCATCGAGCACTACGCCCTGGGTGCCGAGCGTCAGGCTCCGCACCATGCGCCAGTAAGGTTGAAGGACGTAGAGTGCCAGCGGTTTGCGGGCCAACCGAGTGCTCCGTGCGTAGGCTGTCGGGCGTGGGCTGTTTGCGTGGTTCGGCAGGGTTTGGCAAGGAGGGGCTTTACAGCCGGTTAGCAGAGGCACGGCGCGATACCATGACAGATGCAAATGGCAGGTTCCGACTGGCGCAACTGACCGACATCCACCTCGGCCCGCTGCCCGCCTTCGGCCCGAGCCACTGGAACCTCAAGCGGGCGCTCGGCTACGCGAACTGGCAGCGCAAGCGCAAAGCGCTGCATCGGCCGGAGGCGCTGGCGCTGATCGTCCAGGATCTCGCCACCCAGGCGATCGATCATGTCGCGGTCACTGGCGATCTCGTCAACATCGGCCTGCCCGATGAGCACGAGGCCGCGACGCGCTGGCTCGCCGCACTCGGGTCTCCGGGCTCGGTCACCGTGATACCCGGCAACCACGACATCTACACGCGCCTGTGGCGCGACCACGGCGTCGCTCGCTGGATGGCCTACATGACGAGCGATGACTACGGCGAGGCGCTGCGCCGACGCTCCGGCGCCATCCTCGACACGCCGTTCCCGAGCGTGCGGCGGCTCGGCCGGGTGGCACTCATCGGGCTCAACTCGGCACTGCCGACGCCACCTGGCGTGGCCGCCGGCCGGGTCGGCCGGCGCCAGCGATTGCCCCTCGCACGCATCCTCGAGTTCGCCGGCGACGATGGCCTCTGCCGCGTGGTCATGGTCCATCATCCACCGCGACAGGACAGTGGCCAGCGGCTGCGCGGCCTCGCGGACGCCGCGGCTGTCCGTGCCGTCATTTCAGGCGCCGGTGCCGAACTCGTCATTCACGGACACAATCACCGTGATCAGGAAGACGTCATCACATCGCCCGGCCGTGCGACCTCCCCGATACCAGTGATCGGTGCGGCCTCCGCCTCGGCCGCCGTCGCTCATCACGGCGAGCCGCTCGCCCGCTACAACATCTACGACATTACGCCCGCCGGCGGCTCGTGGAGGATCGACCTCACGATCCGCGGTCTCACCGCGCCGGGCGGTCGCATCGACGAGATCCTACGTCGCACGATCACGCCTGAAGACATGCAATTTCCTAGCATGCAGCATTAGATTTTCTCGCTTACGCCGCACGGCCGGGCCATGCCATAGGGACACCTCACGGAGGATCCATCGCATGCCCCAAGCCGTCGCCCCGTCACCGAACAACGCGCGCCTGCCGCTCTGGGCCATCGTGCTCGCCTGCGCCGCCATCGCCGGCATCGGCATGGGCCTTCGCCAGGTGATGGGACTCTATCTGAAGCCGGTCACCGAGCATCTGGGGATAGGGCGCGAGGCGTTCGGGCTCGCTATGGCCATCGCCAATATCGTCTGGGGCCTCGCCGCCCCATTCGCCGGAGCCGTATCGGACAAGTACGGCACCGGGCGCGTCGTCGTATTCGGCGCCACCTGCACGGCACTCGGCCTCTACCTGATGTATGCCGCGACCAGCGACATGCACCTGTTCGTCTCCGGTATCGCACTCGGCTTCGGTGTGGCCGGCGCCGGGGTCAATGCCATGGTCGGGGCGGTCGGACGCGCCGCTCCGCCGGAGCAGCGCTCGGCCGCCATCGCCACGTTGGGCATGGGCTCAGGCATCGGCATCCTGCTCGCCCTGCCGTACACGCATCTACTCATCGAGCGCCTGGGCTGGCAGGCGAGCTTGCTCGTGCTCGCCGCCACGACGCTGATCATGCTGCTGCTCGCATTCCCGGTCAGCGGACGGCCGCAGGCGCGAGCGGGCGGTCACCAGCAGACGCTCGGGTCGGCTCTATCCGAAGCTTTCGGATACCCGAGCTTCTGGCTGCTCAACGCAGGGTTCTTCGTGTGCGGTTTCCACGTCGTCTTCTATGGCGTGCATTTGCCAGCCTACGTCGCCGACAAAGGTCTCGACGCCAGTGTCGCTGTGACCTCGCTGCTGATGGTCGGGCTCGGCAACCTCGTCGGCACGTACCTCGCAGGCCAATGGGGCAAGCGCTATTCGAAGCGCTGGGGGCTGAGCTTCATCTACTTCGGCCGGGCCCTCGTCTTCCTCTGTTTCCTCTACCTGCCGATCGACGGGCCTACGGTGATCGTGCTGTCGGGCGTGCTCGGGCTCCTCTGGTTGTCCACCGTGCCGCTCACCTCGAGCCTCGTCGCGACGTTCTTCGGACCTGTCTGGATGACGATGCTCTACGGTCTCGTGTTTTTCTCCCACCAGGTCGGCTCGTTCCTCGGCGTTTGGATGGCGGGCCTGCTCTTCGACATGACGAAAAGCTACGATATCATGTGGTGGATCTCGGTCGCCCTCGGTGTGTTCGCAGCAATCGTACATCTGCCGATCCGCGAGCAGCCCGTGGCGCGCGCTCCTGGTCTTGTGCCCGCGGAGTGAGAGCCGTTCCCAAGACCGGTGGTTGGCAAGCGCCGGCGGCGTGGTAGTATCGACACGCAGCATCATCCTGCTACCGGTCTGCCATGCCTACGGCCGCTACGATCAGAACCCTCGCCTTCGGGCTGCTCGCGATGCTGGCGGCCGGCGGCCTCTACCTGTGGGCGGTACGCGGGCAAGCACTGTTGCTCGATCTCGCAACGGGCGTGAGGGGTTTTCTCTGTCTCTGAGCATCGCTTTTCCGGTGCAGCCGTAGCGTGGCACCCCTTGGCAACGTCGATACTCTCGCCTAGCTGTTGCGGTCACCCGCAACATCCTCCGGCCGCCCCGCCATGACCGCCGACGTCCATTCGCCCGCTCGCCAGGCGAGCAGCGCCGAGCCTCGAATGATGGTGTTCACGCCGCCATGGTGGCTGCCACCGCAGCACGCCGCCCGCTTCGTCGACCTGCGGAAATCGGCATACAAGCTTGTCCGCGAGGGCTGGTTCGAGCGCCTCGTGCTCACGATCATCGTCGTCAACGCCATTACGCTCGGGTTCGAGACCTCGCCGACCATCATGGCGCGGCTGGGTGGCCTCCTGCACGTCCTCGACGAGATCATGCTGTGGTTCTTTGTCGTCGAACTTGCCATGCGCATGTTTGCCTACGGCTGGCGCTTCTGGCGCGATCCATGGGCGGTGTTCGACTTCCTCGTGGTCGCCGTGACGCTGCTGCCGCAGACCGGCAACCTGTCCGTTCTGCGTGCCATGCGCATCCTGCGCGCGCTGCGCCTGATCACCGCCATACCATCGGTCAAGCGTGTGGTGACCGGTCTGCTGGTGGCGATCCCGTCGATGAGTTCCATCATCGTTCTCGTGCTGCTCATCAACTACGTGTTCGCGGTGATGGCGACCAAGATGTTCGGCGCTGAGTTCGAGAAGAATTTCGGCACCATCGGCGCCTCGCTGTTCACGTTCTTCCAGATCATGACGCTCGACGGCTGGGGCAGCGAGGTGGTGCGCCCGGTCATGGAGAAGTACCCTTACGCGTGGGCCTTCTTCCTGCCCTACATCATCTTCGTCACCTTCGCCGTACTCAACCTGTTCATCGGCATCGTCGTCGATGCCATGCAACAGCAGCAGGAGGAGGCGACCGAGACCGTCATCAACGTGACGCAAGCCGAATACCATCATCTCGTCGACGAGATCAGAGCGCTCAGAGCCGAACTGAAAGACATGCGCGCCGATCGCAACAGATCTCCTCCGCCACGCTAGCACCCGCACGGCTCGACCGGGCCCCAGCACTCACCCAGTCCTCCGCTACCCGACGGGAGATCCGCATGTCGACCTCGACCCAGCCGGGGGCACCGCCGAACCACGGGCAGCAACGCGTGAGGTCCCGCGTCCCCCTCATCGCGTTCTTCGGCGTACTCGCTACCCTTGCCGTACTGACCATCCTTGCGCTGGTTCTGGTACTCGGCGAGCTGACATCCGAGCGAGGTGGCACAACGCGCCAGGCGACCGTTGCCGCTCGCAGCAGCGGCGACCCGGCGCTCCGCAGCATCGTGCCGGCGACGCCATGGCTCAAGCCGCCCGCCAATGCGCGCCTGAAGCGGATCGGTGTCGGCTCCTGTCTCGACCAAAGCAAGCCGCAGCCGATCTGGCAGGCGATCCGGGCAGCAAACCCGGATCTGTTCCTGATGATCGGCGACAACATCTACGCGAAGGACGTCAAGTCGACCGATGCCCGCGAATTGATCGAAGCCTACGCCGTCCAGGCTCGTCATCCCGAGTTGGCCGAAGCCCGCGCCGCCTTCCCCTTCCTCGCAATCTGGGACGATCACGACTACGGTCTCAACGATGCCGGCAGCGAGTTCTCGCAGAAATCGCGGTCCGCCGAGGCGTTCCGTGCGTTCTGGCAGCAGCCGGAGGCGAGCCCCGACGGCGGTGGCGTCTATTACAGTCGCACCTTCGGCGAACCCGGCAGTCGCGTGCAGGTGATAATGCTTGATACGCGCTGGTTCCGCTCGCCACTCAAGCTGCGCGACAGCACCTTCCCGCACTGGGGCAAATATCAGCCTGACGCGACACCGGACAAGACCATGCTCGGCGCGCGTCAGTGGGCCTGGCTCGCCGGCGAGTTGAGAAAACCAGCCGAAATCCGTCTCTTGATATCCTCGGTGCAGGTGCTTGCCGAGGGGCACGGTTTCGAGCGGTGGGGCAACCTTCCAGCCGAGCGCAAGAGGCTGATCGACACCATCCGTGAGAGCGGCGCGGGCGGCGTCGTCCTCCTGTCTGGTGATCGCCACGCCGGCGCACGCTACGAAGAGACGTTCCCGCGAGCCGCGGGCGGACGGCAACTTCTGGTGGAGCTGACGACGAGTTCCCTCAACCGACCATACGGACCATCCAAGGATGCGCGCATGCCGCCGCTGGCGAGTGATATCTTCCACCCAGAGAACTTCGGCATCGTCGACATCGACTGGCAGGCGAGACGGCTTTCGGTCACACTCAACGGGCGGGACGGACGCGCCGTGCTGGCGCGGATGATCGCCTTTGACGACCTGGCCGTGAAAAACTAGCCTTGCGGCGGATCAATGTGGCGAGCCTGGCGGTCGGGCATGTGAGCAATGATCCGGCGCAGTTCCGCAAGCTGCGGCCGGCGTCGCAAGATCGAAGACAAACCGGGCTCGCGCCGGCCAACGGCCGGCAGTGCCGTCTCGAGGAACAAACGCCGATGCTCAGCTTGAAGACGTTCCGCATCATCCCGGCCGGCCTGCTCGCCTCGCTCCTTGTCGTCGCCATCGGCGCGACACCTGCCGCCGCAGAAGCCGTGATGAAGACACGCAAGGGTGCCAGCTACGAGGACGTACGGCTCGATGTCGAGACCGCCATCATCTCCGCCGGCCTCAAGATCGACTACACGGGCAACATCGGCGCCATGCTGACTCGGACCGGCCCCGACGTCGGCTCCAACCAGCCCGTCTACAAGAACGCCGAGTTCTTCACCTTCTGCTCGGCCAAGTTGTCGCGCCAGATGATGGAGGCCGACCCGGCCAACATGCAGCACTGCCCGTACGTAGTGTTCATCTACCAGCGCGCCGCAACCGTGAACGAGATCGTCGTCGGCTACCGCAAGCTCGACGAGAAGGGCCGCGGCAAGCAGGTGCTGGGCGAGATCAACAAGCTTCTCGACAGGATCGTCACCACCGCGACGAAGTAGAGAGGCCGAGCGCCACAGTCTCGGTGATCAACAGGCCGCTGCTACCGATGCGGCGGCGATGGGTCGATGCAGTGCGGCATCCGGAGAGGGCTCTGCGACACTCCTTGTGCTGCGGTGTCCGTCCGCAAGCGGCTCGTCAGCTTCGTACGCCTCGAGGCAAGCCGCATCGCCAAGGGTTTCTGTGGCAGGCGCCGAACCGACATCCAGAGCCTCACGTGCGGCCGAGCCTACTGTCGCCACGAGCGACGCTGGGTCGGCGTCGTGGGACACCCGGGACGCGGCGGTCATATCCCCCGCCGCCTCCGGGAACAGGTCGTAATACCGGTCGAGCACGTCGAGGAACGTCGCCGCGTGATCCAAGACGACACCGAGCGGAATCGCCCCGCCGACGAGATATGCTCCGCCGAGTTCGAGCCGCAGAAGCCCTGTGAATGCGCCGCAGTCATCGCCGACGAGGCCGCGCCGCCGCATGAAGGCGAGCGGGCAGCGTGCCCCGTCAACCTTGCCTGCACATTCGTCGGCGACCGCCGTCAAGGCATCTGCAAGACCGCCGGTGCCGGCGAGGAACAGCCGCGCCGCAGGCGCAAACCGCTCGTCTGCACCGAAGAGGCGCGTGGCTGCAGACCGCGCACGCTCGAGTCGCAGCAGCAGCACGCCTTCGAAGGCCCGCACGCGCGACATATAGGCGTTGAGCGACGCCGGCTCGCCGCCGGTGTCGCGCTGCGCACCGGGGTGCGACAGCCCTGTCAGATCGAGGTCCAGTGCAGCCAGATCCTCGCCGGCAGCGAGTATCGCATCGAGATGCTCAGCGAGCAGCAGCACGACCGGGGGCAACTTTGCCTCGCGCGCAATGTCCGACGTCATCTCCAAGGCCGATTGTCCCATCTCGTCGTTCCCCCTCGGCGGACGCGCCGGACGCCGCCCGACGCGCCCCGCACGAAGCGCCTGCTAACCCGATTCGCAGGGCCAAACCGGGGCGGCGACGGGTTGTCCTCGCAATCAAGAGGGCCGCGCGGTTCGCGCCGGCCAGCGCCTCGGACCGCTGAGGTCGCGAGGAACCGCTTGCCAGCCGGAGCGCTATCGGGCTTATTGAGACTGCTGGCGGCATTGTGCCGCCTATCGCAGACGCACAGGCACGCTCGCGCCATGCCAGTTTGCATGCCAGGCTCGCCATTGACGCCCGTCGCACGCCGCGGCGCGGCGATGCTTGCGTCCGCCCCGTCGGATGCCGACGCGCCGCGTCGCGCGGCGGCCCTCGCCCCGATCCTTCTCCTTATCGGCCCCTGAGCCGCGAGGCTCCGGCACGTCCGGGGCGGTGCTCAGGGGTTCAGACAGTGAGAGCCGAAGGTCCACCGCCGGCCACCTTGTCGTGCCGGCACCAGCTCAAAGCGAGATTGCCATGTCCCACTCAGACACGCCGATGCACGCCGCCGCCTCCACGACCGAGGCGAGGGACCGCGTGCTGATCTTCGACACCACCCTGCGCGACGGCGAGCAGTGCCCGGGCGCCACCATGACGCTCGACGAGAAGCTGGCAGTCGCCGACCTCCTCGACGAGATGGGTGTCGACATCATCGAGGCCGGCTTCCCGATTGCCTCCGACGGTGATTTCGAGGCCGTTGCCGAGATCGCCAAACGTGCGAAAAACGCCGTCATCGCCGGCCTGTCGCGTGCCGCTTTCAAGGACATCGACCGCTGCGCGGAAGCGGTGCGCCACGCCCGCCGGCCGCGCATCCACACCTTCATCTCGACTTCACCAATCCACATGAAGTGGAAGCTGCAGAAGGAGCCCGAGCAGGTGCTCGAACTCGTACGCGGCCAGGTCGAACGGGCACGCAACCACGTCGACGACGTCGAATGGTCGGCCGAGGACGGCACCCGCACCGAGTTCGATTTCCTCTGCCGCTGCGTCGATACCGCCATCAGGGCCGGCGCGACCACGATCAACATACCCGACACCGTCGGCTACACGACGCCCGAGGAGCACCGCGAGTTGTTCCGCCGCGTGCGCGCCAACGTCGCCAACGCCGACAAGGCGATCTTCTCGGTGCATTGCCACAACGACCTCGGCATGGCCGTCGCCAACTCACTCGCCGGCGTCGAAGGCGGCGCGCGCCAGATCGAGTGCACCATCAACGGCATCGGCGAGCGGGCGGGCAACGCCGCGCTCGAGGAGATCGTGATGGCAATCCGCACGCGCTCCGACGTGCTGCCCTACGATACTGCCATCAGGGCGGAGATGCTGATGCGCGCCTCGAAACTCGTTTCGGCCGCCACCTCGTTCCCGGTGCAGTTCAACAAGGCGATCGTCGGCCGCAACGCCTTCGCGCACGAGAGCGGCATCCACCAGGACGGCATGCTGAAGCACACCCAGACCTACGAGATCATGACTCCAGAGAGCGTCGGCGCCGGCAAGACCTCGCTGGTGATGGGCAAGCATTCGGGCCGCGCCGCCTTCCGCTCGAAGCTGAAGGATCTCGGCTATGAGCTCGGCGAGAACGCGCTGGAGGATGCCTTCAACCGCTTCAAGGCGCTCGCCGACCGCAAGAAGGTGATCTACGACGAGGACATCGAGGCGCTGGTCGACGAGGAGATCGCAACCAACTCCGACCGCGTCCGCCTCGTCTCGCTGACCGTCATCGCCGGCACGCAGGGTCCGCAATCGGCGACTGCGACGCTCGACATCGACGGCCGTCACCAGACCGTGCAGGCGACCGGCAACGGTCCCGTCGATGCGACGTTCAATGCCATCAAGGCGCTGATCCCTCACGAAGCAGTGCTCGAGTTGTATCAGGTGCACGCCGTCACCGAGGGCACCGACGCGCAGGCCGAGGTGTCGGTGCGTCTGACCGAAGCCGGTAATACGGCGACCGCCAAGGCGGCCGACCCGGACACACTGGCGGCTTCGGCGAAGGCTTACATCGCTTGCCTCAACAAGCTCATGTTGCGGCGGACGAGGGGCGCACCGGCACAGCAGTTCCAGGACCGCGAGTCGCTCGGCGGCGTCTGATCCGGGCCGTCCGCAGCCGACAACAATAAGGCGGCGCACAAGGGTGCGCCGCCTTTCGATTGTGAGTTCGCCCGGCCGCTCCGATCGCCAAGCTCCCGCCGCAGCGCCTCTCCGCTCTCAACGATCCTCGTACCCCGTCGTTGCGATAGTGGCTGGGGACGTGCATTTTGTAGGTCTGCGCCGGACATGCCTCGTCCCGGCGAGCCGGACCAGTGGACGAGATGCTGACCAACGTCACAAAGGCCTTCTCGGACGACATCGCCATCGATCTCGGCACCGCCAACACGCTGGTGCATGTGGTCGGACGCGGCATCGTCATCGACGAACCGTCGGTCGTCGCGCTGAAGACTGTCAACGGCCAGCGCGAGGTGCTCGCCGTCGGTGCCAAGGCCAAGCAGATGGTCGGCCGCACGCCCGAGTCGATCGAGACTATTCGCCCTCTGCGTGACGGCGTGATCGCTGATTTCATCGCCACCGAGGAAATGCTGCGCCAGTTCATCAAGCGCACAAAGACCATGCTCGGCTTCCGCCGGCCGCGCATCCTGATCTGTGTACCGGCAGGTGCAACGCCGGTCGAACGCCGCGCCGTCTACGAAACGGCCCTGCAGGCGGGCGCGCGCAAGGTCTACCTGATCGAGGAACCGGTGGCGGCCGCCCTCGGCGCCGGTCTGCCGATCGACGAGCCGCAGGGGCTGATGGTGGTCGATATCGGCGGCGGCACGACTGACATCGCCGTGCTGTCGCTCGGCGGCGTGGTGCAGGCGCGCTCGCTCAAATGTGCCGGCAACGCCATGGACGAAGCGATCATCCGCTACGTGCGCCGCCGCCATCACCTGCTGATCGGGGAAGCCAACGCCGAGCGCATCAAGATCGAGGCCGGCACGGCCAGCGCCGAGCCGGGTGGCCGGCGCACCGAAATCCACATTCGCGGGCGCGATCTCAGGGCCGGCAAGCCGAAATCGATCGTGCTCGGCCCCGAGGACATTGCCGAGGCTCTCGAAGACCCGATCGAGCTGATGGCAGAGTTCATTCAGCGCAGCCTCGAGGATCTGCCGCCCGAGGTCGCCAGCGATATCTGCGAGCGCGGCATACACCTGACGGGTGGCGGCGCGCTGCTCGACAGGCTCGACCGCGAGTTCGAGGCCCGCGTCGGCGTCAAGTTCCTGATCCCGGAACACCCCCTGCAATCGGTGGTCAAGGGTACGGCACTGGTGCTAGAGGAGCTACCCGCGCGCGAGCATCTCCTCATTAAACCCTAAACATCACATAATGTTAGCGATCTGTTGCGCGATCGTCTATTAAGTTCGGGCACCCTTCGACGCCTCTCGACCAGCCGGAAGCGACGCTGCCGATGCCCCGTATCGTGCATGACCCCTATCTGACCCGCGGCGCGCGGCGCCAAGCACGGGCCGGATCTGGCGCCGCGCTCGTGCTGCTGCTGCTCGTCTCCACTCTGCTCGTCGTCCTGTCACGGCTCGATCATCCCGTCACGCGCGTGCTGCGGGCGACGGTTACCGACGCCGTTTCGCCGTTCGCCGCCTGGGGAACACGCCGCCTCGCTCCGATCCAAGCTCTACTCGCGCGTTTCGACGATATTGCCGAGTTGCGGAGCGCACTCGCCCGCGAGCAGGCGATAGTAGCAAGCCTCAGGGCCGCCGAGTGGCAGGCTGCCGAGGCGACCCGCAAGCTCGCCGAGATCGAACGGCTCGCCCGCACCGTGCCGACGCACGGCCTCGCCTGGCATTCGGCCCGGGTGGTGACGGAAGCCAACGGTCCGTTCGCCCGTGCGCTCGTCATCGATGCCGGCGGCGAGCACGGGTTGCGAACTGGCCATCCGGTCGTCTCGGCCGACGGACTCGTCGGGCGCATCGTCGATGTCGGCGCGCGGGCTTCGCGCGTGCTGCTCGTCACCGACATCACGAGCCGCATCCCGGTCGTCATCGGCCCCCGGCGCCTGAGAGCGCTCGCCGTCGGCGACAACAGCGGACGGCTCGCCATCGCCTATACCGACCGAGACGCGACCATCGCCGAAGGCGACATGGTGGTTACCTCAGGCGTCGGCGGCCACCTGCCCTCCGGGATTCGGATCGGGCGGGTCGAGCGCGACGACGGCACGCTCGCGATCGCTCCGTTCGGCGCGCTCGACCGCCTCGAGTACGTGAGCGTGCTGATCGTCGACCCGATCGGAGAAGAACTCGGCACCGCCGAACGCGACGACGCGCGCCGCCGCGTCGGCACTGCCGGAAGGGCAGGTTAGCCGTGTGGTTCACCACCGACATCACCGCGCTCGTGGCCGGCGCACTACGTCTTGCCACGGCGGCATGGGCAGTTCTGCTTCCGACGCTGTCACTCGCTGTCGCGACCCTGTTCGCGATCGTACCGGCAGGACTGGGCGACGACTGGCGCTTCGTGCCCGCGCTGCTGCCGGTCGCGCTCGCCCACTACTGGACCGACCGACGCCTCACAGACACCGACGCTCCCGCGCTGCCCGCACTCCTGCTGTTCGCATCGGGCCTTGCAATCGACGCGATGACCAACGGCCCGCTCGGCTACTGGGCCCTCGTCTACCTGGCGGCCAGCGGCTTCGCTCATGCCCTCGGGCCTCTGATGATGCGCGCTGGCCTGCACCGCTGGGTTCGCTTCGTCCTGACGATGATTCTCGTGGCAGGCCTCGCCTGGTCGATCGCGTCGCTCTATTTCGCCAGCCCGGCAGCGGTCCTGCCGATCGGGCTCGCTGCCGCCGTGATCGCTCTCGCCGAGCCCATCATCGCCACGGTCCTTGCCGCCGCAACGCCGGCGACCACACACCGCCCCTCCTTCGCCGACCGGAGGGCGTGAAGCATGTTCCAGGTGCCGACCGACGACGAGCGATTGCGCGAGCGGTTCAACCGGCGCGCTTTTACGGCGGGTCTGCTCAGTATCGCCGGCCTTGGCGTCGTCGCCGGCCGCCTTTACCAGATCCAGGTCGCCGAGCGCGGGCGCTTCGCCCCGCTGGCCGATCACAACCGCATCGCTGTCGACATCGTCGCGCCCGAACGGGGCCGCATCATCGATCGCTTCGGCGCCGTGCTGGCCGACAATGCCGAAGGCTACCGTTGCGTCATCGTGCCTGCGCTCGTCGGACCGCTTGGTCCGGTTCTCGATAGACTGCAGCGGCTGATCCGCATCGACGCCGAAACACGCGAGCGCATACTGGCGCGTGCCCGCCGTCAGCGGCCGACGCTGCCGATCGTGGTCGCAGAGGAGTTGTCGTTCGAGGAGATCGCCCGGATCAACCTCGAGGCGCCGCATCTGCCCGGCGTCGAGACGGTCAGCGCCGGGCGGCGGCGCTACCACCTGACGCCGGCCGTCGGGCCGATCGTCGGCTACGTTGGCGGCATCGAGCGGCTGGCGCTCGATGACGATCCATTGATGCGGTTGCCCGGCGCGCGACTCGGCAAGACCGGGATCGAGCGTGCATTCGAGCGCGAGTTGCGCGGGGTCGGCGGCACGCGCCGCCGCGAGGTCGACGCGCGCGGCCGCATCGTGCGCGACCTCGAGCGCGTCGCGCCGAAACCGGGCCGCGACATCGTCGCGACGGTCGACGTCGTCCTCCAGGAGCAGCTCGGCCGCCGCCTCGCCCGCGAGCGCCGAGCGGCCGCGGCCGTTCTGGCGGTCGGGAGCGGCGAGGTGCTAGCAATGGCCTCTGCCCCGCAGGCCGACGTCGCCGCGCTGCAGGGCGGCATCGGCGCGCAAGCGTGGGACCGGCTCAAGGGTGCCGCTGGCGACCCACTGTTCAATCGCGCGACGAGCGGCCAGTACCCGCCAGGGTCGACGTTCAAGATGGTGACCGCGCTGGCCGCACTCGAGGCCGGCGTGATCGGCCTCGGCGACACAGTGCACTGTCATGGCGTCTACGAGTACGCCGGGCATTCGTTCCGATGCTGGAACCGCACCGGCCACGGCGCCTGCAATTGCCATCGTGCGCTGCGCGAGAGCTGCGACGTCTATTTTTACGAAATCGCCCGCCGCGTCGGCATTCGCGCCATTGCGGCAATGGGCCATCGGCTCGGATTCGGACAGACCTTCGGCAACGGGTTCGGTGTCGAGAAGGCCGGCCTGATGCCGACACCGGACTGGAAGCGCGGCACGCTCGGCCGTGGCTGGCTCGGCGGCGAGACGCTGATTGCCGGCATCGGCCAAGGCTACGTGCTGGCAACGCCATTGCAGCTCGCTGTCATGATGGCGCGTCTGGCGAGCGGGCGAGCGGTCGCGCCCATCATAGCGCGCCCGGCAGACGCCGAGCTGCCACCTGCTCCGCCGCTGAAGCTGAAGCGCCTACACCTCGAGGCGGTGCGCCGTGCCCTCGTCGCCGTCGTCAACGAGCCTGCGGGCACCGGCCGGCGTGCCCGTCTCGAAGCGGCGGTGACGGTCGCCGGCAAGACCGGCACGTCTCAGGTCGGTCGCGGCGGTGGCACCGCGTGGAGCGAACGCGATCACGCGCTGTTCGTCGCCTACCTGCCGGCCGAGCGCCCGAAATATGCCGTCTCTGCCATCGTCGAGCATGGTGGCTCCGGCGGCTCGATCGCAGCCCCCCTGGTCCGCGAGATCATGGAACTGCTGCTTGCCCGCGATCCCGGATGCGCAACCGCCTATCCGGATCGCGCCGTCGCCGATACCGCACGCCTGGGAGGCTGACGATGCGATCGGGGGGCCACGACATCACCGGCCGCGCTCCAAGCCTCGCCGTCAAGCTCGCCAGTGTGCCATGGCCTCTCGTCGCCGTCGTCGCATTGATCGCCGCCGTGGGCGTGTTGCAGCTTCACTCCGTGGCGGGTGGCTCGGCCTCGCCCTGGGCCGAGCGCCATGCCGGCCGCTTCGCCCTCGGACTTATCGTCATCCTTGCCGCCGCGCTGATCCCGCTCAGCTTCTGGATCCGTCTCGCCTATCCGCTCTACGCGATCAGCCTCGTCATGCTCGTCCTCGTCCCGCTCGTCGGCATCGAGAGCATGGGCGCCCGCCGCTGGCTCGGCGCCGGCACCATGAGCTTCCAGCCGTCGGAAGTGATGAAGATCGCCATCGTGCTGGCGCTGGCGCGCTATTACCAGTGGCTCGCGCCTGGGCGTGTCTCGCATCCACTCTATGTCGCCCTGCCGCTGCTCCTGATTTTCGTGCCGGTCGTCCTGGTACTGCGCCAGCCCGACCTCGGCACGGCGGTCCTGTTGATGGCGACGGGGCTCGCGCTGATGCTGCTTGCCGGCGTCAATCTCGCCTACTTCGTCGCCGCTGCGGCTGGAGCCTTGCTCGTAGCGCCACATCTCTGGGCGGGATTGCACGACTACCAGCGGCGGCGCATCGAAGTGTTCCTCGATCCCGGCCTCGACCCGCTCGGCGCCGGCTATCACATCACCCAGTCGAAGATCGCGCTCGCCTCCGGCGGACTGACAGGCCGCGGCTTCGGCGAGGGAACGCAGAGTCAGCTCGACTTCCTGCCCGAAAAGCACACGGATTTCATCTTCACCATGCTGGCCGAGGAGTGGGGGATGGTCGGCGCGTTCGCCGTGCTTGCACTCTATGCCGTCGCCATCGTGATGCTGTGGCGCATGGCGATGCGCTGCGAGAGCAGATTCGCCCGCCTCCTCATCGCCGGCAATGCCACCGTGCTGTTCCTCTACGTTCTGGTGAACGTCGCCATGGTGAGCGGCCTCATCCCGGTCGTCGGCGTGCCACTGCCGCTGATCTCCTACGGCGGTACGGCGATGACCACGGTGCTTGCGGGGCTCGGTCTGGCGGCAGGCGCCTACGTGCATCGCCAGACCCGCCTCCGGCCCGGCGATGTCGCCGCCTGGCCATGACCACACCCGCCGCCGTTCGGGAAGGCATCGCAGCGCAGAAATACTCGCCCGTGCGGGTGGACAGCACCCGGTGCAGGTGATATTAGCCCGTCCTCTTCGCTGGCAGGCTTCATCATGCCGCGCGAATGGGCGATTAGCTCAGTTGGTAGAGCAGCTGACTCTTAATCAGCGGGTCGAAGGTTCGAGTCCTTCATCGCCCACCAATACAATCAATGATTTAGATCACGGCCGGAAGGCATTGGTGGGGTTCGCGTCGCCACCGGGTCGCCAATGCGTCCGATTCCTCGCAACTTCAGAAGAAGAAATCGCTCGCGGTGAACTGTGCCACAAGCGCGTTCTCGACGCGGATGGTATCAGCAGGGGTGGCGGTGACCGAGATCAGCACGTCGGCGCCGTCCTGCGTGAGGGTGAGCTGGCCGAAATTGTCGAGGCCGGTGATGGCGGCGAGGTTGAACCTGTCGTTGCCGTCCTCGAAGTCAGTGATGGTGTCGGTGCCAAAGCCGTCGGCGAAGTAGAAGAAGTCGCCACCCGCTCCACCCGTGATGGTGTCGTTGCCAGTGCCGCCGAACAGGAGGTCGCTCGCCGAGCCGCCGATGATGGTGTCGTCGCCGCCGCGGCCGTCGAGGGTGACGCGCACGGTCATGGCGGAGGCGTCGAGCGTGTCGCCGCCGACGTTGCCGTAGAGCGCCTCGACGCCCGACGTCGCACCGAGCGTCACGCTCGCGCCGGCAAGATCCTCGGCGACGCCGTAGTCGCTCCCCGCTCCACCGATCAGCGTGTCGCCGGTGGTGAAGAACAGCACGTCGTTGCCGTCGCCGCCGTCGAGCGTGTCGGCGTCGGCGCCGCCGTAGAGGCTGTCGTTCGCCGAGCCGCCCGTGATGACGTCGCTGCCGGCGTTGCCGTAGAGGTTGAGCCGCGCGTCGAGGTTCGCCGCTGTCGTTGCCGAGGCGTCGAGGACGTCGGCGCCGCCGGCACCATAGACGACCTCGACACCGGCGAGGATGGTGACGGAGGTGCCTGCGTTGGTCGGGTCGACGGCCACCGCGATGTCGGTGCCGCCGCCGCCGGTCAGCTGGTCGCCGGCGCCGTCGTAGTAGAGCAGGTCGTTGACGGCACCGCCGATCAGCGTGTCGGTGCCGCCGCGGGCGTGCAACTGCACGCTGGTCGTGGAGGCCGAGGCGTCGAGCGTGTCGTTGCCGGCGCCGCCGAGCACGGTCTCGATGCCGTGGCCGACGCCGAGCACCAGCGTTACGCCCGCGCCCGTCGGATCATCGGCGATGGCGGCGTCGTTGCCCGCGCCGCCGATGAGGATATCGCCGGTCGAGAAGTAGAGGTTGTCGTTGCCGTTGCCGCCGTCGAGCGTGTCGACGTCGGCGTCGACGCCGCCGAAGATGATGTCGCCGGCCGTGCCGCCGATGAGGTGATCGGCACCGCCGCGGCCTTGTAGCGTGATCGCGCCGGTCATGCCGGAGGCGTCGAACGTGTCGGCACCGTCGCCGCCGAGCACCGTCTCGATGCTCATCGCCTGGGTGAAGCTCATCGTCACGCCGGCGCTGCCGCCAACCGCGGCATAGTCGTTGCCGCTGCCGCCCGAGAGCACGTCGTCGCCGTCGAAGATCAGCGCGTCGTCGCCGTCGCCGCCGTTAAGCGTGTCGGCGCCGAGGCCGCCGTCGAGCACGTCGTTGCCGCCGCCGCCCGACAGGGCATCAGATCCGGCGTACCCCCGCATGACGATACGGTTGGCGACCGCCGTGGCGTCTACCGCTTCGTCATCGTCGCTGCCATCGACGATCTCTATGCTGCTTGACGCTCCCAGCACAATGCTCGCAAACGCTCCGCCTTCTGCTCGCGCGATATCAATGCCGGAGCCCCCATCCAAGATATCGCCGTCAGTAAAGAAGAGAATATCGTTGCCGTCGCGACCGTCGAGAGTGTCGGCACCTTCACCGCCACGCAGCACGTTTGCCGCGGCATTGCCGATGATGACGTCGGCATAGTCGCTGCCGAAAACGTTTTCGAAGTTCAGAGCCGTCTTGGCGCTGTCATTGGCGACGACGACAGTGCCCGCGGCAAGGTCCACGACAACTTCGCCCCATGCACTACCGAGATCGAGCGTATCGGTACCGTCGCCACCATCGGCATAGTCATTGCCGGCTCCAGGTTCGAAAAGTTCGTCTACCGAAGAGCCAATGAAGTAGTCGGCGAGATCCGTGCCGAGAACTGCCTCGATCGCGACGAGACCGTCGGTGCCCACGACAATCCCTGCATCGAAGCCAGCGGCAAATCCGTTGCCGTCGCTCGCACGGTATCCAATGCCGGCAATGAGGTCGACGTAGATACCACCGACCAAACCGAGATATTGAACAGTGTCCCACCCATTCCCGCCGTCAAGCGCGTTATCGCCCGCCCCCCCTGAAAGGGTATCGTTACCATCACCGCCAGACAGTGTGTCGTGTCCGTCTTCACCGAAGAGGAGATCATTTCCGCTATCGGCAGTGATCGCGTCGTCACCCGCACCGGCAAAAACATAAGTATTCCCATTCGCGATCGAAACGACATCACTGCCAGATCCGAGATCAAGTTCCAGCAACTCAATATTTCGGTATCGCGTGCCATCGCCAGCAACAGTGGTTTCGCCGGTGACAGAAGAAAAGTTGAAAGTGAGGTTCAACCCTACCGTCGCAAAACTCTTGTCCAGGACGAGCACATCGAAATCTGCGCCACCATCGATTTCGTCGCCACCGAGGTGGCTGTAAATAACGTCTGCACCTATGCCGCCGTCCATGAAATCAGCCTTGGCGGACGTCTCCGCGTCACCGTCGTAGATGACATCAAAGCCGTTGCCGCCCAACAACCGATCGGCCGCCGCCCCTCCGACAATCGTATCGTCGCCAGCCTCGCCGTTCAGTTCGGCGCCCTTTGACGACGCGGTTAGCAGGTCATTGCCGCCGCCACCGTAGACCAAATTGTACAGGGCTCCGTCACCAGCGCCGGTTGAGGTTTCGAAATTCGACGAGATCAGCTGGTCGTCACCGGTGCCCGAAAGGAACGTCACCTGCTCGATGAACGCAAGCGTGGTGCCATCGCCAATAGCCAGAGCGGAGGCCGCCTGAGACAAGTCGAGCGTGAAGGCCTGCGAAAGATACTGACGTCCGACGATCGCTCGATCGATCCCCTCGGCACCATCGATCGTATCGGCGCCGTCGTTCGCTCCGCTGTTGGAGAAGAGCACATCGTCGCCTTCGCCGCCGTTGAGTTGATCGGACCCAGCTTCTCCGTTCAGCAGATCGTTGCCGCTGCCGCCAAAAATGATGTCGCTGCCGTCGCCGCCGATCAGCAGGTCCGCTCCGCCGGCTCCGTCGAGTGTCGCGCCAGCATCGCTTGAGGAGAGGAAGTCGTTTCCGTCCCCGCCGGAAACACGATTGTAGGCCGCACCATCACCTGCTCCGGGCGTCGTTTCGAAGGAAGATGACGTAATCTGGTCGTTGCCTGATCCAGCTATGAAGACGATCCGCTCTACGCGCGTGATGACCGAGCCGTCTGCAAGGCCTACCTCGGACTCCGAGTCGGAAAAGTCCGCAATGAATGTCGCAGTCGATGTGGACCTGTTGATCGTCGCACTGTCGATGCCCTGCCCGCCGTCAATTCGGTGCGCGCCGGCATCGGTATCCGACTGAAACGTATCGTCGCCCGCTTCCCCATATAGCTGGTCGATGCCTGGCCCGCCGTTCATGAAGTCGCTGCCGTCACCCCCGTACGCGATATCGTTGCCTTCGTCTCCCTGAAGCCGATCGCTTCCTGCTGATCCGGTGATGGTGTCGTTACCGGCCCCACCGCGCGCGTCAGCCGATCCTGCCGCACCAAGCTCGCTCATGTCGATGATATCGTCGCCGTCGTCGCCGAACACGTCAGCCGATCCGGCATCACCGGCCTCGATGAGGCCATCACCATCGCCGGCCAGGATGGTATCGTTACCCGAGCCGCCGAACGCGCCGTCTCGAGTTCCAGTGTGCGACCCTCCGAGCAGCATGAAATCATCGCCCGCGTCGCCCGAGAGCGTATCGGCCGCCATGCCGCCGACGATCGTATCGTCGCCCTGGTTCCCGAACAGCGCGGCTCCGGCGTCGGTCGCCGTGAGCACATCGGCGCCGCCACCACCTTCCAGTCGATTGTGCAGTCGGCCGTCACCTGCGGCAGGGCTGGTCTCGTACCCGGAGGCGGTGAGCGTATCGTCGCCGCTGCCGGAATAGAACTGAAGCCGCTCAACGCCGGTGATCACTGTGCCATCAGAGAGAGTTACATCAGAGGCCGGATTGGAAAAGTCACCTTGAAGTGCAATCAGAGCACCGCTGCGAGACACTTCGGCGTAGTCAACTCCTGCTCCACCGTCGACGCGCCCGTTGCCGATGGATCCCAAGGACAGCAGGACATCATCGCCACCATCACCATAGAGATCATCGACGGCAGTGCCGTCGAGGAGGTCATTATCTCCGCCGCCACGCATGATATCCATGCCGGCCCCGCCGATCAGGTGATCGTCGCCGTCGCCACCGTCGATGGTGTCATCGCCCTCCCGGCCAAGGATCACATCGTCGCCGGCGCGTCCCTCCAGCCTGTCGTCGCCGAGACCCCCGTCCAACTCGTCGGCAGACCCCGCGCCGATTATGGTATCATCGAGCTGCGTTGCCAGAATGACCTCGAACGATCGTGCCGTGTTGGCGGCCCCGCCGAAAATCAATGTTTCTGCGGTCAGATCGAGGAACACGGCACCGGCGATTTCCATGAACCTAAGGTCAAGGGTATCACGCCCGAGGCCACCGTCGAGCGTATTCCCAGCGATTGAAACATTCGATCCTGTGTTGGAAGAGAGATCGAAAAAGACGCTATCGTCACCATCGCCGGTTGCAATGTCATTGTCGGTGATCGAGATGCTGGCTGTTCCGGCAGCGCCATCGAGGCCCGGGCTGCCCGATGCGCCACCAACGATCTCAGTTATACGTGTAATATCTCCGTCTTCGACGACACTCGAACTTACTTCCGACTCACCTCCTGCGCCACCGGCACCGCCATTGCCGAAGTTGGCCGATGCTCTGAGCGTGACGAAATCACTGGCATTCGAGCCGACGATGCTATTCGATGCGATAATTGCAGTGGCACTTCCTCCGTTGCCGCCATTGCCGCCGATTTGACCGTTGCCATACTGGTACGTCGACGTGAGCGATCCAAACCCATCGATGGTGCCGCCCTCGACATGCAATCCATATCCAGCGTTGCCTCCGCTGCCGCCATCAGCTGCGTGCCCCCCAGTAGCGTTCGCCGTGAGGGTGATGACATCGCCTGACGTACCGCCGATGCCCGCGATGATCGAATTTCCTGAAATGCGCGCCGTTGCGCTTCCTCCTTGTCCACCGGCCCCACCGTTGGAAGGCTCGCCCGGTCCTGCTCCGAAGGCGCCGCCACTACCCTGACGCCCGGCACCACCGGCCCCACCCATCGCCTCCGCGATCAACTCCACGGTATCGGCACCGGTACCGCTGTCTATAGAATTCGCTTCGATGATGGCCACGGCATCGCCGCCGGCTCCGCCGTTCGCTCCAGCGCCAGCGACACCCGGATCGGCGGAGTTGAAAATCGCGCTGTGAGTCTGCGAGCTTGAGCCGGTGGTGAAAGTCGTATCGATAAACCCCGTCTGATAGCTGGCGCCTCCGTTGCCTCCGAATCCTCCGAGATTGCCGTCGCCGCCGGCCGCCTCCGCGCGCATCTGGAATTCGTCGTTCCCACCTCCGCTGCTTCCATTGTTGGCGAGAACCGTTGCCGTAGCGAGCCCGCCGGCGCCGCCATCGCCGCCGCGGCCGCCCTCCCCGCCAGCGCCGGTCTCGTAAAGGTCGGTCTGGCTGGTCGACGTCGTCGTCGTGGTGATACGCTGAAAGCCATTCGCACCCGCACCACCACTTCCGCCAGAACCGCCGTCTCCCGACATTGCCGTTGCAGAGTACGTGAAGACAACATTGCCCGCGCCGAGCACGTCCACTTCGTTTTCGACGAGGGCGGTTGCATTTTCGCCTGCCCCTCCGAAGCCTCCAGCCCCGCCGGCAAGTGCCGTGCCGTTGACGACGATACCTGGTTCGCCATCTTCGCCAGGATCACCATTCAAGCCGCCCTGTACGTCAATGTAGTTGGGCACGGGGTCTCTCCTCGATCGATGCGGGCCGGACGAGCCCAGAGCACATCTCCGCCCCACCGAAACCGTCCTTCCCGGTCGGTCTGACAGTCTAAAAGGCGGTTTAGCTCACGCAGGAATTGAAGCTTACACTTCGACGGAGGCAACAATAGCGGATTCTATTGTGTGTCCTCCGGGATCGACGTTATAATCTTCATGTTCAGTCGAAGCCGAGAAACATTGACGGAATCACGTGGTTCTTCGTGCAGCGGCGCCTTGCAACGCTTGCGATTGTCCTTTGACTTCAAGCAAACGTGATGACGTTGTTGGATGCAATGGTGCGGCTCAGATGTGATGCTGAAGCCGCGCAGTCATGCCGGCCAGGAACTCGCTCATCGCGCCGCCAACCTACCGGGATCCCGTCGTGCGCGAAGGACGGGCCGGGGCGCGCTGGCGCGGCGCAGTGGTGGAGCAGGGGCTGCACAAGAACTCGAACGAATGCAACTTCCGGCGGCAGCGATCATCGACCACCGTCAACTCGACAACCGTCAGACGGCCATCAGGCGTCAGCATCCCCTCGACGCTGACTGTTTTGCCGGCGAGAGTGCCCGCAGGCATCGGCCGCTGATTGCGATCCACGAGCCGCAAGCGGCTCTTGCCGCTCTCAAGCATGTTTCCAGAGTAGCATCCGATCGCCGTGACCGGGACGGGCATGCTCGCAGCGGCAGGCACGCTCGCCATCACGAGCACAGCCGCGACTGAAAATGAGAAGCCGGTCGACATCAATGCTCTCAGAGCCAGAGCACAAGCCGCCGGAGTTGTCTTACCGAGTACCCTACGTCCGGCAAGCCAGCATCAACAGCTTCGAGACGCCGATCGTCAAGCCCTTTGCACGCACGGCTCTGTGAAGCGCTGACAACCCTCCGCACGCGGGCCGACTATGGCAAAGCCCGCCGCATGCCAACCGCCGACCCGAAGATGCAGTCGCGACGGCCTGGCGATGACGCTGGCTTCTCTAGCTCGCGGTGCGCAAGTCCATCGAGGCCGTCGAGCGCCTTCAAGCGGCAAGACGCTGATCATCGACGCAGTTGAGATCGGTTGGCAGCTGACTAGCCAATCACTGCGGAGTAGGATGGACGGGCGCGAGCTGATCGCACCTGAAAATGTCCCCTCGTTCCCAACTGTCGTCCGACTGGTGCACAATTCGTGACGGACGTATCGTCGAGCTGCCACGCCCCCTTGCGCTGGACATCAAGCCTCGAGCCTGAGTGATTTCGGAGATCCCCATGCGCTTCAGCCTGGCCATTGCGCTCAGTTGCACCGTGTTTTTCAGCTACGCTGCTGGCGCAGCCGAACTAACGGTTCTGAGCGGAGGAGCTATTCGGCCGGGCCTGACCGAGGCAGCCAAGACTTACGAGGCCAAGAGCGGCAACAAAGTCATCATCACCTTCAACACGACGCCGCAGATCAGGAAGCGTATGGCAGGTGGCGAGCGGTTCGATGTTGTCATTGCGCCACCCGACGCCATCGACACATTTGCAAGAGCGGGTCAGGTAACAGCGGATCGTGTCACCGTCGGCCGCGTTGGCTCCGGCGTTGCCGTTCGCCCGGGCGCACCGGTGCCTTCGATCGCAACGGCAGACGATCTCAAGAGAGAGATACTCGCAGCCCAATCGGTCGTTTTCAATCGCGCTTCCTCCGGGCAATACATCGAAGGCCTGTTGAAGAAGTGGGGCATCTGGGACCAGATCGAGCCGAAGACGACGCGCTATCCTCGCGGCGAAGACGTCATGGAACACCTTCTGAAGGGCAAGGGCCATGAGATCGGGTTGGGGCCGATCACCGAGATAGTCGCCTATAGACACGAAGGGCTCGTCTTCGTTGGGCCGCTCCCTGAAGGGGCTCAACGGCTGACCGCTTATGTTGCGACACCGACGACGGCCGGGCCCAATCGGGCACTGGCAAAAGCCTTCACGGACTACTTGGTCAGCCCGGAGGGAAAGTCGCTCTTCGTCGCGGCGGGTGTCAACTGACGTGCCGGTGGCGGGACTACGACGCGAAAGCCGGGCAGCTGGGGGTAAGGGTCAATGCGGATCGATCCCTCTCAGCCTCCCGACAATATCGCGCTGTCGAAGACGATGCTGGTCGCAGCGGAGCAGCGCGTCGTGGACGCAGAGCGGCGGGCCGAAGCCCAGAGTGCCGAGATTGCCAACCTGAAGCCGACAGAAACGTCGTTGCAAGTTCGGTGCCTTCTTCCGAGCACGCGGCCAAGCTCGATCAACTGGGCGTCAACTGGCCGAGCCGGTCGCATCACCACATCGGTCTGAATACATGGGGAGGGAAAGGCGGTTCTCAGACCCCGGGCACGACCGGTCACGACCATGCGGCCATCCACTGTCCGAAGCGCGCAGTGCTGGCCGACACTCTGAAGCGGTTGATCGAAGCGAACGTGCCACTCGACGTTGCGGACGACCACGGTGTCAGCCAAGCACTTTGTCTGCGCGATCCCGAAGGCATTGGCGTCGCTCTACAGGCACCGCGACGAAGCCGACCGGCCTCACACGCCTGAGGGCGGCCTCGCCATGGACAGGCGACTGCTCGACGTAGACGACCTGCTGCGCGCGGACGCGTGAGCAGGGCGTGCATGTGTGCCGAAGCACAGGCGCGGCGCGCTACCGCGGCAGCGCTGCAGCGATTGCCGCGAGTGCATCGACGCGACGGTAATGGGTCGCTGGTATGGCATCGAGCGTCGCAAGTGCATTGTCGAGCTCGCCCGCCTTCGCCTGCGCAATCACGACGCGACTGAGCGAAAACGCTCGGTCCATCGGCGCGGAGACGGCGAGGGCGGCCGACCGTGCGACGTCGAGCCGCCCCTTCTCGATCTGCCTTTCGACCAGCGACCGGAGCGCGGCATCGCGGAGGTCAACGTCAGCAATTGCGGCAAGTGTCGCGAGAACATCACCACCGCTTAGCTGGCTGCGCGTGATCGCTGCCGTCGCCCGCGCAGTCGCCCGCGACGGCCCTTCGAGTTGGGCTGCCGAAATCTCCATGCGATCGAGAGAGATCGCGACGCGCTCTGCGAGCCCCACGCTGGCTTCGCTCAAGGCAATATATGCGTGAAGAAAGGGTCTCGCTGCCAACTGGCCCTCTTCGGCCAGCCGCGCCGCGAGATTGTAGGCCGTGGCCGCTTCCGTCTTGCGTGCCAACTTCGCCTCGGCGGCGCCGACCGCGACGGCAATCCTCACGCGCGGCCAGTCACCTCTCATGGAAGTCAAGAGTGCGAGACCGTCGGCCGTCAGTCCAGCCGCCACGAAGCCAGTTGCGACAATTTCAAGAAATGTATCGCGGGAACTCTGCTCGCGGTGGCTCCGAGCCGCTTCGATCGCACGCTCTAGAGACGCTCGCGCCTCGCTGGCGCCTCCTGCGAGCGCCTGGGCCAGGGCGATGTCGCGCATGTCGTAGATGGTCCAGACGGCCTTGCCCTGTTCCGTTGCGAGCTGGAAAGCGTCTCGCAAGAGTTCGAGAGCGAGAGAAGGATTCGTCTTTGCAAGGGCCGTTGCCACATCGATCATACCGCGAAGTTGCCAGTGCTGCGAGGAGATGGCTCGCACCGTCGCAATCGCCTCGTCGATATCTCCCCAGCTGATCATCGCGGTCGCGATGTGCCGGATCGCGAAGTCTCCTGAACCGTCGGCGGAGCGGGCGAGCTGGAGTGCTGCTCGGGCTATTGCTCTCGCCTCGGCGATTTCGCCATTGCGGCGATCACTCGGGCAATTCCCGCTTCAGCCACCGCCCGCCAGCCATGATTGCGGATGGCCCGTGACGTTCCTTCCGCCTCTGCGAGATGCCCAGTCGAGGCGAGTGCGACGGCGAGCTGCGAGCGAACGACCAAACTGTCGCCGTCCTGTCGTAGCGCAGCCGAGAGCGCAATCGCCTCATCGAAGCGCTGCCCGGCGGTGAGAATGCGTACGATCGTGTCCAGTGCTTCCGCTCGCCCGTTCGCCTGGCTCAGCGATCGCGCAGCCTTGGTCGCCTCAGCAAGGACGCAGGCACGTCTCGGCATTGCACGGCAGTCGGTCCAGGCCATGTCGGTCGTCTGCGCTAAAGCCGGTGCGCAGACGAGCGGAAGAATGGTGGCGAATCTCCACGTGACACATCGCATGGGCATCGTCTCCGAGCGGCACGCATCTGTATCAATTCGCCCTTTGGCTAGAGCAAATCGTATATTGGGCCTTTTATGGTAACTCCGCTCGACTCTCGCCCGATGATCAGCTGCGTTCGATCGGCTATGCAATCGTCAACGCGACCTCTCCGGATACGGCATCGGTGATTCCCTTTCCTTCGCCCTGGTCGTCCAGCAGCGCGCGAAAGGAATTGAGCGTGTCGATCATGGCCGGGCGCGCAGCGATCAGCGCGTCGAGGTCTTGCCACTCGCCGATGAGGCAATAGGTGCCCTCGCCGGTCTTGATGATGGTTCCCCTGACAAGTCCCGGCCATCTCGCCTTGTCACCTGCATGTGCCTCGAGGAAGGCCTGCTCCTGGCCGCTCTTCACCTTGAACTTCACGATGTTGAAGGCTGTCATCGCTACGCTCCAAACGCGATTGGGTCGAATTCTCCTGACTACGGCGGGCGCCGAGGTCCGCAAGCAGCGAGTGCGGCTGCGGTTCTCGACCCGGCACCGGAATATGCTACTTGCAAACCCGCAATGATCCAATCGCGAGGCAGTGGCCGCGGCGCCTACCAGGCAGTGGCAACCGTATCATGCCGAGAGAGCACGAACACTTCTCGTGTCTCCGCGATGCGCTCCCGCTCGCAGGCCGCACGCCGGATCGCCTGCAGGCCGCCGTTGTCGGCGAGCCAGAGCGTTCGGGTCGTGACCGCGACCACGACGGTCCAGTCAACTCGATGATCACGAATCGGACGATGGATAGCCTCGACGGCAGCTAACTTTCTGCACCGCGCCGCTCAAGTGGTTAGAATAACAAGTGAAGTGCCCCGACGTACGCGACTTCCTTTCGTTCCCACGCATTCAACTGATCACGGCCGAGCCGCCGTGAGCCGCTTCGCAAGGAAATCGACCGTCGCGCGCACTTTGGCCGGCGGGCGTCGATCCGACGGGTATGCGTGGCGGCCGTCATTCCTCCCGAACTCCGGCTGTGCCCGTGTAGCTGAAGTGCGCTGACCCGATCGCCACTCATGTCCTGGAGACCCATCATGTCACTCGATACCGCCTCGTCCCGGATCGAACCTCAGCTGACGCAGCGGCCGATTGATCCCGGCACCCGCATCGGCCACGTCCATCTGAAGGTTGCCGACCTCGAACGTGCGCTCGCTTTTTACACCGGCGTTCTCGGCTTCGAGCTGAAGCAACGCTACGGCAGTGGGGCCGCCTTCGTCGCGGCCGGCGGCTACCACCACCACATCGGCCTCAACACGTGGGAGAGCAAGGGCGGCTCACCTCCGCCGCGCGGCACGACCGGCCTCTATCACACGGCCATCCTCTATCCGACGCGTGCGGCCCTTGCCGATGCTCTGAGGCGGCTGATCGAAGCGAATGTTCCGCTCGATGGCGCCAGTGATCACGGTGTGAGCCAGGCCGTCTATTTGCGTGATCCCGACGGCAACGGCGTCGAGCTCTACTGGGATCTCGATGAAGCCGACTGGCCCCGAACCGCGACAGGCGATCTCGCGATGGACACCCGTCCACTCGACCTCGACGATTTGCTCCGCCCAGCCGCGTGAGCGAAGCTTCGCCCATCAATCCTGGAAGGAACAGTCAGCCATGAGCACCACCAAGATCGCCGTCGTCGTCGGCAGCCTGCGCAAAGACTCGTTCAATCGCAAGCTGGCGACGGGACTCGCCAAACTGGCACCAGCGGACTTCACATTCGACATCGTCGAGATTGGCGACCTGCCACTGTACAATCAGGACGACGACAGCAATCCCGCGCCGGAGGTAAGGCGTCTCAAGACCGCGATTTCTGCCGCCGACGGATTTCTCTTCGTGACACCCGAATACAACCGCTCGATCCCTGGCGTACTCAAGAACGCCATCGATCATGCCTCGCGTCCCTACGGGCAGAGCGTGTGGGGCGGCAAACCGGCCGGTGTCATTGGCGTCTCGGTCGGTGCCATCGGCACCGCTCTCGCCCAGCAACACCTGCGCAATATTCTCGCCTACCTCGACGCACCGACGCTCGGCCAGCCCGAAGCGTTCATCCAGGCGAAGGACGGACTGTTCGAGCCCGACGGCAGCATCGGCGCCGCAAGCCGCCAGTTCCTGCAAGGCTGGATGGATCGTTACGTCGCCTGGGTGACGAAGCACGCGGAGTAGACCATCGAGGGGAGGACATCGCGGTCGCTCGCCGTCTGCCTCGAACCTTCGAGCCCCTCATAAAGTGGACTCCGCTGGGCGTCTGCAGTCGGGGGCAGAGTGACAGACCATAACCGCTCGTCTGCGCGCTATGGCAACGTCCTGGTGAGGTCGGCTTACTCTGCAGTGCTTCACTTGTGCAGACGAGCAACCGCGCGAATGTCTCCAAGCGACGCTGAGCATGGGCAACGGTGCGCATTCATGACATTGCTCGCCACTCGAGGACAGCGGGACGAAATCCGGCGCTTACTGTGATGGCGAACGACGGCTGCGTGGCTGACCACCGCGTGCGAATGCGGCGGCGATCTGGTCGGCGGAGGAGCGCAGATCGGCGAGGTGGCGGCGCGCCATTTCCGTTTGGGTGAGCAAGTGCCGGATCCAGACGATGTTGATGCAGCCGAGCACGCGGTCGGCGTGCAGGACCGGCACGGCGATGGCGTTGAGACCGTCGTCGTAGCGGTGCTTCGGCTCCGAGATGTGGCCACCCCAGCTCTCGTCGCGCGCACCATAACCGAGTCGACGCGTCTCCTCGACGAGCCGGGCGACGAACGCTCCGTCGCGGGCAAGCGTGCGCGAGATGCCCTTTCCTTTCGCGAGACGCTGGAGGATCGACTCGCGCTCCTCGTCCTCGCAGAACGCGATGTAGGCGCGCCCGGGCGCCGACAGCAGCATGTGCACCGGAAAGCCGACGGTGATGTGCGCGAGCGTCAACCGCGAATGCGGGCGGCTCGTTTCGGTCAGCTCCATGTGCGTGCCGACGCGCACCGAAAGGTCCGACGGCCAGATGACGCGGCGACAGAGCTGCTCCATGACCGGTGTCGCGGCCTGCCCGAGCCGCGATTTTGGCGGAAGTCGGATGGCGAGGCTGCGGATGGGCCCCGACGGCACCCACTTGCCATCGGCGAGGCGCTGCTGCGCCCACCCCTGTTCGTGCAGCGTCAACAGCAGACGCTCCAGCGTCGCCTTCGGCAGGCCAGTCGCACGGTGTAGCTCGCCGAGCGACAGCGCGCCCGAACCGTGCAGGTGCTCGAGCAAACTGAGGCCGCGCTCGAGCGCACGAACCGTCTTGACACTGCGCGCCGGCATGGCTCGACCGCTGCCTTCTCTGTTTCACCAGGTGAAATCACAGCAGAATCCGGCTGGGACCGTCAAGCGCCCGCGCTTAGCATCCCGGCAAGCTCCCGGAAGTCGGGGCATCGCCAGGAGGAGTGCGCCATGCCGAGTGCCAGGAAAGGAGGCGCCGACAAGAGCGCGGCGTCGTCGTACGCCGTCGTCGTCGGTACGTGCGATACCAAAGCTGAAGATCTCGCGTTCGTGAAGTCGTTGCTGATCGCTGCCGGTGTCGCGGCAAGGCTGGTCGACGTCGGCACACGAAGCAAGGCGAAGGCCGACGTGACGGCCGCTGCCGTCGCCGCCTGCCATCCGAAGGGCGCAAAGGCCGTTACAGGGACGGCCGACCGCGGCGAGGCGGTGGCCGCCATGAGCGCTGCCTTCGAAGCGTGGGTGGAGCGCCACAAGGGCGAGATTTCCGGCATGATCGGCGTCGGCGGGTCGGGCAACACCGCGCTGGTGACGCCGGGCATGCGTCGGCTGCCGATCGGCTTGCCGAAGATCATGGTGTCGACCGTCGCGTCAGGCAATGTCGCGCCCTACGTCGGCCCGAACGACATCGCGATGATGTACTCCGTCGTCGACGTGGCCGGTCTCAACGCAATCTCCCGCCGCGTGCTGGGCAATGCCGCCAACATGCTGGCGGGCGCCGTCAAGAACACGATCCCTGTACCGGAGGAGCAAGACAAACCGGCCATCGGTCTGACCATGTTCGGGGTCACGACGCCGTGTGTGAACCGTGTCGTCGACACGCTGAAGAACCGCTACGAGTGCTTCGTGTTCCATGCCACCGGCACCGGCGGACAGACGCTCGAGAAGCTCGCCGACAGCGGCCGGCTCACCGGGATTATCGATTCGACCACGACCGAGATCGCCGACCTGCTGATGGGCGGCGTGATGAGCGCCGGCGAGGACAGGCTTGGCGCGGTCATCCGCACGAAAATTCCCTACGTCGGCTCCTGCGGTGCACTCGACATGGTCAACTTCGGCGGCATCGAGACGGTCCCGGAGAAGTACAAGGCGCGCAAGCTGCACGAACACAACGCGCAGGTGACGCTGATGCGCACGACACCCGACGAGAACAAGGCCATGGGCGAGTGGATCGCCGCCAAGCTCAACCGATGCGATGGACCGGTGCGGTTCCTGATTCCGGAGAAGGGTGTCTCCATCATCGACGTGGACGGCGCACCTTTCCGCGACGCGGCGGCCGACAAGGCGCTGTTCGACGCGATCGAAAAGGGCGTGAAGCAGACCGCGAACCGCAAGGTCACCCGCCTGCCGTACGCGATCAACGATCCCGAGTTTGCCGACGCGCTCGTCGCCAACTTCAACGAGATCGCGGGAGGCTGAACGATGCCGCGTTTCGAACGCCGCGCGCTGCTTGAAAAGTTCGGCAGGATGATTGCGGACCGCGTGCCCATCATCGGTGGTGGCGCGGGTACCGGCCTCTCCGCCAAATGCGAAGAGAAGGGCGGTATCGACCTTATCGTCATCTACAATTCGGGCCGGTATCGCATGGCAGGCCGTGGTTCGCTTGCCGGCCTCCTCGCGTATGGGAATGCCAACGACATCGTCGTCGAGATGGCGCGCGAGGTGCTGCCGGTCGTCACGAAGACACCAGTGCTCGCCGGGGTCAACGGGACAGACCCGTTCATGCTGCTCGATCACTTCCTGGCCGAGCTGCGGGCCCTCGGGTTCGCCGGCGTGCAGAACTTCCCGACGGTCGGCCTCATCGATGGCGTGTTCCGCCAGAACCTGGAGGAAACCG
The DNA here is from genome assembly GCA_041397745.1 of Hyphomicrobiaceae bacterium. Classification (GTDB taxonomy): domain Bacteria; phylum Pseudomonadota; class Alphaproteobacteria; order Rhizobiales; family Hyphomicrobiaceae; genus JAWKVY01. The sequence goes on along the minus strand of JAWKVY010000009.1, from coordinate 228,705 downwards.
GCATGGGCTACGCGCTGGAGGTCGACATGATCGCCGCCGCGCACAAGGCCGACATGCTGACCACGCCCTATGTGTTCAGTGCCGAGGACGCCATCGCCATGACGAAAGCGGGTGCCGACATCCTCGTCCCGCACATGGGCCTGACGACCGGCGGCAGCATCGGCGCCGAGACGTCGAAGTCGCTCGATGATTGCGTCGCACTGATCGACGAGTGGGCAGCAGCAGCCCGCAAGATCCGCGACGATGTGATCGTGCTTTGTCACGGCGGCCCGATCTCTTCGCCCGAAGACGCGATCTATGTGCTCGGGCGCACCCGCTATTGCCACGGCTTCTACGGCGCAAGCTCTATGGAGCGGTTGCCGACGGAGATCGCGCTCACCGAGCAGACCAGGGCCTTCAAAAAGATCTCGTTCTGACGGGACGTAACGGGAAACGACCAAGGAGATAAGCAGAATGCGCAAGACACTCGCGACGCTCGCCGCCGTTGCCGGCACGTTCTCCGCCGCCAGCGCCATGGCCGCCGGATATCCCTCGAAACCCGTGCAGGTGATCCTGCCGTGGCCGCCGCTGGCGACGAGCACCGACGTGATCGCGCGCAAGGTCATCGAGGGCATGGAACAGGAGTTGAAGGGCAAGTTCACCATCGTGAACAAGCCCGGCGGCGCCGGCGTCATCGGCACCAAGGAACTGACCGACGCGCGCCCCGATGGCTACACGCTGGGCGGCCTGACGATCGGGCCGGCCGTCAGCCAGATCGCGGCGGGCAACACGCCGTACAAGATCGCCGACCTGCAACCGATCGGAATCTTCGCGACGCTGCCGTTCCTCATCCTTGCCCGCAAGGACGCACCCTTCGACGACGTCGCATCGCTGGCGAAGCATGCGAAGACGGCGGCGAAGCCGATCGTCCTCGCGCACTGGGGCAAGGCCACCGTACCGACGCTTTCGACGTATCGCCTGGCGGCCGGCGCCGGCTTCACGTTCAACGAGGTCGCCTACACCAAGGTCGACACCAGCCAGCTGCTCAACGGCGATGCCGACCTTGCGATCGTGCCGCTGACGGCTGCGCTGAGCAGCATCAAGGCCGGCCAGACCAAGGCAATCGTCGCGCTCACGCCGAGCCGCATGCCGGCGCTGCCCGATCTCAAGACCGTGCGTGAGCAGGGCTTCAACTTCGACGTTTCGATCTGGACCGGACTGTTTGCGCCGAAGGGAACGCCGGCCGACATCGTAGCCAAGCTGACGAAGGCGCTGCAGGCGGCGACGAAGCGGCCGGACGTCGTGAAGTTCGTCAACGAGTCCGGCGCGATCCTGTACTACGCCGACGCCGATGCGACCAAGGCGCAGATGCAGTCGGAATACGATGCCTTCCGCGCCGAACTCGTCCGCCTGAAGCTTGCGAAATAGCTGTTTCGGCATGCGGCGTCACGGTGGGCGGGCGCCCTCGCGTCCCCTGCCCTGACGGGCATCACGCCTCGCTACGGTCACGTCCCAACCGGGTCCCGAATGACAATGCGCCCGATCGCGATTGCCTTCTGCGCAACGCTGGCGATAGTTGCCGCGCTGCTCGTTGCCTTCCAGTCGACCCTGGTGCCCGGTGTCGCTGGCGAAGCCTATTACCGCCAGCCGGCGTTCTTCCCGATCATCACCCTGGTGCTGGTTGCAGCGATCGGCGCGCTCGGCGCGGTGCGCTACGCGCTCGGCGCGCGGCTGCTGGAGGACGACGAACTGGCGGGCACCACGCCGCATGTCGCGACACTTCTCGCCGTCGCCGTTCTCTTCGCGCTCTACATCGGGCTGGCCAAGATGTTCGGCTATCTCGCTGCGACGCTCGTCTTTGCCATCGGCGCCCTCGTCGCCAGTCGCTCCGCCGACACGCGTTCCGTCGTCGCGATGGTGATCTGCGCGCTGCTGCTCTACCTCGTGTTCCGGGTCTACCTCGACGTGTGGTTCCCGGAGCCGCTCGTTCTGGACTGGCTGGGCTCGCGCAATGACTAGCCTGCTGCCATCTTTGTACTCGGGCTTCGAGCACGTGCTGACGCCGGCCGTCCTGCTGACGATGCTGATCGGCAGCATCGCCGGCATCATCGTCGGCGCGCTGCCGGGCATCGGCCCGGCGGTCGCCATCTCGGTCATGCTGCCGGCCACCTTCGGCATGCCGCCGATCATCGGCCTGACAGTGCTGCTCGCGATCTACTGCGGTTCCTGGTACGGCGGCGCCGTTCCGGCGATCCTGATCAATACGCCGGGCACCCCTTCGGCCGCCATCACGACGTTCGACGGCTATCCGATGGCGCGTGCCGGAGCGGCCCAGCGGGCCATCTGCATCGCGTTCACCTCGTCGTTCGTCGGCGGCATGTTGAGCGTGGTCTCGCTTGTGCTGTTCGCGCCGCTGCTGGTCCAGCTCGCCCGCTCGTTCGGCGCGCCCGAATACTTGCTGGCGCTGCTGATGGCGCTCGCACTCGTGCTGTTCGCATTGCGCGATCGTGTCGTGGAGGGCGCGCTGATGCTGGCGCTCGGCCTGGCCATCAGCACCGTCGGACTGGACCCCAATACGATGACCGAGCGCTACACGTTCGGCGTCACCGAACTCTACAACGGTCTGCCGCTGATCCCGGTCGTCGTCGGCCTGTTCGGCGTAGCGCAGGGCTTCGTGCTGCTCGACCGCCACGCGCTCGGCGTCGACGCGACCCGGATCGACCCCGGCACGGTCAGCCTCGCCGGTGTGGTCGAGGTCTTCCGCTATTGGAAGACGCTGCTGAAGAGTTCGCTGATCGGCATCACGGTTGGTGCGCTGCCGGGCATCGGCGTCGAGACGTCGGGTCTGTTCGCTTATGCCGAGGCGCGCCGCGCCTCATCCGATCCGGCGAGCTTCGGCAAGGGCAACCCGGAGGGCGTCGTCGCATCCGAGAGCGCCAACAACGCCGTGACGGGCGCTGCGATGGTACCGGTGCTCGCGCTCGGCATTCCGGGCGACGCCATCACCGCGTTGATCATGGGCGTGTTCATCATCCACAACATCTTCCCCGGCCCGCAACTCTTCGCCGAGCAGCCGCAGCTCGTGTCGGGCATTTTCGCGTCGATGTTCCTCATGAACATCATGATATTTCTCATCCTGCTGTTCTCGGCGCGCTACGTCGCCAAACTCGCCGAAATCCCGCCGGGTCCGCTCAGCGTCGGCATCCTGCTGTTGAGCTTCATCGGCGCCTATTCGGTCGCCAACAACTTCGCGAACGTCTGGATTGCGCTGATCGCCGGGATCTTCGGCTACGTGGCGCGCCGCCTGGGCCTGCCGATCGTCGGCTTGATGCTCGGTATCATCCTCGGGCCGCTGATCGAGGAACGGTTGCGCCAGACACTGAGTATCGGACAGGGCTCGATCGGCTACATCGTCGAGCGCCCGATCTCGCTGGCGATGATCGCGGCGATCCTCATGATCGTAGCGCTGTCGGTCGTGCGTGCCATCAGGGAGCGCCGCTCGTGAGCAAGACGCGCAAAGGGCGCCGCCCGAATTTCCTGGTGTTCCTGACCGACCAGCAACAGGCAGGGATGATCGGCTGCTATGGCCACCCGGTGGTCAAGACCCGTCACATCGACCAGATCGCCGCGCGCGGCATGCGCTTCGACCGTTATTATGTCGCGACGCCGAGCTGCATGCCGAACCGTGCCAGTCTGCTCACCGGCCGCATGCCGTCGGCGCATGGGCTCCGCGTCAACGGCATTCCCCTCGCCAGGGACACGAACACCTTCGTCGACCTGCTGCTGGCGGCGGGCTACGCCACAGGCATCGTCGGCAAGGGCCACTTACAGCCGATGGTGAACCGGCCCCCTTTGGGAGTCTCGACGGAAGAGACCATCGACCGGCCGCCCGGCGGACGACGGTTCTCGGAGGCACGGCGACCGCGTACCGGCGCATGGTCGCGTCACGAACTCGACCTCGCGACGATGCATGGACGCAAGCAGCCGTACTATGGCTTCGAGCACGTGCGGCTCTGCACCGGCCACGGCGACGTCTGCGGTGCGGACTATCTGGAATGGCTGCTCGCGCGCGATCCGGACGGCTTGAAGAAGATGGGTCCGGCGCACGCCTTGAAGCATGACTATGTCTGCCCGCAGGCGTGGCGGACGGCTTTGCCGGCGCGCCACTATCCGACGACATTCGTCGCCGAGAGCGCTGTCGAGTACCTCGCGAACAGACGCGAGACGGACGACGACCGGCCGTTCTTCTTGTGCGTCTCGTTCCCCGATCCGCATCACCCCTTCACGCCGCCGGGAAAATACTGGGGCATGTACGACCCGAAGGACGTGCCGCTCCCGGCCAACTTCCATGGCGGCGCCAATCACCCGCCGCACCTCGCCGCGGCGTATGCCGAGCGCCGCGCCGACACCGCAAAGCTCGATGGCTACGGCGCCGTGGTTCTGACCGAGCGCGAGACCCGCGAGGCCATCGCGCTGACGTGCGGCATGATCACCATGATCGACGACGCTGTCGGCACGGTCATGAAGGCGCTGGCAGCGAGCGGCGAGGCCGACGACACGGTCGTCGTCTTCACGAGCGACCACGGTGACCTGCTCGGCGATCATGGTCTGATGCTGAAGGGGCCTTTGCACTACCAGAGTCTCATCCGCGTTCCACTGGTTTGGAGCGACCGCCCGGCCGGCGCAGCCGGCAAGGCGACCGCCACCATGGCGAGCACCATCGACATCGCGCCGACCATCCTGGAGCGAGCCGGCATCACGCCCTACAACGGCATTCAGGGGCGCTCGCTATTGCAGGCGATAGCAGGTGCAAGCGACACCGATCGCGCGCTACTCGTCGAGGACGAGCAGCAAGGTCCCGTGCTGTCGTTCGAGCAGCCGACGCGCGTGCGCACCATCGTCACCTCGCGCCATCGACTGTCGATCTACTCCGCAGCCGACTGGGGCGAGTTGTACGACCTGGAAAGCGACCCGCACGAGCTGGTCAATTTGTGGGCCGACCGCGGCAGCGCCCGCATCAAGTGCGCACTTCTCGAGCGACTCGCACATCTGTTGATGCAGACCGACGACACGTCACCAGCGCCCATACGCCTCGCGTGAGCCGTCAGTGAGACTGGCAGCGTTGCTTGAGGCGGCCACAGCTTTGCCGATTGTTCAAAGCATTGTGCAATGTGAGAAGCGCTGGAAGTCGAAGTTCAGGATTTGGCCCGTCGCGACATTGCTGCGGTGCAGTGGGCCGGCCGACCGCCAAGACAGCTCCTGTATATAAGTCCCCCTCACTTCCCCACCAGTTCCCCCCGCACGCCCTTGCCGATCAACCCGCGCATCTCGTCCACCCCATACAACGCGATGAACGGGCCGATGCGCGGGCCTTCGGTCTGGCCGAGCAGTACCTGGTAGAGCGCCTGATACCAGGTGCGCAGCGTCTCCGGCGTATAGCCGTTCGCCTTGCCGACCTCGGTGACGAGGTTCTGCAACGCCGCCGCGTCGGCGCCGGCGGGTGCGGCGGCCAGCGCCGCGTCGAGCGCCCGCATCGCTGCCGCTTCGGCCTCGGTCGCCGCCCGGTACACCTTCGCCGGCTTCACGAAATCCCGGTAGTAGGCAACCGCGTAGCCGGCCAGCCGGTCGAGGATCGGCTGGCTCTCGGGCGTCGCCTCCGGCGCATAGCGGCGGATGAAGCCCCACAGCATCGCCTTGTCCTCGGCGTTCGAGACGGCCGCGAGGTTGAGCAGCAGCGCGAACGACACCGGCAGGTTGGCCGCCGGCGGGTTGCCCGCGTGGATGTGCCAGACCGGGTTCTCGAGCTGCTTGTCGGCCGGCTCCGACGGTGCCTTGGCGAGGAACGTCAGGTACTCGTCGACCGCCTTCGGGATCACGTCGAAGTAGAGCCGCTTCGCCGTGCGCGGCTTCTGGAACATGTAGAGCGAGAGGCTCTCCGGGCTCGCGTACGTCAGCCACTGGTCGATCGCGATGCCGTTGCCCTTCGACTTCGAGATCTTCTCGCCCTTGTCGTCGAGGAACAGCTCGTAGACGTACTGCACCGGCGGCTCGGCGCCGAGGATGCGCGTGATCGCCGAGTAGACCGGCGCGTTGGTCTGGTGGTCCTTGCCGAACATCTCGAAGTCGACGCCGAGGGCGGCCCATCGCATGCCGAAGTCGGGCTTCCACTGCAGCTTGGTGCGCCCGCCTGTGACCGGCATGGTCACCTCGGTGCCGTCCTCGTCGTCGAAGGTGATGGTGCCGGCCGCCGCGTCGACCGCCTTCATCGGCACGTAGAGCACGCGCCCGGTCGACGGCGAGATCGGCAGGAACGGGCTGTAGGTCTTGCGGCGTTCTTCGCCGAGGGTCGGCAGCATCACGCCCATGATGGCATCGTAGCAGGCGAGCGCCTTCAGCAGCATCTCGTCGTAGCGGCCCGAGGTGTAGAGTTCCGTCGCCGACAGGAACTCGTAGCGGAAGCCGAACGTGTCGAGGAAGGCCATCAGCCGTGCGTTCATGTGCGCGCCATAGCTGGCGTGCGTGCCGAACGGGTCGGGCACGGAAGTGAGCGGCTTCTGCAGGTGCGCCAACAGCCGCTCAGGGTCCGGCACGTTGTCCGGCACCTTGCGGAGCCCGTCCATGTCGTCGGAGATGCAGATCAGCCGCGTCTTGCGCCGGCCCTCGGTCAGCACCTCGAAGGCGTGCCGCACCATGCTGGTCCGCGCCACCTCGCCGAAGGTGCCGATGTGCGGCAGGCCTGATGGCCCGTAGCCGGTCTCGAAGATCACCGTCTTCTCGCAGGCCGGGTCCAACCTCTCGAGCCGCTCGGCGAGGCGGCGCGCCTCCTCGAACGGCCAGGCGCGCGCGATGCGGGCGGCGGCGGCAAGCTCGGACGTTCGGGCGGGCATGGAAAATCCTCGGAGACGGCGATCGGGGTGACTGTCGTGTCGTCGGACAGACGACACGCGGCATGCGGGTCTCGGCCCGTTTAGGTCGCGTCCGGGCGAGCGTCAATCGCGGGTGAATGCCGGCGTGCAGCCGGACGGAACCTCAGATGCGGCGCGGCGCCGGCCCGAGGTCCGTCGCCGGTTTCGGCGGCGCGGCTGCCGGCCTCAGCCGGACGAGGTCGTCACGGCCGGTGACGAACGCACGGTAGGCGTCGGCGATGCCGTCACGCAGGTCGATGCGCGGCCGCCAGCCGAGCGCCTTCAGCTTGGCCCCCGACATCAGTTTCCGCGGCGTGCCGTCGGGCTTCGAGGTGTCGCGCGCGATCTCGCCGTTGAAGCCGACGACCTCGGCAACGAGTTGCGCGAGCTCGAGGATCGGCAGGTCCTCGCCCGAGCCGACGTTGATGTGCTCGTCCTCGGAGTAGTGCTTGAGAATGTGGACGAGCGCATCCGCGCAATCGTCGACGTGCAGGAACTCGCGGCGCGGCGTGCCCGTACCCCAGATCGTCAGGGCGGCGTCGCCGCGCACCTTTGCCTCGTGCGCCTTGCGGATCAGGGCGGGGAGCACGTGGCTGGTCTCGAGGTCGAAATTGTCGCCGGGGCCATAGAGGTTGGTCGGCATCGCCGCGATGAAGTCGCAGCCATGTTGCAGCCGATAGGCGCGCGCCATCATCAGGCCGGTGATCTTGGCGACCGCGTACCACTGGTTGGTGGCTTCGAGCGGACCCGAAAGCAAGGCGTCCTCGGTGATCGGCTGCGGCGCCATTTTCGGATAGATGCATGACGAGCCGAGGAACAGCAGCTTCTCGACGCCGGTCTCGTAGGCCGCATGGATGACGTGCGTCTCGATGGCGAGGTTGTCGTAGAGGAAGTCGGCGGGCTGAGACTGGTTGGCGAGAATTCCGCCGACCCGCGCGGCGGCGACGATCACCGCCTGCGGGCGGTTGACATGCATCCAGGCCTCGACGTCCGACTGGCGCGTCAGGTCGAGGGTGGCGCGGTCGGTGGTCAACACCGTGCAGCGCTCGTCCGCCAGCCGGCGCACCAGCGCGCTCCCGACCATGCCGCGATGGCCGGCCACCCAGATGCGCTTGCCGGCGATCTCGAACGGGTGCGGCACACCAGCGGCCGGCAACACGCCGGCTTCGCGCCGTTCGATCAGGCGCAGGTAGTCGTCCTGGAGTGACGCAGTCTTGCGATCCTCGCCCATGCGGCCCCCGATGTGTCCGGAGCAGGGCTCCCGGCCGTGCTGCCCCGGTCGCTGCCCTCCGGACGCTCCCCGTCCCGCGCCCCCTCAGGCGCGGCCAGCCGGCGCGTGGCCGGCCCGATGCTCCTAACAACTCGGAGCACGATGCTCAAGCACCGATGGTCAGACGAGGCGCACGGGGCCGGTCGCCTTGCGGTGCTCCGTTTCCGCCCTGACATGCGCGAGGTCGGCGTCGACCATCATGTCGACGAGATCAGCGAACCGTGTTTTCGGCGCCCAGCCGAGCCTGGCGCGGGCCTTGGAGGCGTCGCCGAGCAGTTGCTCGACCTCGGTCGGGCGGAAATAGCGGGTATCCACGCGCACCAGATCGGCGCCTGTTCGCGCGCAATGGCCGACCTCGTCGACGCCTTCGCCCTTCCAGCGGATTTCGCGCCCGATGCGGGCGAACGCGCGCTCGACGAAGGCGCGGACCGAGTGCATTTCGCCGGTCGCCAGCACGTAGTCGTCGGCCTTGTCCTGCTGCAGCATCATCCACATGCCCTCGACGTAGTCGCCGGCATAGCCCCAGTCGCGCCGTGCGTCGAGGTTGCCCAGGAACAGGCGCTGCTGCAACCCGAGTTCGATGGAGGCGACGGCCCGCGTGATCTTGCGGGTCACGAACGTCTCGCCGCGCAGCGGGCCCTCGTGGTTGAACAGGATGCCGTTCGAGGCGTGCATGCCGTAGGCCTCGCGGTAGTTGACCGTGATCCAGTAGGCATAGAGCTTGGCGGCGCCATACGGCGAGCGAGGATAGAACGGAGTCGTCTCACGCTGAGGCACCTCCTGCACCTTGCCGTAGAGCTCCGACGTCGAGGCTTGATAGAACCGGACCCGCTCCTCCATCTTCAGAATGCGAATTGCCTCGAGGATGCGCAGCGTGCCGAGCGCGTCGGCATTGGCGGTGTACTCGGGCGTTTCGAAACTGACCTGGACGTGGCTCTGGGCGGCCAGATTGTAGATTTCGGTCGGCTGGATCTCCTGGACGAGGCGGATCAGGTTGGTGGCATCCGTCATGTCACCGTAATGCATGAGGAAGCGTGTCGAATGCTCGTGCGGGTCGAGATAGATGTCGTCGACGCGCGCCGTGTTGAACGACGACGAGCGGCGCTTGACGCCGTGTACCACATAGCCCTTGCCGAGCAGAAAGCGCGTCAGGTGCGCACCGTCCTGGCCCGTAACGCCGGTGATCAGGGCGATTTTCTTGTCGGTCATCGAGAGCCTTCCCGTCTTGTGACGCACGCCAGCCTTCTAAGCCGGCAGGGCCGGCCCGACCAGCCTGCCAGCACGGCGCGTGCCAGCGCTGGGTCAACGCGGTGAACGCTTTCTTCATCCGCGTGCAGGTTCGGGCCGCCCACCTGCCGCCGACCGGACAGGCCGAGGCTTGCGCGGCCTCAAAGCGGCTTCGGGCGCCCCACCGCCTCATATGTGAAGCCTGCCGCTTCCGCGTCCTCACGCCTGAAAATATTGCGGTAATCGAAGAGGTGGCGGCCTTTCATACACGCGGCTGCCGTCGTCAGGTCGAGCGCGCGGAACTCGTTCCACTCGGTCAGCACGACCATGGCGTCGGCGCCGGCGACACACTCGAGGGCAGATTCGCACCACGTGGCGCCAGGCAACAGTGCGGCGCCGTGGTGACGGCCTTGCGGATCGCACACCTTCACCGTCGCGCCGCGCTCCTGCAGCATCGGCACGATGACGAGGCTCGGCGCGTCGCGCATATCGTCGGTGTTCGGCTTGAAGGTGACGCCGAGCACACCGATCGTGAGCCCCCGCACCGAGCCGCCCATCGCGCGCTCGATGCGGTTGGCCATGGCGATCTTGCGTTCGTCGTTGACCGTCTGCACCTGCTCGATGATGGACAACGGCGTGCGCGCCTCTCGCGCCGTGCGTACGAGCGCCGAGACGTCCTTCGGGAAGCACGAGCCGCCGTAGCCCGGTCCCGGGTGCAGGAACTTGTCGCCGATGCGACCATCCCGTCCGATGGCACTCGCCACCTGCTGCACGTCGGCGCCGACCTGTTCGCACAGGTCCGCGATCTCGTTGATGAAGCTGATCTTCAGGGCGAGGAAGGCGTTGGCCGCATACTTGGCAAGCTCGGCGGCCTCGCGGCCGACGTGCATCACAGGTGCATTGCGCAGCGCCAGCGGTTTGTACAGGCGATCCATCAACTCTCGGGCGCGCGCCGTGTCGGCGCCGACCAGCACACGGTCGGGATGGGTGAAGTCCTGAATCGCCGAGCCTTCGCGAAGGAACTCGGGGTTCGAGCATACCGCGAAGTCAGCGTCAGGCCGCAACTGGCGGAGCCGGCGCTCGATCTCGCGACTGGTGCCGACCGGCACCGTCGACTTGGTGACGACCAGGGTGAAGCCCTCGAGATGCGGTGCAAGCTCCTCGACCGCGCTGTGCACATAGGTCAGGTCGGCATATCCGTCGCCTCGACGCATCGGCGTGCCGACGGCGAGAAAAACGATGTCCGCGCCTCTGACCGCCGGGCCGAGATCGGTCGAGAAGGCGAGCCGCCCGGCCTTGACGTTGCGCTCTACGAGGTCGTCGAGGCCGGGCTCGTAAATCGGCATCTGGCCTTCGAGCAGGCCGGCGATGCGGGACCGGTCCTTATCGACGCAGGTCACGTTCCAACCGAACTCTGAAAAACAGGCGCCGGACACCAGACCGACGTACCCGACACCGATCATGCAGATTTTCATTGCGAGTCTCACGGAATATTCAGCAGCGCACGTCTTGCGCCCGGGTAGTTGAATTCGCAGGCCGCTTCAAGCGAAGCCGGCGGGCTGCGGCAATCGGCAAACGGCACGCTCCCGGGAACCATGGCGTCAGCTCCCGGCTGGCTCTGATCAGCGCTCACCGTCCTTCGATTCGCCCCGCCAGGCTTCTGGCCACTCGACGTTGCCTTTCCAGGGCTGTGCAGGTGACGGCGGCATCACCGGTTGCAGTCGCGGACTCGGATCCGAGCGGCGGCGGGCAGCGGCCGGCCGTGGCCTGGCTGCGCGGACAGGCGCGGCCGGGGCGGGCAGCAGCAGGGCGCAGGCAAAGGCGAGCATCACGGCGTTCGACGTCGTGCGCAGCGGATAGTCGAGCAGTGAATGCAACAGCAGCAGCGCGATGACGACCGTAGCCGCCCGCTGCAACAGATCGTCAACCCGGTCATCGCCGATCGGACGCGACCAGATCCTGAAGGCGCGGATCAGGAACCAGCCGAGGAACAGCGCCAGGAGCGCGGCGCCGACGAGCCCCGATTCGAGCAGAACCTCGGCAAGGTCGTTGTGCGCGCGGTTGCCGTAGCCCTTGAAGACATGCGCGGCGGACTCGACCGAGGCGTAGACCGGCACGAAGGAGCCGAGCCCCGTCCCGAACGGCAGGCTGTTCCAGAACGACGACACCGTCGCCTCGAGGAGGGGCCAGCGCAGATCCTCGGCGAGGGCCGCTTCGAAACGCGAGAAGATTCGCTGCATACCGAACTGCAGGGCGAACAGCGAGGCGGATCCAAGCAGGATGATGACGGCGAGCCCGCCGCCTCGTCCCTGTTGTCCGGCTCCCTGTCCGCTCGAGCGATTGGCTGCCCGGGCCATGAGCGCGATCGCCGCGACGGCGACGATGGCGAGCGCCATGCCGGCGCGCGAGCGCGACAGTGCGACTGCCGCAAGCAGCGCAAAGACGAACGCCGCATAGCCGGCAAGCTCGAGCGGAGCCTGCCGTCCTCGCCGCAGTGAGCGCGCTGCTCTGCCTACGCCGTCGGCGAGCCAAGCACCGCCGAGCATCAGCACGACATAGAGTTGGGCCGAGAAGTGGTTGCGGTTCGCGAACAGCCCGACCGCCTCGGTCGTATTCGTGTAGGGGTAGAATCGCAGACGGCTTCCGTCGCCTTGCGCCACTTGCAGCAGCCCGAGCGCCAGCGACAGCAGACCGAGGGCGATGACCAGCACGGCCAGACTGCGGCGCGGCGCCTTGTCGAGGCAGCCTACGGCGATGAATACAGCGAGCGGTGCCAGCAGCGACAGTCCGGCTGCGATCGTCGCAACGGGTACGACCGAAACGGTCGGCCATCCGGCCGGCACCGTGCTGCTCGACGAGAGACCGGCTATGTCGGTCGGACCGAGACCTTCGCGCGGGATCTGGAAGGGTGCCGGCAGGACTTGCAGTCCGACGAGCAGAGCGACCAGCAGGATCGGAACGGGAAGTAGCGCGCCGACGCCTTGACCACCGCCGTCGAACTCAACGCGCCGCCGCGCCACCCACCAGGACCATACTGCGACGACGAGCAGCGGTATGGCGAACAATTGACCTAGCGCATCCACTGTAAAACCGACAGCGGTGCCGCCTCCGGTCGCGATAGACCAGGTCAGCACCGCCGCCGTCAATGCCCAGATCAGCATGACCCTTGATACCCTGCGCCCGCCGGTGGACGTCAACAGGGATCAATCAGGGGCTTGCGCCGTTGCTGCTGCCACCGCTGGAAACGATCACCGCGGCGGCGATGCCGCCGGCGAGGAGCGCGCCGCCGACGATGATGCCCGTATTTGCGCCTGGCGCGACGGTCTCACCCGTCGTCACGGTGCAGGGAGGCGTGGCGCGTACCACGGCCATCCTATTTGCGCTCACCGTGGTGATGCAGCTCGCCGAATAGGTGATCTGGGCGTTGCCGCCGGGCCCTACCAGCACGCGATCTCCAGGGTTCACGGTGATCGACCCGCTGACGGGCCGGAACCCGCTCCCCGTGTTAACGGACACGCTGCCGCTGGCGTTGAGCACCGCGGCCTGAGCACCAGTCGCCAGCATGGCTGTCGCGACCAGGCCGTATATCGCCTTCTTCAGCATCGTGGGATCTCCGATGGGATGCATAGCGAACGCACTACATCTACTGACAGCGGGGTTAACACTCCGTAGACGAAGACATCAAGTCGAAAACCGATGGCTCCACGCTGCAGCAGGTGGCAGTGGCGCACCTGCAACGGTGCGCTAGACCTGGATGACGAAAGGCGGGGAAAAGCTGAATTGTCGCGCGCCGGGTCGCGCGAGAATCCTTGCACGGAAATACGATGGATGGCCCGCGCTTCGGTTCGGGTGGCGGTTGAACCCGTCGAGCGGTAGAAGTGCCATCGCGTTGCCATCTTGCAGCGCGAAAGATGGCGCGGTGACGACCGAACGGCCGGCGCGGGTCGCGCGTCGCGCGGTGTGTCACGAGGCGGACGGGGCGATGTTCGATCTGCACAGCCATATTCTGCCCGGCATCGACGACGGGGCCAGCGGCGTCGAGCAGTCGCTCGAGATGGCACGCATGTACGTCGCTCAGTCCGTACACTGCGTTGCCTGCACGCCCCACATCCTGCCGGGGGTCTATCACAACGTCGGACCGCAGATTCGCGAGGCCGTTTTGGGTTTGCAGGCACAGATTGATGCGGCGGGTATGCCGCTGCTGCTCGTGCCGGGCGCCGATAACCACATCATCCCCGAGTTCGTGGACGGCCTGCGTACCGGCCGGCTGCTGACGATCGCCGACTCGCGCTACGTGCTGGTCGAGCCGCCGCACCATTCCGCCCCAGCACGGCTGAGCGAGTTGTTTTTCAGCATCCTCGTCGCTGGATACGTACCTATCCTCACCCATCCCGAGCGTTTGAGCTGGATCGAGTCCCGGTTCGACGTTATCGAGCAGATGGCGGAGCGCGGCGTGTGGATGCAGATCACCGCCGGGTCCCTGGCCGGGGCGTTCGGTCGCCGCGTGCGTTACTGGGCCGACCGCATGGTTGGAGAAGGCATGGTCCAGATCCTTGCGACCGATGCGCATGATCCGCGTAAGCGACCGCCCGATCTGGCGGCCGGCTACTTGGCCGCCGAGCGGCTGGTCGGCTCCACCGAGGCGCGCCACCTGGTTTACACGCGGCCGCGTGCCATCCTGCTCAACGGTCGGCCGAACGACTTGCCGACACCGACGAAAGTTCCATTGAAAGATGACGGGGCCAATCATGAGGAGCGTCCTGAGCCTGCTTCCGCTGCTGGCGGCGGCGGCTTTTCTCGGCGGCTGCGCGGCCTCTTCGGTTGACCAGGTCGTCGACGCGCAGCACGTCGGCAGCAAGCCGCACGGCGGTGGTGCGTCTGCCGCGACCGTCACGCCGGGCCGCGCCGACACCACGCGAACCGGCAATGCGGCGTCGCAGCCGTCGACCACTGGGGCAACCCGCATCGCCGGCGCTGCCGGGCCTCGGTCGTCGGCCGCTGTGACGGCCACGCCGGTCGTCGACAGCCAGGATGCCTCCGTCTACCGCATCGGTGCGCTCGATGTGCTCGACGTCAACGTGTTCATGGTTCCTGAACTGACGAAGGCGGTGCAGGTATCGGAGGCCGGCACGGTCAATTTCCCGCTGATCGGCGAGACGAAGGTGATCGGCCGGACCGCTCGCGAGGTCGAGCAGATGCTGACCCGTCAGCTCGGCGCGAAGTACCTGCAGGATCCCCAGGTCAGCGTCACCGTGAAGGAGTTCAACAGCCAGCGCGTCACGATCGAAGGGAGCGTCAAGAAGCCCGGCGTCTACGCGCTGCGCGACCGCACCACGCTGGTCCAGGTCATTGCCATCGGTGGCGGGCTCGACGAGTTGTCCGACGAGCAGGTGACGATCTCGCGTGCCACTGGAGCGAGTCGCGTCACGAAAACGTACGATCTCGCCCAGATCCGCACTGGTGCCGCACCCGATCCCGAAATCAAGCCGGGAGACGTCCTCTATGTGGGAAAATCCGCATTCAAGGAGGCGCTGAACAACATCTCGAAGGTCTCGCCCATCGCCGGTGTTTTGAGACCATTTTGACGGCGTGCGGATTGCGGCGCCGGGTGACGGCTGCTAGAGCGGCGTAAACGCTCAAATTCGCGCGCGCGAGGGGATGGCGACCGCATGACGGACAGTCCAGCGCACATTCAGCCTGACGGCGGTGACCGGCGGCTCGTGCCCGTCGCACCGGCAGGCGCCCTTGCGCATCGCGATCCCTATGCACCGATCGGCCATCCGCACGGGGCGCCGGATGGCCAGCCCGGCATCACGCACCTGCTGATGCTGGTTCTCACGCTCGTGCTCAAGCATCGCTGGCTGATCGCCGGCGCGGCGGTCATGGTGGCGACGCTCGGCGCGGCTTATGCCTTTCTACAAACGCCGCTCTATCATGCGACCGTCCGCATCCAGATCGACCGCGAGGCGAGCAAGGTCATCAAGGACGGCGAAGTCGCCCCCTCGGACGCCGGCGCTTCAGACTTCCTGCGCACGCAATATGCGCTGCTGCGCAGCAGGACGCTCTCCGAGCGCGTGGTGATGTCGACCAGGGTTCATCTCGATCCCGCGTTCCTCAAGCCGCGCAGCGTATCGCTGATCGGCTCGATCATGTCCGTGTTCTCGTCGTCCGGCGCATCCTCACTCACCACGGCACAGCGCCAGTCGGCGGCGACGTCGCTGCTTCACGACAACGTGGTCGTGCAACCGGTGCCTGGCTCGCGCCTCGTCGACATCACCTACATCGACCCCGAGCCGGGACGCGCGCAACGCGTGGCCAACGCGATCGCCGACGCCTACATCGATTCGAATCTCGACAAGCGGTTCCAGGCCAACGCCTACGCCAAGACCTTCCTCGAGGATCAGATCAAGCAGCTCAAGATCCGGCTCGAGGAATCGGAGGAAGCGCTGATCGCCTTCTCCGAGAAGGAGAAGATCATCCAGGTCACCGAGCGTGCGTCGATGGCCGAGAACAACCTGGCGGCCGCCAATGCCGCGCTGGGTCAGATCATCTCGGAGCGCATCAAGGCCGAGGAGCAATGGCGACAGGTCGAGAAGGCCAAGGGGTTGGCGCTGCCGCAGTTGCTCAGCAACACGGTCATCGACGGGCTGCGCGCACGACGCAATCTGCTCGACACCGAGTACCAGGAGAAGCTGCAGACCTTCAAGCCGAGCTATCCGGCGATGGTACAGATCGCCAACAAGATCAAGGAGATCGACCGGCAGATCGCGATCGAGGTCAAGACCATCCGTGACTCGCTGAAGGGCGCCTTCGTATCCGCCTCCAACCAGGAGAAGGAGATGAATGCCCGCATCCAGTCGCTCAGCGACGAGGTTCTCGACCTGCAGAAGCGCTCGATCCGGCACAACATTCTGAAACGTGAGGTCGAGACCAACCGCGGCCTCTACAACAGTTTGTTGCAACGCTACAAGGAAGTCGACATCGCCGGCGGCGTGGGTTCCAACAACGTATTCATCGTCGATCGCGCGCAGCGGCCGCGATCACCCTCAGAGCCGCGCCACCTGCGAATCATCCTGATTGCACTGTTCCTCGGACTGTTCCTCGGGGTGGGTGCGGCCTACGTGCTCGAGCTTCTCGACGATACCATCCGCGCCCCCGACCAGATCGAGGAGCTTTCCGGGCTGGCTCCGCTCGGCGTCATTCCGGTCGTCGAGCAAAGCGCGGACTTCGTCGCGCAACTCAACGAGCCACGGTCCGGTGTCGCCGAGGCCTATCGCTCGCTGGCGACCGCGCTGCAGTTCTCGACCTCGACTGGTCTGCCACGCTCGATCTCGGTGACGAGCGCCGGGCCCGGCGAGGGCAAGTCTTCGACCTGTGTGGCCCTCGCCCGCCACTTCGCGCTAATGGGCCTCAACGTGCTGCTCGTCGATGCAGATCTGCGCAAGCCGTCGTTGCACGCCAAACTCGGTCTCGACAACTCGACCGGGCTGTCGAACTATCTGATCGGCTCGCTGGCGCCGCCCGAGGTGATCCAGTCGACATCGGTGCCGAACCTCGCCTTCATCGCCTCGGGACCGCTGCCGCCCAACGCAGCCGACCTTCTCGGCGGGCCGCGCATGTTCTCGCTGGTCTCGGTGGGTCTCGAGGTCTTCGACCTGATCGTGATCGACGCGCCGCCGCTGCTCGGCCTCGCGGACGCGCCGCTGCTCTCCAACGCGACCTCGTCCACGCTGTTCGTCGTCGGTGCCGGTCAGTCGCGCAAGGGGGCCATCAGGCTGGCGCTGCGCCGTCTGCACCAGGCGCGCACGAGTGTGATCGGCTGCGTGATGACCAAGTTCAATGCGAAGGCCGTCGGCTACAGTTACGGATATGGTTACGGCTACGGTTATGGCTACGGTTACGGCTATGGTGCGGATGCCTTCACCTATGGCGGTCCTGAGCCGTCAGCCGATCAGCCCGGTGCCGACAGGACGAGGCTGGCCCGCTCGGCTTGAGCCGGCCGGCCGCGAAGACCGGGAAGCATTCCCGGCATTGCGATGGAAGGGACAGGCAGCATGACCGGCACCGCTCCGAGCAGGCCCCGCCGCGTGACATCGAGTGCGCGTGCGGCGGCTACCGTCGCTGCGACATTCACCGTCATTCTGCCGCTTGCAGCGGCCCCCGCGGGCGCGACCGGCACGCGTTTGCAGGCGCCAATCGTGATCGCCCAGGCAAGCCAGGGAGCGCCGGCCCGCGGCACGTCACAGAAGCGTCAGTCGCGGCCGGCGCAACAGCCGGCGGCTGGCGACGGCGATGCCCAGCTGCGTCAGCGTGTCGAGCAGCTCGAGGAGCAACTGGTCGACATCCAGGTTGTACTCGGCACGCTGCAATCACTCGCCCAGGGCCAGCGTGCCGCGCCTGTGCCGTTCGCGGGCCAGGTGTCGTCTTCCGGGGGCCAGGGCGGTGACAGCGGACGCCTGGACGTGATCGAGACTCAGATCCGGGCGCTTTCCTTGCAGATCGAGCGGCTGCAGGGCGATTTCCGGGCGATGGGCGGTCGTCGCTCCGAGGTGCCAGCTCGCCCGGGCAGCCCGTCGGGCTCCGATGCTCCCGTCATTCGTGGTTCGCGCTATGCGAGTGGCTTCGGCACGACGGAAGTGACCCGTGGCGAGCGGCGCGATCCGATCGGCGGCCTCCTGCTCGGGGCGCCGGGATCGGGCCAGCCTGCTCCCGCCGACACCGCCGCCGCGCGCTCGGCGCCGGTGCGCACCTCGCTGCCCCCGACGCAGTCGCCGAAGGACTCGTACGAGACCGCCTACGGCTACCTGCTCCAGCAGAACTACGGCGCCGCCGAAACGGCTTTTGCGGAGTTCGTCGAGCGCCATCCAAAGCATGCCCTGGCCGGCAATGCTCAGTACTGGCTCGGAGAAACGTTTTTCGTCCGTGGCGACTACAAGGCTGCGGCCAGCGCTTTTCTGAAGGGTTTCCAGAGCTACGGCCAGGGCAACAAGGCGCCGGAGAGTCTGTTGAAGCTTGCCATTTCGCTCGATCGTCTGGGCGAGCGTGAGTCGGCCTGCGCCACCTTCGGTGAGTTCTCCGCCCGTTTTCCGCGCGCCCCCCAGCACGTCATGGCCAAGGCGGAGACCGAGCGCCGCCGTGCCGGCTGTTGACGCCGGCGAGCGCCATGCTCCGCTTGGTCGCGAAGGGCCGCCTTGCGCCGGCGAGATCGACCGGCTGTTCGCGCCGCTCGCCGGTCTGCGTCGCCTCGGGCTAGCCGTTTCCGGAGGCGCCGACAGCATGGCGCTCATGGCGCTTGCTGTGGAGTGGGCACGCAGGGGCGATGCGAAGCCTTTTCTGCATGTGCTGACCGTCGACCACCGGTTGCGCGTCGCGTCGACCGCGGAGGCGCAGGTCGTGCTCGGTGCAGCACGCGGCCTCGGCCTTTCGGTGGATGTCCTGACCTGGAGTGAGGATAAGCCGGCGAGCGGCGTCGCCGCCGCGGCACGTGCCGCCCGTTACCGGTTGCTGGCCGAGGCCGCGCGTGCGGAACGGCTCGACGCGGTCGTCACCGCCCATACCGAGGACGATCAGGCCGAGACACTGCTCATGCGGCTTGCCCGTGGCAGTGGGCTCGACGGCCTCGCCGGCATCCCCGCCCGGTCGGTGATCGGTGGCCTCCTGGTACTCCGTCCGCTGCTGGCGGTGCCGCATGCGCGCCTGGTCGCCGCACTCGAGGCGCGTGGGCTCGGCTGGCTCGAGGATCCGAGCAATTCCGATCCGCGCTATGAGCGGATCCGCATCCGCGCCGCCCGCCCGGCATTGGCGGCGCTCGGTGTCACCAACGGAGCACTGGCGGAGAGCGCCCGGCGGCTGGCCAGGGCCCGCGCGGCCGTCGACGCGGCCGTTGTAGCTCAATTCGCCCCCCCAGCAGGTGTCGTGCACCTCGACGACCTGGGCTTCGCGGCCATTGACTGGGCGAAGCTGAGGGAGCTTGCGGAGGAGGTGCGCCTACGCGTTCTGTCGGCCCTGATCGAAAGGGTCGCCGCTCCCCGCGAGCAGGTGTCGTTGCGTCGGCTGGAGGCACTGACGGAGGCGCGCGGATGGGTCACGCCGGCCGGGCGGACACTGGCGGGGGCCTGCTTCATGGGCGGGACCGGCGAAGCTGACGGGCAGGTGCTGGTGGTGCGGGAGTTGGCGCGCCACCCGCCGGGTGAGTTGCTCCTCGCACCGGGTGCGACCGTGGTCTGGGACGGCCGGTTCCGCCTGACGAGCACGGGCCGCAGCCCACCGGTATCGGTCGCCGCACTGGGACGCGACGGTCTCGCTGCGATCGAGGCAGCCGGCTTCCGGCGACCGCGGTTGCCAGCCAGGGTCTTCTGGGCGCTGCCAGCATGCCGGGACGCGTCTGGCGCCGTCGTCGCCGTGCCGGCGCTCGGCCACTCCTTGTCCCATGAGGGTGATTTCACATGCGATTTCCGCGGTCGCGAGGGCTTAATGCCCCCGTGAGGCGCCATGACGCGGGCCGGTTCGTCGCCCTCCCCCTGATCTGGCGTCCGCCCCGTGCAGCTTCGCTTGGCAACGACCGGCACCAGACCTATGTTAACGCGACACTAGCGGTCGCCATGGCAGAGACATCGATCTTGCTGTCATCGAGCGCCGCCTGCGCACGTCGCGCGGCAGAACCGCCTGCCGCATCGAAAGGATCACGATGAACTCGAGTTTCCGGAACTTTGCGATCTGGGTCATCATCGGCCTGCTGCTGATCGCGTTGTTCAATCTGTTCCAGGAGCGGGGTCAGGCCGCACGGACAGACCTACCCTATTCGGATTTCCTCAGCGCGGTCGAGGCCAAGCAAGTCGCCGAAGTGGAGATCAAGGGCACGCGGATCAACGGGCGGCGCAACGACAACTCGCGGTTCCGCACGTTCGCACCGCAATCCGACCCGGCGATGCTCGAGAGCTTGCGCAAGAACGACGTGAAAATCCGTGTGCAGCCGACCGAGGAAGAGGTCGGCTCGATCATGTCGGTGCTGATCTCCTGGTTCCCGATGCTGATTCTGATCGCGGTCTGGGTGTTCTTCATGCGCCAGATGCAGTCGGGCTCGGGCCGCGCCATGGGGTTCGGCAAGTCGAAGGCGAAGCTGCTGACCGAGCGGCACGGCCGCGTCACCTTCGAGGACGTCGCCGGCGTCGACGAAGCGAAGGCCGACCTGCAGGAGATCGTCGAGTTTCTGCGCGATCCGCAGAAGTTTCAGCGGCTCGGTGGCCGCATCCCGCGCGGCGCACTGTTGGTCGGCCCGCCCGGCACCGGCAAGACGCTCATCGCGCGCGCCGTTGCGGGTGAAGCCAACGTGCCATTCTTCACGATCTCGGGCTCCGACTTCGTCGAGATGTTCGTCGGCGTCGGCGCGAGCCGCGTGCGCGACATGTTCGAGCAGGCCAAGAAGAACGCGCCCTGCATCATCTTCATCGACGAGATCGATGCCGTCGGCCGCCATCGCGGCGCCGGCCTCGGCGGCGGCAACGACGAGCGCGAGCAGACGCTGAACCAGTTGCTTGTCGAGATGGACGGCTTCGAGGCCAACGAGGGCATCATCATCATCGCGGCGACCAACCGCCCCGACGTGCTCGACCCTGCGCTTCTGCGTCCGGGCCGCTTCGACCGCCAGATCGTCGTGCCGAACCCGGACGTGAACGGACGCGAGAAGATCCTGCGCGTGCACATGCGCAAGGTGCCGCTGGCGCCCGACGTCGATGCCCGCGTCATCGCGCGCGGCACGCCGGGCTTTTCCGGTGCCGACCTCGCCAACCTCGTCAACGAGGCTGCACTGCTGGCCGCCCGGCGCAACAAGAGGCTCGTCACCCAGCAGGAGTTCGAGGACAGCAAGGACAAGGTGATGATGGGCGCCGAGCGTCGCTCGATGGCCATGACCGAGGAGGAGAAGCTGGCGACCGCCTATCACGAGGCCGGCCACGCGATCGTCAACATTCTGCTCCCCCACAACGATCCCCTGCACAAGGTCACCATCATCCCGCGCGGGCGTGCGCTCGGCGTGACGATGAGCCTGCCTGAGCGCGATAAGCTCTCCTACTCCAAGCACTGGTGTGAAGCGCGCCTCGCCATGACGTTCGGCGGCCGCGTCGCCGAACAGCTTATCTACGGCAAGGACCACCTCAACACGGGTGCCGCCTCCGACATCCAGCAGGCCACCAACATGGCCCGCCGCATGGTCACCGAGTGGGGCATGAGCGAGAAGCTCGGCCCGCTGCTCTACTCGGAGAACCAGCAGGAGGTGTTTCTCGGCCATGCGATCACGCAGCGCCAGAACATGAGCGAGGAGACCGCGCGCCTCATCGACGAGGAGATCCGCCGCTTCGTGAATGCCGGCTACGAGAAGGCCTGGGAGGTGCTGTCCACGCACCGCGAGGAGCTCGAGCGTGTCACGCAGGCGCTGATGGAGTTCGAGACTATCTCGGGCGAGGAGTGCGCGACTGTGATGCGTGGCGGACGGATCGTGCGCAACGACAGCGACGAGAGCCCCAAGGGCCCGATCGGTTCGGCGGTCCCCACCGCCGGCGCCGTCCGCCCGCCGCGCGGCGAACCGGACCCCGGCGCCGCCCCGCAGCCTGCTTGAGTGGGTGCACGGCTGAAAGAAGCGAGCCGGCGAGCGGACACTCGCCGGCTCTGCATGTTAGAGATCCTTTCGTGCCACCAGCGTCGTGATCCGATGGTCGGCCATGCTCCGTGAAATCTACCTCCGCCCGCTCGGCCTCTATGCGCACGCGCGCGGCGCGACGGCCGACGCCGTGTGGGGCGGGCTTCGCCTCGCCGGCGGCTGGCTCGATTTCTCTGCGATCGAGATCATCGAGCGCAACGGGGCGCGGCTGGAACGACGCATCGCGGGGCTCGGCGAGTTCATGGAGCGCGACTGGGGCAGGCGTGCCCTCAACGCCGCCGACATGTTCGAGGCGCTCGTCGCCGAGCGGCCCCGTCTTGCCGGCCTCGCACTCGATCGGCCACGCATCATGGGGATCGTCAACGTCACGCCCGACAGCTTCTCCGACGGCGGTCGCCACGCCACCACAGAGGCCGCCATCGCACACGCGCACCGCCTCGTCGCGGAGGGCGCCGATATCCTCGACATCGGCGGCGAGTCGACGCGTCCCGGCTCCGATCCCGTGCCGCTGGACGAGGAACTTGCCCGCGTCATGCCGGTGATCGAGGCGCTCGCCGGCAAAGTCGACGCGCGGCTCTCGATCGATACCCGCAAGGCCGCCGTGATGCGCCGCGCCCGCGCTGCCGGCGTCGACATGCTCAACGACGTCTCGGCCCTGATGCACGACGCGGAGGCGCTGCAAGCGGTGGCGGAAAGCGGCCTGCCGGTCTGCCTCATGCACGCGCAGGGCGACCCGAAGACGATGCAGGACGCTCCGCACTACGACGACGTGCTGACCGATGTGTTCGATTTCCTCGAGGCGCGCGTCGAGGCCGCGCTCCGCGCCGGCGTCCGCCGCGACCGGCTGATCGTCGATCCCGGCATCGGCTTCGGCAAGACGCTCGAGCACAATCTTCAGTTGATGGCCGGGCTGTCGCTGTTTCACGGCCTCGGCGTGCCGATGATGCTCGGAGCGTCGCGAAAGCGCTTCATCGGGACGCTCACCAGCGAACAGTTGGCCGCCGACCGCGTGACCGGCTCGGTGGCAGCCGCCATCGCCGGCGCGGCACAGGGTTGCCAGATCCTCCGCGTTCACGACGTGAAGGCGACCCGGCAGGGCCTCGACGTCTGGCTCGCGTCCGTTTCTGGCGCAGCGGTCGAGCGGACGGAGCGCCATTCTGACGGCTGAATTGGCTGCCAGCCTCTGTTAGACTGATCGAGTTCGTGACGGGGGAGTTGTTTCGATGCGCGTGTTCACGACCGCACTTGCCGCGCTGCTGGTGTGGCTGGCCGCTCATGTCGCGGCGCTCGCCGAGAGCCGACTGGCACTCGTGATCGGCAACGGCGCCTACACAGCGACGACGGCACTCGCCAATCCCGCCAACGACGCGCGCGACGTGGCACTGGCGCTCAAGAAGGTAGGTTTCGACGTCATCGAGGTGGTCGACGCCGGCAAGGGTGCCATGGACCGGGCGTTGCGTTCGTTTGCCGACCGGCTGGCGACGGCCGACGTCGCGCTCTTTTTCTATGCGGGCCACGGTCTGCAGGTCGGCCTGCAGAACTACCTGGTGCCGGTCGACGCGAAGCTGGTCCGCGAGCGCGACCTCGAGTTCGAAGCCGTGCGTCTCGAATTCGTGTTGCGCCAGATGGAGATCGATCGCGAGGGCAAGACGACGATCGTCATCCTCGATGCCTGTCGCGACAACCCGCTCTCACGCAACCTCGCACGCTCCATGGGCACGCGCTCGACGGCCGTCGGTCAAGGCCTCGCGGCGGCGGCGACCGGCCTTGGTACGTTCATCGCCTACTCGACTCAGCCCGGCAACGTCGCGCTCGACGGCAAGGGACGCAATTCGCCGTTCAGCGCCGCGCTCGTGCGCAACATTACCGTCAAGGGGCGCAACCTGCCGGCAACGATGATCGAGGTCCGAAAGGACGTGGTGGCCGCGACCAACGGGCGTCAGGTGCCATGGGACCATTCGGCGCTGACCGGTGACTTTTACTTTCTGCCGGGCACCGGTGGCGCTACGCCCGCGGCGTCTCCTCCCGCCGCCGGCAATGGTACGAGCGCCGAGGTGGCGGCGCTGCAGGAACGGCTGAGGAGGCTCGAGGAGGAATCGCGCCAGCGGCAGGCGCATGCCGCACCGCGGAATACTACACCGGGCCTCACCGTCGAGCGGCGGCGACCGGCCGCTGCTGCCGCCGGCGACGTGGCGTTCGATCTCGAGGAGAACGTGCGCCTCGAAGGAATCAGGATCGGCGAGGGGCGGAAGCCCAATCCCGAAGCCTGCCGCCAATGGTGTGAAGACGAGAACGGTTGCGTCGCCTTCCAGCACGGCCGCAAGATCCCGGTGATGGGCCTCTGCCAACTGTTTCTCAGGGTCGACGCCCGGGAGCCGGATCGTGCCTGGCGGAGCGGCATCAGGCCCGGCACTCCGTTGCCGCGTGAGCTTGCCGAGGAAGCGCGAGGCGGGCCGGCGATCCGGATCGCCGCACCGCTGACCCGGCGCGAAGCAGGCTACGACATATACGAGGGCGTCACCGTGCTCGGCGACCAGATCAAAATGAGCACCAGCGACAACCCGGCTGGCTGCCGCACGGTCTGCCGCAACACTCCCGGCTGCCGTATCGCCGTCTACAACGAGTTCTTTCGCGGCAAGAACCTCGCCTGCCAGGTCTATCGCGCGGCGAAGTCGACGATGAAGGCGCCAAGCTCGGTCGTCATGGTGCGCGCGCCCTGAACGGATCGCGGCCGTGTACTGCACGGCTGACGGCGGGGCGCGCTGCGGCTATGCTCTGCCATTCTCAACGGACCGGAGCCGATATGCAGCACCGCCTCGACGCCGCGCCCTCGACCGTCCATTGGGGTTGCTTCGACGCACGACTCCCCCCGGTCCTATCGGTGGCGAGCGGTGACACCGTCGTCGTATCGACGGTCTCCGGCGGTCCGGAAACGCTGCCGCCTGCGCATTTCCATGTGCCTGACGCATTGCGTGCCATCCAACGCGAGGTGCCCCGCAAGCTTCCCGGCCACATCTGCACGGGGCCGATCGCGGTCGATGGCGCGCAGGCTGGCGACGTGCTCGAGATTCGCATCCGGGACATCCGCCTCCACTACGATTGGGGCTACAACTTCGTGCGACCGCTGGCCGGTGCGCTGCCGGACGACTTCGCCGAAACGCACATGATGCACGTCGCGCTCGATGCCGCTCGCATGATCGGGCGGCTGCCGTGGGGGCAGGAACTGGCGCTGAAGCCGTTCTTCGGCGTCATGGGCACGGCGCCGCCGCCGGCCTGGGAGATGGTTTCGACGCTGCCGCCCAGGCGCAACGGTGGCAATCTCGACAACAAGGAGTTGGTTGCCGGCACGACGCTGTTCCTGCCGGTGTTCGTCGATGGTGCCAACGTCTCGTTCGGGGACGGGCATGGCGTGCAGGGCGATGGCGAGGTTTGCGTGACGGCGATCGAAACCGGGCTGATCGGGACGTTCGAGCTGCACGTCCGCAAGGATATGCGGCTCGACTGGCCGATGGCCGAGACGCCGACGCACGTGATCACCATGGCGTTCGATCCCGATCTCGACACGTGCGTGGTGATCGCGCTCCGCCAGATGATCGACCTCGTCGTGGCGCGGAGCGGGCTCGCGCGGCACGAAGCCTATGCGCTCTGCTCGCTTGCCGCCGATGTGCGCGTGACGCAGGTCGTCAACGGCAACAAGGGCATCCACGTCATGCTTGCGCGCGAGCATCTGCCGGAGCGTCGCGGTTGATCGGTGGGCAGCCTTGACGCTGCAACATGATGGGGCCACTATGATGCGGACGGCAGCGCTTGCCCGAAGCTTTCGCCCGCTGGGCAGAGTACTCGAGCAGATAGGCGGCTAGCTTGCAGATCGGCTACCCGTTGCGGCCGTCACAGGTCTCCCACACACAATGGAGGGAGCATGACGCCACCGGGACAGCACCTCGGCTCTGCCGCTGAGCAGGGCCACGGCGCGCGACTTGGCTGACATGATGGCGCTGGTCGTGCGCCGCCGAACCACAATCAAAGCAAGCAGACGGGCGACCCAGTCGATCCCGTGAACTCAGCCCGGCTGGTGCTGGGCACAATCGGAACCGTCCTCTGCCCCGCCGGATGCGCATCGAGCGCGCGGCGGGGCTTGGGGCATTGGTTCCGAATGTTCGCTTACCTGTTCGGGTATCAGCGGTCGCATCGTCGTCCGACAAGATGAAGGGCTTTGGCGAAGCTCCATTGAGGGTCCACCGTCCGTCGGCCCGGCCCGAAAGCAGAGGATGACCGCCATGTCGAATGTCGACGTCATCATGCCGGCGGATGCCGGTGCCGACCTGCCCGCCGTGCGCAGGATCGCCGTCACGGACCTCGTCGATGTCCTGCGGCTCGGCGTCGATGACTTCCGCACCATGCCGACGCACGTCGTGTTCCTGAGCCTCATCTATCCCGTGGTCGGGCTGATTCTTGCGCGTACTCTGCACGGCATGGATCTCGTGCCCCTGATCTACCCGTTGGCCACCGGCTTCGCACTGATCGGCCCGTTCGCGGCGATCGGTCTCTACGAACTCAGCCGCCGACGCGGAGCCGGACTGGACACGTCATGGCGGCACGCCTTCGACGTCAGACACTCGCCGTCGCTGATCTCCATACTGCTGCTCGGAGGCATGCTCGTGGTGTTAAGTCTGGTGTGGGTCGCGGTCGCGCACGGCATCTACGTCGCCAGCTTCGGCATCCACGGACCGGAAACGATCAGCGCCTTCGTCTCCAAGGTGCTCGGCACGTCCGCGGGGTTCAGGCTGATGATCGTCGGGAATCTCGTCGGTGCGCTGTTCGCTTTCCTCGCGTTCGCGGTGAGCGTCGTCTCGTTTCCGCTTCTGCTCGACCGCAATGTCGGCATAGCGGTGGCGATCGCGACGTCGCTGAAGACGATTGCCGTCAACCCGGGGACGATGGCGGTGTGGGCGATGATCGTCGCAGCAGGGCTGGTCGTCGGCGCATTGCCGTTCCTTGTCGGGTTGGCGATCGTGATGCCGGTGCTCGGGCACGCGAGCTGGCATCTGTACCAGCGCGTGATCGAACCGTCGGCGAACGCCAGGCCCGCCTACCACACACCTGTCAAGGGTCGCCGATACGCGGCTGAATTTCCAGCGAGCCTGTCCACGCGCTCGCGCGACCCCGAGGCTTGAGGCACAACGGCGATCAGAGATCGCCGATCCGCTCGTCGGCCGTTCCCGGCAGCATCGTTAGGCTGGCGAAGTCATCGCCCTGCACCTGTGTCGCCGGAGCGAGACCGAAGTCGATCGGCTGGTCGGCGACCGTCGGGTCGTCGAGCAGCGCGTCGGCGATCGTGACTGAGGCCGGTGCGATCGGCGCCTGCGTCGCGGCCCCTGTCAGCTGGTCCATACCGTACCATTGTGCCTCGGCGAAGAACCACGCACCGTCGATATTGCGCAGCGTGTCGGTACCCCACTCGGCATGCACCATCGTCACGGAACCGTCTGCGTTGGTGGTGAACGTGTACTCCGACGCAGCTCCATCGAGGTCGACCTGATTGTAATCTCCTCCCTCGCCGTCGATGTCGTCGTCGCCGCGTCCGCCATAGAACACGTCGAGCCCGTCGCCGCCGCGCATCGTGTCGTTGCCGTTCGAGCCATAGAGGCGATCGTCGCCGGGCGTTCCACTGACGAGGCCGCCGCCGTCGCCGCGCACCAGCGCGTCGATCGCGTACCACTGGCCCTCGCCGAGGAACCAGGCGCCGTCGATGTTGCGCAGCGTGTCGGTGCCGTACTCAGGGTGCGATACGGTGATCGAGCCGTCGGCATTGCGCGCGAACGTGTAGTCCTCCGGCGCGCCGTCGAGATCGACCTGATTGTAGCCGCCGCCCTCGCCGTCGATATCGTCGTCGCCGCCGCCGCTGTAGAAAACGTCGACACCGTCGCCGCCGCGCATCGTGTCGTCGCCGTTCGAGCCGTAGAGGCGATCATCCCCCGGCGTGCCGGTGATGATACCGCCGGGGCCGGCTGCGTTGACGAGCGCGTCGAGGCCGTACCACTTGGCTTCACCGAAGAACCAGACACCGTCTATGTCGACGAGCACGTCGGTGCCGTAGCTCGGATGCGAGACCGTGACGGTACCGTCCGCGTTGCGCACGAACGTATAGTCGGCGGCGCGACCGTCGAGGTCGATCTGGTTGTAATCGCCGCCTTCGCCGTCGATCAGATCGTTGCCGGCGCCGCCGTAGAACACGTCCAACCCGTCGCCGCCGCGCATGACGTCCGCGGAGGCGGTTCCGTCGAGGTACTCGTCGGCCGATGTTCCGGTCACGACGTTGGCTCCTGCAGCCCCGGCGAGCGAGGCCATCGCGAACGCCGTGCCGTCGCCGGCGAACGTCGCTCGTTCGATGTGGCTCAGCACGTCCTTGCCGGTCGTTGCGCCTTCCACCGTCACGTTGCCCTGCAGGTCGCGTGTGAACGTGTAATCGGAGCGCGTGCCCGCATAAGAGACGGTGTCGGTGACGTTGCGGTCACCGAGCAGGATGTCGGCGCCGGGCGAGGCCAGGAACGTGTCGCCGCCGCCGTTGCCGCGCATCACATCGGCCCCTGACGTACCGGCCAGCGTCTCGGCGGCAGAGGTGCCGGCGATGATGTTCGCCGATTTCTCGGTAGCGTCCAGCCGGCCGATGCGGCCGTTGGCGAGGTCGGCATAGTAGATGAACCCGTCCGGGCTCTGCTTGAAGTGGACGGGCGCGATGCCGGCTGCCGTCTTGAACAGGAACGTCACTTCGCGGCGATCGTTGACGTCGACCGAGAAAACCTCTCCCTGGCTGACGTCGGTGAAGATGTAGTCGTTCTTCAGCCCCTCGGGCACGAGGTTGGACGTTACGATGTCATCTGCACCGGTGATCGCCTGCACCTGATAGCCCGGCGCGCCTGAAGCATGCGCGAACGCTCGGTACGCCGCGGTGATGTCGATCGTGCCGTTGGCGACGGCGGCATAGAATGCGGCGGCCTCCGGAAGCGTTCTATAGCCGTTGGTCTGCTGGATCTGGCCGTTGTCGCCGCCTTCGTAGAACGGCCAGCCGTAGTTGGCGCCGGGACCGCCCGAGTTCACTTCCTCCCAGGTGTTCCAGCCGGTGTCGGCGATCATCAACTGGCCTTCGGCGTCGAAGCTCATCGAGAACGGATTGCGCAGTCCGAGCTGCCAGACCTTTGCGGCGTTGGAGTCGAGGTCCATGCCCGGCGTCACGAACGGATTGTCGGCAAGGCCCTCACCGGTCAGCGGATCGACGCGCAGTATCTTGCCGGCGAGCGAGTTGACGTTCTGCACGCCGACCGTGCGCGGGTCCGTAGCGTTGTAGGATGTGCCGTCTCCGGTCGACACGTAGAGCGCCCCGTCCGGACCGAATTCGATCGAGCCACCGGCGTGCGACCGGCTGTCGACCTTGATGTAGTCCTCGATGAACTGTCCGGTGACGGGATCGATGTCGGAGGCGCGGATCGAGAAGTTCGAGGTCGAATCCTGCACACCGGCGCCCGAAATCGAGGCGAGCGACGTTCCGGCGCCGCCGAGCATCACGGTCTTCGAGCCGGCGACGACGGTTGTGTAGTCGGTCGCCGGGTCGAGTTCGAAGCGCACGAGTTGCGAGTAGCGATTGCCGCCGCCGTCCGGCCCCGCGTTGCCGATCTTGCCGGCGACGTCGGGAGGATCGACCACATAGAAGGCATAGAGATATGGGTTCAGGGCGAGATCAGGATGGAGCGCGATGTCCAGCAGGCCGCGATCCTGGATGTCGTTGACCTCGCCCCTGAGGTCGATGACGGTCGAGACCGCCTGGCCGTCGTCCACATCGAACACGCGGATGAGGCCGGATTTCTCCGCAACCATCATGCGCGAGGCGTCATCGGGCATGAATTCGAACGCGATCGGCTGAGCGAGCCCGGAGACGACGGTCGGCGTAGCGACCGTGTAAGCAGGCGTCAGCGGCGGATCGACGGGATCGGTGACCGGGTTCTCGTCGTCGAGGATGTTGACCCGCGTCGTCCGCGGGAAGGTCAGCATGCCGCTGTCGACGTTGATCAGCGAGACGATGAACGTCTCCGTCGGCTCGCCGGCGGCATCGTCGAGGATGGTGACCGGCACCACGACCCGCGTCTCGCCGGCCGCAATGGTGACTGTGCCGGCGTTGGTCACGTAGTCGGCGCTGCCGGCCGTATCGGGTGTCGTCGCGAACTGGACGGTGACCGGCAGCGACAGGTCGCCAGTCCTGACGATCGCCACATTGGCGCGGCCGTCGGTCTCGGCGACGCTGAGTTCACCGGTTTCGAGGAAAATCTGCCCGGACATCCGTCCCTCCACTTTGGTGCGAAGGGCCACGCTGCGCGGCAACCCCGCGCCAGGACGCGGGCCGGCGGCCCTCTCTGGACGTACGGCAGCAAGCGTTGTGCCAGCACGGGGCACCGCTTTGGGACTTGGTAAGCGGTGCATCAACCATGCCAGTCGACCCGCCCGATCAGGCCGGCTCGCGCACGTAGAGCACGAGATCGTAGATGCCGGTTTCCTCGGGCGACATGCCGAGGCCGGCAGCGGCGATGGCGGCGCGGATATCACCCTCTGCCGCGGCCAGAGCCTTGCGATCGTAACTCTCGATCACGACGACGCCGTCGAGCGGGCTCTCTGCCGTGCCGGAGCGGGCCTTGCGTTCGGTCGTCTCGACGTTTGTCACGGCGCGCTCGCAGACGGCTACGTGCACGCCGACGATCGTCGGGCGCTTGGCGAGCGCTTCTGCGAGGGCCACCGCACGCGGTTCGACGCCGGGTGTCATTACGCCGGTCAACCGTACAGTCATCACGCTGCCCGCAATCTGCGGACAGTTCGCATCACCGCCCGCCGTGGCGACCACCTTGCAGGCGCCGCGCATGAAGTCGCGAAATGCGGTCGAGACCTGCCGAGTCCAAGGTGTCGGGTTGTTCAGCCGCTCCAGATAAGCTGGGCTGTTGAACACCGAGATATCGACGCCTTCGTACATCGTGAAGCAGCGGTGGCGCTCGACCGTGTCGCTCATATAGCGGCGGCCAGCGAGGAAGCCCGGCACGTTGACACGCTCGGGCATGTGCTCGACCGTGTGCCAACGATGCCACTCGGCCTCCTGAGCCGTATCGAAATCGTGCCAGATGGCGAGAAATGCGCGGGCGGCGAGCGGCATGGGACGTCCTCCAGGTTTTGTCGTTCGGCCCGATGATACCCGGCGACGGCAGGACGTGAAGATGGCCTTTTCTGCGCGCAGGGCAGGGCAGAACAGCTCAGCTCTGCTCAGCTCGCCGCTGCGCGACGATCGGCGAGACGCGCCTCTGCACCGGCCACGATGGCCGCACGCAGTGCGTCGGGCGTGTCGTCGGCAGGCGCGATGGCGAGGTGCTGCGCCGAGGCGAGGCGCAACAGGTGCTCTGGATCGTCGATGCCTGCGAGCCGGTCGAGCAGCGCGGCCCTCCCGCTGCGTTTGAGTGTGGCGATCACGCTGAACGCGAACGGGTCGAAAGCAGACGTGGGCGTCGGCGACGGCGGCTCGCCACCGGCGGCAAGGTTCGCCGCCGGCACCTCGAGCGCCGGCATATCCGCCGGGTCGTGATAGACGAGCAGCCGCCCGATCGGCCTGGCGAGTGCGTCGGCGAGGCGCACGCGCTCGGCCTCGTCGAGCGACGTCTCACGCGCCAGCACCGCGAGGAAGAAGCGTCGCATCGCGGCGCCTGGCCAGATCTGCTTCGGACCAGACATCCTAGTCGTGACCTTGCCTGTGCGATCCCATCCTATCAGGCCGCCGGTGCGAGACGGAAGAAGCTTTGCTCGATCTCCTCATAAAGGCGGCGCAGCGAGTTGGTCGCCTCACCATACTTTTCCTCGATGGTCTTCGGCCGCGGGTCCCAGTCGAATGCATCGGCGATCGAATCGAGCATCGGCAACTGCGTGGCGAGGATCGGATGCGAGATGGCGATCTCGTCCACCAGCACCTGATCGCGGGTTCCCATCCGGACGCCGTTCGCGACACACACGTAGCGGCGCGCTTCGAGCGGGATCGCCTCGACGTCATCGAGGGTGCGTTTACCTTCGATGAGCAGAGCCACGCGATCGACGGCGAGCTGTGAGACGTAGTCGGGGCGAAACGGCACCAGCACGCGATCAGCCGTCTTGAGCGCGGCGAGAGCGGCAAGCGACAGGCCAGGCGCGCAATCCAGGATGACGAGGTCGTAGCTGCCCGCGAAACGGCGCAGCAGCCGCTCCAGCTTGCCGCGCACTTGACTGCCGACGATCTCCGGGTCCTTCGACTCTCGCGCCTGTTTGACGAACAGTTCGCCCTGCACATCCTCTAGCAGGAGAGAGCCGGGCAGCAGCGATATGCGGGGCTTCTTGCCGCGGGCATCGACGAGATCGGAAACGTTGTGCTTGAGATACTCGCGCGGTTGCGGATTGTTGCCGTCGAACAGCTCGAAGAAGTAGTCGGCGATAGTCTGGCCGGCCTTGCGCGCCTCACTCCAGCCCTGGCCGCCAATCAGGATCAGGGTCGCATTGCACTGCGAATCGAGGTCGAGCAGCAGCACCCGCTTGCCGCCCCACAGCGCGGCGGCGTGTGCGATCATCACCGATATGGTCGACTTGCCGACGCCGCCCTTGCGGTTGGCGACTGCGAGGAACTGTGCCATCTCGCTCTCCTATGACGCGCCGGAGCATTTCCCCAGCGGGGCGACGTGGTCGTGAACCGAGGCTAATGCCCTGATTCTGCGAAGCTACTCAATCGCGGGCGGCCGCGCCCTTCAGCGCGAGATGGTGCCTGGGACCCTGGCTTGGGCTATGCTCGTTGCGGGATTCGGGGTGCCGGACCGTCGGCCGGTCATGAGACTGGCGGTGGCCGGCGAACGAGGGACTTGAAGGACATGTCGCGCAGGTATTTCGGCACCGACGGAATCCGTGGCCGCGCAAACACGCACCCGATGACGTCGGAGGTGGCGCTGAAGGTCGGCATGGCGACCGGCCGCATCTTTCAGAACGGCGCGGGCCATCGCCACCGTGTGGTGATCGGGAAGGACACCCGGCTATCCGGCTACATGATCGAGAGCGCGCTGATGTCGGGCTTCACCGCAGTCGGCTGCGACGTGTTCCTGCTCGGTCCCATGCCGACACCCGCCGTTGCCATGCTGACGCGCTCGATGCGTGCCGACATCGGCGTGATGATCTCGGCCTCGCACAACCCCTACAACGACAACGGCATCAAGCTGTTCGACGCCGACGGCTACAAGCTCTCCGACGAGCGCGAGGCGGAGATCGAGCGGTTGATCGAGGGTGCGAGCGAGGACTTGCTGGTCGCCCCCGACCGCATCGGCCGCGCCACGCGCATCGACAGCGCCCAGGAGCGCTATGTCGAGTTCGCCAAACGCACGCTGCCGCGCAATCTCAAGCTGGACGGCCTGCGGATCGTCGTCGACTGCGCCAATGGCGCCGGCTATGCGGTCGCGCCGCTGGCACTCTGGGAACTTGGTGCCGAGGTGATCAAGATCGGCGTCGAGCCCAATGGCCGCAACATCAACCTGAAATGCGGCTCTACCGCGCCCGAGGCGCTCGTCGACAAGGTGCGCGAGGTGCGCGCCGACATCGGCATCGCGCTCGACGGCGATGCGGACCGTGTGGTGATCGTCGACGAGAAAGGCGAGATCGTCGACGGCGACCAGCTGATGGCGGTGATCGGCGAGAGCTGGCATCGTCGAGGCAAGCTTGCTGCCGGCGGCGTCGTGGCCACCGTGATGTCGAACCTCGGCCTCGAGCGCTACCTCGGTGGGCTCGGCCTTTCGCTGGTGCGCACGCCGGTCGGCGACCGCTACGTCGTCGAGCATATGAGGAAGCACGGCTACAATGTCGGCGGCGAGCAGTCGGGTCATATCGTGCTCTCGGACTTCACGACGACCGGCGACGGCCTGATCTCCGCGCTGCAGGTGCTGGCAGTGGTGGTCTCCCTCGGCCGTCCGGTGAGCGAGGTCTGCCGGCGCTTCCAGCCGGTGCCGCAACTTCTCGAGAACGTGCGCTACAAGAGCGGCCGGCCGCTCGAACACGACGCAGTCAAGCGCGCCATAGAGGCCGGTCGGGAACGGCTCGGTGCCGGCGGACGGCTGGTCATCCGGCCGTCCGGCACGGAGCCCGTGATCCGAGTGATGGCCGAGGGAGACGACGAGGCGGTCGTCGCGACTGCCGTCGGCGACATCGTCGAGGCCGTCAGGGCTGTCGCAGCCGGTTCGTCATGACGGCAGGCAGGAGGCTGGCGAAGCGTTCGCCAACTACCCCGCTACCGCGATTAAGCGAGCTTTAAATCTTATCACCGATAGTCCCGTTCTGACACACCCCGTGTTCGCTGCCGCGCCTCCTGCGGCGCGCTGTGCTCAGAAGAAGGGACGAGCAATGTTTTCCATCCGCAGCACGATCCTGGCCGGCGCGGCAATGCTCGTCGCCGGTGCGACCGTGGCGAGCGCCGCCGACCTCAACGGCTACGGCAGCATGAAGGACGGACCGGCTTACATGCCCGCGATCCAGTCCAACCCGTCTTGGTATCTGCGCATCGACGGCGCCTATGCCCAACACGACGAGCCGGCGATGACCGAGAGCGGCATCTGGGATCTCACCAACACCTCGATCGGCAGCTCCTGGAGCGTCGGCGGCGGCGTCGGCCGCTATATCGGCCGCAACGCGCGCATCGAATTCACTTACGACCACCGCTTCGAGGCGAACGCACAGGGCACGCTGGCAGATCCGGCCGCTCCCCTGCCGGGCGTGCGCCGCTTCGGCCTCTCGAGCGGCCTGCTGCTCACCTCGATCTATTACGACTTCGACGCCACGCGCGGCTTCCGCCCCTATATCGGCATCGGCCTCGGCGCTGTTCATCACCGCACCTCGGCGGGCACGGTCGAAACCTGCGGTTGCACTGTCGCGACCATCGAGAAGAACGACAACTGGCACGTCGCTGGCGCACTGATGGCCGGCTTCTCCTACCAGCTCCGCGACCGCCTGCATCTCGATGCCGGCTACCGCTTCCTGTACCTCGGCGACGCCAAGACGGGTGCCGTCACGACCACGACGAACGTCGTCGCCCAGGATCCCGACGTCAAGGAGATCCACGCGCACGAGGTCCGCTTCGGCCTGCGCTACGACATCTGGTGACGTGATCACCGGTGGGCGCCCGAGCGGGCGCCCGCGCTCCGCCTATATACCCCTGGCCTTATTCAACGCAGCATTCCGGCGAGCCACCAGTCGCGCGTAACGGCATCGCCCTCTTCCGAGGGACCGAGCCCATGACGATCATCTCCACCGCGCGGCGGGCCGGCCTTGGCCTCGCTCTCGCTCTCAGCCTGACAGCGCCGGCGACGGCCGGCGACTGGAACAACGGCGCCGGCAGCATAAAGGACTACGGTGGCGCAGGCGGCGTGCCGGTGCCGGCCCCTGTGCCTGTCCCCGAGTACGCGGCCCAGTGGTACTTCCGCGGCGACCTCGGCATCGGCTTCGGCGCCAACCCGTCTGTGAGCCGCTCCGGTCAGCCGTTCGGCGCAACCGACGCGCCCGGCCCCATCACCGGGCCGGGCCAGGCGTTCGGGTACGGCGATACCGGCTACAACGGTGAGGTCGCCTGGCCGAGCTACGTGGACGAGAAGGAGTTCTCGCCCTCCTATATGTTCGGCGTCGGCGTCGGCCGCTACGTCACCAACCGCTTCCGCATCGACGTGACGGGCGAGTACCGCGGCGACCACGACGCCGAGGCGCTCGGCAGCTACCGCTACTGGTCGCATGCCGTCGACTGCTGCGGCAACTACACTCCGGTCAACGATGGCGCCGTTCCGCCGAACAACACCCTGCTGGTGGACGGTACGTTCTCCGACAAGACCCGCATCCGCTCGGGCCTGTTCATGTTGAACGGCTACTGGGACCTGATGCAGCGCGGTCACTTCACGCCCTACGTCGGTGCCGGCATCGGCTTCTCGCTCAACGAGAACGAGCGGTCGATGACGGGCACCGAGACGGAGACACTGGTCTGTAATCCGGGCTGCGGTCCGGTGGAGCGGGCCACCTACAACGGCTCTGTCAAGTCGGTGACCACCTCGCTCGCCGCCGCCTTCATGGCCGGCATCAGCTACAACATCGCCGCCAACACCAAGCTCGATCTCAACTACCGCTACCTCTACGTCGGCGGCTACGACGTGAACATGAACATCACCCGCAACCAGGGCCTCATCACGTCGACCACCGCCTCCACGCTCAAGATCGGCGACCAGCACGAACACCAGATCCGTGCCGGCCTGCGCTGGGACATCAACTGATTTTCTCTGCGTACAACCTGTCTCTCCCGCGTCTCCCAAGTGCTGTAAACTTGAAGGCGAGCTTCCCCGGCTCGCCTTTTTTCTTTTTGCTCGAAGGCACTTCAACTGCCGTCCGCGGCGCAATAAATTGTTCGGAACACTTTTGGCCAGGACAGGTCCCCAGGAACGACATCATGACCCAGACGAAGCCCCTCCCGTTCCAGCGGCTTGGCGTCAACATCGACCACGTTGCGACCATCCGGAACGCGCGCGGCGGGCGGCACCCTGATCCGTTGCGCGCAGCGCATCTCGCCATCGAGGCGGGCGCCGATGGCATCACAGCGCACCTTCGTGAGGACCGGCGCCACATCTCGGATGCCGACATCGCCCGCCTGAAGCGTGAACTGACGCGGCCGCTCAACCTCGAGATGGCGGCAACCGAGGAAATGCTCGCCATCGCATTGCGCCACGTGCCGAACGCCTGCTGCCTCGTGCCGGAGCGGCGCGAGGAGGTGACGACCGAAGGTGGTCTCGACGTCGCGGGCGGGGAGACACATCTCGCGCCGTTCGTCGCCAGCCTCAAGGACGCCGGTATCCGCGTCTCGCTGTTCATCGAAGCGGACCCGCGCCAGATCGACGCGGCGTTGCGGCTCGGCGCCGACATCGTCGAGTTGCACACCGGCCGCTACTGCGATCTCGCGCTCGACGACGATGCCGCCGGCGCCCGCGCTGCCCTCGATCGCCTGCGCGCCGGTGCGGCGCGCGCCCACGCCCACGGGATTGAGGTTCACGCCGGTCACGGGTTGACGTTCAACACGGTCCGGCCCGTTGCGGCTATCCCCGAGGTCGTCGAGCTCAATATCGGCCACTTCCTGATCGGAGAGGCGATCTTCGGCGGCCTGCACTCCGCCATCCGGCGCATGCGCGCGTTGATGGACGAAGCGCGGGCGGAGATCGGCGGGCGGCGGTCGGCATGATCCTCGGCCTCGGCAACGACGTTATCGATATACGCCGCATCGAGGGGACCATCGCCCGGTTCGGTGATCGCTTCCTCGATCGCGTGTTCACGGCCGAGGAGCGTCGCCGATCCGATCGCAGGGCGCAGCGCGCAGCATCCTACGCGAAGCGCTTCGCCGCCAAGGAGGCGTGTGCGAAGGCCCTCGGAACCGGGCTGAGACGTGGCGTGTTCTGGCGCGATATGGGTGTGGTCAATCTTTCCTCGGGGCGGCCGACGATGGTGCTGACGGGTGGCGCCGCGGCTCGCCTCGCCGCGATCACGCCGACAGGCTGGGAAGCCCGCATCGACCTGACACTCACCGACGATTTTCCGACCGCTCAGGCGATCGTCATCATCTCGGGCCTGCGGCAATGCGGTGACGGGCGCTGAAAGCCGCGGCGCCGGTTTCCGTTTCGTTCCCACCATTGCGTTTGCCTGCAACTGGTTGAACGTCTATAGCGGGCGGCTACGGTCCGCCGTTCAGAAGGGCGACACGGTGTGCCGGGTCGCGCACGGCCGCGAGCGCTATTGCGCGTCGGGGCTGGTCGGATTTTCGAGGGGCCGTCTGCAGCGGCGACGGGCGCTCTCCAGGAGCAGGCGATGAGCATCGAGACCGATACCGACAAGGACGAGTCGGGCTGGTGGGAGACCGCGAAAATCATCATCCAGGCGCTGATCCTGGCGATGATCGTGCGCGTCTTCTTCTATCAGCCGTTCAACATCCCGTCAGGCTCGATGAAGTCGACACTGCTCGTCGGCGACTACCTGTTCGTCTCGAAGCTGTCCTACGGCTACTCGCGCTACTCGTTCACGCTGCCGCTCATCGGCGAGCCTGTGCGCTTCTCCGACCGCATCTTCGCGAGCAAGCCGAAGAGGGGCGACGTCGCTGTGTTCCGCAAGCCGAACGAGGATTCCGTCGACTACATCAAGCGCGTCATCGGCCTGCCCGGCGACGAGATCCAGATGCTCGAAGGCGTGCTGCACATCAACGGCAAGGCGGTGCCGAAGCGACCGTCCGGCACCTTCTTCGATGACGAGAAGCACCAGAACGTGCGCAGCTACGAGGAGACCTTGCCCAACGGCGTGAAGTACACGGTCCTCGACGAGGAACCGGCGGGCCGTTACGACAGCACGCGCGTCTACAAGGTGCCCGCCGGCCACTATTTCATGATGGGCGACAACCGCGACAACTCGATGGACAGCCGTACGCTCGATGTCGGGTTCGTACCGTTCGAGAATTTCATCGGTCGCGCGGACATCATCTTCTTCTCGACCTCGGGCAGCTTCGCGAGCCTGATACAGCCATGGCGCTGGCCCTTCGAGATTCGCTGGTCTCGGTTTTTCAAACTGGTCCGCTGAGGGCCTTTTCGCGGTGACGGGCACGTGTTCCGACGTGAGCGGCGATACGGCGATCTCGAGAAGGTTCTGGGTCTGCGTTTCAAGGACGCCGGACTGATCGAGCGTGCGCTTACGCATGCGAGTGCCAAATCTCCGGAAGGCAAGGCGGCGCGCGGCCGTCGGCAGGTCAAGGCCGGCGGAAAGGGCGACGGCGCCGTGGCGCGCTTCGACAACGAGCGTCTGGAGTTCCTCGGCGATCGCGTGCTCGGTCTCGCCGTCGCCGACATGCTGAACGAACTCTATCCGTCGGCACGCGAGGGCGAGCTTGCCCGCCGCTTCAATCTTCTGGTGCGCGGTGAGACGTGTGCGGACATAGCCCGGGCGACCGGGCTCGGCGTGCACCTGGTGCTGTCGGCGAGCGAGGAGGCGTCCGGCGGCCGGGAGAAGGAGACCATTCTCGCCGATGCCATGGAGGCGGTGCTCGGGGCCATCTTCCTGATGTCCGGTTTCGAGCGCGCCCGCGAGGTCGTGCGCCGCCTGTGGCTTCCGCTGATCGGCGATGCGCCCGCCGTCATCGCGGACGCGAAGTCCGCGCTGCAGGAATGGGCCCAGGGGCGCGGCTTCGCGTTGCCGCGCTATGTGGAGGTATCGCGGACGGGACCCGATCATGCGCCGGTCTTCGTCGCAGAGGTGCGAATCAAGGGCTGTGACCCGGCGCAGGGCGAGGGAGCCTCGAAGCGGGCAGCCGAGCAGGCGGCGGCGACCGCGCTGCTG
The DNA here is from genome assembly GCA_041397745.1 of Hyphomicrobiaceae bacterium. Classification (GTDB taxonomy): domain Bacteria; phylum Pseudomonadota; class Alphaproteobacteria; order Rhizobiales; family Hyphomicrobiaceae; genus JAWKVY01. The sequence continues at coordinate 189,248 of JAWKVY010000009.1, read as the reverse complement.
GCGCGCGAAGGCATTTGGAAGGACGGCCTCGATGCCGGCTGAGAACGACAACGGCGGCGGACCGGCGCCGGTCGGGGCGGCTGCGAGGCGCTGCGGCTTCATCGCCGTCATCGGTGCGCCGAACGCCGGCAAGTCGACGCTCGTCAACACGCTGGTCGGGACCAAGGTGACGATCGTCAGCCGCAAGGTGCAGACGACGCGCATGGCGATCCGCGGCATTGCGACCGAGGGCGCAAGCCAGCTCGTCTTCGTCGACACGCCTGGCATCTTTACACCGCGGCGGCGGTTGGACCGGGCGATGGTCGATGCCGCCTGGGGCCGGGCCGGCGAGGCGGACGTGATCGTGCTGATCGTAGATGCCGTGCGCGGCGTCGACGACGAAGTGGAGCGCATTCTCGCGCGCATGGGCGGCGTCGCGCGGCCGGTGCTGCTCGTGATCAACAAGGTCGACCGGCTCGCCGACAAGTCGGCGCTGCTGGCGCTGACCACCGAACTGACCAGCCGCCACGACTTCGCCGAGGTCTTCATGATCTCGGCTCTTTCCGGCAGCGGCACGGCGAAGTTGAAGGAGACGCTCGCCCGCATGGTGCCGGAAGGTCCGTGGCATTACGCCGACGACGATGTCACCGACATGCCGCTGCGCGTGCTCGCTGCCGAGATCACGCGCGAGCGCATCTACGACCGTCTGCACGAGGAACTCCCCTACGCCATCGCGGTGGAGACCACCGCATGGAAGGAACTGCGCGATGGTTCCGTGCGCATCGAGCAGACGATCTTCGTCGAGCGGGACAGCCAGCGCAGGATCGTGCTCGGCAAGGGTGGCGAGACGGTGAAACTGATTTCGTCGGAGGCCCGCAAGGAACTGGCCGGCATTGTAGAGCGGCCCGTTCATCTCTTCCTGTTCGTGAAGGTGAAGGAGAACTGGGGCGACGATCCCGAGCGCTACCGCGACATCGGCCTCGACTATCCCAAGGATTGAGATGCGGCCCAAAGCGGGCCGGGACAACGCAAACGGAGCACAGCCGTCCATGCTGAAGATCTATGGCGTCTATCGTTCGCGCGCGACGCGCAACATCTGGCTCGCCGACGAACTCGGCATCCCATTCGAGCACGTTCCGGTGATCCAGGCCGGCCGCGTCAAGGAGGCCGAGTCGGCCAGCGCACCGCTCAACACGCGCTCGCCCGGCTTCCTTGCCGTCAATCCGATGGGCCAGATCCCCTCGATCGACGACGACGGCCTCGTGCTCCACCAGTCCCTCGCCATCAATCTCTATCTCGCGAAGAAGCACGGTGGGCCACTCGCGCCGGCGAACGTTGCCGAGGACGGACAGATGACGATGTGGTCGCTGTGGGCGGCCGCCGACGTGGAGCCGCACGCCATCCAGGTGCTCTACAATCGTGTCGCGAAGCCTGTGGCCGAGCGCGATGCCAAGCTGGCGGATGCCTCGGTCGCGGCGCTGGTCAAGCCGTTCGCCGTGCTCGAGCAGGCGCTCGCCGGCAAGCAGTATCTCGTCGGCGGCCGTTTCACCGTCGCCGACATCAACGTCGCGGAGGTGATCCGCTACGCGCAGGCCGCGCCCGAGCTGTTCGAAAAGGCGCCGGGCGTGGCGGCGTGGCTGGCGCGCTGTCAGGGCCGCCCAGCTTTCAAGGCGATGATGGCCAAGCGCGAGGCGGAGCCGGCGTGACGATCCGGCAGTCGGCCGGTGGGGCCGCACTCGCGTTCGTGATCTGGCTCGCGGCGTGGCCGCCTCATGCGGCGACCGCGGCCGTGCGATGGTGCGCGCCGATGACGCTCGGCGCCGCCATGACAGAGCCGACGGAGGTCGTAGCGCGCCGCAAGGCACTCGAAGACTGGGTGCGGCGCGCCCGCGCGCGCGGTATCGCGCAACCGACGTGGCGCTTGGCTGTCAACAAGTCGATCGTATGCGGGAAGGTCGCCACCGGCATCGAGTGCCAGGCACGCGGCGCACCGTGCGTGATCCGCCAGAACCCTGGACTCCCGCGCAACCGCCGGCAGCGTCGCCGGCCCGGCGTCGACGCCTGATGTACCTCGTCATCGTGCGTGCCGGTTGCCGGCGGTGGCGATTCACGGGTATGCCTCGCACATGGACTGGAGCGACGAAGGCATCATCCTGTCGGTTCGCCCGCATGGCGAGACCGCGGCCGTCGTCGAGTTGCTGACGCGGCAGCACGGCCGCCATCTGGCGCTAGTGCACGGCGGGCGCTCGCGCCAGCGCCGACCGGTCCTGCAGACCGGCAACCACGTCGAGGCAACGTGGCGGGCGCGCCTTTCCGAGCAACTCGGCCACGCCACGGTCGAGCTCGTGAGGGGATACGCCGCCGAGGTGATGGCCGACCCTGCCGCTCTTGCCGCGCTGTCCTCGATGGCGTCTCTCGCCCGGCAGCTGCCCGAGCGCGATCCGCATCCGAGCCTTTACGAGGTCACGTTGTTCGTGCTCGGCTTCCTCGACGATCCGACTGTCTGGCCCGCCCTCTACGTTCGCTGGGAGCTGGCGCTGCTCGACGAACTGGGCGTCGGTCTCGACCTCGCGACGTGTGCGGCGACGGGTGCCAACGACGATCTGGCCTACGTCTCGCCGCGCTCCGGGCGTGCCGTCTCAGCCTCGGCCGGCGAGCCCTACCGCGACAGGCTGCTGGCGCTGCCGGATTTCCTGAAACCGGGGCACGGCCGTAGGCGCCTCATCGGCGCCGGTGATGTCGGTACGGGGCTTGCGCTCACCGGACATTTCATCGAGGCGCGAGCACTGGCGCCGGCCGGCCAGGTGATGCCCGAGGCGCGCACGCGGCTCGCCAGCCTTCTCGCACGCTCGACGTGAGGCAGCCCTGCCGGTTCAGCGCGTGCGCGGCACCTGCCGGAGACTGACTGTGCCGTCGCGCGCGCGGTCCGCGACGAGCCTGTCGCCGTCGCTGCCGACGAGGCGGCTTGGTCCGCGCGTGCCGATCCGATAGCCGTCGGCCGGTTGCAGGTGAATCTCCGTGGGGCGGCAGGTGGAAAGTGTCAGGATGGCGCGCTCGGGTAGCCGCTTTCTCTCGCCATCGACCCCGATCACGACCGGCAGGCCAGCCCGATTCTCGACGCTGAACTTCTGTCGCAGCGCTTCCGGCCGCCCGAACAACTGCACCGAGTAATAGGTCTGCTCACCTGCTGCCTTGCCGACGCCGACACCGATGTCGACTGCGAGCGCGGTCAGCATGTTCTTGCGGTGGCCAGGGCTCTCTTTCCACCCCTCGACCGCATCGCGGGCGAGCTTGCGTTCCGTGAACCCGCGACTGTCTCCGTTCAACGCGAGGTTCTCCGCACCAAGGCAAGCCGCGTAGCCGGCAGCCTTGATCCGGTCGGAGAACTCCCGGCCGTCCGCGGTGTGGGAAAATTTTCCGGTTCGGGCGAGGTAGCCGGCGTAGGCCTTGGCGGCTCGGTCGAGACTCTGGTCACGGCGGAGTGCGCCGAGCTTGTGCTCGCGGCGAAATGCATTGGTGAGGTCGAGGATCAGCGCTTCGACTTCGGCGAGGTTGGGCGTCATCGGCCTGCTCCGCTGACCTTACTCCGCGGCCTGCCGACCTCCCGCCGGCGGGTGTCCGAGGGCGGCAGCGAGCTTGTCGAGAAGATCACCGGCGGCCTCCGGGATGTTGGTACCGGGACCGAACACCGCCTTGGCGCCCGCCTCGTAGAGCGCCGCATAGTCGCCCGGCGGGATGACCCCGCCGACGACGATCATGATGTCGCCTCGGCCTTCCTTCTCCAGTGCCGCCCGCAGCTCCGGGACGAGTGTCAGATGGCCTGCGGCGAGCGACGAGACGCCGACGATATGCACGTCGTTCTCGACGGCCTGGCGGGCGACCTCGTCCGGCGTCGAGAACAGCGGTCCGATGTCGACATCGAAGCCGAGATCGGCGAATGCCGTGGCGATCACCTTCTGCCCGCGGTCGTGGCCATCCTGGCCGACCTTGGCGACGAGCAGACGGGGCCGGCGGCCTTCGGCGCCCTCGAACGCGCTGACCGCCTCGTGGATGCGCTTCATCGCGGCCTTCATGCTGGCGACCTCTTGACGGTAGACGCCGGAAACGGCGCGGATCTCGGCGCGGTGTCGCCCCCACACCTTTTCAAGCGCTGCCGAGATCTCGCCGACAGTGGCTTTGGCGCGGGCGGCGTCGACGGCGAGCTTCAGAAGGTTCTCACCCGACGCGACACCTTTCGTGAGCGCGTCGAGGGCACGCGAGACTTCGGCAGGATCACGCTCGGCGCGCAACCGCTCGAGCTTGGCGAGTTGCTCGGCGCGCACGCGGTTGTTGTCGACCTTCAGGATCTCGATCTCGGCTTCGTTGTCGGCGCGATACTTGTTGACGCCGACGATCGTCTGGGCACCGGAATCGATGCGAGCCTGCGTGCGGGCGGCCGCCTCCTCGATTCGCATCTTCGGGATGCCGGCATCGATCGCCGCCGCCATGCCGCCGAGGCCCTCGATCTCCTGGATGTGGCCCCAGGCCTTGGCTGCGAGTTCGTACGTCAGCCGCTCGACGTAGGCCGAACCGCCCCAGATGTCGACGACGCGCGTCGTACCGCTCTCCTGCTGCAGGAACAGCTGGGTGTTGCGGGCTATGCGGGCGGAGAAGTCGGTCGGCAGCGCGATCGCCTCGTCGAGCGCGTTGGTGTGCAACGACTGCGTGTGGCCCTGCGTGGCGGCCATCGCCTCGAGGCAGGTACGCGCGACGTTGTTGAACACGTCCTGCGCGGTCAGCGACCAGCCCGAGGTCTGGCAGTGCGTTCTGAGCGACAGCGATCGTGCGTCCTTCGGCTTGAATTCCTGCTGGATCAGCTTCGCCCACAACATCCGGGCCGCCCGCATCTTGGCGACCTCCATGAAGAAGTTCATGCCGATCGCCCAGAAGAACGACAGGCGGGGGGCGAATTTGTCGATGTCGAGGCCCGCTGCGACACCGGCGCGGGCGTACTCCACGCCGTCGGCGAGCGTATAGGCGAGTTCGAGGTCGGCCGTCGCCCCGGCCTCCTGCATGTGGTAGCCGGAAATCGAGATCGAGTTGAACTTCGGCATGTTGGCCGAGGAATAGGCGAAGATGTCGGAGATGATCCGCATCGAGGGCTTCGGCGGATAGATGTAGGTATTGCGGACCATGAACTCTTTCAGAATGTCGTTCTGGATGGTCCCTGCGAGCCTCGCCGCCGGCACGCCCTGCTCCTCGCCGGCGACGATGAACAGCGCCAGGATCGGCAGCACGGCGCCGTTCATGGTCATCGACACGGTCATCTGCGAGAGGTCGATGCCGTCGAACAGCTGGCGCATGTCGAAAATGGAATCGATCGCGACGCCCGCCATGCCGACGTCGCCCTTCACGCGCGGGTGGTCACTGTCGTAGCCGCGGTGCGTTGCGAGGTCGAAGGCGACCGACAGGCCCTTCTGGCCGGCGGCGATATTGCGCCGGTAGAATGCGTTGCTCTCCTCAGCCGTCGAGAAGCCCGCGTACTGGCGGATCGTCCACGGCTGCGTGACGTACATCGTCGGGTACGGCCCGCGCAGATAGGGCGCGATGCCGGGCCAGGTGTCGAGGAAATCGAGCCCGGCGAGGTCGGCCTCGCCATAGGCCGGCTTCACGGCGATACCCTCTGGCGTCAGCCATGGATCACCGACGGGCGACGCGGCTGCTGTCGCGCCGGCGCCGGCGAACGGGATCGTCGAGAAATCGGGGATGCGCGACATGGGGAGTCCTGACCGTGATTCTGGCGGCGCGGGGTCCCGCGCGTCATATCGCCGACAGAATCCTACCGCAGCGCAGCACCGTCAAGCCCGATCCTTGACTGAATGAGGAGTGCGGAGGAAGCGGGCTCATGCCAAGAATTGGGGGAGATTCACGGTCAAGGCCGCTATCAGGATATGATCCTTAACGCGGTGCAAGTTGAGCATGAACGACTTGGTGGAGCCGAGACGTGAGGTTTTGCACATTTCGACAGCTCGCCAGGACTTGCGGGCTTGTTTTCCTGTTCACTGGAGCGACTGGAGCCGGCGCGCAGGACTGCCCGGATGTCATTTCTTCGGCTCGCCGGCTGGCACTGATCACGACCCAGTCGATGAACACGGCGCAAGCACGACTCACGTTTTTTATACGCGACACGCCCGGTACGAATTGGCGCGCAGTGGGCAATAGCCGGCGGGCCGTCGTGGGAGCGAGCGGACTTGCGTGGGGCAACCTCTTCGACAAATTCAAGCGCTCCAACGAACCGTCAAAACATGAAGGCGACCGCCGGTCGCCAGCGGGCTTCTTCAAGCTCGGGCAGAGCTTTGGGTTCGGCCCGTCGAAGCTACCAGATTACATTCAGGTTCAAGCCGGTGACACCGTCTGCGTAGAAGATCCGTCGTCGAAATTTTATAACATGATCACCCGACGTTCCCGGCTAGAGCCTGGCATTCGTGCTGACGAAATGCGCGCCAACAATTCGTACCGGATTGGGGTTTTCATCAACTACCCCACCGACCGAACGCATAAGCGCGGTTCGTGCATGTTTGTTCATCTCTGGAGGAGCCCGACACGCGGAACTGCAGGCTGCATTGGGCTCGACGAAGCGGGTGTCGCTGCGGTGCAGAAGTTCGCTAGGCAAGGAGCTGTGCTCGGCATCCTGCCGCTACCCCTGCCGCCTCACTTGGGCCGCTGCCTCCTGGGTGCTGCCGGAAGCATCCAGCCGGAGAATTGATCAGAGCAGGCGTCCGGTAATGCAGCTTCAGAGTGTGCTGACATATTCCAATCCGGCAGAGAAGGCATATCGTGCCTCTCGCTTTTGGACAAAGCCGACCTTGAACCCCTCCTCGGCGGCGGCGACCCGCTCGTCGGGTGTTCCATGGTGGTCTCTACTGTCGGTATTGTGGTCACCTATACGATGAAAGAGATCGCCGGCGGCCTGGAGTGAAATATTCGGCGCGGCCCGCTTCCGCGTCCCGAGAAAATAGCCTGCCAAGAAATCTGCGTGGAGTTCGGTCCGCTTGACGGTGGGTTGCCCTTCATTGATCTTGTCGATGATGCCGGCGCGCATTGCCCATATGTGCCCGAATTCATGAGCAATAATCGCGACTATCGTTCCGCCTTTAACGTCGTAATGTTCCAGTTCACGCCTGAATAGCGTGGTGCCAAAGCCGATCGTGCCCCACGTTCCCGAAATATCCGTGTGTTCTGGCGTTGCGAAGGCATTCATCGCGTTTATCCCTGGGTGATCCTCTTCTCGGTAGAATCCAAACGCGGGTACTTGCCCGAAAAGGTCTGAAATGCGCTTGATTGCTGAATCTAGTGCACGATCGAGGGTCCGATCACCGGTGGTCCTGATATGCTTGCTCTTGTCGAAAAGGCTGACGCGTGCATTTCCAAATGCCGGCGAGAGGCGCCGAATTCGCGCGAAAGTATCGCGGCGTATCAGGCAACCACTGAAACTGCCTAAGCGGGCAGGATGAGCGATCGGTGACCGTATGCCGCTCCTGGCCAACTGCGAAGCGGGATTTCCACAGCCCGGGCAGGACATTCACCCTATTCCTTATACAGAAAGTCGAAGACTAGCGTATCACGAATGCTGCGCACCGTTTGGCAACGTGCGTTTATGACAGTCGCATTGCCGGTCATGATGACCCGGCCCCCGTTTTCTTTGACGCTGCCCGAGACATTGTAGGGTCTGGCTCCACATCGTGCAGAAAATACGTGCGCCGTCCCGTGGTAGCGGTCGCCATCTATATAGCCGCGGAACAGGAGTGTGCCAGAGCGTACACCTTCATCCAACATGCCTTGCCGCGGCTCATGGTAATAGAACTCACGTTGATTACCTCTGACGATGAGATACATGGTGGAACCATTGTGGTCCCAGAAGGATCGACCCTGCGGGGGCTGCGATGGCACTTCGCGCGGGGGCGACGGATCGCTTGGGGTGCGCGGCGCAGGTCGGTTATCCGGTGTTCTGGAGCCTGTTTCATCGCACTCCAGGAAATAGCAGCGCGCCGACGCTGGATGCGCTAGAAACAATGGAATGGCGGCGAGAAGACCAAACCACCGCGGAGCCTGTAAACGCCACATGAACGCCTCGCGAAACGGGACTGGCAGTTAACGTCATGATCCTCAGTATGCGTGACGAGGCAGCGCCCGTTCAAGCGGTATCTGTGTCGTTCGACAGAAAAAGAGCCGAACCCTGATCCACGCCCCCTTCCATCGCGCCATCGTCATCGGCTGCTCCGGCGCCGGCAAATCGACGTTCGCGCGCCGGCTCGGGGCGATCACCCGCATCCCGGTGGTGCACATCGACCAGCTCTACTGGCAGGCCGGCTGGAACGAGGTGCCGGCCAGCGAATATGCGCGCCGGTTGAAGGCCGTCGTCGCCTCCGAGCGTTGGATCATCGAAGGCGTGAACGTGTCGACGCTCGGCATGCGCCTGCAGCGGGCCGACGCGCTGTTCTGGCTGACGCACGGCCGTGCGGCTTGCCTGCGCCGCGTTCTGTGGCGTATCGCGACGACCTACGGGCGGGTGCGTCCCGACATGGCACCCGGTTGCCCGGAGCGCCTGGACGGCGAGTTTCTCCGCTTCATCTGGCGCTTCCACGCGAAATATCCGGCCCTGATAGAGGCCGTGATCGCGCAGTACGGGTTCGAAAGCCGCGTTCGCCGCCTTGGGAGCGACCGAGAAACGCAGTCGCTTCTCGACGAGATCGCGTTACATTGGTCTCATGACGACCTTCACGACTCGCCGGCGGGTTCCCCATAGTCCGGCCCAGATGTACGACCTCGTCGCGGACGTCGAGCGCTACCCGGAGTTCCTGCCGCTATGCGAGGGGCTCAAGGTGCGTCGGCGGGAGACGGTGGTCGGGCTCGATGTGCTCGTCGCCGACATGACCGTCGGCTACAAAGCGATCCGCGAGACGTTCACCAGCCGCGTGACGCTGAAGCCGGCCGAGCACCGTATCGAGGTCGCCTACATCGACGGTCCCTTCCGTTTCCTCGACAATCGGTGGCAGTTCCACCCGTTGCCGGATGGCGGGACCGATGTCGAGTTTTTCATTGCCTACGAGTTCAAGTCGCCGATGCTGGGACTGCTCGTGGGGGGGCTGTTCGACGCCGCGTTCCGCAAGTTCACCTCGGCCTTCGAGGCGCGTGCGCGCGCTGTCTATGGCACGCGCGCGACCGGCGGCTCGCCTCTGCCCTCACCGAGCACCTGACATCACTGGTCGTCGGCCCGTTCTCGACCGGCACCGGCGCGAGCCGATGTATCGTTGGTGCCGTCGGCGTGCTCACGGTGATGGTCGTCGACCTCGGCAGCCGATCCGAACCTTACGTGTGCGCGCGCGCCGACGTCCGGCGAGCCGCCGGAGAGGTTCGCCTTGGCGATCTGCCAGCCGAACGTGATGGGGTTTCGAGTCGAAGCCCAGATCGCGGCATCGTCGAGCTCCAGCTGCAGCATGGTCAGGTTGGGATCTTCCTTGCCACCGTCGAACCAGGCCGCGGCCGTCGAACTCCAGAACCGGTCGCGGGTTTCGGCATCCATGTTCTCGCGCAGCATCCCCGACAGACAGGCGTGATAATCGTGCCGTGGGCCGATCACGCAGAAGTGGGCGCGCTGCGGGGCCGCAACCATTTTGGCAAGGTCGGTATCGCGGCCGGTGAAGAACCAGATGCTGCGGTTGCGCTCGTCGACAAGCGGTGCCATCGGCTGCATGTGCTCGTCGCTGCCGGCGACGCCGAGCATGCCGGCGCTGACGTGCTCGAGCACGTCCCATAGCTGCCGTTCCGGCTTTTCGCGGGTCATGGTGAGATCGCTCATGGGGCCTCCTTCTCTTTCCAAGCAAATAGGTCTGGCGCGCGATCGCCTATGGGGCGAACGCGGGCCGTGCCCAGAGAGTTCCGGAAGGGAGGCGGTTCAGGCGGCGATCGCGACTCAGGCGTCGATCGCCTCGCGGACGAGTGTGAGAGCGGCCTGGACCGCTGCGAGCCGCACCTCTGTACGACCTACGGCGGCGAACTGGTGGGCGGCGTGGCGCGTCTCGGCACCTGAACGCGCCACGGCCATGTGAACCAGGCCGACCGGCTTGTCAGGGCGCCCGCCATCGGGACCGGCGACACCGGTCAGCGACACTGCCATGCGCGCCTCCGAGTGGATCAGCGCCCCCTCCGCCATCGCGCGGGCCACCGGGTCGCTGACCGCTCCGAAGCGGTCGATCAGGGCCGGATCGACGCCTAGCATGGTGATCTTTGCCCGGTTCGAATAGGTGACGAAGCCGCGCTCGAGCACATCGGAGGAGCCGGGGATCTCCGTCAGCAGGGCCGCAACCAGCCCGCCGGTGCAGCTTTCAGCGGTCGCCAGCATCAGCGAGGCGGCGCGCAGCTCCGTCAGGAGCCGACGCGCGTCGGTGAGGAGTTCGGGCGGGAACATCGCAATCTCCGTCTCCCGGCGGCGCTCGAAGCGCCAAGGGGCGCGCCACCCGGCGCGCCCCCTTATTAACGCAAGCAGTCGGGAAATGGAAAACCCGAGCGCTCAGGCAGCGGCAAGCTTCTCGGCCTGGTGCAGGAGGCCGTCGAGTGTTTCGCGGCTGTTCTGGCCCATCACCTGGGTGGCCCTCATCTGGGCCTCGCGCCATACCGGAAAGGCTTCCTTGATGACGGCTTGGCCCTTGGGAGTGAGGTGAAGGCCGCGGCCCTTGCGGCCGGCCGGCGGATCCATGATGATGAGCTGAAGCGCGAGGAGCCGCTTCAGGTTGCGCGACAGCGTGGATTTCTCGATGTCGAGAGCGAAGCCGATCTCGACGGCCGTGATGCCGTCGCGCTGGGCCAGCTGGGTCAACAGCGTATATTGGCTCGCCGTAATGCCGTGTGGTCGCATGGCGTCGTCGTAGACGCGGGTGACGATGCGCGAGAGCTGGCGGACGCGGGTCGCGATGCACGTCTCGGCGGTCGCCGCTGCGATGTCGGCGATTGTCGGCTGCTCGGCTGTGGTTGCGGGCTTGGCCGGTGTCGGCGCCATCACATTCATGTCGTCCCCCTGACGGCCGGTCCACTGACGGCCAGTGGCAATACAACCTCGTCATTGTGGTTGCCGTGATTCTGGTGCGGGTGGCAAGGTCGGAGGCGACACGCCGCGTGTGCAAGCGGCAGCGGGGAGGGACCGGGGACATGAAAATCGCCGAGGTGAACGTCCACGTCCTGGAGGCAGGGCTGTCCGAGCCGTTCCACTGGTCGTTCAATCGCGCCGACACGCGCGCCGCCTGCCTTGTGGAGATCGTCGCCGAGAATGGCGTGTCGGGCTGGGGCGAGTGCTACGGACCGGCGCGGTTGAACGCTGCGATCGTCGCCGCCTTCCGGCCCTACCTTTGCGGGGCCGACCCGATGAAGACCGAGTTGATCTGGCAGACGCTCTACAACCAGTTTCGCGACACCGGCCAGAAGGGCCTGACCGTGACGGCGATCTCCGGTGTTGACATTGCGCTGTGGGACCTGAAAGGGAGGCTGCTCGAGCAGCCGGTGCATGTGCTGATGGGTGGCCCGCTGCGGGCGGACGTGGCGGCTTACGCGACCGGCACGTATCGGCGCGACACCGGCGATCCCCTCGACTACATCTGCCAGGAGGTGGCGGGCTATGTGCATGAGGGCTTCGGCGCGGTGAAGCTCAAGATCGGCTTCGGCGTCGCCGAGGACCTGGCCCTCATCGCCGCCGTGCGCGAGACGATCGGCGCACGGGCCGGCCTCATGCTCGATGCCAACCATGGTTTCGATGCGCTCGAAGCCATCGCCCTCGGCAACGCGGCTGCACGCTACGACATCGGCTGGTTCGAGGAGCCGGTCGTGCCCGACGATCTCGGCGCCTATCTCGAGGTCAAGCGACGTCAGCCGATCCCGGTCGCCGGCGGGGAATGCGAGTACACCCGCTGGGGCTTCCGCGAGGTGCTGATGCGCGGCGCCATCGACATCATCCAGCCCGACACCTGCGCCACCGGCGGCCTCTCGGAAGCCAAGAAGATCGCCGACATGGCGGCAGCCTTCGGCGTGCGCTATGTGCCGCACATCTGGGGCACCGGCATCGGGCTCGCCGCCGCCCTCAACCTGATCGCGGTGCTTCCGCATTCCCCGCCGCGCTATCGGGCCCGCGAGCCGCTGCTCGAGTTCGACCGCTCGGAGCACCCGTTCCGCCAGGCGGTTCTGCGAGCCCCGATCGAGCACGTCGCCGGCCGCGTGACGATCCCCGATGCGCCCGGGCTCGGTATCGATATCGATCGCGCCGCCATCGAGCGGTTCAAGGTGGCGGCCTGAGCGGTCCAGGTCGAAGTCCGTGCAGATCATTTCTCTCGGCACGCTCCGAACGCGGCGAGTTTCGCACGCGCAACCTCGGGCGCAGGCGCCCGGGCCACGAAAACCCGTAACGTGTGCTGGCGCTTCGGGTCGAAGCCCCAGCGGTGTGTCTCGACCGCCAGTTCGAACACCGCGACGGCCGGTGCGGCGGGCTTCAGGCGGAGTTCGGCCATGCACCAGATGTCGGCCTCGTAGGCCGGCAGCCAGCGGCTTGTCGTGGCGCTCCGTCTCACGGTGCGCGTGCACGATGGTGTCGACGCGTAGGCGACCTCGGCGCGCTGGATCGTGCGAACCGCGCCACCCGATACGCACGTCGGCACGCCCGCCTTGTCGATGAGGTCGCGCAGGTAATACTCCCGCGAACCCTCCGGCGGCACGCCGTCGGTGAGCCTGACGGCGAACCAGTGCCAATGGTAGATCGCCGGCAGCATCGCCATGGCGCAGACGGCCATCATCCAGCGGCGCACGATCCGAGAGGGCACGATCCGCGCGAGCGCCTGGCGCGCTTCGGGCGGCAGCCAGTGCGCCGGCTCGGGCCAGGGCGTAGCCGGCAGGCGCGCGTTGGGGTGGCGGCTGAAGGCCAGCCAGCGCGCGAAGAGTTCCGCCCGCAGCGCCTCGGGCGTGATCGACATCATGTCATGATGCAGTACCAGTTGCACCCGCTCGCCCTGGTCGATGAAGAAGAGATGCCAGTACGGCCCGCGCATGATCGCCCACTCGACGTGTATGTGGCGGTCGTAGAAGGACTTGGAGACGACCACAGCGACCGCACCCGGCGCGATCCGCGGCCCGCGTGAGAAGGTCGGAATGCGCGAGCGGTCGGCCGGCTCGATGGCGATCACCTCGTCCCACGGGATGAAGTGTTCCTGCTTCTTCGACAGCCGGTAGACGATCCCCTCTTCGGCAAGCAGCACGCCGTTGCCGCCGGGTGTCGTGCGGCGGTGCCAAGCATAAGCGCAGTAGGCGAGCGCGGCGGCAATCAGGATGAAGCCGGCGAGCAGCAGCTTGCTGCCCGATCGTGTGTCGGTGTCGGCGATCGCGATCGCCACCAGACCCAGCACGCCGAGGCCCAAGGCGAACGGGACCTGCCGCAGGATGAACGCGTCGTAGCCGAGCCAGAGGCGCGCTCTGGGGTCGATGGTGGGCTCGTTCACGGCGCGATGATCCGACTGGCCAGTGCATGCACGACAGGCTCGCACGAGCGTCGGCTGGCGGCAAACGAACGCTGCCGACAAGGTTTGCGCGCGACCTGCCCCACCGTCGTGCCGCCGGCGCGCGGCGTCCCGGCCACAACGACGGTCCCGGCCGCCTCGCGACGCCGGGCTTTGCGATGGGTGACAGGGGGCGGAACGGCTGCGCCTCTCATATTTTAATTTGGATACGGCACGAGCCGTTCCGCACATAGAGCTTGCGGTCGTCCCGGCACCCGATGCCGGCCCTCTCGCGAGCACCATCACCGGGGAGCATGTCCACCGCCGCGCCAGTATCCGTGACGCGCCGTCGGCAGTGTGTCTCGCCGCCCGGCAGTCCTCCGAAGAGATCCGCGAAGCGGGAGCCTTGCGCGCCATGCCCGGCGCTGCTGCCGCCCGGTCGCCGCCGCCTTCAGCTGATGGAAGACGGCCCGCAGCCTGATCCTTCCCCCGTGGGTCCCAGCTCGAGCACGGCCCCTGTCGTACGGAAAGGTTTGACGATGAGCATGGCATGGACCAGGCGAGCGGGGATTACTTTTTCAGTCGAGCCGACCTGAGCGATGCAGCCGAGCCGAGCGCCGCACGTCACGGCCTCGCCGGAGAGGCGCCGCGCGCTGACAAACCCACCGGTGGTCATCCCGTGCATTGTCCATGGGACCCATGGTGCAGCGGGCTCGACGGCCAGTCGATCGAACGAGGCCCCACCGAACGCTCGCAAGGTCGACCGCTCGACGCCCGCACCGGCCGCGCCAAGGTGACGCGCCTCACCTGCCGGTCATTCCCCCCTGAGCGGCCCGGATGGCGACGGCCAGAATACGACCGGCGAGTCTGGCCGAGGCCTCGTGCACGTCTCGCTCGGGCACGAGTTCCACGATGTCCATGCCGACAAGCCGGCAGCGCCGGGACACGCGCTCGATGATCTCCAGCACCTGCCAGTAGGTCAGGCCACCCGGAACCTGGGCCATCACCGCCGGCAGCACGGCCGGGTCGAGGGCATCGCAGTCGAGCGCGACGAACACGCGGGCGCCCGCGGGGATGCGATCTATGGCCGACGCCATCCCTCGCTCGTGCACCTCGCGCGCGCCGACGATGTGCGCGCCGTAGTGCCGCGCGGCAGCGACGTCCTCGGGCGCAGCACTGCCGACGCCGCGCGCGCCGATCTGCACGATACCGGCGACCCAGCTCATCTCGGACGCGCGCCGCATCGTCGAACTCCAGCCGAGCCGCTCTCCGTCGCGCGTGTCACGCCAGTCGATGTGTGCATCAATTTGCAGGATCCAGATCGGGCCATGCGCGCTGAAGGCTGCGAATACCGGGATCGGCACGGCATCGTCGCCGCCGAGCACGAAGGGAACGCCACCCGCGTCGAGTACGCGGCGGACGGCCGCTTCGATGGCGCTCCGGTTGGCTTCGGGAGCGTCGGGATCGGTGGCGACGTCACCGGCATCGAGAACGCGGCCGAGCGAGGTATCGATCAGCGGTCCGCCGGTGTCGAAGTCGTAGTGGTCGCGCCAGCCGGCGAAGCGCTGGCTCGCCGCGCGGATCGCTGCCGGCCCGCCCGCCGCGTGGCTCGGCGTTCCGGGCTGGTAGGGGGTGCAATCGGCGGCACCGAGGATCACCGTGTCGCCCGCACGCAGGTCGTCGAGGTTGGTTGCCGGCAGGCCGAGGAAGGTCGTCATGGCTCGCTCGCTTCACGGTATATGGATTGCTCACCCCATCACGACCGTCGCCACGGCCATCGCGGCCAAGCCCTCGCCCCGGCCGGTGAAGCCCATCCGCTCGGTCGTCGTCGCCTTGAGCCCGACGCGTTCCACTTCGATGCCGAGCACCTCGGCGATGCGCGCCCGCATCGCCTCGCGATGGGGGCCGATGCGTGGCGCCTCGCACAGGATCGTGACGTCGACATTGCTTACGCGCCCGCCACGTTCGCGCACCCGCCGCGCCGCGTCGGCTAAGAACAGATGCGAGGCGGCGCCCTTCCATTCGGGATCGCTCGGCGGGAAGTGCTGGCCGATGTCGCCGTCGCCGATCGCACCGAGCAGCGCGTCGGTCAGTGCGTGCAGGCCGACGTCGCCGTCGGAGTGGGCCTCGACGCCGTGCGTGTGCGCGATGCGCACGCCGCACAGCCAGACATGATCGCCCCCGCAGAAGCGGTGCACGTCGAAGCCGGTGCCGGTGCGCACGTAGGCAACGGCAGGGCTGCAAAATGCGCGTTCGGCCAAGTCGAGATCCTCCGCAGTCGTCAGCTTGACGTTGCCGGCGAGGCCCGGGACCAGCGCCACCGGCAGATCCGCCAGTTCCGCGACCGCGGCGTCATCCGTCAGGTCGTCACGTCCCGCAGCTGCTGCGGCGCGATGAGCCGCGAGGATCGGCGCGAAGTGGAACCCCTGCGGCGTCATCGCCCGCCAAAGGCCGTCGCGCGAGATCGTCCCGGTGATGCGGCCGTCGGCGTCGGCGCGCTTCAGCGTGTCCGACAGCGGCAGCGCCAGGATCGCGGCCGTCTGCGTGGCGAGGGCCGTCAGCACCGCATCGATTTCCGCAGCCGTGACGAACGGGCGGGCGGCGTCATGGATCAGCACGAGGTCCGGCGATCGTTCCACGAGCGCCTCGAGGCCGGCGCGCACCGACGCCTGTCGCGTGGCGCCGCCGGGGACGGGTTCGCGCAGGCGCGCCCGAACACCTGGGGCCAGGCGTTCGGCGGCCACTGCGGCGGCGCGATAGCTCTCGGCATCGCCCGGGTGGATGACGACCTGGATCGTGTCACACCCGGCGAACGCTGCGATGGTGCGGGCGAGCACCGGCGCGCCGCCGATCGACACGTATTGTTTCGGCCGGCCGTCCGCACGGGTGGCACGCGTGCCGCGACCTGCTGCGACGATGAGGGCTGCGCTGCTCAATCGGGCCTCCCGTGCCCGGCCTGTCGTTCTGCCGTCCGGCCGTCGTTGTATTTCTGAGCGGATAAGGGTCGCGAGGCCGGCCTGCAAGCACGTGCGCGATCGTCCGTGCGGGCTGCGCGCAGCGGCTGTTGGGCATGCACGAATGTCATGGTGGCTGCAATCCGGCCCGCTTGCGTCCTTTCGCAACGCAACATAGAATGCCCAAATCGATGGCAAACCCGAAAGTTGCGCAAAATATATGCAGAAGAGCTGCGATCGCGACGGTCCGGCAGGCGCGCGCGGAGCGAAGGAGGCAGCCGCTGGCGAGCAGCTGGCAATAGGGCCGGTCCGCCTCGTCAACCCGGTCGTGCTCGCGCCGATGTCGGGCGTGAGCGACCTGCCATTCCGCCGGCTCGCGCAGGAGCTCGGCGCCGGCATGGTCGTCTCCGAGATGATCGCCTCGGCCGAACTGGTACGTCAGCGCCGCGACGTCATGCGCAAGGCCAGGGGCGAGGGCGTCGCGCCGTTCGCGCTGCAACTTGCCGGCCGCGACGCCCACTGGATGGCGGAAGGCGCGCGTATGGCCGAGGCCGCTGGCGCCGCCGTCATCGACATCAACATGGGCTGCCCGGCGCGCGAGGTCACCGGCAGGATGTGTGGCAGCGCACTGATGCGAGAGCCTGAGAGAGCCCTGTCGCTGGTCGAAGCCGTGGTCGGCGCGGTCAAGGTGCCGGTCACGCTCAAGATGCGCATGGGGTGGGACGGGACATCCCTCAATGCACCCGATCTCGCCCGGCGCGCCGAGGCGGCGGGCGTCCGGCTCGTCACCGTGCACGGACGCACGCGGGAGCAATTCTTCAAGGGCAGGGCAGACTGGTCGTTCATCGCACGCGTCAAGGAGGCGGTTTCCATCCCGGTGGTCGTCAACGGCGACATCGTCACACCTGAGGACGCCCGATCGGCGCTCGAGCGATCTGGCGCCGACGGCGTGATGGTCGGGCGCGGCGCCTATGGTGCGCCGTGGCAACCGGGCCGGATCGCACGGGCGCTCGCCACCGGTCGTGATCCGGGGCGGCCGTCGCGCGGGCGCCGACGCGAGATCGCGACCGGCCACCTTGAGGCGATGCTCGCGCACTACGGCACGGCGCTCGGCCTCCGAAACGCGAGGAAGCATATGGCCTGGTACGTCGAGGGCGAGGGGCTCGCGGCCGAGGCGGGCAAGGCATGGCGTCGCCGGCTGTGCACCTCGGACGACGCCGCTGCAGTGCTTGCCATGATCGATCGCTTCTACGACGAGACGACGGAGGCAGCGGCATGACGGAGACGGGCCCGCCGATGCAGCCGGTCGCAGCCGCAGGCGACACCGTCGCGGCATCGCGCCGCCCGATCGAGCACGATCTGCTGCTCGCCGCCCTGCCGCATCCCATACTCGTGCTCGGCGAGGGCGACCGCATCGTCTACGCCAATCCGGCGGCGGAGGTGTTCGCGGGAGCGAGCCATGCCGTGCTGAAGCGTCAGACGCTCGCCGAGGTCGTGGCATTCGGCTGCCCGGTGCTCTCACTGGTCGAGCAGGTGCGCCGCACCGGCGTGACGGTGAACGAGTATGCCGTCGACATCACCATGCCACGCGTCGATGGCAGCCGCCTCGTCGACGTCTACGCCGGCCCGCTGCCCGAGCGCCCAGGCCACGTGCTGCTCATGCTGCAGCAGCGCTCGATGGCACAGATGATCGAACGCCAGTTCACCCATCGCGCGGCGGCCCGCTCGGTCTCCGGCATGGCCGCCGTGCTGGCGCACGAGATCAAGAACCCGTTGTCCGGCATCCGCGGCGCTGCCCAGCTGCTCGAGCCAGGCCTCGACGACAACGACCGCCAGCTGACACAGCTGATCTGCTCGGAGACCGACCGCATCCGCAATCTCGTCGATCGCATGGAGGTTTTCGGTGACGAGCGCCCGCTGACGCGTGAGCCGATCAACATCCACGACGTGCTCGACCACGTTTCGCGCCTTGCTCAGTCGGGCTTCGCCAAGGGCGTCGCTTTCCACGTGGATTACGACCCTTCGCTGCCGCCGGTGCCGGGTAACCGCGACAAGCTGATCCAGGCGCTGCTCAACCTCGTCAAGAACGCTGCCGAGGCGGTGCAGGAGACCGACGAAGCCGGGCGGATCGTCTTGACGACCTCGTTCCGCCCTGGCGTCCGCCTTTCGGTGCCGGGCAGCGAGGCCCGCGTCAGCCTGCCGTTGATGATCCAGATCGAGGACAACGGGCCGGGCGTGCCTGATGCGCTGAAGCCGCACCTGTTCGATCCGTTCGTGACCACCAAGCGTCAGGGCTCGGGCCTCGGCCTCGCGCTCGTCGCCAAGATCGTCGGCGATCACGGTGGCATCATCGAATGCGAGTCGGAGCCCGGCCGCACCATCTTCCGCCTGCTCCTGCCGATGCACGATGCCCGCGTCGAGCGCCGTCCCGGCGCGACCGCACCCGGCACGGGTTCCATTCCTACCGAGAAGCGAGGCAAGCACCATGGCTAAGGGCACCGTGCTCGTCGCAGACGACGACACCGCAATCCGCACCGTGCTCAACCAGGCGCTCGCCCGCGCCGGTTACATACCGCGCACGACATCCAACGCGGCGACCCTGTGGCGCTGGGTGGCTCAGGGTGAGGGTGATGTCGTCATCACCGATGTCGTGATGCCCGACGAGAACGCGTTCGAACTGATCCCGCGCGTCAGGAAACTGCGCCCCGAGCTGCCGATCATCGTGATGAGTGCGCAGAACACGCTGATGACGGCACTGACGGCCGCCGAGAAAGGGGCCTTCGAGTATCTGCCGAAGCCGTTCGACCTCAACGAGCTGGTCGCTGTCGTCGGCCGCGCCATGGCCGAGCCGAGCCGGCGCAGCCGCAGCCTTGGCGAGCGCGGCGGCGAGGACGGGGCGGACCTGCCGCTGATCGGGCGCTCGGCGGCGATGCAGGAGATCTACCGCGTGCTGGCGCGGCTCACGCAGTCCGATCTCACCGTCATGATCACGGGCGAGAGCGGCACCGGCAAGGAGCTGGTCGCCCGCGTACTGCACGATTACGGAAAGCGCAAATCGGGTCCCTTCGTCGCGCTCAACATGGCGGCAATCCCGCGAGAATTGATCGAGAGCGAGTTGTTCGGTCACGAGAAGGGCGCCTTCACGGGCGCCCAGATGCGCATGTCCGGGCGCTTCGAGCAGGCGGAGGGCGGAACGCTGTTTCTCGACGAGATCGGCGACATGCCGATGGAAGCGCAGACCAGGTTGCTGCGCGTGCTGCAGGAGGGCGAGTACACCACCGTCGGCGGACGCACGCCCATCCGTACCAACGTGCGTATCATCGCGGCGACCCACCGTGAGTTGAAGGCGCAGATCAAGCAGGGTCTGTTCCGTGAGGATCTCTTCTACCGCCTCAACGTGGTGCCGCTGCGCCTGCCGCCGCTGCGCGAGCGTCTCGACGACATAGGCGACCTCGCGCGCCATTTCCTGCGTCAGGTGGCGCGTGAAGGGCTCGGCGAGCGCTCGATCGACGCCGCTGCGATCGAGCGGCTGAAGCGTCACGGATGGCCCGGCAATGTGCGCGAGCTCGAGAACCTCGTGCGGCGGCTCTCCGCGATCTACGCGCAGGAGACGATCACCGCCGATATCGTCGACACCGAGCTCGCGGAAGTCGCTCCGCCCGCCAGCCCGGCCTCAGTAAACGCCGAAGTTGACGATCTCTCCGAGATGGTCGAGCGCTATCTCGCCCGCTACTTCTCTCAGTTCGGCCGGGAGTTACCGCCCCCAGGGCTCTACAATCGCATCATCCGAGAGGTCGAGGTGCCGCTGCTCGGTGCCGTGCTGGCGGCGACGCGCGGCAACCAGATCCGCGCGGCCGAGCTGCTCGGCCTCAATCGCAACACGCTCAGAAGCCGCATCAAGTCGTTGGACATTCAAGTGATCCGCGCACCGGGACAGGCCGGCTGAGATGGCCTGAGGTATCGCCTGAGCTGTCAAAGCCAGGTTCGTTGCGGGCCGTACATCAAGCGAATCCCGCAACCGACCGCAGGGCGACGCATCCGTTGTGTTGGGATCGTTCAGGGCACAAACTTGTGTCCAATTTTCCGCGTCGGCTCGCCAAGTCGTCGCACTTATGTCACAGTTCGACGGTCAAGGTGCCGTCGCCCGTTACTTGGGCGCCGCAGTGTGGCTTGCCGATAACGGTCCGCGCGGTGGCGATGGTGCTGGCAGCATTTGGCTGACCTCCTGCCGCGAGCGGCGAACCAGTGCCGACGTGCGGGAACGCCGATGCGGACTCGGAATTTGAACATCGCTGTCGTGGCCGGGCTGGTGTCACGAATGGCGATCGGGGGCAGGGCAGGTTGAGCGAGCGAAGCGACAGCGCC
The DNA here is from genome assembly GCA_041397745.1 of Hyphomicrobiaceae bacterium. Lineage (GTDB taxonomy): Bacteria > Pseudomonadota > Alphaproteobacteria > Rhizobiales > Hyphomicrobiaceae > JAWKVY01. The sequence continues at coordinate 168,442 of JAWKVY010000009.1, read as the reverse complement.
GAACCGCGGGCCCCGACGCCGGTGCCCGTTTCCTCGGGGGCTTCCGACAACGCATATGGTGCGTTCGCGGAGGCCGGCCCGTGGGCGCGCACGCTCGGCCCGGCCATCGTCGGGCTCGCCGTGCTCTCGGGCCTCGCCACCTACCTGATCCTTACCGGCCTCACGCCGATCGTACCGCGCGACAGTGTGGTGGTGGTGGTGCTCGTCATCAACGCCCTGCTGGTCATCGCGATGGTCGCCGTCATCGCCCGCCAATCGGCTGGCCTGTGGCGGGCTTGGCGAGAGCGGGTCGCCGGCGCGCGGCTTCACATCCGCATCGTGTTGCTGTTCTCCGTCATCGCCGCGATCCCGGCTCTGCTGCTTGCGCTGGCCGCGACCACGACGTTTTCGCGCTCGCTAGAGGGCTGGTTCTCGACGCGGATGCGTCAGATCGTGGCGAACGCAGAGGAGGTCGCCCAGTCGTATCTCGACGAGCACGGCCAGCTCATTCGACTGGAAGCGGTCAACATGGCGCGCGATCTCGACGCGGCGGCCAAGGAGGCCGACGGCGAGCCGGGTACCGGCATCGAAAAGCTCAAGGCGCAGGTGTTGGCGCAGGGCGGGCTGCGCGAGTTGCCCTACGTTTACGTCATCGACACGGCCGGCACGCCGGTGATCTCGGCGATCACGTCGAAAGCGCTGCCGTTTGTGGCGCCGAGCGAGGGCTTGATCGCCAAGGCAGCGACCGGCCACGTGCCCCTGACAACCGGACAGGCCGGCGACCGTATCGCCGCTGTCGCCCGCCTCGAGCGCCATCCCGGCCGCTTCCTGCTTATCGCGCGCGGCATCGCGCCGAACGTCGTCGCGCTGCTCCGCCGCAGCCAGCAGAACGCCGCCGACTACCGAAAGCTCAGGCGCGCGCGTGGCGGTCTCGTGTTCGCGCACGGCCTGATGTACCTGATGATCTCGCTGACCGCGCTGTTCGCCGCGATCTGGACCGGCATGTGGTTCGCCGGCCGCTTCGTGGCGCCGATCCGCCGGCTCATCGTGGCTGCGGAGAAGGTGTCGCAGGGCGACCTCAAGGTGGTGCTGCCCGTGCGCCGCGGCGAGGGCGACCTCCGTCGCCTGTCGCTCACCTTCAACACCATGACGTCCGAGATCAAGCGCCAGCGCGATGCTCTCGTTACTGCGAATACCGAGATCGAGGAGCGCCGGCGGTTCATCGAGGCAGTGCTGTCCGGCGTCTCGGCCGGCGTGATCGGTATCGATGGCGATGGCACCGTCAGTCTGGTCAACCGCTCGGCCGAGCGGCTGCTTGGGCTCAGCGAGGCCGAACTCGTCGGCCGCCCGTTCAGGGCGTCGCTGCCCGACTTCGCCGTCATGCTGGATGGTACCGAGGGCGCGCTGCGCGCCCGCGCGCCCGACCAGCTCAAGGTCGGCATCAACGGCGAGGAGCGCACGCTTGCCGTGCGCGTCACCCACGAGACGGGCGACGCCGGCGACGGTCTCGTGGTGACGTTCGACGACATCACCGACCTCGTCGTCGCGCAGCGCACGTCCGCCTGGGGTGAGGTCGCACGGCGCATGGCGCATGAGATCAAGAACCCGCTGCTGCCGATCCAGCTCTCCGCCGAGCGCATTCGGCGCAAGTACGGTCGCGTGATCGCCGAGGACCAGGAGACGTTCGTCAAGCTGACGCAGACGATCGAGCGTCAGGTCGGCCACATCAAGGGCATGGTCGACGAGTTTGCCGCGTTTGCACGCATGCCCAAGCCCGAGATCGAGACCGTCGACATTCGCGAGAGCGTGCAGGAGCCTGTAATCCTGTTCCGGGAGAGCCACCCGAGGATCGACTATGTGCTGGACGTGCCCGGCGAGCCGGTGATGGCCGCATGCGACCGTCGGCTGATCAGCCAGGCGCTGACCAACCTAGTCAAGAACGCGACCGAGGCCGTGGAGAGCTACGAGCAGGCGATGGGCCAGGGCGGCGAAGGCGGGCCGCTGCCCGAGGCCGGCTGGAAAGGGCGGGTCGAGACGCGCCTCGCGCGCGATGGCGAGCGCATCGTCATCGAGGTGATCGACAACGGCACCGGGCTTGCGAAGCAGAACCGTGCGCGCCTGCTCGAGCCCTACGTAACCACGAAGGCAAAAGGTACCGGTCTGGGCCTTGCCATCGTCCAGAAGATCGTGGAGCAGCATGGCGGCACGCTCGCGCTGGAAGATGCACCGGTTACGCCGGCGCGCGGCGACCATGGCGCCCAGGTGCGCATCGTGCTGCCGGTCGCCGGGGACGGAGCGGCTGGCGTCGACGCCGGGCGGGATACACCTGCGGCGATGAGCGCCGCGGAGTGAGATTGGCCGCCCGGTCGATCGGGCGGTGGGGGCGGGGCTTCGGGCACGCCTCCGGGTGAAGACGGGAACTGAGACGGAGCGAGGAGCTTGAAATGGCCTCTGATATCCTGATCGTCGATGACGAAGCCGATATCCGCGACCTCGTGTCGGGAATTCTGGAGGACGAAGGTCATGCGTGCCGGCTTGCACGCGATAGTGACGAGGCGCTGATCGCGATCGAGAACCGCAAGCCGCACCTCGTCATTCTTGATATCTGGCTGCAGGGCTCGCGGCTCGACGGCCTCGAGGTGCTCTCGGTCATCAAGCGCGTCCATCCGGAGTTGCCGGTGATCATCGTCTCAGGCCACGGCAACATCGAGACGGCGGTGACGGCGATCAAGCGTGGCGCCTACGAGTACATCGAGAAGCCGTTCACGGCCGACCGCCTTCTGCTCGTCACCATGCGTGCGCTCGAAGCTTCCTCGCTGAAGCGCGAGGTACGCCAGTTGCGCGAGCGGAGCGTGCAGTCCTCCGACATGATCGGCCAGTCGACCGCGATCAACCAGCTCAGGACCAATATCGACCGCGTGGCGCCGACCAACTCGCGCATACTCATTCGCGGCGCCTCGGGGACCGGCAAGGAACTCGCCGCGCGCTCGATCCACGCCAAGTCGCATCGCGCGGACGGGCCATTCGTGGTGCTGAACGCGGCGGCGATGGCACCGGATCGGGTCGAGGAGGAGCTGTTCGGCATCGAGGACCGTTCGGGCGGGCCGCGCAAGGTCGGCGCCCTCGAGGAAGCGCACGGCGGCACGCTCTATATCGACGAGGTTGCCGACATGCCGCTCGAGACGCAGGGCAAGGTGCTGCGCGTGCTCGTCGAACAGAAGTTCCTTCGTCTCGAGGGCAGTCAGAAAGTCGCCGTCGACGTCCGTATCATTTCGTCGACCAGCCGCGATCTCGAGCAGGAGATGAAGGACGGTCGCTTCCGCGAGGATCTCTACCACCGGCTCAACGTGGTGCCGTTGCGCGTGCCGAGCCTTGCCGAGCGGCGCGACGACATCCCGCTGCTCGTCAAGTATTTCGTCGCCCAGCTCTCCCAGGCCTCTGGTCTCGCTCCGCGCTCGATCGGCGAGGATGCGATCGCCGTCCTGCAGGCGCACGACTGGCCCGGCAACGTGCGCGAACTCAGGAACAACATCGAGCGCCTGCTGATCCTCGCCGGCGGCGACCCGGACGCGCTCGTCACCGCCGACATGCTGCCGGCCGAGATCGGCTCGTCTGTGCCGCTTCCGGTGAACGGCGGCTCCGAGCATCTGATGAGCCTGCCTCTGCGCGAGGCGCGCGAAATCTTCGAGCGCGAGTACCTGCTCTCGCAGATCAACCGCTTCGGCGGCAATATCTCCCGCACTGCGGAATTCGTCGGCATGGAGCGCTCGGCGCTGCACAGGAAGCTCCGCGCGCTCGGGGTCTCGTCGGGCGAGCGCAGCGGCGGCAGTCAGAGTGCCGCCTGAGACGACCGGCTGCGCATTCGACTGGCCGCAGCCGGGCACACGATCCGGCGGCCGGAGATGGCGCGGGCTGGCGAATAGGGCTAGATAGCGCGCTCACGGACGCGCCGGCGGTCGGCGCCACGGGACGACAGCGATGAAGGTCATCATCTGCGGCGCGGGTCAGGTCGGCCTCGGCATCGCCGAGCGGCTCGCCGCCGAGGGCAACAACGTCGCCATCATCGACAGTTCGCTCGAGCTCGTCCGGCGTGCCAACGACATGCTCGACGTGCGCGCCATTTGGGGGCACGGCGCGCACCCCGACATCCTCGAAAAGGCCGGCGCCGGCGAGGCCGACATGCTGATCGCGGTCACGCTCTACGACGAGGTCAACATGGTCGCGTGCCAGGTGGCCCGCGCGCTGTTCGACATCCCGACGAAGATCGCCCGCATCCGTGCGCAGACCTACCTCTCGGAGGAATACAGCCGGCTGTTCTCGAATCAGAACCTCGCCATCGATCACGTCATCTCGCCCGAGATCGAAGTCGGCAACGTCGTGCTGCGCCGGCTGGAGACGCCGGGCGCCTTCGACACGGCGAGTTTCGTCGACGGCAAGGTCGTCTCCGTCGGCATCAACTGTGGACCGGAATGCCCGGTCATCGATACGCCGCTCGACCAACTCGCCGAGCTGTTTCCCGACCTGCCGGCGACCGTCGTCGCCGTCGTACGCAAGGGCGAGCTCGTCGTGCCGCACCACGATTTCCAGTTGCGGGTCGGCGACGACGTGCACCTGGTGCTGCCCGCCGATCAGGTGTCGCGCACTCTCAAGATCTTCGGACACGACGAGCGCCAGGCCCGACGCATCATCATCGCCGGCGGCGGCAACATCGGGTTCTATGTCGCCCGCGAGATCGCGCAGCGCCAGCAGAACGTGCGCGTCAGGATCATCGAGAAGAATCGCGAGCGTGCCAACGAGATTGCCGAGCGGTTGCCGCGTACCGTGGTTCTGCACGGCTCGTCGCTGTCGGAGGACCTGCTTCAGGAGGCCGAGGTCGGCGCCAGTGAGACGATGGTCGCGGTCACCAATGACGAGCAAGTGAACATCCTCACCTCCGTGCTCGCAAAGCAGCTCGGCTGCCAGCGCAGCATGTGCCTCGTGAACTCCGCGGGCTACTCGACCATGATCCGCTCGTTCGGCATCGACGCGCAGGTCGATCCGCGTGCCACGACGGCCTCGCGCATCCTCCAGTTCGTGCGCCGCGGGCGGATTCGCAGCGTCCACTCCATCCACAGCGGCGACGGCGAGTTGATCGAGGCCGACACGCTGGAGACGACCGGCGTCGTCGGCAAGCCGCTGTCTTCGCTGGGGCTCTCCGAGGGCATTCGCTTCGGCGCCATCGTGCGCGCCGGCAAGGTGATCGCGCCGCGCGGCGATACCGAGCTGATGGCGAAGGACAGGGTCGTGGTATTCGTGCGCCGCGATACCATTCGCGAGGTCGAGCAACTGTTCCGCGTCAGCCCCGACTACTTCTGACGGAGCCGGCGGATCGTCGTCGAGAGGGAGAGGGTCATGAGCCGTGTCGTCTATGTGAATGGCAGTTATCGGCCCTGGCGCGAGGCGATGGTGCATGCCGAGGATCGCGGCTTCCAGTTCGGCGACGCGGTCTACGAGGTGTGCGAAGTGCGTGGCGGGCGCCTCGTCGACGAGGCGCGCCACATGGATCGGCTCGAGCGCTCGCTCGGGGAACTCGCCATTCCCAGTCCGATGAGCCGGCCGGCCTGGGCGCGCGTGCTGCGCGAGACGATCAGGCGCAACCGCGTCGCCGACGGCTCCGTCTACCTGCAGGTTTCGCGAGGGGTCGCGCGCCGCGAGTTCCTGTTTCCGAAGGCTGGCACGCCGCCGACGGTGGTCTGCCTCGCCCGGCCGGCAGGTCGGGCCAGCGCCGAGGCGAAGGCCGCAGCCGGCATCGCCATCGTCACGCGACCCGATCCGCGCTGGGAGCGTTGCGATATCAAGACCGTCATGCTGCTGCCCGCCTCGCTCGCCAAGGAGGCGGCGAAAAAGGATGGCGCCGGCGAGGTCTGGTTCACCGACGGAGATGGTGCCGTCACCGAGGGCGGCTCGTCGAATGCCTGGATCGTGACCCGCGAGGGCCATCTGGTCACGCGGCCGGCCTCGCATGCCATCCTGCGCGGCATTACCCGAACGACGCTGCTCGACGTGCTCGCCCGTGAGGGGCTGAAGCTCGAGGAGCGCGCGTTCACGGTGGCCGAAGCGCTCGAGGCGCGCGAAGCCTTCATTACGTCCGCGACCAACATCGTCATGCCGGTCGTGCGGATCGACGGCAGGGCCGTCGGAAACGGCGCGCCCGGCAGCCTTTCGCTGCGGCTGCGCGAAATTTTCCACGAGGTGGCTGCGATTTCCGAGCCGTGAAATCGGAAAATAGCGTTGTCTTGCCTGCTGAAATCTTGCGCAGCTCGGCGCTGCGTCCAAAGTTCTTGCCCGATCTGTCAGCTTGGTGCTGATTTCAGCGGTCGATTGGGCTAGAAGCAGGTCTGGTGATCAGACTGCCAACAACACCCGGAACAAGGGGATCCCGTCATGGCGAACGAACGGCCACCCAGCCTGCAGGACGCGTTTCTCAACTATGTGCGCAAACACAAGACCCCGCTGACCATCTTCCTCGTCAACGGCGTCAAGCTCCAGGGCATTGTCACCTGGTTCGACAATTTCTGCGTCCTGCTCCGTCGTGACGGGCACTCGCAGCTCGTCTACAAGCACGCCATCTCGACCATCATGCCCGGCCAGCCGGTGAACCTGAACGAGAGCGGCGAGAACGAGAGCTGAGGGCGTCGAGACAGGGGCGCCTTTCCGACAGGGTGCAAACGGGGTTCGGAGAGCGAGCCATCGACGACCGCAGCCAAGACGACACGCGTGGGCGCCGCCGGGCTGACAGAGATCCGGCGGACCTGATGCCAGATCGGCATGACGAGGGGGCAGCGCTGGCGCAGCGTCGTCGTCGCCGCGCGCCGGCGGAAGTAAAGGCGCCGGCGACGCGTGTGCTGGTGCTCGTGCCGGTGCTGGCAAGGTCGACGGATGCGACGCGCATCGTCCATTCGCCCGAGGACCGGCTGGCTGAGGCCGACGGTTTGGCGCGTGCCATCGATCTCGACATCGCTGCAAGCCGCATCGTACCTGTGCCGGCGCCGCGGCCGGCGACGCTCTTCGGCAAGGGCAAGGTCGAGGAGATAAGAGCGCTCGTCGAGGAGGAAAAGGTCGGCCTCGTCGTCGTCGACCATGCCGTCACGCCGATCCAGCAGCGCAATCTCGAGAAGGCCTGGAATGCCAAGGTGCTCGATCGTACCGGCCTGATCCTCGAGATCTTCGGCGCCCGTGCGCAGACCCGCGAGGGCCGCCTGCAGGTCGAACTCGCCCACCTCAACTATCAGAAGTCACGCCTTGTCAGGGCGTGGACCCACCTCGAGCGCCAGCGCGGCGGCGGCGGGTTCCTCGGCGGGCCGGGCGAACTGCAGATCGAGCTGGACCGGCGTCTGCTGCAGGACCGCATCGACGCGATCCGCGACGAGCTGGCGCAGGTCGTCAAGACGCGCGAGCTTCACCGGGCTGGCCGCGCCAAGGTTCCCTATCCCGTCGTCGCCATCGTCGGCTACACCAACGCTGGCAAGTCGACGCTGTTCAACCGGCTGACCGGAGCCGGCGTGCTGGCGATGGACCAGGTGTTCGCGACGCTCGATCCGACCATGCGCGAGATTCGCCTCGCCAGCGGTCGGCGCATCATCCTCTCCGATACCGTCGGCTTCATCTCCGACCTGCCGACGACGCTCGTCGCCGCGTTCCGCGCGACGCTCGAGGAAGTGCTCGCCGCCGACCTCGTCCTGCACGTGCGCGATATATCGCACATGGAAACCGAGGCGCAGGCGCGCGACGTCGAACACGTGCTCGCCGAACTCGGCATCGACACGGTGGCCGCCGACGGCCCGATCCTCGAAGTCTGGAACAAGATCGACCGGCTCGCCGGCGATACCCGCGAGGAATGCGAGCGTCGCGCCCGTTTTGCCGTCCATCTGCCGATCACGATATCAGCCGTGACCGGCGATGGGATAGATCGCCTGCTTCAGGCGATCGACGAGCGGCTGGGCAGCGGCGATGTCGAGCTAGATGTCGCGGTGGCGGCTGGTGAAGGGCGGCTCGCAAGCTGGCTGCACGCCAATACCCAGGTACTGGCCCGAGAGTCCCGCGACGACGGCTCCGTCATTTTCCACGTGCGCCTTTCGGCCGGCAAGCAGGGCCAGCTCACAGCCGAGATCAAGCGCGCGCAGCGCGCCCGGCGCTGAAGGCAGACGCGTGCCGCGTCGAGCCGGTCGACGCGCCGCATGCCCTCGTCTATGAAGGCGCGCCTCCACTGCAACGCCAACAACACCGGAACGCCCGACTGCCATGACCGCCTCCGAGACTGATCTTCTTGCCCGTATCGCCGCAGCTCTCGAACGGCTGGCCCCGCCGGTGCCCGCGGCCCCTGATCTCGACGTCGCAGAAGGCTTCATCTGGCAGGCAGACCCCGAGGCGTTCGTGCCGGTACCGCACATCAACCGCGTGCCGCTCGGACTCTTGAAGGGCGTCGACCGCGCCGCAGATCAGTTGCTCGAAAACACCCGCCGGTTTGCCGCCGGCCTGCCCGCCAACAACGCGCTCCTCTGGGGCGCGCGCGGCATGGGTAAGTCGTCGCTGGTCAAGGCGGCCCACGCCGAGGTGCGCCGCATGCTCGGCCTGAAGCTCGGCTCCGGCAAGAGCGACGTCAAGCTCGTCGAGATCCACCGCGAGGACATCGCCACGTTGCCGCGCTGCCTTGCCCACATGCGGGCGGCCGGCGCCAGCCATGGCCATCGCTTCATCGTGTTCTGCGATGACCTATCGTTCGACAAGGACGACACCAGCTACAAGTCGCTGAAGGCCGTGCTCGACGGCGGCATCGAGGGCCGTCCGACCAACGTCGTCTTCTATGCGACCTCCAACCGCCGCCACCTGATGCCGCGCGACATGATGGAGAACGAGCGTTCGACCGCCATCAATCCCTCCGAGGCAGTGGAAGAGAAGGTCTCCCTGTCCGATCGCTTCGGCCTCTGGCTCGGCTTCCACAACGGCACGCAGGACCAGTACCTCGACATGGTCAATGGCTACGTCGCCCATTTCAAGCTGAACATCGCGCCAGATGAACTGCGCCGCGATTGTCTTGAATGGGCGACGACGCGCGGCGGCCGCTCGGGCCGCGTCGCCTGGCAGTACATCCAGGATCTCGCCGGCCGGCTCGGCCAGCCGCTGAATCTGACCTGAGGAGGCGAGCGTGACGGCCGATGGCGGCATCAGGATCACGCCGGCGGCCTCGGCCGACGACCTCGCCGACGTCGCCACGTTGTTTCGCGCCTATGCCGATTCGCTCGACGTCGATCTCTGCTTTCAGGGCTTCGAAGCGGAGCTCGCCGGCCTTCCCGGCAAGTACGCCCCGTCCGAGGGCGGCGCGCTGCTCGTCGCGCGGCGCGTGGACAGCGAGGCCATCGGCTGCGTCGCGCTCCGCCGCATCGATCGCGCGGTCGGTGAAATGAAGCGGCTCTACGTCTCGCCCGAGGGCCGCGGCTCGGGGCTCGGCCGCCGGCTGGCCGATGCGATCTGCGACGAGGCCCGCCGGCTCGGCTACGCCGAGATTCGCCTCGACAGCCTGCCCTCGATGACGACGGCTATCGCCATGTACCGCACCATGGGCTTCCAGGCCATCGCCCCCTACTACGACACACCCGTCGCCGGCACCGCATTTCTCGGGTTGCGGCTCGATCGCTGAGAAGTTTTCGTCAACTTGCCAGCTCGCGGCTCCGCCTGGTTGCCGCCGCCACCGCCTCCGTCAGTAGTTCCTGCAAGCCATTTCCTTCGCGCATCAGCACCTCGAGGGCCGCCTGCGTGGTGCCGTTCGGCGAGGTGACGTTGCGGCGCAACTGCGCCGGCTCCTCGCCCGAAAGACGCAACAACTCGCCGGAACCGGAGACGGTCGCATCGGCAAGTCGGCGTGCCAACGCCGCGTCGAGGCCGGCGCGGCGGCCTGCTTCGGCAAGGCACTCGGCGAGCAGGAACACGTAGGCGGGCCCCGAGCCCGAAACGGCGGTCGCGGTATCGATCAGCGCCTCGTCGTCGACCCAGCCGACCTCGCCAATCGCCGCCAGCAGCGCGTCGGCCAGCGTGCGCTGGGAGGGAGTCACGTGGGCGTTGGCGACGCATACCGTGATGCCGCGAGCAATGGCGGCCGGCGTGTTCGGGATCGAGCGGACGACAGCGCTCGCCGCCGGCAGATGCGCCTCGAAGCCCTTGATCGTGCGCCCGGCCGCCACCGAAAGCGTCAGCGTGCCGGGGCCGGCGAGGCGGGCCAGCGGCGGGAACACCTGGTCCATCACCTGCGGCTTGACCGCCACCAGCATCACCGCCGGCGGACGGGCGAGGTCGGCGCCGGTGATCTCGGATTTCGACATGACCCCGTTGGCGGCGATCAGCGCTGCCACCTCCGGCGGCGGGCCGGGGTCCTGCACCACGACATCCTGGGCCGCAAGCCCCCGCTTCAGCCAGCCGGCGAGCATGGCGCCGCCCATCTTGCCGCAGCCCGCGAGCAGCAGCGGGCCGTCGAGGCGGGGAAAGGTCGGTGCGGCAGTCATCTGCGCCTCGCGTGCTGGCGGGCGCGCGTGGCCTCACGCCCGCCCTTCGGTTTCGAACATCGTCTCGGTCAGCGCGACGCGGCTCTCCCGCCCGGCCCAGACCACGAACTGGAACGCCTGATAATAGCGTTCGCAAGCTTCGAGCGCAGCCTTCAAAAGCGCTTCGCACTGGCCGGTCGTCGCCACCGCCCCGTTCAGCATCAGGCCGTGACGGAACATCACGAGGCCCTCCTGCGTCCACAGGTCGAAGTGACCGATCCAGAGCTGTTCGTTGATCTGCGCGATCAGGCGGTAGACTTCGCCGAGGCGGGTGTCGGGCATCTTGAAGTCGAATGCGCAGGCGAGGTGCAACGTCTCGAGATCGTCGCGCCAGTTGAGCGAGACGTGATAGTCCGCCCACGTTCCGGCGACGATCAGCGTCAATTCGTCGTCGCCGGTCCGCTCGCACGGCCAATCGTGGGTGTGCGCCACCTGTTCGACCAGGTCGACAGGATTGAGCACGCGACGGCCATGGCCTGGCTCGGTAGATCCCATTGCGTTTCCTCTCACCAGCGCCCGGCCGACCGGCCGTGCTCGGCTCTGATCCGTTTGCGCGCCGCCGCCACGACCGACCGGTCACCGGGGCGCGCTGCGGGACGAAACACGAGCCGGGGCACGAGTCGCAATCGGCCCAGGCGATTGTCCACGGTGATCGCTTCCGTCCCCAGTTCGCAGTCACCAGTGGTCACGGCGAATTGGGCCGCCGATGCGGCGGATCGCGCGAAGGTTGTGGAGAACGTGAGCGGTCGATGGACTGTGCCGTGGCCGCGAGAGCCATCGGCCAGCGACGCCTGCCGGAAGCATGGTCCGCATATGCCGCCGAGTGAGGCGGACAGCGAGAGTTGCTCAAACGCCCGCCGACGAGGCTCGCGCGGCAAGCGCCGCCTCCAGCGCCGCGATCCGCCTTTCGAGCGCCTCGTTCTCCTCGCGCGCCTTCACGGCCATCGCCTTGACCGCCTCGAACTCCTCCCGTCGCACCACGTCGAGGTCGGCGAGGATGCGCTCGGCTTGTGCGCGGAACAACCCTTCCGCCTCGCGACGCGCACCCTGCGCGGCACCCGCCGCATCCGTCATCAGCTTGGCGATCTCCTCGAAGACGCGCGAGGTGGTCTGAGTCATCGGAGGTCTCCGGCAGGTGTCCTTCTCGGTTCAGACATGGACCTTCGCGGCGCGGGGATCAAGGTCGGGGCTGGCTGTGGCCGGGCACGAGGCAACGCTCACGGCGCTTCAACGTTTGCCGAGGGACAGCATGCGGTCACCGCCGGCCGGCGGTCCGCGAACAGATCGCGAGAACGGACAATGGCACCAACGTCGAAAGATAAACCGCCCTGGAAGCGTCCGAATCCGAAGAAGAAGGCCGGCACGCAAAAGACGCTGACCGATTCGCAGAAGGCACGTGCTCGCGAAGCGGCCAGGAAAGCCGGCAGGCCTTACCCCAATCTCATCGACAACATGCGGGTGGCGGCTGGCAGGAAGTCGAAGTCCCGGGACGGCTAATCATCAGGTGCCTACCGCTGAACGGTCCCGCCACGCCATACCCTCACCCCACCTTCGGCTTCAGCTCGCCCTTCGCATAGCGCTTGGCCATCTCGGCGAGCGTCGCGACGCGCTTGATCTTCGACGCCTGACCCGCCGTGTTGAATTCCTCGAGGCGCTGCTTGCAGAGCTTGGTCATCGCCTCCATCGCGGGCTTCAGGTACTTGCGCGGGTCGAACTCGCCCGGCTCTTCCGCCAGCACGCGCCGGATCTGGCCGGTCATCGCCATGCGGTTGTCGGTGTCGATGTTGATCTTGCGCACGCCGTGCTTGATGCCGCGCTGGATCTCTTCCACCGGCACCCCCCAGGTCGGCTTCATCTTGCCGCCGAACTTGTTGATGACGTCCTGCAGCTCCTGCGGCACCGACGACGAGCCGTGCATGACCAGGTGTGTGGTCGGCAGCCTCTTGTGGATCTCCTCGATGACGTGCATCGCGAGCACCTTGCCGTCGGGCTTGCGCGAGAACTTGTAGGCGCCGTGCGAGGTCCCCATGGCGATGGCGAGTGCGTCGACCTCTGTCTCTTTCACGAACTTGACGGCCTCATCCGGGTTGGTCAGCAGCTGGTCGTGGGAGAGCTTGCCCTCGGCGCCGTGGCCGTCCTCCTTGTCGCCCATGCCCGTCTCGAGGCTGCCGAGCACGCCGAGTTCGCCCTCGACCGAGATGCCGCCGAGGTGTGCCATCTGCGTCACCGCCTTGGTCACGCCGACGTTGTAGTCCCAGTCGCCCGGCGTCTTGCCGTCGGCCTTGAGCGAGCCGTCCATCATCACCGAGGTGAAACCAGCCTGGATCGCGGTCATGCAGGTCGCCGGCTCGTTGCCGTGGTCGAGATGCACGCAGACCGGAATGTGCGGGTAGATCTCGGTGACGGCGTCCATCATGTGGCGCAGCATGATGTCGTTGGCATAGCTGCGGGCGCCGCGCGAGGCCTGGATGATGACCGGCGCGTCGGTGGCGTCGGCAGCGGCCATGATGGCCAGCGCCTGCTCCATGTTGTTGATGTTGAAGGCCGGCACGCCGTAGTCGTGCTCGGCGGCGTGATCGAGAAGCTGGCGAAGGGTGATGCGGGCCATAAGGTCCTCCAGGGCTCTCAGGTGCGCCCCGCTCCACAGCCGGGCCATGCGGCGGCACAGCTTGCGAACTCGGGGCCGATAGGTCAGGCTTCCCGGCGCGATGGGCCGGCTGAAATTCGTGCGCCGTCTTAGCGCTAACGCTGCGACGGCGGAAGCAGGCGCGGCGATTGTTCCGCAGGCAAGTTTAAGAGGCACCTTCCGTCTCGTCTCGCCTTGTCCGAATCTGCCGGCAGGTTGGGCATCAAAGGTTGCCGAACCCTGCCCGCCGACACGGGCGGCAGGCTTGATCCGTCAAGGGGGACATGTATGCCGAAAGCTGTTGCGATCAAGGACTTGCGCCTGGAAGCCAGGCGCCGACTGCCGAAAGTGGTATTCGACTTCATCGACGGCGGTGCCGGCGACGAGACGACACGGGCAGCCAACGTCGCGGACTTCGAGCGGATCCGTCTCGCGCCGCGCATGATGGTCGATGTCTCGAAGCGCGACATGGCCGTCGAGCTTTTCGGCCAGCACCTTGCCGCGCCGATCATACTCTCGCCGATCGGGCTGACCGGGCTTTCGACGCCGAAGGGCGAACTCGACGCGGCGCGCGCCGCCAAGGCCGCCGGCATCGGCTACTGCCTCTCGACCAACGCCTCCACCTCCATCGAGGAGCTTGCCGAAGCGGTTCGCCAGCCGTTCTGGTTCCAACTCTATGTGATGAAGGACCGCGAGCTTTCCAAGGCGCTGATGCAGCGGGCAAAGGCGGCCGGCTGCAACGTGCTGGTGGTCACCGTCGACCTCGCCGCTCACGGCAAGCGCGAGCGCGACGCCCGCAACGGCTTCACCGTACCACCGAAGATCTCCCTCGCCGATGCCTTCAACGCGGCGATGCGCCCGGGCTGGCTCTACCGCACGATGACCGGGCCGCGGCTCACTTTCGCCAACTACCAGACCGGCGCCGACAAGGGCTTCCTCAACCTTGCCAAGCACGTCTCCGACAGCTTCGATCCGGCGCTGTCGTGGACGGACATTGAGTGGATGAAGTCGGTCTGGGGCGGGCCTGTGGTCATCAAAGGCATCCTCAGGGCGGACGACGCCGAGCGGGCGATCGGTGCCGGTGCCGACGGCATTTCGGTGTCGAACCATGGCGGTCGCCAGCTCGACGGGGTGCCCTCGGCGATCGCCGCGCTGCCCGCGGTCGCCGAGCGCGTGGCTGGGCGCGTGCCGGTGCTGATCGACGGTGGCATCCGGCGCGGCCTCGACATCGTGCGCGCCAGGGCCCTCGGCGCGACGGCCGTGCTGATCGGCCGTGCGTTCGTCTACGGCCTTGCCGCGATGGGGCCTCAGGGCGCCGTCCGTGCCATTGAAATGCTCACCAGCGAGCTCGATAACGCCATGGCGCTGCTGGGCACTCCGGTGTTCCGCGACATCGGCCGCGACGTGCTGGCCGAGGAGGTATCGGGCATGGGGTGGCCTCGGAACAGGTGAAGGGGAAGGGGGCGATCCGCCAGGTTGCCGCCTACTCGTTGCCCGTCCGTTGTCACCCGACCGCGATTGACGTATGCGGCGCGAGGCGCGACATAGGGTCATGGCCAGGATCATCTGCGTCGGGCACGCCGCGCTCGACCGCGTCTACAGGATCGAGCAGTTTCCGCCGCACCCGACCAAGGTGCGCGCGATTGATCATGTCGAGGCCGGCGGCGGGATGGCCGCCAATGCTGCCGCCACCATCGCGCGCCTGGGTGGCACCGTGGAGCTCTGGAGCCGGGTCGGCGAGGACGATGCCGGGGTCCGGATACGGCGCGGGCTCGAACTGGCCGGCGTCGACGTCCGCTACGTGCAGCGCTTCGAGGAAGGCCACTCCTCGACGTCGGCGATCATCGTCGACGGCAGCGGCGAGCGGCTTATCGTCGGCGCCCGTGACGTGAACATGCCGTCCTCGACCCATTGGCTGCCGATGGAGCGCATCGCCGGGGCGGCGATCGTGCATGCCGACCTCCGGTGGCTCGAGGCGGTACGGACGGTGTTCCAACGTGCCCGCGCAGAGGGCGTGCCGACCGTGCTCGACGCCGACCTCGGCGGTCGCGAGGCGCTGGCCGAGATCCTGTCGCTCACGGACTATGCCATCTTCTCGGAGCCGGCGCTGGAGGATCTGCTGCCGGGGCTCGATACGCGCCGTCGGCTCGAGCAGGTCATGTTGCGTGGTCCTCATCATGCCGGCGTCACACGCGGCAACCGGGGATATGTCTGGCTCGACACGTTCGGTGGCGGCGAGGCGCCGGCGTTCAAGGTGGATGTGGCGGATACGACGGGGGCAGGGGACGCATTCCATGGCGCCTTCGCGCTGATGCTCGCTGAACGGCGGCCGATTGCGGAGTGCGCGCGGATGGCGGCGGCGGTGGCGGCACTGAAGTGCCGCCGGCTCGGCTCGCGCGCCGGGCTGCCGACACGGGCCGAAGCGGAAGCCTTCCTCGGCTCCGCCGAGACCGTGCCGCTGAGAGGCTGAGCGACCGCGCCGGCATTTATGCCGACGGCCGTCAGCCCTTGATGGCATGTGTCTTGCCAGCTGAGCGCCAGAGGCGCCGTTTGCGGTGCCGTCGAGAGGCAGCGGCATGTCTGGCGACTTGTTCGGCGCGGGCGAGACGACGCGCGAAATATTGGCCTATGCAACTGTTGGTGTGAGCGGCCTCGTCCTCATCATCGCGGCGTGGCGCGCAATGCCCGATGGTATGGCCCGGTGGGCGGCCGTCGCAGCCATCGCGTTGGGGGTGGCAGCGTTCGATTGCTTGCACCCACCCGCCAGTGCGAACGGGCTCGATCGGATGATGCGAACGGTTGCTGAGCATGACGGCACGGTGATCACCCGCTCGACTGCCGGATCCGCCGGTGCCGCCCAGCCTGAGAAAGATGCGGCGACGCGCGCCCGTGACGGATCGTCCGGCTCTGGGATGGGTTGGAGCCTTGGTCGGACATTGGCCTCCCTCGTGGGGATCGCGGACGCCGCTTCCGTGGGTTATCGGTCGAGGCCGTTCAGGGACTGTGCGCACTGTCCCGAGATGCGCATGATCAGACCCGGCTACCTCGAATTGGGCGCGGAGGCGCTTGGCTCCCGGGCTGCCGCGACGGGTGTCAGGGTAAGGGTCGGATACCCGTTCGCGATCAGTGCGGGTGAGATCCGAAGCGACGAATGGCAGGCGTTCGCCTCCGCCACGGGCCGTGCTATGCCGCTTTGTCCGGATGGTTCGATGCGGTTCGGCGGAGCCGCTCCGATCGCCTGCATCACGCAGGCCGAGGCGCTTGCCTACGCTGCCTGGCTCGTCCGCGAGACCGGCCGCCGCTATCGACTGGCGAGCGAGGCCGAGTGGGAACTCGCGGCACGCGCCGGCTCCTCCCGGCGGTTCTGGTCGGGGCTCGTTGCGCCGCAGGTCGTGGATGGGACGACGCCGGCGAATCCGAACGGGCTCGTCGGTCTGCACGATCGCTTCGGCGAACGCGTCGCCGATTGCTGGGCGCGCGATCCTGGCGAGGGCCATGCCGACGGACGGGCCCTCGCCATTGCCGGCTGCACCACCGGCGTGGTCAAGGATCTCGACGCGACGGGCGCGCGGGCAAGTGCCGGGGCCCGCCTGCCGCTGGCTCATGCTGCCCGTGATCCGCGGGTAGGATTGCGTATCGTCGTCGAGATCGACTGAGAGGCACGACGGCGCCGAAGGGCGCGGTGAGCGCCTTGCGCCGCCGGCGCCCGCATGGCATCTGCGGCTACGCGAAATCACGAGCCGTGGAGGCCCATGCCCGACGAGATCCACTGGATCGCAGATCCGGTTCCTGCGCCGAGCGAGTCAGCGCGCGCCGAAGCCCGCCGACGCCAGGACATGCTTGCCAAGCCGGCCGGCTCGCTCGGCGTGCTGGAGCGCATCGTCGTCACCCTCGCCGGCATGCAGGCAACCCCCCTGCCGTCTGCCGAGGTCGTGCCGATCGTCGTGTTCGCTGCCGACCATGGCGTTGCGGCCGAAAAGGTCTCGCCCTACCCGTCGAGCGTGACCGTTTCGATGCTCCGTAATTTCGTCGACGGCGGCGCGGCGATCGCGGTGCTCGCACGCGCGCTCGGACTGCGCCTGTCGGTGATCGACGCGGGTACGCTCGCCGAGGAACCTGTCGCCGGCGTGATCACCGACAAGCCGTGCTGTGGCACCCGCGATCTTGCGCTCGGTCCGGCGATGACCGAGGCGGAGGTGGCGCACGCTCTTGCCGCCGGCAGGCGTGCCGTCATGCGCATCTCGAACGGCGCCGACCTGGTGATCCTCGGCGAAATGGGGATCGCCAACACGACCGCCGCCGCCGCCGTCGCTGCGGCGATCCTCGGCCTCCCGGCGCGCGCTCTCGCAGGGGCCGGCACCGGCCTCGATGCGGCGGGCATCGCGCACAAGGCTGAGGTGATCGCGACCGCGCTCCGCGTCAACCGGCTGGCATCGGGCGAGGCGAGCCCCATCGACGCGCTGACCCGGGTGGGCGGCCTCGAGATCGCGGCCTTGACCGGCGCGATCATCGCCGCCGCACAGTTGCGGCTGCCGGTGCTTGTCGACGGGTTCATAGTATCGGTCGCAGCTCTTGCCGCGTGTCGCATGGTACCCGGCGTGCGGGACTGGCTGATCTTCTCTCACTGCTCAGCCGAGCAGGGCCACGCCGTCGTGCTCGCCGCTCTCGAAGCCGAGCCTGTCGCGACGCTCGGTCTCAGGCTCGGCGAGGGATCCGGAGCGGCCGTCGTGCTGCCGCTCGTGCGTCTCGCCTGCGCGCTCAACGCCAACATGGCGACACTCGACGCGGTAGATATCGGCGTGCCGGAGAAGGTCTGAACGATGCGCCTCGACGGGCTCGTTCTTGCTGTCGCTTTCATGACGAGGCTGCCGGTCGGTGGCCGCGGGCGCGGCATTGCCGCGACCGACCTCGCCGACGCGGCGCCCTGGCTGCCGGCGACGGGCATCGCGGTTGGATCGGTGGTGGTTTCCCTGTGCGCGCTCGGGGCGCAGATCGGGCCGGCAGTCGGAGCGCTTCTCGGCCTCGTCGGCTGGGTCGCGGTGACCGGAGCGCTGCATCTCGACGGACTCGGGGACAGTGCCGATGCGGCGGGCGCCGCGCACGGCGACCCGACACGTTACATCGCCGTGCTGAAGGATCCGAACGCTGGCAACTTCGCCGTCGCGGCGATAGCCCTGCAGTTGATCGCCAAGACCGTGCTGCTTGCCGCGGTCGTCGGCCATGGAAATACGGCGCTGGCTGCGGTGGTGCTGGCTGCGACCTGGGCGCGATTCGGGGCGCTGGTGTGGGCCTCGGCGCTGGCACCACTTGGAGACGGGCTCGCGGCGCGGATGCGAGGTGGCATCACCCGGCGCACGATTTTTGTTCAAGGCGCTCTGCTGCTCGCCGCATCGCTGGTGCTCGCGCCGGCACTCGTCCTGGCCCCGCTCGTGATCTGGCTCGGAGTTGTCACCTGGCGGCGTGGGCCGGTCGTGATCAATGGCGATGGGCTCGGCGCGCTGATCGAGGTGACGGAGAGCGTGCTCATGCTCGCTGCGGCGGCCGGGCTGTCGCTCGGGTTCGTCTGGCTCTGAGAGGAATGCGCGATGCGCCACGGCGGCAATTTGGACGCGGCGGTGCAGCGCTACGCCATCGCGCACGGCGACTGGCTCGATCTCTCGACCGGTATCAATCCGCGTGCTTACCCATTGCCGGCGGTCGCTTCGGCATCCGCTGTTCTGACCCGGCTGCCGTCGGCGGCGCGCGAGGCTCTACTGCGTGAAGTCGCGAGAAAAGCCTATGGCGCGCCTGTCGGAGCGGCGATCGCCGCAGCGCCCGGCTCGCAGATCCTGATCCAGCTGGCAGCACGGCTGAGGGCAGGTGCGCAGGTCGCGATCGTGTCGCCGACGTATTCGGAGCACGCCATCGCGTGGGCACGCGAGGGTGCGATGGTCTCGGAG
The DNA here is from genome assembly GCA_041397745.1 of Hyphomicrobiaceae bacterium. Lineage (GTDB taxonomy): Bacteria > Pseudomonadota > Alphaproteobacteria > Rhizobiales > Hyphomicrobiaceae > JAWKVY01. The sequence goes on along the minus strand of JAWKVY010000009.1, from coordinate 149,324 downwards.
ATCGCAACGCTCTCCGAGGTCGGTGACGCGCATGTCGTCGTGTTAGCCAATCCGAACAACCCGGACGGACGGCGCCATGCGCCGTCCGACCTCGCGGCCATGGCTGGCCGCCTCGGCGCAAGCGGTGGGTTGCTTGTGGTCGACGAAGCGTTCGCCGATGTCATGCCCGAGCTTTCAGCGGCGCCGTATGCCGGCATGCCGGGGCTCATCGTATTGCGCTCGTTCGGCAAGATGTATGGACTCGCCGGCGTGCGGCTCGGCTTTGCGCTGGGTGCTAAGGAGGACATAGGGAAGCTGGCCGCATGGCTCGGGCCGTGGGCGGTGCCGGGTCCGGCGATCGAGGCGGGCATCGCCGCGCTTTCGGATGGCGCCTGGGCCGAGGCGGCGCGCACGGCGATCGATCGCGAGGCCGGAGAGCTTGCGGGTCTGCTCGCCCGCCATGGTCTCGATGTCGTGGCGAACGTCGGGCTGTTCGTACTGGCGAGCCATCCGCGCGCCGCCGACGTTGCCGATCAGCTGGCGCGGCGCGGCATCTGGGTGCGCACGTTCGACTATGCGCCGACGTGGCTGCGGTTCGGGCTGCCCGGTGAGGCGACCGCGATGGCGTGGCTCGATCGCGCGATGCGCGACGCGAAGGATGTCATCCCTCGCACCCCCTGACGAGGGCGATGGCCCTCGACCGGCCCTTCAATGATGGGTTTCCAAAATGCGGCCCTTTGGCGAGGTCAAGGGGCAGCGCCCGTTGGTTCGCGCACCGCCCACGGTGCGAGCCCGCGCTGGCCAGCGTGATCGAACCGTGCGACCTCGATGCCGAACACGTCAGCGATGACTGAGTCGGTCAGCACCTCGGCGGGTGGTCCGTCCGCGACGAGACGGCCGTCGCACATCACCAGCACGCGGTCGCCGAAGCGGGCAGCGAGCGCCAGGTCGTGCACCACGGCGAGGATGGTACGCCCTTCGCCAGCGAGCCGCTTCAGCAGACCGGCTACGGCGAGCTGATGGCGCGGGTCGAGCGCTGCGATCGGCTCGTCGGCGAGGATCAGCGGCGCGTTGGTCGCCAGCGCTCGGGCGAGCATGACGCGGGCGCGCTCGCCGCCAGAGAGTTCGGTGACCGGGCGATTGGCGAGATGGACGGCGTCGACGGAAGCAAGTGCGGCGTCGATCGCGTCGTCGTCGTCGCGGCGACGCGGGCCGAGCGATGACACGCCGGGGCGGCGGCCGACGGCGATGACGTCGCGGACCGCGAGCGGCCAGTGTGCGACGTGGCCTTGCGGCACGTAGGCGAGGTGATGCGCGCGTGCGTGGGCAGCGAGACCCGTGAGGTCCTGGCCGTCGATGACGACGCGTCCGCTCGCCGGAACGAGGCCTGCCGCAGCGCGGACCGCCGTAGTCTTGCCGGCGCCATTGGGGCCGACCATGAAGGCGAGCGCGCCGGGCGGGATCTCGAATGACACGTCCGAGACGATGGCGCGCGTACCGAGGTGGACCGTGAGTTTGCGGACGGCGAGGCTCACGGTGCGCCCCCCGTCGATTGCAACAGGTCGTCGCGGCGGCGACGCAGTACCAGCCAGATGAAGAAGGGCACGCCGATCAGCGCCGTCACGACTCCGATTTTTATCTCACTGGTGGCCGGGATGATCCGCGCTAGGCAATCGGCGGCGCTGAGAAGTAGCGCTCCGGCCAGCATCGCCGGCACGTGCACGCGCGCCGGATCGTGGCCGACGAGTGGGCGCACCAGATGCGGCACGACGAGGCCGACGAAGCCGATCACGCCGGAAACCGCCACGCCCGCGCCGACGCCTGCCGCGACCCCGACCAGCGTCAGCCATCTGAGCCTGGCGAGGTTCACGCCGCTGGTGGCGGCCACGTCTTCACCGAGCGTGAGCGCGCGCACGTCGCCGCGCGTGGCGAGCAGCAGAGCCCATGAGACAGCGAGAAAAGGCGCGGCCATCGCCACGTGACGGAACGAGCGGTCTTCGAGCGAGCCCAGCAACCAGAATGCGATCTCCAGGGCCGCGAACGGATTCGGCGCCAGATTGAGGGCGAGCGAGACGCCGGCGCCGGCCAGGCTCGACAGTGCGAGGCCGGCGAGCAGCAGCGTGAGCATGTTGGCCTGCCGGCCGGCGAGCGCGAACAGGGCAGCGACCGAGAGGAAGGCGGCAAGGATCGCGGCGACCGGCAGTGTGAACGAGAGTACGTCGGTAACGCCGGCGGCGAGCGCGATGACGGCACCGAGCGCGGCGGCACTCGGCGCGCCAAACACGGACGGCGCAGCGAGCGGGTTCCGCAGCAGCCCTTGCAACGCCGCGCCCGAGAGCCCGAGTGTTGCGCCGATCATGAGCGCGAGCAGCGTGCGCGGCAGGCGCAACTCCTGGACGATCAGCACATCGATCGGATCGCCGCGGCCGACGAGGGCGGCGAGCACCGTCGCCGGCCCGAGCGATACGGGTCCGATCAACAGCGAGAGTATCGCCACCACCGCCGCTGCGACCAGGAGCGCTGGCACGAGGGACAGGTGCATCTCAGAACCGCCACCTGATGCCGGCGTAGCCCGAGCGGCCCGGCGTCGCGAAAGTGCGCACCTCCTGGTAGGTGACGTCGGTCAGGTTCTCGGCGAGAAAGAACAGCGTGATGGCCTCGGTGGCCTTCCACTCGCCCGAGGCGTCGAGACGGGCGAAGCCGGCGACCGGGTCGCGTTCGCCGGCGCGGTTGAAGTGCTCCGACTGGTAGACGACGTGAGCAGCGAGGCTGACGCCGGCGAACGGCGTGACGGCGATCGTACCCTTGGCGGTGTGCTCGGGGCGGCGGCGAAGCTTGAGGCCTGTCGCGGCGTCTGTCGCCTCGAGCCAGGTGTAGGCGCCTGACAGCGTCAGCCAGTCGGTAGCCTTGAAGTGGGCTTCGGTCTCGACGCCGCGCGTCTCAGCGGCCGCGAGGTTCTGGTACTGGCCGGAGGTCGCGGTGAGGAACGTGAACTCGATCAGGTTGTCGATGGCGTTGTCGAAATAGGTGGCCGAAAGGGTCAGGCGGCCCTCGAGCAGGCTCTGATCGACGCCAGCGTCCCAACCCTTCGAGGTCTCGACGGCGAGGCCGGGATTGGGCACGACGAGAATGCCGCCGACATTGGAACTCTCGAAGCGCTGGAAGAAGGTCGGCGCCTTGGCGCCGGTGCCGTAACTGGCGCGCAGTTTCGTGCCGGTCTCGGCGATCCGCCAGGCGGCCGACAGTCGCCACGTCGCGTGCGTGCCGATCTCGCCGAATTCGTCTACGCGCCCGGCGGCGGTCAGCGTGAAGGCCTTCACGGGATTGAACTGGTAGAGGGCGAAGGCGGCCTTGTTGATCTGCTCGGCGTCGAAACGGTTGACGACGGGCGCCGCATTCGTCTGGTCGCGGGCTTCCGCCGCTTCGCGCTCGATCTTCGCGCCGAACGTCAGGCGGTCGACCTCGCGCACCTTGAGGTCCGACTGCCACTCGAGCCCGGCACGATTGCCTTCGAAGCGGCTGGTGGTGAAGCTCGTCGAGTTGAGCGCGCCGTTCTGCGCGTAGAACAGGCGGTCGACCGACATTGCATAGAGGGTGACGGAATTCTTCCAGCGTCCGCCGAGCAGGCTGAAATTGCCGGTCAGCGAGCCGTTGAGCATGGTGCGCTCGGTGTAATCGAAAGCGCGATCGCGCGTTGTCGTGTCGAGTTCGGCGTCGAGACGGTTGAAGCCCATCCGCGCCGTCACCGAGAAGGCCGGCGAGAACGTATAGTCGAAGCGTGCGTTGGCCGCCTGCTTGTTGGCGCCGTCGCGCTCGGTGCCGCTGGCGAGCTTGGAGAAGCCCGAGGTGCGCGTGTTGGCGATGGCGACCGAGTAGGCGGCTGGTCCGGAGCTACCCGACAGGCCTGCGCGCTCCGTGACGGTGCGATAGCTGCCGGCCGAGACCTCGGCGAAGCCCCGCGGTGGCCCTTCACCCTTCTTCGTGACGATGTTGATGACTCCGCCGATCGCCTCGCTGCCGTAGAGGCCCGACTGCGGGCCGCGCACGATCTCGATGCGCTCGACGTTGGCGAGCGAGAAGAGGCCGAAGTCGAACTCGCCGCCGGTCGAGGTCGGGTCGGACACGCGGACGCCGTCGACCATCACCAGTGTGTGGTTGGTTTCCGCGCCACGAATGCGCACGTCGATGACGCCGCCGATGCCGCCTGACTGCGCGACGACGAGCCCCGGCTCGCCTTTGAGGATGTCGGCGACGGTGCCTTCCTTCGCGGCGGCGATGCGCTCCGGACCGATCACGGTGACGGCGCTGCCGGTAGCCTCGAGTGTCGAGGCGCCGCGGTCGGGCGTCGTCACCACCACCCCCTCCAGCACGGTGACGCCGGACGTCTGGGCTCTTGCGGGGAGCCCGGCCAACAGCGTAGTGGCGAGAGCGAGCGCTGCGGCGGTCGCCCGCCGCGCGAAGTGATGAGTTCGACCGTCCGCCCGAAGCGAAGCACGCGATACCATGAGAACCTCGTCGAGATCGGTCCTGCCCCTGGGGGCGCCCGCCACGGTGTGTGTCACGGGACGGGTCGAGGCGTATCAGGAGCAAGGGGGGCGGGCAACAGCGGGGCGTGCGCGCGCGCATCGGCAGCTGGCCGCTTTGGCAGGAGCCTGTGGCGTTCTTGCCGCGCTCGTCATGCCGGTGCACGGGGTGGCAGCGCCGCCGCACCGCATCGTCTCCATAAATCTGTGCACAGACCAGCTGCTGCTGGCGCTTGCCGACCGCTCGCAGATCCTGGCGCTGTCGCGGTTCTCGCAGGACGAGCGTCTCGCCTATTACCGCCGCGAAGCGGCAGGCGTCGCGCAGACCGGTGGCAGCGCTGAGGAGGTCATCAAGCTGAAGCCCGACCTGGTACTGGCGGGCAGCGTCCGGCGGCGCGAGACGCGGGCGCGGCTCGCCGCCTTCGAGGTGCGGCTCGAGACGTTCAGTCCGGCGCAGTCGATCGCCGACGTGCGCCGCGACATCGCCCGCATGGCCCGCCTCGTCGGGCATGAACCACGGGGCGCGGCGCTGATCGACCAGCTCGATGCGGCGCTGGCGGGCCTCAAGGCCAGCGGCTCGCCGATGTCGGCGCTACAACTCCAGCGCCGCGCGTTTGCCTCTGGCACGGGCACATTGATCGACGACCTGATGCGGCGTGCCGGCCTCACCAATGCCGCCGCCCGGCTCGGCGTGGCGAGTGTGCGGCGCACGACGCTCGAAACCGTGCTGAAGGCGAGGCCCGACCTGCTGATCCTGGACAGTGATCGCATCGAGGCGGCCGACCAGGGCGTCGCGCTACTGCTGCATCCGGCGCTCGCGCGACAAGTGCCTGCAGAACGGCGCATCATCGTGCCACTGCCGGCGATCGTATGTGGCGGGCCGCAGGTGGCGGATGCGGTGAAAGCGCTGGCGGACGGCATGGCGCGCGTCAGGGCGGCAGACCGGAAGTGACCGCGCCATGATGTTCACCGCTTATGCGCCGGCGCTGCTGCTGCTCGCCCTCGCGCTCGATGCGCTGGTCGGCGATCCGGACTGGCTGTGGCGGCGCTTATCGCACCCCGTGGTGGTGATGGGGCGCGCCATCGCCGCGCTGGAGGCGCAATTGAACAGGCGGGCATGGAGCTTTCCGGCGCGCCGCATCGCTGGCCTCGCTGCGCTTTCGCTGCTGCTTGCGCCGGCGATCGGTGGCGGGCTGCTGCTGCATCGGCTGGTGGCAGGCAGCATGCTTGGCGCATTCGTCGAGGTCTGTCTCGTTGCCGTGCTGCTCGCCGGGCGTTCGCTCTACGATCACGTCGCGCGGGTGGCGGCGGCGTTCGAGACGGGCGGCCTCGCCGAGGCGCGCACGGCGGTGTCGATGATCGTCGGGCGCGATCCCGAGAGCCTCGACGAAGCCGGCGTCAGCCGCGCTGCGATCGAAACGCTTGCCGAAAATTTTTCCGACGGTCTGGTCGCGCCAGCCTGCTGGTATCTGGTGGCCGGCCTGCCAGGAATTCTCATCTACAAACTGGTCAACACCGCCGACAGCATGATCGGCCACCGCTCCGAGCGCTATCACGCCTACGGCTGGGCGGCGGCGCGGCTCGACGATGTCCTGAACCTCGTCCCGGCGCGGATTTCGGGTCTGCTGATCGTGGCGGCAGCGGCGATCCATGGCTGGATGGGAGTGCGGCAGTCGTTCGCGGCCATGTGGCGCGATGCGCCGCGCCACAAGTCGCCGAACGCAGGATGGCCCGAGGCGGCCATGGCGGGCGCCCTCGGCCTCGCGCTCGCAGGCCCGCGGCGGTACGGCGGCACGATCGTCGACGACCACTGGATGAACGCTGGCGGTCGACAGGAGGCAACAGCCGCCGATATCCGCCGCGCACTGCGCCTTTATGTGCTGGCCAGCTTCTTGGGTGGGCTTGGAATTGCAATCCTGTCGGTGTTGGCCCGCTGAGCACAGCTCGAACACCCCCGCCAGCCTTGACAAATCCCCGCAATCGGCATCGAACAGCCCCGCGCGGCCGACACCTGCCGCATCTTACCTGCTTGGTTCGTAGGAGTGAGAACCCACCATGTCCGAGATTTCGCTGACGTTTCCCGATGGCAATGTGCGCCGCAGCCCGAAAGGCATCACGGGCGCCGCTCTTGCCGAGAGCATCTCCAAGTCGCTCGCCAAGAAGGCGGTCGCCGTGATGCTGGACGGCCAGATCGCCGACCTCGCCGGCCCCATCCTCGCCGACGCCAAGGTGCGCATCCTGACGCGCAGCGACCCGGAGGCCTTGGAGCTCATCCGGCACGACTGCGCGCATGTGCTTGCGGAGGCCGTGCAGGAGTTGTGGCCCGGCACGCAGGTGACCATCGGCCCGGTTATCGAGAACGGCTTCTTCTACGACTTCGCCAAGCAGGAGCCTTTCCACCCGGACGATCTCGCGAAGATCGAGAAGCGGATGGCCGAGATCGTCGCCCGCAACAAGCCGTTCACCAAGGAAGTTTGGCCGCGCGAGAAGGCGAAACAAGTGTTCCGCGACAAGGGCGAGCACTTCAAGGTGGAACTCGTCGACGCGATCCCGCCAGGCGAGGACGTCAAGATCTATTACCAGGGCGACTGGTTCGACCTCTGCCGCGGCCCGCACATGGCTTCGACAGGCCAGATCGGCAAGGCGTTCAAGCTGATGAAGATTGCCGGCGCATACTGGCGCGGTGACTCGAACAAACCGATGCTGCAGCGGCTCTACGGCACGGCATTCGCCGAGGAGAAGGAACTCGCCGCCTACCTGCACCAGCTGGAGGAGGCGGAAAAGCGCGACCATCGCAAGCTCGGCCGCGAGATGGACCTGTTCCACTTCCAGGAGGAAGGGCCGGGCGTCGTGTTCTGGCACGCCAAGGGCTGGCGGCTGTTCCAGAACCTCATCGCCTACATGCGCCGCCGTCTCGAGGACGATTACGAGGAGGTGAACGGCCCGCAGATCCTCGACAAGAGCCTGTGGGAGACGTCCGGCCACTGGGGTTGGTACTCGGACAACATGTTCGCGGTGAAGTCGGCGTCCGCGCTGATCAAGCCGAACGATCCGGACGCCGACCAGCGCGTGTTCGCGCTGAAGCCGATGAACTGCCCGGGCCACGTACAGATTTTCAAGCACGGCCTCAAGAGCTACCGCGACCTGCCCATCCGCCTCGCCGAGTTCGGCTGTGTGCACCGCTACGAGGCGTCGGGCGCGCTACACGGGCTGATGCGCGTGCGCGGCTTCACGCAGGACGACGCGCACGTATTCTGCACAGAGGATCAGCTCGAAGCGGAGTGCCTGAAGATCAACGACCTGATGATGTCGGTCTACAAGGACTTCGGCTTCGACGAGGTCGTGGTGAAGCTCGCCACGCGGCCCGAGAAGCGTGTCGGCACGGACGCGATGTGGGATCACGCCGAGGGCATCCTGAAGAAGGTGCTGGCCAAGATGGCCGCCGAGGACAACCGCATCAAGACCGGCGTCAACGAGGGCGAAGGCACGTTCTACGGCCCGAAATTCGAGTACACGCTGAAGGACGCCATCGGTCGCGAATGGCAGTGCGGCACCACGCAGGTGGACTTCAACCTGCCGGAGCGGTTCGACGCGTTCTACATCGACGCCGACGGCGAGAAGAAGCGCCCGGTGATGGTGCACCGCGCGATCTGCGGCTCGCTCGAACGCTTCCTCGGCATCCTCATCGAAAGCCACGCCGGCCACTTCCCGCTGTGGCTGGCGCCCGTGCAGGCGATGGTTGCGACTATCGTGTCGGACGCCGACGACTACGCGCGCGAAGTGCTGGCGGTATTGAAAAAAGCCGGCTTGCGCGGCGACATCGATCTTCGCAACGAGAAGATCAACTACAAGGTGCGCGAGCACTCGCTGGCCAAGGTCCCGGTAATGCTGGTCGCGGGCAAGCGCGAGGCCGAGGAGCGGACCGTTTCCATGCGCCGGCTCGGCAGCCAGGCGCAGACCGTTATGGGGCTCGATGAGGCGGTGGCGATGCTGGTGGAAGAGGCGACGCCGCCGGACAAGCAGCGGGCTTGACGATGCGGACGATCCTGCAAGAACCGTGATGGCCGCCTCTGCGGCCATCACGGGTATGGCGAAGCAGTATCACGTTACCCTGGACGGTCAGTCGGCAGGGAAGGCCTTCCTGAGCTTCGCCACATCGTCTGCGGTGTCGATCCACTCCTCGCTGAAGCCGCAGCCGCCACACACGTAGCGAGCGACGGGAATCACGCTCGACCGACTGAACGAGAGTGTGCGCGCCGTCGGGATGTTGTTGCCAGCACCATAGGCGCCGCTCCATCCAGGAACCCGAACGATATCCTGCGATTGGCACTTCGGGCATGTGTGCGAGTTCTTCATGGTGCGGCCTCGAAATCCTGATGTCGGCGAAATGATGTGACCTGCAGCGTCGCGCGGGTTGCTCGGAGGCCTATCGACCGCAGCGCCGGGCCAGTGCCTCGAGCTGGCGAGCCAGATGTCGCTGATTCAGGGGTGAGTCGTGATACCGCTCGCTCCTGCGCACGATGATCGATCTCTGGAACGGGCAGTCCGTGCCGCGTTTGGCGATCTTTCGCGTGATCGGCGACTTCCACTTCTCTGCGCGACTGCGATCACGGAACGTGCCAGTGATATGGCGCCGCTGGTTGAAGCCGCCAGCGAAGCGGCTCGCACCAGACCGCATTGCGCTTCCACCGAACATGCCACCGCCACGCACCTGGATGATCCCGGCATCAGTTGCCGAAGCGGTCGAGAGCTTGATGGGTAATGCGCGAGCAGCAGTTGCCGACGCCTGGACGCCGGCGAGGGCCACTGCGACGAGTGCAAGGGTCTTGATCGACATCTGCCATCTCCATGAGGATGTGTGGATGATGGCTTATGGTGCCGGAGACCGGACGGATGCGCTGTTCCCTCGGTTACACGGGGCACGGTGACGATGAGCCCGTTTCGCTCGTCGCCTCGCTACCTCCAGGGAGATGCGTGTGCGATCAGGTGCGGGATCGGACAAGAGTGATCACGAGATTCGAACCCGGTGCGAATCCCCGAGCCGGCGGGTATGAGGAGCATGGAGCGGGCACCGCCACGACCGCTGTTCCCGATACGTGACGATCCGTGCCAAGCCGCCCCTCACACCTTGCCGTGGCACTGCTTGTACTTCTTGCCCGATCCGCACGGGCAGGGCGCGTTGCGCGCGACCTTGCCCCAAGTCGAGGGATCGTGCGGGTCGACGGCCCCCGCAGCCTGGCGTGTGCGTACCGGCGCAAGCTTGACCTCACCATCGTCATCGCGGCCGTAGCCCCGGCTCTCTGCCTCGAGCGCGGCGTCTGCGAGCGCCAGTTCGTCGAGGCCGGTGGAGTAGTCGTAGTGATGCGCCTCCATGGGCGGCAGCTCGGGCTGATCGCGGTACTCTTCGGGCATCTGGCCGTCCTCGACCAGTTCGACGTGCATGAGTTGGCCGGTGACCACCTCGCGCAGCCGGTCGAGCATCGCCTCGAACAGCACGAAGGCCTCGCTCTTGTACTCGTTGAGCGGATCACGCTGACCGTAGGCGCGGAATCCGATCACCTGGCGCAAATGCTCGAGCGTGACGAGGTGCTCGCGCCACAGATGATCGAGCGTCATCAGAAGCACCTGCTTCTCGATGTGGCGGTACATTTCCGCCCCGATCGAACTGGCCTTCGCCGCTGCCTTCTCGTCGACGGCGGCGATCAGGCGATTCTTGATCTCCTCGTCGGCGATCCCTTCTTCCGCCGCCCATTCGGCGAGCGGCAGGTCGAGGCCGAAGATCTGCTGCACGCTCTCCTTTAGTTCGGCGATATTCCACTGCTCGGCGTAAGCCTGCGGAGGGATGTTCTTGACGACGAGCCCCTCGACCACGTCGCGGCGCATGTCCGCGACGATCTCCTCGACGTCCTCGCGACCCATGAAATCGAGGCGCTGGTCGAACACGACCTTGCGCTGGTCGTTCATCACGTCATCATACTTCAGGATCTGCTTGCGGATCTCGAAGTTGCGCTCCTCGACCTTGCGCTGCGCCATCTCGAGGCTCTTGTTCATCCACGGATGGATGATCGCCTCGCCCTCCTTGAGACCGAGCGTCCGCAGCACGCTGTCCATGCGGTTCGAACCGAAGATGCGCATGAGGTCGTCTTCGAGCGACAGGTAGAACTTCGTGCGGCCCGGGTCACCCTGGCGGCCCGAGCGGCCACGCAGCTGGTTGTCGATGCGCCGGCTTTCGTGGCGCTCCGTGGCGATCACGTAGAGGCCGCCCGGCTTGTCGATCGTCTTGGCCGGGCGCGAGCCCTTGGCCGGCTCGACCTCGACGGTCTCGCCGGCGGCCTTCACCAGGTCGCGCGCGCTGAGCACCTCGGAGCGGATCTTGTCTGCGATGCGCTGCTTTTCGGCCTCGTCCTCGAGTTCGGCCGTGGCGTTGGTAACGCGCACGTCGATGTTGCCGCCGAGCTGGATGTCGGTGCCGCGGCCCGCCATGTTGGTGGCGATCGTCACGGCGCCCGGCTCTCCGGCGAGCGCGATGATGGCCGCCTCCTGCTCATGATAGCGGGCGTTGAGTACGGTGTGCTCGACGCCACGCTTCTTGAGGAGTTCCGAGAGGTGCTCGGACTTCTCGATCGACACGGTGCCGACGAGAACGGGCTGCTTTCTCCCGCGTGCCCGCTCGATCTCGTCGATGATCGCGTTCCACTTCTCGCCGGCCGTGCGGTAGATCTCGTCGTCCTCGTCGAGACGGGCGACCGGGACGTTGGTCGGTATCTCGAGAACGTCGAGCTTGTAGATGTCCATGAACTCGTTGGCTTCGGTCGCCGCCGTGCCGGTCATGCCTGCCAGCTTGTCATAGAGGCGGAAGTAGTTCTGGAAGGTGATCGAGGCGAGCGTCTGGTTCTCGGGCTGGATCGTGACGCGCTCCTTGGCCTCGAGTGCCTGGTGCAGGCCTTCCGAGTAGCGCCGGCCGGGCATCATGCGGCCGGTGAACTCGTCTATGATCACGACCTCGTCGCCCTTGACGATGTAGTCGCGGTCCTTCTGGAACAGCGTGTGTGCCTTCAGCGCCTGCGTTGCGTGATGGACCAGGGTGACGTTTTCGATGTCGTAGAGCGAGCCCTTGAGGAGCCCCGATTCGCTCATCATGCGCTCGATGGTCTCGTTGCCTTGCTCCGTGAAGGAAACGGTCCGCTGCTTTTCGTCGAGCTCGAAGTTGGCCTTGTCGCGGACGATGGCCGGCAGCATGGCGTCGATGGCGTTGTAGAGGTCGGCGCGATCCTCGATCGGCCCGGAGATGATCAGCGGCGTGCGCGCCTCGTCGATCAGGATCGAGTCGACCTCGTCGACGATCGCGAACGCGTGACCGCGCTGGACCATCTCGTCGCGGCTCATCTTCATGTTGTCGCGCAGGTAATCGAAGCCGAGTTCGTTGTTGGTCGCGTAAGTGACGTCGCTCGCGTACTGAGCGTGCCGCTCCTGATCGTCGAGCTCGTGGACGATGCAGCCGACGGTAAGGCCGAGGAAGCCGTAGATCTGGCCCATCCAGGCCGCGTCGCGCTTTGCGAGGTAGTCGTTGACGGTAACCACGTGCACGCCTTTGCCGGCGAGCGCATTGAGGTATACCGGCAGCGTCGCGACGAGCGTCTTGCCCTCGCCCGTCTTCATCTCGGCGATCTTGCCCTCGTGGAGCACGATGCCGCCGATCAGCTGCACGTCGAAATGGCGCTGGCCGAGCGTGCGCTTGGCGGCTTCACGGACGGTGGCGAAGGCCTCCGGCAGAAGATCGTCGAGCTTGGCACCGGCGGCGAGACGAGCCTTGAGCTTCTCGGTCTGCGCCCTCAAATCGCCGTCGGACAGCTTCTCGATGGTCGGCTCGAGCGCGTTGATGGCGTCCACGCGCGCCCGGTAGCCCCTGACGCGGCGATCGTTGGCGGAGCCGAACAGCTTCGAGGCGAGGCCGCCCAGGCGCCCGAGAGAAACCATGTTGCTTTCGTCCTTCAGCGTCGTCCGAGGCCCCCGGTCGGCCGGAAGCCCTCTGACTGCGGTTCATGTCTGCGACCACCGCAGCCCACCCGTCGCGCCAGGGTCTTCCCCCTGTCGCTCCGTCGGTCGGCTGGCGGGGCGCTCGGAATCTGAACGCAGGGCCCTCTGGCTGGGCCGGCAACCATCGCGGTGAAATAAGGAGCGGCGGGGCACATTGTCAATGAATGGCCCCGGTTCATCGCAAACGCGGTCCCGTCCGGGTTGGCCGACACCCCTGCGACACCCTGTCCAGATCGATCGTCCGATCGGTCGAAGCCCAATCACGGAAACCTGATCGAGGAGACCTTGCCATGTGCTCACTCTGCGGCGACGTGGCCGAATCGTAACTTGGCAGCCGGGCGCCCGCCGCGATATGCCAACCCGCCACGATCAGGTCTGTAGGCACGGGCCAGCGCGTGCCTGCCCGGCCGGACCGGCGGCAGCGCAGCCCACAGCCGGCGATGCAGAGGCTTCCAGAGGTTTCCAGAGGTTTCATGACTCATTCAAGTTCGACCGGCCGCGACCGCCCGCTCTCCCGTGTGCTGATGACCACGGCTCTCGCTGCCTGCGCCGTCTTTGCCTCGGTCGTGGGGATGGCGCTCGCCGAGGACAAGGTTGTCGCCCGCATCAACGGCAAGCCGATCACCGAGGCCGACCTCAAGTACGCGGAGACCGAGATCGGCTCGGAGCTCGGCCAATTGCCGCCGACCACCAAGCGGCGCGTGCTCGTCGAGTTTCTGGTCGAGAACCAGTTGATGGCGGATGCAGCCGAGAGTCAGAGCCTCACCAAGACGCCGGCTTACGAGTCGCGGCTCGCCTACTGGCGGCGCAAGGCTTTGCGCGACACGTATTTCGAGCGCGCCGTGGAAGGCGCGATCACCGACGAGGACGCCAGGAAGTTCTACGACGAGCAGGTCGGCAAGCTCGTCCCGGAGGAGCAGGTCAAGGCCCGCCACATCCTCGTCAAGGACGAGGAGAAGGCCAAGGAGATCGCCGAGGCACTCGCCCACGACGGCGATTTCGCCAAGCTGGCGAAGGAGAACTCCCAGGATCCGGGGAGCAAGGACAATGGCGGAGAACTCGGCTGGGTCAAGCGCGGTCAGACGGTGCCCGAGTTCGAGGAGGCGCTGTTCAAGCTGAAGCGCGGTGAGACCTCGCAGCCGGTCAAGAGCCAGTTCGGCTGGCACGTGATCCGTGCCGATGAGACCAAGGCCGAGAAACCGACGCCGCCGCCCTTCGAGCAACTGAAGCCACGCCTCAAGGCAGCGCTGGTGCACCGCAAGGCACAGGCGGTCGTCGCCGAGATGCGCGGCAAGGCTACGGTCGAACTGGTCGATCCGGAACTGAAAGCCTTCGACGAGCAGCAGAAGGCGGCTGCCGAGAAGGCGGCGAAGGACAAGGCTGGCGCCGCGAAACCGGCCGAGCCGAAGAAGCCCTGACGGATCGGCCCGCGGCCGGCGCATGGAGCACTTGCGAGACGGGCCGCTTGCCAACGCGCGGCCCGTTCTGCTTTGAGGGAGGCACGACTTCCCCCAGCCGCACGCGGAGCCGACCCGTGGCCTTTTCATACAAGCTGTCGCCGTTTGCTCCTGCAACTCTGCCCGCCGTGCCGGCCATAGGCGGGGTCCGCTTCGCCACCGCGGAGGCGGGCATCCGCTACAAGGGCCGCACAGACCTGTTGGTGGCAGTCCTCGAGGAGGGCTCTGTGTGCGCTGGCGTCACGACGCAGTCGAAGACCTGCTCGGCGCCGGTCCTCTGGTGCCGGGAGAGCCTCGCGGCCGGCGGCGGTGCCCGCGTTCTCGTCGTCAACTCGGGCAATGCCAACGCATTCACCGGACGTAAGGGCCGCGAGGCGACGCGGATCACCGCGGATGCGGCGGCCAAGGCCGTGGGCTGCGGGCCGCACGAGGTCTATCTCGCCTCGACCGGCGTCATCGGCGAACCCATGGACGCGAGCAGGTTCGCCCACCTGCTCGACGGCATGGCGAGGAGCGGCAGGCCTGATGCCTGGGAAGCCGCCGCCCGCGCCATCATGACCACCGACACGCATCCGAAGCTCGCCGTTCGCACGGTCGACCTCGACGGCCATCCGGTGACGGTCGCAGGCTTTGCCAAGGGGTCCGGCATGATCGCGCCCGACATGGCGACCATGCTGTCGTTCATATTCACCGACGCGGCCGTCGATCAGGCGCTGTTGCAGCGGCTCGTTTCCGCGCTCGCCGACAAGACGTTCAACTGCATCACCGTCGACGGCGACACGTCGACCAGCGATACCGTGCTGGTCTTCGCGACCGGCCGCGCGGCGGGCGTCGCCCCGATCTCAGACATGGCGGATGCGCGCTGCAGGGCGTTCGCAGAGGCCCTGCACGCAGTGATGCACGACCTTGCCCAGCAGGTGGTGCGCGATGGCGAAGGGTTGAGCAAGGCCGTCACCGTGCGCGTATTCGGCGCCGAGGACGGCGCCGCCGCGCGGCGGATCGCATTTGCCATCGCCAACTCGCCGATCCTGAAGACGGCGATCGCGGGCGAGGATCCGAACTGGGGACGGGTCGTCATGGCGGTCGGCAAGTCCGGCGAAGCGGCCGACCGCGACCGGCTTTCGATCTGGTTCGGTCCGCACCTTGTCGCACGCAACGGCGAGCGCGCGCCGGACTACGTCGAGAGCACGGTCGCCGCATACATGAAGAATGCCGAGATCGCCATCTCGGTCGACGTCGGCGTCGGTGGCGGCGAGTCGACGGTGTGGACGTGCGACCTGACCCACGATTACGTTTCGATCAACGCCGACTATCGGAGCTGAGGCGGACTTTGCCGCCGCCGACCACAGGACCGTGCCAATGCCGCTGGAGCAGAACCATCCGGACATCCGTGAGGGCGTGGCAAAACTCTGTGCGGAGTTCCCTGGTTCCTACTGGCGGCAACTCGACCGGGAGATGGCCTATCCGACGGCATTCGTGCGGGCGCTGACCGAGGCCGGCTATCTCGCAGCGATGATTCCGGAGGAGTATGGCGGCGCCGGTCTCGGTATCTCCGCGGCCGCGGCCATCCTCGAGGAGATCCACCGCGCAGGATGCAACGCCGGCGCCTGCCATGCGCAGATGTACACGATGGGCACCGTGCTCCGGCATGGGTCGGAAGCGCAGAAGCGCGCCTATCTGCCCGCGATCGCCTCGGGCACATTGCGCCTGCAGGCGTTCGGTGTCACCGAGCCGACCAGCGGCACCGATACGACTGCATTGAAGACCACTGCACGCCGCGACGGCGACCGCTACATCGTCAACGGCCAGAAGATCTGGACCTCGCGCGCCGAGCATTCCGATCTGATGGTGCTGCTGGCCCGCACGACGCCGCTGACGGACGTAGCCAAGAAGACCGATGGACTTTCCGTGCTGCTCGTCGACATGAGGGCAGCACGGCCGGGGGCTCTGACCATCCGCCCCATTCGCACGATGATGAATCATTCGACCACAGAGGTGTTCTTCGACAACCTCGAGGTGCCTGTCGTGAACTTGATCGGCGAGGAGGGGAAGGGCTTCCGCTACATCCTGGCCGGCATGAACGCCGAGCGCATCCTGATATCGGCCGAGTGCATCGGCGACGCCAAATGGTTCATCGCCAAGGCGTCCGGCTACGCAAAGGAGCGCGTCGTATTCGGCCGCCCGATCGGCCAGAACCAGGGCATCCAGTTCCCGATCGCCAAGGCCTACGCCGACATGCGCGCCGCCGAACTGATGCTGCACGAGGCCGCGCGCCTCTACGAGGCCGGCCAGAACCCCGGCGAGGAATCGAACCTCGCCAAGATGCTGGCGGCGGACGCCTCGTGGGCAGCAGCCGATGCGTGCATCCAGACGCATGGTGGCTTCGGCTTTGCTGAGGAATATGACGTCGAGCGCAAGTTCCGCGAGACGCGCCTGTATCGCGTGGCGCCGATCTCGACCAACCTGGTTCTGAGCTATCTCTCCGAGCACGTGCTCGGCATGCCTCGTTCCTATTGAGATCGCGGCATCTGCCGGCGCGGCGCGGAGCCGCCGAGAAGGGTTCACCATGACCGTGACGACCGATCCCGTCGCGCTGGCCGAGGCGCTGATCCGCTGTCCGTCGATCACCCCGCATGAAGGCGGCGCGCTGACGCTGATTCAATCGATCATCGAGCCGGCTGGGTTCACCTGCCACCGCATGACGTTCGCCGAGCCGGGTACGCCGGACGTGGAGAACCTCTACGCTCGGATCGGCCACAATGCGCCAAACCTCTGCTTCGCCGGCCACACCGACGTCGTGCCGCCGGGCGACGAGGCCGCCTGGACGGTACCACCGTTCGCGGGCGTGGTGCGCGACGGCAATCTCTACGGCCGCGGCGCGGTCGACATGAAAGGCGCCATCGCCTGCTTCATGGCGGCCGCGCTGCGCTTCGTTGCTCGCACGGGGTTCACTTCGAAGGGATCGATCTCGCTGCTGATCACGGGCGACGAGGAGGGCCCGTCCATCAACGGCACCATGAAGGTCCTGGACTGGCTGAAGGATCGCGAGGAGACCCTCAATGCCTGTGTCGTCGGCGAGCCGTCGAACCCGGAGGCGCTGGGCGACGAGATCAAGATCGGCCGGCGCGGCAGCCTGTCGGCCGATCTCGTCGTCGCCGGCAGGCAGGGCCACGTCGCCTATCCCCGGCTGTCCGACAATCCGGTGCCGAAACTTGCGCGCATCATTGACCGCCTGTCGACGACGTCCCTCGACAACGGCAACCCCGATTTCGAGCCCTCAAACCTCGAAGTCACCGTCGTCTCGGTGCCGAATACGTCCTACAATGTCGTTCCCGCCGAGGCGTCCGCCCGCTTCAACATCCGCTACAACACATGCTGGACGCGGCCGCGGCTCGAGGCGTGGGTGCGCGACGTCTGTGAGCGAGCGGCTAGCGAGGTCGATGCGCGCTACCGGATCACCTTCTCTGGCACCGGCGACGTGTTCCTGACCGCTCCCGGCCCGCTGGTTGCCACCATGACGGAGGCGGTGCGAGAGGTGACGGGGCGGACGCCGGCCCTGACCACCGGCGGGGGAACGTCGGACGCCCGCTTCATACAGGCTCACTGTCCGGTGATCGAATTCGGCCTCGTCAACCGGACGATTCACCAGGTCGACGAGCACGTCGCCGTTGATGACCTCGTCCGCCTGACGGAGATCTACGAGCGCTTCATCGAACGCTATTTCGCGAGCGTGTGAACGGTTCCGGCGTCATTCAGCCGGCACTGCCGACGGCTGCGGGGCGGGAGCTGGTTCGGCGCGCGGCCTGTCGAGCAGATAGTCCGTCACACCCGCTGCGACGAACATCGAGAACAGCGTCAGCCAAGCCGTCAAAGCGAAAACGGAGGCGCCGGAGACCGAACCGACGGCGCAGCCGCCGGCGAGCATGCCGCCGAATCCCATGAGCACGGCGCCGGCGAGGTAGCGGCGCATGGCGGGACCGCCCTCGAACCCCTCGAGTTTCCATTCGCGGTACGCGAGGGCCGCGATCAGGGAGCCGATGAAGACGCCCGGCACGAGGCCCGTATCGAAGTCGAGGTAGGAGCCGGGCGGCGATAGGAACAGCATCAGCGTCGAGGCCGAGGGGCCCGTGAACGTCATGCTCTTGACGGGGGTCGGCGTGAAGGCCTGCTGGGCGAGCGAGAACGTCAGGAACCAGGCGAGCATGATGGTCAGGCCGACACCGAGGCCGCCCATCCAACCCCACGGCGAGATGCGGCTGCGGATGCCGAAATAGAGCGCCGCGGCAAGCCAGACGAGAGCGACGGCGAGGCCCGTCTTTTGTCCGATACCGATCAGCGACACCACCGACGCACTCGCCGCGTCGATCGTCCACAGTTGCGCCAGCCAGTCTCGGATCGGCGACAGCGCGCCCTTGAGCGAGGCTTGCGCGGTCACGGCGAAAACCAGCCCCGAGAGCAGAGATCGCAGGTTGCCGTTGGCAGCGAGAACCAGCAACCGGCTCGAGCAGCCACGGGCGAGCACCATGCCGGTGCCGAACATCACGCCGCCGAGGATCGCGCCGGAAACCGAGCCGCGCGAGTTGAGCATGCGTATCGACTGGGTGTCGATCAGGCCCAGCATCAGGAGAACCTGCGTGCCGACGACGGCGCCGGCAAAGACATATAGCCAGACCGCAAGCCGGGTGCCGAACGCGCCGCGAGAGAATTCGATGGTGGCGGCTCTCAGGCAGAAGCGGCTGCGCTGCGCAAATGCCCCGAAAAGAATCCCGATGCCGAGCCCTATCGCGAGCGCTGTGCCGGCGTCGCCGAGGCGATCGATGAAGAACGTCAAGTCCATGGCGGACGCTCCGCGGTAAGGGCGGTCGGTGGGCGAGTCGGATCCCGCCAGATCAAGCTCCTTGTGCGGCATGCGACGTGGGCAGCCTTGATTTTGCTCAATCGCGGCGAGCTGTCGCAGGCGCGGGGCCCGCATGCGCCAAAGCGGGCTGCGCACCGGCGCAACGCTCGCTAGACTGCAGCCCGGAGCCGGACCTTTCACCCGATGCGCGGACGATCCGGCAGTCGCACGAGGTAATTTTGCATGTCAGCCACTGAGTCTCCCGCGGCGCCGCCGGCCGGCGGCGTCGACAGCGCTGCCGCCTGGGCACGGCTCGCCGTGGCGCTGGCGCTGTCGACGCTCGGTGGCGTCGGCATGTGGTCCGTGGTCGTCATGCTGCCCGCCGTCCAGTCTGAGTTCGGCGTGCTGCGCAGCGTCGCCTCGCTGCCCTATACCGCAAACATGCTCGGCTTCGCGCTGGGTGGCGTGCTGATGGGGCGTGTCGTCGACCGCTTCGGTATCGTTCCGCCGGTGATCGGCGGCGCCGTAGCCCTGGCAGCCGGATACGTGGCCGTGTCGTTCACGCGGGACATCTGGCAGTTCACGCTGGCGCAAGGCCTGCTGATCGGCTTCCTCGGCGCCTCTGCGACGTTCGCACCGATGATCGCCGACATCTCGCGCTGGTTCGAGCGACGCCGCGGTCTCGCGGTGGCGATCTGCGCCAGCGGCAATTATCTCGCCGGGGCCATCTGGCCGCCTGTGATCACCTGGCTGATGTCCGAAATCGGATGGCGGCACACTTCGCTCGTCATTGGTGCCGTGTGTCTCGTCGCGATGATCCCGCTGGCGCTCCTGCTTCGCCGTCCCGCACCCGAGGCCAGAAGCGGGAGTGGTCAGGGCGCGGCTCCGGGAACCATGAAACGTCCCGACGTCGCACTCGCGCCGGGAGTCCTGCAGGCACTTATTCTCGTTGCCGGCCTCGCCTGCTGTGTCGCCATGTCGATGCCGCAGGTGCATATCGTCGCCTACTGCGGCGACCTCGGCTACGGCGTCGCGCGCGGCGCCGAGATGCTCTCGCTGATGCTCGCCCTCGGCGTCGTCAGCCGGCTCGTCTCGGGTTGGATCTCCGACCGCATCGGCGGCGTGCGCACGCTCCTGCTCGGTTCGGTGCTGCAAGGCCTGACGCTTGCCCTTTACATTCCGTTCGACGGCCTTGCTTCGCTCTATGTCGTCTCGGCGCTGTTCGGACTTGCACAAGGCGGCATCGTACCGAGCTATGCGGTCATCGTGCGCGAGTATTTCCCGGCAAGAGAAGCGGCGACCCGCGTCGGCGTCGCGATCATGGCGACGATCGTCGGCATGGCACTCGGCGGCTGGCTTTCCGGTGTGATCTTCGACCTCACGGGGTCTTATCGTGCAGCTTTCGTCAACGGCCTCGCCTGGAACGCGCTCAACATCGGCATTTGCCTCGTACTGATCACGGGCGGGCGGCGAAGAGGCGTTCGGCCGGGCACTGCTCGGCCGGCGTGAGAAGGCATCCGCTTGCCGCGCGGCTGTCCGCCGCTAGAGTGCAGCGGCCGAAAAGAGAGGATCGCATGACCAAGAAGCTGACGCCCCCACAGGCTCTCATCTACGCGATGATCGCGACATCCGCGGTCGATGCGCGCATGTCGGAGTCCGAGTTGCAGCGGATCGGCACCATCATCAAGGAATTGCCGGTGTTCGTCGATTTCGACGAGAATCGCCTGATCGCCGAGGCACAGGCCTGCCAGCGGGTCGTCTCCGGTGAAGATGGCCTGGAGCGCGTGCTCGACCTGATTGCAGGCGGCCTGACGCCCTCGCTCCACGAGACAGCCTATGTGCTCGCCGCCGAGATTGCCGCAGCCGACCTCAAGGTCGCGGTTGAGGAGCGCCGCTTCCTCCAACTGCTGGCCGGACGACTGCGTCTCGACCGGCTGGTCGCGGTGGCGCTCGAGCGCGCGGCCGCGGCACGGCATCGGACGGCGTGATGGACGGCAACGGCACCTGTTGACGGGAGAGCGTGCATGGCGGCGACGAGCGGCGTGGTTGATGAAGGTGGGGCGCGGCGGGCGCACCTGATGTTCCTGTTTCTCAACGTGGGCCACTTCCTCGACCATCTCTTCACGCTGATCTTCGCGACCGTTGCGGCCCTGGCGCTGACGCGCGAGTGGGGCATGAGCTACGGCGAACTGGTTGCCTGGGCGACGCCTGGTTTCGTCGCGTTCGGCGTATTCTCCTTGCCGGCCGGCTGGCTGGCCGACCGCTGGAGCCGGGAAGGCATGATAGCGGTGTTCTTCGTCGGTATCGGGCTCGCCGCCATGGCGACGGCGCTCGCCCGTACCCCGGTCGAGATCGCGGTCGGGCTGTTCGTGATCGGTATGTTCGCGGCCATCTATCATCCTGTCGGCCTTTCCCTCGTCGCCCGCCAGCAGACGGGCATGGGGATGGCCATCGCCGTCAACGGCGTCTGGGGCAATCTCGGCGTCGGCTCGGCGGCGCTCATCACGGGTTTCATGATCGACACCGCCGGCTGGCGGGCGGCGTTCGTATGGCCGGGCGCGTTGTCGGTGCTCCTCGGGCTCGTCTACGTGATTATCGCCTGGCCCGAGATAGGGCGCCGCAACGGTGCGCTTGGCGCGTCCGCACGGCCCGTCGTCCCCGCGGCAAAAACTGGCCCGATGGACGGAGACACGCGTGCGCTCATGATCCGCCTCTCGGCGATCATCTTTTTCACCACCGCGGTCTCCTCGATCGTGTTCCAATCGACGTCGTTCGCGCTGCCCAAGGTGTTCGACGAACGGCTGACCGGCATCGCCGGCTCGGCGACGGTGATTGGCTGGATGGCCTTCCTCGTGTTCGCCATCGCCTCTATGGCCCAGCTCATCGTCGGCTCGCTGCTGGACCGGCTCGGCCCGCGCACGGTGTTCCTCGGCGTCGCTGCGATCCAGGTCGTATTCTTCCTCATGATGCCGGGGCTGCGCGACTGGGCAGCTCTCGCGGTTGCCATCGCCTTCATGCTCGGTGCCTTCGGGCAGATTCCGATCAACGATTACATGATCGGCCGGCTTGCCAGATCGGAGCTGCGGGCGTCGATCTACGGCGCCCGCTATGTCGTGAGCTTCATCGTGTTCGCCGCCTCGCTGCCGCTGATCGCATGGGTCCACCAGACGTGGGGGTTCGATATGCTGTTCCGCATCCTGGCGGCTTCTGCGGCGGCGATCTTTGTCGCGGTCGCCCTGTTGCCACATCGCCTGCCGACGGTCGAGGCGGCGCGCTGAACCGGGCAACGCTCAACGAAGACCGATCGCGAACGCTGCGACCGCATCGGCGGCGGCGGCGAGATTCCCCTTGCGCGTGACGCCCTGGCCGCCGCGTGGCCCGAGGTCGTGATCGCCGTCGTGCGCCCAGTGGAACGCGATGGCCGGCGACAGGGCGCGGTCGGCAATCAGTGCCTCGACTTCGGCGCGCGTGCCGAACGGGTCGCGCTCGCCCTGCACGATCAGTGTCGGGCATGTGATGGCGGCGAGGTGCAGCGTCCTGAGGTTCTCCGGTTTCGCCGGCGGGTGGAAGGGGTAGCCAAGGCACACGAGGCCGCTTGCGAAACCCTGCCTCTGCAATGCATCGGCGACGAGGCTCGCCACGCGCCCACCCATCGATTTGCCGCCGATCACCAGCCCCTGGTCCGGTGGCATGCCGGCACGCAGATCTGCGACGGCGGCCTCGTACTCGCCGGCGAGGAGATCGGCCCGAGGTGGGGGTCGCTTCTTTCCACGTGTGCGCCGGGCGGCCATGTAGCCGAACTCGAAGCGCGAGACGGCCAGCCCGCGCGCCGCCAGCAGGCTGGCGAACGTCGACATGAACGGGCTGTCCATGGCTGCGCCGGCGCCATGGGCGAGCAGCACGCGGCAAGTGGCGTCGTCGGGACCGTCGTGGAGAAAGCTCATCGCCGAGAGGTGCGCCATTCCGCAGTGGTACGCAAGCGGGGTCCGATTGTCGCGCTCAACGCATCGTGACAGACCAATGGCAGAAAGCCAGGCAGATGCTGCTAAGTATCAGCCGGTCTCTTGGAGGAGTGTGATGGAAGTCCTGCCTGGCATCGGCGAGCCGGTACTGCGCTTCTCGGTGTTCGCCGGTGTATTCCTCGCCATGGCAGCTCTCGAGGTGCTGCTGCCAAAGCGCAAGCTCACCATGCCGCGCGGTCGGCGCTGGCTCACCAACCTATCCATTGTCGGCATCGACAGCCTGCTTGTGCGACTGATGGCCAACCTGCCACTGATCCTCGGTGTCGCCGTCGTGCCGATTGCGGCAGTGGCCGCGGCACTCTGGGCCGAGCGGGTGGGCTGGGGGCTGCTCAACCTCGTGATGCTGCCCGGTTGGCTCGAGGTGGTGATCGCGCTGTTGGTGCTCGACTTCGCCATCTGGCTGCAGCATCTCCTCTCGCACAAGATCCCGCTGTTGTGGCAGCTGCATCAGGTTCACCACGCCGACCGCGACATCGACGTGACGACGGCGATCCGGTTCCATCCGGTCGAGATCGCCCTCTCCATGCTCTGGAAGATCGCGTGGGTGCTGCTGCTCGGGCCCGCGGCGTTGGCGGTCGTCCTTTTCGAAGTGATCCTCAATGGCTGCGCGATGTTCAACCACGCCAATGTCGACCTGCCGCCGTGGCTGGACCGGATACTGAGGCTGTTCGTCGTCACGCCCGACATGCATCGCGTCCACCATTCGATCGAGCGGCGCGAGCACGACAGCAACTACGGCTTCAACCTGTCGATCTGGGACCGGGTGTTCCGCACCTACACGGCGCAACCCGAGAGGGGCCACCTCGATATGACGATCGGGCTGAAACCCTATCAGACGGACGAGCCGACGAAGCTGGCGTGGAGCCTGCTGGTGCCGTTCCGGCGGAAAGGGTGAGGTTCGGCGCGGTCGCGAGTAGACTGGCGCAATCCTCCGCGACGATCGGTCAAATCTTCTGATTGTACTCGCCCACCTCGGGATGCTGCTTCAGCTGCAGATCGAGGTCGGCGAAGATCGCCCGCATGTTGGCGTCCGACGTCGGGCTCTCGACGACGACGACGAGTTCCGGCTTGTTGGACGAGGCGCGGATCAGGCCCCACGTGCCGTCCTCCAGCACCACGCGAATGCCGTTGACATCGATCACGTCGACCACCTTCTGGCCGGCGATGGTGCCGCCCTTCTGCGCGACGTCCTTGTAATATGCGACGATCTTGTCGACGACGCCGTACTTCACCTCGTCACCGCAGTGCGGCGACATTGTCGGCGACTGCCACGTCTTGGGCAACGCGTCCTTCAACTCTGCGAGCGTCTTGCCCGGATTGCGATCGAGCATGTCGCAGACCGCAAGCGCGGCGACGAGGCCGTCGTCGTAGCCGCGGCCGAGCGGTGGCTGGAAGAAGAAGTGACCGGACTTCTCGAATCCGACCAGCGCCTTCTGCTCGTGCGTGTAGCGCTTCATGTACGAGTGGCCGGTCTTCCAGTAAGTGGTTTTCGCGCCGTTCTTCTTGAGCACAGGGTCGGTCATGAACAGGCCGGTCGACTTCACGTCGGCGACGAAGCGGGCATCCGGGTAGAGGGCCGACAGGTCGCGCGCCAGCATCACACCGACCTTGTCGGCGAAGATTTCGTCGCCGTCGTTGTCCACGACGCCGCACCGGTCGCCGTCGCCGTCGAAGCCGAGGCCGACATCGGCCTTGTGCTCCTTGACCGCCTCCGCGATGGCATGAAGCATCTTCATGTCCTCGGGGTTCGGATTGTAGCGCGGGAAGGTGTGGTCGAGATCGCAGTCGAGGCGGACGACCTCACAGCCGATCGCCTCCAGTACCTGTGGCGCGAATGCCCCCGCCGTGCCGTTGCCGCAGGCGCATATCGCCTTGAGCTTGTGCTTGAGTTTTGGCCTGTCGGTGAGCGAGGCGATGTAGCGCGCGGCGAAGTCCTCGACGAACACGTAGCGCCCGCCGACCCTGGTCTGGCCGCGCCCCTCGAGCACGATCTTCTTCAGCGCGGTCATCTCGTCTGGCCCGAATGTCATGGGCCGGTTCATGCCCATCTTGATGCCGGTCCAGCCGTTGTCGTTGTGGCTGGCGGTTACCATCGCGACGCCTTCCACATCGAGCGCGAACTGCGCGAAGTAGGCCATCGGCGACAGTGCCAGTCCGATGTCGTGCACCTCTGCGCCGCCAGCCAGAAGCCCGGAGATCAGCGCCTGCTTGACCGAGCCGGAGTACCAGCGGAAATCGTGGCCGACGACGAAGCGCTTGGGCACGCCGCGCTCGGCGAACAGGGTGGCCAGTCCGACGCCGAGCGCCTGCAGGCCCATCAGGTTGATTTCCTGCGGGTAGAGCCAGCGTGCGTCGTACTCGCGGAACCCTGTCGGTTTGACGAGAGGCACGCGCTCGAAGTCGGCGGTGTTCGGCTTCAGGTCGGCGCGCGGGATCGGCAGCATGACGGCTCCTCGGGGATCGGTGCGGCGAATCGGTCCGGGTGACGCTAACGAACGGTCACTCCCAGGTCCAACCGCCGGCTGATTTGCGCTTGGGATAGCACGGCCAACATGGCCCCGCTGTGGCATATCAAGCGCTGACCGGCGCGCCGGTTCCGCATGGGCGGCCGAGCGGGCGGGTCGTGCGTCCGACGATGTCGACGGCGATAGGCTCAGTTCTCGAGGATGAGGCGGCCGTTGCGCATCTCCGCGCGGTCGAGCTTGCCGAGAAAGCTCATGCCGAGCAGGGTGGTCGAGAGCTTGCCTCGCTCCATCACGGCGCCGTGGACGTTGCGCACGGATACGTCACCGATCGAGATGCGGTCGATGACGACCGGTGCGTAGCGCGCTCGGCCGTTCGCGGTCGAGGCGCTGCCCTTGAAGTCGCCGTCGCGCACGTAGATGCCGGCACGTTCGGCGTCCTCATAGGTCAGCGCGACCATCGAGGCGCCGGTATCGACCATCACATCGATGGAGCGGCCGTTGACGTCGGCCTCGACGAAGAAGTGGCCGTTGCGACCAGCCTTGAGTTCGACGACTGAGCCGGCCGGGCGCTCGGGTGCCTGCTCGCCGTGCTCGCGCTGCTCCGAGGGGGAGGTTGCGACGTGCGGAGCGGTAAGTCCATCGAGGGCCTTCATCGCCTCGGGGAACTGCATCGCCGCGACGAACAGCGAGCACAGGCCGATCAGCCAGAATCCTGCCTTGCCCAGAACCTCGGAGAGCATTGCCGTTTCCTACGCGACCAAACCCAGCGGGGCTGTCGCCGGGCCGGCGTGGAGGCGCTCAGCCGCGGAACGTCAGGAAGTCCCCGGAGAATTCATAAGACTTGAGACGCCTTAAGAAATTCATACCGAGCAGGCTTTCACCGAGCGCGCCCGGCCGGGCGACCAGCGCCTCGACGTTTCTCAGTTCGATGGGTCCGACGGCGAGCGACTTCAGTCGCACGGCGGCGGCAAAGCCCGTCCCGTTGGCGGTCTGCACGGGAATGGAGAACTGCAGTTTCCCGACATCGATGCCGGCGGCTTCCGCATCTGCGGTCTTGAGAGTGGTGGTCGAGGCGCCGGTGTCGACGAGCATGGTGACGCTCTCGCCGTTGACGCTGGTGCGCGCAATGAAGTGGCCGTCCGCGCGGCGGCGCATGCGTACCGAACGATCCGTCCCACCGGTCGACACGCCGGTCACCTCGCCAGGGGGCGCGAGTTCGCCGATCACGCGGTTCGAGAGTGCCTGGAACTCCTGGCGATAGCTGTAGCCCGCGACCAGCACCAGGGCGAGGCCAACCCAGATCAGCAGGTCGCGCGCCGCCTTGCTCCAGCGACCGCCGTACTCGTTGACCAGGCCGCTCGAGAACGCGATGAGCAGTGCCGCAGAGGCGGCGATGCCGGCAACCGCACCGCCGGACAGGCCGCCGAGAGATCCGGCGTCGCCGAGCACGAAGGCGGCGATCAACCCGACGGCGAGCGTGAGGAGTGTGATCCAGAGCAGCATGCCAGACCTCGCGGCAGTTATGGCGCCGGCATACTAGGTAGTCGGCGCTGGCACGTTCCGCAATCGTCGGCACCGCGGGAGCCGCCGAGCGCGCCAGCCCTGGCTCAGGCCGCGTTGACGGGTTGATTTGCCACACTGACGAGTCGCGGACGGCGCGCTGGGCCGCCAATGCTGGTGTTCGCGACACCGGCACTCGCCGGCGAGGCCGACGGTATCCTGCGGTGGCGCTCCTGGCCGAGCGGCTGGAGCGGCGGCACGGCGGTCATGACGCGGCTCCTCGGCAGCGTGACGATCACCTCGGTGCCCTTGCGCAACTCGGACTTGAGCTCGAATGTACCGCCGTGCAGTTCGATGAGGTTCTTGACGATCGGAAGGCCGAGGCCGGTGCCGCCTTCTGCAGTCTCGTGGGCGAGCGAGCCCTGGCCGAAAGCCTGCATCACCTTCGGAATTTCGTGCGCCGGAATGCCCGGTCCGGTGTCCCGCACGCTGATGAATTGGCCACCATCGGACAGTCGGGCGGCGGTCAAGACGATTTCGCCGCCGCGTGGCGTGAACTTGACGGCGTTGGAAAGCAGATTGAGGCAGACCTGCCGCAGGGCGCGCTCGTCCGCCCATACCGGCGGCAGCGCGCCGTCGCAGCATTCCACGATGTCGACGCCCTTCTTCTCGGCGCGCAGTTTGAGCAGGCGGTGGCAGTCCTCGAGCACGTCGGTGATCTGGACGGTTTCCTCGTGCAGTTCGTAGCGGCCCGCCTCGATGCGCGAGAGATCGAGGATCTCGTTGATCAGGTTCAATAGGTGGCTGCCGGAGCGGTGGATGCTGTCGGCGTAGTCGCGGTAGATCTCGTTATCGAGCGGCCCCATGATCTGGTGCGACATCACCTCGGAGAAGCCGAGGATGGCGTTCAGCGGGGTACGCAACTCGTGGCTCATGGTGGCGAGGAACCGCGATTTGGCAAGGTTCGCCTCCTCCGCCCGTCGGCGCGCCTCGTCCGAAATGCTCTTGGCTTCCTCGAGGTCGGCGATCAGCAGGTCCTTCTGCGCGCGGAACTCGAGCATGGCGAGAGCCGTGGAGTGGAGCCCCTTGGCGAGAAAGATGAAGTAGAGGTGGACGCCGGCCGCCATGGAGGCGAGTGCCAGATAGAAGAAGTCCTCGAGCATGACGAGGCGGGCGACCACGGCGAGCGTCATGGGCACGGTGCCGACGAACAGGATCGACATCACCGTCGAGGCGAACGTCATGCGGATGGCGAGAACGACGATGAGGGACGCGAACAGGAACACGTGGCTGGAGAACACGTAGTCCTGTGTCGCGTTCGACACGGAGTTGAAGCCGACCAGCGCGAAGCCGGCCCAGGCCGTGCCGCTGATCGCCTCGGCGATGAACAGTCGTCGCCGCCACAGCTTCAGGTCGCGCTCGCCTTCCGGTGTCGCCTCGAAGCGGCGGCACATCTCGAGCAGCATCACCTTGGCGGCCACGACGATGACCAGCCACGTCGCCGCCTGCAGATAGGGCGCCCAGAACATCGCGGTCAGCGAAAAGATCAGCGCGAGCAGCAGCACGGTCCATTGCGCGGCGAGCTCGTTCCTGACGAACATCGACAGCAGCTCGAGCTCGATCTCGGGCTTGAGCGTGCCATGCTGCACCAGCGCCTGCCGCACGTCGCGCACGCTCGCCCCACCGGCGAGCCGGCGCTCGCCCGGGTGGGCCTGCCGGGGCTGGCCCTGCTGCGACGGACGTGTCAACTGTGGTGCCATTCCTCACTGCCACGAATGGACCGGCCCCGTCCGCCCGCGTCGTGCGCGGATCGGAGACAGGATTGGTCGGACCAGGGCTCCCCAAGCTCGCTACAAATGTTCACAGAACTCCCTAACGGGCGGTTTAAACAGGCTGCAAAAGTCGACAGACAACCCCATGATCCGGCGAAATAATAGATATTCCGGCAGGCGCCTGCCGCTCGGCTGGCAAATCCGCCTCGCCGGCTTCGCGATCGTCGCTGCGGCAGGGCTCTGGTCGTTCTTCGTTGGGCACGGCGGTGGTGGCGAGGTGGCCGGCAGGCCGCGTGTCATCGACGGCGACAGCTTGAGCATCGCCGGCCGCCAGGTGCGGCTCGTTGGGATCGACGCACCCGAAGGCCGCCAGACCTGCGAGCGCGACGGACGGGCGTGGCGGTGCGGGGACGCCGCCCGCGATGCACTGGCGGAAATGGCCGGAGCTCACGTGGTCTGTCGCGGCATCGAGGCAGACCAGCACGGGCGCCTCCTCGGCGTCTGCGAGGCCGGTGGCGTGGACCTGAACCGACGCATGGTGGCAGACGGTATGGCCGTCGCCTATGGTCGCTACCAGCGCGAGGAGGCGGAGGCGCGTCGCGCGCGTCGTGGCATCTGGGCCTCGCGGTTCGAGCAGCCACGCGACTGGCGCCGCATCCACATGCGTGAGCGCTAGGACGCGTGCCTGGTTCGCGGCGCACAACAGTGACAGAGGACGACATGAGGATCATCGAGCAGGCGCGCGCGCCCAATCCGCGCCGTGTACGCATTTTCGTTGCGGAAAAGGGTATCGACGTCCGCTTCGAGCAGGTCGACATGATGACCGGTGCGCTCAAGACGGATGCGTTCGCAGCGTTGAACCCCTTTCAACAGGTGCCCGTGCTCGTCTTGGACGACGGCACGGCGATCTCTGAATCAATCGCCATTTGCCGGTATTTCGAGGAATTGCATCCCGAGCCGACGCTGATGGGGCGGACGCCTGTCGAGAAGGCTTTGGTCGAGATGTGGCAGAGGCGGATGGAGCTCAACCTGCTTGCGCCCGTGGCGCAGGTGTTCCGCCACAGCCACCCGGCGATGGCGCCGTTCGAGGTTCCGCAGGTTGTCCAGTGGGCCGAGGTTAATCGGCCGCGCGCGCTGCGCACGCTGCAACTGCTGGACAGGGAACTGGCCGGTCGTCCGTTCATCGCCGGCGACCGCTATTCCGTCGCCGACATCACCGCATTGGTGGCCATCGATTTCATGAAGCCCGCCAAGCTCGGCCGACCCGAGGGACTTGCGAACCTGGAACGCTGGCATCGCGACGTATCGGCGCGGCCGAGTGCCGCGGCATGACGCAGCACATGGCAGCCGGGGCGCTGTTCCCTGTGGAACAGCCTTGCGCGGTGGTAGCGTCATAGTGCTCCTACCACTGCAAAGGGGATGGGGACATGCAACTGACCGTGGTCGGCTGTGGCGATGCCTTCGGGTCGGGAGGACGCCTGCAGACCTGCTATCATGTGGCAGCCGGCGACAGCTGCTTTCTGATCGATTGCGGCGCGACGGCCCTGATCGGGCTGGAGCGTGCCGGGCTTCGTCCCAATCGCGTCGGCACCATCGTCATCTCGCATCTGCACGGCGACCATTTCGCCGGGCTCGTCTGGTGGCTGCTGCACGCCCAGCACATCGGCCGGCGCGACGAGCCGCTCGAGGTGATCGGTCCAGCCGGCATCGAGGCGCGGTTCAATAGTGCGGCCGAGGCTCTGTTCCCGGGCTCGACCGGCGTGGCGCGCCGCTTCGCACTGTCATTCCGCGAGTTCCGAGCCGGCGAGCGGCTGTCCGCCGGCATTGGCGCGATCACGCCCTTCGCGGTGAGCCATCCTTCGGGCAGCCTGTCGGCTGCGCTCCGTATCGAAGCCGGTGGACGCACTCTCGCCTTTTCCGGCGATACCGAATGGGTCGATGCGCTCGTCGACTGCGCGGCGGATGCAGATCTCTATATCGCGGAGTGCTACGCCTACGCGCGCACGGTGCGCTACCATACGAACTGGTCGACGCTGTCGGCCAATCTCGAGCGCATTACCGCCCGACGCATCATGCTGACCCACATGAGCCACGACATGCTCGAAAATCGCCACCGGGTCGCCCATCCGCGCGTGCTGTTGGCGGAGGACGGTCTCGTCGTCGATGTCTGAACTCGGCGTCAGCCCAGATGTGGCGCTGGGCAATCTCGTCGCACGCATCCGGGCCTGCCGTCATTGCGCGGGCGCCGCGGCGAGCGGTCGGCCGTTGGCGCATGAGCCGCGCCCGGTGCTCCGGACCTCGGCGAGCGCCCGGTTGCTGATCGCCGGGCAGGCGCCCGGCACCAGGGTCCAGGCCTCCGGCATACCGTTCTCCGATCCGTCGGGGGAGAGGCTGCGCGCCTGGATGGGCGTGGACGACGAAACGTTCTACGATGACACCCGCGTCGCCATCCTGCCAATGGGCTTCTGCTTTCCAGGGCTCGACGCCAAGGGCGGCGACCTGCCGCCGCGCCGCGAGTGCGCACCGCTCTGGCGAGACGAAGTGCTCGGCCATCTGGCGCACCTGGGTCTGGTGCTGATGGTCGGCGGTTACGCGCAGCGCTGGCACCTTGGCCGTTTGGACCCTCTGCTGGCCCGCCGGCCGCTCACCGAGATCGTCGCGCGCTGGCGCGAGGTGATGGCCCTTTGCGATCAGCCGCGCCTCGTGCCACTGCCACATCCATCGTGGCGAAACAACGCCTGGATACGCCGCAATCCGTGGTTCGAGGCCGAGTTGCTGCCGGCGTTGCGCCGTGAGGTGGCGGCTGCTCTCGCCGGGACGCTCAAGCGGCCGCCCAGGCACCGGTGAGGACGGCCGCCTCACTGCAGTCGAGAGCCTTTTCGGTGCCGAGCCAGCGCTTGCGGTGCGCCTGTGCCTCGAGGTCGTCGCGCAGGAAGGCGAGGTCGAAGCCCGCCTGTCCGAGGGCGGCAAGGACGCAGTCGATATTGCCCTCGCGCGCGCTGGCCGCCGCCCACACGATGGCCGAGCGCTGCCCGGAAAGGCAGTGGGCGAGGATCGGTCCCTCGAGCCGACGCACGGCGTCGGCCATGCCTTCGACCACGAGGTCCGTCAGCAGATCGTGCTTGGTGGCCGGCACGTGCCGGAATTGGAGCCCGGCGCGCCACGCGGCGACCGATTCCTGACGGGCGGTCATCGGCGCACCGCCTTCGCCGTCAGGGCGGTTCGAGATCACTGAGCGGAAACCTGCCTCGGCGATCGCCGGAAAGTCGGCGGCAACGAGTGCGCCGGTCACGGCGAAGTCGGGCGTGATGTAGACGATCCGATCCTGCATGAGGTGCTCGCGATTATTGGGAAGCAGTTCTCTGTGGCGGCACGTTTAGCGGGCGCTCACTCGCATGCGCCAGTCAAAATAGCGCCATGCGAGCAAAAAAATACTAAAAACCATCTTGACGTATGGTTCACGCAACGGCAGCGTCGTGTGATCCGGCGGGCGCGCAAAATCCGTCTCATGCCGGAAGGGAAGGGGGGGGCAGATGCTCGACGCCATGGACCTCAAGATCCTCGATATCCTCCAGAAGGACTGCACGCGTCCTGTCGCCGATATCGGCCGTGAAGTCGGGCTGTCGACCACGCCCTGCTGGCGAAGGATCCAGAAGATGGAGGAGGCGGGTGTCATACAGCGGCGGGTGGCCCTGCTGGAGCCCGCAGCGGTCAAGGCAGGCGTCACGGTTTTCGTTTCGGTCAAGACCGACCAGCACAATATCGACTGGCTGGAGCGCTTCCATGCCGCCGTCGTCGACTTCCCCGAAGTCGTCGAGTTCTACCGGATGAGCGGTGAAGTCGATTACCTGCTGCGCGTCGTGGTGCCGGACATCGCAGCCTATGACGCCTTCTACAAGCGGCTGATCGCGCGGATAGACATCTCGAAGGTCGCGTCCGCGTTCGCGATGGAGCAGATCAAATATACGACGGCCCTGCCGCTCGCCTTCGCGCGCGACGACCTTGCACGGCGCGGCAAGAGCCAGGCGCGCGACGAGGAATAGCTCCTCGTGCCGCTTCAAACGAATGGTCGGAGCGCGCCGGCAGCAAGCGCCCTGATGAGGCCGACGCCGGCGGCCAGGGTTATCGCCGTCAGTGTCAGCACCATGCCGGCGATACGCAGGCGCAGGATGTGCGGCTCTTGCGCCAGCGCATAGGCATGTACGATACGGCCCACCAGGAGCGCGGCGCCGATCGCGTGCAGCACCGGCGCCGGTGCTTTGAGGCTCTCGGCGAGCCCCATCAGGATCAGCGCCATCGGCACCGTCTCGACGAAATTGGCGTGACAGCGCATGCGTCGGAGAAGCGCGCGATCGCCGCCGTCTCCGATCTCGACGCTGCCGCTCCGGCGCGCACCGACCACACGGAATATCAGCACGACGAGCAGCGGTGTCAGCAGCGCGGCGTAGAGCGTGGTGATCGGCACGGACGGTCTCCTTCGGCAGGCATCGGACGAGGCAACTCTCGGGGCAGTGCTTCAGACATCGGGCAGGCGGTCGAGGGCAAGTGCGAGCAAGCTATTGAGGGCGTGCGTTTCCGCCGCCCCTAGTGTCGCAGCGACGCGCGCCTGCGCGGCGCGCCAATACGGGACGGCTTCATTCAATCGCGCGGCCCCGGCGTCGGTCAGGACGAGTGCGCGGGCCCGATCGTCACGTCCGGCCGCGATCGTGACGAGGCCTGCGCGGACAAGCGGACGAAGGTTTCGCGTCAGCGTCGTGCGGTCCATGTCGAGGCGCCGGGCGATATCCGTAACAGTGCCGCCGGCGTGCACGCGGATGGCGTTCATGACGCCGAATTGCGCGATGCCGAGGCCGGACGGCGCCAGGGCCTGGTCGTAGAAGCGGGTTGCGCGCCGGGCAGCCATCCGAAGTCGATAGAGGGTGCAGGGCGGCAGCCATGCCGTATCGGCCGTCGGTTGCGCAGCCCGTGCAGCGACGGCTGTTCGCGCGCGCCCGGTCGGCGCCGCGGCCGACACGCGTCGCTTGGCTCTCTCGTTCATTGCGTGTAAATACACGCGTGCAGATACACGATCAAGAGGAGAGACTCATGAGCGGTGTGGTAACGGGGATCGTGCCGCGCGAGGTGGCGGCGACCATGAGCGGGTTCGAGTTTCTGACGGCGATCGCCGAGGGACGGCTGCCGCAGCCGCCGATCGCGGCGACACTTGGCTTCCAGCTGGTGGAGGTGGCGGAGGGGCGGGTGGTGTTCGAGGGGCTGCCGGAGTTGCGTCACTACAATCCGATCGGCACCGTGCACGGCGGTTTCGCGGCGACGCTGCTCGACAGCTGTATGGCCTGCGCGGTTCACACGACCGTGCCCCAGGGGCATGCCTACACCTCGCTCGAGATCAAGGTGAACTTCGTGCGTCCGATTACCGAGGCGACCGGCCCCGTTCGGGCGGTAGGCCGGATCATCCATGCCGGCCGCACGACCGGCACCTCGGAGGGCCGCATTACCGACCGCGACGGCAAACTGCTCGCCCACGGCACCACCACCTGCATGATCTTCACGGCGAGGTGACGTCGCCACCGCCGAGTCAGCGCCGGAACCCGCGCACGAGCGCCACGTTGAGCCCGCAGCGACAACGGAGGTCTCCCATGCAACGCATTGACGGAAAACGGATCGCCATCCTGGCAACGCACGGCTTCGAGCAGTCGGAGCTGATGGAGCCGAAGCGCAAGCTCGAAGAAGCCGGCGCGGAGGTGTCCGTGGTATCGCCCGAGACAGGGCGGATCCGCGGCTGGCAACAACACGACTGGGGCGAGTCGGTCGACGTCGATCGGCAACTGTCGTCGGTATCGGTCGACGACTTCGACGCGCTCGTGCTGCCCGGCGGACAAATCAACCCCGATCTGCTTCGCGTCAACGACAGCGCCGTCGAGTTCGTCCGGGAGTTCTACGACAGCGGCAAGCCGCTGGCGGCGATCTGCCACGCGCCGTGGCTGCTGGTGGAGGCCGGCGTCGCCGACGGCCGTCGCATGACGTCCTACGCCTCGATCCGTACCGATGTCGAGAATGCCGGCGCGACATGGGAGGACCAGTCGGTGGTCGTCGATCGCGGCCTGATTACCAGCCGCAATCCTGGCGACATTCCGGCATTTTGCGCGAAGATCTGCGAGGAAGTGGCCGAGGGTCGCCATCAGCGATCGCTCGGATGAGCGGGCGAGAGAAGGAGCACGTCCATGCCTGCAAAATCGAAGGCGCAACAGAAGGCGGCCGGTGCGGCACTGTCGGCCAAGCGCGGCGAAACCAAGAAGTCCGATCTGAAGGGGGCTTCGCGTGGCATGGAGAAGTCCATGTCCGAGAAGGAGCTCGAGGAACTCGCCTCGACCGATCGCAAGAAGTTGCCGGGGCACGTCACCGCCGACGACAAGGATTGATTGTCGCGGTCATGCGTTGCCGTTCGTCGAGGATAGCCGGCAAGCGGTCGCAGCTCGTTCGGATCGCTTTGCGGCGGTCAGTTTCCAGACCTTCGGGCCATTCGGCGCGGGCGGGCGATGGATGCCCGGTGATCGGCTGCGATCACTGCGAATTGGCTCTCCATCGACCCGTGCCTCTCAGTAGATCGTCTCTTCGAGTCGCTTCGGATAGGCGGCGTCGTAGCTCTTGCCGTCGAAGTTGCCCCGGCTCAGTGTCTCCAGGATTTCACCGGTCGACGGCAGCGCGTCGCGGGCGACGTGCTGTGTCGGGTCCCACAGGCGCGAGCGGATCAATGCCTTGGGGCACTGGAAATAGCAGCGCTCCACCGTCACGATCAGCACCGTCGCCGGCACCTTGCCGTTGATCGCGAAGCTCTCGCGCAGCGTCGGGTCGGCGCTGATCACCGCGCGCCCGTTGATGCGGAACGTATTGCCGAGACCGGGGATCATGAACAGCAGCGAGATGCGCGGGTCGCGGATCAGGTTGCGCAGGCCGTCGATGCGGTTGTTGCCGCGCCGGTC
The DNA here is from genome assembly GCA_041397745.1 of Hyphomicrobiaceae bacterium. Classification (GTDB taxonomy): domain Bacteria; phylum Pseudomonadota; class Alphaproteobacteria; order Rhizobiales; family Hyphomicrobiaceae; genus JAWKVY01. The sequence goes on along the minus strand of JAWKVY010000009.1, from coordinate 113,752 downwards.
GGGGATCATCACGGTCTTCTCGTCGGCGATCCTCACGAACCCGGCCGGGTCGCCCCGCGGCGAGCAGTCGAGCCCCTCCGGCCCGACGGTCGCGATAACCACGAAAGGCGCCTTCTCGATGAAGCCGCGATAGGGCGCAGCGATATGATCGATCTCCTTGATCACCGCCGCCGGCACCGGCGCGCCATAGATCGCATCGAGTTCGGCGTCCGTGGTGACGAGGTCGTTCACTGTCGGCGTAGTCATGTCCGCTTGCTCTCCGTCAGCTGCGGCGCCACGTTTATCACATGAACCGATACCGCGCCTTGCGGCCCGTCACCCGTTCGGCGGCCGTCAGGATCGCGTTCGCGTCGAGACCGTAGTGGGCGTACAACTCGGTGATTGATCCCGACTGGCCGAAGTGCTCGACACCGAGCGCACGCACCTTGTGACCCTGCACCGCGCCGATCCAGGAGAGGCTCTCCGGGTGGGCGTCGCACACCGTGATGATCTTGGCGTCCCGCGGCAGCTGCGCGAGCAGCCGCTCGACGTGCGCCGTCGCGTCGCGCCTGCCGTGCTCGCGGGCGCGCTCGGCACCGTGCCAGCCGGCCGACAGGCGGTCGGCGGAGGTGACGGCGAGCACGCCGACGCCGCGCTTGTCTTCCGAGAGCAGCCCCGCCGCTTCGATGGCTTCCGGCATCACCGCGCCCATCGCGACGATGGCGAGGTCGGTGCCGGGTTCCGGCGGGCGCAACCAGTAGCCGCCGTCGATCACGTCCTTCGCCAGTGCCGGCGTCATCTCGCGCGGCAGCTGTGCGAGCGGGCGCGTCGAGAGCCGCAGATACACCGAGCCGCCCTTTTCCTCGCGCGACCAGCGGTCGGGGTTCTCTTCCGCGCCCTCGCGCTGGATGTAGTCGAACGACCAGCCGAGGATCACCGCCAACTCGTCCACGTAAGCCGGCTCGAACGAGGCGAGACCGTCCTGCGAGAGGCCGATCAGCGGCGTCGCGATGGACTGGTGCGCGCCGCCTTCAGGCGCAAGCGTCAGACCCGAAGGCGTCGCGACCAGGATGAACCGCGCGTCCTGGTAACAGGCATAGTTCAGCGCGTCGAGGCCGCGCATGATGAACGGGTCGTAGACCGTGCCGATCGGAATCAGCCGCTCGCCATAGAGCGAGTGTGACAGGCCGGCGGCGGCGAGCGTCAGGAACAGGTTCATCTCGGCGATGCCGAGTTCGATGTGCTGGCCCTGCTGGCTCATTTCCCACTTCTGCGGGCTCATCAGCCCGCGATCCTTGAACACGTCCTCGCGCGATTGCATCGAGAACAAGCCGCGCCGGTTGACCCACGGCCCGAGGTTGGTCGAGACGGTCACGTCGGGCGAGGTGGTCACGATGCGATCGGCGAGCGGGCCACCGGCCTTGGCGATGTCGTCGAGCAGGCGGCCGAAGCCCGTTTGTGTCGAGATCTCACCTTTCACCGCCAGCGACAGCGTTCCGGGCGTTTGTATCCGCGGGGCATTGAAGCGGCGGCGTCCCCTCGCGTTGAACGGTACGCGCTTCAGGTAGCTCTGCAACGTCGCCGCCGGCAGCCTGAGACCGGCGAACTTTTCCCACTCGTCACCCTGGTTGATGCCATGCTGGGCGCGCAGTGCCTCCATCTGTGCCCTGGTCATCAGGCCGGCGTGATTGTCCTTGTGACCGGCGAGCGGCAGGCCGTGGCCCTTCACGGTGTAGGCGATGAAGCACACGGGCTTGTCCGGCCTCGCCTCGGCGAAGGCTTCGAGCACGGCTTCGAGGTCATGCCCGCCGAGGTTGGTCATCAGGCGGTGCAGGCTGGCATCGTCGTGATGGGCGATGAGCGCCAGCGTGTCGGCGTGGCCGGCGAGGTCGGCCTGCATCTGCTTGCGGAACGCGGCGCCTCCCTGGAACACCAGCGCCGAATAGAGCTGGTTCGGGCAGTCCGCGATCCAGTCGCGGATGCGCGCGCCGCCGGGCTCGGCGAAAATGCGCTGCAGCAGCTTGCCGTACTTGATCAGGATCACCTGCCAGCCGAGGTTCTCGAACAGGCCGGCGACCTTCATGAACAGCTGGTCGGAGACCACCGAGTCGAGGCTCTGGCGGTTGTAGTCGACGATCCACCACGTATTGGTGAGGCCGTGCTTCCAGTATTCGAGCAGCGCCTCGTGGATGTTGCCCTCGTCGATCTCGGCATCGCCCATCAGCGAGATCATGCGTCCCTTCGGCCAGCGTTCGCCGGATGGGGGCGACCAGCCCTTGGCATGCACGTAGTCCTGCAGGATCGAAGCGAAGCCGGTCATGGCGACGCCGAGGCCGACGGAGCCCGTCGAGAAATCGACGTCGTCCTTGTCCTTGGTGCGCGACGGATAGCTCTGCACGCCGCCGAAGCCGCGGAAGTTCTTCAGCTTGTCGAGCGACTGGTTGTCGAGCAGGTACTGGATTGCGTGGAACACCGGCGAGGCGTGCGGCTTCACGGCGATGCGATCCTCGGGGCGCAGCGTGTGGAAATAGAGCGCCGTCATGATCGTCGCGAGTGATGCGGAGGAGGCCTGGTGGCCGCCGACCTTGATGCCATCGCCACGATCGATCTCGTGGTTGGCGTGGTGGATCATGTACGACGAGAGCCACAGCACCTTGCGCTCGAGTTCGGAGAGAATGGCGAGTGTCTCGCGGTCGATGACGGGGCGGTTGATGGCGGGGTTGTCCATGTCGAACTCGTCTGTTCTCTTTGACTGTCGATGTTCTGCGGCGGTTGGCCGGTGCTGCGGCTTCAGTCGTGCGACCCGCCGGGATTGGAGTGCACCTCCACCTCGAAGCCTGCCGACCGCAGCTGCTCGACCGTCGCGTCGCGATGCGCGCGATCCTGCGTCTCAATGACGACTTCGAGCAGCGTGCCCTTGGCTGGCAGGTCCGAGAACGTGCGCTGGTGATAGACCTCGACGATGTTGGCGCCGGCCGCGCCGATCAGCGTCGCGACACGGGCGAGTTGGCCCGGCCGATCCACCAGATCGATGGTGAGTTGCGAGATGCGGCCTTCGCGGGCGAGGTCGCGGGTGAGCACACTCGCCAAGAGCCGCGTGTCGATATTGCCGCCGCACAGCACGAGGCCCACCCTGCGGCCGTGATAGCGCTGGCGGTCGGCGACGACGGCGGCAAGGCCTGCGGCACCGGCACCCTCCACCACCGTCTTCTCGATGTTGATGAGCATTGCCACCGCGTGCTCGAGCTGCGGCTCCGACACGAGCACGATATCGTCGACCAGCCGCGAGACGATCGCCGTGGTCAGCCGGCCTGGAGCCTTCACCGCGATGCCTTCGGCGAGCGTGTCGCCGCGCATCGGCAGCGTGGCGCCCTTCACCGCGTTGAACATCGAGGGGTAGAGTTCTGACTGCACGCCGATGATCTCGATATCGGGCTTCAACGACTTGGCTGCGATGGCGATGCCGGAGATCAGCCCGCCGCCGCCGATCGGCACCACCAGCACGTCGAGGTCGGGCCTGGCTGCGAGCATCTCCAGCGCGATGGTGCCCTGGCCGGCGATGACGAGCGGATCGTCATAGGGGTGGATGAAGGACAGGCCCTTTTTGTTGCAGCGGGCGCGCGCGAATTTCGCCGAGTCTTCCAGCGTCGCGCCGGTGACGATCACCTCCGCCCCATGACGGCGCGTGTTGTCGACCTTCACGAAGGGCGTGCCCTCAGGCATCACGATGGTTGCCGGAATGTCGAGCCGTCGCGCGTGATAGGCGACGCCCTGCGCATGATTGCCGGCCGACATGGCGATGACGCCCGCCTTGCGCTCCGTTGCGCTCAACGCCGCGAGACGGTTGAGCGCACCGCGCTCCTTGAAGGACGCTGTGAACTGCAGGTTCTCGAATTTCAGCCAGATGTCGGCGCCGGTCATCTCCGAGAGCGTGCGGCTCGGATCGAAGTCGGTCTCGAGTACCGCGCCGCGCACGACGTCGGCGGCGCGCCGGATTTCGGCGAGCGTGGGGATTGGGGTGTTTTCGGCGGTTGCTGCCATGAGTGCTCTCGATTGAGTGCAACCTAGCGCCGGTCGACCAGCGAAGGTTTGCGAATTCAGCCAATGCGGCTACGAATATTGGCATGTTCCGCTGCGTATCGCCGCCAACATGGTGAAAAATGCCACAGATCGATCTCGATGCTATCGACCGGCGAATCCTCGCCGAACTGCAGGAGAACGGCCGGTTGACCGCTACAGAGCTTGCCGAGCGGGCGGGTCTGACCACCAGCCCGTGCCTTCGGCGGCTGCGCCTGCTCGAAGACCGTGAGGTGATCCGTGGCTACACGGCACTCGTCGACCAGGCCAAGGTCGGGCTGCCGGTCTCCGTATTCGTCTCGATCAAACTCGACCGCCAGCGCGAGGACGCCATGGCCCGCTTCGAGGCAGCCGTCCGCCGCTGCCCCGAGGTCATGGAATGCTACCTGATGACCGGCCCGCGCGACTATCTCCTGCGCGTCGTCGCCCGCGACCTCGCCGACTACGAGCGCTTCGTGAAAGACACGCTGACCCGCATCGAAGGCATCGCCAACATCGAGAGTAGCTTCGCGCTCGGCCAGGTGAAACACATCTCGCGCTTGCCAATCGGGTGAGGGATCTGGCCCGGAGCGGCGCCACGGGCATTCGCATGACATTTCGCGCAAAGATTATGGCGGCCTGATAGGATCGTCAGACGCTCAGCCGTCCGACCCACGCGAACCGAACGGAATCCCGCATGCTTCCCTCGCAACGTCACCTGTTCGACATTCCTCGCGACGTGACATTCTTCAATGCAGCGGCGTGGAGTCCGCTGCCGAAAGCGACAGTCGACGCCGCCAAATCGGCGGTCGAGCGCAAGGCGCGACCGTGGCTTCTGGACGGGGCTTTTGCGCCCGGCGAGTATGAGCGCTGTCGACGGGCGGCGGCGCGGCTGATCAATGCCGATCCCGCCGACGTCGCACTGATTTCTTCAGTGGGCTACGGGGTGGCGACTGCGGCCAAGCTGTTCAGCCCGGCGAACGGCTCGCGAGTCATCGTGCTCGAGAACGATCACACCTCGCCGGTGCTCGAATGGATGAGCCGGGCGGACGCTCAGGGCTTCACCATCGAGACCGTGCGCCAGCCGGCGGACGGCGATTGGACCACGGCCGTGCTCGATGCCATAGCGCGGCCGGGCGCGGCGCCCCTCTCGCTCGCCTCGATCTCGTCGATCCACTGGTCCGACGGCGGCATGCTCGACATCGATGCGATCGGCGCCGCGTTGAAGCAGGCTGGTGCAGCCTTTCTCATCGATGCGACACACGGCGTCGGCGTCATTGCCATGGACGTGACGCGGCTTGATCCCGATTTCGTGATCTGGCCGACCTACAAGTGGCTCGTCGGGCCATATGGCCGGGCATTCCTCTATGTCGCGAAACGTCATCAGGACGGCGTGCCGCTCGAGCAGACCGCGCCCGGCCGCCGCGATGTGCGCGCTGAGAGCGCTGTCTATTTCGCGGACACGCGCTATCTGCCGGACGCGCGACGCTTCGACATGGGCGAACGCGATCACTTCATATCCATGGAGATGGCGTCGCTCGGGATGGAATTGATGTCCTCGCTCGGCGCGGAAGCCATCTCGGGTCGCCTTGCCATGCTGACACGGAAAATTGCGGAGGGCCTCGCCGGCCTGCCGGTGATTTTCCATGCCGAGCAGCTTCGTGCCCCTCACATTCTCTCGATCGGCTTTCGCGGTGGTATGCCGGAGACCCTGGTGTCACGTCTGGCGGCGGCAAAGGTCTACGCCGCACCGCGGCTCGGCCGGCTCAGGATCTCACCGCATGTCTACAACGACGAGGAGGACGTCGCGCGGCTGATCTCGACGCTCCGCGCGCTCATCGGCTGACGGCGTCCTGTTCCTCTGTCCGGGCGATGCCGGCCGCTCTCTCGGCGACTGCGCGCCGCCGTCGCTCGCGACGGGCCCGCCATGCGAAGTGCATCGATCGGGCGAGGAACAGCACCACGAGGAACACCGCAGCGAACAGCAGCAGCGATGGTATGTGCTCGGTCACGTGCGGCGCTCCCTGTACTATCGAGGTTTGCCGGAGCACCGGCGTGGACATCGGTGCTCCGGCACGGGCGACAACTATTTCCTGAGTGTGCCCGGCTTGGGGGGGACGATGATCTTTGCGCATTCCTTCTCGAAACGGGTCTTCGTCCACTGCATTCCGGGCTTCCAACCATCCTCGCACTGCTGACGTGTCGGGAGTTGCGCCTTCGTGGCGGTCCGGGCGAAAGCAGGGCTGGCGATGAGAATGAACGCGATGATGAAGGCGATGACGATGGCGGGCATGACACGCTCCTTTCCATCACTTTGAATTGCGCTGCGGCGTGGCCTATTCTGCGGACTCGACGACCTGACGCAGCGTTCTCAGCCGTAAAAACGGTTTCGAGGGGATGCGGGTTCCGGGGACGGCCTCAGCCGGAGAGACATGATGACGCTGACCCATATCGACGAGACCGGCGCGGCACGTATGGTCGACGTCTCGAGCAAGGCGACGACCAGCCGTACAGCCGTCGCGCAGGGTGTCGTACGCATGTCGCCGGGGACGCTGGCGCTCGTCACGTCCGGGGCGGCACAGAAAGGTGATGTGCTGGCTACCGCACGGATCGCCGGCATCATGGCCGCCAAAAGGACGAGCGAACTCATCCCACTCTGCCATCCGCTCGCCATCACCAAGGCGGCCGTGACCTTCGAAACGATCGAGGCGCCTGCGGCCATCCGGGTTACGGCCGAGGTCAGGGTCGCGGGCCAGACCGGTGTGGAGATGGAGGCGTTGACGGCCGTCTCGGTCGCCTGCCTCACCATCTACGACATGCTGAAGGCGGCCGAGAAGGGCATTGTCATTGAAACCGTCCGCCTGGTCGAGAAGACGGGTGGCAAGAGCGGGGATTGGCGCGCGGATGGCTGAGCCCAAGGTCTCTGCGCTGTCGGTTGCCGAGGCGCGTGCCCGTATTCTGGCCGACGTCGCGCCCGTCTCGGTCGAGCGGGTCGCCATCGGCACCGTGGCCGGCGATGCCGCACCTCGCGTGCTCGCACTGCCGCGGGCGGCAACGCTGACGCAGCCGCCGTTCGATGCCTCGGCGATGGATGGATATGCTGTGCGGCGCGCGGACGTGGCGGCGCTGCCGGCATCGTTGACCGTGATCGGCGAGGCGGCCGCGGGCTCGGGCTTTGGCGGCCACGTCGGGCCGGGTGAGGCGGTGAGAATCTTCACCGGCGCGCCGTTGCCGGACGGCGCCGATGCCATCATCATCCAGGAGGATACCGCCCGGGACGGCGAGCGGGTCATCGTGCGCTCGGGAAGTCCGGAACAGGGCCATATCCGTACGCGTGGGTTCGACTTCTGCGAGGGCGACGCTCTGCTCGCTGCCGGTCGCCGGCTGACGGCGCGCGACATCACGCTTGCGGCGGCCATGGGCCATGGCGCGCTGCCGCTCTATCGGCGACCACGGGTGGCACTGATCGCGACCGGTAACGAACTGGTGATGCCGGGCACCGCACCCGGGGCCGACCAGATCGTCTGCTCCAACCCGTTCGGCATCGCCCAGATGGTGGTACGCGCTGGCGGCGCGGCCGAGATCATGCCGATCGCCCGCGATGATCGTGCCGAGCTTGCTACCCGCATCCGCCAGGCCGCGGGCGCCGATGTCATCGTCACCATCGGCGGCGCGTCGGTCGGCGATCACGATCTTGTCGGCCCCGTGTTGAGCGCGCAGGGCATGGCACTCGACTTCTGGAAAATCGCCATGCGTCCGGGAAAACCTCTGATGTTCGGCAGGCTTGGCGCACAACGCGTGCTCGGCTTGCCGGGCAACCCCGTGTCCTCGCTGATCTGTGCTCGTGTGTTCCTGGTTCCTCTGATCGATGCACTGCTCGGCGCGAGTCGGGCTGACGACGGCATTGTCGCCGCCACAGCCGATGTGGCGATCGAGGCCAATGGACAGCGCGCTCATTACATGCGGGCGACGAGCAGGCAGGCAGCCGATGGCCGACGGCTGGTGCGGCCCGTGTCCAGTCAGGACAGCTCGCTGCTGGCGCCGCTTGCCGCGGCCGATTGTCTGATCATCAGGCCTGTCGGGGCACCTGCTCTCGCGGCCGGCGGCGAGGTCGCGGTCCTTCCGCTCGACTTCTGAAGCGGTAGTGCTGCTGACCGTATCGGCTGGTTGACGACTGTTCAGACCGAAACTCCGGGAGAGGGTTCCGCCGGCCCTTGCCGGGCCCGGGCGATCGGCCTATAGAGCGGGCTTTAATGAGCACCCTCGACCGCACCGCCCCGCTCCTCTTCCGCCGCCGCCATCTCCTCACCTGCGAGGGGCTCACGGCACCGGAGATCAATTCCCTGCTGGACCTTGCCGACAAGGCCGCAGTCATCAACCGCCAGATCAACAAGAAGCGCGACGTTCTGCGCGGGCGGACGATGATCAACCTGTTCTTCGAAGCCTCGACGCGCACCCAGGCGTCGTTCGAACTCGCCGGCAAACGTCTCGGCGCCGACACCATGAACATGAACGTGTCGACATCGTCCGTGCAGAAGGGCGAGACGCTGATCGACACGGCGATGACGCTCAACGCCATGCGGCCCGACATCATCGTCGTGCGCCACTATGCAGCAGGCGCGGTGGAGCTACTCTCTCAGAAAGTCGACTGCTCGGTGATCAATGCCGGCGACGGCGCCCATCAGCACCCGACCCAGGCGCTGCTCGACGCCCTCACTATCCGCCGTGCGAAGGGCCGCATCGAGGGGCTGACGGTGGCGATCTGCGGCGACGTGCTGCACTCGCGCGTCGCCCGCTCCAATATCGACTGCCTGACGACCCTCGGGGCACGCGTGCGCATCGTCGCTCCCTCGACGCTGCTGCCGGCCGCCGCCGATCGGCTCGGCGCCGAGGTATTCACCTCGATGCAGGCCGGCGTCGCCGACGCCGACGTGGTGATGATGCTGCGCCTGCAGCGCGAGCGCATGCAAGGCTCCTACGTCCCGTCGAGCCGTGAGTACTTCCACTTCTTCGGGCTCGATCAGGAGAAGCTGGCGCGAGCCAAGCCCGATGCTCTGATCATGCACCCGGGGCCGATGAACCGCGGCGTCGAGATCGCCTCGACCGTCGCCGACCATCCGCGCAGCGTCATTCAGGAGCAGGTCGAACTCGGCGTCGCAGTCCGCATGGCCGTGCTCGAGGCGCTTGCCCAGCACCTGCCCAACCAGTAAGGGCCCAACCAGTGAGGCCTACCATGGTCGCGACCGATACGCCCGCCGCGAAGCCGACGGTGTTCATCAACGCGCGCCTCGTCGATCCCGCCGCGGGGCTGGACACGCAGGGCGGCCTCTACGTCGAGGCAGGACGCATCGCCGATCTCGGGGCACATCTGAGGCGCAACGCGCCGGCCGGTGCCGAGGTCGTGGACTGCCAGGGACATCTGCTCTGCCCGGGTCTCGTCGACATGCAGGTGTTCACCGGCGAGCCCGGCACCGAGCATCGCGAGACCCTCAAAACGGCAAGTCACGCGGCCGCCGCAGGCGGCGTAACGACCATTGTCGTGATGCCGGACACCAGCCCGGTAATAGACCAGGTGGCACTGGTCGACTTCATCCAGCGGCGTGCCCGCGACAATGCCATCGTTCATGTCCACACGATGGCGGCCATGACCATGGGGCTCGCCGGCAGTGAGATGACCGAAATCGGTCTCCTGAAGCGCGCCGGTGCGATCGCCTTTTCCAATGGCAAGCAGTCGGTCGCCAATACCCGCGTGATGCGCAGCGCGCTGCTCTACGCGAAGGACTTCGACGCGCTGATCGTGCATCACACGGAGGATCCGTTCCTCTCGGACGGCGCAGCCATGAACTCAGGCGAGCGTGCGACGCGGCTCGGCCTGCCCTCGGTGCATAAAGCGGCCGAGGTCATCGTGCTGGAGCGCGACCTCCGGCTCGTCGAGATGACGGGTGCACGTTATCACGCCGCCACGATCACCTGCGCCGAAAGCGTCGAATTGATCCGCGCAGCAAAGGCGAAAGGCCTCAAGGTCACCTGCGGTGCCTCCATCAATCATCTGACCCTCAATGAGAACGACATCGGACCCTACCGGACGTTCTTCAAGGTGCGCCCGCCGCTGCGCTCCGAGGATGATCGCCGCGCACTCGTCGCGGCGCTTGCCGACGGCGTGATCGACGTTGTCGTCTCCAGCCACGATCCGCAGGACACGGACGTGAAGCGCCGTCCGTTCGCGGAGGCTGCCGACGGCGCCATCGGACTAGAGACGCTGATGCCGGCGGCGCTCCGGTTGCACCATGGCGGCGACGTGCCGCTCGGCGCGCTGCTCAAGGCGATGACGGTGTCACCCGCCAGGTTGCTCGGCCTCGACAGTGGTCGTCTCGCCAAGGGAGCGCCGGCAGATGTCACCGTCGTCGACATGGGCCAGCCGTGGATCGTCGATCGCGCGCTGCTGCGCTCGCGCTCCAAGAACTCGCCGTTCGACGAGGGCCGCCTGCAGGGCCGGGTGCTGAAGACCATGGTGGACGGGCGCATGGTCTACCAGTACGGTGCCGACGCGCGCTGATCGCCTGTCGGATACCCCATGACCCTCATTCTTCTCGGCGCCGCCATCGCCGGCTACCTTCTCGGCTCTATCCCGTTCGGCCTGCTGCTGACGCGGGCGGCCGGCCTCGGCGACATCCGCAATATCGGCTCCGGCAATATCGGCGCGACCAACGTGCTGAGAACCGGCAACAAGGGGCTCGCGGTGGCGACCCTCCTTCTCGACGCTTTGAAGGGCACGGTGGCGGTGCTGGTCGCGCACAAGATCGGCGCCACGTACGGATATGCCATCGTCGCTGCCATGGCGGGGGGGCTGGGCGCGTTCCTCGGTCACATTTTCCCCGTGTGGCTCGGGTTCAAGGGTGGCAAGGGGGTCGCCACGTACATCGGTGTGCTGCTCGGTTTTCTGCCGAAGCTGGCGCTGGCATTCTGCGCCATCTGGCTCGTCGTCGCGCTGGCCAGCCGATATTCCTCCCTGTCGGCGCTGGTTGCCGCCGTCGTGGCGCCGGTCGGCGCCTATGTGGTCGGCGAAACGCCGGCCGCGTTGCTCGCGCTCGCCATGAGCGGCTTGCTCATTTGGAAACATCAGGCCAACATCCGTCGTCTGCTCAAGGGTGAGGAGCCGCGGATCGGTGCCAAGGCGTAGCGACGACGATCTGTTCACGGCTGCGCCGCTCCCCGTCGCCCGCCTCACCGATGCGGAACGGTTGGCTTGCCTGCGGCTGATCCGCTCGGAGAACGTCGGACCGGTCACCTTCCGCGCCCTCATCAACCAGTTCGGCGGTGCAACGCAGGCGCTGGCGGCGCTGCCCGAGATCGCCAGGCGCGCAGGCCGGCAAAGGCCGATCCGCATCTGGCCCGAGCGGGAAGCGATTGCCGAACTCGCCGCCGCGCGCCGCGCCGGCATCCAGCCGCTCTTCACCATCGAACCGGGTTACCCGGCCGCACTCGCCGCCGCCGACGTGCCCCCGCCGCTCGTCTATGTGAAGGGCGACGAGGCGTTTCTCAACCGGCCGACGGTCGCCATCGTCGGCTCACGACAGGCGTCGGCTGCCGGCGTTACGCTGACGCGGCAGATAGCGGCGGGGATTGGTCGCGCGGGGCTGGTGGTTGCCTCCGGCCTCGCCCGTGGCATCGACGCAGCAGCCCATGAGGCGACGCTGACGACCGGGACGGTGGCCGTGCTCGCGGGTGGAGTCGACGTGGTCTATCCCCCCGAGCACGAGCGGCTGCACGCGGCGATCGCCGAGGCCGGTTGCCTCGTCTCGGAGATGCCGCCGGGGTTCGTGCCGCGCGGCAAGGACTTTCCGAGGCGTAACCGGATCATCTCGGGCATCTCGCTCGGCGTGCTGGTGATCGAGGCCGCCCGGCGGTCGGGATCGCTGATCACGGCGCGGATGGCCGGCGAGCAGGGACGCGAGGTGCTGGCGGTGCCCGGTCACCCTCTCGATCCGCGTGCCGAGGGCACCAACGACCTGCTGCGCAAGGGGGCGACGTTCGTCACTTCCGCCGGCGACGTGGTCGAGGCCTTGGCGCCGATGATCGGTGCGGGCCATCTCCAGCGCGCGCCGACCGCAGAAAATCTCCCGGTGCCGGCTCCGGTAGCGGCATCGGCGCCGCCGCCGGCGTCCCCGGCGCTTGCGAGCGATAGCGAGCGGGCTCTGGTCTTCTCCGCGCTCGGTCCCGCGCCCGTCGCAGTCGATGCTCTGGCGCGGGCAACCGGCCTGTCGGCCCGTGCCGTACAGGCGGCATTGCTCGAATTGACGATATCTGGCGCTGTCGAACATCACGGCAGCCAGCTGGTTTCCCGGCGGTGAGCCGGCCCGCCGCCGCGGCGGCTGTTGGCTGATGGCGTAAGGCACTGAAAAAAAGTAATAAAACGTCAATGGCGGTCGGTCCGATTGGCCCGTCGATCGCATCAGGCCGTTTGACAGCGGCGCGGCCCTCCCCCATGTTCCGCGCCGATTACGACCCGGGCTTCCTGTCCGGGTGTCCCCCGAAGGTTACGCAAATTCATGAACGTTCTGATCGTCGAATCTGCCGCCAAGGCCAAGGCAATCAACAAGTATCTTGGCCCGGGTTACAAGGTGCTGGCGTCCTATGGTCATGTCCGCGACCTGCCGGCGAAGGACGGCTCGGTCGAGCCGGACAACGGCTTTACCATGCATTGGGAGACGGACGGGCGCTCGTCGAAAGTGGTGCGCGAGATCGCCGAGGCCGTCAAGAAGGCGGACAAGCTGATACTGGCGACCGACCCCGATCGCGAGGGTGAAGCCATCTCCTGGCATCTGCTGCAGATCCTGGAGGACAAGAAGGCACTGAAAAAGGGCGTCGCCGTCGAGCGCGTCACCTTCAACGCGGTGACCAAGCAGTCGGTGCTCGACGCGCTGAAAGCGCCGCGCAAGATCGATGCGCCGCTCGTCGAAGCCTACCTCGCCCGCCGCGCGCTCGATTATCTGGTCGGCTTCACGCTCTCGCCGGTGCTCTGGCGCAAACTGCCTGGGGCCCGTTCCGCCGGACGTGTGCAGTCGGTGGCGCTTCGTCTGGTCTGTGCGCGCGAGGCGGAGATCGAGGCTTTCAAGTCGGATGAATACTGGACGATCGAGGCAACGCTGCTGACCGCGAAGGGCGAGGAGGTCGCCGCTCGCCTGACCGCTGTCGCCGGCACGCTTCTGAAGAAGCTCGACATCAAGGACGAGGCTTCGGCGACCGCGATCAAGGCGGCGATCGAGAACGGCGACTTCGAAGTGACGGGCGTCGAGAAAAAGGCGGTACGGCGCAATCCGTTCGCGCCGTTCACGACTTCGACCCTGCAACAGGACGCGTCGCGCAAGCTGGGGTTCTCGGCCAAGCAGACCATGAATACCGCGCAGCGCCTCTACGAGGGCGTCGACATCGGCGGCGAGACCGTCGGTCTCATCACCTACATGCGAACCGACGGCGTCGATATCACGCCGGAAGCGATCGGCCAGATCCGCGGCATGGTCGAACGCGCCTATTCGAAACGCTATCTGCCGCCGTTCATTCGCGAGTACAAGACCAAGGCGAAGAACGCGCAGGAAGCGCACGAGGCGATCCGTCCGACCGATGTCAACCGCCGCCCGGAGGACGTCGCGCGTTACCTCGACAAGGATCAGGCGCGGCTCTACGAGCTGATCTGGCGGCGCGCCGTCGCATCACAGATGGCCTCTGCCGAACTCGAGCAGACGACCGCCGAGATCGAGGTGAAGGGCCGCGACGGCAAGCTCTACGGGCTGCGTGCAACCGGCACGGTCACCGTGTTCGACGGGTTCCTCAAGATCTACGAGGAAGGTCGTGACGACCGGCTCAAGGCGTCGAAAGGCAAGGACGACCCGGCCGACGACGACGAGGCATCGCGCCGCCTGCCGGCCCTCGCCGCCCGTGACCGGCTGACCGACCGCGAGGTCTCTGCCGACCAGCATTTCACTCAACCGCCGCCGCGCTACACGGAGGCGACGCTGGTCAAGCGCATGGAGGAACTGGGCATCGGCCGGCCCTCCACCTACGCCTCGACGCTCGCTGTGCTGCAGGATCGCGAGTACGTCAGGATCGATCGCAAGCGACTGGTGCCCGAGGACAAGGGGCGGCTGGTCATCGCGTTTCTCGAAAGCTTCTTCCGACGCTACGTCGAGTACGATTTCACCGCCGACCTCGAGGACAAGCTCGATCTGATCTCCGACGGCAAGCTCGATTGGCAGGAGGTGCTCAAGGACTTCTGGCGGGAGTTTACCGGTGCCATCGCCGAGACGAAGGAACTGCGCGTATCGGACGTGCTCGAAGCGCTGAATGAGCTGCTTGGCCCGCACGTGTTCCCCGAGAAGGAGGACGGCTCCAATCCGCGCCAGTGTCCGGTCTGCGGCTCCGGCCAGCTCTCGCTGAAGATCTCGGGCAAGTTCGGAGCCTTCATCGGGTGTGGCAATTATCCCGAGTGCCGCTACACGCGCCAGCTTTCGCAGACTGCGGCGGACGCGGAGAACGCCGGTCTCGACGGCAAGGTGATCGGCTACGACCCGGCCACGGGGCTCGCCGTCACCTTGCGCACCGGCCGTTTCGGGCCCTACCTGCAACTTGGCGAGCCGAAGGACTACGACGACGAAAAGCCGCGGCGCTCGTCGATTCCGAAAGGAATCGATGCGGCGAGCGTTGACCTGGAGCTGGCTCTGAAGCTCCTCAATCTGCCCCGCGAGGTCGGCATCCATCCCGATACGGGCAGCATGATCACGGCTGGGCTCGGCCGCTACGGGCCGTTCATCCTGCACGACGGCAAGTACGCCAATCTAGACAGTGTCAACGACGTGTTCGAGATCGGCATCAACCGCGCCGTCACCGTGCTCGCCGAGAAGGCCGCCGGTGCCAAGGGCCGTTTCCAGCGGGCACAGCCGAAGGTGCTCAAGGATTTCGGCGAGCATCCGGGCGAGGGCGGCAAGCTGCAGGTGCTCGAGGGCCGCTATGGGCCTTACGTGTCGCACAATAAGGTGTTCGCGACCGTGCCGAAGTCGAAGAAGCCCGAGGACCTGACGGTGGAGGAGGCCGTCCAGCTGATTGCCGAGAAGGCGGCCAAGGGCGGTAGCGGCAAGACCAGGAAGCCGTCGAAGAAATCGGCGTCGAAGACAACTGCGGCGAGTAAGGCGTTAAAGGGTGACACCGCCGGCGCCACCAGGAAGGCAGCCAAGAAGTCGGGCGGTGCGCGAGCGGCCAAGACTGCCGTCGGCAGCAAAGGTGCGTCTGCCCGGTCCACTGGCGGCAAGTCGAGCGGCGCAAAGTCGAAGCGCGTCGTCGACGCCGACGACGTCCCGTTCTGAGAAGTCGGCGCCACGGCCGCCGCACAGCGGATGAGCCCACAGCAGTTGTGGTGCGCCGTGCTTCACCGCACACGAAGCATGGCAGCTCACCCTTTCTCTCGCATGAGCCGCGATTTCTCGCGTTGCCAGTCCCGCTTCTTCTCGGTGTCGCGCTTGTCGTGCAGTTTCTTGCCTTCGGCGAGCGCAAGCTTGAGCTTCGCGCGGCCCCGCTCGTTGAAATAGAGCTCCAGCGGGATCAGCGTCATCCCCTTGCGGTCAATGGCGATGGCGAGCTTGGCGATTTCGCGCTTGTGGAGCAGCAGCTGACGCGGCCGGCGCGGCTCGTGGTTGAAGAACGGGCCGGCGAGCTTGTATTCGGGGATGTAGGCATTGATCAGCATCAGCCCGCCGCCCTCGACGGAGGCATAGCTCTCGGCGATGTTGGCCTGCCCCGAACGCAGCGACTTGACCTCGGTGCCGGTGAGCGCAATGCCGGCCTCGATGGTTTCGGCGATGAAGTATTCGAATCGCGCGCGGCGATTTTCGGCGACGACCTTGTGGCCGTCGTCCTTCTTCTGGGCCATGGCCTTTCACTCTTTCGTCTCGGGTCGGCGACGCCGCCCGGTCCGCCTCACTCCGCGGCCCTCGCCTGGGTCAGCCCGGCATGCACCATCGCCTCGTCCACGAGGCGCTTCGTCGGCTCCGTGATGGGGGCCAGCGGCAGGCGTGCGTCCGGCCGGCAGAAGCCGAGCTTGGAGACGGCGTACTTGACGGGGCCGGGGCTCGTCTCGACGAACAACGCCTCGTGCAATGGCATGAGGCGGTCCTGAAGAGCCAGCGCTGCCTTGAAGTCGCCGCGCAGCGTCGCCTCCTGGAACTCGGCGCAGAGGGCGGGCGCGACGTTGGCGGTCACCGAGATGCAGCCCGTCCCGCCGTGTGCGTTGAAGCCGAGCGCGGTGGCGTCCTCGCCGGAGAGCAGGCAGAACTCCTCGCCACAGAGCTGCCGTTCCAAAGAAGCGCGCGCCATGTTGGCGGTGGCGTCCTTGATTCCGACGACGTTCTTCAACTTGGCGCAGCGCGCAATGGTGGCGGGCATGATGTCGGCCACCGTGCGGGCAGGCACGTTGTAAAGCACGATCGGGATGTCGACGGCGTCGTTGATCGCCTTGACGTGGAGGAACATGCCCTCCTGCGTCGGCTTGTTGTAATAAGGCATGACGATCAGCACGGCGTCCGCGCCGACGTCCTTGGCATAGCGCGAATACTCGATCGCTTCGGCGGTCGAGTTCGAGCCGGCGCCGGCGATCACGGGTACACGCTTCCTGGCAACTTCGACGCAGATGGCGAACAGCCGCTTGTGCTCCTCCTCGGTGACCGTCGGACTCTCGCCCGTCGTTCCGACTGGCACGAGGCCGTGGCTGCCCTGCGCGATCTGCCATTCCACGAAGCGCGCGAAAGCATCCTCGTCGACGTTGCCGGACTGATCGAACGGTGTGATCAGTGCGGGAATGGAACCCTTGAACATGCGCTCCTCCAGAGCCTTTTCGTCGTCGTGAGGCGGCCGTCATACTTACGCGCCGTCCGGATGGCGCGGCGGCTGAGCCCGGACATCCAGCCCCGCCTCATCGCACCGGCCCATGTGGCGCTCGGGCCACCCCCGGTTGATGCGGCCGCAGGCTGTGGTAGCGTGCCCGCATGGTCGCCATGCCCGTAAAAGCGGCGGCCTGTTTTTCTAGGCGCTTCGCGTGGCGCCCGCAACAGTGCCGCGCGGCCCGTCCGACCGTCCGGGAGCCCGGAGCGAGATTCATCCACGCATGAAGTCATCAACCATCGTCATCGGGGTACGGCGGCAAGCTGCCGCCGCCCGGCCAGCGCGCCGGTGGCGCGGCGTCGTGCAGGCCGTGCTCGCGCTTGCCGCGACTGTAATGGGTGGCGCCGGGCTGGTCGTGCCGGGCGCGGCACAGAGCGAGACGGTCGCCGCCCAGATTGCCACTGCGTCGCGCCCGCCGACACCGGCCGAACGCTATCGCGCGACCGTCCGCGCGGCGATCGCGCCGCTCCTGACCACCCCGGTCAGCGACGCCGACAAGACCGCCATCAAGGCTGCCGCGGTCGCCATTGGACGTGGCGATCTCACGGAGGGCGCCGCCATCCGGGCGCGGATCGCAGATCCGGTCGGCCGGAAACTGGTCGACTGGTACCGCCTGCAGCGCGGCTTCGCGACGCCCGAGGAAGCCGCTGCTTTCCTCGCCGCCAACCCCGACTGGCCGGACGAGGATACGATCCGCCGCCGCATGGAGGAGGCGCTGTTCTTGCGGCCCCTCTCCGCCGATGCTGTCATCGCGCTTTTCGCCAAGGCGCCGCCGTCGTCGGGTGCCGGTCGGGCTGCCCTCGCCGTTGCGCGTCTCGCGAAGGGAGAGACGGAGGCGGCGCGGCGGCTCGCCGTCGTTGCCTGGCGTGGCGATCAGATTCCCGACGCGTTGGAGGCGGCGTTCCTCGAACGGCTCGGCAGATTGCTGTCGGACGCGGACCACAAGTGGCGCTTCGACGTCATTCTCGGCGCGGACCGTCGCTGGGCCTCCGAACGGCGCGCCCGTGCTGCGGACGCACGCCGGCTTCTGCCGCTGCTCGCGGCCGGCGAACACCAGCGCGCGCGCGCTCGTATCGCCGTCTACTTGCGCGACAAGTCCGCGTCTCGGCTGATGCAAGCGGCCGTCACCGGGAGACCGGAGGGCAAGGCGCGCCCACGTAGGCGCGCAGCGACAAGCAATGATGAGGCAAAGGCGGCGACAAAGAAGGCGCCGGGCGAGAAAAAGACAGACGGCGATACGAACGCTTCAGGATCCGGGCAGGCCGTGCTCGAGACCAGCGCCCGCAAATCCGCCGCGTCGGACTGGGGCTTCCAGCTGCAGCGCGTACAGTTGCTGCGTCGCGAGCGTAAGCGCTCGGAGGCGGCAGCGATCCTGCGGCGCGCCCCGGTCGATCCCGCCCTCATCGCGAGCCTCGACGGCTGGTGGGCCGAGCGCGAGGCGGTGGCGCTAGAGCTGATGGCCGCGCGAGAGTTCAGGGCCGCCTACCAACTCGTGCGAGATGCCGGGCCGCTGAGCGTCAATCCCGCCAAGGATCAGGCGTTCATGGCCGGCCACATGGCGTTGCGGCATCTCGGCGACAAGGCTGCCGCGATCCGGCACTTCACGGCCATGCGAAAAGCCGCCGACGGCCCCCTGAGCCGCTCGCGGGCAGAGCATTGGCTGGCGCGCGCCCACGCGGCTGCCGGCAGCTCCGATGTCGCTGCCGAACATTTCCGGCGCGGTGCGGCTTATCTCGACACTTTCGATGGCCAGCTCTCCCGGCTCGCCGCGTATCCGGGCAACCGTCGCCTCGAAATCCCGCTGCCCGATGCGCCGAGCAATGCCGACATCGAACGCTTTCTCGGCCGCGATGTCGTGCGGGCCGCTCGCCTTGCAGTGCTGTCCGGCTTCAGCCGGCGCAACGGCATGACTTTTTTTGCACGCCTTTCCCACCGGCTCACCAGCGAGGCCGAACTCGCCATGCTCGCCGAGTTGGCACGGGCGCTCGGTGATACCCAGATTGCAGTGCGGCTCGGCAAGGCGGCAGTCGCTCGCGGCCGCAAGCTCTACCTCTACGCCTACCCGACAGACGTCCTACCGGCGTATCAGCCGCTCCGTCAGCCGCCGGAGACCGCGATGCTACTCGGCATCGGCCGCCAGGAGACCGAGTTCAACAGCCAGATCGTGTCGGGTGCCGGCGCGCGCGGTCTGCTGCAGGTGATGAAGGTCACCGCCCGCCATATCTGCAGGGACTACAAGGTGCGCTGTCAGTACGAGCGACTGATGAGCGATCCCGCTTACAACCTGCAACTCGCATCCGCCTACATCGCAGATCGCACCGACGAGTTTGGCGGCAGCTACATCCTGACCCTTACCGGCTACAACGCCGGACCCGGCCGCACCCGCGAATGGCTGAGCAAGCTCGGCGACCCACGGGGCAGTGTCGCGCCCATCGACTGGATCCAGCGCATCCCGTTCGAAGAAACCCGCCTCTACGTGCAGAAGGTGCTCTCGAACATCCAGGTCTATCGGTCGCTGCTCGGCGAGGCGGAACCGCTGAAGCTCGACCTCGACATGAAGCGGGGGCAGCCCGTGCGAAAGGGCGCCTCCGAGACGGAGCGCGCGCCCGGTTGAGGCTCGTCCTGGAGGCTCGGACCGCTCACTCGTCGAGCGCCGATTGCAGGCTGTCGATCACCCAGCTGATGCGATCGACCGCCTTGCGGTTCTCCGCTTCGAGCGCGGCAATACGTGCCTCGGCTGCCGCGAGGGCCCCTTTCAAATGGTCGCGCTCGGTCGTGAGGCTGGTCACAGCCGCCTCGAGAGACTTGTATGCGGGATCGTCGTTACCCTGGGGCATCGGCTTGGAGGGCGCACGCTTCTTGCCCGCCCGCGACCCACCAGGTGACGAGCTTGCACCACCGCTGCCAACCGCCGCCGGCTTGCGCCGCGACCGCTCGGTCTCACCTGCCATGCTCCGGCCCCGCCGTATCAGTGCACGAACGAGCACGAATGCGCAGCCATTCGCGTCGTCACTTTGCGTCCGCATGGGTTGTGTGGTCAATCACGGAGACGCGTCCGGCTCTGGTTAGTTGGTTATGCCAGCCAAGGCAACGTCGTGTTAGTCGATGCACCTGTCCCGACGGTGCAGAAATCAGCCACGGCCTATGACGGCAAAGCCAATTCGCCGCGTGGCCAATGAGCCATGGATGCTACAGAAAAGCGCCAGTCGTCCGGGCGATTCGACATCGGTGAGATATTCATCAAGGAGATCAACGACATGGCCGTCAAGGTTGCAATATCCGGCTTCGGCCGCATCGGCCGCAATGTTCTGCGCGCGATCGCCGAGTCCAAGCGGACCGACGTCGAGGTGGTTGCCATCAACGACCTCGGCTCGGCCTCCGACAACGCCCACATGATGCAATATGACAGCGTGCACGGCCGCTACCCGGGCACTGTTCGCGTCGAAGGCGACACGATGGACATCGGTTTCGGCAAGCCGATCAAGGTGTTGGCCCAGAAGGACCCGTCGAAGCTGCCGTGGGGCGAGATGGGTATCGACATCGTGATGGAGTGCACGGGCATCTTCACCGACAAGGACAAGGCGAAGGTCCACCTCGACGCGGGTGCCAAGCGGGTGCTGGTTTCCGCGCCCTCCAAGGGCGCTGACCTGACGGTCGTCTATGGCGTCAATCACGACAAGCTGAAGCCAGAGCACCTCGTCGTCTCGAACGCCTCCTGCACGACCAACTGCCTCGCCCCGGTGGCCAAGGTGCTCAACGATCTCGTCGGGATCAAGTCGGGCTTCATGACGACGATCCACGCTTACACCAACGACCAGAAGATCCTCGACCAGGCGCACAAGGATCTTCGCCGGGCTCGTGCCGCGGCGATGAGCATGATTCCGACCTCGACAGGTGCCGCGGCGGCCGTCGGTCTGGTGCTGCCGGAATTGAAGGGCAAGCTGGACGGCACCGCCATCCGCGTGCCGACGCCGAACGTCTCGGTCGTCGACCTGAAGTTCATTCCAGGCCGCGAGACGGCGGTGGACGAGATCAACGCGGCGATGAAGGCAGCGGCGGGTGGTCCGCTGAAGGGCATCCTGTCGGTCAACGATGCGCCGCTCGTGTCGATCGACTTCAATCACTCACCCTATTCGTCGAACTTCGACCTGACGCAGACCCAGATCGTCGACGGCAAGCTGGCTCGTATCCTCACCTGGTACGATAACGAGTGGGGCTTCTCGAACCGCATGGCGGATACGGCGGTGGCGATGGCCAAGCTGATGTGATCCTGGTTGGCGGTTGCATGCAGGGCGCGGCAGAGGTCGGGCATGGCTGTCCCGGCCTTTCCGCGCCGTGCGGCTGCTCAGGCGCCAGCCGTTGCGGACGATGCCGGGCCTAGTACCCGCGCATCCTGTCGTAGAGGTTCTCCAGCCCGAGCCCGGCCTCGTGGCGCCCGATCTGGCCAGCGACGTAGCGTGCCTTCGCGCGCAGTGTAGCGTAGCCGGCGAGATGCGGCGTCACCATCACTTTCGGGTGCTGCCAGAGTGGTTCATCGGCCGGCAGCGGCTCGGTGTCGAAAACGTCGAGTATGGCGCATGACAGCCGACCGCCATCCAGCGCCGCGATCACGTCGCGAGCGACCACGATCGGCCCGCGCGCTGCGTTGATGAGCCCGGCCCCCTCGGGCAGCATGGCCAGCCGGCGGGCGTCGATCAACCCGCGCGTCGACGGTGTCTCGGGCAGCAGCACGATGAGGATGTGGCAATCGGGAAGCATGCGTGCGAGGCCGTCGTCGCCCTGAAACGTTCGTATACCCGGTATCGCCTTCGCGGTCCGCGACCAGCCGAGGATCTGAAAGCCGATCCCGGACAGCATGGCAGCCGCACGCCGGCCCATCGCGCCGAGACCGAGAATGCCGACGCGCGTGCCGACCGCCGTTCGCACCGGCTCGAAATACTCCCATGACCTGGCCCGCTGCAGCGCCGCCATGCGCGGCTGGTCGCGCAATATCATGAGGGCTGCCAGCGTCACGTACTCGCCGATCGTCTGGGCGAGCTCGTCGCTCACCATGCGCACGATCGGCAGCCGGTGCGGCAGGCTCGGGTCTGAAACGATGTGGTCGACGCCGGCGGCGCTCGAGAATACGACCTCGATGTTGGGCATGGCCGCGATGCGGCCGTGGTCAGGGAACCAGACGATGCAGTAGCGCACGCGCGCCTGGTCGATCGTCGGATCGTCCCACCACCGGATGTCGAGATGCGGCGTCAACCGGGCGAACTCCGCCTGCCAGCGCGGCAGAGACTGCGGTCCTGCGGATTTGACGAGCAGGACGGGCTTCTCGGTCATCGGTGCGGTTCCCTCGCGGCGGTCTTTCGCGGCGCAGCATAGCCGCGACGCACGTCGCCGTCATCGCGGAGTAGGTCCACGCGCCAACTCGCGCAAGGTGAAGGTCCAGAAACATGATCGTCGACACGGCGGACCTGCCGGCTCTTGCGCCGGGATGCTCGCCCACCAGCGCGCTTGTCGCTCGCCGCCCCGGTCGTTGGGGATGGAGCAGCGGACGACGGGGCTCGAGCGCGTGATCCGGATCGATCCCCGGATCATCGACGTCATAATTGGTTGGCGGCTGCACGATCCCATCGACATTGTCGATGGATGCGACCAGGCCGGCGCGACAGCCGCAAACGGAACCTGCCCAATTTCTTCGGCAACGCTCAGCTTCGGAGATCAGCGCTGGAGGCCTTTCCTTTGCGAGGTGATTGCGCGCCTGGGTGGAGCCCGGAGGTTCCACATGCCGCAGCGGCCCGGCGCGTCAATCGTCGTCGAAGCGGCCCTTCTCGGCGCCCGTGTGACACGCCTTGCAGTCCGCCGGTGTTCTGGCCCCGCGCCGCTTCAAGGTTTCGGGCGAGACCCGACTCTTGCGTTCGTGCTTGCGCTTCCAGTATGGCAGCTCGGTGATCCGGACCGGCGTCACTTTGCGCGCCAGGCCGCGCAACATCTTGTTGGTGCGCCCGCCAGAGTCCGCGGAATTGGCGGTCAGGTACTCCGTAATGCTTCTGCGCAGCGCATCATCGAGTTCGGCGTTCTCACCGAAATGGGATGCGAGGCCGTCCATCAGCGTCGTCCACGACCGGGCCGGAAGCAGTCCGGCCGGGTAGAGCATGTGGCACGCGCTGCATTCCTTGCGCACGATCGGATCGGTGACCGGCTTCACATTGAGATCGTCTGACAGCGTCGGCTGAATTTCGGAAAGAAGCACCAGCATGCCGACTGCGGCAAGCATTGCGGGGCGTTTCATGGAAAGGATCTCCCTGCTTACTCGCCAGTGAGATAGGCGATCACGTCGCTCTTCTCGGCGGCGCTGCACTCGCGCCCGACCACGTCCTTGCAGTTTCGCCGGAACCACTTCTCGACCTCCGCGGGATCTGTGAAGCGATGCGGATTTACCGAGACCGCCATCGGAGCGATCTGCTTGCCTGCCCGCGTGGTGCCGGTGCGCCGGGGATCGGCCGTGTGGCACGACGTGCATGCTGGCGTTTCGGCCTTGCCCCCGGTGTGGCGCGCATGGAAGAACGCCTTGCCGCGCGCCGCGGAGGGGCGCCGGAAGCTGGCATCCACCTTCGCGGCGGCGGCTGCGTAGGATGCGAGAACGGCGTCCTGTCGTGGACCCGCCAAGGCCGCGCACGCGTTCGAGATGAGGAGCAGCGTGGCAATCCCCGACATGAGGCTTGTTCTGGTCATTCGTTTTTTCCTTCCGCTGGAACAGCAATGGCACGGGGCGCAAACCAACCCTTCGCCGCGTCGGCGTGGCAGCTCGCGCAGTTGACGCGGCCGCCGACGGACTTCCTCTTGAATGTGGCGTCAGGCACGTGACGATGCAGACGCGCCCAGCCGGGTGTCGCCGTTATCCTGAGCGGGTCGGTCGGGCTCGTCTGGCGCAGCCGATTGGCCGCCTGCGTGTCCCACCGTTCAGCCGCGTTGGCGATTACGTAGCTGGTCAGCGCTTCTGTGGTTGCAGGGTCCAGGCTCGCGTCGTCGCCGAAGTGGTCACCGAGACCTTTGAAGATGCCGCGCCAGGTCGCGGCCGTCGCCAGACTGGGATGATGCGGTGCGTGGCAGGCGCCGCATTCCTTGCCGTAGACGGCGTCGAGAGGCGCAACCGGAACGCCGAGCGCCGGCCGCCCCGACAACAAGGCGATGACGACGGCCGCAAGCATGAGCGTGGTCATCCCGATCAGCACGGCGAGCAGCGGCCGTGCCTGCCGCCGCGTCACGTCGATCATGCCCGGTCGCAGCACCTTGCGGCCGGTCATCATCGCCCGGACGAGATTGTCGCGCGTGCGCAGGCTCTCGACGATGACCGCCGTCACGTGCATGGCGACAAGGCCGAGCAGCAGCAATGCGAGTGCCTCGTGAATCTCCTTGGCTGGGCCGCCGAGTGCGAAGGGGACGAAGCTGGCGAGCGGGCCTTCCTTGAGCTTGCCTCCGAGGACCACGGCCCCAGTCGCCCCGATCGCGGCGAGGACGACGATCAGGCCTACGATCATCACGGCGCCGAGCGGGTTGTGGCCGACGTAGTGCCCTGCCTTCCCGCTGATGACGGCACGGGCGTGCGCGATGACCACCGACGGGCCGCGCACGAAGCTTGCAAACCTTGCGTGGGTGGTCCCCAGTATTCCCCAGATGATGCGCAGCACGACAAGACCGACAACTGCCGTGCCGGCCCACACGTGCAGATCAACTGTGCTCCGGTCGCCAATGAAACCCGAAGCGGCGGCCAGCGCCACGAGCGAAACGAGAAGCCAATGGAACACCCTGACGGCGATGTCCCAGACCGCGATCGACCTTGCTGTTTCGTGCGCGTCGGTCACGATGTCGTATCTGATCGTGTGATTCATGCTGCCATTTCCGCTGCTGAACGTCGTCGCTAGCGTCTAGCAGTGGCCGGCTGACAGCCGGCCGGCAGCGGTTGTCAGCGAATTGTCAGCAGGACTCGTGCAATGAGCACCATGGCCAAGTTCTTACATCGCTCGGCCGCTGCGCTCGCTCTCGCGGCGGCCACGCTGGCGGCATCGGATATCGCGGTCGGCAGTGACAAGAAGCCGCGACGCGATCACGACCTGGCTCGGGAAGCTCTGCGGCGGGGTGATATCCTGCCATTGGCGAAAGTCCTGGCGATCGTGCGGCAGCACGTGCAGGGCGACGTCGTGGAGGTGGAACTCGAGCACGAGCACGGGCAGCTCGTCTATGAACTCAAGCTGTTGGCTTCCGACGGCAGGCTGATCAAGGTCTATGCATCCGCCCGTGACGGCACGATCATCAAGACGAAGGGCAAGTGATGCGGATACTCCTCGTCGAGGACGACGATCGCATCGCGCGCGATGTCATGACGGCGTTGGAGGTGGCAGGGTTCGTCGTCGAACGCGAGCGGGACGGCGAGGCGGCCTGGTTCAGGGGCGAAACGGAGGACTATGCCGCCACCATCCTCGATCTCGGCCTGCCGACCATGGACGGCCTGTCTGTTCTGAAGCGGTGGCGGGCTGGCGGATGCAGGGTGCCTGTGCTCATCCTCACTGCGCGCGACACATGGATGGAACGTGTCGATGGCATCGATGCCGGTGCCGACGACTATCTGCCGAAGCCGTTCCGGATGGAGGAGTTGCTGGCCCGTTTGCGGGCGGTGCTGCGTCGCCATGCAGGACAGGGGTCGTCGCTGATCACGATCGGCGCGTTTCGCCTCGATACCCGCCAGATGAGGCTCAGCCGGGACGGCATTCCCGTCGCGTTGACCCCGCAGGAATTCCGTCTCGTCAGCTATCTCATGCATCATGCCGGACGGGTCGTCGATTCAGGCGAACTCATCGAGCAGCTATATTCCCGGGACAGCGACCGCGATGCCAACGCAATCGAGGTGTTGGTCGGCCGGGTGCGCAAGAAGCTCGGGCAGGAGCTGATACAGACCCGCAGGGGGTTCGGCTATATCATCGAGCAGGATCAGCCATGACGTGGCGTTCATTGCGCCTGCGGCTGACGGTGGCGGCCGTGCTGTCGGTGTCTCTTGCGCTGCTCATTGCCGGCGTCGGCCTGATCAATTTGTTCGAGCGGCACGTCGGGCGTCGTGTCGATGACGAACTCGAGACTACGCTCCGTAGCCTTGTCGCGGCCCTCGAGATCGATGCCAACGGCCGTGTTGCACTCACGCGTGAGCCGGGTGACCCGCGCTATGAGCAGGTCACCAGCGGCCACTACTGGCAGGTGGCGGCGAGCGGGACGGAAGCTATCCGCTCGCGATCGCTCTGGGATCACGCGCTGGAGCTGCCGCGCGACGAGCTGGCAATCGGGCAGCTGCATCGTCATCGCGTGATTGGCCCTGGAGGCGCCACCTTGCGCGTCGTCGAACGCAGCGTGGTGGTGGTCGGGACAACCAACGGACCCGGCACGCCGACGTCGATGACGGTGCGAGTGGCTGCTGCAACCGATGCCGCCGAAGTAACGCGTGCGGTCGACCACTATGCCGGGGAACTCGCCTCGTCACTGCTGGTTCTGGCCACGGTGCTGCTTGCGGCTGCCATGGCCCAGATCTTCGTGGGTCTGCGGCCTCTCGACCGGGTCCGCCTCAGCGTCCTCGACGTGCTTGCTGGCAGGCGCAAGCGTGTCGTCGCAGAGGGGCCAGGCGAGGTGATGCCGCTCGTCGAGGCGGTCAACGGCCTGTTGAATGCGCAGGAGATGGCGATCGCGTCGGCGCGGATGCGTGCTGCAGATCTCGCACATGGCCTGAAAACACCGCTTGCGGTGCTCGCCACCGGCGCCGAAAGGCTGCGTGCGCGTGGCGAGACCGACATTGCCGACGAGATCGACGACCTCGTCGCGATGATGCGGCGCCACGTCTCGCGCGAGCTGTCTCGTGCACGTCTCGCATCTCAGTTGCCACGAAGCGCCCGATCCGAGGTCGGGAGCATTGCCACTCGCATAGCGCGGACACTTGCACGCGGTCCACGCGGCGATGAGATCACTTTCGAGATCGACGTGCCAGCTGACGTGACAGTGCCGATGGAGCCGGACGACCTCGCTGAAGTACTCGGCGCGCTCATGGAAAACGCGCAGAAATGGGCGAACCAGCGGGTCCGGGTCGGAACTACGACGGCAACGGGTGTAATGCAGATCACGATCTCGGACGATGGCCCCGGCGTGCCTGCCGACAAACTGCACCGGCTCGGTGCGCGCGGCGTTCGCCTCGACGAGCGCGTAGAGGGCAACGGACTGGGCATTGCCATCGCCGCTGACATCCTGGAAGCCTATGGCGGCAGCATGGCCTTCGCCTCACGCGAGGGCTTCGTCGTCACGATCTCTCTGCCTTCCTCACAGCGGAGCGGTATCGAGTCGGATCCGCGGTTCCGTTGAAGGCAATCCGCGCGACATGTCTGCTCTCTCCAAAGGGCCGCAGGCCGGCAGGATCGTCTCCGCCACCGTGATAATCGCCGCCGCCGTCAACGCGGACGACCGCCGCGTGGTGCTCGGCACGGCTTTCGGTCTGACTGAACCGGAGCAGTTCCGGACAGCCATTCTCTGAAAAGGACGACCCTGCCGTCGCTGAGAAGCGACGGCGTCCAGCGCCCCTCGCAGTAGCGTAAGGGCCCACCGAACGCGGACTGCCGGTGTCAAAAACTGATTCCGACGGTGGCTTGGAGGGGCTGCGCCGCACTCACGGTGCAGATTTGATACCGACCACGCGGTACTGCTTGTCGCGGCCCAGCTTCAAGACGATGGTGACCTTGTCGCCCGCCTTCACCTTCGACAGATCGACGCTTTTCGTCACCGGCAGGTCCATCGTCATCTTCGGCCATCCAATGGACGGGATGGGATCGTGGGTCACGTTGATCTTGGCGCCGGCCACGTCGACGCTGTGCACGACGGCGGGTGCGGCGGTTTCGGCGTCGACAGCGGGTGTTGCCATGGTGTGGCCGGCGTGGCCGCCGTGCCCCGCGCTCTGGGCGAGAACAGGTTGACCGGCGAGCGTCAGGGCGACCGAGGTGCACAGTGCGGCGATCAGAATTTTCATGTCAGTCTCTCCCATTGTTTGTTTTCGAAATGCAACCGGCGTGAGCCGGTATCCTGCCCGCTCCGGTCTATTCGGCCGGCGCGGCGATGGGCTCAGCATCGGCCGGCCTCGCGGTGACGACAGCTTCCCGGCGCCTGAAACGCCGACCCTCCCAGATGAAATAGATCACCGGGATGACGATCAGCGTCAGCACCGTGGTCGAGGCCATGCCACCAACCATGGGCAGCGCGATGCGCCGCATGACGTCCGCCCCGAGGCCATCGGTGAAGAATATCGGCAGCAGCCCCGCGATGATCGTTAGCACCGTCATCAGCTTGGGCCGCACCCGCATGGCGGCGCCAGTGACGATGGCGTCGAACAACTCCTGGCGCGTTCGCGGCGGGTGGGCTCGCACCTGCGCGTCGATGTAGAGCAGCATCACGACCGCCGTCTCGACGGCGATGCCGCCGAGCGCGATGAAGCCGACCGCGACCGCGACCGACATGCTGTAACCGGCGAGATCGACCGCCCAGAGCCCGCCGATCAGACCAAACGGCAGCGACAGCATGATGATGAGCGTGCGGTCGAGGCGCCCGAAATGCAGCATCAGCAGCAGGAAGATGACGAGCACGGCCGCAGGCACCGCGATGGCGAGGCGCTCGCGCGCCTCGATCATCTGCTCGAACTGGCCCGACCACGAGATCGCAAATCCCGGCGGCAGCTTCACCTTGGTCGCGAGCACGCTGGCGGCTTCCTCGACGTAGGAGCCGATGTCGCGCCCGGCGATATCGACGAACACCCAGCCGGTCAGCCGCGCGTTCTCCGAGCGTAGCATGGGCGGACCGTCTAGGATCTCGATGCGGGCGAGTTCGGCGAGCGGAATGTGCTGGCCCGACGGGGTCGGCACCAGGATCTCGGACAATTGCTCCGGCGTTTCGCGGAATGCCCGGTCGTAGCGCAGCATGATGTTATAGCGCTCGCGGCCCTGGACACTTTCGGCGAGCTTCAGTCCTCCGAGCGCCGTCTGAATGACGGACTGGAAGGTGCCGAGATCGATGTTGCGGCGGGCAAGCTCGCGCCGGTCCGGCTGGATCTCCAGATATTTGCCGCCGACGACGCGATCGGCAAAGGCGGACCGCGTGCCTGGCACCTGCTTCACCGCACCTTCGATCTCGAGCGCGAGCCGCTCGAGCGTCTTAAGGTCGTTGCCGGAGATCTTGATGCCGACCGGCGTGCGGATGCCCGTCGAGATCATGTCCATGCGGATCTTGATCGGGTAGCCCCACGAGTTGACGAGACCCGGCAGCTTCGCGCGCCGGTCCATCTCCTTGATGAGCGCATCGACCGTCAGGCCGGCGCGCCACTGCTCCTTCGGCTTCAGCCTGATCCACGTTTCGATCATCGCGATCGGTGCCGGATCGGTCGCCGTGTCGGCGCGCCCGACCTTGCCGAACACCCGCTCGACTTCCGGCACCGTAGCGATCAGCCGGTTGGTCTGGGCGAGGATCTCCTTCGCCTTGGTGATCGATACGCCCGGAAGCGTCGTCGGCATGTAGAGCAGCTCACCCTCGTAGAGCGCCGGCATGAATTCGGTTCCGAGCCGCTGCAACGGGATGGCGATCGAGGCGAGGGCCGCAAGCGTCAGCAGGACGGTCAGCCAGCGCGCCGTGAGCGCCATCCAGATCAGCGGCTTGTAGAGCTGCGCGAACACCCAGTTGACCGGGTTCGACATCTCCGGCCGGATGCGGCCGCGCACGAGCCACAGCATCAGCACCGGCACGACCGTCACCGACAGCACGGCGGCAAATGCCATCGCGTAGGTCTTGGTGTAGGCGAGCGGCGCGAACAGGCGGTGCGACTGGCCGGTGAGCGCGAACACCGGCAGGAACGACACCGTGATGATGAGCAGCGAGAAGAACAGGCCGGGGCCGACTTCCTTGGCGGCTAGGATCAATGCTGCCCGGCGCTCCGCAGGCTCGGCCTCGCGGCCGAGATCGGCGAGCTTCCTGTGTGCATTCTCCACCATGACAATCGAGGCATCGACCATCGCACCGATCGCGATTGCGATGCCGCCAAGCGACATGATGTTCGCCGTTATGCCTTGCCAGGACATGATCATGAAGGCGCCGAGCACGCCGAGCGGCAGCGTGATGATCGCGACGAACGCTGAGCGCACGTGGAGGAGGAATACGAGGCAGACGAGTGCGACGACCAATGCCTCCTCGATCAGCTTGTGCTCGAGGTAGCTGACGGCGCCTTCGATGAGTGGCGCCCGATCGTAGACGGTCACGACCTCCACCCCTTCGGGAAGGCCGGCCCTGATCGTCGTCAGCTTGCTTTTCACGCCCTTGATGACCGTCAGCGCATTCTCGCCGGCGCGCATCACGACGATGCCGCCGACCACCTCGCCCTGTCCGTTCAGCTCGACGACACCGCGCCTCAACTCCGGCCCTTCGACGATGGTTGCAACATCGCCGAGCAGCACAGGCGTGCCGCCCTCTGCGTAGACGACAACGCTCTTCAGTTGCTCGACGGACTGAACGTAGCCTGTGGAGCGGATCATCAGCTCCGTTTCGGCCTGCTCGATGACCCGCCCGCCGACCTCGCCGCTCGCAGCCCGGACCGCGGCGGCGATGCGCGCGATCGGCACGTTGTAGGCACGCAGTCGGTTCGGATCGACGAGGATCTGATACTCCTTCACGAAGCCACCCACCGATGCGACCTCGGAGACACCGGGCACCGTCGCCAGCTCGAACTTGACGAACCAGTCCTGCAACGAGCGAAGCTGTGACAGGTCGCGTCTACCGGTCCGGTCGACGAGTGCGTACTGGAACACCCACCCGACGCCGGTCGCATCCGGTCCCATCTGCGGCGAGGCGTTCGACGGCAGTCGGCCGGAGATCACCGACAGCGCTTCATTGACGCGCGAACGGGCCCAATACTGGTCAATGCCATCCTTGAAGATGACGTAGACAAAGCTCGTCCCGAACAGCGAGAAGCCGCGGACGGCCTTCGTTTTCGGCAGACCGAGCATGGCGCTCGACAGCGGGTAGGTGACGAGATCCTCGACGATCTGCGGCGACTGGCCGGGAAACTCGGTGCGGATGATGACCTGGGTATCGGTCAGGTCGGGGATCGCGTCGAGCGGCGTGCGTTGTGCGGCGAGCCATCCACCGACGATCAGCGCGAACGCGCCGACGATCACCAGCAGCTGGTTCGCGATCGACCAGTCGATGACCTTCGCCACCACCGATTTCGTCGGATCGTGACCGGCGATGTCGTCTTGACCGTTCCCGCCGCCGTGACGGGGCCCCGCATCAATGGCGTGCATGCGCGCCCCCTGAATTGGGCGTGGCGGGCGCGGAAGTGCCAACCGGCGTTTGCGCAAGCGCCTCGGCCTTCACTTCGCCCCGAGCGGCGGTGTCGGACGGCCAGGGAACCGGCGCGCCAGGCCCATTGCCGAAGGGGTTGCTCACGCGCCCCTCCATCTGCAGCCACACGCGGCTGCCATCCGTCTCCTTGAACAGGCCGACTTTCTTGGCCCGATAGTGATCGGGCGCGCCGGTGAGTACCCAGAGACGCAGAGCGGCGGCGAGTGCGGCTAGCGCGGCGCGCACCTCGCTCTCGGCCTGTGCTGACTGGGCCTGTCGCAAGGCTGCGGCGGCGTCGTCCAGCACGAATGCGAGGCGGGTATCCTTGAATCTCGGCCAGAGCAGGTCGCGGATGGAAATGGCAGCGTCGAGTTGCTTCGGCGCGACGGCGTAGCCGTCGGTCAGGGCCTCGTGCAGGTAGAGCGCCGCATCGACCATATGATCGATCATCGCCATTTGCGTCGCGTCGGGCTTCAGCAACGAGAGCGGCGTCTCGAGGCGCTTCAGCTTGCCGAATGCTTCCCTCAGCGCGCTTTCTGAATCGAGCAGAAACTGACCCGAAACGACGACACTCTCGCCCGTCTTGATGCCGCGGCTGATCTCGGTCCAGCGGCCCGACACCAGACCCGTCTCGACCCTTCGAGGCTCGAACCGTCCTTGCCCCAGCGAGACGACGACGAAGCGCCCGTCACCATTCTTGAGAATGGCCTCAGACGGGACCGCAACGCGAGACTTCGTACCGATCTCGAACGTGATGTCGGCATAACTGCCGGGCCGAATCTTACCGTCGGGATTGTCGAGCACCAGTCGGACCTGGCCGGTGCGTGTCTTCGGATCGATGGTCGGATAGATGTAATCGACGGTCGCGGCGACCTCGTGCCCCGGCTGATTGGGAAAGCTTGCAATCGCGCGGGTGTCCTTCTCGATGTGACTGAGATCCTTTTCGGCGACGCTTACGATCAGCCACACTTTGGAGTAGTCTTGGATACGAGCGAGCAGCATGCCGCGCTTCACGTAGCTGCCCGCGCGCAGCATGAGTTCGGACACCGTGCCGTCTTGTTCAGCGAAGAACGGCACGAGCTGCATCGGCTGCCTGCTCGTGCGGATCTGCTCGAGAGCCTTCTCCTGTACGCCGAACGACTTGAGCTGCGACACGCCGCGTTGCGCGAGATCGTTCTGATCTCTCGAGCGCATGTAGTCGCTCTGCGAAATGACGAGCTGTGGCGAATAGAGCTTGAAGAGCAGATCGCCGCGTTTCACCTGGTCGCCGACGGCGGTCACCGCAATCTGTTCGACCCAGCCTTCAACGCGAGCGGTAACCTCGGACTGCAGGCGCTGGTTCTCCGTGACGGTGCCGAACGATCTGACCCGTCGGCCGAGCTCCGATCGCTCGGCATGCGCAACCCGGACACCAATGCTCTGGACCACCTCTGGCGCGACGGTGATGACAGTCCGCTGGCCGCCATCGGCGGTGGAGAGACCCTCATCGCTGACTTCGAGCTTGACGAGATCCATCCCGCAAATCGGGCAGGTTCCGAATTCATCCGCGATGTAATGCGGATGCATCGGGCAGGTCCATTTCTGCGATTTGCGCTTGTCGGCTGAACTGCTCACTCCGGCGGGTGTCGATGCCCCAGCTGTACCCCGCGCTGCGGCCGGTTCCGCCGCACGAACAGTCGCGACGCCGACGGGTACGATGAGATGATCAAGCCCGCCCGCGATCAGCGCAGTCGAGGCGAAGGCGCTGCCAATCGTGGCGCGGAGGAACGACGGGTACATAATTCTTCTCCTGGCAGAGCGGTACGATGCCGCCGCGAGAATGGCGGGCGGTCGCAGTCACCGACCGGCGGCCGGCTGACTGCGGGCATCCACGATTTTCCAGGAGATCAAATGCGGAGACGGTGAAACGTGCGGATCGTCAATCGTCGGGTCGCGGAATGTGGGTCGCCGAACAGGCCATGGCTACGCCGGGCTGACAGAGACAGAACGACCGGTTCAACCGGCAGGTACGCGATCGCTACGTGCAACTCCGCCTTGCGCGGCTCGTCCGGTTCCCGAGGCGCAACGATCTGCCGGTGCGGCCCGGTCTCACAGCAGAGATGGCAATTGTCATGACAGTGCATGAACGCATCGGCGACACGACGTTCTGTCGCGGCGTCGCTGGCGCCTCGCGGAGCGACCGATCGGTGCGCCTGTTGAGCCGCGTTGCCCGGCGCCGTCGCTTTGGAAAGAACCACGTCGGCCGCCACGGAGGTGCGCTGCGGCGCACCGACCTGATGATCGCAGGCTACCGCCCGGCGGCCCAGGACTGGACCCAGTGCAATCAGCAGGGCGATACAAAGCGCCAGATATGCCAGCGGTCGCAGCAGCAGGTCAGCCTCCCAACGGTCGCAAAAGGAAGTGCCGCACCGCCTTACGTGTCAAGTTACAAGCAGGTGAAGCGCTGATAGGTCGCTGCCTTTCCACGTCACGAAGGATGCCTCGCTGGGCCGGGTATGATCACCTTGTTGCGGCGGCGAAGTCGTTCGGCTGGCACCGCCGGTTGCCTGGTATCGTGCTCGGTGCCAAGGTTTGGGATGGGAAGGAGGTGGCAGCGACCGGTCACCCGCCTGATGCCCTCGCCTGACGCTTCACGCCGTCGCCGATAACCGACGATTGCCCGCAACGCACCGGAGATGGTCGATGAAAAACAATCGACAGTCTGTTCACGTCTCGGCCTGCCCGCATGATTGTCCGAGCGGGTGTTCGCTGGGCGTCACGGTCATCGACGGAGAACGGATCGGGCGGGTGGCAGGCGCCAAAGCCCAAACCTATACGGCAGGCGTCGTCTGCGCCAAGGTCGCGCGCTACGCCGAGCGTGTGTATAACCCCGAGCGATTGCTGCATCCGCTGCGACGGGTCGGCGCAAAGGGTGACGGACGCTTCGAGCGAATTTCCTGGAACGCGGCGATCACGGAGATCGCAGAGGCCTTCACTCGCGCTACGCAAGAGCATGGGGCCGCGGCGGTCTGGCCGTATCATTCCGGCGGCACAATGGGACTGATCCAGCGTTACGGTATGGAAGGGTTCCGTAACGTCCTTGGGTACTCGCGGCAGCATTCGTCGATTTGCATGACGCCGGCGGAGTCGGGGTGGCGCGCCGGTGTCGGCGCCTTGCGTGGTATCGACCCGCGCGAGATGTCCGACTCCGACCTGATCGTCGTCTGGGGCGGTAACCCGATATCGACTCAGGTCAACCTCATGACCCACATCACAGCCGCCCGTCGCAAGCGTGGTGCGAAGCTGGTCGTGATCGACGTCTACCGGACGCCGACCGTCGAGCAAGCCGATGTGCCCGTCATCATCAGGCCTGGCACCGATGGTGCCCTGGCCCTGGCGCTCATGCACGTTCTGCTGCGTGATGGCCTGGCCGACCGCGAATATCTCGCCCGGTTCACCGATTTCGACAGTGACGTCGAACGCCACATCGCCACGCGCACGCCGGCGTGGGCAGCGCGCATCACCGGCCTCGACGAAGCGATGATCGAAGAGCTCGCGCAACTCTACGGCGCCACGAAGCGCAGCTTCCTGAGGCTCGGCTTCGGCTTCACCCGATCGCGCAATGGTGCGGCAGCCATGCATGCAGTGTCATGCCTGCCGGCTGTCACCGGGGCGTGGCGCGAGCGAGGCGGCGGCGCGTTCTTCATAACGTGGGATCGCTCGGACTGGGGTTTCGACCCGACGGTGGCGCATGCGCTCGACCGCGTCGATTCCTCGATACGGGTTCTTGATCAGTCACGCATCGGTGCGGTGCTGACGGGTGACCGGCATGCCTTGAAGGGTGGTCCGCCGGTTCATGCGATGCTGATGCAGAACGCCAATCCGGCCGAGGTTGCGCCCGGCTCGCGACTGGTGCGGCAAGGCCTTGCGCGCGACGATCTGTTTCTCGCCGTGCACGAGCAGTTCATGACGCCGACGGCACGGTTCGCCGACATCGTGCTGCCTGCAACGATGTTCGTCGAGCATGACGACATCTATGCCGCCTATGGACACACACACATGACTTTCGGGCCGCGTCTTGTCGCGCCGCCCGGCGAAGCGCTGTCCAACCACGACGTGCGTTCTATGATCGGTCGCAGCCTTGGCGCCGATCATCCGTGTCTTCACATGACCGCCGGAGAGCTCATCGACGACGGCTTTGCCCGAGCCGGGCTCGGTGGGGTGGCGGCGATAGCCGAGACGGGTTGGCTCGATCGCGCCCGGTCTTTCGAGGAAAGCCATTTCCTGAACGGATTCGAGCAGGTGAGTGGGCGTTTCCGGTTCAGGCCCGACTGGTCGGCGATCGGTCCCGTACCGGGTCGCTTGCCGAATATTGCCGACTGGATGGACGACTACGAGGGGCCCGATGATGCACACCCCCTCAAGCTGGTCACGCCGCCCGCGCGGCACTTCCTCAACTCGAGCTTCACCGAGACAGCGACCTCGGTGAAAAAGGAGGGCGGTGCGGGCCCCGCCGTGCGCGTTCATCCGGCCACAGCGCAGGCACTCGACATCCGCGATGGCGGGCTGGCCCACATCGGCAATCGGCGTGGCGACGTGTTCGTGACCGCGAGGTTCGACGACGGTCTGTTGCCGGGCACGCTGGTGGTCGAAGGCATCTGGCCGGCAGCGAGCTTTCCTGGCGGGAAAGGCATCAACACGCTCGTCGACGAGCGACCCGTCCCGCCGAACGGCGGCGTCGGTTTCCACGACACGGCCGTCTGGCTCAGGCCGGCTTCGGCTGGATTGACCGAGCAGCCTGGCCAGGGACCGTTCAGGTCGATCCAGGGCGGTTGACCAAGCTGATCAGAGACGCGGGCGCCTTCGAACGCTCCTGCGTCCGCTCTCCCGCCATCATGAACTCGCCATCCCTTTCGGCACACGCGGAGTTGGAACAAACCGGATCGTCACCTTGTCGCCTTCCGCGAGACCCAGGACACTCCGGCCGAACGGGTCGAGACGAACGGAACCTCGGGGGCCCGATCCGATCTGAACCCACGCCCGCAGCGGCGCCGGATTGGTCCCGAACATCTCGACCATATCGTCGGCCTTGACGCCGAGCTGGCGGGCATCATCCGACGACAGCGACACGACCCGGCGCCTGCCCTTTGCGCCGACATAGGGGACCAGTCTGTCATCGGCAACGACGGTTGGGCGGAAGCGCTTCGAGCGTATCGCATCGCGCATGCGCGTGGTCGCCGCCTCATCGACGTCCCCATTGGCGGCGAGGACGACCCCGTATTGCTCCCGGGCGGCCGTTACGGAAACGTACCCGTATGAGACATCATCTCTGACGCGGCTCGCCTCTCGCTCGAGCGGGTCGCCATAGCCACCTCCTCCCGAGGACCGCATGATCACGATATCGTCTCGGTACACAGGATGACCGGTGACCTTTCCCGGAGTATCGAAGTCCGTCACTTCCCCGTCACGCTGGATCGACAGGTGATACGGCTTGCCGGAGCCAGCCCCCTTGACGCCCCAGGGAGGGATGACGCCGCGATCGCTCAGCACCGAATACTGGGCTTCACTGCCGAGCACCCTGACCTTGCGGATCATTCCAACGCCGCCGCGGAACTGTCCTGGCCCCCCGCCATCCATGCGCAGCTCACAGCTCTCCACCATCAACGGCATCTCGTTCTCAATGGACTCCACGTTGTGGATCGAGGGAAGATTACCGAAATCGATGTTCACGAACGCCGACGGCCCGTCGGCATCGCTCAGTCCGCCGTTACCGCCGGCCGGTGACTCGTAGTAGACGTATTGACGGTTGCGCTTGGGGTTCCAGCCGCCGATCGCATTAGGGAAGGAACTGCCGCACAGGTCACCGGAAACCTTTTCTGGAACGATCTGGGCCAGCGCGCCGAGGCTCACGGATACCGCACGCTTGCGCACTTCGCCGTGGGCTCCTGCCGGCGCATCCATAGCGACGTTGAAGATGGAGGCAGGCGGCGCCTTGAGTGTGATTGGGCGGAAGGCTCCTTCGTTGACGGCACCGCCTGGATCCAGGGTCGACTTGACGGCAACGAAGACGCCCGCGCCTGCCACAGCGAGTGAGTTGTTGACCACTCCAGGCACCTGCGGATTAGTGCCGTCGAAATCGGCGATGATCTGATCGCCTGCGACTGTCAGCTTAAGACGGGCCAGCACAGGATCGAGCTTTCCCGCGTTGTAGAACTCAAGGTAGTCCTCGTAATAGTAGTCACCATCCGGCAATGACGCGATCTTGTCGCGCAGCCGCCGCTCCGTCCGATCCAGATTCATGTCGACACACGCCTGCACCGTCCCCCACGAATACTTCGAGATCAGCTTGCGTATCCTGGTCTCGGCAACTTTGCAGGCACCCATCGACGCATTCAGATCGCCTTCCCGCTCCTCGGGGACCCGCATGTTGGCCATCAGCAGCGACATGGCCGCGCGGTTGATCTTCCCCCGCTCATAGATCTTGATGGGCGGAATGCGGACGCCTTCCTGATAGATGTTCGTTGAGAGCCCCGAATAGCTGCCTGGCACCATGCCGCCCACATCGACCCAGTGAGCCCGTACCGCAGGAAAGATCACTAGCTTGCCGGCTTCGTCGAAGACAGGACAGAGCAGCGTGACGTCGTTGAGGTGCGTGCCGCCACGGTAGGGATCATTGAGCAGGATCGCGTCACCGGGGTGAAGGTCGTCCCTGAAGTCCTCGAACGCGCAGCGCACGCCCCAGGGCAGCGGCAGCACGTGGCCCGGGTGATCCCATGACTGCGCCACCATCTGTCCGTCCGGACCGAACAGCGCACACGAGAAATCATCGAACTCGTAGATCACGGACGAGTAGGACGCGCGAATGATGTTGGCGCGCATTTCACGCACGATTGCGACGAGGCCTTCGCAGACGACCTCGAGGGTAATGGGGTCTATGGCGGGGGCAGATGCTTTAGACACGGAGACACCTCTTGATGTCGTCTTTGCGGAAAGGTCTCAGGCTTTGCTCAGCATCAGCTCGCCGTGATCGAGGACGCGCGCGGTCCAGCCCGGCGGTAGCACCGTCGTCGAGCCGCCTTCCTCGATCACGGCCGGTCCGCTGACTTGCTGGGCAAGAACAAGGCGTGCGCGGTCGAATACCGAGGTGTCGTGATAGGCACCGCTGAAGTAGACCTGCCGCGACCCGATACGGGCATCGGCATTCTGTGGCCGCGCCGGCAGACGATGTAACTCCGGCTTGCTGACGCGACCAACCGCTGCGACGCGGAAGTTCACGATCTCGACGGTGCCTCCGGCCCGGTGCCCGAAGCGGCGGTCGTGCACGTCGGCAAAGGCGGAGAACATCGCTTCGATGGAACGCACAGTCGGTGCGATGTCGACGTTGAGTTCCCAGCTCTGGCCGAGAAAGCGCATGCCAGCCGAACGAAGCATCACGATGTCGCCGTCCGGCACGCCTTCAGCCAGCAGACCGGCCCGGCCGAGCGTCTCGAGTTCTTCAAATCCCGCTTCGACCGCGGGCCAGACGCCGTCAACCAGTTGCATGGTGCGGGTCTTCACGTAATCGCGGCGGATATCGGAAATGAGCGAACCGAAGGCCGCGAAATTGCCGGGTCCGAGGGGAACCAGGATCCGCGGGATCTCGAGCTCCTCGGCTATCGCTGCCGCGTGCATCGGCCCTGCGCCGCCGTAGGGGAGCAGCGTGAAGTCACGTGGATCATGACCATTGGCGATCGAGATCTGCTTGATTGCAGAGACCATCCGGGCGACGGCGATACGGACGATGCCGTCGGCCAGCTGAACCTCGTCGAGGCCGATCCGCTCGCCCAGTTTCCGAGCCGCAGACCGGGCAAGGTCGCGATCGAGCTTGATCTGACCGCCAGCGAGCGGAGATTCTGCTGCAAGCCGATTGAGAATGAGATTGGCGTCGGTCACCGTTGGCTCTGTGCCACCACGACCGTAGCAGGCAGGCCCCGGGGATGCACCCGCACTGCGCGGTCCGACCATCAGGATATCGCCGGCGTCCAGCCAGCCGATCGATCCGCCGCCTGCGCCGACGGCATTGATCTCGATCTGCGGTGTCCTGTTCGCGTAGTCCGAGATGCGCTGCTCGTTGGTGACCGGAATCTTCAATCCTTCGATCAGGCAGACGTCGGTCGACGTACCACCCATGTCGCAAGTGATGATGTTTTCGACCTTCAGGAGCGAGCCGAGGTGAGCCGCAGCCGCGACGCCGCCTGCCGGCCCGGAGAGCACGGTAGTGATGGGCAAATGCCGTGCGCGCTCGGAGGTGGAGACGCCACCATTGGACGTCATGATATAGAGATCCCGGCGGAACCCGCGCTTCTGCAGCTTCTCCTTCAGTCTCGATAGATAGCGGCCCATGAGCGGGCCGATATAGGCGTTGAGCGCC
Source organism: Hyphomicrobiaceae bacterium (assembly GCA_041397745.1). Taxonomy (GTDB): domain Bacteria; phylum Pseudomonadota; class Alphaproteobacteria; order Rhizobiales; family Hyphomicrobiaceae; genus JAWKVY01. The sequence goes on along the minus strand of JAWKVY010000009.1, from coordinate 74,010 downwards.
GTCGTGTTGAAGCGTTCGTACTCGCGAAACTGGGGCAGAACATCGACGGAGCTGCACACGAACGCACCTGGGCGCTCCTGCTCGACAACCGACTTCGCCGCATCCTCGTGCGCGGTATTGGCGTAGCTGTGCAGGAAGCAGATCGCGATTGCGATGTTCTCACCGGAGGGGATCTGCTTCAGAGCCTCGCGGACGCTGGCGGCATCGAGCGGCCTGTGTACGCTGCCATCGTACATCAGCCTCTCGTCGATCTCGATCGTCCGAGTGCGCGGGATGAGCGGCCGCTGCTTCTGCGTCCTGATGTTGTAGAGGACGGGCCGGTTGGTCCGGCCGATCTCGAGCACATCCTTGAAGCCCCGCGTGACGAGCATCCAGCACTCGGCACCTCTGCCTTCAAGCACTGCATTGGTGCCGATCGTGACGCCATGTACGAACCGCTCGACACGCCCGATATCGATATCGAGCAGACCGAGGACGTCGAGTACGCCCTCCGTTGGATCCGCAGGGGTCGACGGCGCCTTCGCGTAGCGGAATGTGCTGGTTTGAGCATCGTAGGAAACGGCATCTGTAAACGTGCCGCCGACATCGATTCCGATCCATAGCATTGACGGCTGATCCTTCCTGTTGGCGGGAAGTCGTGTTGGAACCTGACCGGGCTATCGCCCGAGGTAGCTGCGGATCACCTGCGGATCGGACGCCAGCGTCGCGCCGCTCGTCATGAACGAAATCTCGCCGTTGGCGAGAATATGAGCCCGTTCCGCCAGCGCGCCGGCTACACCGACGTTCTGCTCCACGAGAAGAATCGCCAGACCGCGACGGTTGAGCTCGCGGATCGCCTGGATCATCTCGTCCACGACACGCGGCGCGAGCCCGGCCGAAGGCTCGTCCATCATCATCAAGCTCGGCTTACTCATCATCGCACGACCGATGGCGACCATCTGCTGTTCGCCGCCGGAGAGCTGGCCGGCCTTCGCTCGCTGCTTGCGCCCGATGCCTGGAAACAGCTGATAGACGTCTTCGAGCCCGGCGCGGATCTCGGCGGGGTCGCGACGGGTGATCGCGCCGAGTTCGAGGTTCTCGTGGACGGTCATGCCGGGCCACACGAAGCGCCCCTGGGGAACCTGCACGAGACCCGCCGCGACGACGGCGTGCGGGTGGAGCTTTGACATCTGCTTGCCGCAGAAAGTGATCGTTCCACCGCGCGGCTGCATGAGCCCGCTGATGGCCTTGAGGATCGTCGACTTGCCGGCGCCGTTGCCACCCATAAGGGCTACCACGGCCCCCTTCGGAACTTCGAACGTGACGTCGCGCACCACTTCCGTGATGCCGTACCACACGTTAAGATTCTTCACGGACAGCATCAGCGGCACGCCCCAGGTAGGCTTCGATTACAGCCTTGTCCGATGAAACCTCGAGCGCGGTCCCTTCGGCGATCTTGCGTCCAGACGCAAGCACGGTGACGGTGTCACAGACATTCATCACGACGCGAATGACATGCTCGATCAGGACGATCGTGACGCCGCGCTCGGCGCGGATTCTCTGCAGCAGCTCCCCGAGCTCGACCACTCTGTTGAGGCTTAGGCCAACCGCAGGCTCGTCGAGCAGGAGTACCTGCGGCTCGCTGATCAGGGCCCTCGCGATCTCGACGATGCGCTGCTGCCCGAAGGAGAGCTCCCCTCCGTCGCGCTCCGCGAAGTGCCGCATTCCTACGAAATCGAGCGCGTCGAGCGCCTTCTGCGCTGCCTCATCTTCTTCACGCCAGACCCGAGATAGCCCGAAAGCGGCGTCGAGCAGGTTGGTGTGCAGCTTCGCATGAAGGCCGGTCATCACGTTCTCCAGCACGGTCATGCCCTTGAAGAGCTGGCTGGTCTGGAACGTGCGCCTGAGGCCCCGCGCCGCGATCGAACTCCCCTTCAGGCCGACGATCGATGCGCCGTCGAGCAGGATGTCGCCGGAAGTCGGCGGGCTTATGCCCGTGACGGCATTCAGCAGTGTCGTCTTGCCTGCGCCGTTCGGTCCGATGATCCCGCGGATCTCACCGCTCGTGATGCCGAGATCGACGCGGTCCAGCGCCGTGATGCCACCGAAGGCGACCGTGAGCTGACGGGTCGCCAGCTTGTACGGTTGCGTCATGAGCGTGTCCTCCGCCGGACAGGCTCTCGCCAACTGGGCAGATGCGCGCGCAGGAGTCCGACGATGCCGCCGGGTAGAAACAGCACTGTCAGAAGAATCATGCCGCCGAACGCGATCTCCTGAAGCTCCTTGAAGGCGCGCAGTGTCTCCTGCAGCCACACCAGCGCAACGGCGCCGGCAATCGAACCCGCGAGCGAACCGAGCCCACCTACGATCACCATGGCGAACTGCACGACGACCTGGAACAGGTCGTAGCTTTCAGGTACGACGAGCGTCAGAATCGGGCCGAACAAAGCACCGGCAATGCCGGCGTAAAGCGCGCACAATCCATAGGCGATGGTCTTGAAGAGCGTCGCGTCGATCGCCAGAGATTCAGCGGCTACCTCGCTTTCCCGGAGAGCGATGAAAGCGCGCCCGATTCGAGAGCGCAGCAGATTATGCGTCAGCCACCCGACTGCAAGGGCAATGGCGAGGCTGACATAATAATGAACCACTTCCCAGTCGAGCGGTACGAAGTAATTTATGCCGGCGACGCGCACGCCGGTCGGGCCGCCTGTGACGGCGTCCCAGTGGCTGAATAACCAGAAGGCGAACTGAGCGAAGGCAATTGTCGCAAGCGCGAGATAGAGCCCGCTCAGCCGTAACGCCGGCAGCGCCACAAGAATGCCGACCACGAGGGCGAGAACCGCGCCGGCTGGTAGCGCCAGACCATAAGGAATGCCGAAATTCGTACGAAGGATTGCCAACAGGGAGGTCGAGGGAATTCACTGCGTTCTCCGTTGGCCGCACGAATCGCACGAATCGGGGTGATTGACTGTTCGGCCCCGATCCGCGACAAGTAGGACTAACCTGAAATGAACACAGACTCAATGTTCATATTGCGGTCCGTCAGCGCATGCCGCGGAAGGCGCTGGCGGAGTTCCGTTCGAAATGAGGAACCATGGCGAACGATCGGTTCGGGGGGCAGAAAGAGGCACGGTCGGACGTCAGTACCGTCAATCGCATGACGCGGGCCGACCGTACCCAGGAGACCCGACGGAGGCTCGTCGATGCGGCAGCCAAGGTTGTCGGCAGCGAAGGGTATGCCAACGCGTCGGTTGCCAAGATCACTGCGCATGCCGACGTCAGTCAGGGCACCTTCTACAACTACTTTGCTTCACAGCAGGATTTGTTCGACCACCTACTGCCGGAGATCGGCAGCGAGTTGCTCGACTTCATCCGCGAGCGCGTGACCAATTGCGTCCAGAGCCAGCAGCGCGAGGAAATCGGCTTTCGTGCCTTTTTCGAGTTTTTGGCTCAACGGCCAGAGTTCTATCGCATTCTCAACGAGGCCGAGACGTTCGCGCCTGCTGCCTTCCACGACCACATGCGCAACATGGCCGACGGCTATGTTCGCGCGTTGAACAGGAGCCGCTCCAAGGGTGAGATCCCCGGTTTCGAGCCGCGCGAGCTCGAGGTGGTGGTCTACTCCCTGCTCGCCGCGCGCAATTATCTGAGCTACCGGTACATGTTCCGCGACGGCGTCCTCGGACAGCTGCCCGAATGGGTGGTGAAGGCATACCTGAAGCTGGTTTCCGGCGGTATGCTTTACGGCGGCACGAGTGTTCGCACCTATCGCCCCCGTCGCTCGGCGACGGAGGAGAAGCCGTCACGCGGCGAATTCGACTACCATTTCGCACGGGTTTCGAACGGCAAGGCGATCGCGACACTAGAAGCCGGCGACGAGCACCGCGATGCCAACGGCATCGTTCGACGAAGCGTGCTGATGGGTTTTCTCGATGCGACCGGACTGCGTGCAGCCTCGACGGTCATGAAGCCCGAGCCGCGGCTCGTCAGCATGACGAGCAACTTTCTCGCCGCAGCCTCCGGCGATCGCTTCATCTCGACCGCCGAGATCGAGCACGTCGCGTCGCCACTTCATGTGCGAGTGAGAATCGAGGAGCAGCGGGATGGGGTCCGGGGAGGCCGGCCGATCGTGACCGCGCTTGCGGTGTTCGCAGCATCGGACCCGGGAGCACAATCATAAGACTTCGAATTGCAGCCGGCAGTCCATGGAGCGTATCACGATGTCTACAGTGCCCAGATCACAAGCGCTGAGAGGGCTTCGCGTGCTCGATCTGACGCGCGTCAGGGCCGGGCCGACCTGTTGCCGGGTCCTGGCTGACTTCGGCGCTGACGTGATCAAGATCGAGCCACCCCCTGGGGTCGATCCCAATGAGGGCATCAGTGGCCCCCGGCATGGCTACGACATGCTCAACCTGCACCGCAACAAGCGGTCGCTGACGCTCAACCTGAAGACGCCGCAAGGGCTCGACGTCTTCCGCCGGATGTTGCGCGAAGCGGATGTCGTCGTGGAGAACTACCGGCCGGACGTGAAGGAGCGGCTCGGTATCGGTTACGAGGCGCTGAAGAGCGAGAACCCGCGCATCATCCTCGCGTCGATATCCGGGTTCGGCCAGCACGGACCCGACAGCAAGAGAGCCGGCTTCGATCAGATCGCGCAGGGCATGGGAGGCCTGATGTGGGTCACGGGGCTGCCCGGGCAGGGGCCGGTGCGAGCCGGAGCGGCCGTTGCCGATTCGGCATCGGGGCTCTATGCCGCGATCGGAATCCTGATTGCACTTGCTGAGCGTCAGAGGTCCGGGGTCGGTCAGTGGGTTGCAACGTCATTGCTCGAGGCGCAGATAGCGCTGATGGACTTTCAGGCGGCGCGCTATCTGATCGACGGGGAAGTCCCCCAGCAGGCCGGGAACGATCACCCGGTCTCGACGCCGATGGGCGTCTTTGCGACGCAGGATGGCTTCATTAATCTGGGAGTGGGTGGTGATGGACAGTGGCGATCGCTTTGCAGCGCGATGGGGCTGACCGGGCCCGAAGCCGATCCCGAGTTTGCAACGCAAGCAGCACGCTTTCGCAATCGGCCGCGCGTCCGCGCGATGCTCGAGCCGGTATTTTCTCGCCACACCAGTGCGGAATGGCTCGATCGCCTGGCGGCGGCCGGCGTGCCGGCCGGTCCGATCTACCGAATGGACGAGGTATTCGCCGACCCGCAGGTGAAGCATCTCAATATGGCAGTGCCGGTGCATCACGGAGCACGTGGCGATATCAACGTCGTCGGCCAGCCCCTGACCCTGTCGCGGACCCCTGCCGCCGTCGTCACGCCGGCGCCGGATGCGGGCGAGCATACCGATGAGATTCTGCGGGAACTCGGCCTGGATGCAGATCAGATCGCACGGCTGAAGGCCGACGGCATCGTGTAGCAGCGCGGGATCTTCCCCCTCAGCGAATTCGATCCACCGATACCGGTCGCTGCAACGAGGCCGATCCCGGCGAGATGGGCGCGCACCGCGACTGTAAGCGGTACCCTGACAGCACGTGGTGGATCGGGGATGCGCGTGTGATCTTACCGGGCGATGCGCTCCGATGGAGACGACCATAGGACATCCATAGCGAAGGGCAGCATTGGCTTACGTAACGTGATACTGCACGGCAGAGGATCTCAGAACAGATCTCAGGAGAAGGGGTTCGCTCACGGACGTCCGTCTGTGTCATCCGTCGCAATTCGCGGCGATAGCGATTGCGGACGCAGGACTACACCCGGGGCAACGAGAGTCACGGTAACACCGAGATCGCCCGCGGCCACCATCAATGTCATCGTCTCGATGCCGCGCCGGATGGTCAGAGAATGAGGCACACCGAACCCCGCCTCTTTGGCAAGTGTCGCAAGCTGGTTGATGGCCAGGATCTTGCTTCGGTCGTAGCTGATGACGCGGTCGCTGATCGCTACACCGGCTTTTGCAGCATTCGATCCTGGTCGCACATTGGCCACCGCGATTTCGAGGGTCAGTTGGCGCCCCGCGGCGTCGAAGTATCGCGCCGAGACGAGATCTCCACGCTCGTCGAAGGTGCGCTCGACGCGCGCAAACACGCCTCGCTGCATGACCGGCTCACCGTTCACACCGAAGAATGCTTCAGAGATCTGGTAGCCGCGTGCGTCGTAGCTGGCGGTACTTTTCGAATAGCCTCTCGAATTGAGGACCGGCTGGCCGTCGACGCCGGAATCGATGGTTTGGATCAGGTTGCCGCGCGCATCATATGTGAGCTGCACGCTGGCAGCCCCGAGCACCTTGTGCAGGGTCGCTCGACCGTCGACGCCGAAGAATGCCCGATGCAGGACGTTGCCGCGCTCGTCGTAGCGGGCCGTCATACGCGAGTGTCCGAACCGGTTCAGCGCCGGAGCGCCGTCTCCACCGATACAGGCGATCGAGGTGGCATTGCCTCGCATGTCGAACGTGCGCCGCGTCACGGCACATCCTTCGCGATCCGCTCTCGGCCGGCCATCGACACCGAAGCACATGACCTCGGTGCGGTTTCCACGCTCGTCCACGCTTGCCGACCAGCGCGCGCACCCATCGCCCGTCTCGATCGGAGCCCCGTCAATGCCGAAGTAGCTTCGGCCGATGGCGCGACCGCGCTCGTCGTAGACAAAAGTGATCGTGGACCAACCTGCCGCTACGATGACAGGCCGACCGTCGTCTCCGAATGCTCTGCGCTCCACGACATGTCCGCGCGTGTCGTACTTCATCGCCACGCGCGCGAAGCCGGCACGATTGAGAATCGGTCGGCCGTCGATGCCGGTGTTGACGACTTCGGTCTGGTTCCCGCGCGCATCGAGGGTCCACGCGATGCGCGCAACACCGGTTCGTCGCGACAAAGTCGGACGCCCGTCGATTCCGAAATGCGCTTCTGCGATACGGTCTCCGAGTTCGGTGTTCTCGAAGACTCTCCTGGCGATCCCGTCGCCGCGCGCTATCGGCCTGCCATCGACACCGAAGTAGGCGATCTCCGAAAGGAAGCCTCGCGCATCGTAGGTGAACGTCTGACGCGCCATGCCGTCCTTGTGCAGCACGGGCCGCCCATCGGTGCCGAAGTACGCCCACTCGATCCAGCGATCCCTGGAATCGTACGTGTTGGTGTAGCGGTGGAAGCCGTCCTTCGCGACGATCGGGGCGCCCGACGCGTCGAAGCAGGTCTGCTCGGTTCTGTTGCCGCGCGAATCGAATGCGGACGTCAGACGCGCGCAGCCGCTGCGCTTGTGATCGATCGGCCTGCCTTCAACATCGAAATAGCGAACTTCGACGACGTTGCCGCGGTCGTCGAACCGAGCCGTTACGCGCGCGTATCCTTCGACGCCGATGACCGGTCCACCGTCGCTGCCGACCACCTTGACCTCGGTTCGATTGCCCCATCGATCGAATGTTTTCGCGATGCCTGAGAATCCCGCAGTACCCGATGTGGGTAGTCCATCGGTTCCGATCAGCATTTCGCTGACCTGCAGCGAGTTGACATCATAGGTCCAACTCACCGCAGCGACACCCGTCCTGCCGACGAGATCGGCGCCGTCAGCAGCGATTTTGGTCCGACGCAGAACGAGGCCGGTCGGCGAGTTGACGAAGCGGGAACCCCAGGCGCCCTCCGCATCCTGGCGCGGGACACCCCAGGGATCGAGAAACCGCTGCTCGGCGACGAAGCCGTTGGCGTCGAACTTGATCGCAAGCCCGGTGATTTCACTGCGTTCGCGGTTGGTCTGCCCGGTTGCGTGCTGGGCTTCGAGCAGGCTGCCGGTTGCGCGCTGCGTCATGGGGGCGCCATTGCGCTCGTAGACGACGATCAGCCGATCGCCGTCGCGCCGGTAGCGCATATGGTAGGAGTAGCGGTCGAAACGGTCGAAGCAGGCGAGCCTATCAGCCTCACCGTCGAGCCGGTACTCGATCCGGCACCTGGCGATCTCTTCGTTCTCGAACAAATGATCGCGCAGAATGCCGGCACTGTTCTCGTGCCGAACCTCGACGGGCCTGCCTCGTTCGCTCACGACCGCGATGCTGGTTTCCCGTCGCGCACGCGTTTCGTCGTCGACGGGTCCGATTCCGACCGGCAGTCCGTACCGCCAGACGAAATCGCGATAGTAGGCGGTCTTCGGTCGCGCGAAATCCCAGTAAGCTATCGCGCCGCCGGCACCCATCGTGAGCAGGGCACTTGAAGCCACGAACGCAAACTGCATCGACTTGCGCTGCCGCTCCTTCTCGCGCTGGCGCAAAGCATCGAATGAGACGCCGAGGAGCGGCGCGACCAGCCGCAATAGAGCCTGTTGCTTGGTAGCGGCTTCGGTCACCCCTTTGCGAGGCCTGACGTCGGCAGCGAGTGGCTCCGCGTTCTCCTGAACGATCTCGCGGCTGCCGTCAGGCTTCTCGATCACGCGATGCCGCTCGAGCAGGGACGTCGGGAAGGCGTCGTGTGGTTCGCCCTCGGTGAGCAGTGCTAGTACATTGTTGCCGCGACCGAGTTCCCGAAACATCTCGATTTCGCGCTCGACCCATTTGGAGCGCGGCGTATAAGGCGAGCAGATCACGATTAGCCAGCGGGAGTCGGAAAGCGCCCGCTTGATCTCTTCATTGAGATCTCCCGAGGCCGGCATCTCGTCCTCGTCGCGGAAGACTTTGCGGAGCCGCGCGGGATAGCCCTGCGCGACTAGTGACCGCGGCACTCTGTAGCGTTCCAGCGCCTCGATCAGCCACTCGGCCCAGGCCCTATCGCGCTCGACGTGTCGGTAGCTGATGAAGGCATCATAGAGGAATCCCGGATCGCGTATCGATGCAATGTCGGCCATCGTTCCACGTCCCATTCGGAACTGCCATTCGTCTCTCGGCGAGGTTTCAGAACGCTTTCAACGTCGCTGCTTTCGTATCGCTTAGAGGGCTGCCCAATCGATCATTTTAGCATTGTGCGGCACAATGTCGAGCCGATGGTGGCTTCCCTTCCTTGCCCAAGCGGACGCCCAACACGAAGACGACGAGCGTCGGACAGCCGGTGACGCCGCGATGGAGCGACAGCTGTGTCGCAGATCGAGAGGGACCGATGGTCGCGTCACGAAGCTGATAGCGATACGCAGCGCCGACAGCCCTTCATGCATGAGGTGTAGGCCCGGCCGGGATACCTGTGTCGAAGTCGCACGAAGCGCGGCGACGCCATGCGCCTCGCCGCGCGGCACATTGCCAAGGCGTCGCACTGCACCTCCGGGTCGACGGTTGGCATGCGGCGGGCTTCGCCCGGCTTGTGCTCTGCTCCGAGAGCATCGATATCGACCCGCTTCTCATTTTCAGTCGCGGCTGAACTCGTGATGGCGAGCTTGCCCGTCACTGCGAGCATTCCCGTCCCGGTCATGGCGATCGGATGCTACGCTGGAATTATGCTTGAGAGCGGCGAGAACCGCTTGCGGCTCGTGGCTTCGCCGAATGCTCGGAGGACGCGCCACATCGCTCATGGCGCATCTTGGCGATGATCAGCTTGAGAGTGGCGATCTCCGCGTCCTGCTTGCCGAAGCGGCTCTCTCGGCAATCATCTACGACAACAGCACTGCTGGCAAAGTCAGCCAGCGATATCGGGCCGCCACATATGCAGGGGTGCTCGTCAGTCGATCCTTCGACCGGGTCGAAGCCGATCAAAGGATCTTGGAGAGAAAGTCGCGCAGTCTCGAGCTCTGGGGCGAGTCGAATAATGTGCGCGGCGGGCCAGCTTCGACGATGCGACCGAAGTCCATGAAAATGATGCGATGGGCAATATCGCGGGCAAATCCGATCTCGTGCGTGACGATCACGAGGGTCATGCCGGAAGACGACAACTGGCGGATCACCTGCAAGACCTCAGCAATCATCTCCGGGTCCAGCGCCGATGTCGGCTCGTCAAGCAACAGAACGTCGGGCGCCATCGCCAGCGCACGGACGATAGCGACGCGTTGCTGCTGGCCGCCTGAGAGCTCTGCGGGGTAGGCGTTGGCGTAACCATCCAAGCCGACGCGGACGAGCAACTGCCGGCCGCGCGCCTCCGCTTCGCTGCGCGTGAGAAGGCCTGTCCTCACCGGCGCCAGGACGATGTTGCCGAGCACCGTCAGGTGCGGGAAGAGCGTGTAATCCTGGAAAATCATGCCGACGCGTTTGCGTAGCGTCTGCCATTGTCTGCGCGCGCCCGGCGGTACAGGCGATCCATCGAACGTGATCGACCCCGCGTCGAGTTCTTCGAGTCCGTTCAGACATCGTATCAGGGTCGATTTGCCAGAACCGCTCGGGCCGATGATGGCGACGATCTCACCGCGCCCGATTTCGACGTCGACGCCATCGAGGGCCCGCATGCCGGCATAGGTTTTGACGAGCCCCTGGCCAGAAATTATTGCGCCTTCGGTGCGGCTCCCATTCACACCCATCAGCGCGATCCTGCCGAGGTGTGGAGGTGATCGAAGGCGGCATCGAGAGCGACATCCGCCGCTGCTATCCTGGCGCGGCGCCCGAGCTGGGCCGCCTGGTCCGCTTGGACCCTGGCCAGCGATGCCGAGCGCATCCCGGATATGTCGGCCTGCGCTGGTCCGCCAGTGCCGCGGCGACGCTCGGCACCGCGAGCTGGATCCAGCACACTGGCGAGAAGTTCCGGTGCGATCTCGATCCGCTGGCCGAACTCCTTCTCTGATACCTCCGCTACGAGCGCGCTGGTGATCTCGTTGCTGCGCATGCCAGCAGCCGCAGCAGCGCGAATGACGGCGCCGGTGACGTGGTGGGCCAGTCGGAACGGCAGACCTGCGTCCTGCACCATGGCGTCGGCCAGATCGGTCGCCGCCGAGAAATTGCCTTCGACCAGCTGCCGCATACGCTCAGGCCGAGGCCGGGCACCTTCGATCACCACGTCGAGGACGTGCAGGCTGTCGACCGTCTTGCTCAAGGCCTCCCAACACCAGCGGAACGCCTCACGGTTGGCGTCGACCGTATTGGTGAACTGCGTCCCTCGCACGGTGGATATCGCCGTCGTGTAGGCGCCGAGCAGTTGCGCACCGCCTGCCTTCAGGTCTTCGAGCACGACCATGTTTTTTTTCTGAGGCATCATGCTCGATGTCCCGGCGACGCGATCCGGGAGTTCCAGTGTCTGGAACTCGTATGAGGTCATCAGGTAGAAATCCTGGGCGAGCCTGCTCCAGGTCGTCGCAAGCCCGGTCGTGGCGGCCAGCAACTCGGTGAGGTAATCGCGGGAGGCGACGGCATCGAGCGTGTGCTCGACGATCCCGTCGAAGCCGAGGAGTTGGCGGGTACGCTCGCGATCGATGGGGTATGACGTACCGGCAAGTGCACCGGCGCCCAGGGTGTTCACGTTGATCCGTTGGTAGCAACTCTCGATGCGCTCGTAGTCGCGTTCGAGAGCCTTCAGGATGCCGAGCAGGTACCAGCCGAACGTTGTCGGTTGTGCGGGCTGAAGGTGGGTGTAGCCAGGCATCACCACGTCGGCGAATTCGCCGGCGCGTTCGGCGAGCGTGTGGCGCACTGCGAGGGTGCCGTCGAGAATGTCGAGCGCAAATGCGCGGGCTCGCAAGCGATCCTGTGCCGCCTTGAGGTCGTTGCGGCTGCGACCGGTATGGAGGCGCCCTCCGACGTCCGCGCCCGTCACCTCGACGAGGCGGGCCTCGTAGTTGAAGAACGCGTCTTCCCGAGCGGCGTCCTGAGGGAGCGCATCGGGACCGGCCACCTCGATCTGCCTGATGCCGTGGGCGAGCATGCGGCAGGTCTCGGGTTCGAGGATAGCCCGCTCGCACAGCATCACCAGATGCGCCTTGTTCAGGCGGACGAGGTCAGCGAAGCTCGCAGCCGTCTCGCGCTTGATCAGCGGAGCGAACAGGTGCTGCTGGAGACGCGGATCGATCTGCTCGGAGAGGAACGCACTGACTTTAGATTTATGCATGATCGCTTCTCACGTGTTCGCATTGCTCTCGTCACACGCTCTCTTCGAGCCTGCTGCCTTTCGGCTGCTGGATCCTGGATCGGTCGACGCCGCGACCTCGCCGCTGCACGACATCTCGCTCGAGCCTCTTGGTCAGCGCTGTGAGGAGGCTGCAGATCACCATGTAGACGAGAAGCACGAAACCATAGATCAGGAAGGCTGGGCTTTGACCGCTCGTGATCGTCTCGCGTTCGACGACGATCTGGGCGGAGCGAAAGAACTCGGTCAATCCGACGATCGAGGCGAGCGACGTCGCCTGAATGAGAACAGTGAAGAGCCCGGTGAACGGTGGCAAAATCGGCAGCAGCGCCTGTGGTGCCTGCACGAAGACCAGGATTTCCCATGGCTTCAAGCCGAGCGCCATGGCGCTGGAGATCTGATGGCGCGGAACCGAGTTGAGACCACCACGCACGATTTCGGCACCATTGGCGCTGCCCCAAAGCGTGAAGCTGATCACCGCCGATTCGAATGGACCGAGCGAGACGCCGAGCAGAGGAGCGCCAAAGAATACGAACAGCACATTGACGACGAGTGGAACGCCACGGAAGAACTCGACATAGGCAAGCCCCGCCCAACGCAGCAGCCGGTAGCGCGAGATGCTGAGCACGCCGATAAGAGCCGAAAATATGGCGCTCAGCAGCAACGTGACGATGGCCAGCTGGAACGTCCACGCGACCCCCTGAATGAACAGCGGTAGGTTCTTGGCGATCAATTCCATGCTGTCACCTGACGTTCGCGAATGGCTTGTGCAGGATCGCCTCGATGCGGCGGACGACGTAGGAAAGCCCCCAGATCAGCGCGAGGTAGAAGACACAGATCACCGCGAAATTTTCGAGTGTCCTGAAGTCCATGGCGCTTCGCTCGGTCGCCACGTAGGTGAGTTCTGCGAGACCGATGACCTGCATGTATGACGAGTTCTTGAGGACTGAGATCGAGGTATTGAGCACCGCTGGGATCGAGATCCGCATTCCGAGCGGCAAGGCGACAGCGATCAGATAATGGACCGGTTTGAGGCCGAGTGCCTTGGCGGCATCCTGCAGCCCCCGCGATATCGAAATGAACCCGCCGCGAATGTTTTCAATATTGTAAGCGCCGCCCCACAGCACGAGACACAGCACCGCCGACCAATAAAGAGACAGCCCGAGACCGATCGACGGCAGGCCATAGAAGATGAAGAACAATTGAGCGAGGATCGGCGTGGTGCGGATCAGGTGCACGTAGGCTCTGATCAGTTGAGACAGAACCGGCACCTCGATGATGCGGATCGATGCGCCGACAATGCCGACGAGAACAGCGCCGATGATGCTGAGCGCGCTGATCTGGATCGTCATGACGAGCCCGCCGAGTAACGCTGGCAGGCTCGCCTCTATGTAACTGAAGCTGAAGTTGTAGGACACGGAAAGCTTGTTCCGGAACTCTCACGCATCGAGGAGGACGGCGGGGCCCTATCGGCTTTGAGTGAGCGAGCCCGCGCCGGCCCGCGCCTATTGGCGCACCGCGCTGGCCGGCGCCTTATCGGGATCGAATGCCGTGAGGTGCTGCTCGCGCAACGCTGGCTCGACATACTTCTCGATCATCGCTTTGATCAGACCCTCTTTGCGCATCTTGGCGAGAGCGGCGTTCACGTAGGCAGCCCACTCCTTCTCGCCCTTGCGCACTGCGGCACCGCGGAATCCGATCATGTAGGGATCCCCGACGAGCGCGACTTTCGGGTTCTTCGCGGCCAGTCCATAGAGCACGTTGAGATCATGACCATAGGCATCGGCCCGGCCCTGGAGGAGCGCCTGCACGGCATCGCTGACCGTGTCCAGCTTGATCGTCTCGAGCCCCGGCATGTTCTTCTCGAACCACGGGATCTGCCAAGCGCCCTTGATCAGGATGAGCTTCTTCCCCTTCAGATTGGCCAGCGATTTGATCGGACTGCCCTTCGGCACCAGCAAGTCGCTGGCGCCCCATGCGTAGGCGTCGGAAACCTCGACGACTTCGCGACGCTGCTTGGTGATTCCCATGGTCGCGATCATCAGGTCGATACGCCCGCCGACCAGTGACGGCACGCGGTTGGCCGTCGTCACGCACATGATTTCGATCTTGTCTTCGTCTCCGAATACCCATTTGGCGATCTGGCGACCCATGTCGACCTCGATGCCCTTGGCCTTGCCTTTTTCGTCGAGGAAACCGTCCGGGGGGTAGTCACACTTCGAGCCGAAAAGCAGCTTGCCTTTGGCTTTGATCGCGGCGGGGACTGCCGGCAGTTCGGCGGCCGCGGCCGTCGCCAAGCCCACAATGCCGGCCGCACAACAGGCGAGTGCCGCTGCAAACGACGAACGTGCCAACCTGATCATGACTGATCCTCCGTTCCTGAGATGCAGTGTGACTAAAGGCGCAACCGATCGCGGACACCGTAATAGAAAACGGTGGCTGGCAGGAACCAGGGGTTCCCGTTGTACAGTGGTCGGGTCATGTACGGGCGATCGAATGTCGATTGGCCCGATGCCTTGCCGAGCAGGCCGAGCGCTGTTCTGTGGCCAAGCCACGTCTGCATCACGACGCCGCTGCCGCAGCATCCCGACACATAATGCACGCCATCATGTTCGCGCATATGCTGGATGTGGTCGAACGTGTAGGCGATGAAGCCTGCCCACGAATGCGTCACAGGCGTGCCGACGAGTTCGGGAAACACCTCGATCATCCGCTTGTAGAGATGCGCACCGCTGCGTCGCGGGTCGTTGATGTGATGTGCGCCGGCCCGACCGCCGAACAGGATGCGCCTGCCGTCGGGCGAGCGGCGGTAATAGTAGTGCAGGTTGCAAGTGTCGCCGAGTTGGCGCGATTGCGGAATCAGTCGGTCGAGGATCGCCGAGTCGATCGGGGCGGTCGCAATGATCTGGCTTTGGATCGGGATCAGACGAGGCTTTAGCCATTTCATCTCCGGCCCAGTGTAGCCATTGGTGCAGACCACCACCTCGCGCGCCTTGATCGACTGGCCATTTGCTGTGACGGTGAAGCCACTCCCGTCGCGCTCGATCCCGGTGACGCGAACATCGCCGAGCACTTTGCCGCCTGCGGCGCGTACGCTGGCCAGCAGGCCCGCAACGAGCTTGGCTGGATGCAGATTGCCGTCGCTGCGGATCAGCCGACCGCCGAAATAGGCGTCCGAGCCGATCACGCGATGCTGCTCGGCCTGGGGTATCATTTCGGCATCGAAGCCGATGTGCTTCTGGCGCAGTTCGAGATCGCGTGCCAACGGGTCATAATATTTCGGCGTGTGGCAGCCGATGAACCGGCCTACCCGCTGATAGTCGCACGAGATGGCGCGTGACTGAATGAGGTGCTCGAGATAGGCACGCGCCTCCCGCACCTCCGTGTAGGTTGCGACGGCGGCATCGAGGCCGCGCTCCTTGATCATCTTCGCAAACGAGATGCGCAGCGTCTCGCCCACGGCCCCGCCGTTCCTCGAGCTTGCTGCTTCGCCCGGCTTCAAAGCATCGAGCACGAGAACGCCGCGGCCGCCTTCGGCAAGAGTGAGACCTGCCGAGAGCCCGCTGTAGCCGGCCCCCACGATCAAAACGTCGGCTGTCGGTGGCAGCGGCTCCGGTGATGTGGGCAGCGGGCGGGCATCGTCCCACCAGTACGGTTCCAACTTTACATCGGCGCTGTAGATTCCGTCGCCCACGCCCATCGTCCTCACGCCTACCTCAAGGCAGCGTCAGTCAATGGGGGAGGGCGGCGGGTGTCAACGCCGCTGAAGGACGGGGTGTTATGCCGAGAGCGTCGAGCGTCTGGCAGTGAAGCGCCAGATTCCAACCGTTTTGAATTCCTGTTGTCACGCGGCCGCCATGCGGCGCCATGCAACTTTCTACCGCTGCGATCCGGACAGGAAAAACGACAACAGCCGGCAGCGTCGTCCGATCGCGTATCCTCGGGCATGGCATCACCGTCACGCATGCCGACCAGATCCGCCCGCCGCTCGATGAGGCCCACCGCCTCGGCGGTCCCGTCGTCGTCGATGCATAGGTCGCTTCCGAGTGAGCCACCACGAGGCCGTCGACAATGCGCCGCCGCTTTGAGAACCGTACTGCGCACGTAACTGTTGCCGCCAGTGGCCTCGGCCATGGCGTTGCACTGTGACTTGTCGAAGAAGGTACGGCAGTCACGATCTGGGATCGCGGCGTAGCGGCCGGCTACGGCCGGATCATCATCATGGGCTCGTAGGCGGGCCGCTTCAGCACCCTGTTTGCCGGCGCGAACTCTGTTGCCGCGAAGGGCCCCTCAAGCCACTGCGCCATTCTTCAACTCTACCACATCAACCTTCTAGTCCCTGATCACGCGAGCCCGGCGGCTGCATGCATGGCCAAAATGCTGCCGACCGAAAGGGACGCGCCATTCAAATCTAAGAGGACCTGATGCTCACACCAACCAAGTCGCGAAACAGACGGTCTGGCGAATTGCGGCTTCGGGTGGACAGCAATCGTACAGCCGGTCGCTGCCGGCCGATCAGAATCTCTTTCAACTCTCTCAAAATATTGGTCGGAGCGGGGAGATTCGAACTCCCGACCCCTTGCTCCCGAAGCAAGTGCGCTACCAGGCTGCGCTACGCTCCGACCTCGCGGGAGATGCAACCGTGGCGCAGGAGCGCGGCGGCGGCACGGCTCGAAACTTGGTTCCGAGCGAGCCCGCCTTATAGCGATGGGCCGTGCGGCTTGCAACCCGATTGCGATCGCACTCGAGCGACGGCGTGGGGACGTGCCGGCAGAACCAGTTGGCGTCCCGTTCAGTTCTCCACGACATCGCGCGCCGCCTCGGCGAGAAAGTCCCAGACGTACGCGGCGAGACTGCGCGCCACCTCGAGACGGAAGCCCGGGCGGTCGTCGGTCCGTGCCAGCACGATCTCGGCCTTTCCCAGCAGAGAACGGGTTGCCGTGCCGGTCGGGAAGGCACGTGCATCGAGATCGAGTGGGCAGCCGGCGGAGACAATATCCTCGGCGGCGGTGCCTGCGATCTCGAGAGATGCGAAGCGGTGCGACACATCGACGATCGCGTGGGGGCGGCCGCTGAGCGCGGCAGTGAGGCTGGCGGCAAGCGGCTCGGCGTCGCCGTCGGGAGCCAGCACCAGCCATTCGTCAGGGCCGAGGCGGAGCGCGTGAATGCCAGCGAGGCTGGCGGTCCAAGCGGCGCCTGTCCAGGTGTTGATGGCGCCGCCGAGATCGAGCCCCTTCAGCGCAGCGAAGTTCGCCGGTGCGCCGACCGTGACGCGCAACGAGAGCCGGGTGGCGGCGGGCAGCGGTCGCATCAGCAGCGCCGGATGCGTGAGCGGAGCGACGCCGTCGAGAGGTGCGCTGCGCGCGGCAGATGACGTCTCAGCCATGCACTCGGTTCCCTTCGGGGTCGATGAACACCGGCCTGGCGACGGTTGCCCGGGTGAAACCGTCGGCGGTCGTCACATGCACGGTCTCGCCGATGCGATGGCGCCCGTCGGCGAGGAGGGCGAGCGCGATAGCGCGGCCGGCACACGCGCTCATGTAGCTCGATGTGACATGGCCGAGCATCGTCATCGGGATCGGTTGGCCGGTGTGCGCCACGATCTGGGCGCCCTCGTCGAGCTGCTCGTGGAAGGCATCGCTGAGCAGACCGACCAGCTGCTTGCGGTTCGGCCTGGAAAGATCCGGTCGGCGGAGTGATCGCTTGCCGACGAAGTCGGGTTTTTTCACCGAGACCAGGCGCGCGAGACCAACATCGTCGGGTGTCACCGTGCCGTCGGTCTCCTGACCGACGATGATGAAACCCTTCTCGGCGCGCAGCACATGCATCGCTTCCGTGCCATAGGGCGCGATCTGGTGCGCGCGACCGGCCGCGAAAACCGCTTCCCATACGGCACGGCCGTAGTCAGCCGGCACGTTGATCTCGAAGCCGCGCTCGCCGGTGAAGGAGGCCCGCATCAGTCGTGCCGGCACGCCGGCGACGCGGCAGCGGGCAATGCTCATGTGCGGGAATGCGGCGTCGACGAGATCAAGGTCATCGACGAGCGGCGCGATCGTCTCGCGCGCCTTGGGGCCCTGTACGGCGATCACCGCCCACTGTTCGGTTATCGAGGTCAGGAAGACGCGGAGCGTCGTGAACTCGGTCTGGAGGTAGTCTTCCATGTGGGCCAGAACGCGCGCAGCGCCGCCGGTGGTCGTCGTCACGTGGAAGCGGTCGTCGGCGAGGCGCGCAACGATCCCGTCGTCGAGGATGAAGCCGTCCTCCTTGAGCATCAACCCGTACCGGCATCGCCCGACAGCGAGCGTCGACATGATGCCGGCATACATGAGATCGAGGAAGCGGCCGGCGTCAGGGCCGACGACCTCGATCTTGCCGAGGGTGGAGGCGTCGAACAGGCCGACAGAGCCGCGCACGGCAATCGTCTCCCGCCGCACGGCTGCCGCCATGTCTTCACTTGCCCTCGGGAAGTAATGGGCGCGCTTCCAGCTACCGACGTCCTCGAACCGCGCACCCTGCGCTGCCGCCCAGTCGTGCACCGGCGTCGTGCGGACAGGATCGAACAGTCGGTCCCGGCTCTGGCCGGCCAGGGCTCCGAAGCTGACCGGCGTGTAGGGTGGCCGGAACGTCGTGGTGCCGACCGCAGGGACGGCAAGTCCACGGCGCGTCGCGACAAGGCCCATCGTCGCCATGCTCGATGTCTTGCCCTGGTCCGTCGCCATTCCGCTCGTGGTGTAGCGCTTCACATGCTCGATGCTCTCGAAGCCCTCGGATACCGCGAGCGCGAGATCCTTTGCGGTCACGTCGTTCTGGAAGTCGACGAATGCTTTGCCGCCGAGGCGCAGCGGGAGGTCCGGTGGCAGCGGCGCGAACCCCGTCAGCGTGGGTGTGGCGTGAACGGCAGGCGGCACTGGAGCGCCGGCCGATTCAGCACCCGCGCGCGCGCCGGAGGCGATGCACGCGGCAAGATCGTAAAGGCCGACTGCCGCGCCAGCCGAACGAACCGCCTGAACCGACGATCCGGGCAAGAAGGCGTCGCGGGCCGTATCGAACTCGAGACGCCCACGCGATTGCGAGAAAAGGTGCACGGCCGGTGTCCAGCCAGCCGACACCGCGACGCAGTCGCAGGCCAGGTCGCGCGCATCGGGGACATCGGGCAAGGCACCATCGGGCGAGAGGCGGGCGACGCGAAGTGCAGTGACGCGGTGGCGGCCTTTCGAGCCGATCGGGACAAAGCCGGCGAGCACCTCGATGCCAGCGGCGCGTGCTGCGTCGAGCTCGGGTCCGATCCGGTCCGACGCGCGAGTATCGACGATGCTGACAGCGGCGCCTGCCCGTCGTGCGTCGATCGCCGTCTCGTAGGCCGAAGCGCCGTTGGTGGCGACGACGATCCGTCGTCCCGGCAGCACGCCGTAGCGGTTGATGTAGATGCGCACGGCCTCGGCAAGCATGATGCCCGGCCGGTCGTTGTCGGGAAATGTCAGCGGCCGCTCGTGCGCGCCGGTGGCCAGCACGACCTCGCGCGCCCGTACCTGCCACAGCCGCTCTCGCGGCCGGCTGGCCGGGGGCTCGGCTAGATGATCGGTCAGACGTTCGACCAGCGCGACATGATTGTGATTATAGTAGGAAACGGCGGTGGTGCGGGCGAGGAGGCGCACGTTCGCGCGTCGGGCGAGTGTGGCGAGACCGTCCGCCAGCCATGCTTGTGCCGGAAGATCGTCGATATCGCTCGTCTGGTCGTGTAGCAGCGCGCCACCCGGTTCGGCCTGCTCGTCGCAGAGGATGACGCGCCGCCCCGCGGTGCTGGCGGCCATTGCGGCGGCGATGCCGGCCGGGCCGGCACCGACGACGAGAATATCGCAATGGGCGTGACGATGCTCGTAGCGCTCGGGATCGGCGCCGTCGGGTGCCCGGCCGAGACCGGCCGCGCGACGGATCAGTGGCTCGTAAAGGCGGACCCAAGCCTTCGGCGGCCACATGAATGTTTTATAGTAGAAGCCGGCGCCGATGACGGGCGGCAGCCGGTCGGCAATGCTGGCAAGATCCCGCTCCAGGGACGGCCAGCGGTTCTGGCTGGTGACTGCGAGACCAGCGAAGGCCTCCGCCACCGTCGCGCGGACATTCGGCTCCCGCCTGCCGCCGCCGCGGTCGACATCGAGCAGTGCGTTGGGCTCCTCGACGCCGGCGGCGAGGACGCCGCGCGGCCGATGATACTTGAACGATCGACCGACCAGATGAACCCCGTTGGCGAGCAGGGCAGAGGCGACGGTGTCGCCGGCGAAACCGTGTACCGCACGCCCGTCGAAGGTGAGCACAAGCGGTGAAGAACGGTCGATGCGGCCGCCGGTCGGGAGGCGGAAGGGCTGGCTCATCGAGCGGCTCCACCTGCGCCCCCGGGGCGTGGCTCGCCGACGCCATAGGTCGCCACGAACCGGTCATTCGCCGTGTCGCGGACGGCATTGAACCAGCGCCCGCAGCCGTGCACATGGCACCAGCGCTCGGCCTGCTCGCCCTTCACGTTGGCGCGATAATACAGGAACGCGGTCCACTCGGCGTCGCCGACGGTCATAGGCTCGGCTGGGCGCGCAAGGTGGGCCTCGCCGCCGGCTCGAAACTCGATCTCGGGGCGCTCGCCGCAATGGGGACAGCGGATCAGCAGCATGGCGAGGCTCCTCAGTGCGCGACTGCGGCGGCGGCCGCCTCGTCGATCAGCCGGCCGGTGGCGAAGCGGTCGAGGGAGAATGGCGCGGCGATCGGGTGGGGCTCGCCCTTCGCGATGGTGGCGGCGAATACGTGACCTGATCCGGGTGTGGCCTTGAAGCCGCCGGTGCCCCAGCCGCAATTGACGAAGAGGCCAGGGATCGGCGTTGTCCCGATGATCGGAGAACGGTCTGCGGTGCAGTCAACGATGCCGCCCCAGTTGCGCAGCATCTTCATGCGACGGAACGTCGGGAACAGCTCGCAGATGGCATCGAGCGTGTGGCTGGCGACCTGGATACCGCCTTGCTGGCTGTAGGAGACGTACTGATCGGTGCCGGCGCCGATCACCAGTTCGCCCTTGTCGGATTGTGAAATGTAGGCGTGGATCGTGTTCGACATCACGACGCAGGGAAACACCGGCTTGACCGGCTCGGAGACCAGCGCCTGCAGCGGGAAGCTCTCGAGAGGCATCCGCAGACCCGCACGTGCCATCACCACCGAGGTGTGCCCGGCTGCCACGACGCCGACCTTTGCGGCGCGGATCGTACCGCGCGTCGTCTCGAGACTTGTCACCTCGCCGCCGTGGCCGCGAACTATGCGCATGACCTCGCAATTCTGGATGATATCGACGCCGAGGCGATCGGCTGCCCGCGCATAGCCCCAGGCGACGGCGTCGTGTCGAGCTGTACCGCCGCGGCGTTGCAGCGCTGCGCCGACCACCGGGTAGCGGATATCGGGCGAGATGTTGAGCGGCGGGCAGAACGCCTTCGCATCTTCGGCAGTGAGCCACTCGTTGTCGATGCCATTCAGTCGATTGGCGTAGACGTGACGCTTGAGGCTCGCCACGTCGTGGTGATTGTGAGCGAGCATCATGACGCCGCGCGGCGAGTACATGACGTTGTAGTTGAGCTCGGCTGAAAGCCCTTCCCAAAGTTTCAGCGCGTGCTCGTAGATCGCGGCGCTCTCGTCATAGAGGTAATTCGAGCGAATGATCGTGGTGTTGCGGCCGGTATTCCCGCCGCCGAGCCAGCCCTTCTCGAGCACGGCGACGTTGGCAAGGCCGTGCTCCTTCGCCAGATAGTAGGCGGTAGCGAGGCCGTGGCCGCCCGCTCCGACGATGACGACGTCATACGCAGTACGCGGCGCGGGATCGCGCCACTGGCGGGGCCAGCGCGCGTTCAACGAGAGCGCGTTGCGGGCAAGCGAAAGTGCGGAGAAGTGCATCGGTCCGGGCGGTGGTTGCTCGGCGCCCATGCTAGCCGCACATGGCCCCGGCGGGAAACCCCTCACCGAAGTTTCGGAAGATCGCAGATTGCCACAGTGGCCGACGTGCGGGCGAAACGGCTATCGATTCATGCCGCGCTTGATACTCTCTTCTTCGTGGGCACGGATGTGTGCCTTGTCGACGATGTCGGCGTGCTCCAGCGCGTCGCTTGCGATGAACACCTCGTCGCCCCGCTTGCCGTACTTCGGCCCGAGCACGTCGAGGACGGTGGGGTTGCCGCGTTCCGGGGCGGGCGAGCGGAAGTAGCCCTCGACCACCAGGCCTTCGCGCGCGTAGCCCTCGTCCTTGCGCATCAGCAGATCATGCAACTCGGGTAGCTTGAAGTGCGGCACTGCCGCGTAAATGTGGTGGGGCAGGTGGTAGTCCATGCCGAACGGGAATACGGCGTAGCGGATCAGCGGGTGGACCAGGAACGTGCGCGTGTTGGTGAAGCGCCCGCGGTCGGCGTTGCCGTGCTGCACCCACTGGCGCATGATCATGAAGAACGCGAAGGTCGTGAAGAGCGGCAACACCCACAGGACGAGATAGTAGTACCAAGCCGGGATCGTCGTCGTCGCCTCGATGAAGCCGATCACACTATAGAGCAGTGTGAAGAAGACGACGCGGCTGATTGCGGTCGTGCGATGGGAAACCACCGGCTTGATGTGCGACGAGGGGAAGTCTTCCTCGCGCAGGCGGGCCAGGAAAGCGATGGTGGCGAGACCGGCGCCGGTCAGCACCAACAGCACAGCCCAAGCGCCGATAAGTGGCTTGGCGATGCCAAGCACTACGGGGATGATCACCGCATAGACGCCGATTGCGACGTTGGGCCAGCGGGTACCCTTCAACGTCTCGTCCCGATAGGGGTTGTGGTCGACGCCGAGGCCGTTGTAGCGGGCCCGTGTCAGCGTGTAGCGGACCAGACTGACCAGCCACAGTTGGCTTGCCAGCGCCTTCAGGAATTCGATGTGCGGCAGCGGAAAGTCGAGATCGTGGCCGCTGTCCTTCAACTGAGTGAAATCGGGGTCACGCTCGGGGTCGTTGACGAACTGATGATGGGCGAGGTGATGCAGCCGGAACTGGTAGGTGGTCGAATAGAGGGGAAACATGCAGAGCCAGTCCGAGACCAACTCGTTGGCGACGCGATTGCGGAACAACGTGAAGTGTGTCGCCTCGTGCGTCGCGCCACCCAGTTGATGCTGCGAGGCTCCGATCACCAGCACGGCGGCGACGGTAACGGGGATGTTCCACCAGAACGATGCGCCACCCGCCTGCTGGAAGGTGAAGAACCACGCCGCGAGCGCGATGGCGCCGAGCATGATCACGTAGACCTGGCCGAGATAGAAGATGTTCGTCGAGTTGTCGCGCGCCTCTTTCAAGGCGGCGATCTCGGAGCCGCTGATGCGGCGGGGCGCAGCTTGCGACGGGGCAGCAGCAGTTGCCGACATGGTCCTCGACCTCGCTAGATCGCGGTAGCGGTGCTCTGTGGCGCGGATTTCCGGCACCCTGATCGAGTGCATCCCGCCTCGATGGCTATCGCGAGGCTACCGGCGTGCATGTAGCGCGCCAAGTCCCGGCGGCCAACCCGGCTCGGGCGGAATCATCGGCGCGAGGTTAACGGCGCTTGGCGGATGATCCGTCGTCTGCTCAGGGCGCCGTCTGCTGGCTGCGGCTGTTTTCGCTAACCTATCGCGTCCCGACGGCTGGATTTCGTCACCGGAGACTGTATTCGTGGATTTCCGCCGGACGACCCAACGGCATCTCCTGCATCGCTCCGGAGACCGCGTCGGGGGTGATCACCTGCGGCCAGCATTTCAACGGAACAGCGAGAAATGTGCGGAATCGCCGGCCTCATCGACCTGACGCATCGCCGCCCCGTCCCGCGCGCCGTGCTGGAACGCATGGCATTCGCCCTCGTCCACCGTGGCCCGGACGAGGACGGTTTTCTCGAGCGTCCAGGCATCGGATTCGCCATGCGCCGGCTCAGCATCGTCGGTCTCGCCGACGGCCAGCAGCCGATCGCCAACGAGGACGGCAGCGTCTCGGTGGTTTACAATGGCGAGTTGTTCGATCACGTCGAGCGACGGGCCGCGCTTGCGGCAAAGGGTCACGTGTTCCGTACACACTGCGACACCGAGCTGCTCGTTCATCTCTACGAGGAGCACGGTCTCGACATGCCGGCTCAGCTGCGGGGCCAGTTCGCGTTCGCCCTCATCGACGAGCGACGCCGTCGGGTGGTTCTCTCGCGCGATCGCTTCGGCATCGCACCGCTCTACTTCGCCCGCGTCTCGCGCGGCGGAGGCGAGTGGCTGGTGTTCGCTTCCGAAGTGAAGGCATTGCTCGCCTCGGGCCTTGTCGAGGCGAAGCCCGATCCGCGCGGGATCGATCAGCTGTTCAATTTCCTCGCCGTGCCGGGACCGGCGAGCTGTTTCGCGGGGGTCTCGATCCTGCCGCCCGGAGGGATGCTGACCATCGACCTCGGTCGAGACGGCGAGACTGCCGAGATCGCGGAGCGCCGCTATTGGCAGATGGACTTTCCCGATGCCGGCAATGAGCAGCGCGGTCTGACGGAGGCCGACTGGGTCGACCGCCTCGAGGCGACGCTGAAAGCGTCGGTCGCCCGACGGCTGAGGGCCGACGTGCCGGTGGTCTCGTACCTGTCGGGTGGCGTCGACTCGAGCATGGTGGTCGCGCTCGCCAGGGATGTGCTTGGCTACACGCCGCCGACCTTCACGGTGCAGATCCGCGACCCGAAGCTCGACGAGACCGCCGAGGCTCGCGTCGTCGCCGATCATTTAGGCGCGAAGCCCTATGTCGTCGCCTGCGGCTCAGAGGAGATCGTCGCCAACTACCAGCGCCTCATCGTGGCGACCGAGAGCCCGGTTACCGACACGTCCTGCACGGCATTGATGATGCTCGCGGGGAAGGTGCGCGAGGCGGGCTATAAAGTGGCGCTCACCGGCGAGGGCTCCGACGAGTGGCTTGCCGGCTATCCATGGTTCAAGATCAATCGACTGCTCGGGCGCGTCGGCGCGTTCACCGGCGGGCTGCTCGAAGGCGCGGCGCGTGACGGGCTCGGACGATGGCTCGGTTTCGATGAGCGGGCACGACGACACCAGCAGATGTGCATCGCTTCGGCTGGCGGAGCCAACGCCTATCATGACTTCTACGGCCTATTGAACGTCTCGCGCTTCCGCTTCTACTCGGACGCCATGCACGACCGTCTCGCGGGCTTCGATCCATATGCCGCGCTGGCCCCCGATCTCGACCGGGTCAGACGCTACGATCCTTTGAACAAGGCGCTCTATTGGGGTGGGCGCATCCACCTGCCCGGCCAACTGCTCAGCCTCAAAGGCGACCGCATCGCCATGAGCCAGTCGGTCGAGGTGCGCTACCCGTTCCTCGACGAGGCCGTGTTCGATCTTCTCGCCGAGGTGCCGCCCGAGCTCAAGCTCAAGGGCATGACGGAGAAGTACCTGCTCCGCCGACTGGCCGAGCGCTGGCTGCCGAAGGAGGTGGCATGGCGGCCCAAGGGCATGTTCCGCGCGCCGCTCGACGGCTTTTTCATCGAGAATCGCCTCGCGTACGTCGACGATCTGCTGAGCGAGGACTCGCTGCGCAAAACCGGCTATTTCGATCCGGCAGCCGTCACGCGCTGGAAGCGCGACTATGCGAAACTGCCGACCGCCCTCTACCGACGCTCGTCGATGGAACTCGGCCTCGTCGCGGTGGTCGCGACCCAGCTCTGGCACCACACCTACATCGACCCGACTCTCTGCGATCTGCCCGATTGGCGAGGTGTCGCGGGTCTCGGCCCGGCTCCGGACACCGAATTCGCCGAGGCGGTGTGACCGGTGGCGGATCTTCCGCAACTCTTGCCTCGGTGATAGCCTCCAGCCGCTGTGCCGCTGCAAGGACCGCTCGGCCCTGGAGTTCGTTCATGCCGACCTATACCCGCCTGACGCCGGGCGATCCGGCACCGTGGTTTCATCAGCGCTCGTTCGCCAACCCGCGTTACGCCTTCGATACCGCCGGCGGCCGCTATGTGCTGCTGTGCCTGTTCGGCTCCGCCGCGGATGGTCACGCCAAGGCCGCCATCCAGGCTATGAGAAGCCGGCCGGCCTTTTTCGACGATACCAATGCCTGCTTCTTCGGTGTCAGCTGTGATGCTGGTGACGAGCGTGAGACGCGTGTCGCGGATCGGTATCCGGGTTACCGCTATTTCTGGGATTTCGACGGGAAGGTTTCACGCCTGTACGGCGCGCTGCCGAGGGAGGAAGCCGAGCAGGGGGCCCAGGTGCAGGTGCGCCAGCTCTGGGTGATGCTCGATCCGACACTGCGCGTCATCGCCTCGGTCCCGTTTGCAGCCGATCGCAGCGACATCGCCGCAATCCTCGCGCTCATCGACGCGTTGCCTCCCGCCTCGCGCTCGGCGGGCTTCGAGGTACAGGCGCCAATCCTGGTTCTTCCGAATGTGTTCGAGCCCGCACTGTGCGAGCGGTTGATCGGCCTCTACGAGGCCAATGGCGGCGAGGAATCGGGCTTCATGCGCGAGGTCGACGGGCGCACCGTGCAGGCGCACGATCATGGCCACAAGCGTCGACGCGACTTCAACATCGAAGATGCGGCGCTGATTTCGGAGTTGCAGGGTCGTTTCGTGCGGCGTGTGGTGCCGATGATCCGCCGCGCCCACCAGTTCGAGGTGACGCGCATGGAGCGCTACATCGTGTCCTGCTACGCGGCCGAGGACGGCGGTCATTTCCGCGCCCACCGCGACAACACGACGAAGGGCACCGCGCATCGCCGCTTCGCGGTCTCCGTGAACCTCAACGCGGATTTCGATGGCGGCGAGGTGAGCTTTCCCGAGTATGGGCCGAGAAGCTTCAAGGCGCCGATCGGTGGTGCGGTCGTGTTCTCGTGCTCGCTTCTGCACGCCGTCTCGAAGGTGACGCGGGGGCGTCGCTTCGCCTTCCTGCCGTTCCTGTATGACGACGCGGCAGCGAAGCTGCGCGAGGCCAACGCCGGCTTCATCGAGGCGGATGGTCCCGCCTACCGGAGCGGCATCGGGGGAGCCTGAGTTCAGGCGACGAGCGAGGCGATCCAGATCATGAGGACGCTGGCGGCTGCGGCCAGCCCGTAGGTCGCCAAGACTCGCGCGACGAGATCCTCCGCAGGACCGGCCTTGGCCGCGAAGCTGCGGTTGACGGCGGCAATGTCGACAGCGCGCTGGCGTGCCTCCCGACGTTCGCCTGCTTGTGGCTCGAACCAGCAAATGTCGGTGAACGTTCCAGAATTGAGCGCCTGCATGGGATCCACCTCGTTTCTGCTTTCCGTGCAGACGCAGAAGCAAGAAGTGGGCCTGTCGCCACGGCAACTCCGAAGCAGGCTGCTGCAGCCGACATTCGAGCCGGCTGGCTGGGGCGCCAGGATTCGAACCTGGGAATGGCGGTACCAAAAACCGCTGCCTTACCGCTTGGCGACGCCCCATGCCGGGGACCACGCCAGAGGGGTGGGCCCGGAGAGCGCGGAACATACTCATCGGGACGGGGAGGCGCAACGGTCTAGCGTCTCACTCGCCTATGACACCGTCCCCCGCCCGGAGAAAGCCGGATGCCCCGGGATGGCGTACACTTGCGGCGGGCGCTGCGGCTGCCCATCTCGATGATCGCGCGGGGATCCGAGGGTCGATGTCGAAACGAAAGTCCACGACGGGCGTCTCCAACGCCGCCAGCGAGCCGACGTTGACGCTTTCTGTCGTCTCAGAGATCGCCTCGGTGCCGGCTGCCGATTGGGATCGTCTCGCCAATCCGGTTCCAACCACGTTCAATCCTTTCGTTGCGCATGCATTTCTGAAGGCTCTCGAGGATTCGGGTTGCGTCGGCCCGCGCACCGGCTGGCAACCGCAGCATCTGGTACTGCGACGGGACGGCGGCGAAGACGCCGGGATCGTGGGGCTCGCACCGGCCTACCTCAAGTCGCACTCCAAGGGCGAGTACGTGTTCGACTACGGCTGGGCCGAGGCGTTCGAGCGGGCCGGCGGCCGTTACTATCCAAAGCTTCAGATTGCGGTGCCGTTCACACCGGTGCCCGGGCCTCGCCTGCTCGCCGGCAGCGGCGCGGATGCGGACCGAATAAGGCAGGCGCTGGCCTCGGGCGCCGCCCAGGTCGCCCGGCGCAACGGCATCTCGTCGGTGCATGCGACCTTTCTCACCGACGCCGAGATGGGAGCGGCGTGTGAAGTCGGTTACCTGCATCGCACAGACCAGCAGTTCCACTGGCAGAACCGGGGCTATGTCGACTTCGAGACGTTTCTCCAGACGCTTTCCTCGCGCAAGCGCAAGGCGATTCGGCGGGAACGCTCGGGCGTTGTCGAAGCAGGCATTGAAGTCCGCACAATCGAGGGCGCGGCCATCACGGAAGCTCATTGGGACGCGGTCCACGCATTTTACATGGACACCGGCGGCCGAAAGTGGGGCCGGCCGTACCTCAATCGTGCATTCTTCTCGCGGCTTGGCGAGACGATGGCGGAGCATTGCGTGATCGTGCTCGCCACACGTGACGGTCGACCGATCGCCGGCGCGCTCAATCTGAAGGGCGGAGACTGCCTCTATGGCCGTTACTGGGGCTCAACGGAGCATCACCCGTTCCTGCATTTCGAGGTCTGCTACTATCAGGCGATCGAGTACGCGATACGCCACCACCTGCCGCGCGTCGAAGCCGGCGCCCAGGGCGAGCACAAACTGATGCGCGGCTATCTTCCGACGCCCACGCACTCCGTCCACTGGATCGCCGATCGCGGCTTTCGCCAAGCCGTCGCCCGATACCTCGACACCGAGCGTCATCACGTCGCTCGCGAGATCGAAGCTCTCGCCGAGTATGCGCCATACAAACGCGGTGCCACGCACGAGGTCGAGCAGGAGTGAAGCCGGGCACGGCCACGGCGCCGCGCTCAAGAGCCCGATCAGTGCTCGTTCGGCCGGTTCTTCTCGAAGGCGGCCTTCTGCTCCGCGCTCGCCTCGCGCTGGTGCTTGGCCTGCCACTGCTTGTAGGGCTCGCCGTAGATGCGCTCGCGCGCTTCGTCCTTCTCGATCTGGATGCCGGTCGAAGCAGCGGCCTCGGCGTACCAGTTGGCGAGGCAGTTGCGGCAGAAGCCGGCGAGATTCATCATATCGATGTTCTGTACGTCGGAGCGCGTACGCAGATGCTCGAGCAGGCGGCGAAACGCGGCCGCCTCCAGCTGTTCGTTGATCTTCGGGTCGATGGAACGGTTGGTCACGGGTGGCTCCTCGGTTGACGGTGACGTGGCGCGCATATTGGCAGCCACACACCCGAGGAAAAGCCCCTGGTTCAGTAGAACAGGCTTGAGACGCTTTCCTCGCGGCTCGTGCGGTTGATGGCGTCGGCGATCAGTGGTGCGATCGAGAGGATACGAATGTTCGTCGCTGCCTTCACCGCCTCGGTCGGCTGGATCGAGTCGGTGAGTACAAGGCTCTTCAGCCGTGAATCGGCGATGCGTGCGACGGCGCCGCCCGACAGCACACCGTGAGTGATGTAGGCCATCACTTCCTTTGCCCCGGCCTCGAGCAGCGCATCGGCGGCATTGCAGAGCGTGCCGCCGGAATCGACGATGTCGTCGATGAGGATGCAGCGCTTGCCCCTCACGGCGCCGATGACGTTCATCACCTCGGACTGGCCGGGCCGTTCGCGCCGCTTGTCGCAGATGGCGATCGGCGCATCGATGCGCTTGGCGAGCGCGCGGGCGCGGACCACGCCGCCGACGTCGGGCGAGACGACGCAGAGATTGTCGAGCTCGAAGCGCTCCTTGATGTCGCGCGTCATGACCGGCGCAGCGAACAGGTTGTCGGTCGGTATGTCGAAGAAGCCTTGGATCTGACCGGCATGGAGGTCGAGGGTCATGACCCGGTCGGCACCGGCGCGTTCGATCAGATTGGCCACCAGTTTGGCCGAGATCGGCGTGC
The DNA here is from genome assembly GCA_041397745.1 of Hyphomicrobiaceae bacterium. Lineage (GTDB taxonomy): Bacteria > Pseudomonadota > Alphaproteobacteria > Rhizobiales > Hyphomicrobiaceae > JAWKVY01. The sequence goes on along the minus strand of JAWKVY010000009.1, from coordinate 44,145 downwards.
GTGGACCCGGCTTCCTGTCCTGTCGGGCGTAGCCGAAGTAGGGGATGACGGCCGTGATGCGTCGGGCCGACGCGCGTTTCAGCGCATCGATGAGGATCAGCAGCTCCATCAGATTGTCGTTCGTCGGCGACGACGTCGACTGCAGCACGTAGACGTCGCGGCCGCGCACGTTCTCGTGGATCTCGATGAAGATTTCCATATCGGCGAAGCGGCGGCAAACGCCCTTGGTGAGGGCCATGTCGAGGTGCCGCGCTATGTCCTCCGACAGCGGTCGGTTGCTGTTGCCAGCCACCAGCTTGATCTCGTGTTGAGCGTCGTGGCGGCCGTCGGCGGTCATCGCTGATCCGTTGTGATGTCCTCGAGACGCCCGGCTCTTAGCAAGCGGGCCCCGGGCTGTAAACCGCCCGGGGCGCTGGAAAATGTCGGATTTATGTCACTGCGGATATGTACGATGCACGAGAGGCACGCTGGCTGCCGACAGATCAGTTGGTCGCAGTGGGCTTGGCGATGAGCTCGATCAGGCCTTTGGCCGCAGCCTTGGCCGCCTCGCCCGCCGTCGGTCCCCAGGCGCCGTCGAGTGAGCCGGCGGGGATCGCGTTGTTCTGCGTGACCTGGCCGCCGAACGAGCCGTCCGGCTTGGTCAGCACCCAGTCGATCTTGATGGTCTGCTGGCCGTCTTTCGGCTGGCCCATCGCCACTTTGCCCTCGACCTTGTGGGCTGCCGTCGAGGGCTGGGCCGCGAGCGCGATGCCGTTACGCTGAAGCTCTTCCTGCAGGGCGCGGGCGAGCGCGGTCGAGCCGTCACCCGGCGCGCCGACGACCTTCGGCACGAATGCAGAGGCCGGACCGGTCGCCTTCGGCAGGCTGGCCGTTGCCTGGGCGGCGGTCGGCGCGGCGCTGGCGACGCGCGGGGCGGAAAGTGTCGGTGTCGGTTGCGCGCCGGCGGCACTTGGCGGGGCAGCGGGCGCGGCCGATGCCACCGGCACAGCCGGCGCGGCTGATGCCGGCTGGCTGATCAGCCAGGTCGAGAGACTGCCCGCCGTCTTGTCGGCAATGGTCTGCACGATCGCCGGTGAGACCGAGGCCCAGGGATCCTTGGCGGCCGCACCCTTGATTGTCTCCTCGCCGGTGATGCGGTTGACGCGCTGGCCGGTTGGGCTCGACACGTCCCAGATATAGGAGACCTTGGTCCCGGAACGTTCGGCGGCGGCGACGATGTAGCCCCGCAGCGTGAACTCGGCTGGCTCGTTGGCACCGACGATAACGACGTTCTGGCGGCCGGCCGAGGCGTTGAGCGCGCTGGCGATCTGCTGAGCAACCTGCTCGGGTGCGCCGATCACTGGCGACAGTGCGATACGGCGGCCGGACTTGGCTGGTTGCGCCGCAGAGCCCGTCGCAGCGAGCGGCGGTGGTGCGACGGCGGCCTGCTCGCCACCGAGGATGTTGGAGCTCGAGCCACAGCCGGCGAGGCCGCCGGCGACGAGAATGGTGGAAAGGCCCAGTGCCGCCCGCCAGGAGGCTCGCCTTGCCACAGCAGCATCGATGGTCGTCACGCTGACGTCCCCCTCTAATGTCCCGCTGTTGTCCGGCGCCGACGTACTAACCTGCGGCGTGACGCTACGAATCTCCGGAATTGATACGACTCACCCTCTAGCCAGCATGCCACGGATCGTCCAGCCGCGACGTCCGCGAAAAGCGTGCATCGGCCCACGAGCGCGGACCGGGACACGCCAAACCTGTGGATTGGGCGATTAGGCCACGACAATGGCGGAGATTTGGCGTCCGTAGTCACTCTCGCCGCGATGGGTTGTGCGCCGATAGGAAAAAAAGGTGGCCTCGTTAACGTAGGTGCACGAGCAGGCCATCCCGATCCCACCGATACTTTCTGCTGCAACCCGGGACGCCACGAATCCCGGAAGGTCGAAGCGGGGGCGGGCGTCGACAGAGGGCCGCGTGAAGAACCGGGCATTCGCCGCATCGGATTCGAGAAACCGTGCCTCGAGCTCGGGACCGACCTCGTAGCTCGCCTGCGTGATGGTCGGGCCGATGGCTGCGACGATGCGCGAGCGCTCGGCACCGATGCCTTCCATGGCCGCGACCGTCGCCGCAACGATGCCGGATAGCGCGCCGCGCCAGCCGGCATGTGCGGCCGCCACGACCCCGGCGACCTGGTCGGCGAGCAGCACTGGGCAGCAGTCGGCTGTCAACGCGCCCAGGACGACGCCGGGCGTGCGCGTGACGAGCGCGTCCACGCGCGGCAGATCGTCCTCGATGGGGCGGTCGATGACCAGGGCTTCTGCGGAGTGGACCTGGTAGGCTGTCGACAGCCGACCAGACGCGACGCCGAGATGGCGGGCAACGCGCGCCCGGTTCTCGATCACGCGGCTTCGGTCATCCCTGGAGCCGAGCCCGACGTTGAGGGAGGCATAGATGCCGCCCGACACACCGCCCTCGCGCGTGAAAAAGCCATGTCGGATGCCGGTGAGCGCGGCAAGATTGTCGGCGAGGATCGGGCTGGGCATGGCGAACGACACGCGGGTTTCAGGACGTCGTACTTCCTGTAGCTTGTCCCTTGATCCCTGCAACCTCAAAATCCCGGCAACGTTGGCAGGCCGCCCGATCTGGCGCCGAGCGCCTTGAAGCGCGTCCCCATGCCGCCCGGCGCGATGAGCCGCGCGACGCCCGCCTCGATCTCCGCCGCACGCGCCGGATTGGCGTGCATCAATCGCTGTGCTCGCTCTACGATGCCGAGGCGACCGAGGAATTCCGCCTGCGTCGCCGGCCCGTCGACGATGAGGCCGGCTTGCGCGAAGGCCGCGGCAAGTGCGCCGAACGGCACCTGGCTGGTCAGATCCGCCTCGCCCGGCGAGGTCAGCGGATGCTCGTAGGCGTGGCGGCGCATGGCCTGCAGCGTGTCGCCGGGCGGATTGCCATCGTGCCCATAGTCTATTGCCAGAACGGCGACCGGCGCTGTGTGTGCGATCGCGCCCACCGTATGGCAGGCTGGCGCGAAGCCGTGGTGCTCGACGACAGTTCCGTCCGGCATATCGCCGAGAGCTTCCGCGGCGCCGGCGCGCTCGGCGGGGACCGGCGTCAGGCGGTATGCGAGACGACCTTCGCTGACCGCGACGTGCCGCTCGTACCATCGGCCATTCTGCCGCACGGTTTGGGCAATCGGAAAGCAGTCGTAGTACTCGTTGGCGAGGATGATGGTCGCTCCGCCAGGATCCGCAAGCGGGTCCGTCCGCCATTCGATCGGGACCGGGCAATCGGCGAGCGTTTCGCGTTGGAGTGCCTCGAATGCCGGGCTCACTTCGTCGAGCCAGACCCGGAGCCCTGCCAAGAACTCGGGCACCAGACGCGCGGCGCGCAAGGCGTCACGCATCATCGTACCACGGCCGGGCCCGAGTTCGACGAGCCTGATCGGCTTCGGGCGACCCATCTGCTGCCAGACAGCGACCGACCACAGGCCGAGCAGCTCACCGAACACCTGACTGATCTCGGGTGATGTCGTGAAGTCGACACCGAGACCGGTCCGCGTGGTGTAATAGCCGTGCTGCTCGTGGAACAGGCAATGGTGCACGTAGGTATCGAGAGGCATCGTGCTCCCCCCGATCGCCTCGATGAGCCAGCTCGCCAACGGGGTTGCCCGACGCGCCTCCGGATCGTAGGGCGGGTGGCCGCTCACGCCGTCGCACCCGCCGCCTGGGACCGCCGCGCGTTCCAAATGAATGCGATGCCAAGCAGGATCATCGGCACCGAGTAGACGATGCCGGGCGTCAGCCCCCAGGCCGTGAAGGCGTGAAACGAGTCAGGCTGGCGGAATAACTCGGCGGTAGACCTGAAGACGCCATAGCCGGCCAGGAAGGTGCCGACGACTTGGCCTGGTCTTTTGAGCGCATCGCGATGGTGCGTAAGTACGCGCAGCACGATGAACAGCACGAGGCCCTCGAGCGCCGCCTCGTAGAGTTGACTCGGGTGACGCGGATCGAGCGGGTTCCAGCCGAGTGCCTGACGCTGCGCCTCTGGCAGCGAGCCGAGATAGCGGCCGACATCCGGAAATACCATGCCCCATGGCGCGGTCGTCACGCGGCCCCACAACTCGCCATTGATGAAGTTGGCGAGCCGGCCGAAAAACAGCCCGATCGGCACTGCCGCCGCGCAGAGATCCATCGTCGACAGCGCCGAGACCTTCTTGACGCGCGCGAACAGCCAGATCGCCGCACCGGTGCCGATGAGCGCGCCGTGGAAAGCCATGCCACCCTTCCAGATCATGAAGATCTCGATGGGATGCCGCAGGTAGTAGCCGGGCTCGTAGAGCAGCACGGAGCCAAGTCTCCCACCGAGCACCACGCCGATGGTCATGAACAGCAGGAGATCGTCGGTGGCCGTGACCGGGAACGGCGCCCGGCCGGCCGGCCAAAGGCGATCCTCGCTGATCAGCCGCCGGATGTAGAGCCAGCCCAGCACGAGGCCGGCGAGATACGCCAGACCGTACCAGCGTACGGCTACCGGCCCGAGTGAGAAGGCGACCGGATCGATCTCCGGAAACGGGATGGCGAGCAGGCTCATGGTGCCTCGTCGTGGTGCCGGGAACTGCGCGACTTGGAGGCTGCTTGCGCGCGGCCCGCTCACGAGTCAAGGCGACGAGGCGTCGATGGCCGGGCGGATCGCCGGGCCGGGTGGCATTGTCGCCACCCCGCCCGGCCTCCGTCCAGGCGCGACCGTTATGGGCAGTACCAGATCGGCCCGAGCTTGAAGCAGCCGCGCTCGCGATGACGGGGCGGCAGGCCGCGGCCGCGCCACCGCTTGCCGCACGCGACGGGCATGTTGCGCGGGCCGACGTGCCGGTGTGGCGCGACCACCCGCCAGCGCGGGACGTAGTGACGCTGGCAGGTGTGATGTCCGCCACTCACAAGCGTGATGGACGTATCGCCGGTCATGGCGCGGCTGGCCGGTATCGGCGCGGCCGTGGCGCTTGTCGGATGGGATGAGAGCGTCGCTGCCGCGATGACGGCTGCAATCGGCACGAGGGTGCTTCGCAGGAAGCTCATGATCAGCTCCTTATTCTGGTTCGTGGCGGGAAAGGGGTGCCCGAAGGCCCATCCCGAAGACAGGACGGCGCATAGGCTGCGTCCCCCCAGCAGCAAACGCCGGGGGGGTGCGGCGGTTCCTGTTGCGCCAACAACCGGCCGCGGGAACTGCTTTGCGTCGCACTCGTGGCGTTGCTAGAAGGCGCTGCAACATGTGACGAGACGATTCTGGAACGAGCCGAGAACGACATGGCCAAGAAAAGCGGCGACAGGGCGGGCGAGGCCGCGGACGTGGGGACCGGGGCCGGCAAGGGCCGCGACTGGTCCGACACGCTGTTCCTGCCGAAGACCGAGTTCCCGATGCGCGCCGGCCTGCCGGAGCGCGAGCCGCTGCTGTTGAAGCGCTGGCAGGAGCAGGGCCTCTACAAGCAGCTGCGCGAGGATGCGGCCGGCCGGCCGAAGTTCGTGCTGCACGACGGCCCGCCCTACGCCAACGGCAACATCCACATCGGGCACGCGCTCAACAAGATCCTCAAGGATCTCGTCACGCGCAGCCAGCAGATGCTCGGCTTCGATAGCAACTACGTGCCGGGCTGGGACTGCCACGGCCTGCCGATCGAGTGGAAGATCGAGGAGCAGTACCGCGCGGCCGGCAAGGGCAAGCCCGATTTCTCGCACCCGGAGGCGATGGCGGCGTTCCGCAAGGAGTGCCGCGCGTTCGCCGAGCACTGGCTCGACGTGCAGCGCGAGGAGTTCAAGCGCCTCGGCGTCGAGGGCGACTGGGCCAACCCCTACACCACGATGGCCTACACGGCGGAAGCCACCATCGCGAGCGAGCTGATGAAGTTCGCGATGAACGGCCTGCTCTATCGCGGCTCGAAGCCGGTGATGTGGAGCGTGGTCGAGCAGACGGCGCTGGCGGAGGCCGAGGTCGAGTATCACGACTACCAGTCGGATACGGTGTTCGTGAAGTTTCCGGTGGTCAGCACCTCCCAGGGAACAGCGGTTCCATTGGATGGCGCGTCGGTCATCATCTGGACGACGACGCCTTGGACGATCCCGGGCAACCGCGCGATCAGCTTCAATTCCAAGCTGGCGTACGGCGTGTTTGAGGTCACTGCGGCGCCGGAAGGTAATTGGGCCAAGGTCGGGGACCGCTACCTGCTCGCCGATGCGCTGGCGGAAGCGGTTATGAGGGCTGCCAAGGTCGAGGCTTTCGAAAAGCGTGCGACTGTTGGAGCCGGGACGCTTGGTGGAATGAAGTGCGCTCATCCTCTCCTGGGGTTTGCGAACGGCTACGGGTTCAAAGTCCCCCTGCTCGACGGCGACCATGTCACCGACGACGCGGGCACGGGCTTCGTGCACACCGCGCCGGGTCACGGCCGCGAGGACTTCGACATCTGGACGGCATCCGGCAAGATGCTCGCGGAGCGCGGCATCGACACCGCCATCCCGTTCACCGTCGGCCCCGACGGCAAGTTCACCAACGATGCGCCCGGCTTCACCGGCCATCAGGTGATCACGGATGAAGGCAAGAAGGGCGACGCCAACGACGTCGTCATCAAGGCGCTGGTCGCGGCCAACGCCCTGATCGCGCGCGGCCGCCTCAAGCATCAGTACCCGCACTCGTGGCGCTCGAAGAAGCCGGTCATCTTCCGCAACACGCCGCAGTGGTTCGTCTACATGGACAAGGCGACGGCGGATGGCTCGCTCGGCAACCAGACGCTCCGTCAGGTGGCACTGAAAGCCATCGCCGACACCGAGTTTGTGCCCGCCTCCGGCCAGAACCGACTGCGCGGCATGATCGAAGCGCGCCCCGACTGGGTGCTGTCGCGCCAACGCGCCTGGGGCGTGCCGATCACGGTGTTCCGCAACACCGAGACGGACGAACTGGCGCCGGGGCCGACGTTCGCCAAGTCGGCCGAGCTGATCCAGCGCATCAAGGCGGCCTTCGATCAAGAAGGCGCGGACGCCTGGTTCGTCGCCGACGCGCGCGAGAAATTCCTCGGCGGCCTCGTGCCGGCCGGCGATCTCGACAAGTGGGAGCAGGTCAAGGACGTGCTCGATGTCTGGTTCGATTCCGGTTCGACGCACGCCTTCACGCTAGAGAACAACGCCGAGTTCCCGGGCCTCAAGGGCATCCACCGCAAGATCGACGGCGGGTCCGATACGGTGATGTATCTCGAGGGCTCGGACCAGCATCGTGGCTGGTTCCATTCCTCGCTGCTGGAAAGCTGCGGCACGCGAGGACGTGCGCCCTACGAGGCCGTACTGACACACGGCTTCTGCCTCGACGAGAAGGGGCTCAAGATGTCCAAGGCGGCAGGCAACGGCGTCGCCCCGCAGGACGTCATCGCCAAATCCGGCGCCGACATCCTGCGGCTCTGGGTGGCGGCCGCCGACTACTCGGACGATCTCCGCATCGGCCCCGAGATCATCAAGACGATGTCGGAGAGCTATCGCAAGCTGCGCAACACGTGGCGCTGGATGCTCGGCGCGCTCGCCCACCATGAAGCAGGCGACGACGTGGCCTACGCCGACATGCCGGCGCTGGAACGGCTGATGCTGCACAAGCTGGCGGAACTCGACGGCCTGGTTCGACGCGCCTACGAGACCTACGAGTACCGCAAGGTGGTGTCGCTGCTGTCGCAATTCATGAACACCGACCTGTCGGCGCTGTACTTCGATATCCGCAAGGACGCGCTCTATTGCGACGCGCCATCGAGCCTGCGCCGACGCGCAGCTTTGACGGTGATCGAGCACATCTTCACGTGCACGACCGTATGGATGGCGCCGATCCTCGTATTCACGGCGGAAGAGGCCTGGTTGTCGCGACACGGCGAGACAGCGCGCTCGGTCCATCTGCAACTTTTCCCCGAGACCCCCGCCGATTGGCGGAACGATGCGCTGGCGAAGCGCTTCGACACCGTGCTCGAGGTGCGTCGGGTGATCACCGGCGCGCTGGAGGTGGAGCGGGCGGCGAAGCGCATGGGGTCGTCGCTGGAGGCGGCGCCGGAGGTGTTCGTTGCTGATCCGGCGGTCCGCGAGGCTCTGGCAGGACTGGACCTTGCCGAACTCGCGATCACTTCGGCCGCGACGGTGGCGGCGGGCGAGGGACCGGCTGATGCCTTCCGCCTGCCCGACGTCAAGGGCGTCGCCGTGGTTCCGAAGAGGGCCGAGGGGACGAAGTGCGAGCGCTCGTGGCGGATCACGCCCGATGTCGGCGCAGATCCCGATTATCCGACGCTGTCGGCGCGGGATGCCGCAGCCGTCCGCGAGATCTTGCGCGGAGGTGCCTGAGCGATGGCGGCCACATCACCCGGCGGCTGGCTCTGGGGCCGGCTCTCGCGCTATGGCCTGCTGATAGCCGGCCTCGTGTTCCTGATCGATCAGGCGCACAAATGGTGGATCGTCCATGTCGTCAAGCTCGAAGACAAGGGACGGATTGCGGTCGCGCCGTTCCTCGACTTCATCTACACGCTCAATCCCGGCATCAGCTACGGCCTCTTTCCGCAGGCGGCGCGCGAGGGGCAATTGCTGCTCGCCGCCTTCGCGCTGCTCGTCGCACTCGGCCTCTGGATCTATCTGGCTCGCGGCGGTGGCGGACGGACGGCTGCCACGGGGCTCGGCCTGATCATCGGCGGCGCAGTGGCAAATGCACTCGACCGGCTGATCTACAGCGGCGTCGTCGACTACATCCAGCCGCACGCGCTCGGGCTGCGCTGGCCCTACATCTTCAACATCGCCGATGTGGCGATCGTTGCCGGTGTCGGGCTGCTGCTGTACGATTCTCTGTGGCCGAATCGCCGCGAACGGCAGCAGACACCTGCAGCGGCCGGGCACTGACGGCGCATTGTGCCGCAAATTTGCCACAGCACTTGCGCTGTGTGGGGTGGCGTGTGATGCGGGTTGTCGCGTGCCACGGTATCGGGCCGGCACAGGGGCCGGGCGCATATCGGCGTGAGCGAAGTCAGCCGTTGGAACACACGATGGAGGGGACGATGCCGCTCATCGCGTCAAAGCTGAGGGTCGGGCCGCGCGCCGCGACGCTGGCGGTGGTTATCACGCTCGCCCTGTCTGTCGCCGGTTGCGGCGGCACCGAGGTCGAATTCAAGGGCGGCCTCTTCGACATGGTTGGGCTGTCGGACATCAACAACAAGAAGACGGGCGAGGCCAGGGTGCCGCAACGCCCCGGTCTCGTGTTGCCGCCGGAAAACGCCCGCCTGCCCGAGCCAGGCTCGGCTCCCCAGACGACCGCTTCGCTCGGCGGTGACGCCGCCTGGCCGGTCGACCCGGAGGAAACAAAAGCCAATCGCGACGCGGCCCTGAAGCGCGAGCATGCCGCGTTCTGCGAGCGCGCCCGCGAGAAGGCGCGCCTCAACAACAACGACAGCATCGAGGACGGTCCGCTCGGCTCCTGCCGTCAGTCGATCCTCAAGAACTTCACCGGTCGCGACATGATCAACGACAACCTGAAGCGGCAGGCGCATTAGGCAACGCCGCCTGGTCGGCCGGTCCTCACCTCACAGCCGGCGGTCGGTATGGCACCGTCGCGCAGGGTGGGTGCATGAACACCTTGTCATTTGCATCGGCACGCAATCGCTCCCATCTTCGCCAGCGTCGCGCAGCGGCGACGGTCCCGGCGTCACGAGGAGCCTGACGCGGATCGGCGGCCCGTCGTCGTTCCCCCGCCGCCGCCGCGATCCGACGCGAAGCCGCAAGGTCAGTTCAGATGTCGAAAAGCACTCGCAGCCGCCTCTTTGCCGCGCTCACGATCGGAGCCACTTTCATGCTCGCAAGCCCACTGTCGCCGGCCGTCGCCCAGGCGATCGCGCCGAAGGTCGGCGAATTCCGCCTCGCCAACGGCATGCAGGCCGTGGTCATCCCCGATCACCGCGCACCTGTCGTGACACATATGGTCTGGTATCGGGTCGGCGCCGCGGATGAGCCGCGTGGCAAGTCGGGCATCGCCCACTTCCTCGAGCACCTGATGTTCAAGGCGACCGACAAGCTGCCTTCCGGCGAATTCTCGAAGATCGTCGCGCGGCTCGGTGGCCAGGACAACGCTTTCACCAGCCAGGATGCGACCGCGTATCATCAGCGCATCGCCAAGGACCGGCTCGAGCAGGTGATGGCCATGGAGGCCGATCGCATGGTCAACCTGCGCCTTGCCGAGGCCGAGGTGCTGACCGAGCGCGACGTCATCATCGAGGAGCGCCGTTCGCGGATCGAGAACAATCCTGGCTCCATCCTCGACGAGCAGATGAACCAGGCACTCTATCCAAATCACACCTACCGCATTCCGGTGATCGGCTTCATGCACGAGATGGCAGGGCTCTCGCGCGCCGATGCGCTCGCTTTCTACAAGAGGCATTACGCGCCGAACAATGCGATCCTCGTGGTTGCCGGCGACGTCACGGTCGAGGAGGTGAAGGCGCTCGCTGAAAAGACCTACGGCAAGGTGCCGGCAGGTGCTCAGATCGCCGCCCGCGCGCGAGCCTCCGACCCACCGCCTCTGGCGCCGCGCCGTGTCGACTATGTCGATGCGCGTGCCGGCAAGCCGGTGCTCCGGCGCTACTATGTGACGCCCAGCTACGTCACTGCTGGCAAGGGAGAGGCCGAGGCGCTCGACCTGCTGATGAAGATCGCTTCATCAGGCTCGACGAGCCGGCTCTATCGTAAACTCGTCGTCGAGCAGAAGCTCGCCTCCAATGCCGGCGGGTACTATCACGGCAGCGGGCTCGACAGCGGCAAGATCGCGCTCTACGCGGTGCCGGCCGACGGCGTTTCGCTCGACACGCTCGAGCGCGCCATGGATGCCGTGATCGAGGACATCAAGGCGAACGGTGTGACCGATGCCGAGGTCGTCCGTGCGCGCAAGAGCTACATCGCGGAGTACATTTACGAGAGCGACAGTCAAACGGCGCTCGCCCGCCGTTATGGCTGGGGGCTCGTCGTCGGCCAGACGGTCGCCGACATCGACACCTGGCCGGCCGAACTCGCGAAGATCACCGCCGCGGACATCAAGGCTGCCGCCGCGCGCTGGCTCGACCTGAAGCGATCGGTGACCGGCCGTCTTCTACCCGAAGCGTCTCAGGCCGCCGCGCCTTCCGCGGCACCGGCCGGCCGCAGCTAGAAGTGTTTCGGGCTCGTGTGCAATTCGGGAGTAGCAGCATGCACTTCGCCACTGCCCTTCGTCGTGGGCTTCACGCCTGGGCACGCTTCGAGCGGCTCGCCGTCATCGCCGTTCTGTTGATCGGCGCCATCGCAACCTACTCGAGAGCGGCGCACGCTATGAAAATCCAGGAAGTGACGAGCCCCGGCGGCATCAAGGCTTGGCTCGTGGAGCAGCATTCGGTGCCGCTCATCACCATGCGCTTCGCCTTCGATGGCGGCAGCGCACAGGATCCTGCGGGCAAGGAAGGCCTTGCCAATTTCCTCACCGTCATGATGGACGAGGGCGCTGGCGATCTGGATGCGCGATCCTTCCAGGAACGTATGGAAGAGATCGCCATGAAGATGAGCTTCGAGGACGATCCCGATCATCTGTATGGCACGTTTCAGACTCTGACCGCCAACCGCGCCGAGGCGGTCGCTCTGTTGAAGCTGGCGCTAGCCAGCCCGCGTTTCGATGCCGACGCGGTCGAGCGACTGCAGCGTCAGCTCCTCGCCTCGCTCGCCTTTGCGGCGAAGGATCCCAACCAGGTCGCCGGCAAGGCGTTCACGCATGCGCTGTTCCCGGGGCACCCCTATGGACGGCCGTCGTCCGGTACGCCTGAAAGCGTCGCCACGATCACGCGTGACGATCTTCTCGGCTACAAGCGCAAGGTCTTCGCCCGTGATACACTGAAGGTCGCCGTGGTCGGCGACATCGACGCGACGTCGCTCGGAAAGCTTCTCGACGAGGTCTTTGGGGCGCTGCCGGCCAACGCCGATCTGGTGCCCGTGCCGCGCATCGAGCCGAGGAGCGACGGCGCGATCGACGTGCGCCAGCTCCCGGTTCCCCAATCGGTCGCCATGTTCGGGCTGCCCGGCCTCCCGCGCAAGCATCCCGACTTCATGACCGCCTTCGTGCTGAACCACATCCTCGGCGGTGGCGGCTTCGCGTCTCGGCTGATGACGGAGGTACGCGAGAAGCGTGGTCTCGCCTACTCGGTTTACAGCTATCTGCAGACTTTCCAGCACTCCGCGTTGTTCGCGGGCGGCGTCGCCACCAAGAATGAGGAGATTGGTCGCTCACTCGACGTCATCCGCGGTGAGTTGAAGCGGCTCGCCGATCAGGGGCCGACGGCGGAGGAACTGGCCGCGGCCAAGAGCTATCTGACCGGCTCCTACGCGTTGCGCTTCGACACATCGGGCAAGATCGCAAGCCAGTTGCTGGGCGTGCAGGTCGAAGGGCTTGGAATGGACTACATCTCGACGCGCAACGCACAGATCGAGAGGGTAACGCTCGAGGACGTGAAGCGCGTGGCCCGCTCGCTGCTAAAGGCTGATGCGCTGCACGTCACCGTTGTGGGTCAGCCGAAGGGGCTGTCCGCAAGCGCGAAGTCTGGGGGGTGACCGGCGGCTGCGCTGATCACACCGTGTCGCCGATCACCCGGCCCAAGCCACCGACTATTTTATCGCGCCGCATGCGACCCGCGCACCGGCACCGCCGATCGGTTGTGTCTTGTGATCGTCGGGATTGGCATGAATGACGAGCGCCGAGCCATCGCCCTGCTTCAGTCCGTTGTCGCCCTCCAGCGGAAGATTGACCGCGAGCTCCGTGGTGACTGATCCATCCTGAGCGACGTGGATGTTGGGCAGGTCGCCATCCTCCGGTCCCTCGGGATTGAGTAGCCCGTGCTTTTCGCTGCCATGGCTGATATGACCTTTCGACGCCTGAAACGACGCGTGGTCGGAGCAATCGCCGACGCGATGCAGATGGATGCCGTGCCAACCGGGGGAAAGCGCGCCGGCTTTGAGCGTCAGGCGGATCACGGTCGCCTTGCCGGCACTCGATAACCGCGCGACGCCGATTTTCTCGCCCTTGTTGTTCAACATATCCGCGTCGCCGGATGTCATCTGCGCCATCGCAGTGCCGGCTGAGAGGGCGATCAGCGTGAGAGTAATCACTGCGCGCATGAATCAGCTCCTTTCGAACATCATCGCCGGCAACGCCGGACGACCCTAAAACGTTCCTACGCGTTTCGAGAAGCGGCTTCACGCGCGCTTCACGACGCTGCCGGACGACGATTCGCGTTCGCGTTCGCCTGGTGTAGTGGCAGCGTCCGCAACGCTTACCCGGCCGTAGGGGACGTGGTAGTTGGACCCGTCACGACCGAGTTGGCGCCGACAACGGGAAAAATATGATGACGAGCTACCCTCCCGCAACAGAGGCTTCCCTTTATCGCCAGTCGGTCGACGGTGCGATGGCCGCAGTCATCGGCGCGTACGGCCTCGGCGAGAGCGAACTGGCGCCGTGGCAGACCAGGGCCGCCAATGAAGTGCGCCGGCTGGCGGATGAAGCAACCGAGGGTTCGCTCGCGCTACTCGGGTTGCCTGCCGCCACCGAGGATATCACGGCTGCCCGTGTTGCGCTGGAATCGCTCTCGGTCGGCGCTCGGACCATCGTCTTTCTGGGCACCGGCGGCTCGGCACTCGGTGGCAAGACGCTGGCCCAGCTCGCGGGGTGGAACGTGCCGGGCTTCGGTGACGAGCGCCAGCGCGGCCGGCCACGAACGCGCTTCTACGACAACCTCGATCCCGACACGCTGGCCAGGGCGCTCGACGGGTTCGATCTCGCCACGACCCGCTTCGTCGTCACCTCGAAATCGGGTGGCACGCCGGAGACGCTGGCCCAGGCGATCGCCGTCATTGATGCGCTCAAGCGGGCCGGTCGCGAAGCCGACATCGGTCGACAGATGCTCTTTGTCACCGAACCGCGCGGGGAGGGCCGCAACGGCCTGCGCGATCTCGCTGATGCCTTCGCCGTGCCATGTCTCGATCATCACCCGGGGGTCGGCGGGCGCTTCTCGGTGTTGACCAACGTCGGCCTCATTCCGGCGATGGCACGCGGTCTCGACCCGGTGGCGCTGCGGGCGGGCGCGGGGCGCGTCCTGGCCGAGGTGATCGCGTCCGCATCGAGCGGCGCAGATGCAACCCTGCCACCACCTGCGCTCGGAGCCGCCGTCGCCGTCGCGCTCTCGCGCAGCAAGGGTATCCGCGTGCAGGTCATGATGCCTTACGCCGATCGGCTGGCGAGCCTCGGCCACTGGTTCGCGCAGCTTTGGGCGGAAAGCCTCGGCAAGGGCGGAGTAGGCACCACGCCCGTCGCCTGCGTCGGCCCGCTCGACCAGCACAGCCAGCTGCAGCTGTTCATGGACGGCCCGCGCGAGCACGTGATCACGATCATCCGTATCGCCCGCAACGGCGAGGGACCGCGGCTCGATGACGGCCTCGCCCGCCTCGCGGGCCTCGACGCCTTTGCCGGGCGCACGATCGGCGACATCGTCACCGCGCAATCCCATGCCGTGCCGGAGGCGTTGGCTCGTGCCGGCCGGCCAGTGCGTACGTTCGACCTGCCGCGCCTCGACGAGGAGGTGATGGGTGCAATGCTGATGCATTTCATGCTGGAGACGATCATCGCCGGCCGCCTGATGGGGGTGGACCCATTCGATCAGCCGGCCGTCGAACTCGCCAAGGTGTTGACGCGCGAGCGGATGGCAGCGACGGCTACACGCTGAGCTGCTAGTCCAACCCGGTCGTCCCGGAGTTCAACTCGCCTGATTCGCGGGATTCGTGGTGTTGCGTGCGTCTTCTCTCTGCAGAGGCACCCATGCCGATCCGCCAGCTCACGTCCGAGACCATCAATCGCATCGCCGCCGGCGAAGTGATCGAGCGGCCGGCGAGTGTCGTCAAGGAACTGGTCGAGAACGCCATCGACGCCGGCGCGCGTGACATCGAGGTCGTCACGGCGGCGGGCGGCGTCGCGCTGATCCGTGTCACCGACGACGGCTGCGGCATCGCGCGCGACGAGCTGCCCCTCGCCGTCGAGCGCCACGCTACTTCGAAGCTCTCCGAGGAAGACCTGTTCGATATCCGCTGGCTCGGCTTTCGCGGCGAGGCACTGCCCTCGATCGGCGCCATCGCGCGGCTGTCGATCGCCTCGCGGGCGGCAGGGGCGGAGGACGCTTTCGAGATCGTCGTCGATCGCGGCGCGAAGCAGGCGCTGAAGCCGGCGGCGATCGCGCGGGGCACCCGCATCGAGGTGCGGGAACTTTTTTCGGCCACGCCGGCCCGACTCAAGTTCCTGAAGTCCGAGCGCGCCGAGAACATGGCGATCGCCGATATCGTCAGGAGGCTCGCCATGGCCCATCCGGAGATCGGCTTCGCCTTGCAGACCGGCGAGCGCACCGCACTCGCGCTGCCGCGCGCCGACGCCACGCCGGCGGGACTGCTGAAGCGTATCGGGCGCATCATGGGGCCCGATTTCATGGCCGATGCGCTGGAGCTGTCGGCCGAGCGCGACGGCATATCACTGATCGGGTTCGCGGGTCTGCCGACGCTGCACCGGCCGGATGCAAGCCTGCAGCACCTCTTCGTGAACGGCCGGCCGGTGCGTGACCGGCTCGTGCTCGGTGCCGTGCGTGCCGCCTACGGCGATTTGATGGTGCGAGGCCGCCAGCCGCTCTGCGCGCTCTTCGTGACGCTCGATCCGCGCGCCGTCGACGTCAACGTGCATCCTGCCAAGGCCGAGGTGCGGTTTCGCGCGCCTGGCGATGTGCGCAGCCTCATCGTCGGAGCGCTGCGCGAGGCGTTGGCCGCCGCCGGCCATCGCGCCACCGTCTCGGGGGGGCGCCACGCGTTGGACATGCTGGCACGTGGCATCGCGCAACAGGCGCCGGAAGGCGATCGGCAAGCCGACGTTCCGACGCGATCCGGCGAGGACCAGGCCATAGAGAGGCCGCGCCCGGGGACGTCGTCGTCACCGCAGGCGTGGGCGCCGCGACATTCCGGTTTGCCCCGAGGCTTCGGCGAGGCCATGCAAGCGCCGTTCGAGACGTTCGACGTGCCGTCGGCGCGCGCCGAACCTGTCGCACTGGAGGAAGCGGCGGATGCCGGGCTGCTCGGCCGACCGCTAGGCGCCGCGCGCGCGCAATTGCATGAGACGTACATCGTCGCGCAGACGGCCGAGGGCATGGTGGTGGTCGACCAGCACGCGGCGCACGAGCGGCTCGTTTACCAGCGCCTCAAGGCCATGCATCAGGCAGGTGAGGTGGCCCGCCAGGGCCTGCTTATTCCGGAGGTGGTATCGCTCGACGACGACCTCGCCTGTCTCGTGGAGGAAGCGGCCGGGCGGCTCTCGTCGCTCGGCCTGGTCGTCGAGCGGTTCGGCTCCGACGCCGTGCTCGTTCGCGAGGTGCCGGCGCTCATCGCCAGAGGCGACGTCAAGGCTCTGGTCCGCGATATCGCGGATGCACTTGCGACGGAAGACGCAGAGTCTCCCCTCGAGGCACGGCTGCTCGCGGTGCTGTCGTCCATGGCCTGCCATGGCAGCGTGCGGGCCGGCCGGCGCCTCACTGTCGAGGAGATGAACGCGCTGCTGCGTCAGATGGAGGCGACTCCCGGCTCGGGTCAGTGCAATCATGGCCGGCCGACCTATGTCGCGCTCGCTCTTGCCGACATCGAGCGGCTGTTCGGACGGCGCTGAGGCGCCGCCCATGGCTCTTGCGGCGGCTCAATTCGTAGCAAAGGCCTGACGCGCCCAATTGCTGTAGCGGCCATTGCTGATCGCCGAGCCGGAGCCGGCGCTGGCGGTGGTGCTGCGGCGACGTGACGAGGCAACCGAAATTCCATTGCTCGGGGTCGTGCCCTCGACGACGACGCGAACGTTCGCCTTGCCATGCTTCTGGACGAGTTCGAAGAATGTGCGCGCATTCGCCGTGTCGAGGCGCACGCAGCCGTGCGAGGCTGGCCGGCCGAGATGGCGAACGGCCGTCGTGCCGTGGGTCGCGATGTGCCCGTTGAAGAACACCGCGTATGGCATCGGCGCACCGTAGTAGAGGCTCGAACGGTGATGCTTCGAAAGGATCTGCGGGCTGAACGTGCCGGTCGGCGTGCGATAGCCGATCGCTCCCGAAGAGATCCGCCAGCTATGGGCCGGCTGGCCCGCGATGCTGACGGTCATCGTCTGGCTCGAAAGGTCGACGCGGGCGACGACGACGGGACCGGTTGGCACCGGCGCAGCTGGCGCGGCTCCGGATGGCGCGGGCGCAATCGGCGTGATGGCGGCGATGGGCTTTGTGCCAGGCACTGTCGTGGCTGGCGACTTTGCTTCACCGCCGGTCACGGCGGCGAAAGGTGGCGGGTTCACGGCATCGGCAGTTGCCGCCGTTGCCGGGGCAGCGGCAATGCGAGCGGGCTCGCCTGCATAAGTGTCGGTAGTTGGAACGAGGCCGAGGCCGAAAGCCATGACAACGGGGCCGAGACCGGCCAAGCGCAGCAGCATGAATACCCCCCAAATTGGCGCGTCAGGATGGGACGGAATTTAGCAGTGTTCAGTTTCTGAAAAGCTTACGTCCAGCTCGGTTGTCGCGACGACGCGGCTGGAGGTTCAACCCTGCCGCGCTCCGTGGATCACAACGACGACGCCGATGATCACGAGGCCCATCGCTGCTACGAGGTGCAGTGGCACGGCATGTTCCCTGATGAGGCCCACGGACCCGGCCAACTGTTGCAGGGCGAGTGTCGTCATCGGCATCAGCGCACTGGCGATGATCAGGTTCTCGGTGCCGATCTTCACCACGGCCGAGAACTGAAGGTAATTCATCGCCGAGAAGATTGCGGCGCCGACCACGACGGCAAGCACCAGCGTCGGCACGTGCAGGAAGTCGGCCGCCCGCGGAACGACCGGGTTCGGTGCCAGCACGCCAACGGCGACGAGCGCCATCGCGACGCCGATTGCGGCAAGGCTCGCGAGCGCGGTGATCAGAACGAGCAAGCCTGTCACCTGCAACTTCCCCGTGATCGTACGGGCGGCCCGGTTCCACGGGTGAAGCTCGCTCGCCATTGCACGAAACGTGACGGTCAGCGCGCAGGACATGCATGCGAGGACGCCGGCCAATCCGCTCGCAAGGTCGATCTGGCTGATCGTGACGGCGACGGCGGCCGTCACGATCAGAGCGCCTGTCAGCTGCCATCGGCTCGGACGGCGCGAGAGCACGACGTAGCTTGTCGCCAGCGCGACCGGCACCGAAAGCCGGACGAGGAGGCTCGTCTCGGCAGGCGAAAGATAGATCAACGCGAAGCAGTAGGCGCCTTCCATCAGGATGTGCAACACGCCGAGCAGCCAGCTTGCCGGCGACATCATGATAGCGACGCCGTCTCGGCCCGGGCCGACGAGCAGGACGAGGGCGGCGCCGGAGATCACAGTCGAGATCAGTATAAATGCTGTGACGTGAGCGCCGGCTTCGACGGCGACCGCATAGACGATCGAGAGCACGGCGATCGAGACGACGAAGCCCATCGCCTCTATCCAGCCGCCGAGACGGCCATCGAGACCGGCCATGTTCATGATGGCGCCACTCCGTCCGCAAACGGCAGACGAGCTATCACGACCACCGTGCCGCCCCAGGTGCGCCGGTCGACTTCGACGAGGGGCGACGGCGGTGTAAATGGGCTCTCCGCGCTTTCCTCGACGACCACCACGGCACCCGGCGCCAGCCAGCCGCCCTCCAGCGCGCTTCGCATCGCCGCTTCGGCGAGGCCCTTGCCGTAGGGCGGATCAGCGAGTGCCAGCGTGAAGCGGTCGCGTCCTTGCAACTGGCCGAGGCCCGTCGCGTCACGTCGGAAGATGCGGGTGACGCCGCCGAGGCCGAACGCTGTCACATTCTCCTGGATCGCAGCGCGCGCCTGTGGGCTCGTCTCGACGAGCACGGCGGCCCTGGCGCCGCGCGAGAGCGCCTCGATCGCAAGCGCGCCGGTGCCGGCGAACAGGTCGAGGACGTTGGCGCCGTCGAGTGAGAAGTCCTGGACACCGTGCGCGAGGACGTTGAACAGTGCCTCGCGCACGCGGTCGGACGTCGGGCGCACCTCATCGCTCTTCGGGACGGCGATGACACGCCCCTTCAGCGTGCCTGCGATAACCCTCATGCTCCACCGCGACCTTTGCCGCCTGAGGGTCCTGTGCCCTTCGGTCCGCGATGGCCGCCGCCACTCCTGCCCTTGAAGCCGGCCTTGCCACCGCGATCGCGTCCGTTCGTGTCCCGATCTCGGTAGCCGGACGGCTTGCCCTCGAAGGGTGGCTTGCCGCCGCGCTCACGGGGCTCGGCGCCGGAGGTCTGCTCGCGATCACCGAAGCCTCTGGCACGAAAACCGGACGGCTTGCCCTTGAAGGGTGGCTTACCGCCGCGCTCACGGGGCTCGGCGCTGGCGGTCTGCTCGCGGTCACCGAAGCCTCTGGCGCGAAAACCGGACGGCTTGCCCTTGAACGGCGGCTTGCCGTCGCGCTCGCGGGGCTCGGCGCCGCCGGTCCGCTCACGGTCGCCCAAGCCTCTGGCGCGAAAGCCGGACGACTTGCCCTTGAACGGCGGCTTGCCGCCGCGTTCACGGGGCTCGGCGCTGGCGGTCTGCTCGCGGTCACCGAAGCCTCTGGCGCGAAAGCCGGACGGCTTGCCCTTGAACGGCGGCTTGCCGTCGCGCTCATTGCCCTCGCTGCCGCTGCGGCCTCTGCTGCCAGAATCCTTTCTGTCGTTGCGGCCGTCGACGTCTCGCGCGCGGTAGCCGGAGGACCTCGGCTTCACACCATGATCGTGTCGCGTCGCGCCCTGTTCGCGCGCTGGCCCCGGAAGCGGACGCAGCCGGAAGCCTTGCCGGGGCGGCAGGCGCTCGGCCTCGTCTGCCTCACCGTCCAGGCCGAGTTCGGCGGCAAGTTCCGGTCCGAGTTGTTCGGCGAGAACCTTGCGTCGCACGATCTCGAGTTTCCCGGGCTCCAGATCGAGCAACTGGAACGGACCGTAGGAGACGCGGATCAGGCGGTTAACCTCGAGGCCGAGACTCGCCAGAATGTTGCGAACCTCGCGGTTCTTGCCTTCACGCAGCCCGATCGTAAGCCAGACGTTGGAGCCCTGCACGGTATCGAGCGTCGCTTCGACGGGACCGTATGCGACGCCGTCGATCTCCACACCGTCCTTCAACGTATCGAGCCTTTCCTGCGCGACCACGCCGAACGCGCGAACCCGGTAGCGCCTGAGCCAGCCCGTGGTCGGTAACTCGAGATGGCGCGCGACGGCACCGCTGGTCGTGATCAGAAGCAAGCCCTCGGTGCTGTAGTCGAGCCGGCCGACAGAGATCACTCGGGGCATGTCCGCGGGCAGCGCGGCAAACACCGTCGCGCGCCCCTCGGGATCCGAGTGCGTCGTCACGAGCCCCTTCGG
Source organism: Hyphomicrobiaceae bacterium (assembly GCA_041397745.1). Taxonomy (GTDB): domain Bacteria; phylum Pseudomonadota; class Alphaproteobacteria; order Rhizobiales; family Hyphomicrobiaceae; genus JAWKVY01. The sequence goes on along the minus strand of JAWKVY010000009.1, from coordinate 23,696 downwards.
CTTATGATAGCGCCACAGCCTCACCGGCTCTGGCGGCGGCAGGGGGCTACCATCGACCAGCACGCGGTCCGCCGGTCCGACATCGAGGGCAGGGCTGGTGATCACGGCGCCGTTGACGCTGACGCGGCCCTCCTCGATCCAGCGCTCGGCATCGCGTCGCGAACATAGGCCGGCGCGCGCCATGGCCTTGGAGATCCGCATGCTCTCCGAAGGGGCACCGGCTTTGCGGGGCGTCTCTGCACCTCGCTTGCGATGCTCATGGCCGCCCATGCTGCCCTGCCGGTCCACACGGCTTCCGCCGCTGGCCGACGGCCGCTCGCGATCGGCACGCGTCCTGAAGCCATCGCCGGCGGTGCTGCGCGGCTTCGCCGGGTGCGTGCGATCATCCCGCTCGCGCCTAGGGCCGCTCTCGCCGCGTTCACGCGAGACGTAGCCCCGCGTCTCCCGGCGGCCGCCATCGTGGACTCGGTAACCGCCGGTATCGCGGTCGGTCCGCCGTTCGCCGTCACGATTGCCCTCCCGGCTCTTGCGGTCGTCCTGGCTGCGGCGCTCCCGCCGATCCTCTCGCGGCTCGCCGCCTTCGCGCTTCGGCCTGAGATGGCGCGTGCGCTCCTCGAGGCTGGGCCGGCGCGGCGTGGTGTCGTCGGCCGGCTCGGCGCGCCAGGTCTTGATGTCGCTGTTGCGGGGCGGCCGCGTCGCAGGTTTGCGCGGCCTATACCCTTTCGCCCGAGCCTCCCCGGCGCCGCCATCGCGGTCGCCGTCTGGACGGGCGCTACCGCCGTGGCGGCTAGCACGGGTGGGGCGACCCTTGGGGCGCCATTGACCCTTGTCGTCTTTAGCCATCTTCTGCGTGTTCTCTCTTGTTGGAGCGCTCTTATGCCATTCACGCCGGGTTCGAGCCATATGACGGAAGCACTCGCCGAGGCACGCCGCGCTGCCGAACTCGGCGAGGTGCCGGTTGGCTGCGTGATCGCCGCACCCGACGGTGCTATCGTCGCGCGCGCCCACAATCGCACCCGCCTCGACAGCGATCCGACCGCCCATGCCGAGATGCTGGCGATCCGCGAGGCCGCCGGCCGTCTCGGACAGGAGCGACTGTCAGGACTCGATCTCTACGTGACGCTCGAGCCGTGCGCGATGTGCGCGGCTGCGATTTCGCTCGCTCGCATCCGTCGGCTCTACTTCGCGGCGTCCGATCCAAAAGGGGGTGGTGTCGAGCACGGTGGCCGGTTCTACGGACAACCCACCTGCCATCACGCGCCTGAGGTCTATGGCGGCATCTCCGAGCGCGAGGCGGCAGATCTGCTCAAGGCATTCTTCGCAGCGCGCCGGTGACGGCCCGGACGACGCCTCTTTATCGCATCGGTTGATAAGTGGCCATAGGAAAGCCTCACCCGCGCCCTCACGGGCGCAAATTGCGTGGGTAGAAAATCAGCTCGGGGAACGTTTCCATGTTGCGTTCGTCCCCCGGTTCTTCATTCCTCGGCCCCGCCGGGCGCCCCGGCACCCGCGCACCTGTTGCGGGGCGTTGGAATCGAGGCTGCGCACCGTGTGTCGCAGCCGGCATCTTTAATCGGTTCTTAACCGGTCGTGGTTAAGGATCGGTTTTGGAATTGGGGTGGTGCGTGGTGCGGGCGTTGATCATGTGTAAACTGTTGCCGCTGAATCTCAGAGCGAGCGCGCTGGCGATCGTCGCCGCGACTGGCGTTGGTGCTTGCAGCGCCGATATCTCGCGTCTCGACGGTTCCATGCTCGGTGTGTCGGGTGATCGCACAGGTAGTGTAAACGGGGGTTCCTCGACGCTGGGCGACGCGGCGGGCGAGACCGGCTGGCGCGACAGCGGACCGCGCACCCGGAGCAATCTCGCGGCCGCCCCTGCGGCGACACCGCCGGTCGACCGCCGGTTCACACCGCCGCCCTACCAGCCGCCCTACAGCTCGCCGGCAACCGCGACCCGTCAGGCGGCAGCTACTCCCGCCGAACCGGCCGTCGGTTATCCCGGCAATGCCAACCGCTATGCTCCGGTCACCGCCGCGCCATTGCCCGCGAGCAAGGGGCCGCAGCGTGTGCCTTCGCTGGAACGCTCGGCGGTTCCGTCTGGAGCCGCGCCGGTTGGCGGTGGCCGCACGATCACGGTCGAGAAGGGTGACACGCTCTACGGCCTCTCGCGCCGGCACGGCGTCAGAATTGCCGATCTCAAGTCGGCAAATGGCCTGACATCGAACGCGCTGAAGCTCGGCCAGCAACTGGTCGTACCCGGTCCCGGCGGGAACAGCGGAGCCCGGCAGGCAGTCGGGCTTTCGGAGAGCGGCGCTCCCCGCCTCGAGCCCCGCGTAGGCAGCCCGGCGGCAGCAGCCGGCGGCGATGTCTACGTCGTGCGACGCGGTGACAGCCTCTACCGGATCGCGCGCGCCAACGGCATCACGTCGGCCGAGCTGCAACGCATCAACGGCATCACCGACCCGCGCAAAGTAATGCCTGGCACCGAGCTGCGGCTGCGCGGGACCGGTGCCGGTGGCTCCATCGTGCGGGCGCGTGTCGCAACTGTGAAGACGGTGACGACCGCTGCGCCCGAGGCTCCGCCGCGCGCCGTCCCGGCACGGACCGATATCCGGCCCGCGCCGGCAACGACACGGCCACAGCCGGTTGCCGCTCCGCTCGCCGGTGGCAGTCAGCCGCGCATCATCAACAGCGCGTCTGGCAGTGCGCCGGGCGCGCCCCCGGCCGGCTCTAACGTCACACGCATGGCGAGCGCCCCCGCCGCGGCGGCCACGCACGCCGGTTCTGGCGCTGCGACCGCCGCCGCCGCGGTCAATGCGGGCAAGTTCCGCTGGCCCGCGACTGGCCGGATCGTTTCGGCGTTCGGGCCGCGTCCGGACGGCTCGCACAACGACGGCATCAATATTCTCGTGCCGCACGGCACGCCCGTGCACGCTGCCGAGGCCGGCACGGTAGCGTATGCGGGCAACGAACTGCAGGGCTACGGCAATCTGATCTTGATCCGCCACGACAACGGCTGGGTTTCGGCCTACGCCCACAACGAGGCACTGCTGGTCAGGCACGGCGACCGAGTCGCGCGAGGTCAGGTCGTCGCGAAGGCCGGCAAGACCGGCTCAGTCGATCAACCGCAAATTCACTTCGAGCTCCGCGACGGTGCCAAGCCCGTCGACCCGAGGCCGCACCTCGCGAAGCTCTGAAACAAGTTTGACGTGGGCACACCGAGCGAGCGGGGACCTCCGGGCCCCCGCTCTTGACGCATTTCACCTGCTAAACTCGGCATGTGCCGCCAGGGCATCAACCCCAGCGGCAGCTGCGCTTCTTGCCGGTTTTCGTATTGCCGCCGCGGCATACGATACGACGGCCGCAGGGGTGCATCGCACTGACAACCTGATTGTTGCGGATCTCTCCCACGCCCCATAGTGCGCCACTGGCCTTCAGGGCGCTGGCAGGACATTTCTTCTGTGCAAGGGCCGGCGAGGCGGCGAGCAGTGTCGCGACGAAAGCGACGATCGCGGCGTGACGCATGCGACTTCTCCAACGAAAGATGGAACAGCATGATATGAACAGACGGGCCCGCACCGGTGCGGGAAAAGCTCTTTACCATGATGGATGAAGCATGAGCAACGCTCCTGAGGCTTCCGCGTCCCGCCTCGCGGTCGCCATCGTGCCGGTCACGCCATTTCAGCAGAACTGCACGCTGATCTGGGACGAGACGACGAAGGCCGGTGCCGTGGTCGATCCCGGCGGCGACCTCGATCAGATCGCCGCGGCGATCTCGGAGACGGGCATGACACCCGAGGTGATCCTGCTGACGCACGGACACATCGATCATGCGGCCGGCGCTGCCGAGATGCGCCGCCGCCTCGGCGTCGAGATTGTCGGGCCGCACGTGGCCGACCGCTTCCTGCTCGAGGGCCTCGAGGCGCAAGGGCGGGCCTACGCGATCCCGGCCGAGAACGTCACACCCGACCGCTGGCTGGCCGAGGGTGACACGGTCACCGCCGCCGGACTGGTCTTCGACGTTCTGCACTGTCCCGGTCACTCGCCGGGCTCGGTCGTCTATGTCGCGAAATCCCGCCGTTTCGCGCTCGTCGGCGATGTGATCTTCGCCGGCTCGATCGGCCGCACGGACTTCCCTTACGGTGACCATGCCGCGCTGATCTCGGCCATCAGAACGAAGTTGCTTCCGCTCGGCGACGACATCGCCTTCATCTGCGGCCACGGCCAGCCTTCGACGCTTGGTGCCGAGCGCGAGAGCAACCCGTTCATCACTTGAGACGGCACCGGGGTCTTCATGCCTGCTTCCGTTCCCGAGGCCAGGTCCGAGACGCCACGTGTCGGGCTGGTCGAAGCCGTCGTGCTGACGCTCGCGGTGATCGCGGCGATGCTGCTCGTCGGCGCGGGCGGGGAAATCTGGTTGCGCTCGATCGATCCGCTCTGGCTTGCCCGTTTCGGCGCGCAAGGTACGGTTCTCTACGGCATCGCTACGATGGCTTACGCTTCGGCTCTTGCCGTGCTGGTCGCCTGGGGGCTTCGGCGTCGCTGGTCGCTCGCCGGCACCCTGGCGCTGCGCCCAGTCGGCGCCGCCGATGCGGTACTGGCGGTCGCGGTCGGCCTCGCCAGCTTCCTCGTTACGGCGCGACTGCTCGGCAACCGACCCGGGTTGCTCGTCTCGATGCCGGCGAGTGAGCTCGCGATGCTCGCACTCGCCCTGCGCTTCGTGGCGGTCGGCCTGCTGGCACCACTGGTCGAGGAAGTGTTGTTCCGACGTGTGCTCTTCATCCCGCTGGCCGGCGCCAGTCACTGGCTGGTGGCCGCGCTCGTCACGACGCTGGTCTGGACGCTGCTGCATCCGCTGACGAGCATCTTCGCCCTGTCGCTGATCGCGATCCAGGGCCTGATGCTGGCTGCCGTAGCGCGCGGGACCGGCTCAATCAGTTACGGCCTCATCGCTCACGTCGCGCACAATGTGGCGGCAGCGCTCTGGGCGGTGCTCGTCTGAGGTATCGCGCCGGGCTGGAAGGTCAGAACGCCCAGCCGCGTCTCAGGCAGCCGAAGATGCCGCACTCGTTGTCCATGCGCGTCTGGCCGTTGACGTTCTCCCAGAAGTCGACGCTCTCGACGCGCAGGGTCTCAGTGCAGCTCCTGCGGCAATAGATCCATGTGCCGCCGGGCAATCGCACCTGCGGACCCTTGCTGGTCATGCGGACCGGTGCCGATACCGTGCCATGCCCGAACCGGCTTTCAGCGACCACGTATTGGGGTACAGGCTCGCGATAGCGAGGGCGCGCCTCGGCGAGGCTCGAGAGCGTGAGGGCTGCCGCGAGCAGCGCCACGGCGAGGCGGAAACGGTGCATCATGACCTCGATGGTTGTGCGGGCCGCGCTTGGGCCGTGTCTAAACCATGAGTTTAGCTGTTTCGCGCGGGGCGGGGAGTAACGCGGAAGCCACGCCGGCGCAGCCTTCGGCAATGTCAGCGATAAACACAACGGCCTATGCCGCTCACGTTCCGACTTTTAGGGGCGCTCGGAGCTTCCTCAGAGCGGCAATTACCGACAGCGCCGTAATACGGCCGGTCTTGGGGTTCTCCGAGGGGATGTTCTCGATGGCGAGCGTGAAGCGGGCGCTGTCACTGTCGACCTCGATGGCGTGACAATTCCGGGTCACGGTTGGATCGGCCCACACCTCGATCATCGTGCGGTCGGGACCAATTCCGGCAAGCGAGAGCGCGGCGGCGACGTTGACGTTGGCTGGAAAGCCCTTGGCCGCTTCGCGGGCGCTGCCGGAGAACACCAGCTTTGGCGCGCTGAGTCCGTCGACCTCGATTCGGTTCTCCACCAGGTGGGGGGCGCCCTTCAGACCCTCCGGCGGCTTGCGCGTGGTCATGCGCACCGAGTGGATTTCGCCCTCTGCCGCCGCCACGACGGCGTCGAGACCGAGCAGCGCGCCGGTCGGCACGATGATCTGGCCGCCGTTGGCTCGGGCCAGCTGGATCAGGTGCGGGCGCGGCAACAGCGCGCCTGCCGACAGCACCATGACGCGCTTGCCCGCCTCGAGCATGGGGCGGCAGATCTCCTCGATGACGGCGGCGGGCGCCGCCTCGACGGCCAAATCGCAGTGTGTCGGCAATTCGGCCAGTGGAACGATGGGCGCCGTGATGCCCTGCGCCTCGAGCCAGGCACGGGCCGTGACGGCGTCGCGGGCGGCCACCGCCGAGAGCGTGAGACCGGGCAGGCCGGCGTGCAGCTTGCCCGCTACAGTCCGGCCGATAGCACCGAGCCCGGCGATGGCCACCCGAGTTACTCCCGATCGCTGGGCTGCCATGTTCCTCTCCGTGCTGGGTGGGCTTCCGGTTGCGCCCATGGGCGGCTATTCGTTGAGCTGGAGCGTAGTCGATGGGCCTCCGGGAGGCGAGTGTCGTACGCGCGGGACCGATCAACGAGACGAGCTGGACGAGAGGAAACGGTCATGGCTGACAAGGTAGCGCTGGTGACGGGTGCGGGCAGCGGCATCGGACGGGCTTCTGCTCTCGCGTTGCAGGCGGATGGCTTTCATGTCGTGCTGGTCGGCCGGCGCGCGGAGGAACTCGGGAAGACGGTAGCGATGGCCAAGGCGGGCGGTGGCCGCATGGTGGCGATGCCGACCGATCTCGGGGTCATCGCCGAAATTCCGAAGCTCTTCGCAAAGGTGAAGGCCGACTTCGGCCGCCTCGACGTTCTCTTCAACAATGCCGGAATGGGCGCACCGCCGGTGAACCTCGAGGATCTGCCGATCGAGACCTGGCAGAAGGTCGTCGACCTCAACCTCACGGCTTGCTTCGCCTGCGCGCAGGAGGCGATCAAGATCATGAAGGCGCAGTCGCCGATGGGCGGGCGCATCATCAACAACGGCTCGATATCCGCACACGCGCCGCGGCCGAACTCGGTCGCCTATACGTCGACCAAGCACGCCATCACCGGGCTGACCAAATGCATTTCGCTCGATTGTCGCAAGTACGACATCGCCTGCGGCCAGATCGACATCGGAAATGCCGACACGGACATGGGTGGGCGGATGAAGCACGGCGTGCCGCAGGCCAACGGTCAGATCATGGCGGAAGCGGTGATGGATGTGCAACACGTCGCGGACGCGGTGCGTTTCATGGCCAGCTTACCGCTCGCGTCGAACGTCCAGTTCATGACGATCATGGCGACGAAAATGCCATTCGTCGGCCGGGGTTGACCGGATGGTCCGATATCGCTGTCGAGGTCAGCGCAGCACAGGTAGCGCAGCAGTGCGCTCACCAGTGTCGCAACGGTACCCGACGGCGACACCGGCCGCCCGCACCACATGGACGCAGGTCATCGAGCGGGCATCGTTAGGAGCGACCAAGGCGGGCTCACTCGCCTCGCGCAGCACCAGGGCGGCGCCCGTTGAAACCGCGAAGGCGTAGCCTGGGCTTCCGTCGGACCTGACGCCGGGGCCGACGCCGGCGAGTATGAGGCCGGCGCACCCGAAGGCCGTCAGGCCGCCAGCGAGCCAGTCGCGCGCGTTGGTCATCCACATGTTCATTGATCAGGCTCCCCCGCAAGCCGCTATCTGCGGTTAGTCTACTGATTCGCGTCGCGGTTGTACGCGGGGAAATGATTTCCCGGTCAGGCTGGCCGGGCGGTGTTGCGTCAGGTCGTGCCAGCATTGGCCATCTTGCGCGCGGCATGCTCAGCGCGCGCCCCGGCCACCTGCACCACCAGGCTCGCCGAGAACATCAGCGCGGCGCCGACCCAGCCGATTGCCGGCAGTCGCTCGCCGAGCAGCAGCGCGGCGGCGAACGCCGCGAACAGCGTCTCGAGACTGACGATGATCGTGCCTTCCGCGGCCGAGGTATGACGCATGGCGACCGCGAGAAGCGTGAAGGTGAGCGCGCTCGACAGCAGCCCGACGTAGGCGAGTTCACCCCTGGCCGCCCAGAGCCGCGCCGCATCGATGTGCTCGAAGGAGATGGCGCCGGCGCCTGCGAACAGCGCGATCACCACGAACTGAGCGAACGTGAAGGCGACGGGACGTGCATGGTGGCCGGAGCGCTTCACCGCGTGCAGGTGACTGGCCCAGAATATCGCGCCGGCCGCCACGAGCCAGTCGCCATGGGTGAATCCGGCGAGCGTGCCACCGCCGAGCAGCCACGTTCCGACGAAGGCGAGTGCCACCGCCAGCCAGATGATGCGCGTCACGTGCTCGCGGAACAGGGCGAGGCCGATCAGCGGAACCAGCACCACGTAGAGGCCGGTGAGGAAGCCTGTGTTGGTGACTGTTGCCGTGACGAGGCCGATCTGCTGTAGCGCGCCGCCGAGGAAGAACAGGGTGCCGGCGACGATCGCAATCGGCCAGAGCCGTCCGGGCACCAGACCGCCGCCGCTCTGCCGGCCCTCGCGCAGGGCGAGGGGGGCAAGGGCCAGTGCGGCGATGACGGATCGCACGCACAGGAAGGTGAGCGGCCCGATATGGGCCATCGCCGTCTTCTGGAAGACGAAGGCGAGGCCCCAAATCAGAGCGGTCAGCAGCAGCAGGAGATCTGCGTGGATGCGGCGCATGGCGCCGAGGCTTTAGAGGGTCCGGCGCAAGGTGGCAACGGCCCATCTTTCGCTCACTGGCAGATGCGCCCGGCGGCGAGCGCATCGCTACCGCGCGCCGCGGCCTCCGGTCACGGGACGTGCGACGACGGTGTGGGTGTTGGTGTTCTGCACCAGAGCCTCGGACGGGGCGAGCGAGCGCTGGATCCAGCCGCCGCCGAGCACGCGCGCGCCGGTCTCCTCGCCATCGTAGAGCACGCAAGCCTGACCCGCCGCGACGCCGTACTCGCCGGCTACGAGCGCAACCTCGGTGCGGCCGGTGGCGGGATTGTGGTGGAGCGTGGCGGGCTGTGGTGGTCGCGTCGAGCGTACCCGCGCGAAGACGCTGATGCCGTCAGCACCGGCCGAGGCAGCGAGTGGGGCGTCACCGAGCCAGTTGACGTCGCGGATGACCAGCGTCGTGGTCAGCAGCGCGGCGCGCGGGCCGACGATCACATGCCTGAGCGCGGCGTCGAGCTTGACGACGTAGAGCGGTTCGCTCGAGGCGATGCCGATGCCGCGCCGCTGGCCGACGGTGAAGTGAACGATGCCGTTGTGGCTGCCGAGCACGCGCCCGTCGACGTGGACGATGTCCCCGGGCTGGATCGCATCGGGCTTAAGCTTCTCGATCACCTGTGTGTAGCGGCCTGAGGGTACGAAGCAGATGTCCTGGCTGTCGGCCTTGTCGGCGACGGCAAGCCCCAATTCGCGCGCGATCGAGCGCACGACCTGCTTTCTGAGTGCACCCAGCGGGAACCAGAGCCTGGCGAGCTGGGCCGGCGTCGTGGCGAAGAGAAAATAGCTCTGGTCGCGGTCGGCGTCGGCCGCGCGATGCAGCGTGGGCCCGTGCGGTCCCTCGCGGCGGGCGATGTAATGACCGGTTGCAAGGAAGTCCGCGCCGAGGTCGGCGGAAGCATCGAGCAGGTCACGGAACTTGATGTGCGTGTTGCAGGTGACGCATGGGATCGGAGTCTCGCCGGCGAGGTAGCTCTCGGCGAAGCTGTCGATCACCGAGTCGCGGAAGCGGCTCTCGTAGTCCAGCACGTAGTGCGGGATGGAAAGGGCATCTGCAACGCGGCGGGCGTCGTGGATATCCTGGCCTGCGCAGCAGCTGCCGGCACGCCGGCTGGCATCACCGTGGTCGTAGAGCTGCAGTGTAATGCCGACGACGTCGTGCCCCTGGCGCTTGAGGAGGCCGGCGACCACCGAGCTGTCGACGCCGCCCGACATGGCGACGACGACCCGCCGGCGCTCGCTGGCCGGAACCGGCGCGAGGAGCCGGGCGGCCTCGGCATCGAGCATCACGTCGTCTGCTGTCTTGTCGGAGGGCGAAGTCATGGCGCCGTGTCACTTGTCTCGTTTGCGGACGATCCGGCCAGGCCGCAAGTGCCGTTCGAGATCGTCCTGAGGTCACCTGTTAGCACCCGGTGGCGTCAGCCAGCAAATCGTCGCGACAGCGCCAGCGCCGGCAAGCGCGCTGGCCGCCGCGCAAGACGTGCCGGCACCGCTGGCGCGGATCTTGCGAACCATCTCTCACTGTCCTGCCGCGGGGCGCGCGTTAACCATGTCGCAGAAACTTTTCGACGCGCGAAACCTGTTGCAGTTGAGACAGTTGAGCATGGTGTGTTTACTTTGTGTCTTAGACGCAAATTAAGCCCGCTGCAGTACTGTGTGACGACTGGTCGGAAGGCGTTGTGAGTATCATGACCGAGCATATGAGAGCACGTGTGCGTTATGTCATCGGCCCTGACGGGAGCCCGCTGACGGTCGCCGACCTGCCCCCGCGCGACACCAAGCGCTGGGTGATCCGCCGCAAGGCCGAGGTCGTGGCGGCGGTGCGTGGTGGCCTGCTGAGCCTGGAGGAGGCCTGTGAGCGCTACACGCTCACGGTGGATGAGTTCCTCTCCTGGCAGCGCTCCATCGACAGGCATGGCCTGCCGGGCCTGCGTGCCACGCGCGTTCAGGACTATCGCGGCGGCTGAGCGGCGCCACGCCAGCCTGCATCGAAGGCGCCACGGGTTCCCCGCGGGCGCCTTTCGCTTCTTCTCGGCAGGCGTGAACGATCGGCCGGTGATGGTCACGGGCAGCGTCTCACCGTTTGCGTGGCATCCGCTTGGCGAGATGGGTCGGCGTCGGCGGACGCCGCACGGGTAGTGGTGGTCCGGCTGTCACGAGCGGGGATTGCTCTTTCAACCTGCAGCCGGGCCGATCGTGCATCCAACTCTCGACGTCCCGGGACATTGCCGCCGCGCGGTCGTCTGCGAGCTTGATGTTCTGCATCGCGATGTCGGTTGCGTCGCCAGCGGGGGTCAACACGATCTCGAAAGCGCGAGCGCCCCAGATCGACTTGCCGCCGACCACGCGCTCGTGGATGGTGACGACGACCCTGCCGCCCTTTTCGGTCGGGGCGGCGTCGGCATGCAGGACGTGGCTCGTTTCGATCACGCCGTCGAGGCCGAGCCAGCAGCCTCGTGAATGGCGTACGATCCGGCTGTAGACTTCGAGAGGCGGTGCTTCGCTGCGCGACAGGCTCGCTGCCAGCGACAGCGACAGGGCACCGTCGGCGCTACCGCCTTCTGTCGGCGGTTTCGCGGGAGCGGCGCTTGTCGCCTGGGACGGCTGCGGCGATTTCAGCGCTCCGGTGGCATCCAGCATGCCGAGTTCCGGTCCACCTGCGCAGCCCGAAAGGATCAGCGCCGCGAGTGCGACGGCACCGGCCCGGTGCAGGGACGGAAACGCCCTTGCGTCTGCTTGTCTCGATCGCACGCCGGCTCCGCGGGCAGGATTTCGGTCGGCGTCTGCGCCGCCATGCGCCGACTCGATGCCGGCGTGCCTCTTTCCTGCACGAGGGCGAGGGGCCTGCGCAAGCCGGGAGCGGCAATGCGGCAGGGATCTGCCGCCTCCCGGCCACGACGCCCGTCGCTATCAGCGCGGCGCGAGTTGGCTCGGCTTCTGGCTGGTGCGGCCACGCCGCTCACTGGCCTGAAGGATGGCGTCGGCATCCTCGAATTCGGCGAGTGCCGCGTCCCGCTCCGCGACGGCGGCAGCGAGCTTCTCCCGCAGATCGCCGATCGAGGCTTCGAGGTTCGCCCGGCGCTGCAGGGCGGAGCGTGCGAACGTCGAGTAGGCGAAGTGATTGCGGTCGCGGATTCCGGTCCGCTCCTCCTCGACCTGCACCTGTCGTTCGAGGTCGCTTGCCATGCCCTCGAACTCGCGGATCATCTGCTCGAGATCCTCGGTCTTGCGGACCTTCGCGTCGAGCTCGAAGCGCTTCAGGCGAAGCGCCGCATCACGTGCCTTCATTGTTCGATACCCCTGACCTGTTCGAACCGCCGCTGGCTTCGCTCTCGTTGAGTCAAGAAGCGTGCCAGTCGACGTAAACGGCTCGGCAACCGCAAGATTGTACCCGAACCGATTTTCCCGCAACGGGCGTGCTGTCAGCGCGCCCACGGCGTGGCCGGATTTTTCCGGATTGCGACCATCATGCCATGCGCGGATTAAGTTGCAGTAAAGCAACAACAACGCGAACTCCGTCGTCGGACGGTCGCCGCGCGCTGCGCCGGGCGAAGTCAAGCCTAGGGGGGGCAGGCGAATTCTGTTAGGTATTGATTCGAAGCGGAATCTAGCGCCCGTCCACAGTGGCGTGACGGAAGTGCCCGGGGGCTGCTTCGATTTGGCGGGGGCCAACTGAAAATTCGCATGTCCAGCGTGGCGCGGGCTCTGCTCGCGTCGCGACCGGTGGTTGCGTGGCGCTTGTTTCGGGTGTGTTGCCCTGTTTGTTCGGATGTCCGGCGGTGTTCTGGCGTGGGCGTCTGAAAATGTTCAGTTCGGATTGAGAAGAAAGGAGTTGGCTAGGTTTCGTTAACGTTTCGGTCCTACTTTACTAACGATGACTTAGCGTGGTGGGGCGCGTCAGGGCAGACAATCTCGGGGCAGCGGTCCGGGCAGGGACCATTCGGAGAGGAGCGGCATGCGAGTTCTTCTGATCGAGGACGACAGCGCAACAGCTCAAAGTATTGAGCTTATGCTGCAGTCAGAGGGCTTCAACTGTTACACGACTGATCTTGGCGAGGAGGGCGTTGACCTCGGCAAGCTCTACGATTACGACATTATCCTGCTGGACCTCAACCTGCCGGACATGAGCGGTTACGAGGTCCTGAAGACCCTGCGTGTAAGCAAGGTCTCAACGCCGATCCTGATCCTGTCGGGAATGGCGGGGATCGAGGACAAGGTCAGGGGGCTCGGGTTCGGAGCCGACGATTACATGACCAAGCCCTTCCACAAGGATGAGCTCGTGGCGCGCATCCATGCCATCGTCCGTCGTTCGAAGGGGCATGCCCAATCCGTCATCGAGACCGGCGACCTGCGCGTCAATCTCGATACCAAGACGGTCGAGGTCAATGGCCAGCGCGTGCATCTGACGGGCAAGGAATACCAGATGCTCGAGCTGCTCTCGCTTCGCAAGGGCACGACGCTCACCAAGGAGATGTTTCTCAATCATCTCTACGGCGGCATGGATGAGCCGGAGCTGAAGATCATCGACGTCTTCATCTGCAAGCTGCGCAAGAAGCTGCAGATGGCGACCGGCGGCAAGCATCATATCGAGACGGTTTGGGGTCGCGGATACGTGCTGCGCGATCCGACCGACGAGGGCAGCGCTGCAGCCTGAGAGCGCATTCAGCGAATGCGGTGCCGAGGGGGCTGGTGTCGAGCGGAGGGAGCCTCAGGGCTCCCTTTTGCGTCGGCGCCGGTCGGATGGGCCATTGCGGACGGCTTCCTTGACAGGCCTCGCCGGCCATCTCTATAGACCTCCGCTCCGGCGTTCGCCGCCGGAAGCGTGCCAGCCTCGGCGCACCGGGGCATGGTGAGGCGGGATAGCTCAGGTGGTCAGAGCGACGGTCTCATAATCCGTAGGTCGGCGGTTCAAGTCCGCCTCCCGCTACCAGCCGCACGGACATTCACTGCCGGCGGTCTGCCCCTCAAGCCTCCGTGATCGGTGGATACAGATACTCGTCCGATCGATGTGGGCCTATTCGCTACCTGAGCGGGAAGGCCGTGGAGTATTTGGGAGACAGCGGTCGGCTTCGACCAGTTACCATCGTGGGCCGCCACCAACTCCGCATGTCGAGTTTCGCAATCCCGAACTTCGCCGTCATCATGCGAGCGATCCTTTCAGCCCCGCCGCGATCTGGAATCGTGAGGCGAAGCGTTCGTGCATCACTCGTCACTGCCGCAACCGTTGACTGCGCTACTCGACGGGTCGCCCGTCGAACTTCGTGTCCAGGTCGCCGGGCGGCGCAGGAACTCGGCTAGCGTCTTGCCACGCTCGTGGCGGAAATGCTCGTCGGTCAGCGTGAAGCCCTCCATCCGGTCGAGGCGGAACGTGCGAAAGTCGTCGCGCAGCTCGCACCAGGCAGCGAGCAGCCAGACGGGGCCGAAGAAGGCGAGAGATAACGGGCGCACCGTCCGAGTGCTACGCTGGCCGAGGAAATCTTCGTAGGCGAATGAAACCTTGATCCGCCCGCGTACCGCCCGGCGCAACTCGCCGAGATCGCAGCGGATCGGTTCGATACCGTAGGCCGACGGCGCGAGCAGGGCGGTATTCGCCATGTAGTCGCGCAGCTTCTCCGGAATCACGGCCTCGATCTTGGCGATCGCGTCGGTGGCGGCGTCGGCGAGTTCGCTGTCGCCCCACGCCTCGACCATGCGCGCGCCGAGTACAAGCGCCTCGATCTCCTGCTCCTTGAACATGAGCGGCGGCAGGTCGAAGCCGGGCCGCATCACGTAGCCGACGCCTGCCTCGCCTTCGATCGGCACGCCAGAGGCCATCAGATCCTGGATATCGCGGTAGATGGTCCGCTCGGAAACCTCGAGCGCGGCGGCGATCTCGCGCGCCCTCACGGTCGGCTTGCGCCGCATATGCTGGATGATCTCGAACAGCCGATCCGCGCGACGCATCTCATCGTCTCCCTTGGACCCGCCCTCGTCAGCAGAGCCACTAGCGTATTACTGCTGACAACGTCCTGTCAGGAGTAACTGCCGTCAACCGCGGCTCCGGCCATCGCTCGGGGTGGCGCCGAGGCGTTCGATCTGGCAGCGGATGTGGGCCGCTTCCGCTGGCGTGTTGGCGAGTGCGATGGCCCGATCGAAAGCGACACGCGCCTCTTCGCTCTGCCCGAGCGCCTGCAGGAAGGCGCCCCGCGCACCGTGAAAGTAGAAGTAGCCGGCGAGGCGTTCGGCGAGCGGCTCGATGAGGTCTAAAGCCTCTCCCGCGCCGCGCGCCTTGAACACCGCGACGGCGCGGTTGAGCGTGACGACGGCCGACGGTTGCATACCCTCGAGAGCCTGATAGAGCCGCTCGATACCGATCCAGTCGGTCGCCGAGAACGAGGGCGCGCGCGCATGCAAGGCCGCGATCGCAGCCTGCACCTGGTAAGGTCCCGGCCGGCGATGGCGCATGGCTTTGTCGACCAGCGCCAGCCCTTCGGCAATGCTCGTGCGATCCCAGAGCGTGCGGTCCTGGTCCTCGAGCAATACCGTCCGGCCGTCCGGCGTGAAACGGGCCGCGGCGCGGGCATTCTGCAGCAGCAGCAGGGCGAGCAGGCCCATGATCTCGGGCTCGGCGGGAAACAGGGAGACGAGCAGGCGCGCCAGCCGGATCGCCTCGGAGCAGAGCGGGGCGCGTGGGCCGTGGCCGGCAACGTCGCGTGTGTAACCCTCGTTGAACACGAGGTAGATCATTGCCGCGACGGCCGCGAGACGCTCGGCGCGCTCGATCGGTCCTGGCGCATCGAAGGGGATGTCGGCAGCGGCGATTCGGGCCTTGGCCCGCGTGATCCGCTGCTCCATCGCGCTTTCGCCGACGAGGAAGGCGCGGGCGATCTGCGCCACGGAGAGGCCCGAGACGATGCGCAGCGCGAGCGCGATCTGCCCTGTCGCGGGCAGTTCGGGATGGCAGCAGACGAACAGCAGCCTGAGAATGTCATCGCGGTAGTTGCCGCTGTCGAGGGCCTCCACGGCGCGCGACTCTCCGTCGTCGAGATCGGAAAGCAGTTCCTCCGGCGGCAGCGGCACCTCGCGCGCACGCCGGCGTTTGCCGTCGATTGCCGCGTTCTTCGCCACCATGATGAGCCAAGCGGTGGCGTCGCGCGGCGGCCCGTTGGCGGTCCAGTTCCTGAGCGCCCTGAGGCAGGCCTCCTGGAAGGCTTCCTCGGCCGTATCGAGGTCGCGAAAATAACGCACGAGCGCGGCCATCGCCTTCGGCCTGGCACCGACCATCATGGTCTCGATGTAGGCTCGGGTGCTCATGTGTCAGACCTCACGCCGTCCCGTCGGACGTGCCACCCGGCATGAACAGTTGCACGGGCCGGATCTCGTAGGCGCCGCCCGGATTGGCTTTCGCCAGCGCGCGAGCGTAGGTGAGTGCCTGCTCGAGGTCGTCGCAGTCGACGATGTAGAAACCGAGCAACTGCTCCTTGGTTTCCGCGAAGGGTCCGTCGATGACCAGCGGCGGATCGCGGTCCTTGCGCAATGTCGTTGCCGCTGTCGTCGGCATCAGGCGGACCACCGGGCCGAGCCGTCCTTCGCGCGCAATGCGTTCGTGTACCGTATGGAGGCGGCCCATGACGGCGTCGTCCTCCTCCCTGCTCCAGCAGGTAACGACCTTCTCGTCGTGATAGCAGAGAATGGCGTACTGCATCGTCTCGCTTCCTTGTGCTCGCCCCGCGTCGGCGGCGCGACGTTTCTGACCTGAGGCGGCGTCGACCGGGCTCCACCGCAGCAAGGACGATCCAGCTCGTCCGGTTCCGACAGTTCGCGTGCATCGCCCCATTCGGCGCCTCAGCGAGGCTCGCCCGACGCATTCCTGACAGCACGGTGTCAGGAGGCAGCGAGCAACCGGCCCGCCTCCTGACGGCAGGCTGTCAGTTGGGTGGACCTATGTACGTGCCAGCTGCCCGCAAACGGGCGGCAGACAGCACAACACGGCTCTCGAGTGGAGATCGATCATGCAGCAGCACCATGCCGTCTGGCCGGCACGGCCACAAGCTCGCGCCCTCGCCGCAGGACAGGGGCTCTCACTTGCCGACTGGTGGCGCCGCTTCACGCATTGGCGCGAGCGTCGGCGGACGGTGGCGACCCTTGCCGGACTGAGCGATCGCGCGCTCGACGATATCGGCATCAGTCGCTGCGACATCGACTGGATCGCCGGTGGCGGTCGCCATCCCCGCATCGTTCGCCGCGCCGGACATCGGGGTCGTTCCTGAAATCGGACACCCGAGATCCGGACGGCGCTTCGGCGTCGTCCGTATCGCCGATTCGGGTCACGCCGCGCGGCAAAGAACGTCGTCCATGAGTGCCTGGGCTCGGCCTTGCATCCGCGAGCCGTCGCTGATATGCAGTCGCCTCCGTCGAACGGCACCGCCCGTCGCGCGGAGCGCGATCCTGTTGGGGGATCGTCTAATGGTAGGACTGCAGACTCTGACTCTGCCTGTCTAGGTTCGAATCCTAGTCCCCCAGCCAATGTTCTCAATCACTTAGCTGCCAACGCGACGTTCTCCGATCGTTTCAGCTACCAAATAGCTACCACGAACGTGAGCGATAACGTCGGCATTTGTCGCCCATGGTAGCTGCACGTCCGCGCGACTCAGCTACGCGCGAACGGCATTCATTTCGGGCCGAACAGGTCGCTATGGCGACACTCGAACACAACCGCAGCCCAAGCCTACGGAGCAGAGTTCATGCGTGAAGTGGTCGAGGAAGAACTGCGCCTATCGGCGTCGATCATCCTGGCGCGCAAGGAAGTAGTGCCGCGCTTCCGTATCGGGGTCCCTGGCGAGCCTGGCTATGTGCTGCTCGTGCCGCTGCCCGACGATCTCGCCGAGCGGGAGCGCCGCATGGCGCTGGTATCGGCCTTCATGGTGTGGAAGGGCGCGCACGCCTTCGTCATGTCGGCGGAACTGGCGGGGCCAGACGCGGCGGTGTCCGTCGCGGTGTGGCGGTCATCCGAGCTGGCCGGGCTGCGTATGGTACAGCGTCGGCCGCTCAAGGTCGGGCCAGTGCAATGGCTGTCGCGCGATCAGATCGGCGACGAGGTTCCGGCGCTGCTGCTGCCGAGGTCGGCGGAGATTTCGGCGGCGATGGTCGCCGAGCTTGAACGTGTGTTCGGACCGCAGGGCGAGTTCAAGATGGAACGGGCGCAGTGAAACGCCATGACTCAACATCCTGAGGGGGCAACCCCGTGCGGGTTCGACTCCCGCGGTCCGCACCAATAAATTCAATACGTTATCCGTCAACCGAACTGATGCGACGCTGAAGCAAGGTAGTCTAGTGACCAATCAGCAGCCACGATCCCGCGCGACACTGCGTAGCACCGGCGGGATGGCTGCGGGGCGGCTGCGCGCATGATCGGGTTCATCCGAACAGGTCGCCCTGGCGCCACTTGAACTCGGTGAGCGCCCAAGCCTTGCCGCGCGCCTCGCGGTCGAGCCAGGCGATGACGAAGCCGGCCGGACCGCCGGCGGCGTTCAGCTCCTGCTCGTCGAGGAAATGACTGCGGTAGCCGGTCGACGTGATCGGCAGAGGCGCGCCCTTCGGCGTCGCGACCGTGATCTCGATCATCGACCAGCCGTCGGAGAGATAGTCCGGCGTGTGCTTGACCTTCAGCTTGGCGTGCCGCCAGACGAGCTTCGCGGTCGTCGGCTTGCGCTTTCTGGGCGACGTATCGCCAGTGGTCGGAGCTCGGCTGCCAGGTCGTCAAGGGCGCCAAGTCCGAGACCGTCGTCTTCTACAAGGAGTACGAAGCCAATCTCGATCCCGAGGACGACAGCGACGACGGCAAGCGCCGTGTCGCCCGCGCGAGCCGCGTGTTCAACTGCGCCGAGGTCGAGGGCTTCACGCCGCCGGACGCGCCCGAGCGTCTCGGGCCGATCGCCCGCATCGCCGCGGCCGACCGCTTCATCGCGGCAACCGGTGCCCGCATCGCCCACGGCGGTGAGCGCGCTTTCTATGCCCCGTCGACCGACCACATCCAAATGCCGGACGAGGCGCTGTTCTGCGGCACCGATACCATGGACCGCGACGAGAGCTACTTCGCCGTCCTCCTGCACGAGCTGACGCATTATGCCGACATCAGGATTATGCCGCGCGGAACCGAGAATGGCTTGAAGCATGGCGCTTACTGCCCGTTGACCCCGGCATAATCCGGAAGCGTCCACAGCTTGTCCCATGCGGCAGCGCAGTTGCTGCGCGAGGTTCGGCCCCGACCAATAGTGCGCCCCCTCTTCCATTAAGCGAGAGGGCGATCATGTCGATGAAGACTGTGAAGGCCGCGGACAACGACGCGGCAGGCTGGCTGCAACCACACCGGGTTCGGTTCCTGAAAGCGCTGACGGATCAGGGCTACGCCGTCGGTACGTTGCGAACCTACGATGCAGCGATCGGGCTGCTGTGCCGAGAGGTGCGGAGCCGAAAGATCAAGGAGGGCCAACTCGTCGGCGCCGCGTTGTCGCGGGTCCGCGCGGGGGCGCTCGAAGCGATGCAGACGAGCAAGCGCCACCATATGAAGTACTGCCTGGAGCGCTTCATCGATGCGCTCGTCGAGGCCGGTGTTGCGGAGCGTCCGAAGGAAAAGACGAAGGCGCCGACGGCACTCGACCGCCTGCAGGCCGAATACGAGAGCTATCTGCGCGACCAGCGCGGCCTGACGGACGGATCGATTCGTCACAGCGTCGGCTTTCTCAAGCGGTTCATGGCCTTCCGCTTCGGCGAGACGCTCGGGAGGCTCGACGACATTACGACGCGTGACGTCGTCGACTTCATCCGCACGCTCCGCGATGGCACGGCCCCTCGCGACAAGACGGCGCCGTCACACTTGCGCAACCTGTTCCGCTTCCTGTTCTGGAGCGGCAAGACGAAACGTGATCTGGCGGCCTCGATCCCACGCACCCGGCAGCCGGCGCGGAGCACGCTGCCGCGCTATCTGAAGCCCGAGGACGTCGACAAGCTGCTCGATGCCAGTTGGGCTCCAACCCCGGTCGGCCGGCGCAACTACGCCATGCTCATGGTGCTCGCGCGCCTTGGACTGAGAGCCCCCGAGGTCATCGCCATCCGGCTCGACGATATCGACTGGCGCAATGGCACGATCCTCATCCGGGGCAAGGGCAAGCGTCATGATCGGATGCCATTGCCCGATGATGTCGGCAAGGCGATCGTCGCTTACATCCAGCAAGGCCGGCGTGGCACATCGCGGACGCTGTTCGTCTCGAGCACGCCCCCGCACAAGCCCTTCGTCGATGCCCAGATCCTCAATGCCGCGCTCAAGCAGGCGTTCGCGGACACCGGTCTCAAGCCGCCACAGAAATACGTCGGGTCGCACCTCTTCCGGCACAGCCTTGCAACGGACATGCTGCAAAAGGGCGCGTCTCTCGACGAGATCGCAGACGTGCTGCGGCACCGCTCGCGGATGTCGACGACAATCTATGCGCGGCACGATGTCGACGGTCTGCGCTCGATCGCGCTCTCCTGGCCGAACGAGAAGCGCGCACTCCGGTCCGCCAAGGAGGCACGCGCATGACGACGATGAGCGAACGTCTCGACGACTACATCGCGGTCCGGCGCAGTCTCGGCTACGACCTGTCCTTCACGGCTCGCGTGCTGCGTGGCTTCACCGGGTTCGCGGACAGTGAAGGCGCCGACCACATCACGGTCGATCTGTTCCTGAGCTGGAAGGAACGCTTCGGCAAGGCCAGCAACAGCACGTGGTCGACCCGACTCGGCATGGTGCGCGGCTTTGCCAGTTGGCTGCAGGCGTACGATGCGCGCACCGAAGTGCCGCCCGCCGGCCTGATCGCCGGCAAGCTCAGACGCAGTCGGCCTTACATCTACGCGGAGGCCGAGGTTGCAGCCATCGTCGTTCGTGCGGCAAAACTGCCGTCCCGCTACGGCATGCGGGGGTGGACGTGCGCGACCCTGTTCGGGCTGATCGCCGTGACGGGGCTTCGCATCAACGAGGCCATCGGGCTCGACGACCGAGACGTCGATCTCGAGGAGGGCGTCATCACAGTAAGGCGCGGCAAGAACGGCACGGCCCGGTTCGTGCCGCTCGCGCCGAGCACTGTGACAAGGCTCTGTGCCTACCGAGCCGAGCGCACGCGGCTGCTCGGCCCCACAGCGGATGCGTTCTTCCTGATGGAGAGCGGCAAGCGACCGACGGACTGCTGCGCACGCTACAACTTCGCGGTTGTGAGCCAGGAGATTGGTCTTCGGCGGGCGCAGCGCTTCTGCAAGCACGGGCGCGGCCCGCGAATCCACGACCTCCGACACACCTTCGCGGTGCGCACGATCATCGGCTGGTATCGCAAAGGGCTCGATGCCGATCGCGAGATGATCAAGCTCAGCACCTATCTCGGTCACGCCAAGCCGGAGCACACCTACTGGTACATCGAGGCGGTTCCAGAGCTGCTCGATCTGGCATCGAGACGCGCCGAGCAGGCGCTTGCGGGAGACACGATGGAAAGGGCCGGTCAATGAAGACGCATACCCTCTCCGCCTACCTTCAGCGCTTCTTCAGCGAGCGGCTCGGTGCCCAGATGAAGGCCAGCCCGAACACGATCGCCAGCTACCGCGATACGTTCCGCCTGCTCCTGCGGTATACGGCTGAACAGCGCAACAAGATGCCGACGGCGCTGCAGATTGCCGACCTCGACGCCGAACTCGTCGCCGCCTTCCTGGCTGATCTGGAGGCGACACGAGGCAACGGCGCCCGCAGCCGCAACACGCGCCTGGCCGCGATCCGCTCGTTCTTCAAGTACGTGGCCGTCAACGAGCCTCAGCTCCTCCATCACTGCCAGCGTGTGCTCGCCATGCCGTCGAAGCGGTATGTGAAGCGGGCGATCGACTATCTTGACCGCGACGAGATCGACGCCGTCATCGCCGCGCCCGACCTTGCGACGTGGCATGGACGGCGCGACCGGGCGATCCTGCTCCTCATGGTGCAGACTGGCCTGCGCGTGACGGAGCTGATCACGCTCGCCTGCAACGACATCGCCCTCGGCAACGGAGCGCACGTCCGCTCAATGGGAAAAGGGCGCAAGGAGCGCGCGACGCCGATCCGAAAGGACAGCGTGAAGGTGCTTCGTGACTGGCTGAGCGAACGCAGGGGCCAGCCCGGCGACCCACTCTTCGTGAGCAATCGAGGCGCCGCACTCAGTCGTGATGCCGTGGAAGGCATCGTGCGTCGGCACGTCGAAGCGGCGGCTAGGACATGCCCGTCGTTGCGTTCAAAACGCGTCTCCCCGCACGTCCTCCGGCACAGCGCCGCGATGCAACTGCTGCACAACGGCGTCGACCGGACGGTGATCGCACTCTGGCTCGGCCACGAATCCGTCGAGACGACGCAGATGTACATCCACGCCGACATGAAGCTGAAGGAGAGCGCCATCGCAAGGACGCAACCGGTCGAGACGAAGCATGGCCGCTACCGCCCGAGCGACAAGCTGCTCGCCTTCCTGGAAGCCCTCTGATTATGCCGACATGCCGCGCCGCATCCGTGGACCCGCCATTGGGTTCGCCAAGTGGAGCGGCATAATCCTGATGTCGGCATAATGCGTCAGCTCGTGCAGGAGGACGGCGAAGTAGCTCTCGTCGCGGTCCATGGTGTCGGTACCGCAGAACAGCGCCTCGTCCGGCATCTGGATGTGATCGGTCGACGGGGCATAGAAGGCGCGCTCACCGCCGTGCGCGATGCGGGCACCGGTCGCCGCGATGAAGCGGTCGGCCGCGGCGATGCGGGCGATCGGTCCGAGACGCTCGGGCGCGTCCGGCGGCGTGAAGCCCTCGACCTCGGCGCAGTTGAACACGCGGCTCGCGCGGGCGACGCGGCGCTTGCCGTCGTCGCTGTCGTCCTCGGGATCGGCTTCGACGTCGAATTCCTTGAAGAAGATGACGGTCTCGGACTTGGCGCCCTTGACGACCTGGCAGCCGAGCTCCGACCACTGGCGATAGGTCGCCCAGATCGGGCACTTGAAGCCGCGGATCTCAGCGGCGGCCCAGAGCGCGACGACGTTGATGCCGTTGTAGAGCTTCTTCGAGAGCGCGTTCTCCGGCAGCCAGAGCGGCGTCCCGGCGCGGCGCCACGGCATCTGCGGCTCGCTGGGGTCCTTCTCGATGGCCGCAATGATGCGGGCGGTGATGTCGGCATGAAGATCGCGGCGCGGGGTGTCGCTGGTCTCGGCGCGGCGACGGGATGAACGGGTCGGCATGTGGCAGTCCTTTCGCTGTGAACCCGCCCCAGTGGCGGTTTCGATGCCGGCGAAAGGCGACGGCGGATAAGCGGGTGCGGAACCGCAGCGCGACAGCGCAAGGCGGCCCGGCGTCGTAGCGCAGCGTGCCTCCGGCACGACGCCGGAAGCCGAGGGCGTCAGCCCTTGAAGCTCCCGCGCGCCGGCGCAGCGTCCGGCATCGTTGGGAAACCGCCCGCGGGCGGGCACGACGGGAAGGGGACGTGCCGGCTGACACGGCCCGGCGCTCCGAGACGTCAACCCGCCGCGCCGAAATGTCATGACATTGTCCGGCATCTCGTGTTGCGCTTCGAGAATGACGGAGACGCACGACATGGCCAGGACGAACCGCACCGAGAAGCTCGATCTGAGGCTGACCGCCGAGGCGAAGAGGGCGCTGCAGCAGGCGGCTGCCGCTGCGCAGCGTTCGGTGTCCGAGTTCGTGCTCGAGAGCGCGCTGGCGCGTGCCGAGGAGACGTTGCCGGACAGGGCACGGTTCGGTCTCAGCGCCGAGGCGTGGGCCGCGTTCCAGGAGGCGCTCGACGCGCCGCCCCGCGCACGGCCGCGGCTCACCAAGCTGTTGCGCGACAAGAGCCCGTTCGATCGCGGCACGCGTTCGTGAGCGACCGCCTGACGATTGCCAAGCTCACCCGACGGCACGACGTCGAGGCGTTCGATTGCGGCAAGGAGCCGTTGAACCGCTTCCTCGTGCGATACGCGCTGACGAGCCAGGCGGCTGGCGCCTCCCAGACCTACGTGGCGCTGAACGACACGACGGTGCTCGGCTACTATACGCTCGTCGTCGGCGAGGTCGCCTATGAGACGGCCGCCGAAC